>CAWUEW020000002.1:0-715082 GCA_963921255.3 Paracoccaceae bacterium | reverse complement strand
CCGTCCCGCACCGCTTCGGTGAAGCTGCCCATCCGCGGGTGCGCGTAAACCACCAAAGCCCGCATCGTCAAAACGCCTCCATCTCGCGTCCCACCCGGCTGAGAAACCCGGCACGTGTTTCGTCGCTGGCCGGTTCATATCGTAGAGGGCGAGGTATTTCATCTTTTCCGGGCGACAGACATGCCACACCGCGCGCGTGACACATTTCCGGGCGGATCACCGACCAGCATCGCGCGCATGCGCGTGCCGCCATAGGTCGTGACCGCGGCCAGTTTCGGATCTTGGTGAGGTTCGGTTTCACTTTGCCATCCACCAGCTTGAAGGACACGCCGGGCAGAAACACCCGGTCGAGAAACCCTTTCAAGATGGCCGGATAGCCGAAGTTCCACACCGGAAACACCATCACAAGCGCGTCGGCCGCCCGCACCCGATCGACATAGCTGGCCACGGGGCCAATGTTGTCCGTTCGTCATGATATCCGCGCCGCTCGGCCTCGGTCAGGACGGGAAAGAAGCCTTCGGCGTTCAGGTCGCAATCATCGACGTCCCACCCCGCCCCGGACAGCTTTGTGACCACCTCCTGATGCAAGGCCGCCGAAAAGCTTTCGGGGCAGGGATGGGCAAACAACACCAGGGCACGCGCCATCGACCTACCCTTTCTCCGTTTCAAAAATATCCGGGGGAGGCCGCAGGCCGGGGGGCAGAGCCCCCCGCCGGATCGGCGCCGCAGGCGACGATCCCGTCATTCTGCCGCTTCCGGCTTGGGGCTCATATGCGGATAGGCATACATCGTGGCATAGTCGAAATCCGGCGCATCCCAGGCGATCATCTTGCCCGGGTTCAGCAACCCTTTGGATCGGCCTCTTTCTTGAAGTTCAATTGCCGCGCATCCGTGGATTGCCGCCCGCCCTCCTCCAACGTGTAGCGATGCGGATTGAAGATCATGCAGCCCATCTCTTCATGCTTCGCCACGATCTCATCCAGCCGCTCGGGCGTCGAAAAGGCCACGATGGGCAGGCCCGCAAACATGACCTTGCCGTTCTCGCGCATCACTTCCAGGTGCTGCAGAACCTCGGCGCCAAATTCGGCGCGGACCTGCTCGACGAGGTCCATATGATTGGGATAGCCGTAGCGAACCTGCAGATAGGTGATGGACGGATCGACCTTCAGCGCACGCAGCGTTGTGTGGTTCCAGGTGTATTCCGCAAGCGCTCCTGGCGTCTTGGGCCAGTCATTGTCGGCACTGTTGTAAAGGATGTCGCCGCGATCCCCCATGAAGGTCTTCAGCCCTTCGAAGGAATGCGGGGCCACCAGCAGGATGACGAGGGTCGTGCCCTCTTCGATATGCGGGGCGATCCGGCCGAAGTAGGTCCTTGCCGACAGGGGCTTCGATGACAGTGGCGAGCTTGATCAGAATGCCGTCCTCGTTGGCGACATCGGCCGCGAATTCCGCAGCCTCGCGGAAATCATCGAACCCCACCAGAAGCTCGGTCCAGTCATAGGCGGGGGCGAGTGGCATCTCGATCTCGGTGATGATGCCGTTGGTGCCAAAGGCGTGACTGACCCGGGGCAATTCATCTCCGGTCAGGTCGACCACGCGCGGTTCTTCTTCCATCGTGACGACGCGCAACCGGATGATGTTTCCGAAGTCCCGCAATGCCCCCCAAGTGCACGAGCCGATCCCGCCCGAGCCGCCCGCGACGAAGCCGCCCAAGGTTGCGGTCACAAAGGTGGACGGCATCATGCGCAATTCCTGGCCGGAATGGGCCTTGGTTTGCGCGTCCAGCTCCTTGATGATGACCCCGGGTTCGGCCACAACGCGGCCCGGCGCGATCTCTTTCACCGCGGCCATGTTCTTCATATGCATGACGCAGCCGCCGCGCATCGGCATGGCTTGGCCATAGTTGCCGGTTCCGGCGCCGCGCGTGGTCACCGGGACATCGTGGGCGTAGCAGACGCGCAGCACCTCGATCACCTCGGCCTCGGATTTCGGGTTCACCACGAAATCGGCCTCCAGGTGATCCATCGCCTCTTTCAGGACGGGGGAATACCAGAAGAAATCGCGGCTTTTCGACCGGATCGTGGCCGGGTTTTCATCCTGTTCAATATGGGCGAGGGCGGCCTTGGCGGCGGCGACATTGGGTTGCATCAGATCCTCATTCGGTCGTCATCAGGTCATCGAGTTCGGCGTAGTCGGGCAGGGTCCGGTCGATCTGGACCCCGTCGCGCAAAACCACGCGGTCAGCTTGGGGGCGGGCGAACAGTTCGGTCCAGGACCGCGCCTTGCAGATCACCAGGTCTGCCGGGGCCCCTTCGGTCAGCGACGGTGGGGCGAAGCCACAGGTCTCGGCGGGATCGGTCAGGAAGCTGGTGCTCCAATCGTCGCGCGCATGGTCGAGGTGGCCGATCCGGGTCGCCTCGCGCATCACCTCGAGCATGTCCATATCGCCATAGGCATAGAACGGATCGCGGGTGTTGTCGGACGCGAAACTCACCCGAATGCCACGGTCGCGCATTTCATGGACCAGCGTAATGCCGCGTCCGCGCGGCGTGCGGGCCGTGCCAGGGGCGGCCCGATCTTGCAGGTAGAGGTTGCACATCGGCAAGCTCACCACGTCAATGCCCGCCTTGGCGATCAGATCGAGTGTGTCCAGCGCGCGGGCTTCGTCCTGCACGCTGAGCGAGCAGCAATGCCCGACGACAACCCGCCCCGAGAACCCCATGTCCATCTTGAGCGTCGCGATATCGCGCAGGGTTTCGACGCTGGCATCCATCGTCTCGTCCACGTGGAAGTCCGTGTCGAGGCCCCGGTCGGCGGCTTGCGCAAAGAACCCGCGGATCCGATCCTCGAGGTCCGGCACCGGGTAGGTCACCATCCCAAGGACGCCGCCTTGCGTTTCGGCGACCAGATCCGCCGTCTGGCCAAACGGACCGCTTTCGTCGGTCCAGTGGTCACACCCGACGAGACAGACTGCTTGCAGGTCGATCCGCCCGGCCCATTCGTTTTGCAGGTCCCGAAACACCGGGAAGCTGATCCCATCCTGTGGCGGGATGCTGTCGAGATGCGTGCGTATGGCCCGCGTTCCATGCGCGTAGGCGCAGCGCAGGGAGAACGTCATGCGGCGGCGCACGTCTTCTGCGGACCAATTGGCAACACGGTCCGCGCCAACCGTTGTCAGCGCCCCCATGAAACTGCCATCCGGGTTCGGTGCGCGGCCCCAGATGTGCCCTTTGTCGAGGTGGGTGTGCATATCGACAAAGGCGGGAAACACCATCGCGCTGCCCATGTCGACGGCCATGGATTGTGGCGCTGCGATCTTGCCGTCGGCGATCGAGATGTCCGTGCGGATCAAGTCGCCCGGTTGCTCGATCAAACAGGCCGGCACCGTGACATTGGCCAGCGTGATCGGGCCTTGCGGCAGGGTGGTGAAGTCCATCATCCCTCCCGCTTGACGGCGCTTTCATGCCAATTGCGCAGCAGGAGATGCGACAGGAAGCTGAGCGCGGCAAAGATAAAGACCCCCATGGCGGCCACCATTGCCAGCGCCGCGAACATGCGGGCGATGTTCAGGCGATAGCCCGCCTCCTGAATGCGGAAGGCCAGACCGGATCCGATCCCGCCGGTTCCTGCCACCAATTCGGCAACGACGGCCCCGATCAGGGACAGGCCCCCCGCAATCTTCAGACCGCCCAGGAAATAGGGCAGGGCCGATGGCAATTGCAGGAAGCGCAGCCGCCGCCAGCGGGTTGCGCCGTAGATGCGGAACAGGTCGCGCAAGTTGTGATCGACCGAGTTCAGGCCAAGCGTCGTCGAACTGAGCACCGGGAAGAACGCGACGATCCAGGCGCACAGCAGCATGCCTGCGATCTTGCTGTCGACGTAGATGAAGATCAGCGGGGCGATCGAGACGACGGGCGTCACCTGCAGGATGACGGCATAGGGATAGAAGGACAGCTCGAGCATTTTCGATTGGTTGAACAAGATGGCCAACCCGGCCCCGCCGACCACCGCCAAGATCAAGGCGGCCAACGTGATCCAACCGGTCAGATAGGCGGCGTCGATCAACATGCCCCAGTCATTGACGAGGCTGTCCCAGACCCGGTCGGGCCCGGGCAAGATGAAATGCGGAATGTCGTTTGCCGCGACAATCCAGGCCCATCCGCTGATGGCCAGCACCATGATGAACACGGGCAAAACCCACTTGGCGATCTTCTCGATTTGGTCGGCGCGGGCGCGCTTGATCTCGTCCTCGTCGCGCGCATCTGTCGGCAGGCTGTTCTGTTCGGCGAGGCTCATGCAGGCTCTCCCATCGCTTCGCGCAGGGCTTCGGACGCGCGCCGGGCATGGGCGGCGTAATCGGCGGAGGTTCGAAAATCCTCGCCGCGCGGATACGGCGCGTCGACTTCAAGTTCGGTCAGCACGCGCCCGGGCCGCGCGGCCATGACGACAATACGATCCGACAGGAACACCGACTCGAAGACCGAGTGCGTCACGAAGATCACAGTGCAGCCGATCTTTGATTTCAGTTCCAGCAGGTCATTGTTCAGCTTGTGGCGCGTGATCTCATCAAGGGCGGCAAAGGGCTCATCCATCAGGATCAGGCGCGGGTTCGTCACGATGGCCCGCGCGATCGACACGCGCATTTTCATGCCCCCCGACAATTCGCGCGGGTAGGCGTTTGCAAATTTCTCCAGTCCGACCATGCGCAGCACTTCCAGCACATCGTCTTTGACTTGATTGTAGGTTTTCCCGTCCAGCCGGAAGGGCAACCACACGTTCTGGGCCACTGTTGCCCAGGGCATCAGGGTCGGTTCCTGGAACACCACACCCAGGTCACCGCGGCCATGGGCGCCTTCCCATTCCACGCGCCCACGGGTCGGATGCAAAAGGTCTGCGATGATCCGCAGGGCCGTGGATTTACCGCAGCCTGAGGGCCCCAAAAGCGAAATGAAATCGCCCTGGTTGACCTGAAGGGACATGTCCTTCAGCGCGACGACCTCACCGCCAAAAACCTTGTCGACATGTGAAAGACGCAGCAGGGGCGGACGTTGTCCGATGGGCAGCGTTGTGGCGGGTTTGACAACCATGTGTGCGGGGGCCGTTCAGAAGAAAGAGAAGGGGCGGCACCTGCGCGCCGCCCCGGTTTTGGTTCAGGTCACTCGGGGCGCAGCTCGAGGCCCAGACCCTGGTTCACGAAAGCGGTGGTGAAGGTTGCCTCCCAGTCGAGGCCGTCCTCCACGACACCCGCATCCACCATATCCTGGTAGAAGCCGCCAACGACTTCATTGGTCATGGCGCCGATGCCCATTTCCAGGGTGTCGCCGCTGTCCACGATGCCACGTTCGATCATCATGTTGATGGCGAAGTCGATCTTGTCCTGCGTCATGTCCGGGTTGGCTTCCAGGATCATGGCGTTGGCGGCGTCATTTTCGCCATACAGGTAGTTGTACCACCCCAGGATCGAACCGTTCACGAAGCATTCGACCATCTCGGGGCTTTCGTCGATGGTGGATTGCATCGTCTCAATCGTGGTCGCGTAGCTGGAATAGCCTGCATCTGCGATCAGGAAGACGTTCGGGGTGATGCCGCCGGTCGTCTCCACGAGATAGGGTTCGGACGACAGATAGCCCTGCATGCCAAGCTGGTCGTCGGCCAGGAAGGGGGCCGGGTTGAAGGTGTAGGGCTGGCGCTGCTCGACCGTGAAGCCGTGGGCCGCGATCATCCACTGGTAATAGCTGGTGAACCCATTGTCGCCGATCAGAAGCGTCAGATCCTTCAGTTCTTCCCAGGAATCGGCCACGCCCGGGTGCGACAGGATCACTTGCGGGTGCTTCTGGAACACGGCCGCCACGGCCACGACCGGAATGTCTTCTACGGCGGCGTTGAAGGCCTGCAGCAGGTCGCCACCCATGTGGAACTGGATACGGTCGGCCAGCAGCAGCGCACGGTTGTTCACCTGCGGACCGCCCGAGATGATCTCGACGTCCAGGCCGCATTCGGCATAGGTGCCGTCGGCCACGGATTGATAGAAGCCGCCATGCTCGGCCTGGGCCAGCCAGTTGGTGCCAAACGTGACCGGTGTCAGATGACCATCGGCCGAAGCAGCGGTGCCGGCCAGACCTGCGGCCAGAGCAAGAAGTGAAATACGCAACATCCCTAAACTCCCTTGAGTCGGTTTTATGACTGGCCGAAGCCTATGGGGGCGACGGGGCGGGGCCAGAGGATGGCTAAGGATTGATCGGGTGCCCCACTGGTGGCCGCCTATTTTTCCAGCTTGGAAATCAGGTTTGCCCATTTATTACGCAGCGTCCAGAGGTTTCAGAGCGCCTCCCCCTCGACAAACCGGCGGCCATCGCGGCAGCCTGCGCGCATGACATCCATCCCCCCCCTCAAGGCCCTTGTGCCGTCGTCGATCCGTCCGCCCTTTGCGGCCTATGCCCACGGCACCTTTGTTCCGTCCGAGGCCGAGTGGGTGTTCACCTCCGGCCAGTTGGGGATCACGCCGGATGACGTCATCCCGTCGGACGTGCGCGCGCAGGCCGATCTGTGTTTCGCAGCCTGCGGGGCGATCCTGGCCGAGGCCGGATTCACGCGGGATGACACGGTGCGGATCAATGCGTTCGTGACGGACCGTGCCCATATGGCCGACTACATGGCGGCCCGGGACGCCTGGTGCGCCGGGATGGGTCGATTGCCGGCCTCAACCTTGGTGATTGTCTCGGGGTTCACACGCCCCGAGTTCAAAGTTGAGGTTGAGGTGACCGCGGCTCGAATGCCGGGCGGCTGACCGCGCCACAGCCGGCGGCTCGTCCAACTTGCATCGCGATGCGGCGTTCAGGGGCCTCCACGTGCTTTTTTTGGGGAATTATATCGCAAAGTAACATTTTCCTTGCCCCTAGTGACTCTGTGATATAACATATAGTCACTTCAAGAGGTGAGCTATGACACAGAAAGCACCCGGCAAGCATCAGCGCAAAGGTTTGACGCTTCTGCAAATCGCGGACATGTTCAGCGATGAGACCAAAGCGCGAGAGTGGATCGAGGAACAACGTTGGCCGGATGGTCCTTATTGCCCGCATTGCGGATCGGACAATGTTCGGGTTGGCGTTAACCACAAGAGCATGACCCACCGTTGCCGGGATTGCCCCAACAAGCCGATGTTCACAGTTCGGATTGGCAGTGTCATGCAGAGTTCCAAACTGTCTTACCGGGTTTGGGCCGTTGGAATTTACCTGTTTACAACCAGCCTCAAGGGTGTGTCTTCGATGAAGTTGCACCGGGAACTTGGGATCGGCCAGAAGGCTGCTTGGTTCATGCTGCATCGCCTTCGGGAAGCCTATGCGACCAAGACGCCGATCTTTGACGGCCCGGTTGAGGCCGATGAGACCTATATGGGTGGCAAGGAGAAGAACAAGCACGCGAAGAAGAAGTTGAGAGCCGGGCGCGGGGCGGTGGGCAAGAGCGCCGTTTCTGGTGTCCGCGACCGTGCGACGGGAAAGGTTCATGCCAAGGTGGTTGAGAGGACCGACGCGGAGACGTTGCAGGGTTTCGTGACCGATCACACCGCCGATGGCGCACAAGTCTACACGGATGAGGCCAAGGCGTATAAGGGCATCGACAGGCCCCATGAGGCGGTAAACCATTCAGCGGGCGAGTACGTCCGCGATATGGCTCATACAAACGGGCTGGAAAGCTTCTGGGCACCCATGAAGCGCGGCGTTGATGGCGTGTATCACAAAATGTCGCCCAAACACCTGCAACGCTACGTGGACGAGTTCTCGGGGCGCCACAACAACCGCCCAAAAGATACCATCGACCAGATGGGCAGCTTGGTCTCGGGGATGGACGGAAAGCGGCTGCGCTACGTGGACCTGATTGCCGATAACGGGTTGAGCAGCGGAGCAAAGCCAATCACGCGCAATGGTGCGTGATCATGGCACAAAACCTTATCTCGGCCAGAAAGGCCAAGAACGATGAGTTCTACACGCAACTGTCAGACATAGAAAACGAACTGCGTCACTATAAGAAGCATTTCAAAGGCAAGGTTGTCTATTGCAACTGCGACGATCCGCGCGTCAGCAACTTCTTTCACTATTTCAGTCACAACTTCGAGTTTCTGGGTCTCAGGAAACTGATCACCACCTGCTACAAGAACCAGAATCCGGACCTTTTTTCGCGGCATGACTGCGAGCGGGCGATCAAACTGGAATATGACGGTTTCCGGGACGGGGATGTTGTACCAAGGGCCGAGGATATCGGCATTACCCATCTGGATGGTGACGGCGATTTTCGCACTCAGGAATGCATCGACATTCTCAAGCAAGCGGACATCGTGGTGACGAACCCGCCCTTTTCATTGTTCCGCGAATACGTCGCGCAGTTGATGAAATACGACAAAAAATTTCTGATTATCGGAAACATGAACGCTGTCACCTACAAGGACTTTTTCCCACTGATCAAGGATAACAAGGTCTGGTTCGGCCCCAGCATCAAGAGCGGGGATCGGACGTTTGGAGTTCCGGATCACTATCCACTTGATGCTGCGACGGCATGGATTGATGAAGGTGGAAACAGGTTTATCAAGGTCAAAGGCGTTCGCTGGTTCACGAACCTCGACCATGACAAGCGGCACGAGGAACTGATCCTGTACCGCAGGTATGCGCCTGAGGATTACCCGACTTACGACAATTACGACGCTATCGAGGTCAGCAAGACCAATGATATTCCGATGGATTGGGCCGGAGCGATGGGTGTGCCGATCACCTTTCTGGACAAGTACAATCCCGATCAGTTCGAGATATTGGGGTTTTCGTCTTTGTGGGACCATGGCTTCAAAAGCCATAAGTTCTATGACGACTACGTTGAAAAGAGGCTGGATGGGGGAAGGAAAACCGGATTGTCAGGCCAAAAGGCGAATGGATACCCTATGCTCAAAGGGAAGCCTTCCCGGGGAAACTATCTGGAGGATGAAAGTGGAAACGACGTAGTTCATTGTATTTATAGACGAATTTTTATAAAATCCCGTAAGTTCCAGTCATGAAAATTGACTTGCGTACAGTGACCGTCCGGGAACTGGTTGAAGGCTACTGCGACGGCGGGGACGGCGGTGTCCGGGGATATGGCGGCAAGCTTGATATACGGCCTGCCTATCAACGCGAATTTGTCTATGGCGACAAGCAGCGTGACGCCGTGATCAACACGATCCGCAACGGGCTTCCCCTCAACACCATGTATTGGGCCGATATTGGCAATGACAGGTTCGAGATCATTGACGGCCAGCAGCGCACCATCTCGGTTTGCCAATACGTGAAGGGTGCTTTTTCCATTGACGGGCTGGCTTTCCACAACCTGCAAGCTGACCATCAAGAGCAAATCCTGAACTATGATCTCATGATCTACACCTGCTCCGGGACGGACAGCGAGAGACTGGAGTGGTTCGAGGTGATCAACATTGCGGGCGAGATTCTGACCGACCAGGAATTGCGAAACGCCGTCTATCACGGGCTTTGGGTGTCGGATGCAAAGAGGTATTTCAGCCGACCAAACTGCCCAGCTTACAGCATCGGCAGCAAGTACCTGAAAGGCCATTCCATCCGTCAGGACTACCTTGAAACTGCGATCAGGTGGATCAATGACGGTGATGTTGAAAGCTACATGTCGGCGCATCAGCGCGACAACAGCGCCGTTACGCTATGGAACCACTTCCGCTCTGTCATCGATTGGGTGCACGCGACGTTTCCCAAGTATCGCAAAGAGATGAAAGGCGTTGCATGGGGGCCGCTCTACAACCAATTCAAAGAGACCGATCTGGACCCTGACACGCTTGAGGCAGAGATCAAGCGTCTGCTCATGGATGATGACGTGACACGGAAAGCGGGCGTCTATCCTTACGTGCTGGACGGCGATGAGCGGCACCTGAGCATTAGGGCGTTCACAGGCGCGATGAAGCTTGAGGCGTTTGAGCGTCAAGACGGTGTTTGCCCGATCTGTAACGAGCAATTTGACATAAGTCAGATGGAAGGTGACCATATCAAGCCTTGGTCACAAGGTGGAAAGACCGTGGCGGATAACTGCCAAATGCTTTGCAAGTACTGTAACCGCCGAAAATCAAACAACTAAACGCGAGCGCCAAACATGACCAACAAACCCAAAACGCTTAAAGAAAAGCTGGCCGATTCTCACTTCCAGCCAACCAAGGCCGAGATGGAAACTGAATACGACATGCCGGGTGCGGATATGGAAGACTTGGGCGGCGCGTTCTTTAATCCGCTCAAAGCCGGGAGGCCAAAGCTGGAACAGGAATAATCCAGAGCAGTGTTACTTTGCGATATAATTCCCTTTTTTTTGCGCCATTTGAAGCGACCGTTGCTGCACTGCAAAACCATACCTAGTCGCAGTGGGGGTGATCTGTTAGGACCCTGCTGTGCCCAGAGCGACCTGAGAATCCATGAACCAAGCCCTGAACCATGATGCCACCGAAGACGGTGACGTGATTGACCTGAAGTCGATCATCGAGCTTCTGCGCCGGCAGTTGCGCCTGATCCTTCTGGCCACGGGCATCATTCTGGCGCTGGCCCTGGCCTATCTGGTGGCGGTCACGCCGACCTACACCGCGCAGACATTGGTTCTGGTCGATCCGCGCCAAACCAACCTGCTGGAAGGCGAAACGGGAACAAATACCAGCGCCGCCTCGGACAATGCCCGCATCGAAAGCGAGGTCGAGATTCTGAGATCGTCGTCCATGGCGCTGGCCGTCATTGAAGCGGCCAACCTCATCAGCGACCCCGAGTTTGGACCGTCGCTCGGCATGCGTCAGCGTCTTTTGATGGCTGTCGGGTTGGACGATGGGGCCCTTCCGACCGGCGACGCGCTGTTGAAAGGCGTGATTTCACGGTTTCAGGATGCCGTATCGGTGCGCCGGCGCGGTTTGACCTATCTGATTTCGATCCAGTTCACCTCGGACGACCCGGATCGCGCGGCCCGTTTGGCCAATATCACCGCCGAAACCTACATCCTGAACCAGGTCGAAGCGAAAATTGCGGGCGCCCTGGCCGCGCGGGACGTGCTGCAATCTCAGATCGACGAGAGTTTTGCGGCTGTCGCGCGCTCTGATTCGGCGTTGGATGACTTCATTGACGTCATTCTGGCCGCGCTTGGCGACGACCTCAGCAATCCCCGACTGGCCGAATTGCGCGGCGACCTGGATGCGCTGCGCGATCAACAATTGGCCACCGAGGTTCTGGTGGAAGGCGCGCGCGGCGACCTTGAAGCGGGCAACTTCGCCGATCTGGCCGATAGTCTGGGGGACGCGGCCCTGACCGAGCTGGCGAATGAGCGCGCCGCAGTTCAGCAGCAGTTGGGCCAGTTGGCGCGGGGCAGCGATGCCGAAGTGGAATTGCGGGCCGTTCTGGCGTCGCTCGACAGCGACATCGCAGATCGGGCGGAAGCGCAGATCGGCGATCTGCGCGGCGAGCTGGCCACGCTCGGCACCCAGGAAAACGATTTCCGGACACAGGTGCGTCAGGAACTTCTGACGTCTGACCTGTCCTCGGAAAGCCTCGCCCAGATCTTTGAGCTGCAGCAGGAAGCCCAGATCGCGCGCAACCAGTATCAGACGCTTTTGCTGCGGGTCCGTGATCTCGAGGCGCAGGCCGCCTTGCAGGTGGCCGACAGCCGCATCGTGTCCGAGGCCCTGGCCCCGAACAACCCGAGCGCGCCGAACACCCGCCTGATCGTGGCCTTTGCCTTGGTCGCGGGATTGGGCGTCGGCACCGCGTTGGCATTCTTGAACGAGTACTATGTGGGCGGCATCACCAGCGCGGTCCAATTGCGCGATGTCCTCGGGGCTCCGGTTGCCACGACGGTGCCCCTGTCGCTGGACAAGGTTGAGCAAGGCCATTCGATTGCCGACAAGGTCGTGACCGAGCCCCTGTCGCTCTATTCGGAATCCGTGCGACGGTTGCGGGCCAGCATCGATCACGGCTTCCGGAAACGTAGATTGAGTGCCTCGAACCATGCCGATCCGATGCTGTCGGCGACGGGTCAGCGGCAACGCGAAGGCCGCGTGGTCATGATCACCTCGACCGTTCCGGCCGAAGGCAAGACGACCCTCGCCCTGGCGTTGGCGCGGGTATACGCGCTGTCGGGAAAGAAGACGCTTCTGATTGACGCCGACCTGCGCAAACCGTCGGTGCATCGCCAGATCGGGGTCGCGCCGGAATATGGGCTTCTGGATTACCTGATGGATCCCGAAAAGGATCACATGGCGGCCAGTTTCTATATCAAGGATGTCGAAACGGGATTGTCGCTCATCATGGGGGCCGGTCGGTCGAACACGCCGACGGACCAATTGCTTGGGTCGGCGACATTCGACGGGATCATGGTCGAAGCGCAGCGCGCGTTTGACATGATTGTCCTCGACACCTCGCCGCTGCTGCCCGTCGTGGATGCCCGCTATATCGCGCATTATGCCGATGCGGTGGTGATGCCGGCGCGCTACGCCAGCACGAACCAAAGCGATCTCCGCGTTGCAGCGCAGGCCTTGATGGAATCCATGGCCCCCGAGGCGGATTTCTACACCGTGCTCAGCCACCAGCAGTACCGGCAGGAAAACTATGCCTACAGCGGCTACTACCTGGGCTATGGCAGCGCCGAGGACGATTGACCTCGACCTGCGATTGCTTGGAATGTGGTGAAGTGCGCGGCCGGTCGGGACCGGCCCGTGGGAGGCAGCATGAAACTTGAGACAACGCCCATCCCCGACCTTCTGGTTCTGACACCGGATCGGTTTGGCGATGCGCGCGGCTTCTTTTCGGAAACGTGGAACCGCAAGCGGCTGGAGAGTGCCGGGATCGACGCAGATTTCGTCCAGGACAATCACTCCATTTCCGAGAAAGTCGGGACCTTGCGCGGCCTGCATTGCCAGACGCCGCCGATGGGGCAGGGCAAGCTGGTGCGCTGCGGGCGTGGCCGGATCTTCGACGTGGCCGTCGATGCGCGCGTGGGCTCGCCCAGTTTCGGGCAGTGGTTCGGCCTGGATCTGAGCTTTGAAAACGGCAAGCAGCTTTGGATCCCCGTTGGGTTTCTGCATGGCTTTGTCACCCGCGAACCGGACAGCGAAATCATCTACAAATGCACCAACTATTACGCACCCGACCACGATTGCTCGGTCGCGTGGGACAGCTGTGGCATCGACTGGGGGGACATTGGCACACCGGTCCTGTCGGCCAAGGATACCGATGCCGTGCGCTTTGCCGACTGGACCAGCCCGTTTGTCTATGAGGGGGCGGCATGAAGCTGTTGGTGACCGGCGGGGCGGGGTTCATCGGCAGTGCCGTCGTGCGCCGCGCCATTGCCGACGGCCATACCGTCGTGAATGTCGACAAGCTGACCTATGCCGCGTGCCTGGCGTCGCTGGCCGAGGTTGACGGCGCCATCACCTACCACTTTGAACACGCCGACATCTGCGATGCGGACGCCATGGCGCGCATCCTGTCGGACCATGCGCCCGATGCGATCATGCACCTGGCCGCCGAGAGCCATGTGGACCGCTCGATCGACGGGCCCGGCGCCTTCATCAAGACCAACATCGACGGCACCTACACCCTGCTGCAAGCCGCGCGCAGCTATTGGGAGGCCGCCGGTCGGCCCGAGGGGTTTCGGTTCCACCACATCTCGACCGATGAGGTCTACGGCTCGCTGCCGGACGACCCGGCGGTGAAGTTCACCGAAGACACGGCCTACGATCCGCGCTCGCCCTATTCGGCATCGAAAGCGGCGAGCGATCATCTGGTCCGCGCCTGGCACGAAACCTTTGGCTTGCCCGTCTTGCTGACCAACTGCTCGAACAACTACGGTCCGTTCCACTTCCCCGAAAAGCTGATCCCGGTGATGATCCTGAACGCGCTGGCCGGTCGACCGCTTCCGGTCTACGGCGATGGCGGGAATGTGCGCGACTGGCTGTTTGTCGAGGATCACGCGGATGCCCTGCTGCTGGTTCTGCAAAAGGGCGCCGTGGGGCGCAGCTACAATATCGGGGGCGAGAACGAGGCGACCAACCTCGACATCGTGCGGTCCATCTGCGCGATCCTGGACGACCGCCGCCCTGACGGCGCGCCGCACGACCGCCTGATCCAGTTCGTGACGGATCGCCCAGGCCACGACCGGCGGTATGCGATTGACCCGACGCGTTTGCGCACGGAACTGGGGTGGCGGCCCTCGGTCACGCTGGAGGAGGGTTTGGCCCGCACGGTTGACTGGTATCTGGACCGCGAAGACTGGTGGCGTCCGCTGCTGGAACGCGCCGGAGTCGGGGAACGGTTGGGCACGGCATGAGTTTGCTGGTGTTCGGACAGACCGGCCAGATTGCCCTGGCCCTGCAACGCCAGGCCCCACACGCCACGGCGCTTGGGCGCGAGGCCGCGGATTTGTTCGACCCCGCCGCCTGTGTCGCGGCGATTGCCGCGCATCGCCCGACCGCCGTCATCAACGCCGCCGCCTACACCGCCGTGGACAGAGCCGAAACCGAAGAGGCGCTGGCGACTGTCATCAATGGCGCGGCCCCGGCGGCGATGGCAAAGGCCTGCGCGGAGCTGGACATTCCGTTTGTCCATATCTCGACCGACTATGTGTTCGCGGGCAGGGGCGATGCGCCCTTCGCGCCCGGCGATCCGGTCGCGCCCTTGGGAGCGTATGGTCGTTCGAAACTGGTGGGTGAGCAGGGGGTTCAGGCGGCCGGGGGTGTCTATGGCATCCTGCGCACGTCCTGGGTGTTCAGCGCGGACGGGGCGAATTTCGTCAAGACCATGCTGCGCCTGGCCGAGACGCGCGACCACCTGACGGTTGTCGGCGATCAGGTCGGGGGACCGACACCGGCCGATGCGATTGCCGCAGCCTGTTTGGCGATGGTCGATACCCTTGGAACGGACCCGTCCAGATCGGGCATCTACCATTTTGCGGGCACGCCGGACACAAGCTGGTCGGAGTTTGCGCGCGCGATCTTTGAGATTGCGGGCAAAGCGGTGCATGTTGAGGATGTCACGACCGAGGCCTATGGCGCGCCGGCCCCGCGGCCCAGGAATTCGCGGCTGGACTGCACGGCCACGCAGGCCGCGTTTGGCATTGAACGGCCCGATTGGCGTCATGCCGTGGCCGCGATCGTGGCGCAGAACACGGCGCAGACCGCCTGACCCCGGGCGATTTGGAAAGGCAGGGCTGAGGTGACGCAGCGCAAAGGCATCATTCTGGCAGGCGGATCGGGCACGCGGCTCTATCCGGTGACGATCGGTATCTCCAAGCAGCTTTTGCCGATCTACGACAAGCCGATGATCTACTATCCGATCTCGACCCTCATGCTGGCCGGCATCCGGGAGATTTGCGTCATCATTACCCCGGTCGACCAGGCCCAGTTCCAACGCGCCTTGGGTGACGGGTCGCAATGGGGTGTGTCGCTGAGCTATGTCACGCAGCCGTCGCCGGATGGGTTGGCGCAGGCCTATCTTCTGGCCGAGGATTTCCTGGACGGGGCGCCCTCGGCCATGGTTCTGGGCGACAACATCTTTTTCGGGCACGGGCTGCCCGAATTGCTGGCCGCGGCCAATGCCCGTCCGGACGGCGGGACGGTCTTTGGCTATCACGTGGCCGACCCCGAGCGGTATGGCGTTGTCGGGTTCGGCCCCGATGGGCAGGTGACCGAGATCATCGAGAAACCGCAAGATCCGCCTTCGGACTACGCGGTGACCGGCCTTTACTTCCTGGATGGAACGGCGCCGGAACGGGCGCGCGCGGTCACTCCGTCGGCCCGTGGGGAACTTGAAATCACCAGCCTTCTGGAGATGTACCTGCAGGATGGCGCCCTTGATGTGCAGCGCATGGGCCGCGGGTATGCCTGGTTGGATACGGGCACCCACGCGTCCCTTCTGGATGCCGGGAATTTTGTCCGGACCCTGACGGCGCGTCAGGGCCTGCAAACCGGGTGCCTGGAGGAGATTGCCTTTGAGCAAGGCTGGATCAGTGCCGACGACGTGGCCGAGGCCGCCGAGCGTCTGAAGAAGAACGCCTACGGCCAGTATTTGCAGGGCCTTCTCTGACACGCGCAGAAAGCCACGGGCTTTCCGCACGCGTTAACCCTTTGTTCATCTCTGTTTCCCACCCTTGAGCCACAGTTAAGCGGGGTTCGGCCCCGTGGCAGGGTGCAAGGGGCGAAGACACATGGATGGCGCGGCCAAGGGGCGCACGGTCGACAATGCCTAGGCTTTTGTCGGTGAACGCCCACCACACAGGCGGGGATGCGGTGGGGCAGGCGCATCTGGCGCATCTTGATGTGTTCAAGGCGCACGGTTGGCAAACCACGGCGTTTGCCATGGCCCATCACGCCAACCACGTCACGCCAGATGCCGCTTTCTTTGCCCGCGCCGAAGGCGAAGGCACCTTGGGCGCGGGGGCGTGGGCGCGAAGGGCGGCCCGGGCGGTTTACAATCGGGATGCGCGCCGGGCTTTGGCGCGCCTGTTGAACGTCAAACGGTTCGACGTCGCCCATCTGCACGCCCTTCATGACCACCTCACCCCGTCGATCCTGCCGCTGCTGTCGCGCCACGGTGTGCCGGTGGTGATGACGCTCCATGACCTGAAGCTGGTTTGCCCGGCGGGGTCGATGTTCAACGCGACGGGGCAATGTGCGGCCTGTCGCCCGGGGCGATACGCGCCGCTTGTCCGGAACAGGTGCATCGGCGGGTCCCTGTCGCAAAGCGTTTTGGTGGCTGCGCGCACCCACATGCACCGCGCGCTGCGCACTTTCGATCACGTGGATTGCTTCGTTGCGCCCAGTCGCGACCTGCGGGACAGGCTGATTGGTTTGGGATGGCCGGCCGACCGGATCGTGCACATTCCGCCCATGGCGCCGGATCTGCCGGATGGGATCGCCCGGGGCTACGACGGCCCGATCCTCTATGTCGGGGCGCTCGAGGCGCGGCAGGGCCTTGCAACCTTGATCAAGGCCTCTGCCCAGTCCGGCGTCCCGGTCGATATCGCGGGCGCGGGCACAGCGGAAACCGATCTGCGCCGCCTGTCCGGGCAACTGGACGCGCCGGTTGCCTTTCTGGGCCAACCAGCTGAGGCCGCGCTGTTGGCGCGCATGGCGCGCGCGCGGGCGGTGGTGGTGCCGTCGGTCTGGCCCGAGATCGCGCCTGTGCAGATCCTTATGGCCTATCACCTGCGCCGTCCGGTTCTCGGGGCAGATGTCGGCGGGATTGGCGCGTTGGTCGAAACCGAGGACGGACCGGCCGGGTGGCTGTTTGTCCCGGGGAACGTGACCGCCCTGGCCGCCGCGCTGGAACGGGCGGCGGCGACGCCGCCGATGCATGTACGGGCCCTGGGTGATGTGGGCCACCGTTTGCTGCGGCGTGCCCACTCTCGGGACGCCTATTTCGAAGCGGTGTCAGGGCTTTACGCCGCTGTTCGCGCCGGTCGCCCCCGCGCCGATGGGGCGCGGGTCCGGTCGCGGGATGCGGATGTCCTCAAGTACGAATAACGGCGGGGCCGGTCATGCAGGTCAATATCCTTGGCACACGCGGCCTGCCCGCCGCCCACGGAGGGTTCGAAAGCTTTGTCGCGCAGCAGGCCCCTTATCTTGTCGCACGGGGGCACGCGGTGTTGGTCTATGGTCAAGCCGAAACCGGGCCGGTCGGGCGTTGGAGGGCGGACATGTGGCACGGCGTGGCTCGGCGCACACTGGTGACGGGCGTGCGCGGTGCGTTGGGGACGGTCGCGTTTGATTGGGCCTGTGTGCGGGATGTGCGGCGCCAACCGGGTGTGGATCTGGTCTTGGGCTACAACACCGCTGTGTTCTCCCTGATCCAACGCGTGGCGGGCCGGCGTGTCGTCATGAACATGGATGGATTGGAATGGCAGCGGCCGAAATGGTCAAAGCCGGTCCAGGCCTGGTTTCGGGTCAATGAAGCGATTGGCCTGGCCGCTGCGCATGTGCCCATTGCGGATCACCCCGAGATCGCGGTGCACCTACAGGGGCGCACCTCCAAACGGGTTGAGATGATCCCCTATGGCGCGCCACGCATCCAAGCGACGGACGCGCTGACGGACCCCGGTCTCGGTCTCGTGCCGGATGGGTTCTTTTTGTCGGTTGCCCGCATCGAGCCCGACAATTCGATCCTCGAGGTGGTCCGGGCCGCGTCCGCTGTGCCAGGTGTCCCGCTGGTCGTCCTGGGGCGATTGGACGACGACAATGCCTACCATGCCGCGGTGCGCGCCGCGGTCGGGCCGACGGTGCGATTCCTGGGTCCGGTCTATGCGCCCGAGGTTGTCGGGTGGCTGCGCGTGCACTGCCGGGCGCATGTGCACGGGCATCAGGTGGGCGGGACCAATCCGTCGCTGGTCGAAGCCTTGGGGGCGGGCAGTGCCGTTATTGCCCATGACAACCGGTTCAACCGCTGGACCGCCGGGCAAGATCAGCTGTTCTTCCACGATGTCGCGTCTTGCCAACGGGCGCTGGAGCGCGTCCTGCACGATCCGGCGCGGCTGGCGCGCGCGCGCACGGCGGCACGCGCACGCCATGCGGCACAGTTCGAATGGGCGCCGGTGCTCGCGGCCTATGAGGCGGTCCTGCTGGCCGAGGCTAGTACGGCAACCCGACGTAGTTTTCGGCCATGGCGCGTTGGGCGGCCTGATTGTCCCGAAGAAAGGCCAGTTCGGCGGTTTGCATCTTCACATCGAACTCGGACTGATCGGGATAGCGATGCATCAACGACGAGAACCACCAACTGAAGCGTTCGGCTTTCCAGACGCGGGCCAAGGCCTTGGTGGAATAGGCGGTCAAACCGGCGTCCGAGCCGGTTTCGTAGAACGCGCGCAGCCCGCTGAACAGGTAATGCACGTCCGACGCCGCCGTGTTCAGCCCCTTGGCGCCGGTGGGCGGCACGATATGGGCGGCATCCCCGCACAGGAAAAGCCGGCCCCATTGCATCGGCTCGGTCACGAAGGACCGCAGTGGCGCGATTGATTTTTCGATGGACGGGCCTGTCACCAGACGTTCGGCCTGATCGGCGGGAATGCGGCGCTTGAGTTCCTGCCAGAACGCGGCGTCGGTCCAATCTTCGGGCCGGTCGCTGAGGCCGCATTGGATGTAGTACCGGCTGAGGTTTTCGTTCCGCATCGAGCAGAGCGCGAACCCGCGGGGTGAGTTCGCATAGATCAATTCGTCGTTGACGGGGGGTGTTTCGCTCAGGATGCCAAGCCATCCGAACGGATAGACCTTTTCGTATTCGCGCCGCACATCCAACGGGATGGTTTGCCGGCTGACGCCATGAAACCCGTCACATCCCGCAACGAAATCGCACGCCAGCGTCTGGGCCGAGCCATCGACCGTGAAGCGGATGGAGGGGGCGTCGCTGTCGGCCCCGTCGATTACCACATCTTCAACGTTGAAGATAAGTCTGCCGTCTGCGGCCTCTCGGGCGTCATACAGATCGCGCGTGATCTCGGTCTGCCCGTAGACCACGACCGGCGTTCCGGTGTGCTCGGTGAAATCAACGCGGAACATCTCGTCCCCGAAGGCGATCAGGGTGCCATCGTGGACGAAGCCCTCGGCATGCAGACGGTCGGCACAACCGGCCTGTTCCAGCAGGCGCACAAGGCCTTGCTCCAGCACGCCCGCGCGAATGCGCCCAAGCACATAGTCCTTGGTCTTGCGTTCAAGAACGACGCTGTCGATCCCCCGTGTGTGGAGCAATTGAGACAGGAGCAGCCCGGACGGGCCGCCGCCAATAATGGCCACCTGCGTTTTCATCCAAACCTCCCTTTGGATGTCCGCGATCTGACCCAAGCGGACCGGTCTGCGCGGCCAAAGTCAACCGGGTTGCGCCACGGATGCCGAGATTTCGAGGTTGCGTTGGGCCGATTGCGTCCCGACAATGATATGGCGCAGGTCGACCACCTCGGCACGAAGGGGGGCCTGCGCAGCAAGGGAGGGATAGCCATGACGGACCGCTTTGAGACCGGGCGCCAGACGCGGCGCGCCGTTCTGGGCGACGCCCATGTGGATCGGGCCGAGGCGGCAACCACGCCGTTCGATGCGCCGTTCCAACAGCTGATTACGGAAGGGGCGTGGGGCACGGTCTGGTCCGACGATACGATCAGTCCCCGCGAACGTTCGATGCTGACGCTGGCCCTGCTGGCCGCAACCGGGAATTTCGAGGAAATCCCCATGCATATCCGCGCCACTGCGCGCACGGGCGCCAGCCCCGACGACATCTTGCAAGCCTTTCTGCACGTGGCGATCTATGCCGGGGTGCCGAAGGCCAACCACGCGATCAAACTGGCGAAGGCCACGTTCGCCGACATGGAAGGGGACGCGCCATGATCCGGCCGGCCGAGTATTACCAACGCGATCGCGACCGGCACCCGCCGGCGTTCACACCGGGCTACAAGACATCCGTCGCGCGCAGCCCCAAAAACGCGCTGATCAGCCTTGCGCAAACCGGATCAGAGATGACCGGCCCGACTTTTGGCCACGGCGATATCGCGCCGGGCGACAACGACCTTCTGACCAACTATGCGGCCCCCGATGCCGGCCCGATTGGCGAACGGATCATCCTGCATGGGCGCGTGCTGGACGAAAACGCGCGGCCCTTGCCCAACACGCTCGTCGAGATCTGGCAGGCCAATGCCGGCGGTCGGTATCGCCACAAGAAGGACACCTATTTCGCGCCCATTGATCCGAATTTCGGCGGCTGCGGCCGCACGTTGACGGATGAACACGGGGCCTATGCGTTTCGCACCGTCAAGCCCGGGGCGTATCCGTGGCGCAACCACATCAACAACTGGCGTCCAGCGCATATCCACCTGTCGATCTTCGGGTCGGCCTTTTGTCAGCGCCTCATCACCCAGTGCTATTTCGAAGGCGATCCGCTGATCCCGAAATGCCCCATCGTTCAGACCCTGCCCGATGCCGATGCCGTCACGCAGTTGACGGCGGCCCTGGACCTGAACGCGACCATTCCGCTCGACACGATCGCCTACAAGTTCGACATCGTGCTGCGCGGGCGGCGTCAGACCCTGTTTGAAAACCGGATGGAGGGCATGTGATGGCGCAGCGCTTGGACTACCTGAATGAAACCCCGTCCCAGACCGCCGGACCTTATGTGCACATCGGGTTGGCGCCGGGTGCCGCCGGGTTCGACATCTACGACCACGAGCTTGGGTGGGATATTGCGGGCCCGAATGCTGCGGGTGAACGCATCCGGGTCGAAGGCCTTGTGATGGATGGCACGGGCAGCCCGGTGAAGGATGTTCTTCTGGAATGCTGGCAGGCCAACGCCGCGGGCCATTTCGCGCATCCCGAAGGCGGTGGGCCGGTCGAAAACGGGTTTCGCGGATGGGGCCGGGTCATCACCGATTTCGAGACCGGCGAATGGGGCTTTGACACGGTCAAGCCCGGCGCAACGCCCGGGCCCGGCGGGTCGCCTCAGGCCCCCCATCTGAACCTGTGGCTGGTGGCGCGCGGGATCAATATCGGCCTGCACACCCGCATGTATTTTGCCGACGAAGCCGAGGCCAATGCCGCCGACCCGGTGCTGAATTCGATCGAATGGGCAAATCGCCGTCCGACCCTGATCGCCGCCCGGTCCGAGCGTGATGGCGCGCCGGTATATCGGTTTGACATCCGGCTCCAAGGGGACGACGAGACGGTGTTCTTCGACATCTGACGCTTTTCAGAGGCTCCCATGACCCAACCTTGCATCATCTGTGTGGCCATCACCGGCTCGGTCCCGACCAAGGCCGACAACCCGGCCGTGCCGACCACGATCTCGGAACAGGTGGAAAGCACCCATGCCGCCTTTGAGGCGGGGGCCAGCATCGCCCATTGTCACGTGCGCAACGCGGACGAAACCCCGACCTCGGACCCCGAGAAATTCGCGGCCCTGAAGGAAGGGATCGAAGCGCATTGCCCGGGCATGATCATCCAGTTGTCGACGGGCGGGCGGTCGGGCGCGGGGGCCGAGCGGGGCGGCATGCTGCCCTTGCGGCCGGATATGGCATCCTTGTCGGTGGGGTCGAACAACTTTCCGACGCGGGTCTATGAAAATCCGCCAGAGCTGATCGAATGGCTGGCGTCTGAGATGCTGACCTATGATGTGAAACCCGAGATCGAAGCCTTCGACCTGAGCCACATCCTCAAGGCCAAGGAGATGGCGGACAAGGGCCAGTTGGCCGGCACGCCTTATGTGCAGTTTGTCATGGGCGTGAAGAACGCCATGCCCGCCGACAAGGACGTGTTCGATTTCTACGTCAAAACGGTGCACCGCTTGTTTGGCGCCGATGCGCCATGGTGTGCGGCGGGGATCGGTGCCAACCAATTGGCGTTGAACGAATGGGCGATTGCTGCTGGCGGCCACGCGCGCACCGGGCTGGAGGACAACGTCCGACTGGATCGGGAAACGCTGGCCCCGTCCAATGCCGCCCTTGTCGCCCGCACGGTCGAGGTCTGCGCAAAACACGACCGACCCGTCGCGACGGTGTCCGAGGCGCGTGAGATCCTTGGGCTGCGCCCGCACTAGGCACCGTGGCGCGGGTCAGGCGCGTTCGGTCACCGATTTCAGACCTAACAGGATCGCCGCCCCGATCATGAAACTGCCGCCCAGGCGCTCGATCCACACACGGGCCGTGCCTTTGAAGCGTGCAGCGATCCAGCTTGCGCTGACGCCATAGGCGGACAGGAACATGCCATCCATGATGATGTAGGTGGCCGACAGGATCAGGAATTGCGGCCAGAAGGCCGCGTCGGCCGTGATGAACTGGGGAAAGAGGGCGGCGAAGAACACCACCGCCTTGGGATTGGCCGCCGAGGTCACAAAGCCCTGCATCCAAAGCGTGCGCAGGGACACGGCCGGTCGGACGTCCGGCGCGCCCGGGTCGTCGGGTTTGGCGCGCAGGATCATTCGGGCGCCCAACCAGATCAGATAGGCGACACCGGCCCATTTGATGACGGTCAGGGCCGTGGCCGAGGCCGCGATGATGGCGGCAAGACCCAGACCGGCGGCCAGCATCTGCAGCGCGTTGGCCGACAGATCGCCCGCAGCGGTGGACAGCGCCCGCCGAAACCCATGTGCGCCACTGTTGGACAGCATCAGCAACTGGCTTGGGCCGGGCGTGCTCATCAAAGCGAGCACGGTGAGGACGTAGAGCGTCCAGGTGTCGATGGTCATGATGCGGGCCTCCTGACCTCAGGCCTACACCGATGATGCCGACAGGGCGAGGGGGGATGTGACGCCTGGCATCATGTGCTTTGCTGCAAGATCCATATGCGAAATTGCCCGATCCTCACCATTGCGCCGCGCGGCGGGCTGTGTCGTTTTGCGGTGGGCGTGATCCGGGTAGACGAGACGGGGGAGGCGATGTCGATCTTGGGTGTTTTGATCCTGCTTCTTTTGTTCGCGGTGTTCTACCTCTGGCCCGCCTGCGCGCGGCCGGGGGGCGGTCGGCGGCTGGCCTTCATTTGTGCGGGGGTTGGCTTGGCGCTGTTCTGGGGGTCGGCCTTTTGGGGGCCCATCGCGATGGAGGCGCCGCGCGGACTTGGCGCGGCGATTGATCTTTTCCTCCGCATCATCGCCACCGGGTATGTCCTGACGGCCGCGGCGGCCCAGGCCGTGCGGGGGTGGGCCGAAGCCCAGGGCATCGCCGGGTATCGCCATTGGATCGTGGTCGCGCTCGGTGTCGTCGTTCCACCGCTTTTTGTGATGCCGTTCGCCTAGCAAGGCCGCCCGCGCCGTCGGCCCCTAGGCCCCATCCGTTGCCAGCAGCGCCGCGATCAACACTTCAAGCTCGGACCCTGTCCGGTCGGATGGCGCCAAGATCGCCTGCGCCGCTTGCCACGCGGGATCAAGGGCGCCGTTGGCGACCAGGGCGGTGACGGTCTGCGCGAAAAAGCGGTTGCGGGCGGCGTCGGGGTCGACATGCGCAGCCAGGTCGAGCGCGTCCTGCGCACGTCCAGCCCCGACAAGCGTGCGGGCGAGCGCGGCCAGATCCCGGTGGCGACGGTCGCGATCAGATGCGTCCAGGACCGCGCGGCGTGCCGCGGCCAGCGCCTCGGGATAAGACAGCGCATCCTGCGCCGCCTGCCCGGCCAAGGTGATCAATGCGTCGGTGCGCGCGGTTGCATTGCCGATGAACCGCAGTCGGAGGCGGGCGATGTCCTGCGCGCCGAAGGCCCCCTCCAGCACGGCCAAACGGGCAAGCGTTGCGGGTTCAAGCGGCACCCATTCGGGACCTTCTGCCAACGCCAAGACGTCGGCGTAAGCCTGGCGCGCGTCCGCATCCAGGCCCCGAGCAAGGGCGTTGTGGGCCAATTCGATGTAGCCAAGGGCCTGCGCATCCCAATCCGGCAGGGTGGGCAAAATGGCACGCGCATCACCAAAGCGTCCATCGGCGATCCCCTGACGCATGATGGCTTCGATCTGTCGATCGCGCAGGCCCTCGGCCTGAATGCGGCCGGCCAGCGTGACGGCCATCGGCACATCACCCGACCGCGCGACACCGGTGGCAAGGTGGGTCCACCCCCAATCGCGGCGATCCAGAGCGTCCGCTGTGCTGGCATCCGAGCTGGCGATCAGATCGGCTGCCGCCTCGGCCAGGGGGCGCCACGCCGCCGGGTCTAAGCGGCCTGCGCCTGCATGGAGGATGGTGGCCAGGGTGTCCGCCTGATCCAGCGGGAAGGTGCCGACCGACGGAACAGCCTCGACCGCGATATCCCATCGACCCACCCCGATGGCCGCATCTGCGAGAAACCCGAAAACCTCCCGCCGGGTCTGTGGGTCCGGCATCTGGGCGAGTGTGCGTACCGCCGATTGAAATCGGGCCTCGCCCGTGTCGTCCCGGCCCTGTTGGACCAAGGCCGCGGCCACGTGGATCGTGGCGATGGTCCGGTCAGGAGGGGTTCGCATCGCTTCGATCAAGCTGGCCGCTTGGACCGGGTGTCCGGCGTCCAGAACTTGTCGGATCAACGTGAGGAGCAGGGCGTCATGCTGCAGATCGTCCGCCGCCTGCGCGGCGATGAAGGCCAGAATGTCGTCCCGCGGTGTGCTGTTTGTGCTGTTGGCCATGCCAAGAACGACCTGCCGCAGCGCATCGTGCCATGGCGCATCCGCTTGCGTCGGGGCGGCCCGGTCGCGCCCTTCGATCAGGCCGCGCGCGGCCTCGATGTGACCCGTCGCCGCCAACGCGCCTGCAAGCCGGGCGCGTGCGCTTTCGGATGCCGCCCCGTCGATCCGAAGCGTCAGCGCATCAATCAAGACCGGAGCGCACCTTGCATCGGGCGCCGCGATGCAGGCCTCAAGCCCGTCCTGCGCGGCCGCGGGCGGGACCGCGACCGGACTGAGGGCCAGCCCAAGACAGACGGACAGCAGCACGGCGGAACTGGGTTTCATCGGTGCACTCCTGCCCTTGGGATGGTGTCTTGGGGTAGCCGCCGCACCGGGCGGGTTGAAGTTGCATGGGTGCAGATCGGCCATGCGCGGCTACAGGTTCACCGCGCCGTCAACCGCGCGCTATCCGACCGTCATCGGTGTCACGCGCTGTTTGGGGCACCAATTCCATCGCCCAGGACAGAGAAATTCGCATATGCGCCTGCCCCTATGCCCCGCCAGCCTCAAGCGGGCGACCGCCGGGATCCTCTGCGGCGTGGTTCTGGCGCCCCCGGCCATGGCCGACGTTGGATTGAGCGATTGCGTGATCCAACCCGGACCCGCCTGCATCCCCGTGCTGAGCGACCGGTTGGCAGAGATCGAGGCCGCGGTGGACCATCCGGGCGATGCGGTGGACCTGCGGGTCCAGCACCTGCTGGCCCTGCGCGGCATCGGGGCGGGCGCGCAGGCCGACCGCGTCTGGACCGGCCTCCTGCAAGATCCGATGTGGGCCGATCACCGCGACATGGCCCTTTTGGCCCTGGTGCAACAGGCGCCGATGTCGCTTGAGCTGGACGGTGTCCTCGTGCTGGCGGCGATGGACGACCCCCGCCTTCAGGATGCGGCGCGGGCCCGTCTTGCGCTGCGCCTCGCCAGTCGGGGCGCCGTGGATCGCGCGCTGGCGCTGCTCGTACGGTCGTCGCCCGGCGATGCAGCCGCCGATCCCTATGCCGTCCAAGCCGTGGCTGTGGCACTGGTGCGCGCGGGGCGGTCGGAGGACGCGCAGTCCGTACTCGACGCGCTGGCCCCGTCCGGCCCCCGGCGCGTGGCCCTGTTGCAGGCGATGCTGCGCGCGTCGATCGCGGCCGGTCACAGCGACGCCGCCCACGCGATTCAGGCACAGATCACGGATCCGGTGTGGCACCTTGTGACGGAAACCTGGCTGGCCCGCATGTCCGGGCAGACAGGCGCGGCCGAGGATCTGGCCGAGGTCGCGCACGGCCTGGCGCTCCTTTCGGACCCTGAGGACCGTCGCGTGGTGTTCGACGCGCTTGCCCAGGCGTCCGTCGCGATGGGCCGGCCAGACATCGCCGAAGCCGCTGTGCCGCGCCTGGGGGCGTCGGCGTTGGATCAGGCGGCCGGCCTGCGCATTCTTCTGGTCCAGATGGTCGGGGCAGGATGGCCCCGCGATGACTGGGCCCCGATCGCCGAAACGGCCAGCGTGCGTCTGTCCTCAGCCGAGGTTTGCGCCGAAGATGGCTGCGCCGCGGCCTGGAGCCAACTGGCCCGGGCGATTGCCGCTGCGGGGGATCCCACACGGGCCGCCCGCATGATGCAGCGGATAGACGATCCGGATGACCGCGCCCGGCGGTTCGAGGCGCTGGTGAACGGGCTGCTGGATGCGGGGCACGTGCCGGAGGCCGCGGTGCTCTTGCCGGACCTGGACGTGGCGCGCGCGCGGCTTTGGGCGACGCTGCGTCTTGGGCAATTGGCCCAGTCTGCTGGACACAGGGCCTTGTTCGATGACGCGCGGGCGGCGGCGCGCGCCCTCATGTCTCAACCGGATGCGTCTGCGTTTGGGGATTACCCGCGCCGCCTGATGGCCGAGCTCGACGCGCTGGCCGGCGCGGTTGATGCGGCGTCGGACTGGGTGTCTCACATCGACGATCCGGTGCTTGGCATCGAGGCCCGGCTGGCCCTCCTGTCGGCGGTCGCCGTGCACGGGGCCCCGGCCGCGTACAGGGCGCGCTTGTCCGAGGTGACGGCAGCCCTGGCGGCGTTGGAGCGCCCTGACATCCGCCGCACCCTTTTTGCGCGTCTGGCGGCGCATCTGGTCGCGATCGGGCGCCCCGAGGATATTCTGGGCGTGGCCCTGGGGCGGCCCGATGCTGTCGAGCGCGACCTTCTGCTGATTGCCGCCGCGACCGCCCTGCGGGCCGAGGGGCGGTTCGGGCGCGCCGTGTTGGCCGTGGCCGCCATTTCCGCGCCGGACCTGCAATCCGTCCAGGAACATGCGTTTTACGTCGATGTTTTGTGGGCAACGAAAGGCCAGCGCGATGAGTAGGGGCCGCCGGGTGTTGGACCGGATGGCCCGTCTTGCGCGCGCGTCGATGGTGGCGGCGGTGTGGGGCGTGTCGTCCCCGGTCGGCGCGACGCCGCCTGACGCCATCGACGTGATCGACACGCTGTTTGGCCTCAGCGCCGAGCATCTGTTTGTGATGCGGACCGCCATCGACAACATGGGGCTGCACGCGGGTCGCGACGCGACATCGGTGCTTGTGGCAGTCGAACTTGCGACTGGAACCGAAACTGTGTGGCCCGTCTATCGTGGCGCAAGCCGGCCCGATTACGAGGCGACGGATGATGTCTCGGCCCCCTGGCTCGCAGTTGGCCTGCCCGACGATGGGGTGAACCCCTATGCCGTGCTCGCCACGTTCGGTGGCGAAACGATCCTTCCCGGTTTTGACTGGGACACGACCGGCCTGTTCCCCTCGGATATGCCGGGCCCGACGGTGGTGTTGGACACGCACCATGTGGCCGTCATGTTCGAGGGGGAGGCCCGCAATGCCGCGCCGACCACGAACGTGATTGCGGCCATGTCGGCGTCGCTGCGCGATCTGGCGCAGCTCGTCGTCCGCGACCCCGTCCGGGCGTGCGCGGCAACGGCGGCTGATTTGCTGTCCGGGCGCGACCTGCACACGGAGGTGTGCACAGCCTCGGAGCCTGTGGCGCTGGTGTCGCTGCAGTGGGATTGGCCGGTTCAGACCGTCCGGATCACCTGTTTGAGCGATGCCCAGGTGACGTCATTGATCGTGGTTCTGCCCCGCGTGCCGTGATGCGCCCCTCCGACTTTGACAGGGACATCACCCGTACGCCCACCCCCGGGGCAGTGATCGAAGGTCCAAGGGGTGCGACACAAGCCAAGAGGCCCCCGATCCCGGGATCCGCGTCCCCCCGGATGGAACGTCCCCACCGCGACGGGACCCTAGGGTGACAGAGTGTAGAGTGGATCGCGTTCGCAGGACTCTTCACACAGATCCAATTGCTGTTCGATCGAACGACCGGGTTGGATGGTGCACGCGGCCGCGGTCCCACCCTCTGCCAGGCATTCTGTCTCGACCTGTTCGAATGCTGCGCGAAGCCGGATGCGTGCCCCGATGCTCCGCAGCGTTCAATCCGGCAAGGCACAGCCCCGCTCAGGCGATCAAACTGAGGGGGCGCAATTCTATTCCTCACCAGGGTAGTTGGATTTCAAGACCAAGGCGGTCGGGGATCGGTGCGGCGGGCCAACTTCTCGCATCTACAGAATTGAACGAGGCAGACGATGGGCGGCAGGCCGCGAAATCAACAGCGGGTCGCTAGGATCACCGCTCGACCAAATAGCATTCAGGGAACGCATCGGTCTCGCTTGGCAGGAGAACCACAACGGTTGTCGTGCCAGGATCGCCGTAGCCGCCGCCAGTCGCAGTTGTCGTTGTGCCATCACCAATGGCAACACAGTGGAACCGTTGATCCGCAGTTGTGTTGCCAATCACCACGCTTAGAAACACTCCGTCGCGCGAGTAGCTTTCGACATACGGCCCGCCCGCCTCGGGGTTGGCGAACGGCAATCGGCCTTGCGCTTGTCCAAGCGCCGGGAAGGTCATCAATGCAAAGGACAAGGCGGCAATACCCGTCACGGCATGAGCGTGGAAATGGGTCGGCACGGGTCAAACTCCGAAAAGAAATTCTCAACCGCGACCAACATCTATGCCAGCCTTGCCTAAAGCAAGGCAGGCCCACACCGGCAACGGAAGTGGACCACATCAAACCCAAGGCACAAGACGGCACTGACGACCCCGACAACCTGCAAGCCATCTGCTCAGACTGTCACGGGGAAAAGACACGGCAAGAGAACCGCAGTCGAGGGGGCAAGCAGGCCATCCAATACGACGCAAAAGGCTTACGCCCGCGTTTCGCCGGGCGAAACGGATGCTGTGCTGGTTAAGCTGGCACAAGCAAAAGGGGATCGACGGTGAACAAAACTGTAAACGCCCCTGTAAACCGCGCAGTACGCGCAATCTATGAGGTGAGCCAAGTGCTTGAAAATAAATGGAGGCGAGTACCGGAATCGAACCGGTGTACACGGATTTGCAATCCGCTGCGTAACCACTCCGCCAACTCGCCAGAGCAGGGCCGTGCTTAGACGTGCCGGGCGCGGCGTGCAAGGGGCAAGAGCGACCGGGCTTGAGAAAGCCGGGCGGCCCGGCCGTGGCGCTCAGGTCTCGGTGTCTTCGAGGACCTTCCGGGCGATGCGGAAACACTCCAGCGCCTGGGGCACGCCGCAATAGATGCCGATCACATGGATGATCGCGCGGATCTCGTCCTTGGTGACGCCGTTGTTGATCGCGCCCCGGCAGTGGATTTCCCACTCGGTCATTTTGCCGAGGGCGCCGATCATCGACAGGTTCATCATCGACCGGGTCTTGGGGTCGATGACCTCATCCCCCCATCCAAAGCCCCAACACCAGGCCGTCATGGCCTCTTGGAAGGGGCGGGTGAACTCGTCGGCGGCGGCGAGGTTTTTCTCGACATACTCCGCGCCGAGCGTGTCTTTCCGTTTTTGCAGGCCGGTCTCGAAGAGGGTGTTGTCCATCGTCACGTGCTTTCGCTTGGGGCAAGGGGCAGGCCGGGGCAGGTGGGGCCCCGGCCTGTCCGGTTTGGCTTATTCGGCGGGGGTGGGCGCCTCGACCGGCCCGTCGTCGTTGTGGGTTGTCGGCAGGCCGGCGGCCTCGCGTTTGCCGTCGCGCCAGATGGCCTTCACAAGGGCAAGGCCCATCAGCACCATCACCATGCTGAACGGCAAGGCCCCGATCACCATCGCGGTCTGGATGGCGCCCAGTCCCCCGGCGATGATCAATGCGCCCACCACGAGCGCCAGTGCCGCCCCCCAGAACAGGATATGCGGGCGCGCCTTGGGCCCTTCGTCGCCCGCCGCGTTGATCGTGTTGATGATCAGGACGGCGGAGTCGGCCGAGGTCACCAGGTAGGTGAGCAGCAGGATGACCACGATCAGCGACATGATCCAGGCCAGGTTTTCGTTCAGGATCACGGCCAGCGTCGCGAACAGCTGATCGGATGCACCGGCGCCGGTGATGGCCCCGCCGGCTTCACCCGTCAGTTCGAGGTCAATGGCGGTGCCGCCGACGATCGCGAACCAGATGAAGCACATGATCGACGGGATCACCAAGGCGCCAAGCACGTATTCCCGGATGGTGCGGCCCTTCGATATCCGCGCCAGGAATACTCCGACGAACGGCGCGAAGGCGATCCACCAGGCCCAGTAGAAGATCGTCCAGCCGCCTTGCCAGCCGGCCAGTTGCGCCGCCTCGGACCCGTCGGTGCCATCCGACACCCACACGGTGAAGATGTTTTGCGGGATCGAGACGAGGTAGTCGAAGATCCCCACGAACAGCGCCTGCAGCCCGAAGAAGGTCGATCCGAAGGCCAGGAAGAACAGCAGAAGGAAGAAGCTGAGCCCCATGTTGATGTTGGACAGCCACTTGATGCCCTTGCCGACGCCCGACAGCGCCGACAGCGTCGAGGCGCCCATGATCACCAGCAGCGCGAAGACAATGGCGGCCGTCGACGTGGTCTGCCCGCCATAAGCCGCGGTGGTGTACAGCCAATCGCCAAAGCCGATCCGGGACAGACCGGCCACGAATTGCTCGACGCCGAAGCCCAGTGTCTGCGCCACGCCCAGAACGGTCGCCACCACGGCGACGATATCCACGACGTGGCCGACCGGCCCGGACAGCCGTTCGCCGAAGATCGGGGCCAAGGCCGCACGGATCGTCAGGGGCAGGTTGCGTCGATACGCGAAGAACGCCAGGGACAGGCCGACGATGGCATAAGACGCCCATGCCGCTAGGCCCCAATGCGTGAAAGACCAGACATAGGCCGAGCGCACATTCTCGGCCGACGACGGGTCAGTCAGGCCGCGGATCGTGTCGGGGTTCGAGGCCCAGTGATACATCGGTTCGGCTGTGGCAAAGGTCAGCATGCCGATCCCGATCCCGGCGCCGAACATCATCGAAAACCATGAAAAGTTGGAAAATTCGGGCACGTCGTCGTGGTGCCCGAGCTTCATCCGGCCCGCCCGAGGCCAGAGCGCCAGCCCAAAGCACAGGATCACGAAGAACGCCATGACGTAGACGTACCAGTAGTTGAACGAGCCGAGGATGAAGGCTTTCATCGCGCCAAGCACGGCGCCGGCCTGGTCCGGGAACGCCACGGCCCAGAGGATCAGTGCCCCCACGAGGATCTTGGCCGTGATGGTGACGTCCTTGGTGAAGCCGCGGTAAAAACCGCGATCGGCGGTTCGGATCGGCAGATCCGTGAGGGGTGGTTTGATCGACATTGGTCTCTCCCGTTGTCCAGTGAGGGTCGGCCGGTGTCCCGGCCGCATTCAGCGCCGCTTGATCGCGACGTTCTTGGTTTGCACGTAGTTCCACAGGGCCTCGCGGCCTTTCTCGCGGCCGTAGCCGGACTTGCCATACCCGCCGAACGGGGTTTCGACGCCGCCTGCGTACCATTCGTTGATGAACACCTGACCGGCGCGCAGTTGGCGCGCGGCCCGCGTGGCGCGGTCGAGGTCGCGGGTGAAGACGCCCGAGACCAGGCCGTATTCGGTGCCATTGGCGATGGCGATCGCATCGGCTTCGTCCTTGAAGGACAGAACGGACAGGACAGGGCCAAACACCTCGGATTGGGCGATCTCCATATCTGGGGACACATCCTTCAGAACGGTCGGCTCAAGGAAGGCGCCCGGCGTGTTCAGTGGCCGGCCCCCGGTGACGACGGTGGCGCCTTGGGATTGCGCGGTCTCGACCATGCGGGCCGCGCGGTCGCGTTGCCCGTCCGAGACCATCGATCCCATGTTGGCGCCGAACTCGGTTCGGTCGATCCCGGGACCAACCGACAGCGAGTTCGCGATGGTTCCCGCGCGCTCGATCAATTCGTCCGCCCGGCTTTCATGGACGATGACCCGGCTCATGGCCGAACAGACCTGGCCCGCGTTGAAGAAGATGCCCCACCGGATATCGCGTTCGAAGGCGTCAAGATCGGCGTCCTCGTGGACAATCGCCGCGGATTTACCGCCAAGCTCCAGCACGCAGGGCACCACATTCTGTGCCGCTGCCGTTGCAATCGCGATGCCCGTCGGCACCGAACCAGTAAACACGATCTGATTGACCTGCGGATGCGCCGACAGGGCCGCCCCCGCCTCGTGGCCAAGACCGCAGAGGATGTTCACGCTGCCCGCCGGGAAACCGGCCGCTTCTGCGGCATGGGCAAACCAGGCGTTTGTCAGGGGCGTCATTTCGGGGGTTTTGATCACGCAGGCGTTGCCGGTGGCCAAGGCTGCCGAAAGCGATCGCGCGGTCATCTCGATGGGAAAGTTCCACGGAATGATCTGCGCGGACACACCGAACGGTTCGTATTCGGTAAAATCGAAATACCCCGCCCCAAGCGGGATAGAGCGGCCTTCCACCGTGCTGGCCTGGTTCCCGTAGTACTCGAAATACAAGGCCGCGCCTTCAACTTCGATCTGCGCCTCCCATACCGGTTTGCCCTGTTCCAGCGACAGGGTCTGGGCGATCTCGTCCTTATGGGCCCGCAGGTAGTCGGCCATGGATTGGACCATGCGTCCCCGCTCGATCGGGCGCATATGGGTCAGGGCGCCCGACAGGTGGACCCGGCGCGCCGCTGCGACGGCGCGGTCGACATCGGCTGCATCGGCAAGGGCATGGTCGGTCAGATGCTCACCCGTGCCAGGATTGAGGACCGCGATCTTGCCGGCACCGCCATCGACCCAAGCGCCGTCGATGTAGTTCTGCCAATAGGGGTTCATCTGCATTTTGGGTCCTTCAACTGAGGTCAGTGCCGGCGGTGGCGGCGTGTTTTGGAAGATCGTCATCGACATGCAGCCAGCCGAGCCGCTCGGCGTAGTGGCAATGCAGGTCGGGGCAGTAGGCGGACGGGTCGTCGAGCGAGGCCGCATAGAGGTGGATTTCCCCGGGCCATCTTGTGCTTTCAAAGCTCATTTGCGTGCCGCATGTCGGGCAGAAGCCGCGTGTCGCGATCTCGGAGGATCGGTAGAAGCCGCGGTCGCCCTCCCACATCACGCGGTCCCGGTCGAAGCCCATCCACGCCACGACCGGTGCCGAAGCGGACCGGCGGCAGCTTTCGCAATGGCACAGCGCCGTCCAAAGCGGCGGCGTTTCGGTCCGGTAGCGCACGGTCCCGCACAGGCAGCGGCCCGACAGGCGGGGTTCTGGTGCCGCCTCAACCATCGACCGCTTCGCGCATCCAGCGTTGAAGGTGCAGGATGGAATGCTCCGAATTCACGCCGCTGTCCGGATCGACCACCAGGGGGCCCGGCACATACCCGCGCGACTTGAGGCCCCGCTGGACGCTTTCGACAAGGTGGATGTCTTCTTCGACGGTGGTGGACCGGTCCTGCTGCGCCATGCGGCGCACCGTGTCGTCATCCATCCCGCCGACGGAATACCAACCGCGCCAGACCACCACATGTTCCGGGTCCACCGCGCGCCAGTGATAGGTGTTCAGAAGATTGCCGGGATAGACCTGGAATGAGAACATCGGCCACAGGAACCAGCTTGAATACTTGTCGTTGTTGGCAAAACCGCTGTCGATGTCATAGGTCATCTGGCTAAGGTCATTGCACTCGGTCGTGTGGCGCAGACAGTAGCCTTGCGGCTGGATGTCATAGGTTTCCGGTTTGATCACGCCGGTCGCAAAGGTCGGGTGGTTCAGGCTGCAATGGTAGCATTCCGAGTAGTTTTCGACCGACACCTTCCAATTGCAGTTCTCCGGGATCTCCACCCATTCCAGGGGCTTGAGATCGGCCCAGTTCGGGACAAAGGTCTCCAATTCGGCGCGCGCGCCGGGGAACCATTCATCCATCGGGGCGGCCTTGGGATCGAGGTTCACGAAGATGAAACCCAGGAAGACCTCGGTCCGCACCTCGGTAAGGCAGATGTTCGACTTTTCGAACCCCGGAACCGATTTCGAATTGGGGGCGGCGCGCAACTGTCCAGTCAGTTCGTAGGTCCAGGCGTGGTAGGGGCAGACCACGACGCGCGTGCTGCCCTCGCCCGAGACCAGCTGATGCGCGCGGTGCTGGCACACATTGTAGAAGGTCCGGATCTGCCCGTCGCGCCCCTTGATACAGAACAGGCTTTCGTCGGCCATCTCGAAGGCGAAGTAATCGCCGGGATTTTCCAGCTGGCTGGCATGCCCCGCAAATTGCCAGGTCCGGGCCAGAAGGCCCGACTTTTCGATCTGAAAGACGGCCGGGTCGGTGTAGTACCGCGCGGCCAGGGACCGGGTCGGCAGGCTGTGGTCGTTCATTCCGGTGTCTCCCGATAGATCCCGAGGTCGTGGCGTCGGCGGTGGAAGCGTTCGACGCGGTCGACAATCTCGTCGCTGGCGACCGCGATGACAAAGCTGAGCAAGGTCTCGAGCAAGGCGATGGTCGAGACCGATGAGGGAAAGAACTGGGGCGTTTCGGCCGACAGCACGAAGCCATGATCGGCGGCCAGGATGATCGGGCTGGCCGGGCTGTCCGACAGGGCCACGACGGTCACACCCTGTTCCTTGGCGATCTGGACGGCCTCGATCACCTCGGACCGGTAAGGGCGGCAGGTCGTGGCAATCAGGACGTCCCGGTCGGTGGCCCAGGCCAAATCATCAATCGCGGTCGAGCCCGGACGCGGGATGGCATGAAACTGCGTCATTCCCGTCGAGGCGAGATAGGTGAAGTTCCGGGCGTTGGCGTTGTTGACCCCGACGCCGAGCGTGAAGACCTGGCGCGAGCCCCAGATCACTTCGGCCGCCGCCTTGAGGTCGGCCGCGTCGATGGCGGCAAACGTGTCTTCGAGGTTCTTGATCGCGGCATCGACCATGTCGGCATAAAGCCCCCCAAGATCGCCCGATTTGCGGATGTCCTGCAGCCAGCGGGCGCGGTCGGGGAAACTGACCGAGCCCTGGCGGATCGCCTCGCGGAAGGGCGCGCGGAAATCTTCGTAGCCTTCGAATCCGACCTGCCGCGCCATGCGCACGATGGTGTTGGGCTTCACATTGGCCGCTTCGGCGATTTCGCGCACGGTGGACACCCCGACCTCGGTCGGGTTTTCGAGCACGTAGCGCGCGGCTTTCTGCGCCTCGGGGGTGAGGGCGTCCCATTCGGTCGACAGGCGCTCGAGCACCGAGGATGATACAACTGTCCCATTCATGATTGACATTGGTACAACCGTTCACTAGGCCTGTCGAGTAGTTTTGCGACATATCCCAAAAGGACAGGCCCATGGCTGAAACGGCATTTCCCTCGCAGGCCCGCGTGGTCATCGTTGGCGGCGGCGTAATGGGGGTGGGTCTGGCCTATCACCTGGGCCATGAAGGATGGGGCGCAGACACGGTCCTGCTGGAAAAGGCCGAACTGACCAGCGGCTCGACCTGGCACGCGGCGGGCCAGATCACCCATTCGACCAGTTCGTTTTCTCTGGGCAAATGCGTCGACTACAATATCGGTCTGTATTCCGGGGCGCTCGAGGCCGAGACCGGACAGGCCGTCACCTGGCATGGCTGCGGCTCGTTCCGCCTGGCCTATACCGAGGATGAGATGGACTGGCTGCGCCACACGCTGTCGGTCGGGCGGTCCCTGGGATTCAACATCGAGCTGGTCGGTCCCGACCGCGTGGCCGAATTGCACCCGTTCTACAATCTCGACGGGGTGTTGGGCGCGCTCTACACGCCGGATGACGGGCATGTCGATCCGACCAACGTGACAATGGCCATGGCCGCCGGGGCGCGGGCCAAGGGTGTACGCATCTTCCGCAATTGCCGGGCCACGAACATCACGCAGGATGCCAACGGCGAATGGGTGGTCGAGACCGAAAAGGGCACGATCCGCTGCGAACATGTGGTCAACGCCGGCGGCACCTATGCGCGGCAGATGGGCGAATGGTCGGGCCTGCAGCTGCCGATGACCTCGATGACCCATCATTATTTCGTGACGGACGAGGTGCCGGAGTTCCAGGATCTGGAGACCGAACTGCCGGTCATCCGCGATGACCGCAAGGTGTCGGGCTACATCCGCATGGAGCAGAAAAAGGGCCTGATCGGGATTTATGAAAAGGAAAACCCGAATTCGGTCTGGCATGACCATTGCCCGTGGGAATACGAAAACTGGCTCTTCGATGCCGATTATGACCGGGTCATGCCCTACCTCGAAGAAAGTCTGAACCGCATGCCCATCTTTGCGGAACTGGGCATCACTCGCGACGTCCATGGCGCCATCAGCCATCCGCCGGACGGCAATCCGCTGATCGGGCCGGCGCCGGGCGTGCGGAACTACTGGTGCTGCTGCGGCACCCAGATCGGCATCGGATGGGGCCCCGGCCTGACCCGCGAACTGGCGCGCTGGATGGTGCATGGGGCGGCGGATATCTCGATGCGCGACTACGATCCGCGCCGCTTCGGAGCCTACGCAACCAAGGACTGGCAGGTTGTCAAAGCGGAGGAAGACTATTGCCTCCGCCACGAAATCCCGTTCCCGCATTTCAACCGTCTGGCCGGACGCCCGATCAAACCCTCGCCGCTCTATGAGACGCTGAAGGCCAAGGGTGCGGTCTACGAGGAGGTCTACGGATTCGAGCGCCCCCGGTGGTTTGCCAAGGACGGGGTGGCCCAAGAGGATCACTATTCCTTCCGCCGCACGGCCGTTGACGACCGGATCGCGGCCGAGGTGCAGGCCGTGCGCGAACGGGTCGGGGTCATGGACGTGACCGCGTTCACCAAGGTGCTGGTGGAAGGCCCCGATGCCTATGCGCTTCTGGATCGGCTGACCGCCAACCGGATGCCGCAAAAGGTCGGCTCGATCACGCTGACCCACATGTTGAACCGTCGTGGCCGGATCGAGTTGGAAACCACGATCGTGCGCATGGCCGAGGACAAATTCTATCTGGTCTGCGCCGCCTTCTTTGAACAGCGTCTGCTGGATCATCTTGCCCACCAGCGCGACGGTGAGGATGTCACCGTGACGGCCTTGTCCGAGACATGGGGGGCGCTGGCGCTGAACGGTCCGAAGGCGCGCGATGTCATGGCGGCCTGCACCGATGCGCCGTTGGACAACAAGCGGTTCCGCTGGCTGTCGGCGCAACAGATCACGCTGGCCGGGCATGATGTCTGGGCGTTCCGGATGTCCTACGCGGGCGAGCTTGGGTGGGAGCTGCACATGCCAAGCGGCGCCTTGGCCGATGTCTATGCCGCGCTTTGGGCCGCGGGCGAGGCGCACGGCATCGCGGATTACGGCAGCTTTGCCATGAACGCGATGCGCATGGAAAAGGGCTTCAAGGGCGCAGGCGAGCTGACCAACGAAGTGACACTGGCCGAAGCGGACGTGCTGCGCTTTGTGCGCGACGACAAGGATTACCTCGGCAAGGACAAGACGTTGAACACCGACTTGCCGTGGGTCTGCGCCCTGCTCGAGATCGCGCCCAAGGACGGGATTGACGGGCACGGCGGCGAGGCCGTTCTGATGGACGGTGCCGTGGTCGGCTCCACCGCGTCGGTGGCCTACGGCCCGACGGTCGGCAAGATTTTGGCCTTCGCTTATATCAAGCCCGAAGCAGCCGCGCCGGGAACCGCGTTGGAGGTCATCATCCACGGCGAAGCACGGCCCGCCCGGGTGTTGGCCGATCCGCCCTATGATCCGCAAAGCGTCAAGCCGCGCACGGACGCGGTGTTGGAACCGGCGGAATAACCCGAGACTGCGACCCAAAGGGCCTGAACATGACACTTCCCCCCACAATGCGCGCGATGGTCACGATGGGCCATGGGGATCTGGATCAGATGGTCTGGAACACCGATTGGCCACGCCCGGACCCCGCGCCGGGCGAGGTGCTGATCCGCGTCAAAGCCTGCGGCTTGAACAACACCGACGTGAACACCCGCGTGGGGTGGTATTCAAAAGCCGTGACCGACGCGACCAGCAGCGAAGGCTACGCCAAGGTCGACGAAGACGACCCGACCTGGGGTGGGGCGCCGATCACCTTTCCCCGCATTCAAGGGGCCGATGTCTGCGGTGAAATCGTCGCCGTCGGCGCGGGCGTGCCCGAGGTGCGAGTGGGCGAACGGGTCATCACCGACAATTGGCTGCGCGACCCGGACGATCCCCAGAACATGGACAAGACCGGGTATTTCGGCTCCGAACGAAATGGCGGGTTTGCCGAATACACGACCATTCCGGCCGAGAACGCGGTTGCCGTGACCTCGGACTTCTCGGATGCCGAACTGGCGACCTTCTCCTGCTCCTATTCGACGGCCGAGGGGATGCTGACCCGCGCGCAGGTGACGGCGGCCGATACGGTCCTGATCCCCGGCGCGTCGGGCGGGGTCGGCACGGGGTTGATCCAACTGGCCAAGCGACGCGGGGCGCGCGTCGTGGCCTTGGCGTCCGAGGCCAAGCACGAGGCCGTGCGCGCCCTCGGCGCAGATCTTGTCTTGCCGCGCGCGCCGGAAAACCTGCGTGCGGCCCTCGGCGATGAAAAGATCACGGTGCTGGCCGACGTGGTCGGCGGTCCGAACTGGGGAACAGCCCTGGATGTGATCGAGCGCGGCGGGCGGCTGACCTGCTCTGGGGCCATTGCCGGTCCGATAGTCGAATTTGACCTGCGCACGTTCTACCTGCGCGATCTCACCTTCACCGGATCGACGGTCATCGCCCCTGAGGTCACCCGCAATCTGGTCCGCTATATCGAGGCGGGCGAGGTGCAACCGGCTTTGGCCGCGACCTATCCCCTGTCCGAGCTTCACGCCGCCCAACGGGCCTTCATCGACAAACGCCACACCGGCAACATCGTGGTTCTCCCCTGAAGGCGCGCCATGAAGATCACCCGCATCCGCATATTCAAAACGCCGCTCCCCTACGTGGACGGGGTCTATGCCTGGGGGGCGGGGAACAGGATCGAGGTCGCGCAGGCCAGTGTCGTGGTGCTCGACACCGATGCGGGGCTTCAGGGCTGTGGGGAATTCACGCCCTGCGGCGAAAACTACATGGTCGCCCATTCCGAAGGCGTCGAGGCTTTGGCCCGCCTCGTGGCCCCGCTTTTGTTGGGCGAAGATCCGCGCCAGGTCGGCCGGATTGAACAGATCCTCGACCACGCGGTGCAGGGGCACGGCTATGCCAAGGCCCCGTTCGATGCCGCCTGTTGGGATCTTCTCGGTCAGGCCTGCGATCAGCCGGTCTGGATGCTGCTCGGGGGCAAACTGACGGATGGCGCGCCGATGTACCGGGTCGCGCCGCAGCGCGCGCGGGAGGACACGATCGCCGAGCTCGACCGCCACCGCGCCGCCGGCTACCGGCAGTTTCAGGTCAAGGTGGGGGGCGATTGGGCCACCGATATCGACCGCATTCGATCAACCGTGCCGCTGCTGAAGCCAGGCGAAAAGGCGATGGCAGACGCCAATCAGGGGTGGCGGGTCGACGACGCGATCCGCGTGGCGCGGGCCACCAAGGATCTGGATTTCATCCTCGAACAGCCCTGCCGCAGCTACGAAGAATGCCAGCAGGTGCGCCGGGTGGCTGATCAGCCGATGAAGCTGGATGAATGCGTCACCGGACTGGCCGCCGCGCAGCGCATCGTGGCCGATCGCGGGGCCGAGATCTGCTGCCTGAAGCTGTCGAACCTCGGGGGGCTGTCCAAGGCGCGGCGGGTGCGGGACATGCTGGTCGAAAACCGCATTCCCGTCGTCAGCGAAGACACCTGGGGCGGCGAAATCACCAGTGCCGCCGTGGCCCATTTCGCGGCCTCGACCCCACCTGACTATCTGGTCAACACCACCGACCTGATGAATTACAACACCCGGTCCACCGGCGTGGGCGGCCCGACCGTGCGGGATGGCAAACTCTACGCGACGGACACGCCCGGTCTGGGCGTGACGCCGGATTGGGGCGCCTTGGGCGCACCGGTGCAGGAGTGGCGCGCGTGACCCTGACGTATGACAAGGCATGGGCCGCAAGGCAGGCCCGGCACCCGAAAACAAAGTTCCTGTTCTTCTGGGGGCATCGGCCGCCGAAGTCGGGCAAGACGGATGAAGCCTGCTTCAGCCAGTGGTTCCCGAGCCCGTTCCGCGCGGACAGAACACGCTACGCGACGGCCGAGCATTGGATGATGGTGCACAAGGCCCGCCTGTTTTCCGATGAGCCGACGGCACAGGCGATCCTCGCCACCGACGATCCCCGCAAGGCCAAGGCCTTGGGGCGCGAGGTGGCCGGATTTGACCGGGCGACATGGGCGTCCGCTCGCACGGCCATCGTGGTGGACGGCAATCGCCGCAAATTCGCAGCCCATCGCGCCATGGCGGCTTTCCTCCTGAAAACCAAGACCGCGATCCTGGTGGAAGCCAGCCCGGTCGACCCGATCTGGGGGATCGGACTGTCCGCAGATCACCCCAACGCATCCCGGCCCGAGAAATGGCCGGGCGAAAACCTGCTCGGGTTCTGCCTGATGCAAGTGCGCGACGACCTGACGAAAGAGGCGGCCCAATGAAGATCACAGCCATCACCGTGTTTCAGGTCGATCTGCCGCTCGAGCATCCGTACTGGCTATCGGGCGGGCGTCTGAAGTTCGAGGTTCTGGACGCCACGCTCGTGAAGGTCGAGACCGACGCCGGTGTCGTGGGGTGGGGCGAGGGCACGCCTTGGGGGCACACCTATGTACCGGCGCATGGCCCCGGCATTCGGGCCGGTCTTCAGACGATGGCGCCCTTTGTCCTGGGTCTCGATCCGCGCCGCGTGCTTGACGTGGAACGCGCGATGGACCTGGCACTGCCCGGGCATCTCTACGCCAAATCTCCGGTCGATATGGCCTGTTGGGACATTGCCGGGCAGGTTGCCGGTCTTCCGATTGCCGATCTGATGGGCGGCGGGTCCCGGACGCCGCGCCCGATTGCCAGCTCGGTGGGTGCCAAAACGGTCGACGAAACACGCGCCGTGTTGGAACGCTACCGCGCCCGCGGATACGTGGCCCATTCCGTCAAGATCGGCGGGGACGTGGCCCGCGATATCGCGCGCATCCGCGATGTCGAGGCGCATCGCCCCGACAGTGAGATCATCCTCTATGACGTCAATCGGGGCTGGACGCGGGCGCAGGCCTTGCAGGTCATGCGCGCCACCGAGGATCTGGCCGTCTGTTTCGAGCAACCCTGCGAAACACTCGACGATATCGCGGCCATCTCGGGCCGCCACGCCGCGCCGGTGTCGGTCGATGAAACCCTTGTGACGCTCCAGGACGCGACCCGCATCGCCCGCGATGGCATTGCCGAGGTGTTCGGCATCAAGCTGAATCGGGTTGGCGGTCTGACCAAGGCCGCGCGCATGCGGGATGTGGCCTTGGCGCATGGGATCGAAATGTTTGTGATGGCAACAGGCGGCACGGTGCTGGCCGACACCGAGGCTTTGCACCTGGCCGCGACCATCCCCGACGAAGTTTGCCGCGCCGTTTGGGCGTGCCAGGACATGATCACGGTCGACATCGCCGGCGGACGCGGTCCGCGCGCCACAGATGGCCATCTCACCCTGACCGAGGCGCCCGGGCTTGGCGTCGCCCCTGACGAGGACGCGCTCGGCGCGCCGGTGGCACGATATGAACTTTGAACCGACCCCTCTGGGCGCCGCGCAGGCCGCAACCCAGGATATGAAGATCACCCGCATTCGACTGTGGCATGTGCCGCTGACCTCGCATGCGACGTATTACATGGCGGCCGGTAAGACCTGCGCCACGGTGGAGACGGTGGTGCTCGAGGTCGAAACCGACACGGGCCTGACCGGATGGGGCGAGGTCTGTCCGATCCCCCACTACCTGCCGGCTTATGCGCGTGGTGTCGCCCCTGCCTTGCAGGAGCTTGCCCCGGTTCTGCTTGGGGCGAACCCGATGGGGGCCGAGACCCTGACAGCACAAGTCGAGACGTGGTTGCCCGGGCACCTCTACGCGCGTTCTGCGCTTGATCTTGCCTTCTGGGATCTGACCGGCAAGGCCGCGGGTCTGGCCGTCTTCACCCTGTTGGGTGGACGGCGCCAGAAGGATCTGCCGCTCTATCATTCGATCACCTGCACCGATCCCGACGACATGGCGCGCATGGCGCTGGACGCGCAGGCGGGCGGCATGACCCAGTTCCAGGTGAAGCTTGGGGCCAGCGGCGGGTGGGCCGCCGACGTGGAACGCCTGACCAAAGTGCGCGAGGCCGTGGGGCCGGGGCCCTTGGTCTACGGCGATTGGAACTGCGGCGCCACAAGCCTGGACGCCAGCCGTGTCGGGCGCGCGGTGGCGCATCTGGACATCATGCTCGAGCAGCCCTGCGCCACGCTGGACGATTGCGCGCGGGTCCGCGTGGCCAGCGGCCTGCCGATGAAGATGGATGAGCTGGCCCACGACACCGCCAGCCTGTTGGAGGCGCATCGTCTGGGCATTCTGGATGCCGTCGCGCTGAAGCTGTCCAAGTTCGGCGGGCTGTCCGCGCTGCGGCGCGCCCGCGATCTGTGCCTGCATCTGGGCCCGATGATGTGCATCGAAGACACCTGGGGCAGCGATATCGCCATGGCCGCGGCCCTGCATCTGGGGGCCTCGACCGATCCCGCCCGCGTGCTCAACGTCTGTGACCTGTCCGGCTATGTCGCGCCGCGGCTGGCCCCGGACGGGCCGTCACGCCACAATGGCCGCATCGCCCCGCCCGAGGGGCCGGGTCTGGGGGTCGCCCCCGATCTCGATCTCCTCGGACCCCCCGACCTCATCCTGGATTGACGCCATGAACAAACTGCACACCCAAGCCGAATGGATCGCCCGCGCCGCCGAGGTTCTGCCCGCCGCAGGCTTTGGCAACTTCGACCCCGGCATCATCATCGCCCGCGGGCACGGCTCTCGCGTGTGGGACGAGAACGGCGTCGAGTATGTCGATTACCTGATCGGATCGGGCCCCATGCTGTTGGGGCACGGGCACCCGGAGGTGATGGAAGCGGTGCTGGAACAACTGCCGCTCGGCATGACCTTCTTCGCCAACAACGCCAAGGGCATCGAACTGGCCGAGGCGATTGTCGACGCGGTGCCCTGTTGCGAGCAGGTGCGCTTCGTCGCCTCGGGCGGTGAGGCGGACATGTATGCCATTCGGTTGGCCCGGGCCTATACGGGCCGTGACAAGATCCTGAAATTCGAAGGCGGCTACCACGGTATGTCGGCCGAGGCTCAGATGAGCCTTGCCCCAACGCGCGAGGTGAACTTCCCGCAGGCCGTGCCGGACAGCGCCGGCATCCCGCAGGGTGTCGCCGACCAGATGGTGATCGCGCCCTTCAACGATCTCGAGGCCGTGTCGTCCCTGATGGACGAAAACCCCGATATCGCCGCCATCATCGTGGAACCGCTACAGCGCATCATCCCGGCGCAACCGGGCTACCTGCAAGGGCTGCGCGATCTGTGTGATAAACACGGCGTCCTGTTGATCTTCGATGAGATCGTCACCGGGTTCCGGCTGGATTACGGCGGCGCGCAGGAACGCTATGGCGTCACCCCCGATATCTGCACCCTGGGCAAGATCATCGGCGGGGGGTTCCCCCTGGCAGCGCTTGGCGCGTCGGCCGAGATCATGTCCCAATTCGACAAATCGGCTGTGGGCGCAGAGGGGTGGCTGATGCAGCTGGGGACGCTCTCGGGCAATCCCGTCGCTGCGGCGGCCGGGTTGAAAACCATGGAAGTGCTGCGTCGCCCCGGCCAGTATGACCAATTGCGCGCCTTCGGACAGCGGCTGCAGGACATGCAAAGTGCGGCCCTGACGGAGGCCGGCATCGCGCATCGCATTTGTGGCGATCCGACCCTGTTCGACATCCTGTTTACCGACGCCGACTGCCTCGACTACCGCACGGCCCGTCACACGGACCCGGCCCAGAACGCCACCTACAATGCGATTCTGCGCGAACACGGTGTCTTTAAGTCGCCCGGCAAGCTCTACCCATGCCTGGCTTTGACCGAGGCCGATTTCGACCTGACGGAAAAGGCCGTGCAAGCCGCCGCCGCGGCGCTGGTGGACGGCTAGCCAACGCCCGACTGTTGCATCTCGGACCCGAGGGCGAGGCGGCAATTGCCGCATCGGCCTCGGCCTCTATTGCGTGCTAAGGGGCCTTGTGCGAGAACGCGATTAACAAACTAGACGGATTGGTTCAGTTTCATGGCCGACTATTCCCAAGCCCGTGTCACAATGGTCGACACACAGGTGCGTCCGCAGGACGTCACGAAGTTCCCTATCATTGATGCAATGCTGACGGTGCCGCGCGAAGCGTTCGTGCCGGACAACGCCCGCAGCCTTGCCTATATGGGCGGCCCGATTGATTTGGGCGGCGGACGTCAATTGATGGAGGCCCGGTCCATTGCCAAGCTGCTAGACGCGCTGGACCTCACGCCCGAGCATATGGTCCTCGAACTGGGATGTGGCATGGGCTACACCACCGCGCTTCTGGCGCATATGGCGGAAGTGGTTGTTGCCGTTGAAGAAGACGCCGACATCGCCCGCGAGGCCGAGGCCGCCTTGGCCGCCGAAGAGGTGGACAACGCCGCAGTGATCGAAGGCACGATGGCCGATGGCAGTGCAAAGCACGGCCCGTTTGATGCCATTGCCATTTTCGGCGGTGTCGAAGTGCTGCCCGATGCCGTTCTGGACCAACTGAAGGACGGCGGGCACATCGTGGCCGTTTTCATGGAGGGCGCCCTCGGCGAAGCCCGCGTCGGTCACAAGGTGAACGGACGGATTTCTTGGCGCATGGCCTTTAATGCGACCGCGCCGGTCCTACCTGGGTTCGAGCGCGAAGAAAGTTTCGTATTCTAGTTTCGTTTGCGTGGCACCGGACAACAGGCACAGTGCGGACACGCCAACGGGTAAACGGCAAACGCCATAGAGAATGAGGGCGGAGATGACGAGCAGGATCAAAACCGCAGGCCGCGCCCTGATGGGCGGGGTGGACCTGTCCCTTCTGGCGTTGGGGGCGTCGGCTGATACGTTGCGCGGCGCGATGGCGGATGCCTATCGCAACTCGCAGCTTCTGGAACAGAACCGCTATCTCCTGCGGGTCCAGGATGAGGGGGTGAACCAGGCGGTCAGCCAACTCTACCCGGTGCTGAATTTCGTGGCGAGCACATCGCGCGACATTGATGCGAACACCACGCTGACCACGGCGAACATCGCGGTGCAGGCGACCCTCTATCAAGGGGGGCAACGCCAGGCGGGCATCGCAGCCGCGCGCGAGGTCGTTCAGGCCACCCGCCAACAGCTTGTCGCGCTGGAACAGCAAGTGTTGCTTGACGCGGCCACGGCCTATCTGGGCGTTTGGGAAAACATGCAGGTTGTGGGGGTCCGCGAACGCAACGTGCGCGTCGTGACACAACAACTTCGGGCGGCTCGCGACCGGTTCGAGGTCGGGGAAGATACACGCACCGACGTGGCCCAGGCCGAAGCACAGCTTGCTGCGGCGCGGTCAAACCTTGCGGCAGCGCAGGGAACGCTGGAAATCAGCCGCGAGTTGTTCGCCCTGGCCGTTGGCCGGTATCCGAACGGGTTGAGCGGCCCCGGAAACATGCCGCATCTGCCTGCAACCGAGGCCGAGGCCGAGCGTCTGGCGCGCCACGCGCACCCCGCAATTCAAGCGCTCCAGCACGAGGTGACGGCGGCGGAACTGGCCGTGGACCAGACGCGCGGTCAATTGCGCCCGACCATCAGCCTGGAAGCGCAGGTCGGCTCGGTCCTGCAGCACCCGGCCGGTCCCAACTCGGAAGGGGCGAACAGCTCCCTCACGCTGAGCCTGACGCAACCGATCTATCGGGGCGGACAGATCGCGTCGCTCGAACGCTCTGCGTTTGCGCAGGTGTCCGCCGCCCGGTTCGGCCTGAGCCAGCAAGCCCTGGTCAACGTGCAAGGCGTCGGGAACGCCTATGCCCGCCTGCGCATCGCGTCGGCGCAAATCCAGGCGTCGGACCAGCGCATCAACGCTGCGCAACTGGCCTTCGAAGGTGTGCAGGAAGAGGCCTCGCTTGGGGCCCGGACAACCTTGGATGTGCTGGACGCCGAGCAGGACTTGCTGGAAGCACGGATCAGCCGCATTCAGGCACAAACCGATCTCTATGAGGCCGCCTATGCCGTGCTGGCCGCGTCTGGCCTGATGACGGTATCGCATCTCGGGCTGCACGTGCCGGAATATGATCCCAAGGCCTATGCCGCGACGTTCGAGGGCGGTGTCCCGCGGGTGTCGTCCCCGCAGGGCGACCAATTGGACAGCCTGCTCCAGCGGATCGGGCGCGACTAGGGCGCCGCCACGCCCCTTGGCGTTTCGGCCCAAAGGTCGGAAAAAACGCATGAATTTAGCAATACGTTGTGCGACGCGGCCGTTGTCGCTATTCTGCGCGTCAATGCTTGGGATTTTCCCGGGCCAGAAAGGCTGCGTGCTGCTGGTAGCCGGACGGACAAGGAGTGAGCGGTCATGTCTGATCCTGCGAAGTCGCCGGCTGAGATCGAAGACGTATTGTCCTCGATCCGGCGGTTGGTGTCGGAACATCATCCGGCCCCAAAACCCGAGGCCGTGTCGCCAAGCCCCGTGGCTGAACCGCAGCCAGACCCCAAGGAAACCGAGTCGCGCCTTGTGCTGACGCCCGCGTTGCGGGTGACCGATCCCGATGACCCTTGGGCGCCGGTGCCGCGGACGCCAGATGCCGACACCGAAGTGCATGAAGAGGCGCGGGCGTTTTTCCAAAGATCCCGGGCCGCCGTTGCCGCCGAACCGGTTGCCGACGACCCGGCCGACGATGACGCAGCGCCCGCCCTCGACGCGGTGGACCCAGACGCGCCATTCCCCGCTGAGCCCGCGGAACCTGACCCGGAAGAGGCCCACGTGGCGCCGGAACCAGAGATCGCGCCAGCGGTCGAGGACGTCCCCGCCGAGGTGACATCCGAAGCGGAAGAACTTGCGGCCATCGATGCCGCGGAAGATGCCGAGCGGGCCGAGCTTGCCTTGCTTGATGGCGAGATCCCCGACCGGTTGACGTCAGGCTTTGAGCCCGAAGTAGGCGATGACGACTGGCCCGATTCCGGGGCAGGGCGCGCCGCCCGCAATCTGGCCGCGATGCGCGGCGCCCACGAAGCCGCCTCCGCCGAGGCGCGAAAAACAGATGAATCCGATGCCGCGGACATCGACATTGATCTGTCCGCGGCCTTTGCAGCCCCCCAGGCTGAGCCGGAGGTAGACATGTCCGATCCCGAGCATCGCTCTGACGCGCCCGAGCCCGACACCCCGGAGGCGACAGACGAGGCCAAGTCTGCCGAAGCCATGGTGTACGAGATTGTGGACGACGCCGCCGAGATCGACGTTGCGGACGTGATCGAGCCGCAAACCCACGACGATGCCGGGGCGGACGCAAGCGCGGACGAAACGCCCGACGCCGCCTTGGACGACGAAGTGGAAGACCTCGGCGAAGAGCCGTCTCCCTTCACCTTCCCGGACTCCGACGAAGACTCCTTTCTCGACGAGGAAACGCTGCGCGAAATGATCGTGGATATCGTCCGCGAAGAACTGCAAGGCGCGCTTGGCCAGCGGATCACGCGCAATGTCCGCAAGATGGTGCGCCGTGAAATCCGGATTGCATTGGCGGCCGAGGACCTCGAGTGAACGCCGATGGGCGGTGGCTCAGGGTTGACTGGCGCATGCGGCACACCCACGTGGTGATCTAAGCCCTATGTTTCCGATCCGCGATCATAACCCGTCCGAGCGGACGCCCATTGTGACTTGGGCGCTGATCCTCGCCAATGTGGTGATCTTCCTCAGCTATTACCCCGCGCTGTCGGCCAGCGAGGCCCAGTTGATGGGCTTTTACGGCGAATGGGCGTTGATTCCGCGCGACGTGCTGGCCGGGGCGGACGGGCACACACTGGTGACGTCGATGTTCTTGCACGGCGGGTGGATGCACCTGATCGGCAACATGCTGTTTCTATGGATCTTCGGCGACAACCTCGAAGACCTGTTGGGCCATCTCGGCTTCCTGCTGTTCTACATCGCCTCGGGATTGGCGGCGGCGGCGGGTCAGATCATGGCGGACCCAAGCTCGGGGATCCCGATGGTTGGGGCGTCGGGCGCCATCGCGGGCGTGATGGGGGGCTACCTGCTGCTGTTTCCCAAGGCGCACATCGATGTTCTGATCATCATTATCATCATCTTCAAGGTGTTCACGGTGCCGGCCTGGCTGATGTTGGGCCTGTGGTTTGGCCTGCAGCTTGTGAACGGGTTGGCGATGGATGTGGCCGGCGGGGGCGTCGCCTACTGGGCGCATGCCGGGGGCTTTGTCGCCGGCGTCATCCTGATCCTGCCGGCATGGCTGAAGCGGGGTGGCACGGCGTATTGGGCCCACACGCATGGCAAGCCCCCCCATGACGAGGTCGAATATGTCGTTGACCGGGCCACCCGCACGCGCATCCCGAAAGTGCGCCGGGTGCGGTCGGTCCGCGACAGCGACCGGCCCCTTGCGGATCTGGGTCGCGTGCCGCGCACCGGCGGGCGCCGGGGCACGGGATCGCCGTGGAACGGCGGGCGCAGCTAGATCAGGCGCGCTCGGCGTATTCCATGGTTTCGGTGTTGACGACGATGTCTTCGTCCTGACCCACGAAGGGCGGCACCATCACCTTCACGCCATTGTCGAGGATCGCCGGCTTGAAGCTGTTGGCGGCCGTCTGACCCTTCACGACCGGTTCGGTCTCGGCGATCTTGCAGACCACCTTTTGCGGCAGCGTCGCGTTAAGCGCTTCGGCCTCGTAGAACTCCACCACGATGGTCACGCCATCCTGAAGAAACGGGCGGCGATCCCCCAGAATATCGGCGGGCAGTTCGATTTGTTCATAGGATTCGGCGTCCATGAACACGAGCATGCCGTCGGATTCATACAGGAATTGCTGATCCTTCTGCTCCAATCGGACCCGCTCGACCTTGTCCGCCGACCGGAACCGTTCGTTCAGTTTCGACCCGTTGCGCAGATTGCGCAGCTCGACCTGGGCAAACGCGCCGCCCTTGCCGGGTTTGACATGGTCGACTTTGACGGCGGCCCACAGGCCCCCGTTATGCTCCAGCACATTCCCTGGGCGGATCTCGTTCCCGTTGATCTTGGGCATGAGGCAAAACCTTGGCAAATTCTTGAGAAATCGTTGCCGCCTCCTATATCTGGCGGCTGAGGGGCTGGCAATACACGAGGCTCTGTGGGGCGTGCGGCAGAAGGTATGCGTTTGCGACATACCTCACTTGCAAAAAACGCATCACAGAATCGCCTAAAACCTGTGCATAACGAGCCTCACGCCGAAAAATGCAAGAGCAAAAATAAAGGACGACGAAATGCGAGATTTCGTTGATGGCACCGCCTTCAACTTCGAACAGGGCCAGCGCGCACGCAAGTTGTTCGCCGCTGTGGTTCTGGCTGCGTTGGATGACGCAATCGCCGACGACAAGAAATACGGCAACGGCCCCGAGCAGATCGCTCGGTGGGCACGCTCGCGCGATGGCCGCGAAGTGCTGAGCTGCGCCGGCATCGACCCGAACGAGCGGGTGGTCAACGGCCTGATGGCATTCGTGGCCAACGGTGTGCGCACCTCTGTGGCGCTCAGCCGTGAAGAAAGCGAACGCCGCAACCAAGCGGAAGCTGCCTGACAGCCCTTCCCGACATAGCTGCTACACCGAAAAACGCGCCCAGTTCTGCAGGGCGCGTTTTTCGTTTTCGGGGACCGCTTCCAAAGGGGCACCGCAGGCTTATGGTCAATGGATCAAGCTTGGGGCGACAGGCGCAAGGTGCGCGTCCGACGGGCCCGTCATCATCCGATGCTTTGAGGGGCGCCAGAGCCTTTCCGCGTGACGGCAGGTTGGTGCGGGCGGTGGGACTCGAACCCACACGGCCATACGGCCCACGGATTTTAAGTCCGATATGTCTACCATTCCATCACGCCCGCGATTTGCGCGATCCGGCAGGGTTGTTGCTATCGGGTTGCGCGGGTGAAGGCAAACCTCCGCACGGGTGACGGACCGGGCGGTCGCAAAACCAAACTGCGCACCCCAATCACATGGATCGGGATGCGCAGCAGGGTACTCACACACTTTGCCCAAACACACTACAGGGCCCGTGGAAGGTCGGCGGATCGGGTTAACAAAGCCTTAAAATCGCGCTCATGACGATTTGCGTTGGATCAATGTGGACCTGCAGGAATGCTGGCACCATTCCTGTGCGCGTGAACCGATTGAGCTTGTGAGCAGGGAGTGCCGCTGTGCCCCAAAGCGACCGAGACCTTGTGACGGTGTCACCGCCGACCTTTGACCGCGTAGACTTCGCGCGCGTCGATCAGGATTTGGCGGCCAACCATCCCGCCTATGACCGCACCTGGCTGATGGACCGGTTTTCCGAAGGTTTGGAAATCCGAATGTTGCGCGGCACACCCAGTGGATTTGTGATGTTTCAACCGGGCCGCCTGGCCTGGCGCCCGATCCTGGGCGCGGACCGGGCGATAGTCGTGCACGACCTGCGCGTCGCGGAGGGCGCCGAGACGGCCCCGGCGCTCCGGCGTCTGTGGTCCAATGTCGAGGATTTCGCCCGCTACTATGGGTATTCGGCCATTCTGGCGCTCGGCGGTGAAGCCGATGGGTTGATTGCCGCCGCGCATCGCCCGGGGCGCGGATGGATGCGGCTCGAAGACGACGGGCAGGGCGCCCGGCTTTGGGGACGGGTCTTGCACGGGCCCATGGCGCTGCCCCGGCTTCCGCAGGATTGGGCGGCGCGCGCCGCCCGGTTGGGTGCGGGCGTTGTGCTGCAAACCACCGAAGAGCCCTTGGGCTGGTCCGCACGGGTCAACCGGATCGACGCGCTGCTCTGGGCGCATGGAATTCCCCTGCGGGTCGATCGCCTCCGCGACGGTCCGGATGTTCAAGCCCGCGCCGTTGCGGTGGATGCCGCGTTCTCCGTGGTTGTTGACGGTGTGCGGGTCGGGGGCGCCGACATGACCGACGCCGCCATCCTGGCTGCGGCCCGAGCCGCCCGAAAGGCCTAGCGCTACAGGCCCTCGTAGGTCGCGATGGCGTGCACCTGCATGCCCATCGCCTCAAGCCGGGCGCGGCCACCCAGATCGGGCAGGTCCACCACGAAGGCACATCCCACGACCTCGGCGCCGATGCGCTCGATCAGTTTGATCCCGGCCTCCGCCGTGCCGCCCGTCGCCAACAGATCATCGACCAGCAACACGTGTTGACCGGGCGCCAGGGCGTCGTCATGCACCTCTATTACGGCCGAGCCGTATTCGAGGTCATAGGCCTGCTCGATGGTCTTGCCCGGCAGCTTCCCTTTCTTGCGCACGGGCACAAAGCCAAGGGACATCTGATGGGCCACCGCACCGCCCAGGATAAAGCCCCGCGCCTCCAGCCCGGCGACCATATCAATGTCTTCGCCCACGAACGGCGCAAGAAGCTGGTCGATGGCCAAACGGAAGCCGCGCGCGTCCTGGAACAGGGTCGTCACATCGCGGAACAGGATGCCCTCATGCGGGAAATCCGGGATGGTTCGAATGTAGTCTTCGACGGTCTTTTTGCTGAGCATGGTGTCGGTCCTGTTGGGGCGTTGCGTGATCCGGTCGGGAGGGGGATCACAAACGCGGATAGTGGCGTCGGAGCGCGGCTGCATCTTGTCCGCGCAACCACACGATTGAATTGGCGTCCTCCGCAAAGATGGATCGGTCATAGGCGGGGGAGGAAATATCGGTCGGAAGCCCGAGGGCCTGCACAAGTTCTTCCAGAACGACCGAGGCGATCTCGCGCCGTCGGATGTCCTGACTGATGGCGATGGCGGCGGATTGAATGTCCCCGCCGCGCGATCGGATGGCAACGCGCGCGATCGACAATTGGGCGCCGTCCAGTTCGGGGATGCCGGTCCCCTCCAGACGGCCGCCTTGCGGGGTGTCCACCAGGTAGAGCGGGATATCGATCCCCCCTTCGCCGGCATAGGCCCGCTCCAGGAACAACTGTGCACCGGCCGCGTTGATTTCGGTGATCGCATCGTCAATGGCGCTGTCGACCAGATCGAGCTTGTAGTCCGGAAAACTGTCGGCCGTCGCGGCAATGCCGACGCGCAGTGACAGGCGCTGGTCCTCGGGCCAGCGAATGAATGGCTTCGAACAATCCCCGCCCGGCGGGGCGCCGCAGGCCACAAGCCGATAGAAGTTATGGTCCGAAATCAGATCGGGGACCGCGATGTATTCCTGCGCCGTCCCAAGGCTTGGGATCAGGCTGGCACAGAGGCATAGAGGGAGGCATCGCCGGATCATGCCTGTGTGATTGCAACTGCTGCGCAAAGGATCAAGGTCTTGGCGATGGGAACCTCGCCGGTGCTGCAATTTGGACAGTGTTCGGGGCGCTACGCCGGCGCATGGCCCAGATGTCGGGCAAGAAACGCCAGCACCGCCGCACGCATCTCGGCCGTCTCCGCGTGACCTGTGGCCGGATCGACCAGGATCTCAAGCGGCCCGTCCGCGGCATAGCTCTGCGCCACCCGCTCCAACGCGGGATCCAGCGCGTCGGGCGGGGTCAGTGGATCGCGCCGCCCGGCGCAGATCAATTGGGGGCGGGGGGCGACCTGGGCTGCGACATCGCCCATGTCCCCCGCGGACAAAAGTCCGGGGACGGTCATGTACGGGCCGTGCAGGTCATGGGCCCCCGATTGGATCAGGGGGCCGATCTGCGCAAAGGCGCACAGATGCGCGCAGGCGGCCACGCGCGGGTCCAAGGCCGCCAGCCAATAGGCGTGGGTGGCCCCCATCGAGAGGCCCAGGGTGGCGATGCGCGCGGGATCAATCTGCGGATGGTCCGCCAGCCACGAAAAGGCCGCGTGCAGCTCGGCCAACATCTGCCCCATCAGGGGCCGACCGTGCCAGAGCGCCGCCTTGGCCAGCGCGGCCTCGCCCGCCTCGGACTGGCGACTGCCGAAAAGCGGCAGGTCGATCGAAAGGGCCGCAAACCCGGCCGCCAGCAAGTCCGGCCCATAGGGCGCCTGCAGCGCCGGGCGGCCCTCCGTCAATTCCTCAGCGCCGATCGCATAGGCATTGCCGTGTGCGTGACAATAGAGAACGGCTGGGTGGGGCTCCGGCCCATCGGGCAGCAACAGGATCCCACGCGACGGCCCGGTCTCGAACGCGAAATCCAGGTCCAGACGCGTGCCCCCCGGCACGGGATGGGGCGCTGCGGGGCGCACCCGGGCCGAAGGCGCGGCGCGGGGCCGGTCCGGCCAGCCAAGCAGGCGCTGAAGCTCCGCCAGGGACAGGGCCATGCGCTTATCCCGTCGCGCGGCGCAAGCTGGCCGTCAGGATGCCCATGCCGATCAGCGTCACGCCACCCATCCGCGTCAGCCACGGTATGACCGACGGCGCCATCAGGCGTGCGCGCATCTGGTCGGCCAGCAGCGCATAGGCCATCGCATTGACCGCAGCCAACCCCACAAAGCTGGCGATCAGAATGGCGAACTGCGGCAGCAAGGCCGCCTCGGGCGTGATGAACTGCGGAACGAACGCGATGAAGAAGGCGATGGATTTGGGGTTCAGCGCCGTCACGATCGCCGCTTGCCGAAAGCTTTGGCCGGCGCTGATGACGCCAACATTGGGCATGTGCAAAGGCTGTGTCCGCGCGCTCAGGATCATGCGCACGCCCAGGTAGACAAGGTAAACCGCCCCGGCCCATTTCAGGGCCGTGAACAAGGTCGCCGAGGTCAGAACCAGCGCCCCGAGCCCGGCCAGGGAGGCGGTCATCGCGATCAGATCGCCCAAGGCCACCCCACCCGCGGTGGAGACGGCGACCCGTTTCCCCTGGCTCAGCGCATAGGACAGCACCAAAAGCACGGTCGGTCCCGGGATCAGGAGAAGGACGGTCGATGCGGCCAGAAACGCCAGCCAGGTTTCAAAAGTCATGGTTCTGTTCCGTCATCACGCCAGGGTCGAAGGCGCGGCCTTTCTGTGGTTAGCCCAGAACGCGCCCTGCGACGGCGCTCAGGTTTTCGATCATGGTGGGGTCGCGCTTGTCGGGGGCGGTCAGGATCGCGAATTCCAGCGCGCGGTCGCAGCCATGCGGGCAGGGGTCGCGCTCGGCGCCCAACAGACCGGGCAGACGGGCCACAAGGGATCGGGCCTTGTCGGCATTGCCGGTCAGGGTTGCGATGATCTCGGTGATGTCGACCGCGCCGTGATCTGGGTGCCAACTGTCATAATCCGTGATCATGGCGACCGAGGCGTAGCAAAGCTCGGCCTCGCGGGCCAGCTTGGCCTCGGGCATGTTGGTCATCCCGATCACGTCGCATCCCCACACGTCGCGGTAGAGCTTCGATTCCGCCATCGACGAAAACTGCGGACCCTCCATCGCAAGATAGGTGCCCCCCTCATGCACAGTAATGCCCTCAGCCCGCGCGGCTTCGGCACAGGCGGCGCCCAGACGCGGGCAGGTCGGGTGGGCGACGGACACATGCGCCACAAGGCCCGGGCCAAAGAAGGATTTCTCGCGCGCGAAGGTCCGGTCGATGAACTGGTCAACGATGACGAAATCCCCGGGCGCCATTTCGTCCCGGAACGACCCGCAGGCCGATACCGAGATGACATCCGTCACGCCAAGCCGTTTGAGCGCATCAATATTCGCTCGATAGGGGACAGACGTGGGGCTGTGGACGTGGCCGCGCCCGTGGCGCGGCAGAAAGGCCATCCGCACCCCGTTCAGGCGGCCGGTCAGGATCTGATCCGACGGGGCGCCAAACGGGCTGTCGACCGATGTCCAGGTTGCGTCTTCCAGCCCGGCGATCTCGTAGACGCCCGAACCTCCGATAACCCCAATGACTGTGTCCATGGCCCGTCCTTCCTGCCGATTTGGCGCTTAGGTTGCACCCGCAGGCCCGAGTCGGAAAGCGCTAATCGGGCCGCGCGCGGCGAAGTGCCTCGAGATCGTGCGCGTCCAGCGCCGTGCGGGCTGCGGCGATGGCATCGGCGGGCCAGTCCCACCACGCGATCCGCAGCAGTTCCGCGATCTCTTCGGGTGTGAACCGCATCCGCGTGGCCGTGCCCGGGTTGCCCGTGACGATGGCATAATTGGGCACTGTGCCCCGCACGACGGCTTGCGCCCCGATGATGGCCCCATGCCCGATCTGCGCCCCGGGCAGGATCGTCGCGCCATAGCCAATCCAGACATCGTTTCCCACGACGGTGTGGCGTGTGTCCGGTTGGTAGCCGGCCCGCGCCTCCACATCGAAGATCGGAAACGGGAAGGTGCTGGTCCCTGTCATGGCGTGGTTGGCCGACGAGGTGATGAACCGCACCCCATGGGCGATCTGGCAGAACTTGCCGATCTCCAGCCGTTCCCGCGAAAACGGGAACAGGTAGGGGGCCAGCCGCCCGGCCCATTCGTCTGGCCGGTCCGGGGGATCGAAATCAGAGGCATAGGTGAAGGCACCGCACGTGATCTTGGGATGATCCTTGACGGCTTCGGCAAGAAAGACCGTCCCCTTGTGCGGGGTGCCATCGGGCAGCGCGACGGGATAGAGCGCCTTTGGATCTGGAAGCGGGCGGGACATGAGACCTCGTTTTCCCCATAGCTATCACGGCTTGCCAGAATGCAGAACCATTGCACGCAGTGCATGGCAGATACCCGGTCACCCGGGTAACGGTTTGCGCGCCCGCGAGGTATGTGCACCGAAGAATACCGTGCCTTGGCCCGTCGGGCCGCCTATGTCCACGGTGAAACCCGTGAGACGCGCCGGGGTGGTCCCTGACCCCGAGCCCAAGCGAACATTTGATGGAGAGCTAGATGACCCGCACCTTGATGGCGGCGGTGGCAGGCCGTTTGTCGACGTCGGACCGCGCAATGATCCGCGATGGCGTAGCCATGGACCGGTTGAGGATCGAGCTTCTGTCCGGCCTCACGGTCGCCTTGGCCCTTGTGCCCGAAGCCGTGGCCTTTGCCTTTGTGGCCGGGGTGCATCCCTTGGTCGGGCTCTATGCGGCCTTCATCGTGGGCCTGATCACGGCCGTGATCGGTGGACGCCCGGGCATGATCTCGGGGGCGACGGGGGCGCTTGCGGTGGTGATGGTCAGCCTCGTGGCCGAGCATGGGGTCGAATATCTGTTCGCGGCGGTGGTCCTGATGGGGCTGATCCAGATCGCGGCGGGTGTCTTCCGCCTGGGCAAGTTCATCCGGCTGGTGCCGCATCCCGTCATGCTGGGCTTCGTGAACGGCCTGGCCATCGTGATTTTCTTGGCGCAGCTTAGCCAGTTCCAGGTGCCCGGCACCGCCGAACACGCGGGCCACGGCATGGCCAACGGCGAATGGCTGTCGGGCCTGCCGCTGACGATTATGCTGGCCCTTGTCGCACTGACCATGGTGGTGATCTGGATCCTGCCGCGCTTTACCACCGTGATCCCCGCGCCGCTGGCCGGCATCGCCGTGACCGCGGCCATCGTCATCGGCTTCGGGCTCGAGGTGCCGCGCGTCGGCGACATGGCCTCGATCGAAGGCGGCTTCCCGGCCCTGCACATCCCCATGGTGCCCCTGACGCTGGAAACGCTCTGGATCATCCTGCCCTATGCCTTCATCCTCGCCGCCATCGGCCTGATCGAAAGCCTGCTCACCCTCAACCTTGTGGGCGAAATCACCGGGGAACGGGGCGGTGCCAGCCAGGAATGCGTGGCGCAAGGCGTGGCCAACACCGTCACCGGCTTCTTCGGGGGCATGGGCGGCTGCGCGATGATCGGGCAATCCATGATCAACGTGAAATCGGGCGGCCGGACCCGCATCGCGGGCATCGCGGCGGCGCTCTTCCTGCTCAGCTTCATCCTCTTTGCCGCCCCCTTGATCGAGCAGATCCCGCTGGCCGCGCTGGTGGGCGTCATGTTCATGGTCGTGATCGGGACCTTCGCGTGGAATTCGCTGAAGATCCTGACCAAGGTGCCGCTGACCGATGCCATCGTCATCGTACTGGTGACCGTCGTGACCGTCTGGACCGACCTCGCCACCGCCGTCGTGGTGGGTGTGATCGTCTCGGCCCTGGCCTATGCATGGCAGAACGCCACCCGCATCCACGCCAAGACCTACACCACCCCCGAAGGCGCCAAGGTCTACCAGGTGCAGGGCCCGCTCTTCTTCGGCTCGGCTGAGGGGTTTTCCGAGCTGTTCGACATCCAGAATGACCCCGCGCGGGTCGTGGTCGATTTCGCCGACAGCCGCGTCGCCGACCAATCCGCGCTGCAGGCCATCGAAAAGCTCGCCGCCCGGTACGAGGCCGCGGGCAAAGCCATCGAACTGCGCCACCTGTCGCGTGATTGCCACCGCCTGCTGACCAAGGCCGGTCACCTCATGGTCGACAGCGACGATGACCCCGACTACGCCATCGCAGCCAACTACGCCGTCCGCACCGGCATCCTCGGCGGCCACTAAGACGGCAATTGCGCCCGGGTGACGGCCGCTGACGCGCATGGTCCTCGGGTCAGTCTGCCCGCCCCTCCCGCGGGCCAAGCTGCCGAAGCGGCTCGACCTCGACCGCGACGCGGAACGGCCGCAGGACGGTGTGCCGGGCCTGATCTTTGCGAACGGAGGGGAAGGGGAAACGGCGATCGTTCTGTCTGTTTCCGAAGGCTTAATCCTTTTGTGTTCAGTGGTAGAAATCCCTGATCAACGGCATCCCTGATGCACGTCGGCCCGCAGCCATTTCGCAAGGTGTCCCAAGCCAACCTCCGAGCGAGGACCCTCGCCGGCCAGACCTATGCCGATCGAGCGCGCAGCAGGTTCGCGTGACACATCGAGGCAGCGACAATGGCGATGACGGGGTGCTTGGGGCCCTCTTGGCCGTCGTACTGATCCCGATCGCCCTTGTGGCGCAATGGATCGTGGTCGTTTTCAACGCCAGATATCGGACATGTGTGCCGCTCGAGAACGGTGCGAACCTCGGCTACGAAGCAGTTTTTGACCTCAGCAGGCCTTACTTGAAGCCCATTGCAGTTCCGCGATTGGAGGATGGAACGCCGATCCTGCGCGCGCCGCTACGGTCGATCCAGATCACGCCAACCACGATCTACGGGCGCTTGCTGGGGCCCGTAGATGAACGCGGGTATCGGTTCGCGTGGCGCAACGATGTCGGTCTGGTTTTCGACGCCGAGACCCCGACCGTATACGAGCGTCTTGTCGCCGAGGCAGGGCACGCGAATTGGGATATTGAGATCAACACCGTCGGCACGCAATGGCTGATGAATGAACTCGCCGGGCGGCCGTCTTTCGACGTCAGCCGATGTCCGACGTCCTTGGTCACATGGTGACCTCTTGCCCGCGCCCTGCGACACCATCTTGGCCGTGCCCGATGTGTGGACCTGGTGCGCGCGAGCACGGCGCTACCTTTGGCGTTCATAAGGCGGAAAATGCTAATCCCCGGTTAACGGGAAATCTTTCTGATGAATAATCAGAGGGTTACACCCGTGCTCACGCGTGCGCAGCCTATTCCCCGGGGCGGCTCAGGCTGAATTTCTCGCGCACCACGGAATAGTCCCGGTAGCCCATCCGGGTCAGCGGGTTGAAGCTGAGCACGTCGAAGATGCCGTCCTTCAGGCAATCGTCCCGCATATGAACGCCGGTCACTTCCCCGAACACGGCGAAGTTGGCCTCGCCCGGTAGTTGCACGATCTGGGTCAGCTTGCATTCCAGGCTGGCCGGCGCGTTGGCCACGCGCGAGCAGGCAATGGTCTCGCACTCCGCGCGCGCGATCTGGGCCAGCGTGAACTCATCGGTGTCCTTCTCCCACGGGCCCGAGGTCTGGTTCATCGCGTCCCGCATCGCGTATTCCACGATGTTCACGCAAAAGACGCCCGTGTCGCGGATGTTGGCCACGCTGTCCTTCGTGTCCCCCCGATCCGGCTTGGCCGAGGTCGAGGCGAACATCACCTGCGGCGGCACATAGGCCACGGCATTGAAGAAGGAATAGGGCGCCAGGTTTTCCGACCCGTCGCTGCCGCGCGTCGCAATCCACCCGATCGGCCGGGGCGTCACGATCGCGTTGAACGGGTTGTGCGGCAGGCCGTGGCCGTCTTCGGGGCGGTAGAACATGGCGGATTTCCCTCTGGTTTGGCAAAGGGGTAACGCCGTGCTAGGCGGGATGCTAGGGGCAATCGGGCAACGCAGGCCATGTACGATCTGAGTGAGGAACGGCCGGACGACCGGTGGGAGGTCGAGGCGCTGTATGACCTGTGCTTCGCGCCGGGGCGCGAGGCCTTGTCGTCCTATCGCCTGCGCGACGGCGTGCCCGCCGTGGCCGGGCTGTGCCTGGTCGCCCGCGATCCCGACGGTATTCTGGCTGGTGCCATCCGCTTCTGGCCGGTTCGGGTCGGGCTGTCGGAGGCCCTGCTCCTTGGGCCGATCGCGGTGCACCCGACCCGTCAGGGCGAGGGTCTGGGGGCGTTGTTGATGCGGGACGGACTGGCGCGGGCCGAAGCCGCCCGTTGGCCGCGCGTCATGCTGGTCGGCGATGCGCCTTACTACGGCAAGTTCGGCTTTACCCGTCTGGTCGGTGTCGATATGCCGCCGCCCACCAATCCCGACCGGGTTTTGGGGCGCGGCGACTGGGATGGGGTGACAGGACGTGTCACCCCCTGGGCGCACTAGCCCTGGCGTTTGCCGAACCACATGCGGGACAGCAGCGCGTCGCGCCGCACCACCTGATGATACACCGCCGCCGCGATATGCCCCACGATCAGCAGGGCCAGCAGGGAGCCGACGATCCCGTGCACGATCCGCGGGGGGTAGTCGAAGAAGCTGGCGGGCAGCGGATCGCCCGAGCCACCGAACATAATCGCCGGAAGACCCGCCATCATGGACATGGCGATCCCAGATCCGAGCATCACGAAAATCCCGAGATAGAGCACCCAGTGCATATAGCGCGACAGCGTGTTCAGGGCGGCGACGCCGATATCCGCCTCGGGCGGCTTGGCGCTGACAAGGCGGGTGACCAGACGCACGACCATCAGAACCAGGATGATGATGCCCATCGTCATGTGACCGCGCAGGGCCATGACCTTTTCAGGGTCGTCGTTCGGCATGTCCGACAGAGCGAACATGCCGAAAAACAGCGCCATCATGATCATGATGGCCAGAAGCCAGTGCAGGGCGACGAGAAGGGGGTGGTAGCGGGACATAACCAAAAAAGCTCCGGACAATCATCGAGTCGGCGCCACTGTATATCGCAAACGCTATTGATGCAATTGCAACTATAGCAATCGCATGATAGGGGTTCTACATGAGCCATATGGACACCAAATCAGAAACACACAGGGTGCGGACGACGTCGATTGGGTGGTTGCTCAAGCGATTGTCGAGCCGTTTGGACGGGCAGATGGCGTCGGGTCTGATGCCGCTCGGGCTTGACCTGACCTCTTTCGCCGTCCTGATGACGGTTCTGGAGCACAGCCCGCTCAGCCAGGTCGCGATTGCGGAACGTTTGGGCATGCCGCCCTACAAGGTCAGTCGCGCGTTGGATCACCTTGAGCAGCAGGGCTATGTCGGGCGTCACGCCGACCCGGCGTCGCGGCGGTCGCATGTCATCCGGCCGACAGACGCCGGCGCGGCGCTGGCCCCCCAGATGTATGACGTTGTGGACACCGTGAACGGCGTGATGGCGACCGGTCTGACCCCGGATGAGCGGGTGCAGCTTGTCCACCTGTTAAGCCGGATGGTGGCGGCGCAAGATGCCCGGGAAGGCCACACCGGCACAGAGGCCGTGTGCTGACCTAGCCCTGACGGCGCAGCCACTCCATCACGTGCGTACGTACCGATTGCGCCCCTTGCGCGCGGGCTTCGTTGATGACGGCCCGCGCTTCCCGCAGATCGACCCGCCGGAGCAGCGATTTCACCGGCCCGATGGAGGCGGGCCGCATCGACAGGCTGCGCAGCCCCATGGCGGCGAAGCACACGGCTTCAATCGGGCGCCCTGCATCTTCGCCGCAGAAGCTGAGCGGTGTGTCGGCATCGCTGCAGCGGTGGACGATCTGTTCGATGAAGGTCAGGAAACTGACGTTCAACGTGTCGTAGCGCCGGCGCACGCGCTCATTCTCGCGGTCGGCGGCGAAGAAGAACTGTTTGAGGTCATTGCCGCCGATCGAGATGAAGTCGGCCATCTCGTAGAACTGGCGCGGCGCAAAGGCGAGGCTTGGCGTTTCCAGCATCGCGCCGATTTCCAAGGTCTCGGGTAGCACGTGCCCGAGGGCCGCTTCGCGATCCATCTCGTGCAGCATGGTATCGCGGGCGCGCGTGAATTCATCAAATTGCGCAACGAAGGGGAACATGACGGACAGCGGCCGACCGTCTGCGGCACGGATCAACGCCTGAAGCTGCATCCGCATGACGCCCGGTTTGTCCAAGCCGACGCGGATCGCCCGCCAGCCGAGGGCCGGGTTCGGTTCATCCTGCGGCTTCATGTAGGGCAGGACCTTGTCCGATCCGATATCCAGGGTGCGGAACACCACACGCTTGCCGCCCGAAGCATCCATGACGCGCGCGTAGAGTTGTGCAAGCTCGCCCCGGCGGGGCACCTTGTTGCGGGTGAGGAATTGCAACTCCGTGCGGAACAGCCCCACGCCCTCGGCCCCGGAGGACGGCAAAGACGGCAAATCCGCCATCAGGCCCGCGTTCATGTGAAGGGAGACTACCGTTCCGCAGAGCGTTTCGGCAGGTTTCTCGCGGATCGAGGCATAGCGCTCCTGCGCGGCGGCCTGCATGGCGAGTTTGTCCCGAAACGCGCTGGAGACGGTATCCTCGGGCCGTAAGTGAACGATGCCCTGTTCGCCATCAACCAGAATGGCATCGCCGTTCAGCGCCTCGGTCGTGATGCGCTTGGCGTTGATCACCAGCGGAATGGCCAAGGCCCGGGCAACGATGGTCGCGTGACTTCCGACGGAGCCTTCTTCTAGAACAACGCCCTTCAGACGGCGGCCGTAGTCCAGCAATTCTGCCGGTCCGATATTGCGCGCGACAAGGATCGGGTCGTCGGGCAGATCGGCCCCGGTGTCGCCGCCTTGGCCGGTCAACACACGCAGCAATCTGTTCGACAGATCGTCGAGGTCGTGGAGGCGTTCGCGCAGATAGGCATCGGGCACCGTTTCCATGCGGGCCCGGGCGGTGGATTGTTCTTTCTCGACGGCGGCCTCGGCACTCAGGCCAAGGGCGATATCCTCTTCCATCCGGCGCATCCAGCCACGGGATCGGGCGAACATGCGATAAGCCTCGAGAACCTCGCGTTGTTCGGCGTCAGCGACCGGGGCGCGGGTCAGCATTTCGTCGATATCGGTGCGCAACTGGTCAACCGCCTGATGCAGGCGTTCGCGTTCCGCAGCCGGATCATCGGCCACCGGTTTGGTGATGACGACACGGGGTTCATGCAGCCACACATGACCCATTGCAGCACCTTCCTGCGCGCAGCCGCCGCGCAGCATCACCTGTGCCTGATGGCGGGCGCTGAGGGCGGCACCCTCGCCGACAAACGCACCCAGTTCGGCCATTTCGGCGATCACCATGGCGACAACTTCGAGTGCGTAGACCTCGTCGTCGGAAAACTCGCGCGCGTCCTTGGATTGCACGACCAGCACGCCCAGGCGCTCGCCCAAGCGTTGGATTGGCACGCCGAGGAAGCTGGAAAACCGTTCTTCGCCGGTTTCCGGCATATAGCGGAAGCCGCGCTCCCCGGGGGCGTTGGCAGTGTTGATGGATCGCACGCGACGCGCCACGCGCCCGACCAACCCCTCGCCGATCCGCATGCGGGTGACATGAACCGCTTCCTGCGCAAGACCTTGCGTGGCGCAAAGCTCCAGCGTGTCCGCATCCCGCAGCAGGTAGATCGAGCACACTTCGGTGCCCATCGAATCTGCAATAAGATGTGTGATGCGGTCCAGGCGCTCCTGACCGGCGGCGGCGTCAGCCATGACCGCCTGCAAGCGACTTAAGAGCTTGCGGCTTTCGGTTTCACTGCCCTGTGCCATGTCCCTCAATCCCCCGGCGCGCGCGTCGGCGTCCGGCCTCGGGATACAGCCATAGCGCGTGGGGGGGCGTTTGCGCAACGCTTAGGCGACCTTCGCGCTGCGCGGGATTTGTGCAATCGCCTGTTTCTTAGGACGTTTTGGTTATCGCTGCGCAACCGGTGCGCTGATGTCGACCACGGTGCCGCTCGGATCGCTGAGCAGCACGCGACGCTGTCCGTAGGGCATGTCTGTCGGCGGGCTGATGATGGTCGCGCCCTGATCCATGGCAGCCCGATGCGCGGCATCCACGTCTTCAACGACAAACGTCACGATCACGCCAGAGGGTGCAGTCCGGTGCGCCGACGGCACTGTCGGGTGGTCCCGGCGCAGCAACCCGTATTCGAGGCCGGGCATGTCGGGATGGGTCAAGAGAACAAACCAATCCATGTCGTAGTGCCGGGTCATGCCAAGCACGCCTTCGTAAAATGCGGCGGAGGCGTCGGGATCTTCACACAGGATATTCGTGAAATGTCTGTTCATCGGCAGGTCCTCAAAATTGATACCATACACATATGTATGGTGCTTGTGAGTCGTCAATACATCTGTGTATGGTTGTGCCCATGAAGGATCGTCTTGACCGCACCACCTGGTTGAATTTCGCCCTGACAGATCTGGCCGAGAACGGGTATCACGGCCTCAGGGCACAACCTTTGGCGGCCCGCCTGGGCGTCTCGCGCGGCAGTTTTTATTGGCACTTTGAAGATGTCGGCAGTTTTCACCGCGCGCTGATTGCGCATTGGTCCGAGATCACGAACGACGCTTTGGTGGCGGATCTCGCCACGGCAGGCGACGCGGAACGCCGATTGACCAATCTCCTCCGGCGGACGTTGCGGTCGGGCCCGGCCCTCGAACGCGCCATACGCGCCTGGGCGGCAACTAACGCGCAGGTGGCCGAACTGGTCGATGGGGTTGATGCCCGGCGGATCGCCTATGCGGCCGATCTTCTGCAAGACCTCGGACGTGGAAGGGGCCAAGCGCACTGGCGGGCAAAGCTGGTGTATTGGGCGGCCATCGGACGGCTGATGATGATGAGCCCGGAGGATCACAGTCTCAGCGATGCCGAGATCGATGCCCTCGTCAAAATGATGGCGCCCTAGAGGGGGTTCCCACCCACCGGCGCGGGGTGTCCCCGGCGCGACGACACGCGCAAGGTGATCCAACCGACCGGACGGGCCGTATACCAAGTATGACACGCCACAATGTGCTGATCGAACGACCGATGGCTCTGGCGCTGGCCCCTGTGCTTCTGGCGCAGGCGGCATGGGCGATGGCGCGCGCCCCGCGCCTGCCCGAACCGGAGGCCCCCCGCACGGGGGTCGTTGGCGATGGGCCGCCGCTGCGCCTGCTGGTCGTTGGGGACAGTTCGGCCGCGGGCGTTGGTGCACCCACCCAAGACATTGCCCTGACCGGACAACTGACGACGGCGCTGTCCCCGCACTTTCGCGTGCACTGGCAGTTGGTGGCGAAATCCGGTGCGACCACCCAAGATACGCGCGCATTGCTGGCCGAAGCGGCGCCCGGCCCGGTCGACGTGGCCGTGACCGCCCTTGGGGTCAATGACGTCAAGGATGGCGTTCGGCTGGAAGACTGGTTGGCGGCGACCCGAGGCCTTCATGACGATTTGCGGACCCGCGTCGGGGCAAAGCAGATCATCGTGTCGGGCTTGCCCTGTTTGGCAGAGTTTCCGGCGCTGCCGAAACTTCTGGGCCGTGTGCTGCATGACCGCGCGCTGAAATTCGAAGCCGCGTTGTGCGCGGATCTGCAGTCGGCCCAGGGACGGGTGCGTCATCTGCCCTTCGATCTGCAGATGACCCCCGATGCGATGGCCGTGGATGGGTTCCACCCCGGGCCCGCGATCTACCGGGAATGGGCGCGGCGTGTCGCGGGCCAGATCCTGACGCGCGCGGATTTCTTTCCGGAAGCCTGGACCTGAACCGCCGCGCTACGCCGCGCGGTCCAACCCGAACGCGTCGTGAAGCGCCTGCACGGCCAGTTCCATGTACTTGCGATCCACCAGAACGCTGACCTTGATCTCGGAGGTCGTGATGACCTTGATGTTGATCCCTTCGTCGCGGAGCGTCTGGAACATTTTGGATGCCACGCCGGCGTGGCTCCGCATCCCGATCCCGACAATCGAGACTTTGCAGACATCGGTATCGGCCACGAGCCCGGCAAAGTCGATCTCGCCCTTGTCCTTCGCGTTGGCCAGCGCCTTTTCTGCGCGGGCCACCTCGTTCGTGGGGCAGGAGAAGGTCATGTCGGTCGTGCCGCCTTCGGAGATGTTTTGCACGATCATGTCGACATTGACCCCGGCCTCGGCCAGCGGCCCGAAGATCGCGGCGGCGATGCCGGGCCGGTCTTCGACATGTTGCAGGGTCATCTTCGCTTCGTCCCGGGAATAGGCCACACCGGCCACCACGTTGCTTTCCACGATATCCTCCTCGGCGCAGACAAGGGTGCCCGCATCATCCGACATTTCTTCAAAGCTCGACAGAACACGCAGCTTCACGTTGAAGCGCATGGCCAACTCGACCGACCGGGTTTGCAGGACTTTGGCGCCGAGCGATGCCAGTTCCAGCATTTCTTCGAACGCGATCTTGTCCAGTTTGCGCGCCTTCGACGTGATCCGCGGATCGGTCGTATAGACACCGTCGACATCCGTGTAGATGTCGCAGCGCTCGGCTTCGAACGCGGCGGCAAAGGCGACCGCGGTCGTATCAGACCCGCCGCGCCCCAAGGTGGTGATGCGGCCTTCCGGGCTGATCCCCTGGAAGCCCGCCACGACCGCAACCTTCATCCCTTCGGCGAATTTGCCGTTGATGTTGTCGGTTCCAATCTCTTCGATCCGGGCGCTCGCATGGGCCGAGGTGGTCTTGAGCGGCACCTGCCAGCCTTGCCAGCTGCGGGCTGGCACATCCATTTCCTGCAGGGTCAGGGCCATCAGGCCAGCCGTCACGTTCTCGCCCGAGCTGACGACGGCGTCGTATTCGCGCGCATCGAACAGGGGCGAGGTTTCTTCGACAAATCCGACGAGCTTGTTGGTTTCGCCCGCCATGGCAGACACGATGACGATCACGTCATAGCCATTGGCCACCTCGCGGCCGACGCGCTTGGCCGCCCGGCGGATGCGGTCCAGGGTGGCGACGGACGTGCCGCCGAATTTCATCACCAATACGGGCATAGGGATTTGCTTTCTCTCGTCCGAGCGCGTCATAAGCCCCGGCCCTGTGCGCTGCAAGGGCGCAACTGTCGCGTGCCGGGTGACGGCGCAGGCTTAGTAGGGATGCGCCCGGCCATCCCAGGTTTCGAAACAGCCGGTTGTCTCCATCGACAGATCATCGAACCGCGCGACGAGGCCGGCCACCGCGTCATCCGTTCCGATATCGGCGGCATCCGTGCCCATGTCGGTGCGCACCCATCCCGGATGGTAGATGCCCACCGCGATGCCCTCGGGCGCGAGATCTTTGGACAGGTTGCGCCCCAGGTTCAACGCCGCCGCTTTCGAGGCGCGATAGATGTAGCTGCCGCCGGTGTTGCGGGTGGACGATCCCATCTGACTGGAAATGATCGCGATTTTTGGCGCGGAGGCCGCCCGAATGTTGGGCAGGAGGGCCTGGATGGTCAGGAACACACCGGTCACGTTGACGGCAAACGTGTCCGCCCAGAGCGCCGCGTCAAAGCCGGTGTCGAGGCTCTGGCCCTTGTCCAGATACACGCCCGCGTTGCAGATCAGCAGATCAACCGGGGCGCCGCCCAGGCTTGCGGCGAGGGCTTCGGGGGATGCGGGATCGGACACGTCCAAGGGCGTCAGGCCGGGGGCGTTGCGGGCGGTGGCGATGACGGTTTCGCCCCGGTCGGCATAGGCTTGGGCCAACCCGGCCCCGATGCCACGGTTGGCCCCTGTAATCAGAACGGTCATGTGCTGGTCTCCCCGATGTGTCTTGGCTTGTGGCGCGCTGCCGTTGACTTGGACTTGCAAGCTGCTCTCGGGCCGATAGTGTCGCCGCGACGCGCGATTGAAAAGGACAAGGATCGTGGAATTCACCCTGGCCGAACTGGAAGACGCCCACCACCTGGTCAAGCAGCACATGCGGCCCACCCCGCAATATGCCTGGCCGCAATTGGCCGCGCGCACGGGATGCGAGGTCTGGGTCAAACATGAAAACCACACGCCCACCGGCGCGTTCAAGGCGCGGGGGGCGATCACGTTCATCGATTGGGTCACGCGCGCGCATCCGGACGCAAAGGGGATTTGCACCGCCACGCGCGGCAATCACGGGCAGGGGCAGGCCCGTCAGGCCGTGGCCGCCGGGCTGACGGCAAAGGTCTATGTTCCGAAGGGCAACTCGGTCGAGAAGAACGCCGCGATGCGTGCGTTCGGGGCCGAGCTGATCGAGTTTGGCGACGACTTCGACGTGGCCCGCGAGGAGGCGTTCCGGGTTGCCGAGGAAGAGGGCCTTGTCATTGTGCCACCGTTCCACCGGGAACTTGTGCGCGGCGTGGCAACATACGCGCTGGAACTGCTGACCGAGGTGCCCGATCTGGACACGATTTATGTGCCCATCGGGTGCGGATCTGGCATTTGCGGAACGATCCTGGCGCGGGATGCCCTGGGGCTGAACACCAATATCGTTGGTGTTGTCTCGGAAAACGCCGCAACGGCGAAGCTGTCGGCCGAGGCCGGGCGTCCGATTGAAACCAACACCGCCCGCACCTTCGCGGACGGCATGGCAGTTCGGGTTCCTGTCGCCGAGGCGCTGGCCATCTACGGCGAAAAAGCCGCGCGGATCATCACCGTTTCGGATGCCGAGGTAGCCGAGGCGATCCGCATCTATTACGCCGACACCCACAACATGGCCGAAGGCGCCGGGGCTGCGCCATTGGCCGGGTTGATGCAGGAACGCGACGTGATGCAGGGCAAAAAGGTCGGTGTGATCCTGTGCGGCGGGAATATCGACCGTGACTGGTTTGTCGAGGTTCTGAACGGTGGCGTGCCGGAGCCGAAATAGCGCCCGGGCTAAGCGGGCAGGTACTTGCCTGCCTCTTTCCGCGCGAAGGGTTTGAGCACAGCGCCGTGGTCCGACAGCCATGCCGCCACGGCCCCTGGGTCGCGCTTGGACAGATCGCGCAGCCACCAGGCGATGGCCTTCTGGATGAACCATTCGCGGTCGGTCGAAAGCTGCGTGCACCAACCGAAGACGCGCTGGCGGGCGTCCTGTTCGACCTGGTTCGGGTGACGCGCCTTGCAGAAGGGCAGCGCGAAGACAAAGGCCGCCCGACGGGTCCAGAGATGTTCGGACTGCGTCCAATCCTCCAACATATCCAGGCGATCAGGATCCTGAACCACGCGTTTCTGACCGCCCATGGCGACAGCATCGGCAATGGCCCAGGAATCGAAGCGCGGCACCGCGCTGCAGATCCAGGCCCAGGCGAGGCAGTCGTCCGGCGGCATCCGGGCCTGCACGAACAGCTTTCCGGCCGCGATCCGCGCCTCGAAGATGTCGCTTTGCCAAAGGCCTTCGGCGAGATCGACAAGCCCGGCCTGATCCAGCGACTTGCGCCATTCGGTCGCCAGCGCGGTTGTCGTGGCGTTGGACAGCCCAAGATAGACACGGTCGACCTTGTGGTAGGCGTGCATCTGTTCGGCGCGTTCGGGATCGGCATGCGCTTTCAGCGCGTCGATGGCTGTCTCCGGGGTCACTCGACCGTGACCGATTTGGCCAGGTTGCGCGGCTGATCCACGTCCGTCCCTTTGTGCAAGGCCGTATGATACGCGATGAGTTGGGCGGGAATTGCGTAAAGGATCGGCGCGAAGATCGGATCGACCTTCGGCAAGACGAGCGTCTGCCACACCCCGTCGCCGGCTTCCGCCGCGCCATCGGCGTCCGTGACCAGCCAGACGCGTCCCTCGCGGGCCAAGACCTCCTGCATGTTGGAGACCGTCTTGTCGAACAGCGCATCCTTGGGTGCCAGGACCACGACCGGCACGGTCTTGTCGACCAGGGCGATGGGGCCATGTTTCAATTCGCCGCTGGCATAGCCTTCCGCGTGAATGTAGCTGATTTCCTTGAGCTTCAGCGCCCCCTCGAGGGCCATTGGGAACATCGGGCCGCGTCCCAGGAACAGAACCGTTTGCGCCTCGGCCAATTTGCTTGTGCGGCGGCTGATCTTTGCCTCGAGGGCCAGCGCCTGGTTGATCAGGCCCGGCAGGCTGTTGAGGCTGGCCAGAATCTCGGCTTCGCGTGCGGCATCGATCTGCCCACGCTGGCGCGCCGCCAGGATCACAAGATGCGCCAGGGCGCCCAATTGGTTGACGAAGGCCTTGGTGGACGCAACGCCCACTTCCACGCCGGCGAGAATGGGGAAAGCATGATCGGATTCCCGGGCGATCGAGCTTTCGGGCACATTCACGATCGACACGATACGCGCCGCTTTTTCGGCGGCATAGCGCAGGGCGGCCAGTGTATCGGCCGTCTCACCGGACTGGCTGACAAATATGGCGGTCGAGCGGTCGGAGACCGGAGGTTCGCGATACCGATACTCGGACGCGATATCGACGTCGCAGGGCAGGCCGGCCAGTTGCTCGAACCAGTATTTTGCCACCGAACATGCGTAGTGCGCCGTCCCACAGGCCACAAGCACGAGGCGGTCGGTTTCGGTGAAGTCCAGATCGCCGCCGGGCAACTGCACCTTGGAGCCATCGGAATAGGCGGACAGGCAGTCTGACAGAACCACCGGCTGCTCGAAGATCTCCTTGGCCATGAAGTGTTTGTGGCCCGCCTTGTCGATGGCCGCAGACTGGGCCGAGATGACGCGCATCTCGCGATTGGCGCGTTGGCCCGAGGCGTTGAAGATTTCGACGCCAGCGCGCGTGACGAATGCATAATCACCTTCTTCGAGATAGGTGATCTTGTTGGTCATGGGGCCAAGTGCGATGGCGTCCGACCCCACGAACATCTCGCCCTCGCCATGTCCAATGGCCAAGGGCGATCCTTGGCGGGCCGCCACAATCAGGTCTTCTTCACCGTCGAACAAAAACGCCAACGCGAAGGCCCCTTCAAGCGCGCCCAGGGTTTCGCGGGCCGCCTCGCGCGGGGAAAGCCCGGCCTCAAGATGCATTTCGCAGAGTTGCGCCACGGTTTCGGTATCGGTTTCGCTTTCGAATGTCCGACCATTCAGACGCGCGCGCAGATCGCGGAAATTTTCGATGATCCCATTATGGACAACCGCCACGCGGCCGGTGCGGTGCGGATGCGCGTTGGCGGTTGTTGGGGCGCCGTGGGTTGCCCAACGGGTGTGGCCGATGCCCGACTTGCCGGGCAGCGGGTCATGGACGAGCAGATCGGACAGATTGACCAGTTTGCCGACGGCGCGGCGGCGGTCCAGATCGCCGTTCTGGACAGTCGCGATGCCAGCGCTGTCATAGCCGCGATACTCGAGCCGCTTCAGCGCTTCCACCAAAATGGGCGCGACTTCATTGTTGCCCAAGACACCTACGATCCCGCACATGGGTTACCCTTTCCTTTCGGATTTCGCGGCCTTGATCGCGCGCAATCTGGCCATCAGCTTGGTGGCCAATCCAGGTTTGTTCATTTGCTTCGCGCGCCCGAGGGCCAGGGCCCCGTCCGGCACATCCTCGGTGATGACCGATCCGCTGGCGGTCATCGCGGCATCCCCGACGGTCACCGGTGCGACCAGCATCGTGTCCGAGCCGATGAAGGCGTTCTGGCCGACGATTGTCTTGTGCTTCATCACGCCATCGTAGTTGCACGTCACCGTTCCTGCGCCGACATTCGTGCCGTCGCCGATCTCGGCGTCGCCGATATAGCTGAGGTGATTGACCTTCGTGCCTTCCCCGATCTGGGCCGCCTTCACCTCGACAAAGTTCCCGATGCGCGCGCCGTTGCCCAGTTCGGCACCGGGACGGAGGCGGGCATAGGGTCCGACCACCGCGCCGGCGCTGACATGCGCCCCCTCAAGATGGGAGAATGCCCGGATGCTCGCCCCGGATTCGACCGTCACGCCTGGGCCGAAGACCACATACTGTTCGACCGATGCATCCCGGCCAATGACCGTGTCCAACGCAAAGTGGACGGTGTCGGGCGCGGCCAACGAGACCCCGTTCTCAAGCATCTCGGCGCGTTTGCGGGCTTGGAACGCGGTTTCCGCTGCGGCCAGTTCAGCCCGGGAATTGATGCCAAGCGTTTCGGCTTCGTCGCACAGGATGGCGGTCGCTGTTTGTCCGTCGGCCGCAGCCAGGGCCGGGACGTCCGTGAGGTAGTATTCGCCGGCCGCGTTGTCGTTGGTCACCCGGCCCAAGAGGCGAAAGAGCGTGGCTGCGTCCGCGGCGAGCAGGCCCGAATTGCAGGTGTCGACGGCAAGCTCTTCCGGGGTGGCGTCCTTGGCTTCGACGATTTTCTCAAGCCGGGCGCCGTCTAGGATCAAGCGCCCATACCGGCCCGGATCGGCGGCCTTGAAGCCCAGAACCACAACGTCATGCGCCGCGCGGGCGCCTTGCATCGCGCGCAATGTCGACTCGGAGATAAAGGGCGTATCGGCGTAGAGCACCAGCGCGTCGCCGTCGAACCCATCGAGGGCCGGCGCGGCTTGCAACACGGCATGTCCTGTTCCGTTTTGTTCGGTTTGGCGGACGCAGACCGCCTCGGGCATATGTGCCGCAATGGATGCTTCGACGGCGTCTGCCCCGTGTCCGGTGACGACGATGATACGTGCGGGATCCAACGCGGCGCCTGCTGCCAGAGCATGGGCTATCAACGGGACGCCCCCCAAAAGATGAAGGGGTTTGGGGATGTCCGAGTTCATCCGGGTGCCTGCACCGGCAGCGAGGACGATCAATGCCAGGGGGCGCTGAGCCTGCGATGATGACATGTTGGCCTGCTTTCGCTCGATTTCGGAGCGTTGTGGCGCAAGGGGGGAGATGACGCAACCTCGCGGCTGGTCACTTTGCCCAACGGCTTGTAACAGCGATGCGCGGAATTCTGCCAAAGGGGGGTAAGATGCGCTGTGTGATCTTCGATCTGGACGGGACACTTGCGGACACAAGCGGCGATCTGATTGCAGCGGCCAACACGGCCCTGCGCGCCCTTGATGTGGATATCCAGCTGGCCCACGGGGTGGATGATGCGACGGCCTTCCGTGGTGGGCGGGCCATGCTGACCCTTGCGTGTGAGCGGGCCGGCGTGCCAGCCGCGGACCGGGCCGACCTTGTCGAGGCGGGCTATCCCATCCTGCTTGACGCCTACGGGGCGGATATTGACACGCACACCCGCCTGTACCCGGGGGCCATATCAGCCGTCGAACGATTGATCGCGGACGGGATTGCCGTGGGGATCTGCACCAACAAGCCCGAAGGGTTGGCCGAAACGCTGTTGGCGCGGTTGGGGGTGCGCGATCTGTTCGCGTCAATGATTGGCGCTGATACCTTGCCGGTCCGCAAGCCCGAGGCCGCCCCGGTGTTGGAGGCCGTTGCGCGGGCCGGCGGCGACCCGGCGCGCGCGTGCCTCGTGGGTGACACCGTCACCGATCGCGAGGCGGCCCGCGCGGCGGGCGTGCCCTCCATCCTTGTGACATTCGGCCCGACCGGGGACGCTGTGCTTGCATTGGAGCCGGACGCCGCATTGGCGCATTTCGACGACCTTGACGCCGTGGTGGCGCGATTACTGCCCCATTGACGGGCGGGCCGATGGGGCTAATCCTTGCGACAATGACCGACCGCATCTTCACAGGCAGCTTTACGCAACAAGAACCGATCCCCGAGGCCGGGATTGCCGCCGCACTCGAAGTGATGCGGCACGGTCGCTTGCATCGGTACAACGTTGTGGACGGCGAAGTGCCCGAGGTGGCGCTTCTGGAGGAAGAGTTCGCGGCCTATGTCGGCGCGAAATATTGCCTGGCCGTTGCCTCGGGGGGATATGCCATGGGGTGTGCCTTGCGCGCGCTCGGTATCGGCCCGGGGGATCGTGTTCTGTCAAACGGGTTCACCTTGGCCCCGGTCCCCGGTGCCATTGCCAGCGTGGGCGCCGACCCGATCTATGTTGAGACCACGGAAACCCTGACCATCGACCTCGACGATCTGGCAACGAAGGCCGCTGATAGCGGGGCCAAGGTGCTTCTGCTCAGCCACATGCGCGGCCATTTGTGCGACATGGATCGGCTCATGGCGATCTGCGATGCGGCCGGTGTCGCGGTGGTTGAAGACTGTGCCCACACCATGGGCGCGACATGGAACGGGGTGCCCTCAGGACGACACGGCCTGATCGGCTGCTACTCGACCCAGACCTACAAACATATGAATTCTGGCGAAGGTGGTTTCGTGGTGTCCGATGATCCCGACGTCATGGCGCGAGCCATCGTTTTGTCGGGAAGTTACATGTTGTTCGGCCGTCATAGGGCGTCTCCCCCTGTGGATAGGTTCGAAAATGTAAAGTTGGTGACGCCGAACGTGTCCGGTCGAATGGACAATTTACGTGCGGCCATCCTGCGGCCACAGTTGTCTGACTTGCAACGCCAGATCGCCCGATGGAACGCCCTCTACTTTGCGGTGGAGGAAGGTCTGCGCAACACGCCGGGCCTGCAGGTGATCGAACGCGACCCCAAGGAAACGATTGTCGGGTCGTCGATTCAGTTTCTTTTGCCGGGGTGGTCGCCCGACAAGATCCAGGGCCTCATGGCCGCCACGGCCCGCCGCGGTGTCGAGTTGAAATGGTTCGGCGCGGATGAACCCGTGGCCTTCACGTCGCGCTACGACAGTTGGCAATACGCGCCGGCGCAACGTCTGCCGAAGACCGACGCGATCTTGTCGGGCCTCATGGACATGCGCCTGCCGCTGACGTTCTCAACCGACGACGCACAGTTGATCGCCGAGATCATCCGGGAAGAGGTGATGCTGGCCCACCCGCAGGCGGCGGAGTAGGCCCGCGAGACTTAGACGAGCCGCGAGTTGTCCTTGGCGGCGCGGACGAAATCGCGAAACAGAGGATGCGGATCGAAGGGCTTGGATTTCAGTTCGGGGTGGAATTGCACGCCGATGAACCAGGGATGATCCTTTACTTCGACAATTTCAGGCAGACGTCCGTCCGGGGACATGCCTGAGAACACCAACCCCTTTTCCTCAAGCGCATCGCGGTAGGTGATATCGACCTCGTACCGGTGGCGGTGACGTTCTTCGATGGCCGTTCCGCCATAGATCCCCGCGACCTTGGATTGGTCGGCCAGAACCGCGTCATAGGCCCCAAGCCGCATGGTGCCGCCCTTGTCGTCGGTCACCTTGCGTTCGACCTTGTGGTTGCCCTGCACCCATTCCTTCAGGTGGTAGACGACGGGCGTGAACCGCTTTTTCCCGGCTTCGTGGTCAAACTCTTCCGAGCCTGCGTCGCCCAGATCTGCAAGGTTGCGCGCGGCTTCAATGACGGCCATCTGCATGCCAAGGCAAATGCCCAAGTAAGGCACATCGCGCGTTCGGGCGAACTCGGCCGCTTTGATTTTGCCTTCCGTGCCCCGTTCGCCGAAACCGCCCGGCACGAGGATCGCGTCGAAATCCTCCAAATGGGGGGCGGCATCCTCGGACTCGAAGATTTCCGCGTCGATCCATTCGGCTTTCACTTTGACGCGGTTTGCCATGCCCCCATGGGTCAGAGCCTCGGCAATGGACTTATAGGCGTCTTCCAACTGGGTGTATTTGCCAACAATCGCGACCCGGACTTCGCCTTCAGGGTTGTTGATGCGGTCCGCAACGTCTTCCCAGATCGAAAGATCCGGCTTGGGCGCGGGGCTGATCTGGAAGGCGTCCAGAACCGCCTGGTCCAAGCCTTCGCGATGGTAGGCAAGCGGCGCCTCGTAAATGGACTTGAGGTCTTGCGCGGCGATCACGGAATCAGGGCGCACGTTGCAGAACAGTGCCAGTTTCTCACGCTCTTTCTGCGGGATCGGGCCTTCTGACCGGCACACCAGAATGTCGGGTGCGATCCCGATTGAGCGCAATTCCTTGACGCTGTGCTGCGTCGGCTTGGTTTTCAGTTCGCCGGAGGCCTTGATGTAGGGCAACAGCGTGAGATGCATGAAAATGCATTGGCCGCGCGCTTTGTCCTGGCTGAATTGCCGGATGGCCTCGAAAAAGGGCAGGCCTTCGATGTCGCCCACTGTGCCCCCGATTTCGCACAGCATGAAGTCGACCTCATCTTCACCGATCGAGATGAAATCCTTGATCTCGTTTGTGACGTGGGGAATCACTTGGATGGTTTTGCCGAGGTAATCCCCGCGGCGCTCGCGTTCGAGCACGTTCGAGTAGATCCGGCCGGAACTGACGCTGTCAGTGTTGCGTGCCGAAACACCCGTGAAGCGCTCATAGTGCCCCAGATCGAGGTCGGTCTCGGCCCCATCGTCCGTGACAAACACTTCGCCATGTTCGAACGGCGACATCGTGCCGGGATCCACGTTCAAATATGGGTCAAGCTTGCGGAGACGGACGGTAAATCCACGGGATTGCAAAAGCGCGCCAAGGGCCGCTGATGCCAAGCCTTTGCCAAGCGAAGACACAACGCCGCCGGTAATGAAAATGAATCGCGCCATGCTGCTCGATCTCCCGTGCTGGCGGTCTGAAGCGCGCTGCGCCCGCCGCCTTTTGTCCCAGTATCACGGGATTTAAGGATATCAGGATTCGCCCCGACTGCGCAAGACGATCCGCTAGATGATGTGAGGAATCCGGGTCTAAGCCCCAGATATTCTTAAATTTCGGTTATTCAGTCCGCGGTGGCAGCGCTGGTGCGTCACCCGAAATGGGCGGCAGAAGATCCGCCGCTGGCGGCAGCGCAAGACCGTCGGTCTCTTCAACCGGCGCGGTTTCAACACCCAACCGATCCAGAACCGAGTCGGAGGCCGAGTTCTGCGCCGCGATGATGGTCAGAGTGATCGACGTGGCCAAAAAGGCGATCGCAAAGGCCCAGGTGAGCTTGCCAAGCGCGGTTGCGGCCTGACGGCCTGTCACGACGCCTCCGCCGCCGCCCATGCCCAATCCGCCGCCCTCAGAACGCTGCAACAGCACAACGCCAATCAAGCAAATCGCAAGGATCAAGTGGACGACAAGGATGACGTTTTCCATCGGCGGGCCCTTCGTGTCGCCGGACAACCGGCGGGTCGTTCTTAGGCCAGGGTCTTCCGCCCCGGGCCAAATTTGCGCCTACTTATGAGATGCGACAGCGCGCCGCAAGAGGGGCGACACAACCTTAAGCTGAAAAGCACTTGTTTGTGCAAGCATTTTTCGTCGAGGCGATAAAAACCGGTTGATCGCCTTGTGAGCCACTGCGGCCTTCACTTGCAGAAAAGCCAGCACGCTTGGACCAGTTTTCGGTTCACCGCCGCCGTTCTGACCGCTATAGCGGCCCGGGTTTTCGGACAAACGCGAAAAAAGGAGAGGCCCTGATATGGCCAATGTTGTCGTGGTTGGCGCCCAGTGGGGCGATGAGGGCAAAGGCAAGATTGTCGATTGGCTGAGCGAGCGTGCTGACGTCATTGCGCGGTTCCAGGGCGGCCACAATGCGGGACACACGCTGGTGATCGACCGCACCGTGTACAAGTTGCACGCGCTGCCTTCCGGTATCGTGCGGCCCGGCAAGCTGAGCGTCATCGGCAACGGCGTTGTCCTGGACCCCTGGAGCCTTCTGGACGAGATCGAAACCGTACGGGCCCAAGGTGTTGAGATCACGCCCGAGACTCTGATGATCGCCGAGAACACGCCGCTGATCCTGCCGATCCACGGGGAATTGGATCGCGCGCGCGAAGCCGCCGCCAACCCGGGTGCGAAAATTGGTACGACGGGGCGCGGAATTGGTCCGGCCTACGAGGACAAAGTGGGCCGTCGCGTTGTGCGCGTGGCCGATCTTGCCGATCCGGCCACACTTGCGCTGCGCGTCGATCGTGCGATGGCACACCATGATGCATTGCGCCGTGGATTGGGAATGGAACCGGTCGACCGGGATGCGCTGGTGGCCCAACTCAATGAGGTCGCGCCGAGGATTCTTCCCTTTGCGGCGCCCGTTTGGAAAACCATGACCGAGGCGCGCAAATCCGGTCAGCGGATCTTGTTCGAGGGGGCACAGGGCGCGCTGTTGGATATCGATTTCGGCACGTATCCGTTTGTCACCTCGTCGAACGTGATCGCAGGGCAGGCGGCGACCGGCGTTGGCCTCGGGCCGGGTGCCATCGATTTCGTCCTTGGGATCGTGAAGGCCTACACCACCCGCGTGGGCGAAGGGCCTTTCCCGACCGAATTGCATGATGCGGACGGACAACGCCTGGGCGAACGCGGGCATGAGTTTGGCACCACCACGGGCCGGAAACGGCGCTGTGGCTGGTTCGATGCCGTTTTGGTGCGTCAAACCTGTGCCACGTCGGGTGTGAACGGCATTGCCCTGACCAAGCTGGACGTTCTCGACGGGTTCGAAGAACTGAAGATCTGTGTCGGATATGAATTGGACGGCACACCATTGGACCATCTTCCGATGGCGTCCGACCAGCAGGCGCGGGTCACACCGATTTACGAGACGATGCCGGGCTGGAACGCCTCGACCGAGGGCGCACGGTCCTGGGCGGACTTGCCCGCAGAGGCGATCAAGTATGTCCGTCGCATCGAAGAATTGATCCAATGCCCGGTCGCACTACTGTCCACCTCGCCCGAACGGGACGACACGATCCTCGTCACCGACCCGTTCGCAGACTAGCCTGGCAATTGGAGACCCAAATGGCCCTCAGCTACAAAACCCGGCGGCGTCTTTCGCTTTTGGTGCTGTTCTTCGGGCTGCCCGTCTACATTGGGCTTGCGTGGTGGATCACGAGCCTGTTTGAACGTCCGTCAATCTTGGTCGAGCTGGTGATTTACGTTGCGTTGGGCGTGCTTTGGGCATTCCCGCTGCGCGCGGTTTTCCTGGGGGTTGGGCAAGCCGATCCGGACGCGGGAAAACCGCCGGCATCGGCGGAGTCTGAGGCGAAAGACGAAACGCAGTAAGCGGCCTTGGCCGAAGCGCGCTGTCAGCCAGCCGCGCGTTCGGCAATACGCAGACGACCGTTGCCCAGGTCTTCAAGCGCGCCTGTCCCCAGGAGGTGATCGAGCGCGGCCTGGCTTTCGGCGGGTTCAATGCTGTGTTCGGTGGCGTCCCCGATCAGGTGGAACAGCGCATCCTTGTTGAATTCGGCATTCCCGATGTCCGAGGCGAAGAACTGGGCCGCCAGGACGACCACGTCTTCGACTTCGGTCGCATCGCTGGCTTCGAGGGCTTGGGCAAAGCGCTGTCCATCCGCCGCGCTGGGCAATGCGGGTGCCTCGGGGGCAGGGGCGCCATCATTGGCTGCGTCGGCTTTCTTCGCGCGCATCAAGGCGGCGGCGCGCTGCGCCAGAATGGCCAGGCTGTTGGGGGCTTTCCGGGGGGTGTCCTCTTCGGCGGGGGCAGGCGCCGGCTGCGGGGCCTCGGACTGTGGCACTTCGGCAAGATGGACGGCGGACGGTGCCGGGCGCACGGTGGCTTCGTCGCTGGCGGCGACGCGGCGCGGGCGAACGGGGGCCGCCTCTTCGGTCTCGCCGCCGGTCTCGTCGATGCGCTGCTCTGACACCAGGACAAGTGGCGTCTGGCGCTGTTCGGTCCGACGGCGGCGGCTGACATCTACCCGCACGCGGCGCGGACGCATAACCTGGGCAAGATCTTCGCGGTAATCTGCGGTCTCGTCGCCATCAGCTTCCATTCCCATGGGTTCAAGCTGAGCTTCGGCTTGGCGCGCGGCAACGGCGGCCTTGAGATGTTCGATATTGGCGCGGCGGCGCGAGGTGTCCTGATGGGCCATCCGCGTGTCCGTTGCCTCGAACAACCGGTCGGTTTCTGCGCTGCGGCTGTTGATAGCGTCCTGCAGGTTGTCGCGCGGTGTCGAACCGGCGTCTGCGTCTGCGTCCGCGTCGGTGGCGGCGTCCTCACCGCCAACCGCTTGGTTGGTTTCGGCTGCGATGGCGGCCAGTTCGGCTTGCAGCGCCGCTTCGTCGTTCGGATCAAGATCGGACGGGGCTTCTGCAGCGGTTTGATCTTCTGCGGCAGCGGGGTCGTCCGCGACAGGGAGGGCGCTTTCGATGTCTTGCGCCACGGCGGCCACGGCATCGTCGGCATCGGGCGCGGACGCTTCGGGTGCGTCATCCTCGGCGGCAAGAACACCGGCGGCACGCAATGTGTCGCACAGATCGCCGATCGAATCGTCGGCCTCTTCGGTTACGGAGGGTTCGGCCTGGACCGACGCGACGATCGCATCATCGCCCGCGGCCTGCTGAGCTTCGGCCGCAACGGCGGCAACATCGGCATCAATGTCGGCTTCTGTCGCGTCGGCGGCTTCTGCGGCTTCGTCCTTGTCGTCTTCAGCCGCCGCACGGCGCAGGCGCGCCAAGCGTTCGGCAACCGTCGCGCCGCCGACTGTGGCCGCCGCAGCCGTGGCGCCAAAGAAGGGATCCGTCTCATCGTCGGTCAGAGCATTTTCTGCCCCGGCTTCATCGACCGCTTCGTCGAAGGCACGGTCCGCCGCGGCTTGGGTCGCGTCTGCGTTCGGGGCGTCGTCCTCGGCAGCAAACATGGCGGCCATGGCTTCCCGAGCGGGCTGCGACGTCGGCGCCGGTTGATGATCAAGCTCGTCGTCCGAAAGCACGGCAGCAATCGCGCTGTCGGTTGTGTCTTCAGCAGCTTCAATCGTGGCCTCGTCGGCGGCATCGACCACCGCGTCCGCACCGGCAGGCTGATCGTCCTCGGCATTTTCAAGAGCAGCCGAGACGGCGGCCAGGGTGTCATCCGCGTCCACCTCGGGTGTCGCGTCCGCTTCGACCGGTGCGTCGACCGCCTCGGGTTTGGCGTCCAGGTCGTCCGCGGCCTTGTCCTGTGCGACCACAGCGTCGACGTCAGCTTCCGCCTCGGTCGCGGGCGCGTCGAATGTGGCAGGTGCATCTGCACTGTCTTCGGCGGGGATGTCTTCGGCGGCGATGGCCTCGGCCACGGCCTCCGCTTCCGAAGGTTCATCCGCGTCAGCTTCGGGCGCGGGGTCGATGGAACCGGGCGTCTCGATCGGCTCCACCTCGTCATCGGTATCGGTCACGGCGGAGGCGGCTGCGACGGCAGCGCCTGCGGCGACAGCGCCGGCAACGGCGGCCAAGGTGGCGTCGTCGTCGTTTTCTTCAGCGACGTCCTGCACTTCGGGTGCCGCAGGCTCGGCCGTGGTATCCTCATCCACCGCGGCATCGTCTGCGACGGGGGCGGGGTCTTCGGCGGGTGCGCTTTCAACTGGGGCGTCGGTCGGTTCTTCCGCACCAGCGTCCTCGTCAGACGGGTCTGGCGCGTCCGCGGGGTCCTCGGCGTCGACGTCCGGTGACACCGTATCGTCGACATCGATTCGGGCGGCGTCCGGGGCTGCGGCTTCGGTCACGGGTGCGGCTGGCGAGACCAACGCGGTTTCCGCCGACGGGCGCATCACCAGACCGTTTTCATTCATGCGCGCTTCGACGCGGCGCTGGATGGCTTCTTCGGTGATCCGGTGGAGCGTTTCGGCATCTGGCGTGGGCGGTTCTGCCCCGAAATACCGGTCTTCAGCAGCGAGGTCGCGGAAATACTCAGCAATCGCCTTCATCGCCGAGAAGGGCTCGTCAAAGCCTTCCAGCGTGCAGGAGAAGGTGCCATAGGACACAGTGAGGATTTTGTTCGCGTCACTCATAGGTCAGTATCACTCTGAATACCTGGCACGAAACCAGGCAAGGGTTACCATCGTGGAATTCTGTCTAGCAAATGGATGATGGGCAAAGGCGTCGGGAATTGGGCCATTCCAAGGAGTTTGATCTGAAAAAGGGCGAGAATGAGACCGCGTTGGTCCACGCCCCCAAGGGTGCCACCTTGTTGGGCGGCGGCGAAGTCGAGGTCTCGGATTTGGCGTGGTCCTTGTCCTTTGGGCCGTGCCTGGTGGCCGCTGATGGCGGGGCGCAAGTGGCCTTGGCCGCCGGTCACCTGCCGGACGCCGTGATCGGGGACATGGATTCAATTGATCCGGACGTGGCGGCACAGCTCCCCCCAGAGCGTCTGCACTCGATCGACGAACAGGATAGCACGGATTTCGACAAAGCACTGCGCAACATCGCGGCCCCTTTTGTTGTCGCCGTCGGCTTTACCGGGGCCCGGCTGGACCACGAATTGGCTGTCTACCACACGCTTGTCGCGCAACCCTCCAAGGCGTGCATCGTCTTGGGCCGTGTGGACATTGTGTGCCACATCCCCGTGGGCGTGGACCTGAGGCTGCCTATCGGCACGCGCGTGTCCCTGTTCCCGATGGCAGCCGTGACGGGCCGGTCGGACGGTTTGCGTTGGCCGATTGATGGATTGGAGTTTCATCCGTCCAAACGGATCGGGACCTCGAACGTCACGGTGGACGAGACGGTCCGATTGGCCTTTGACGGCCCCGGCATGCTGCTGATTCTGCCACGTGAGCACCTGCCGTCCGTGCTCGACGGCCTTCAGGGTGCGGCGGACATTTAGGCTCGCCTGTTGGACGCCGCTTGTTTATGAAGACAAACCACAGCAGGCAGCATTCCAGACCCCGGGGGACACATGGCGGCGGAACTCTCACCCATCGACAAGGCAAAATACGTGGCGGCCCGCCGCGCGGTCGAGTTTGTGGAAGACGGGATGCGTGTCGGCCTCGGAACCGGATCGACCGCAGCTTGGATGGTGCGGTGCCTGGGGGAATTGGTGCGCGACGAGGGGATGAAGATCACCGGCGTCGCCACATCCAGCCGAACGGCGGACCTGGCCGCACAGGTTGGCGTGCCGATCAAGACGCTGGACGACGTGCGCTGGTTGGATCTGACGATCGATGGGGCCGATGAATACGATCCGAATCTGAACCTGATCAAAGGGGGCGGTGGCGCCCTGCTTCAGGAAAAGATCGTGGCCACCGCATCGGACCAGATGGTGGTGATCGCGGACCTGTCGAAACAGGTGGACACCCTCGGCGCTTTTCCGCTGCCGGTCGAAGTGATCCCCTTCGGATGGCAGACGACCAAAGCCCTGATCGAAGAGATGTTGTCGAACGTGGATGTTCTTGGACGATCAGCGTCCTTGCGGTTGAGCGGATCGGAGCCGTTCCGCACGGATGAGGGCAACTTCATTCTCGACCTTCACCTGCGGCGGATCGCGAACCCGGCACAGGTCAGCCTCGTTCTGAATCAGATACCCGGCGTCGTCGAAAATGGATTGTTCCTTGATATCTGCGACATCCTCGTGATCGGCAATGCCGACGGGACGGTCGAGGTGCGCGACATCAACAACGGAACCGTCGAGCACGAGCGTGTGGATATCGCGGACACCGAAAACCTTTTCGTGGACGTTGCCGAGTAGCCTGTTTTGGCCGATCCGAACGCAGGGCTGGCGTTGGAACTGGTGCGCCGGGATTGGGCGTGGGCCGGAATTTCACCGGACACCATCTTCAACGTGAATGTCTTCGGCGGCATTCTTCTGACGGACACGCGTGGGATCGCCTGGGTGGTCAGCCCGCATGAGGTCGACGCGTATGCAATCACCGACCTGCCGGGTCAGATCACCAATTTCGTCAATGACCCGCAATTCATGTCCGACTGGTTTGCCAAGGACATCGCCCATAGGCTGCACGCCGCGCTTGGCCCACTGTCGATGGGTCAGTGCTACGCCAAGCTGATCCCCGAGGCCTTGGGCGGCCGCGATGACGTTTCCAACTATCGGATCGAGTCGCTTGATGTGTTCAGCGCCCGGATGGGCACATTGGCAGAAGCCGTCACAACCGCCCACGGCCAGTGCGACGTGGCCGTGGACATCGCCCAAGATGGCACACCTGTATTTGAAGTCCTCGATCCGGATCACCCGCCCGGATAGGCTGGCATCACGCACGGCCATGTGAAATAACGCCGAGGGCACAGATACGGGGCGATGGCTATGGCTGAGTTTGACTACGACCTTTTCGTGATTGGCGGAGGCTCTGGTGGTGTCCGTGCGGCCCGGGTCGCGGCTGCCGAAGGCGCGAAAGTTGCACTGGCGGAAGACAGCCGCTTGGGCGGCACCTGCGTGATCCGCGGCTGCGTGCCGAAAAAACTGATGGTCTTTGCCTCCAGCTACCGTGAAGGGTTCGGCGACGCGCGTGCATACGGGTGGGACGTGGAGGACGGCACATTTGATTGGCCGCGGTTCTCTGGCCACCTGAACACCGAGTTGGATCGCCTTGAAGGCGCGTATCGCAGCCTTCTGGAGGGCTCGAACGTCGAGATCTTCGACATGCGGGCGAAGCTCGCCGATCCGCACACGGTCGCCCTGTCGGACGGAACGCAAAAGACCGCGAAACATATCCTCGTGGCCACGGGCGGCCATCCTGTGCGGCCTGACCTGCCGAACGCGCACCTGGGCATGGTGTCCGATGACATTTTCCACATGGATCGTTTGCCGAAATCCATCCTGATCGTCGGTGGCGGCTATATCGCCTGCGAATTTGCGTGCATCCTGAATGGTCTTGGCGTTCAAGTGACGCAGTTTTATCGCGGCGCCCAGATCCTCCGCGGCTTCGACGAAGAGGCGCGCGGCCTTATTGCGGAGATGATGCGCGAAAAAGGCGTCGATCTTTCGCTTGGGACCAACATCCTCGAAATGGCCCCCGCGTCGGAAGACCATCTTCTGTCCTGGAGCGGCACGGCAAGCGATGCCGCGATGGGCGCGCCTGCGGGTGAAACGACGTCCGAAGCACCGTCGGGCGAGGCCGGGCCGATCTGGGTCAAGGCAACCAACGGGGAAGAAGCCGTCTTTGATGCGGTGCTGTTCGCCACCGGTCGCACGCCGAACACCTGGGACATGGGCCTTGAAGAGGCAGGTGTGGAAATCGGTCGCCGGGGCGAGATCGTGGTCGATGCGTATTCTCAGACGCGGGTGCCATCGGTCTACGCGATTGGCGACGTGACCAACCGTGTGAACCTGACGCCGGTCGCCATCCGCGAGGGCATGGCCTTTGTGGAAACGGTGTTCAAAGGCAACCCAACCCCCGTCGACCATGAGCTGATCCCGTCTGCGGTCTTTACGCAGCCTGAATTCGGAACCATCGGCCTGACGGAAGAAGAGGCGCGCGATCAGGAGGCGGTCGAGATTTACTGCACCTCGTTCCGCCCGATGCAGACCGCCTTTGCCGGACGTCCCGATCGCGTTCTGATGAAGCTGGTCGTTTCACAAGCGACCCGGAAGATCCTGGGCTGTCATATCGTCGCGCCGCAGGCGGGCGAGTTGATCCAGCTGGCGGGCATCGCGGTGAAGATGGGTGCAACGAAAGAAGACTTTGACCGGACCGTTGCCGTGCACCCGACGATGTCCGAAGAGCTTGTGACGATGAAAACACCTGTGCGGACTGCTTGAACTTCAGCGAAAAACATACAGGTTCCGATGCAATTCGGGGCGCGGGCCCCATATAGAACCCAGAACACAGTATTCGACAGTTGAGAGGATCGATAGGCGATGGCGGGTAACAGTGGCGGACCCTGGGGCGGCGGTGGCGGCTCTGGCGGTGGAAACCGCGGCAACAACGGTGGCGGTGGCGGCAACGGTCGCGGACCACGCCGTCCAAGCGGCGGCGTTCAGCAAATCCCGGAAATCGATGAGATTGTGCGCAAAGGCCAGGAACAGCTGCGCGTCCTGATGGGCGGCCGCGGCGGTGGCACGGGCGGCGGTGACGGTGGCGGTGGCGACGGCCCCGGCATCAGCGGCCGGACAATCTGGATCGGTGCCGTGATCGTGGCGCTTGGTCTCTGGGCCTACAACTCGTTCTACACTGTCCGTCCGGAAGAGCAGTCTGTTGAACTCTTCCTTGGCGAATTCTCCAGCGTCGGAAACCCGGGCCTGAACTTTGCCCCATGGCCGATCGTCACGGCCGAGGTGCTGGCGGTGACACGGGAAAACTCGATCTCGGTCGGGACCAATCGTCCGGGCGCGTCGTCCGAAGGGCTGATGCTGACAACGGATGAAAACATCGTCGACATCGACTTCGAAGTCGTCTGGAACATTTCCGATCCGGCGCTCTACCTGTTCAACCTGCGTGATCCGGAATCCACGATCCGCGCGGTGAGTGAGGCGTCGATGCGCGAAGTGATCTCGCAAAGCCAGCTTGCGCCGATCCTGAACAGGGATCGCGCCATCATCGCCGACAGCGTGCTGACCCTGATCCAGACAACGCTGGACAGCTATGACAGCGGCGTGAACATCGTGCGTCTGAACCTCGACCGCGCCGACCCGCCTGCCGAGGTGATTGACGCGTTCCGCGAAGTTCAGGCAGCGGAACAGGAACGTGACCGGCTGGAACGTCAGGCAGACGCATATGCAAACCGCGTTCTCGCTGGCGCGCGCGGTGAAGCCGCACAGCTTTTGGAGGAGGCGGAAGCCTACCGCGCCCGCGTCGTGAACGAAGCCGAAGGTGAAGCCAGCCGCTTCCTGGCCGTTCTGAACGAATACGAGCAGGCCCCCGAGGTGACCCGCCGGCGCCTGTACCTGGAGACGCTTGAGCGCGTCCTGGGCGATGTCGATCTGGTCATCCTGGACAGCAATGGCGATGGCGGCGGCAACGGTGTTGTCCCCTATCTCCCGCTCAATGAACTGCGCCGCGGTTCGACCACCACCACCACGGGGAGCAGCAACTGATGCGCCGCATTACTTTTCTTGTCCCGGTCCTGGTTCTTGGGGTCGCGGTTCTCCTGAATTCGATCTTCGTGGTCGACGAACGTCAACGGGCGCTGGTGCTGCAATTCGGTCAGATCCGTCAGGTGATCGAAGAGCCGGGGCTCAACTTCAAAATCCCGTTCATTCAGGAAGTGGTCTACTATGACGACCGTATCCTTTCGATTGATACGGCACCGATCGAGGTGACGCCCTCGGATGACCGCCGTTTGGTCGTGGACGCCTTCGCGCGCTACCGGATTGTCGACGTTGTGCGGTTCCGCCAAGCGGTCGGCGTCGGCGGGCTGCGCACCGGCGAAGATCGCTTGGAGCGCATCATCAACCCGCAGATCCGGGAGGTTCTGGGTGCGGACGGTGTGACGTCGAACACGATTCTTTCCGATGAGCGTGCGGGCCTGATGCAGCAGATCACCGTGTTGGCCCGCGGCGAAGCCGAAGCCTTGGGTCTGCAAGTGCTGGACGTCCGGCTGAAGCAAACCAACCTGCCTGCGCAGAACCTCGAAGCCACCTTTGCCCGGATGCGTGCCGAACGTGAACGGGAAGCCACGGACGAGATCGCCCGCGGTAACGAGGCGGCGCAGCGTGTGCGTGCGCAGGCCGACCGTACGGTGGTTGAGCTTGTGTCCGATGCACAGCGCGACGCCGAAATCACCCGAGGTGAAGCCGACGCCGAGCGGAACCGGATCTTCGCGCAAGCCTTCAATCAGGATGCCGAGTTCTTTGAATTCTATCGCTCCATGACGGCCTATGAACGGGCGCTGCGCCAGCAGAATTCGACAATGGTCATCAGCCCCGACAGCGAGTTCTTCGAGTATCTAGACAATTCGGGTCTGTCGTCGCAGTCGCAATAGCGCCTGATGGGCTGGACTGTTCTGGTATTGGGGATCGGAATGGTCCTCGTCTTCGAGGGGCTGGTGTTCGCGCTGGCCCCTTCGCGTTTGGAAGATCTGTTGCGCGTCTTGTCCCAGATCCCTGTCGAGACCCGGCGCTTGATCGGACTGGCCGCACTGGTCCTGGGGGCGGTGCTGGTGTCTTGGGCTGCTAGTATGACACCGGCCTTCTAGGCGGAATTGCGGGATTTCCGCCGGTCGTGACAGGATCGGCTGGACGAAGCCTGGTGCGCGTCTCACAGTGTTGTGACGGGTGCGGAGGTGCTCAGGCGGGCGGAAAACTTGATTGATCGGCACTTCGCCCAAATATCTTTGAAGATAAGACGGAACCGTGCAGTTCCGCGACATTGGCTTGATAGGAGGTGCTTCCGTGAAAACCCAACGGGCCCATACATTCGGTGCAACCAGCCGCGTTCAGGTGCTGAGCGTGGACCAAGCTGGCGGCCGCGCGCTCTATCGTGGGGCGACGGCGCTTATGATTTTGATCATGGCGGCGCTGGCCATGGTGATGACAACTGCCCAGGCGCGCGCGCAATCTGCGCCTCCGGCCACCTTCGCGGACCTCGTGGACCAGGTGGGCGACTCGGTCGTCAATATCACGACCTCCGCCATCGTGGCCGGACGCCAAGGCCCGCAGCCCGTTGTGCCGGAAGGCTCGCCCCTTGAAGATTTCTTCGATGATTTCCTCGAACGCCAGAACCCCGAACGCGGTCCGCGGCGCAGCCAGGCGCTTGGTTCGGGCTTCGTGATTTCCGAAGACGGGTACATCGTGACCAACAACCACGTCATTGAGGGCGCGGACGAAATCATCATCGAATTCCGCGAAGGCTTTGAACTGGAAGCCGAGATCGTCGGAACGGACCCGAACACTGATATCGCACTTCTGAAGGTCGAAGCGGACGACGCGCTTGAGTTTGTCCCCTTTGGTGACAGCGAAGACATGCGGGTCGGTGATTGGGTCATGGCCATGGGCAACCCCCTGGGCCAGGGCTTTTCCGTTTCCGTCGGCGTCGTGTCAGCCCAGGGCCGCGCGCTTAGCGGAACCTATGACGATTACATCCAGACGGACGCGGCCATCAACCGCGGCAACTCGGGCGGGCCGCTTTTCAATCTCAGCGGCGAAGTGATCGGCGTGAACACGGCCATTCTGTCTCCGACGGGTGAGTCCATCGGCATCGGGTTTGCCATGTCGTCCGAAGTCGTGACGAATGTCGTCGATCAGTTGCAGGAATTCGGCGAAACCCGCCGCGGGTGGCTTGGTGTGCGCATCCAGGATGTGAACCCAGACACGGCTGAGGCCTTGGGCCTCAAAGAAGCCCGCGGCGCGATCGTTACGGATGTGCCACCGGGGCCGGCGCAAGAAGGCGGCACCGAAGTCGGGGACGTCATCCTGAGCTTTGCCGGCGAGGACGTGGACGACACGCGTGAATTGGTGCGCATCGTTGGCGAAAGCAGTGTCGGCGAAACGGTCCGCGTGCTGGTGTTCCGCGATGGTGAAACGCAAACCTTGCGCGTCACCCTCGGTCGCCGCGAGACGGCAGAGGGCCTGCAGCCGGTCGCACCTGACGGGGCGCCGATCCCGCAGCCTTCGAGCGAGGTGCTTGGCATGACACTGGCACCCCTGACCGATGAGCTGCGGCAGCAACTGAATGCCCAAAACGTCACGGGTGGCTTGGTGATTGAGGCGTTGGATCCGGCCAGCGATGCGGCCACCAAAGGCCTTCAGCCGGGCGACGTGATCGCGGAGGTCGCGCAGCAGCCTGTCCCGGATCTGGCCGCCTTCCAGGAGCGGATCGAGGCCGCACAGGAGGCCGGTCAGCAAAGCGTCCTTATGCTGATCCGCCGGGGCGGCAACCCGAGGTTCGTGGCGCTGAGCCTCGTGGATTGACCGGTCGAAGTTGACCTGATCGAACCCGGCATCTTCTTGAGGTGCCGGGTTTTTTCGTGGCCGCCGGTCACCCGCCAGTGGCGGTGCCCGCGGCCAGCTCTGGATCCCAGATCGCCAAGCCCAATTGGCGCGCGGCAGCCAGGGACAGGATGTTGCTGTCCAGACCCTGCGGGGCCTGGTAGTTGCGAATGGCGCGCTGTGTGCGCCGGTCCATCGCGCCACTTGGCATGCCGCGATACAGCCCGCGGGCGGCCAAGGCCCGTTGAAGTGAAGCGATGAAAACGGGATCGCGGTCCGCCTGGCAGGGCGTTTCAAACCACAATTCACGCCGCTCTTCGACGATCCTCTGTTGGGTCTCGGTCACGTAGACGCCGGGCTCCAGGACACGCCCGTCGCTTGCGATTTGCGGTGGCTGCAGCATGATCTGCTCGGTGACGGTTTCGATCACGGCCGGGGTGACTTCGCGCCCGTAGCAGGCATTGGGGTCGGCGTTCGGCGGCCCCACACCGCGGCTGACCTCGACGTCGACCGAGAACGGATTGATGGCGGCACTGAATACATCATCGCCGCCTACGGATGTGCAGGCGCCAAGGGCGAAAAGCCCGGCTGCGGCAAGGATGGATCGCATGATGTCTGCTCGACCTGCGGTGTTTTGTTTGAGACAGAGTAACCTGTTTTGCCTGTCCGGGAAAGCGCAGAGGGGTGTCAGGGCTGATCCGCGGCGCGTGTGGGTTCGTGCAAGGCCACAAGACTGTCCAGCATCGGCGAGATATCCTCGACCTGTTCGGCCACCACATGGGTGACGCCGGATTGCCGTTGCAACCGGCCCGTGACCCGCAGAAGACGCCCGGAAATCACGGCGCGGCGGAAGGTTTGATAAATCTTCTGCCAAACGATCACATTGCAAATGCCGAACTCATCCTCGAGCGTGATGAAAATCACGCCCTTGGCCGTTCCGGGGCGCTGACGGACCAAAACCAACCCTGCCACCGTGATCCGCGCCCCTTCCGGGGGCAGGTGCAGCAGGTGATGGGGCAAGCAGCTTGGCGGTCTGGGCCAATCGAGGGGACGGGTGTGCGGCTCCATAAGAACAAAAATAGAACATATAACTTTGAAAACAAGCCCTGCAATTGCTGCTGGAAAGCCGGTGCCTGCCGTATTACCTACGTCCAGATGACAGTCTTTCCGCGGGGATCAGATGGCGAAAATCACCTATATTGAACATAACGGCACCGAGCATGTGGTGGACGTGGCCAATGGCCTGACCGTTATGGAAGGCGCACGAGACAACAACATTCCCGACATCGAGGCCGATTGCGGCGGCGCCTGCGCCTGCTCGACCTGCCATGTCTATGTGCATCCCGACTGGGTTTCGAAACTCCCCGAGATCGACCCGATGGAAGAAGACATGCTCGAGTTTGCCTACGAGCCGGACACAACCCGATCCCGCCTGACCTGCCAATTGAAGGTCACGGACGATCTGGACGGTTTGGTCGTGCAGATGCCCGAGAAGCAAATCTGAACGTGCAGACGGGGGCGCCGCGTCGGGTGCTGCGCGACGGGCTCCGTGTCGCCCGCGGCGCGGGTCTGGCGATGGGCCTGTGGCTGGCCGGGGCAGGGACGCTTTGGGCGTGCGATGCGCCTGTGACCGCGACGGCGATGCCCGAAGGTGTCGGGGCGCCCTGGGTCGGTGATGGCGACCGCCTCGCCTGGTATGATGGCCCGACCCGGCGCTATGCGCACGGCGTCCTGGGGGATGCGATCGAGGCGACCGAGCTGCACTATGGGCGTGGCGGCTGCCGCACGCATTCTGTCGTTTTGCCCGGTGAGCTTGTCTTCGAGGACACGGCCCCACGGTTGGTCGACCTCGATGGGGATGACAGCCCGGAAATCGTCGTTGTGCAGTCGCATCAACGTCTTGGCGCCCAACTGGCCATCTATGCGCCGGACGCAACCTCAGCGCGGCTGGTCCAGGTCGCCGAAACCCCGTTCATCGGAAGCAGCAACCGCTGGCTGGCCCCGATCGGAGCGGCAGACCTGGACGGGGATGGCCGGATCGAGATTGCCTATATCGATCGCCCCCATCTGGCGCGCACCCTGCGCGTCTGGCGTTTTGACGCCGGCGACCTGACTGAAATCGCGACAGCGCCCGGGTTGACCAACCACCGTATCGGCGATCCGACCATCCCGGGCGGTGTGCGTGACTGTGCCAATGGACCCGAGTTGATCACGGCCGATGCCGCGTGGTCGCGGGTGATTGCCACGCGTCTGAGGCCGGATGTGGGGCTGTCCCATCGAGACCTTGGCCCATGGCAGCCGGGCGCCTTGTCCGCCGCGCTGGCCTGCTGAGGGCGTCAATCTCGCCACGGCGCGCCGCATTTGGCCTGTAAGGGTTGACTTCACCGGGCGCGCAATGTGTATCGCACCGACGCTGTATTTCCGCCCAAAGGACCAACCGATGCACGCATTTCGCAGCCATACCTGTGCCGCTCTGACCGCCGCCAACGTGGGCGATACCGTTCGCTTGTCGGGTTGGGTGCATCGCCGTCGGGACCACGGCGGCGTGATCTTCATCGACCTGCGCGACCACTACGGGATCACCCAGGTTCTGTGTGACCCGGACAGCCCCGTGTTTGCCGAAGTCGAGAAGCTGCGCAGCGAATACTGTATTCGCATCGACGGCACCGTGAAGGCCCGCGACCCCGAGCTTGTGAACCCGAAGTTGCCGACCGGTGAGGTCGAGGTGTTCATCCGGGATATGGAAATCCTCGGCGGCGTTTCGGGCGACCTGCCGCTGCAGGTCTTCGGCGATCAGGACTATCCCGAGGAAACGCGCCTGACTTATCGCTACCTCGATCTGCGCCGCGACAAGATGCAGGACAGTATGAAACTGCGCTCGGATGTCGTGGCCTCGATCCGTCGCCGGATGTGGGACATTGATTTCCGGGAATACCAGACGCCGATCATCACGGCCTCGTCGCCGGAAGGCGCGCGTGACTTCCTTGTGCCGTCGCGGTTGCACCCCGGGAAATTTTACGCGCTGCCCCAGGCGCCGCAGCAGTTCAAGCAGCTGCTCATGGTGTCGGGCTTCGACAAATACTTCCAAATTGCGCCCTGTTTCCGCGATGAAGACCCGCGGGCCGACCGCTCGCCCACCGATTTTTACCAGCTCGACATGGAGATGAGCTTTGTCGAGCAGGAAGACGTGTTCCAGACGGTTGAGCCGGTGCTGAAAGGCCTGTTCGAGGAGTTCGGCGGCGACAAAACGGTCGATCAGGATTGGCCGCGCATTTCCTACAAGGATTCCGCGCTGTGGTATGGCACCGACAAGCCGGACTTGCGCAATCCCATCAAGATGCAGCGCGTGTCCGAGCATTTTGCCGGCGGCGGATTTGCGATTTTTGCCAAGATCCTCGAGCAGGACGGTACCGAAGTGCGCGCGATCCCGGCACCGACCGGCGGCAGTCGCAAGTTCTGCGACCGAATGAATTCCTGGGCCCAGAAAGAGGGCTTGCCGGGCATGGGATACATCTTCTGGCGTGAAAACGATCAGGGTGAGATGGAACCCGCGGGCCCGCTGGCCAAGAACATCGGCCCGGAGCGCACGGAAGCGATCCGCCAGCAACTGGGGCTCGGCGCAGGGGACGCCGCCTTCTTCCTGGCCGGGAAACCGTCCGCCTTTGAAGCGATCGCCGGCCGCGCGCGCGTCGAGATCGGCGCGCAACTGGGATTGGTGGACGAAACCCGGTTCGCCTTCGCCTGGATCGTCGATTTCCCGATGTACGAAGCGGATGAGGAAACGGGCAAGGTCGATTTCTCGCACAACCCGTTCTCCATGCCGCAAGGCGGCCTGGACGCGCTGGCGGGCGATCCGCTTGGTATTCTGGGATATCAATACGACCTCGCTTGCAATGGGTACGAGATCGTTTCGGGCGCCATCCGGAACCACAAGCCGGAGATCATGTTCAAAGCATTTGAGCTGGCCGGCTACGGCGAAGACGAGGTGCGCAAGCGGTTCGGCGGGATGGTCAACGCATTCCAGTATGGCGCGCCGCCCCACGGTGGCTGTGCGGCCGGCATCGACCGGATCGTAATGATCCTGGCCGACACGGCCAACATTCGGGAGGTCATCCTGTTCCCGATGAACCAGCGCGCCGAGGACCTCATGATGGCCGCCCCGTCCGATCCCACCAGCGACCAGCTGATGGAACTGGGGCTGCGTGTCATCCCGCAAGATTGATCCCCAAATTATCCACAGCACGCAGAAAAAGTGGAAGCTTATTGTAAGATTGGGCGATAAATTGGAGCTGTGAGATCTAAAAATGACAACAGACTCTGAAACAAAGACTGTTGACTTGGGTCGCGAAGTCGCCGGATTCCGGCCCCCGGTGCGACCCGATGGCCTGAACTTGCACGGCACCTCTGTTCGCATTGAACCGCTGCTTGCCGACGTGCATGCCTCTGACCTATTCGATGCATATGCCGGGCAGGATCAGGTTTGGGATTACCTGCCCTACGGGCCCTATGCCGATTTCGACACCTTTTCGGCGTGGTTGCGCACACTGGAAAGCGGCTCGGATCCTGTCTTTTTCGCCTTCTGCACGCCCGAGGGGCGCACAGTCGGAATGGGCAGCTATCTTCGGATCGCGCCGGACGCGGGAAGCATCGAGGTTGGACATCTGAATTTTTCGCCCCGCATGCAAGGCACGCGGGCCGCGACAGAGGCCATGGCCCTGATGATGGGGTGGGCGTTTGACGCCGGGTACCGGCGATATGAATGGAAGTGCAACGCCCTGAACCTCGCGTCCCGCCGCGCAGCGGCGCGTCTGGGCCTGTCCTATGAAGGCGTGTTTCGGCAAGCCGCCGTCATCAAGGGCCGCAACCGTGATACCGCGTGGTTTGCGGCGATCGACTCTGAATGGCCTGCTTTGAAGGCGGCTTTCGACACGTGGCTCGCCCCGCAGAACTTCGACGCGTCGGGGCGCCAGAAGCAACGGTTGTCAGACCTCACGGCGCCGCTTCTCTATGCACGCGACCCTGCGCTCGGCTAAGCCGACTTGGCTCTGGCCCAAGGCTCAAACGGCATCGGGAATGCTTTGAATGCGTGTCGAGAGCGATTGACGTAGGTCCGCCCGTTGGCGTCCCGGTAAATCCACACCCATCCCGCGTGCCAGGTACAACAGACCATCGTCACCGACACTGCGGGCGAGGCCGATCAGAAACCGCTGGAGATACCCAATCGGCGGGCGATCCAGTGCCAGAAGGTCCATCGCGTGGGTCAAATCCTCTCTCAATGTCAGCGGGTCGGGCGCGACCGCCCTGTCCGGGGGGATGGCGGTGTCTCTCGGGCGCAGATCGGGCGGCAAATGGGCCAAAATCTCGTTCTGAAACAGGTCGATACCGCGCACGGGCTTTTCCAGAAACCCGTGGGCCCCCGCCGCCAGACAGGTCGGTTTGGCATCATCTGCATCGGTGCCGGAGGTGCCCAGAACAATTGGGACGGGGGGTGTCATCCCGCGCATCCGACGGATGACGGACAGACCGTCACCGTCCGGTAATCCAAGATCCACAATGCCGGCCGAGGGGCGGTAAACATTGAGATGCCGACGGGCGGCAGACACACTGTCGGCGCGTCTGATCCGCGCCCCGGAGCGCAAGCACATCAGGCGCATCGCCTCGGAACTGTAGCGGCTGTCCTCAACCACAAGAATGGTGAGGCCCAAAAGTGGGCGGTCCGACGTGGGTGTCGGCCGAAAGCCCCGATCTCCGAACCCGTCATCCATACCTGTTCCCCGAGTTGTCCATCACCTGTCGTCACTGGACATTAGACACCGGCAATGTTGCGCTTCGGTTAATGGCTCTGCGGCGAAGGGGCGCTTGGCAAGACCGGGTCTGCGCGCCATATGTCACCGCAACGCATGATCAACCGCCGGAGTGTCCCATGATCGGTCGCCTGAACCACGTCGCCATCGCTGTCCCTGACTTGGAGGCGGCCTCCGCGCAATACCGCGACACGTTGGGGGCCAAGGTTGGTGACCCGCAGGACGAACCCGATCACGGTGTCACGGTCGTGTTCATTGAGTTGCCAAACACCAAGGTCGAACTTCTCTACCCGCTCGGCGATAATTCCCCGATACAGGGTTTCCTCGACAAGAACCCGTCGGGCGGCATTCACCACATCTGCTATGAGGTTGATGATATCCTGGCGGCCCGTGACCAATTGCAGGCCTCTGGCGCCCGCGTGTTGGGCACCGGGGAATCCAAAATCGGCGCGCATGGCAAACCGGTTTTGTTCCTGCATCCAAAAGACTTTACCGGCACGCTGGTCGAGCTGGAGCAAGTCTGATGAACGTGGTCACCGGGCTCGTCCTTTATGCGATCATCTGGTTCATGACCTTGTTCGTGATCCTGCCCATTCGGATGCAAAGTCAGGACGAAGCCGGCGCCCGGGTGGCGGGGACACACGGCTCTGCCCCGGCCAACCCGCACCTGCGCAAGCGGTTCCTCGTGACCACGGCGGTTGCGGCTGTTGTCTGGGCGGTGATTGCCGCGATCATCATCACCGGCGCGATCACGATCGAGGACATCGACCTGTTCAGCTATTTCGGGATGGGCGAGATCAACTAGGCCCTGTTGAGGGCGTGGTATAGATGCGTGAAGGTCGCTGCGCCAAGGATCGGCACAAGTAGATTCACCACGGGGATCGTCAGCGGCACGGCCATTAGAACCCCGGCTGCAAACAACGTGACGCGGTGTCGTTGCCGGAACGCGGCCGCTCCGGCAGCGTCGGACCGACGCAGCGCCACCATCTGACCGTATTCGCGGCCGAGAAGAACACCGTTCACAAGCCAGAACAGAAGCGGCGCGATCGGTGCGAAGGCCAGATATCCAACCAAAGCGATCAGGTTCACGCCCACGATCACCCCGAGAAACCGCAGCCCGTCTCCCAAGCCTTCGACAATGCCGACTTGCCTGGCAGGCGGCAGGGTCGGGTAGTGCCGATCCTCCACCGCTGCTGCGATCCGGTCGAGGAAAATGCCAGTGAAGGCGGACGCCACCGGCACCATCAAAAACACCGACAGCACCAGCATCAGCGGAATTCCCGCCAGCGTGAGCGCGTTGTCGACCCAAGTGATGTCACCGATCCAGGGCAGCGCGAATGCGTCCGGCAAAAGCCAGCCAACCAACGCCACGAACAGAACATAGAAGCCGACCAGAAGGCCGATGGTCAAACCGACCCCCAGGGCCAGGACGCCCCAGAAGCGACGATCGCTGAGTTGGGCTATCGCTTTAAAGAACGCGCCAAAAATCATGCATCGACCCAGGTGGTGATCGCATCCAGATCAGGGCGCGGACGTTCGGGCGGACGGTTCGGGGCGGTGCCGATATGGATGAACCCCGCAATGGTTGCAGGCCGTTCCAGCCCGAACGCGCGATCAAGGAATGCGGCGTCATGGGCGATCCAACCCGTGAGCCAGTTTGCGCCGTAACCCATTGTCAGGGCTGCATTGACCAGTCCCAGACACACACATCCCGCGGTCAATTGTTGTTCGAAGAGCGGGATCTTGTCGCTGTCCACCGGGGTGGACAGGACGGTGACGATCCGGGCGTCCGTGTCGAACCCGTCCGCCAATTTGGCAAGTTTTTCAGGCGTTTGATCGTCACGCTCGGCCCCCATCTCGCGGGTCAGTTCCCCGAGGCGGCGTGCCGCGTCGCCCGACAAAACGGCAAACCGCCACGGCTCGAGCTTGCCATGGTCGGGCACGCGTGCAGCGGCGGTCAGCATCTGGCGCAGGTCGTCGTCCGAGGGCGCGGGGCCGGTCAGAGTCTTGGCGGGGACAGAGCGGCGGGTGAGCAGGAAATCGATCGGGGAGGCAAGATTGTTCATGCCTCCCATGTCTGACCTCGGGTGCGTGCCGTCAAGGGGCGCGCGCCGCCCGCATCACGACTTCTTCTTGGTGGTCCGACGTTTCCCGGTGCCCTTGCCGCCTTTGGCCTGTTTTTCGGCGATCAAGCCAACGGCGGTTTCCATCGTGACATCTTCGGGCTCGGTGCCTTTGGGCAAGGTCGCGTTGATCTTTTCCCACTTCACGTAGGGCCCGTAGCGGCCCTTCATGACGTTCACGGGCCCGCCATGTTCCGGGTGCTCGCCAAGCGCCTTCAGAGGTTCGGCTGCCGCACCGCGACCGCCGCGCCCGGCCGCCTTCGCGGCCAGAAGCTCAACAGCGCGGTTCATCCCGAGCGTGAACACCTCTTCCTCGTCCGGCAGGTTCGCGTAGATCTTGCGGCCGCCCTTGGGTGTGTGTGTCACGTAGGGCCCGTACCGTCCAAAATTGGTCTCAACAGGCTCACCATCCTCAGGGTGGGTGCCGACGAGGCGTGGAAGATGCAGAAGTTGCAACGCCTTATCCAGATCCATCGTCTCCGGTGGCCAAGCTTTCGGGAGGGACGCCCGCGGTGGTTTCTTAACGTCTTCGGTGACTTCGCCAAGCTGCACGTACCAGCCAAACCGGCCATTGCGCAGGAAAACGGCCTGGGACGAATCCGGATCGACGCCAAGCATCTTGTCTTCCAACTCGGAGGATCCGCTGTCGCCCTCTTCACCGGGCGGACCGAAGGGACGGGTGTAGCGGCATTCCGGGTAGTTTGAGCATCCGATGAACGCGCCGCCCGAGCGCGCCGTGCGCATCGATAGCCGACCTTCACCGCAGCGCGGACAGAGCCGTGGGTCGGTCCCCTCTGCGTTCGGCGGGAACAGGTGGGGCTCCAGAACCTCGTTGATCTTCTCCAGAACATCCGTGATCCGCAGCTCCGAGGTCTCTGCGATCGCGGCCGAGAAATCGCGCCAGAACGCGTCGAGCACATCCTTGTAGGCACGGTCGCCCGCGCTGACCTCGTCCAACTGGTTTTCGAGCGCCGCCGTGAAATCGTATTCGACGTATTGGCGGAAATAATTCGCCAGGAAAGCGGTGACCAACCGCCCCTTGTCTTCGGGGAACAGGCGGTTCTTCTCCTTGCGGACATAGCCCCGGTTCTGGATCGTATCGAGGATTGAGGCATAGGTGGACGGACGTCCGATGCCCAACTCTTCCATCCGCTTGACCAAGGTGGCTTCGGTATAGCGCGGGGGCGGTTGTGTGAAATGCTGCTGGCCAAAAACGGCACCGTCGGCGGACAGCAGGCCACCGGCGTTGCGACGCATGTCACCCGCTGTCTCCGGTTCCACGAGCGCGTCGCCATCGCCGTCGGCTTTGGCAAACTCAGCCTCGAGCCCAGACCGCGTTGGGGCCAGCGCATCGCCCTGCGCCATTTGGGGCAGGCGGCGGCTGTCTTCGCTGTCGTCGTCGTCCCGGCCTTCCTCATAGACCTTCAGAAAGCCGTCAAAGAGGACAACCTGCCCAGTTGCGCGCAGTTCGACCTGCGCGTCGGCGCTGGCGATCGTGACTGTGGTCCGCTCCAGGCGCGCGGCTTCCATCTGACTTGCGATGGTGCGCTTCCAGATCAGATCGTAGAGTTTGCGCTGATCATCTTCACTGAGCTTGATGTCGTCCGGGCCCTTGGACATATCCGTCGGTCGGATACACTCGTGGGCCTCCTGCGCGTTCTTGGCCTTGTTCTTGTAAATGCGCGGTTTTCCCGGGACATATTCGGCACCGAACCGGGCCGAGATCGCGTCGCGCGCGCCCGTGACAGCCTCGGGGGCCATGTCGATGCCGTCGGTTCGCATATAAGTGATGTGGCCGGCTTCGTAGAGACGTTGGGCGGTGGACATGGTTTGGCGCGCGCCGAAGCCAAACTTGCGGCTGGCTTCCTGTTGCAGCGTCGACGTCACGAAGGGCGGCGACGGGTTGCGGCTGGCCGGCTTGGCGTCAACCGACGTGACCGACAGGGCGCGTGACGAAACGGCCTGCACCGCAAGGCTGGCTTCGGCGGCGGTGGACAGATCGTAACGATCCAGTTTCTTTCCGCCCATCGCGACAAGGCGCGCTTCGAAGGATTTTCCACGCGGCGTATCCAGCATGGCCCGGACCGACCAGTATTCGCGGGCGCGGAAGGCTTCGATCTCCATCTCGCGGTCGGTGATGATGCGCAAGGCGACCGATTGGACCCGCCCGGCCGATTTCGCGCCCGGCAGCTTGCGCCAAAGAACCGGGCTGAGGTTGAAGCCCACCAGATAGTCGAGCGCGCGCCGCGCCAGATACGCCTCGACCAACTCCATATCGACCTGGCGCGGGTTCTGCATGGCTTCGGTCACTGCCGACTTCGTGATCGCGTTGAACACGACCCGGCTGACCTCGGTGCCTTTCTTGATGGCCTTGCGCTTGGTCAGCGCCTCCTGAAGATGCCACGAGATCGCTTCGCCTTCGCGATCGGGGTCCGTGGCGAGGATCAGGGTCTGGTCGTCCTTCAGGGCGTCGGCAATGGCTTTGACATGCTTTTTGCTGTCTGTGCCGATCTCCCATTCCATCGCGAAGCCCTCGTCGGGATTCACCGAGCCGTCCTTCGACGGCAAGTCCCGCACGTGACCGTAGGAGGCGAGAACGGTGTAGTCGCTTCCCAAATATTTGTTGATTGTCTTTGCCTTAGCGGGCGATTCAACGACGACAACGGGCATTCAATACACTCTTCTCGGATCGGACCCTGCGAGGATACGCACTTGTCCGTGCTTGTGGCGGCGGACCATGTGGGGTCTGCTGCGGACTTGTCAATGCGGCATCTGCCGGACCACGGTGTTTTGGCGCATTCACCGAAACGGGGAATCTCATGCGACGCACTGTGCTTTGGGTTGTTCTGAGCCTTCTGGTCATTACGCCCGCTTCCGCCGACCCCATTGAGCCGGCCCGCGGCTCAGACCTGCGGGCGGACTTGCTGGATACGCTGCGCCCGCTTGTTGAATACCACCTGGATGCGCCGGTGGAGTTCGTCGTGGCGGAGCTGCAGGTCGATGGCGACCGTGCCTTCGGGCGGCTGCGGGCACAGCGCCCGGGCGGCGTCTCGATCGACATCGCGCAAACCTCTATGGTGCTGCGGCGTGGGGAAGATCCGGGCATGATCGATGGACCGCGTCTGGAAGCGTTTTTCGAGCGTCGGGGCGGACGCTGGCAGGTCATCGACTATGTCATCGGATCGACGGATGTCTGGTGGTATGGCTACAACTGCCCGGACTTCGGATCGCTGCTGCGCCAGTGGGGATGCTGAGGTCGCGCAATATTGTGCCGTTCCCGACCTGCATTTGACGCAAAGCGTGTTGCGGCGGCACCAGACCAGGCGTAGCGGTTCCGTGAATTGAACCCAGGCCTGGTGCCATGCGCGTCCTGTTGTCCTTCGCGGCCCTGTTTCTCTCGGTCGTGCTTCTGCAAATCTCATCGGGTGGGGTTGGCCCGCTCGACGTTCTGTCCGGCAGCACGTTGGGGTTCACGTCGACGCAAATCGGTCTTCTGGGGTCGGCCCACTTTTTCGGGTTTTTCATCGGGTGCTGGTGGGCGCCGCGCCTGATGGGCAGCGTCGGGCATTCCCGCGCGTTCGCGGCATTCACGGCCATGGGGGCCATTGGCCTATTGGCGCATATGCTGGTGATCAACCCATACGCCTGGGCGGCCATGCGGGTGGCCTCAGGTTTGTGCGTGGCCGGCTGCTACACGGTGATCGAAGCATGGCTGCAGGCCAAGGTGACCAACGAGACGCGCGGGCGCGCGATGGGCACCTACCGCATGGTCGATACGGGCGGGTCGCTTGTGGCGCAGCTTTTGATCGGGTTCCTCGCCCCTGCGTCCTACGTGTCCTACAACCTTCTTGCCCTTCTCTGTGTCGCGGCGCTGCTGCCGCTGACGCTGTCGCGCCTGAAGCAGCCCGAAACGCCTTCGGCCCCGCGGCTGCGGCCCGGCATGGCGTGGCGCCTGTCTCCGCTGGCGGTGGGGGGCGTGATCGTCGCGGGGGTGTCTGGCGCGTCGTTCCGCATGGTCGGTCCGCTGTACGGGACCGAGGTCGGCCTGTCCCCCGACCAGATCGGCTTGTTTTTGGCGGCTTTCGTCTTGGGCGGCGCCTTGGCGCAATGGCCTGCGGGGTGGTGGGCCGATCGCTATGACCGCCGTTGGGTTTTGATCTGGTTCTCGCTTGCTTCCATCTTGTCCTGCGGGGTCACGGTGCTTGTGTCCGGGTTCGGAACGGCGGCGGTCTTTGCGGGGGCATTCCTGTTTGGGGCAACCAGTTTCCCCATCTATTCGGTCTCGGCCGCCCATGCCCATGACTGGGCCACGGACGATATGCGGGTCGAGCTTTCGGCGGCCTTGATGTTCTTCTTCGCCCTCGGCGCGATCACGGCCCCTTTGACGACGTCATCGTTGATCGCCGCTTACGGTCCGGGGGCGTTGTTCGCATTCATCGCTACGGCGCATATCGGCCTTGTGGTCTTTGGGCTCTGGCGCATGCGCCGCCGCGCACCTGCGGAGACCCGTCAGCCCTATGTCTGGATCCCCCGCACGTCCTTCCAGGTCGGGCGTATTTTCCGACGCGGAGGGCGGGACGAATAGGCCCGCACGCGGGCCTGCCCGTCTGCCAAAGTTTGGGCCAATTCGACCATTATGCTGGCGGTCGTTCGAAACGTGTTTGACCCATCTTTTATTATGTCCCGTGTTCTGCGCAGCTTGTTGATCTTCCTCGGCATCGCAGCCGTGTTTGGCGCTGGTGCGGGCGTGTTGTTTCTGAACCCGCCCACAATCCGGACGGCGGCCGCGCCAGCCGCAAATGACGCCGACCCGGCGGTCGCACCGCAGCCTGCAGCCCCGTCGGCGGTGTTTCGCGCTGTTCTGTCAGAATTGCGCGAGGCCGTCGAAGGGCAAACGTCGGCTGCCGTCGCCGTCGGCGCATCTCGGCCCGCCACACGGATCGAAGCCCGCCGCGCGGCGCTTGAGGCGGTCTGGTCCGACTGGCGGGCCGCCCACGACGTATCGGACGGCGCCATGGCGCTGATCCTTCCGGATGGCGCGCTCCACAGTTTCGAGGATGGGCGGCGTCCAAGCGATGTCTACCCAGTCGCAAGCCTGTCCAAAGCGATCACCGGCCTGTGCCTGGATCAAGTCCTGACGGAGCATGGCCTGACGTGGCAGACCCGCCTCGGCGATATCGCCGAGGGCATGAGCGCGCGGCGCGTCACCCCGCAGCCATGGTCCGAACACATCACTTTGGCGCAGTTGGTGACACATACGTCGGGTCTTTCGCCCGACCACACCCAGGGTGAGCTTGGCCTCCACCTGCACGGGGCACTTGGCCTGCACAGACGGGTGGCGTGGACCGCTTTGCAGGAGGATGCAATCCAGGGTGAGCCCGGCACATTCTACTACTCCAACACGAACTATGCCGTGCTTGGCATCGCGATCGAGGCCCTGACCGGTGAGGATTATGCGCAGGCCTGCATGTCGCGCGTCGTGACCCCGGCCGGTGTCGACGATGCGATTATCCAGGGTCGGGTTGGCTCTGCCTCGTCCTATGCGGGGTGGGAATTCTCCGCCGAAGGGTATGCGCGGCTGTTGCAACACTGGTTCGGCCCCGGGTCGTCGACCCTGACGGCCCCGGCTGTGCATACCGGCCAATATGCCCTGGGCTACAGGCTGGACGGGTCCGGATCAGGCGCCCTGGCCCATCACGGCGGCATCCTGTGCACCGAGGGCCGGTTTTCGTGGCCGGACGTGGGGGCCTATTTCATGGTCAGCGGTGACGGCACCATCTTCGCGGCGAACTGGGCCGGCTGCCTGCCGGACGACGCTTATGTCGACCTCAACGCGCGGCTTGCCGCGGCCATGCGGTAGCGCAGTCTCTGGTAACCGCTCGCAAGCGGCGCTAAATGGGGCCTACGCGAGCAGAGGGCAGAGGTATCATGGCACGCATCCTGATCACGAGCGCCATTCCCTACATCAATGGCATCAAACATTTGGGCAATCTGGTCGGCAGCCAGCTTCCGGCAGATCTCTATGCCCGCTACATGCGCGCCCGGGGGAACGAGGTCCTGTTTCTGTGCGCGACGGATGAACATGGAACACCTGCCGAACTGGCCGCCGCGAAGGCGGGCAAACCCGTGGCCGAATATTGCGCAGAGATGTGGGCGGTTCAGGATGAGCTTGGGAAGGGCTTCCGCCTGAGCTTCGATCATTTTGGACGATCCTCCAGCACGCAGAACCATGCCCTCACGCAGCACTTTGCAGGTCGGCTGGCGGATGCGGGCCTGATCACGGAAGTGTCTGAAAAGCAGGTTTATTCCAACGCGGACGGCCGTTTCCTGCCCGACCGCTACATCGAAGGCACCTGTCCGAACTGCGGGTATGACAAAGCGCGCGGGGATCAATGTGAGAACTGCACCAAGCAGTTGGATCCGACCGATCTGATCGAGCCGCGCAGCGCCATTTCGGGATCGACGGATTTGGAAGTGCGCGAAACCAAGCATCTCTACCTCCGCCAGTCCCAGATGCGGGATCAACTGAATGAATGGATCGACAGCAAGGCCGATTGGCCGATCCTGACCACGTCGATCGCCAAGAAGTGGTTGAACGATGGCGACGGTCTGCAGGACCGTGGTATCACGCGCGATCTGGACTGGGGCATCCCGGTCAAGAAAGGCGACGCGGACTGGCCCGGGATGGAAGGCAAGGTCTTCTACGTATGGTTCGACGCGCCAATCGAGTACATCGCCTGCGCGGGCGAATGGGTGGATGCAGGCAAGGGCACCGACTGGGAGCGTTGGTGGCGGACGGACAAGGGTGCCGATGACGTGCGCTATGTGCAGTTCATGGGCAAGGACAACGTGCCGTTCCACACCCTCAGTTTCCCGGCCACTATCCTCGGATCGGGCGAGCCGTGGAAGTTGGTCGATTACATCAAGTCGTTCAATTACCTGAACTATGATGGCGGCCAGTTCTCGACGTCGCAGGGGCGGGGCGTCTTCATGGACCAGGCGTTGGACATTCTCCCGTCGGATTACTGGCGGTGGTGGCTGCTCAGCCACGCGCCCGAAAGCTCGGACAGCGAATTTACGTGGGACGGGTTCCAGCAGGATGTGAACAAGGACCTCGCCGATGTGTTGGGGAACTTCGTCAGCCGGATTACGAAATTCTGCCGCTCCAAATTCGGTGAGGTGGTGCCGGAGGCCGGCGCCTACGGCCCGCAGGAGGAGGCACTGATCGCCGATCTAGAGGCACGCGTGGCCCGGTATCAGGCCCATATGGATGCGATCGAAGTCCGCAAAGCCGCCGCCGAACTGCGCGCGATCTGGGTGGCCGGGAACGAATATCTTCAGTCCGCCGCGCCGTGGACGGCCTTCAAGGAAGACCCGGACCGGGCCGCAGCCATCACCCGGTTTGCGCTGAACCTCATCCCGTTCTATGCGGGTCTCTCAAGCCCGTTCATCCCCGACGCGGCGGCGTCCATGGCGGAGGCGATGGGCGTGGACGTGGCGTGGCCCGCAAGCGCGTCCGAGGCGCTGTCACGACTGCCGGGGGGACACGCCTTTGCGATGCCGGACGTCCTGTTCGCCAAGATCAGCGACGACGAACGCGCCGAATGGCAGGACCGGTTCGCCGGAACGCGGGGCTGACCCCGCCGCCGCTCCCGCAGCGTCAGTACCGCGGGGGCGGGAGCACCGCCCCGGGGTTCATGATGTAGCGCGGGTCGATGACGGACTTGATCGAGCGCATGACGGCGAGCTTCGTGGGGTCACCATAACGTTGCAGGTCGTCGACCTTGAAACGTCCGATGCCATGTTCGGCCGAAACCGATCCACCAAGTTCATGGACGAGGTCATGGATCGTGCGTTTGATGTCGTGGCGTTGGTGCTCGTGGTCGGCCCGGCTTTTGCCGGGCATCGGAAAGACGTTGTAGTGAAGGTTCCCGTCGCCAAGATGTCCAAAACAGTTCAAGCGGAACCCGTCGATGTCCGCCAAGCGCCCCGGGGCTTGGTCTATGAACGTGGGGATCTGCGCGACGGGCACGGAAATATCGTGGGAGGACACGGCGCCGATCCTGCGGTTTGCGGCAGGAATATTTTCCCGCAATGCCCAGAACGCGTCGCGTTGTGCCTCGGATTGGGCAATCACGCCGTCGGTCGCCAGATCGGCCTCGAAGGCTTCTGCGAACAGGTCCTCCAGGGCGGTTTCGGGGGCGCCCGCTTCGCTTATGCCAAGGTCGATCAGGCAGGTCCATTCGGGGCGCACATCGAAGGGTTGCCGCACGTCGGGTCCGACCTCATCGAGAAACAGAAGCCCCTGCTGGCCGATCAGTTCAAAAGCCGAGATCGCATCGCCAATGCGCCGCTGCGCCAACCGCAAAAGCGCGATGGCAGCCTCGGGCGACGGCACAACCATCATGGCGGCCCCGGTTGCCGCCGGTTTCGGGAAAAGGCGCAACGACGCGGCCGTAATGACCCCCAGGGTGCCCTCGGCGCCGATCAGCAGGTGGCGCAGGTCGTACCCGGTGTTGTCCTTGCGGAGCGGAGACAGGGTATTCATGACGTTCCCGTTCGGCATCACGGCCTCGATCCCAAGGCATAGGTCCCGCGCGTTTCCGTAGCGAAGCACGTTCACACCGCCGGCGTTGGTCGACAAAAGACCGCCAATCCGAGACGAGCCCTGACTGGCCAGCGTAAGGGGAAAGATCCAGCCTTCGGCTTCTGCGGCCGCATGGACATCCGCAAGGACCGCGCCGGCCTCGACCACCATGGTGCCGGCATCCGCGTCCATGCTGCGGATCGCACGCATGCGTTCCAGCGACAGGATCACGGGCGCCGGATCTGCGTCGGTCAGCTGCCCGCCCACAAGGCCCGTCCCTCCGCCGTAGGGGATCAGTGGGGTCTGCGTGTCGTCACACAGACGGACGACTTCGGACACCTCGTCCGTCGAGGCGGGCGTTACGACGGCAATCGCACCGCCCTGCCAGCGCCCGCGCGGCTCTTCCAGGTAAGATTCGGAGGGTTGGCGGATGGACGATGGCGGAAGCACCAAGGCCAGTTGGTCTAGGAAATCAGTCATGTCTCTCATGTAGCGCAGTCGCGCCGCGCGGGAACAGGGGCGGGCTGCGCCTATCCGACGCCCACATCCGTCTTGCCGCGACGGTCAGAACGCAAGTTGGCATAGAGGACATGGTTCCGCCAGCGCCCGTTGATTTGCAGGTAACTTTGGGCGACGCCCTCATATTTGAACCCGCACTTTTCAAGCACACCGCGCGAGGCGGCATTCTCGGGCAGGCAGGCGGCTTCAACGCGGCTCAGATCCAGATTGCGGAAGGCATAATGGACGACGGCTTCGATCGACTCGCGCATGTAGCCCTGGCGCGCATGGTTCTGGCCAATCCAATAGCCCAAAGTGGCCGATTGCGCGGGACCGCGCCGGATGTTGTCCAGTGTGATCGCCCCCACCAAGGTGTCGTCGGTGCGATGAAAAATGAAAAGCGGCAAGGCCGTGCCCTGAGTCAGGGCGCGTTGCGCCCAATAAACCCGACCCGTGAAGCTTTTGCGGGTCAGGTGATCCGCCGCCCAACTGGGCTCCCAGGGTTTCAGGAACTCGGATGAGTGCGACCGCAATGCGACCCAAGGCCGGAAATCCGCGTGGCGCGGCAACCGGAGCACCAATCGATCTGAATCCAGGCGAACATGCCGCTTGCGGCTTAACATCAGGCGGCCAAACGCTCCGTAATCTGGGTCAATGAGGGCGCCTCGGACACGGGGCCATAGAGCGCCATGGCGGTGCGGCCCATCTCGGCCAATCCGGCCCCATGCGCGCGCAGGCCTTCCAGCGTGACGGCGTCGATGCGGGCCACGGTTTCGTCAAGCTCGGGCACGCGGTTCCAGATGGCGACCAAACGAGCCAGGCGTTCGGCCCGGGCCGAGGGGCTCTCAAGCCCCATCAGAAGGCCTGCCTTCATCTGGGCCCTGGCCCTGTTCAATTCGGCTGGGCTGAAATCCTCTGCCGTGCGTTTGAGTTCCTCGACGGTCAAGCCAATCAGGTCGGGCAGGTCCGCGCCGCTGGTGCCGGCATAGATGGTGAGCAGGCCAGTGTCATCGAAGCTGCCGACCGACGCGTAGATCGAATAACACAGCCCGCGTTTCTCGCGGATTTCCTGGAACAGCCGGGATGACATGCCCCCGCCAAGGGCCGTGGCATAGATCTGGGCGGTATAGATGTCATCCGAGCGATAGCCCGGGGCCTCCAACGCCAGCGTGAAATGCGCTTGTTCAAGGTCCTTGATTTCGCGGCGCTCGCCACCTGCGAATTGCCCAGGTTGGGCCGGGACGGCGTCCGTTGCTGGCAAATGGCCGAAAATCGCTTCGGCCAGCTTGATGATCGCGTCGTGATCCACGGCGCCTGCTGCCGACAGGATCAACTGGCCGGGTCCGTAGTGTTCCGAAACGAAGCCATCGAAATCCGCACGCTGAAAACTCCGCACCCGGTCCGCCGGGCCCAGGATCGTCCGGCCCAATGGCTGTTCCGGGTAGGCGGCTTCCTGCAGCCAATCAAAGATGATGTCGTCCGGCGTGTCAGCGGCCTGCCCGATTTCTTGCAGGATGACGCCGCGCTCAATCTCGATTTCGTTCGGATCAAAGGCGGGGTTGAGTACGATATCCGAGATCAGGTCGATGGCCAGCGGCACATCATCCCGCAGCACACGGGCGTAATACGCGGTCACCTCGCGGCTGGTATACGCATTGATGAACCCGCCCACGTCCTCGATCTCTTCTGCGATCTGCAGTGCGCTGCGGCGGGCCGTGCCCTTGAACGCCATGTGTTCGAGGAAATGGGCAATGCCGTTCTGCTCAACACGTTCGTGGCGCCCACCGGCATTCACCCAAAGACCAACCGCCGCGGATTCCAGACCCGGCATGTGTTCGGTCACGATACGCAGCCCGTTGGCCAAGGTGTGCAGTTGAACCGTCACGCGGCAATTCCTTCTCGGATCAGGCTTTCGATGGACCCCAGGTCATTCTCGACCCGTGTCAGGCGCTCGTCCCGGTCAAACAGGTCCGCCATGCGCAAGGGCAGGGCGGGACGCTGCCCGGTCGCCGCTTCCACAGCGTCGGGGAACTTGGCCGGATGGGCGGTGGCCAGGGTGACCAAAGGCGTTGTGCCAAGGTGGTCCTGCGCAACATGGACGCCGACCGCGGAATGGGGGCAGAGCAATTCGCCCATCTCGGGCAGCGCGCGGGCAATCATGGCCGAGGTTTCGGCCTCGGAGGCGCGACCACTGGCGAAATCGTCGCGCAACCGGTCCAGGGCGCCCTGGCTGATCGCAAAACCGCCCGCTTTGAGTTCGTCCATCAACTGCGCGACAGCCCCGCCGTCACGGTCATAGGCGTCAAAAAGCGCGCGTTCGAAATTCGAGCTGACCTGGATATCCATGGAGGGGCTGATTGATGGCGTCACGCCGTGCGTCTCATACGCCCCGGACGAGATTGCGCGGTGCAGAATGTCGTTCTGGTTGGTCGCGATCACCAGCTTCTCGATCGGAAGGCCCATACGCTTGGCCAGATAGCCCGCGAAGATGTCGCCGAAATTACCGGTTGGCACACAGAAACTGACCGCGCGGTGCGGGGCCCCCAGACTGACGGCCGCACTGAAGTAGTAAACGATCTGCGCCAGGACCCGCGCGAAATTGATCGAGTTCACGCCGGCCAGTTTCACACCGTCGCGGAACGGGAAATCGTTGAACATGTCTTTGAGCCGCGCCTGGCAATCGTCGAAGTCGCCGGTGACGGCCAGGGCATGGGCATTCGCCTCGGACACGGTGGTCATCTGTCGCCGCTGCACGTCGCTGACGCGGCCATGCGGGTACATGATGAACACGTCCACATTGCTGAGGCCGCGGAAGGCTTCCATCGCCGCCGACCCGGTGTCGCCGCTGGTCGCACCGACAATGGTCACGCGATCCCCGCGGCGCGCCAGCGCGGTCTGGAACATCTGTCCGATCAGCTGCATGGCGAAGTCTTTGAAGGCCAGCGTGGGGCCGTGGAACAGCTCAAGCAGGAAGTGGTTGTCCTGAAGTTGTTTGAGCGGCGCGCGCGCCGCGTGCCCAAAGCCGCCATAGGCCCGTGCGATGATGTCCTCAAACTCGGTCTCGGTGAAGGTGTTGCCCACGAATGGCCGCATCACGCGGAAGGCGATCTCTTCGTAGCTGAGGCCGGCCAGAGCCGCGATGTCCGCGGACGGCATGACCGGAATCTCGGCTGGCACGTAAAGCCCGCCGTCCCGGGCCAGCCCCGTCAGCATGGCCTCTTCAAAGCTCAAATCCGGGGCCTGTCCCCGGGTCGATACGTAGCGCATCTTCTTCGTTGTCCTCAGACTGTTCGGCGCGTGATACGCCAGACAAGAAAGGCTGTCATCCCCAACCACACCATGGCCAGCCCGAACCATTGAATGGCATAGCCCAGATGGTTGTTTGGAATGCCCTCCGATGTCACAGGCAGGGGCGTCACAGCAGGGTCAGCTGGCGACACGTTGGCGGCAATCAGCAAGGTCGGTTCCGTCTCGAGATGCGCGGCCAGCGCGTCGACGTCGCGCGCGAACCACGTGTTGCCCGCGATATCATTGTCCGGCGTGAACCCGTCGGTTTCGTCAGGCCAGTGCAGGTTTCCAATGACGATCACGGGGCCGTCGGATACAGGCGGCGTTTCAGCGGCCACTGGTAGGATGCCGCGGTCAACGAGGATGCGCCGCCCGTTCGCCGTTTCCAGCGGGCTGATGATGCGGTAGCCCGCGCCGACCCCGCGCTGGCTGACCAGAACGCGTACGTAGTCCGGTGCGAAGCGGCCCTCGGCCATTACAGGTAAGAACCGGTCTGCGACGGAATCGGGCGTTTCTGGGACGGAGACGGGCGCAGCGGAGATCCGGGCGTCGATCTCGGCCAAGATCTCTGTCTTCCAGCCAAGGCGCTGCAATTGCCACACGCCAAGCGAACTGAGGATGATTGTCCCCAACAGTCCGAACAACACGGGCCAGATTACGCGCTTGATCATTCTTCCTCCGACGCGAAAAGGGCCCGCGCTGGCAGGCCCTTCTCAAAATGGTTTTGCTGTCAGGCCTTAGGCAATGACGGCCTGGCCCCAGATGTACACGGCCACGAAGAGGAACAGCCACACCACGTCAACGAAGTGCCAGTACCAGGCCGCCGCTTCGAAACCGATGTGCTTCTCGGCCGTGAAGTGCCCGCGTTGGACACGCAGCCAGCAGACGAACAGGAAGATCGTCCCGATGATCACGTGCAGGCCGTGGAAACCGGTGGCCAGGAAGAAGGTCGAGTAGAACTTGTCCTCACCAAAGGTCCAATGCTTGTGGGCGATCAGTTCCCAGTATTCGAAGGCCTGCAGGCCGGTGAAGGCGAGGCCCAGAACGACCGCGATGATCAGGCCCCAGGACACGTCCCGGCGATCACCGCCATGCACCAGCGCGTGGTGGGCCCAGGTGACGGCGCAGCCCGACAGCAGCAGAACAAGGGTGTTGATCAGCGGCAGGTGAAACGGGTCGACCGTGTAGATCTCCGGCGGAATGTATTCCGACGCCTCGTAGATGTTCATTGGGTAAATGGCGTGTTTGAAAAACGCCCAGAACCACGCCACGAAGAACATCACTTCGGACATGATGAACATGATGAACCCGTACTTCAGCCCGAGGCGCACAACCGGCGTGTGGTCGCCCACACCGCTTTCGGCCACAACGTCGGCCCACCAGCCGTACATCACGTAAAGGACGGCTGCGAAGCCCATGAGGAACAGCCACGGCCCAGAGCCGTGCATCCAGTTCACCGCGCCGAACAACATGGCGAAGGCGCCGGCGGCCGCGATCAGGGGCCAGATCGACGGCGATAGAATGTGATAGTCGTGGTTCTTGGCGTGGGCCATGGCGCTGGTCCTCTGGTCTATCGTTTAGTCTGTCACCGACAAAGCGGCGTATTCTTCGGGCATGTCCGTCACATGGAAGGTGTAGGACAGGGTAATGGCGGGTGTTCCCCGGCTTTCCGGGTCGTTGACGATCTCGGGATCGACGAAAAAGGTCACCGGCATCTCTACGCGCTCGCCCGGCATCAGGACCTGCTGTTCAAAGCAGAAGCACGCGATCTTCACAAAGTACAGCCCGGCGTCGAACGGGGCGACGTTGAAGCTGGCGGTTCCGGCAATCGGCTCATCGGTGGGGTTGTAGGCTTCGTAGAAGACCAGCCCGGTTTCCCCAATCCGCATATCCACCGCATGGGTCATCGGGCGGAATTCCCATGGCATGTCATGGGCCAGCGAGGCATCGAAGCGGATCGTGATCGTGTCTTCGAGGATCGTGTCGCTGCCGGCATCCGCCGTGTTCGTCGTGCCGCCATAGCCGGTCACGCGGCAGAACCAGTCGTAAAGCGGCACAGCGGCCCAAGCGAGCCCGCCCATCAGAACGATGACGCCAAGCAGTCGGGTGACGACCTTTTGGTTGTCCGTCAACGTCATCCGATCATTCCTCCACGATCGGCGTGATCGAGACACGCGGTTGAAGATCGAACGCTTCCATCGACGCGCCCTGGCGGATTTTGGCAACGGTCAGTCCGAAGACAATCGCCATGAAGGCCACAAGGCACAGCGCGACGCCGAGGTTCCGGCCAAAGCGCCGCTGGTGCAGTTCGTGGGTTTGCGAAATCGGCATCACATCACTCCGAATGCGCGCAGCGCCGCATCAGCGAGCAGGGCGCCAAAGTGCAGGAACAGGTAATACAGCGAGAAACGGAATACCTTCTTCTCGACAGCGTAGTTGTCGGCGTCCGCAGCCGCCTCGTCACGGCGCCAGATATCCCACGCACCTTTCAGGAAGATCGCGTTCAGGACAACGGCGGCAGCCAGGTAGGTCGGACCGGCCACCGGGGTAAAGGCCAGCCCCAGGGCGACGGGAACAAGCAGAACCGTGTAGATCAGGATCTGGCGGCGGGTTTCCTTCCGGCCATGGGTCACCGTCAGCATCGGCACCTTGGCTTCATGATAGTCGGACTTCATGAACAGCGCCAACGCCCAGAAATGCGGTGGGGTCCACATGAAGATCAGGCCAAACATCAAAATGGCTTCGAGGCTGATGGAACCGGTCGCGGCCACCCAACCGATCATCGGAGGGAAGGCGCCAGCCGCTCCGCCGATCACGATGTTCTGCGGCGTCGAACGCTTGAGCCACATCGTGTAGATCACGGCATAGAAGAAGATGGTGAACGCCAGCAGGGCCGCAGCCACGATGTTCGTGGCCAGGCCCAACATCGCGACGGAAATCGCGCTGAGCCACAGGCCAAGCGACAGGGCTTCGCCGGCCGTTACACGTCCCGACGGGACCGGGCGCTTCGCGGTGCGCTTCATCACCTGGTCGATATCGGCATCGTACCACATGTTCAGCGCGCCAGACGCTCCGGCGCCCAACGCAATGAACAGGATGGCCGTGAACCCGATGAACGGATCGATCGAGACCGGCGCAACCAGCAACCCGACAAGCGCGGTAAACACCACCAGCGACATCACGCGCGGCTTCAGGAGCGCGACGTAATCCCCGAACTCCGCGTCGCCTTCTGCGACGCGCACTTGGGTGTTGGTGGTGACATCGGTCATGTCGGATCCTCAGCCGCGCGGGCGCTTAGTCTGCCAGGGCCAATTCGATCACGCGCGGCGCGCGCGTACCGGTCGATGCGAATTCCTGCGCTTCGCCGGCGATCCAGGCGTCGTATTCCTCGGGCGTCACGGCAAAAACGGTGATCGGCATGTAGGCATGGTTCACGCCGCACAGTTCCGAACACTGACCGAAATACACGCCTTCCTGACCCGGATCGACTTCGAACCACAGCTCGGCCAAGCGGCCGGGGACGCCGTCCTGCTTCACGCCGAAGGCCGGGATGGTCCACGAGTGGATCACGTCAGCCGCGGTGACTTGAACAACGATCGTCTGGCCGGTGGGCACGACGACGGCGGTGTCGGTGGCCAGCAGATATTCGTCACGCGAGTACCCGTATTCCTCAAGCTCATCTTCCGCGAGCATGAAGCTGTCGTAGGCGATGCCATGCTCGGGGTATTCATAGCCCCAATACCACTGGTAGCCGGTGGCTTTCACGACAACATCCGCTTCCGGGATCGTCTGCTGCTTGAACAGGACCGGAAGCGAAAACGCACCGATCACAACCAGGATGACCAGCGGCACGACCGTCCAGGTCACTTCGATCTTGGTGTTGTGGGTGAAGCTCGCCGGTTCGGGGTTGGCTTTCTCGTTGTGGCGGACAATCGACCACAGCAGCAGACCAAGGACGAAGATCACGATCAGCGTCATGATCACCAGAAGGAAGTTGTCCAAGGCGCGGATGTCACGGGCCAGTTCGGTCACGCCGGGCTGGAATGCGGTGCCACCGGGGGTCGGGGCGCCGATGATATCCAAGCCTTCGCGCATTCCGACGGTTTGCGCCGCAGCCGCGCCCGCGGCGAATGTTGCACCAATACCGGCCCAAAGGCCGCCCATCTTCGTCCGAAGTTGCATGTATCTGTCCTGTGGTTCCGGCCCGTCCCCCAAAGGTCGCTCCCCAGAAAGAACGGAACCGTTGCGTTCTTAATCGCAGGAACCATATAGCCAGAGGATGAGCAAGGCATTTGGTCTAAATGTCTCACCTGAGGGGTCTCTTGATCCAAATCAATGTCCGGATCGTTGCCGGACATCGCCGTAGGGAAGGAACCTTCGACCCATGACCAGCCAGACCCCATTCCGCCCTTTCGAATCGCTTCTGGATGAGGACGCGGCCCGGTCGATTCTGCGCGCGGCCACCGATGGTGCGGACGATGGCGAATTGTTCCTGGAACGGCGCCGGTCCGAGGTGCTGGTGTTCGATGACGGGCGGGTGAAGACGGCCAGCTACGACGCCGCCGAAGGGTTTGGTTTGCGCGCCGTGCGGGGCGAGGTCGCGGGCTACGCCCACTCGACCGAGATCTCCGAGGCGGCCCTGCGCCGCGCGGCCGAAACCGCACGTCTGGCCGTCGGCGATGGCGGGGGCATGCTGGCGGACGCACCGCAGGGCACAAACGCACGGCTTTACACGGACGCCGATCCAATGGCGGGCGCTGCGTTCGGGGTGAAGCTGGACACTCTGCGCGAAATTGATGCCTTCGCACGCGCATTGGATCCGCGTGTGGTGCAGGTCTCGGCCTCGATGGCGGCGTCACATCAGGAGGTCGAGATCCTCCGGCCCGAAGGCACGCGGTTCTCAGATGTGCGCCCGATGGTCCGGTTGAACGTGTCGATCATCGTCGAAGAGAACGGACGCCGGGAAAGCGGCGGGTCTGGCGGTGGCGGGCGGATCGGCCTGACGGGGCTGATGGAACGGCCCCACTGGGAAAGCGTTGCGCGCGAAGCGTTGCGGATCGCGGTGGTGAACCTCGCGGCCGAACCCGCGCCCGCCGGTGTGATGGATGTCGCCCTGGGGCCGGGGTGGCCCGGCATCCTGTTGCACGAAGCGGTTGGCCACGGGTTGGAGGGCGATTTCAACCGCAAGAAACAATCGGCTTTTGCCGGTCTCATGGGGCAGCGCGTTGCCGCGCCGGGTGTCACTGTGTTGGACGACGGAACCATTCCCGATCGCCGCGGTTCGATCACCGTTGACGATGAGGGCACGCCATCCGGCAAGACGACGTTGATCGAAGACGGGATTTTGGTGGGCTATATGCAGGACCGGCAATCGGCCCGCCTGATGGGCGTCGCACCGACCGGGAACGGGCGGCGTGAAAGCTTTGCGCATGCGCCGATGACCCGGATGACGAACACATACATGTTGGGCGGCGAGGCTAACCCGGGGGATATCGTGGCGGATGTCAAAGACGGCATTTACGCTGTCGGTTTTGGCGGCGGTCAAGTGGACATCACCAACGGCAAGTTCGTGTTCTCCTGCACCGAGGCCTATCGCGTCAAAAACGGTGTGGTTGGGGCCCCGGTGAAAGGGGCGACGTTGATCGGCGACGGGGCAACGGCCCTGCAGCAGATCCGCGCGATCGGCAATGATATGGCGCTGGATCCCGGCATGGGCAATTGCGGAAAGAACGGCCAGTGGGTGCCGGTGGGTGTCGGTCAACCGACCCTCCTGATCGGCGGATTGACGGTTGGAGGCTCTGCCGCCTAGCCGACGGCCCCGACTGCGATGTCGTAACGGATCCTTAACCCTCCTGCGCGCAGGCTGGCGGCATGACCATGTCGCCCGATATCGGTGTGTCAGATGCACCGGCCCCCTTCATTCCACGCCCGGCTGCCGATGCGGGTGACCAAGCGGCCCGCCTTCGCCTGATCAGATCGCGACGGGTGGGGCCATCGACCTTCCTGCGCCTGATGGCCGAACACGGAGATGCGCAGGCGGCCCTCGGCGCTTTGCCCAAAGTGGCCGCAGACGCGGGCGTATCGGATTATGCGCCTTGCCCCGAGGCGGTTGTCGCCGCGGAACTGCGGGCCGCCAAGCGGATCGGCGCACGGCTTTTATGCCTGGGCGATCCGGATTACCCCGTCCGTTTGACAGCCATTGCCGATCCGCCGCCGGTGCTTTGGGCCATCGGCAAACCGGCTTTGCTGCAGCGGCCAAGCCTGGCGATTGTCGGGACACGCAACACCTCATCCCTGGGCGCGCGCATGGCCCGGAGGTTGGCCGCGGATTTGGGCGAGGCGGGGTTCACGATTGTCTCTGGCCTGGCGCGCGGCATCGATACCTTGGCCCATCGCGCCGCGTTGGGGACCGGCACCGTGGCGGTGCAGGCCGGTGGGTTGGATGTCGTGTATCCGGCGGAAAATGGGGATCTGGCGCAGGACATCGCGCGCAAGGGCCTGCGGCTGAGCGAACACCCGTTTGGCCTGGAGGCGCGTGCGCAGCACTTCCCGCGGCGCAACCGGATTGTCTCGGGCGTGGCGCAGGCGGTTATCGTGGTGGAGGCGGCCGCGCGGTCGGGATCATTGATCACCGCACGCCTTGCCCTTGATCAGGGGCGCGAGGTGATGGCCGTGCCCGGCCATCCGATGGATACCCGTGCATCCGGGGGCAATATCCTGATCCGGGATGGTGCCCTTCTGGTGCGTGGGGCCGAGGATGTGATCGAAGCGTTGGGGGATCCCAAATCCGCCGACGCCGCCACGGGCCCGGATACGGTTGACGGTTCGCACAGCGCCGGTGCGCCGCCATCGTCTGACGGTGGGCTGGAGGCGGCGATCCTGGCCCATCTGACAGCGCAACCGGTCCCTGAAGATCAGGTGATCCGGGATCTGGGGGGCGATGCGCGCGCTGTGGGGCAGGCCCTTGCCATTCTGGAACTGGCCGGCCGGATCGAGCGTGGTCCCGGCGGCATGGTGTGCCTGAGCGGCGGATAAAGGGCGTTTAAGCCAGTTCGGGCAGAGCGTCGGGTGTCGTGATCCCCAACGCGCCATTGCGCTGACGCGCGACAGACCAGGATTTGGGCGGCGCGGATCGGGCGCGGCGGCGCTCCAACCGCCACTCGGTTTGCTCTGTCCCATGGGACGGGGTCAGCGCCCATCGGCTTTCCACACCTGCTGCGCCGCCATCGCCCGGGGTCAGCAACAGGGCAAGCGGGGCGGTGTCCGCCACCTCCGCCCCGGCTTCCGCGGCCAGATGCAACCGTCGCACCGATGTCAGGCCCGGTGGCTCGGGCAGGTCGACCACCACAAGGGGGACAGCGCCGCTGCGCAAAGCCTCCTCGGTTGACCACAGCACATCCTCGGCGCGGCCCGCATCAACGGCGATCAGGCGACCGGGCGAGATTTCATCCAACACACCCGACATATGCAGCCGATCCGGGTGCCAGGCGGGACGAATCCACAGCACAGGCCCTTGGGTTGCGCGCGCCACCCACAGGGCCAAGCGCCGCCGGGCCGGTCCGCACAGTTCATGGGCGCGGCCGCCCGCCATTTCGAGCGGCCCCACCACGGATAAATTGGGATGCGGCTTGCGATGCGATTGACGGGTGAGGCGCGTGATGTCCATGGGTTGATTATAAATGTTCGCTAAATGTTCTCAAGAGGTCATCTGTGCTTTCCCCTTGCCCCTGCCCATCTCGCCGCTAGGGTCCCCCACGCAGCACCGCCAGCCAAACAGGACATTCCGATGCGTCAAATCCCTCTGGGCCAGACCGGCCAGACCGTTACTGACTATTGCTTGGGCACCATGACATGGGGCACCCAAACGCCCGAGGACGACGCCCATCGCCAGATGGACATGGCGCTGGACGCTGGCATCGACATCGTGGACACGGCCGAAATGTATCCGGTGAACCCGGTGCGCGCGGAAACCGTGGGCCGCACCGAGGAAATCCTTGGCAACTGGATCGCGGCAAACCCTGGCCGCCGGACCGAGTTCACGCTGGCCACCAAGATCGCGGGCAAGAACGGCAGCTTCGTCCGGATCGGTCAGGACATCACACCCGACACCTTTGCCGAGGCGCTGGACAGCTCCTTGCGGCGCCTGCAGACCGATCACATTGACGTCTACCAGCTGCACTGGCCCAATCGCGGCAGCTATCACTTCCGCCAGAACTGGACCTATGATCCGTCCGCGCAGGACAAAGCCGCGACGCTCGACAATATGCAGGCCGTGCTGGAGGCTGCGAAATCCGCGCAACAGGCCGGCAAGATCAGCCACTTCGCCCTGTCGAACGAAAGTGCGTGGGGAACGGCGCAATGGCTGCGGATCGCCGAAGATCACGATCTGCCGCGCGTGCAGACGATCCAGAACGAGTATTCCCTGCTGTGGCGGCACTACGATACCGACCTTGCTGAACTGGCGGTGAATGAAGAGGTGACCTTGTTGGCCTACTCGCCTCTGGCGACCGGATTGCTGACCGGGAAGTACCAGGGTGGCGCCATCCCCAAGGACAGCCGGATGGATATCAACGGCAATCTGGGCGGGCGCAAATCGGAACGCGTGTTTGACGCGGTCGCCGCCTATTTGGAGATTGCCGAAAAACACGGCGTCGATCCCGTGCATATGGCGCTGGCCTTTAAGGTCGATCGTCCGTTTGCGGTCTCGACCATCTTCGGGGCGACGACCAGCGAACAGCTTCAGCACATCATCAACGGCCTCGACGTGACGCTTTCCGACGACATCAAGGCGGAGATCGACGCGACGCACCGCCTGCATCCGATGCCTTACTGACGCGCAACCGCCCGGCAACGGGTCAGAGGGGACAAGCGGTATGCCAACGATCTTGTGTTTTGGCGACAGCAACACGCATGGCACCGCGCCCTTGGAGGCGTTGGGCGTCTTCCGCCGCTATCCGCGCGGCCAGCGGTGGCCGGATGTCATGGCCGCTGCCCTTGGCCCTGAGGTCGAGGTCATCTCGGAAGGGCTGAACGGGCGCACGACCGTGCATGACGACGTCGTGGAAGGCGGTCTGCGATCCGGGATCGCGGTTCTACCCGCGATCTTGCCCAGTCATGCGCCCATCGACCTGATGGTGATCATGTTGGGCACCAATGACCTCAAGCCGCGCTTTGGCGTCACGGCCTTCGAGATTGCCCGTTCGGTCGAACGGCTTGCGCGGGAGTCCTTGGACAGCGGTTTCGTGGCGGACGTGATGCTGGTCGCCCCGGTTCCGGTGCTCGAAGTGCCGCCTCTGGCCGACAGCTTCGAAGGGGCCGAAACCCGCCAGGCCGCGCTTTCCGCCCAGATCCAAGCCGCAGCCGACCGACTCGGCGCCGGATTTGTCGAGGCGGGTCTTCATGTCGAGGTCAGCCATCGCGATGGGGTCCATTGGGACGCTGACAGCCACATGCGGTTCGGCACCATCATGGCCGAAGCCGTCACATCCCGTTTGGAGGGGACACAGGAATGACACCGAAAACAGCAGCGATCCTTGGGGCCGGGGTCATCGGAGCGGGATGGGCCGCGCGCTTTGCCCTGATGGGGTGGAATGTGCGCATCTTCGACCCGTCCGAACGGGGGCCGCAGATTGTGGACGAGGCGCTGGCACGCGCAAAAGCCAGTCTGCCGGCAATCTACGACGTGGCCTTGCCCGATGCCGGCCAGGTCAGTTTCCACGACACGGTTTCTGAGGCCGTCGACGGGGCTGTGTGGATTCAGGAAAGTGTGCCCGAACGACTGGAACTGAAGCAGAAACTCTATCAACGCGTTCAGGACAGCTGCGCGCCCGATGCCATCCTCGCATCCTCGACATCGGGGTTCACGCCGTCCGAGTTGCAGAATTGCGCCACCCGGCCCGAGCAGATCATGGTCGCCCACCCCTTCAATCCGGTCTATCTGCTGCCGCTGGCCGAACTGGTGGGTAGTGACAAAACCAGCCCGGATCTATTGGCCAAGGCCAAGGGCATTCTCACGGACATTGGGATGTTCCCGCTGGCCGTCCGCGCCGAGATACCGGCGCATATTGCGGACCGGTTCCTTGAAGCCGTGTGGCGCGAGGCGCTTTGGCTGGTCAAGGATGACGTTGCCACCACCGAAGAGATTGACGAGGCCATCCGCCTGGGCTTTGGCCTGCGTTGGGCGCAGATGGGCCTGTTCGAAACATATCGCATCGCCGGGGGCGACGGCGGCATGGCGCATTTTCTTGCCCAGTTCGGCCCGGCCTTGTCCTGGCCGTGGACCAAGCTCATGGATGTCCCCGAACTGGACGATGCACTGGTGCAAAAAATTGCTGATCAATCCGATGCGCAATCTGGCGACCGCACGATTGCCGAGCTTGAAACCGCGCGCGACGGCAACCTCGTTGCGATCCTGCGCGCCCTGAAGGACCGGGGCGAAGGGGCCGGTGGCACGATCGCCGCGCATGAGGCAATAATCTCGCCCACGCCGCCATCGCCGGATACGCCCACACCGCCGGTGACCCTTGATCGGCAGGTGCCGGGGACTTGGGTCGACTACAATGGCCATATGAACGAGGCGCACTACCTGACGGCCTTTTCGAACGCGTGCGACCAAATGCTTCTGTGGGCCGGTATGGATGATGCCTGCGTGGCCGAGGGCAACAGCGTCTTCACGGTCGAGACCCATATCCGACATTTGGACGAGGTGAACATCGGCGACGCGATCCAGGTCCGCACCCGCGTGTTGGAAGGCGGCGGGAAAAAGCTGCACATCTGGCACGAGTTGACGGTCGGTGACCGCTTGTGCGCCACGGGCGAGCAGTTGCTGCTGCATGTCGATCTGTCGACCCGGAGGTCGGCCCTGCCACGGGCGGATGTGGGCGATTGGTTCGGCCGTGCCGCAGCCGCACATCGCGATTTGCCGATGCCCGTGGGCATGGGGCGTTTCGTGGGCCAAAAAGCCTAGCGCACCGCCGCGCGCAGCCCGTCGAGATAGCCCGGGATATCCCGGGCCGACACACTGGCCTCGCGCACCAACCAGTCGAAGTGGCGGGTGACGGTGCGCACGCGGTCGCGGTCGCGGAATGCGATGTAGTGGCGGCCCATGTAGATCACCGCCATCATCGGCCCGAACACGGTGACCGGGGACGAATAGACCTGCCGCGCGTCGAACAGGAACATGCGCAGGCCGGGATAGAACTGGTCATAGATCTCGGCCAGCCAATCCAGTTGCGCGGCGCGGATCTGTGGTTCGAGCCCGGCATAATATCCTTCGCCCCGCGCGAAGCTTTCCAATTCGTGCACGGCCATGGCCATTTCATAGTCGCTTTCGGTCAGGCGCATCCAATCCAGGCGTTCTGCGGCGGCTTCGATCGCTTCATTCGGCCGCCGATGCGTCACGGGCGCGTACTCCCACTTGAGCACGTCATCCGTTTTGAGCATGTCGGGCAGCGTCGCTGGCACGTGTCGGATCTTGTATCCCTCTGCCTCGCGGTGCCACGTGAAGATCTGGTCGTCCAACCCGGTGGCCCGCCCGGTTTCCGAGATCGATAGCGAACTTTCCAAAAGCGCGCCGGCCTGTTCCGGGCGGTCGGTCAGACCCAACAGCCAATCGGCGGACACATCCAACACCTGGGCCGCCGCGGCCACCACGTGGCCCCCGGGCATACGGATGTCATCCGGGGCGAGCATCTGGCTGACGGTGGACCGGTCCACGCCGATTTCCCGGGCCAACGCCGCGCGGCTGATACCTGATGCGGTCAAGGCCGTCGTCAGACGATCCCGGAATGTGCTCGCGCATCCGCGCTTGTCGATTTTTGTCATCGTTGTTGAGAATAGTCATCACTGTTGAGAATAATGGGGAGAAAATCCTGACTGCCCCTGAAAGGCAAGCCCAAATACGGTCATCTCTGGCGTCGGGGGCACGCCGGACTGTATTGAAAAAGGGTAAGAAATGCGGATCGAGTGGCCAACACTCGCCCTGATCGTTTTGTGTTATGCCGCTTGGGCCGCGGCGCTGTTTTGGATCTCTCAGGTCAGTCTGGGTCTGACTCTGATCCTGTTGATCCCCCTCATCGCCTTGCACTCATCGCTGCAGCACGAGGTGACCCACGGCCATCCCTTTGGTGAGCGGCGCTTGGGCGAGGCGCTGGTGTTTCCGACCCTCAACCTGTCGATCCCGTACATCCGATTTCGCGACACGCATCTGGAACACCACATGGATGCGACTCTGACCGATCCCTACGAAGATCCCGAGTCCAACTACATGGACCCGGAGACGTGGTCGCGTCTGCCGCGCCTTACGCAGTGGGTGCTGTCTTTCAACAACACGCTTCTGGGCCGCATGTTGATCGGGCCGGCGGTTGGCCAGATCGCCTTCATGGCGACCGAGATCAAGCTGATCCGGCGTGGTCGGCGCGAAATCGCCTGGGCTTGGGCGGGCCATGTGGCCTCTGCCGCGCTGATCGTGTGGATCGTGCTCCAATCCAGCACGCCGCTCTGGGTCTACCTGATCGCCAGTTATTTCGGCCTTTCGATCCTCAAGATCCGGACGTTTCTCGAGCATCAGGCCCATGAGCGTGCGCGCGGGCGCACCGTCATCATCGAAGATCGGGGGCCGCTGGCGTTCCTGTTCCTGAACAACAATCTGCACGTGGTGCACCATATGCATCCCAAGTTGCCCTGGTACCGGTTGCCGCGCATCTATTTCAACAACCAGGAAAAGTACCTGCGCCGCAACGATGGATACCGCTACGACAGCTATGCCCAGATCTTTCGGAAGCATTTCTTCCGCGCGAAGGATCCCGTGCCCCATCCGCTGTATCCGCAGAAATAGCTTGTGACCGCCGCCGGGGCGGCGCATTGCAGGGCCATGCCCTTATGGATCGTCGCCACGCTATTCGCTGCCTTCATGCAGAACCTCAGGTTCCTGCTGCAGCGTCACCTGAAGGTGACCACACTGTCGACGGCGGGCGCGACATGGGCCCGGTTTCTCTATGCCGCGCCGATGGTGGCTGTGGTTCTGGTGGGGTATATGCGCCTGAGCGCGCAGTCGCTGCCGGGCGCGACGCCGGAGTTCTGGGTCTACGTGGTCGCAGGGGCGCAAGCACAGATGCTGGCCACCGCCTGCGTCGTCGCGTTGTTTGCGCGCCGAAACTTCGCGGTCGGGATCACCTTGAAGAAAACCGAGGTCATCCTGACGGCGGTCATCGGCCTTGTGATCCTGGGCGAGGCCGTGTCGCCCCCGGTCCTCATCGCGATCGGCGTGGGATTCGTCGGCGTCTTGTTCCTGTCAGACCCGCCCGACAGCGCCGAGGCCCTGCCATGGCAGGCGCGGGTGTTCAACGCCGCATCCGGCTATGGGCTTGCCTCCGGCCTGCTGTTCGGGATTTCGGCCGTTTGTTATCGGGGCGCGACCCTGTCCTTGGAGGGCGGGGATGAAATCCTGCGCGCGGCCACAGCACTGGTGGCGGCGACCACGGTGCAGTCCCTGACGCTCGGGCTTTGGATATTCTGGACGGACCGATCCGAAATCCTGCGCGTTCTGGCCAGTTGGCGGGTCTCGGTCCCGATGGGGGCGACATCCATGCTTGGCTCGATGGGCTGGTTCACGGCCTTCTCCTTGCAAACGGCAGCCTACGTGAAGGCACTTGGACAAATCGAGCTGCTGTTCACGTTCCTCTTCTCGATTTTCTGGCTGAAGGAAAAATCCAGCCGGAAGGAGCTGATCGGCGTCGGCCTGATCGTCTTGTCCCTGGTGCTGATCTTCTGGGGCAGCCTCTAGCCCGCCCGCAGGGATCAGAGGCGCGAAAAGCGGCTGATGTCTGTCCTGTTGTCAAAGAAGGGGACACCGGGATGCGCCGTTCCGTTCAGCCGCGCGGTCAGTTCGGCCAGCACCACTTCAGTGATAAATGGCAAATCGAACTGCCGGGCCTGATCCAGCGGGACCCACTGCAGGTGGCTCAGCTCATCTTCGGCGCGCGAAAAATCATCCGGGTCTGACGCGAGGTTGGCGGCATCCACCAGAAAGAACCGTGCATCGAAGCGGCGCGGACGGCCCGGCGGCGTGATCGCCCGAAACACGAAATCGGTTCCCGCCCCATCAGGCAGCACACCCTGCGCCATATATCCGCGCCATCCTTTCGGGGCCTCCAATCCCGCGGTACGGTCATCACGTAGCCCCAGGAGCAAGCCGGTTTCCTCCCACAATTCACGCACCGCCGCGGCGATCAAGGCCGCGGCCGGCCGCGCGCTGTGGTGCGAAAGGGCGGTCTCCGTCTCGGGCTTCGGGGCCCGGGCGAGGGGAACGGTTTCGTCCACCGCATCAACGGCGCCCCCGGGAAAGACAAACTTGGACGGCATAAAGGCCGCGCCCTTGCCGCGTTGCCCCATCAGAACCTTCGGTGATGTGTGCGTGTCCCGCAGGACGATGACCGTCGCCGCATCGCGCAAGGCGGACTTGTCGGTCAGAACCCGTGCATCCGTTTCGCCCATTGAACCCCCACGATCAAACCTTTGAACCGTGGCAACAGGTAAAGCGCCATCGCGACGACGCCAACCGAAAAGACCGTCGCCAACAGCCAGGGGGTCGGAAGGAAGGTCTCGTAGACCAGCAGCATCAGCGTGCCCATCTCCTTGGCCGTGACCAGAATGGTCAGATAGGCGGGCCCGTCGTCGGCGCGCGCGTGGCTCAGGTCTTCGGCGCAGTGCGGGCAGGTTGTCTGCAGCTTGAGATAGCCGTCGAACAACACGCCCTCCCCGCAGTTTGGGCACCGCCGGCGCAGGCCTTTGCGGATGGCCGGCCAGGCCGGACGCTCCTCAGGGGCGGGGTCGAACTCGGGTCGCAGACTGGGGTCTTCATGGGTCATGCCGTTCATCTGGGGCATGGGCCCTCTGCGGTCCAGAGCGGCCAGCAAAACAGCGGCGTCACGCCGCGTCGAAAAAAAATCTAAAAACCTGCGACGGAAATCGACGCGCGCCCCGTGAGACTTGTCAGACAGCAAACAAAAGGAGATTGCACAATGTCGATCTGGAAAGTCGCCGCCCTGAGCCTGATGATCCCCGTTGCCCTCGCTGCCCCGGTTGTGGCGCAAGACCAAGGTGGCCGTGATGGCGGCCCGCGGATGGTCTTCGAAGAGATGGACCTGAACGGAGACGGCACCGTTACCCTCGAAGAACTGCAAGCGCAGGGCGAAGCCCGCTTCGCCGAAGCCGACACAGACGGCGACGGCGCCCTGAGCCGGGATGAGCTGCTGGCCGGTGCAGCCGATCGTATGGCGGCCCGTGTCGACCGGATGATCGAACGCGCCGATACGAATGGCGACGGCTCGCTCAGCCAGGAAGAAATGGCCGATGCCCGCGAAGGCCGTCGCGGCCCGAACCCCGAACGTATCTTCGAGCGGCTGGATGCCAAAGAAGATGGTCAGGTGACCGAAGAAGAGTTCCAGGCAGCGGCCGAACGCTTCATGGAACGCCGCGGCAACCACGGTGGTCCGCGCGATCGCGGCTAACCCCAAGCCGTCGATCCCATGGGGCGAGAGTGTCCCCCAAAGCTCCCGCCCCATGGCCCCACGTTGCGCGACAGGTTATGGAGACCCATGGAGCCGCAAGATGCCACTTTGGACACATTGGATGACGGTGCATTGATGGTGCTGTTTGCCAATGGCGACCCCATGGCCGCGCGCGTGTTGACGGCGCGGCTCCTGCCGCCGGCGTATCGCCACGCGGCGCGTGTTTTGGGCGACAAGGCCGAGGCCGAGGATGTGGCACAAGATGCGATGTTGCGCCTTTGGAAAGCGGCGGATGGCTGGAAGGCCGATGGGGCCGCGAAGGTCAGCACGTGGTTGCACCGGGTTGTAGCGAACCTCAGCATTGACCGGTTGCGCCGCTCCGGACGCGCCGTGGGCTTGGACGAGACGGATGAGCCGTCCGATACGTCGCCCGGTGCAGAACAGAAACTGACGCAATCGGCCCGCATGGCGGCGTTGGACGCCGCATTGGCCCGGTTGCCCGAGCGCCAACGTCAGGCGGTCGTATTGCGTCACATCGAAGGGTTTTCGAACCCGGAAATTGCCGAGATGCTTGGAATTGGCGTCGAGGCTGTGGAAAGCCTGACCGCGCGGGGCAAACGTGCCTTGTCCGCGGCCCTGGCAGGACAGAAGGAGGCCCTAGGCTATGCAGAGTGACCCGAACGAGACCGCGCTCGACCGGCTGCTGAGCGATGCACAGAGCGACGGGCCGAGCGACGACCTGTTCGCCCGTGTCCTGGCGGATGCCGATGCCGTTCAATCTGCGGCCCGCCCCGTGGTGCCGCAGCGTGCGCCGCGCCGGTGGTGGCGTGAGGCGCTGGACGCGATCGGCGGCTGGCCGACGTTGTCTGGTGTGACCGCGGCGGGCGTCATGGGTGTCGCGATCGGCCTGTACGCACCGGATGTGGTGGACGATTGGGCGGGGGGGCAACTGACCGGTCTGTCTGGTGGTTTGTCGGTCGCGCCCGACCTCGGGGCCCTGGTGTGGGAGGATGGCAATGTCTGATCCGGTTGATCGCACGGGCACCACGCCGACCCGGACGCCACGGTGGGTGAAATGGGCCTTGGCGGGGTCGTTGTCTTTGAACCTGCTGATCCTCGGTCTGGTCGGCGGGGCCGCTTTGGGCTTGCAACGCAACTTTGCCGGCGGCGGCGATGAGGGGCCGGGGCTGCGCCCACTTGGCCTCGGGCCATTCGCCTTGGCGATCAGTCGTGAAGATCGGGATGCGCTCCGCGATAGCATCGACCTACGCGCCGTACGCGGCGAAGGACGGGCGCTGACCCGTGCCTTGCGCGACATTCAAACCGCGTTGCGGGCCGATCCGTTTGATCGCGCCCTTGCCGAGGACGCGTTTGGGCGGACACGCGGCGCCACCACGGCCATGCAAGGCGTCGGGCACGCGGCCCTTTTGGACCAGTTCGCGCGCATGTCGTTGGAGGATCGGGCCGAGGTGGCCGAACGGGTGGAGCGCGCTTTGCGCCGCCAGACTAACGGCCCCCGCCCAAGCGGCGAGCGGTAGTGCGCAGCGGGACGGGATGTGCCGACGTCAGAGCGGCGCTTGGCGTGGCCGCGGTGACTTGGTCGCGTCCGTCGGCCTTCGAGCCGTAGAGCGCATCATCGGCCCGCGCGAGGACGTCTTCCGCCGATTCAAGCGGCGCGTGCCGGTCGACATAGGCCAAGCCAACGCTCAATGTGATCGAAAGGTTGGTGTCGGGCCCGTGCAAGCGAAACGGGCTGTTTGACACAGCGCGCCGCAATCGTTCGGCGCACGCGAGCGCGGTGTCCGGGTCCGTGTCGCGGAGCGCAACGAGGAATTCCTCCCCCCCGATGCGTGCAATGACGTCATTAGGTCCGATCTGCATGCGCAGCCGCCGCGCCGCGAGTTGCAGGACACGATCGCCAGCGGCATGGCCAAACCGGTCGTTCACCATTTTGAAGTGGTCAATGTCCAGCATCATGACGGCTGTGCCGCGACCGGGTTTCTGCAGCATCTGGCTTAGCCGCCAAAGGCCCTGACGCCGGTTTGACAGCCCTGTCAGACTGTCCTTTGCGGCCAGTTCCAGGCCGGTCTGGATGCAGGCCCGCAAGGCGTCAGCCTGTCGTTTGCGGTCCAGTTGCGTGCGAATGCGGATTGCCAGTTCGGTCCCGTCCAACGGCTGAAACAGAATGTCGGCGGCCCCCAGATCCAACGCAATCGCCGCGCGATCCGTGTCGCCGTCGGGCAGCACGACAATCGACGCGGCATGACGCGTCGCAAACCGCGACCGCAGCTCGGACAACAATCGCAGCCCCTCGTTTCGATGGGTCAAGTCCGCAGCGATGACGAAGACGTCCGGGACCGTGTCACTCTTGCGGGTCCCGAACCGCGTCAGCGCCGTATCGCGCGGCAAAAGCGTGATACGGCCGTCAAGCTTGGGCTGCAGGTCGGCTTTCCAGAGCATCGCCCGTTTCTTGCTGTCCGCGATCAGGGCGACGTGTCCGTCCAACGGCGACTGCCGGTATGGGGCTGCGGCTTCGGCGAAACTGGGGGCGATGGCGCCCCGGTCGTTGAGATCCCGCGCCGTATCCCGTGCCCGGAGGGACGAACGCACACGGGCCAGCAATGTGCCGTCGTCGACGGGCTTCGTCAGGTAGTCGTCCGCGCCCGCCTCAAGACCCTGCACGCGGCTGTCCCTGTCCTTCGAGGCCGTCACGAGGATGACCGGAATGTCTGCGGTTTCCGGGTCGGCCTTCAGTTGGCGGCACACGTCGAGCCCGCTGATGTCGGGCAGCATCACGTCGAGCAGGATGAGGTCCGGGTGTCTCTCGCGTGCTTTGCGCAAAGCGGCCGCACCGGTGTCCGCCTGCTCGACGGCATAGCAGGCCGAGCGCAACATGACCTTGAGAACAATCCTGTTGGTGGCCACATCGTCCACGATCAGAATGCGTCCGCTCATCCGCCTGTCTCACCCTCTTTACTGTCGCTCGTTCTTGGGGTGAGGTTTTGCTCTTGAAAGGTTAACAAACCCTTTAGTTTGAGAAGCGGATTTTCGATGAATAGAGAACAGGCCGAGATCGAGGCCCTCAACGTCCTATCGTGGCTGGCGGGCCGCGAAGACTTGATCCCGGTGTTTCTGGGATCCACCGGCACGAGCGAGTCCGACATGCGCGAACGGGCGGGTGATGCCGACTTTCTGGCCAGTGTTGTCGACTTTGTCCTGATGGATGATGGTGGGTTTTGGACTGGGCTGAGGCCCAGAACCGGCCACCAGAAAGCTTGGTGCAGACACGTGCCTATTTGCCCGGTGGTGATCTTCCCAACTGGACCTAACGGGTGTCAGGCGGTCTTGCCGCCGACCGCCAGCTTGTTCAGGAGAGCGACGAGCATTGCCTGATCCTCGTTCGTCAGGTCACCGTGCATCCGGTTCATCACTTCACTGCACAACGGCACGCAGATCATCAGGGTTGCTTGACCCTTCTCCGTCACGCTGACTTCGGTGGTACGCCGATCGTCCCGGCCCATTTCGCGCGCGATCAGCCCGTCGGCTTCAAGCGTCCGGAGCGCCCGCGACGTTGCCGTTCGATCAATGCCGACAAAGGCCGCGATGTCGGATGGATTGCGCAGTTTTTCTTCGGTCACGGCAAGCAAGATGCACCATCCGATCCGCGTTAACCCGTATTGGCGCAGTACCTCTTCAACCTGTCTTTCCAACAGGCGCGCCGTGCGCGAAAGGCGGTGGCACAGGCTGTCGCTCAGGCCAAACTTTACTTGGGTTCCGTCCATACTGTTTCGGGCGTATAGAGCAATCGAACCCCCCTGTCATCTGTTGCAAGTGACACGGTTTTGCATGACGGCAACAGCGGGGGGAACGGCCGTTGATTTCGCGTAGGAAGGTCCAGGACAATGGACGTGGACGGGTTGCTTTTCGACAAAGACGGCACGTTGTTCGGCTTCGCGGCAAGTTGGGCGCAGTGGACTCAAGATATTATAGAAGAACTTGCAGCCGGCGATGAAGGCGTCGCCGAAAGCCTCGCGTCCGCGCTGTTGTTTGATCGCACGACCATGACCTTCGACGAAGCCTCAATCTCGATCGCCGGATCGGTGGCGGATCAGGTTGACGTCCTTGCGCCGCATCTGCCCGATTGGACCAGTTCGGCGATGCTTGCCTTTCTCAAAGAGGCGGCGGCACGCGCCGAGATGGTGCCCGCGGTGCCGCTTGATCCGTTGCTTGGTGACCTTGCCGGGCGTGGGCTGCGTCTTGGCGTGGCGACGAACGATGCAGAGGCTGCGGCCCGCGCGCAACTGGAGCGGCACGGTGTCCTCAATCACTTCCACTACCTGGCCGGATTCGACAGCGGCTTCGGCGCGAAACCAGGGCCGGGCATGTGCCGCGCCTTCGCGGAGCAGCATGGCCTTGACCCGGGCGCCGTGGCGATGGTCGGGGACAGCCTCCACGATCTTCACGCCGGCCGCGCCGCCGGCATGATCTGTATCGGCGTTCCGACGGGCGCGGTGGGGCGGGACACGCTTGCCCCGGCCGCTGACGTGGTCTTGGACGATATCGGACAACTGCCCGCCTGGCTCGAGACGCAGCGGTAAATCCGGCCAAATCACGAACAAAAGCGACGCGAATCGTCGCTATCTGCAAACCGATCATCGGGGTGATGGGGGAGGGTGGTGGGCAACGAATTGCCCTCGGGCGGCGTGCGACGCGTGCCGAATCCGACGAGGGACCAGCACGGAGACTGGCCACCATGAATGATGCCTCACCCCCTCGCCGCCGCCGTTCAGGTGGACGCCGCGCCCATGCGGAACGGGCGGGATCGTCGGTCATCGACCAGATGCCTTGGCGCATTCCCGTCAACACGGATGCGCCAACCGAACCCCTGACGCAGGAAGGGGTGCAGAACATTCATGACGGCGCCATGCGCATCCTGTCCGAGATCGGCATCGAGTTCCTGAACGATGACGCCCTGGCACATCTGAAAGAGGCGGGCTGTAACATCGAAGGTCAGAACGCGCGGTTCGATCCGGACTTCGTGACGGAAATGGTGGCCCGGGCCCCGTCGGAATTCACAATCACGCCGCGCAATCCTGACCGGGCCCTGCCCATTGGCGGCAAGCACATCTTGTTTGGGAATGTCTCCTCGCCCCCGAACGCCTGGGACCTGGAACGGGGCAAACGTCCCGGCGATTTCGAAACCTACAAGGAATTCATCAAGCTCACGCAGTACTTCAACTGTGTCCACTTTGCCGGTGGTTACCCGGTTGAGCCGATCGATGTGCATGCCAGTGTCCGGCATCTGGACTGCCTGTACGAAAAGCTGACGCTGACCGACAAGGTCGCCCACGCGTATTCCCTTGGCGCAGAGCGCGTCGAGGACGTGATGGAAATGGTTCGGATTTCCTGCGGGATTACGGACAGTGAGTTCGACGAAGGCCCGAGGATGTATACCAACATCAACTCGGTCTCGCCCTTGAAGCACGACTTCCCGATGCTGGATGGGGCCATGCGGTTGGCCAAACGTGGCCAACCTGTCGTGGTGACCCCGTTCACCCTTGCCGGTGCCATGGCCCCGGTCACCCTATCCGGTGCCGTCGCGCTGAGCCTTGCCGAAGGTCTGGCCGCCATCGCGTTGTTGCAATACGTGGCGCCGGGCTGTCCCGTCGCGATCGGCACGTTCACGTCGAATGTCGATATGAAATCGGGCGCACCGGCCTTTGGCACGCCGGAATACATCCGCGCGACGCAGATGACGGGACAGATGGCCCGCTTCTACGGCTTGCCGATGCGGTCCTCGGGCGTGTGCGCGGCCAATGTGCCGGATGGACAAGCCATGTGGGAAACCACGGCAAGCCTCTGGGCCTCGGTCCAGTCGGGCACGAACATCGTCTATCATGCCGCCGGTTGGCTCGAAGGCGGCCTGATCGCAAGTCCGGAAAAGTTCGTCATGGACTGCGAAGTGCTGCAGCAGATCCAGCGCTACTTCGAGCCGGAGATACTGGGCACCAGTCCCGAGGACATCGCCGTCGAGGCCATTGCCGAGGTTGGACCCGGTGGGCATTTCTTTGGCTGCGACCACACGCAGGAACGCTACCAGACCGCGTTCTACGGTCCGTTCCTGTCGGATTGGCGCAACTTCGAATCCTGGCGTCTGGATGGCGCCGTCTGGACGGCGGAACGCGCGCACCGGATCTACAAGCGGATCCTGGATGAGTTCGAAGCGCCCCCGATGGATCCGGCGATCCGCGAAGAGCTGCAGGCCTTCGTGGCCAAGCGGAAGGAAGAAGGCGGGGCGCCCACCGACTTCTAGTCGCGGCGCCGCCCCCGAAAAGAAACGCTTTCTTTACAGCCTGTCCCTAGTCCTGAGCCGGACGATGGCCTGCCACCGCGCAGGCCCAGGCGAAGGGGCACGTGCCGATGCACGGGATGATCAACTGCGCGTTGCAGGGCTTCTTGATCTCGACCTACGGGTCCGGGATATGGACGGAAGTTCGGGATCAGGCCGGGCTGCCCGCCGACGGGTTCGAGGCGATGCTGCGCTATGACGATGCCCAGACCATTCACTGTGTCGAAGCGGCATGCCAGGTGCTTCACAAACACCCGAATGCCTTTCTGGAGGATGTCGGCACATGGCTGGTCACCAACCAACGGATGGAACCTTTGCGGCGTTTGCTGCGGTTTGCTGGTCCGACCTTCTTGGATTTTCTGCATTCCCTTGAAGAACTGGGGGACCGCGGCCAACTGGCGATGCCCGAGTTGGATCTGCCCGATCTGACCCTGCACCGCCTGGACCCGTCCAGCTATCGCCTGAGCGTACGATGGGGCCTTCTGGGCGCGGCGCCTGTTTTCCTTGGGTGTCTCCGCGCGATGGCGGATGATTACGGCGCGCTGGCCTTTCTTCATCTCGACGGGATCGAAGACGGGGCCGAATGGGTGCATATCCAGCTGTTGGATAGCGCGTTCGCAGAGGGGCGCAGTTTCGCCCTTGGCGGTGCGGCATCATGATGGCGTCGCCGCCCAGACTTGCGCGCCTGATCCAACGCGCGGCGCCAGTGCTGGACATGCTGATGCCGATGCATCTTTGGCTGGATCTGGCCGGCGGTGTGCTCCAATCCGGGCCCACCCTTGAAAAAATGGTTGGCGATGGGGCGCTGATTGGGCGCGGTGTCTTTGACGTGCTTGAGATACGCCGCCCGATCGCGACGTCCCGGCTGGACGATCTTTTGCCCTATGCCGGACAGCGGCTTGCGCTTGGCCTGACCTCGGCGCCGGACCTTCCGCTGCGGGGCACGCTGGCGGTTCTTCCAAGTGCGACCGGCTATATCCTGGATATCTCGCTCGGACTGTCCTTTGCACGCGCGGTGCGCGAGTTTGATCTGACACTGTCCGATTTCTCGCCGTGTGATCAGACGGTTGAGTTGATGTATCTCCACGAGGCAAATGCAAGCACGGCCGCGTTGTCACGTCGTTTGTCTGAACGCCTTGAGACAGCCCGCGCCGCGGCTGAGGTGCAGGCCCTGACGGATCCTTTGACCGGATTGGCCAACCGACGCGCGATGGATCAGGCGATTGTGGAGGCCCTTGCCGACCGACAGACGGTGTTCACGGTCCTGCATATCGACTTGGACTTCTTTAAGCAGGTCAACGATACCCTCGGTCACGCGGCGGGCGACCGCGTCCTGACCGAGGTTGGCCGGATCCTCGCAACGGAGGTGCGCGACGCGGACCTGGCGGCTCGGGTCGGCGGCGATGAATTCCTGGTGCTCCTGCGAGACCTGACGGACGCGACGGGCGTGGCGGCCCTGGCGCAGCGCCTGATTTCGCGCATTGAGGTGCCGGTCGAGCATGATGGGCACCAGTGCCGGGTATCCGCAAGCATCGGGTCCGCCACCGTGGCGCAGATCGACAGGCGGCCCAGTTTGGACGAGGTTCTGGCCGACACGGACGTCGCCCTCTACGCTGCGAAGCGGGCCGGGCGGGGCCGTCATATGCAGTTCGATGATCACACGCTCGCAGCACCCGAGGCGCGGCGAGCGCAAGACCCGCCATCCCTGCGTGCACACACGGAACAGACGAAGCGTACACCGTCCTCGGGGCGATAAACTGCGCCACCTCAAACAAGCGCTTTCCTTGGAGGACCGCACCACTAAGTCGACAATCGAACGTCCCCTGAAGGGCCAGTACCGGCATGTCAACCAATCGTGATCCCAGGTTTCGCCCAGTGCCCACCGGGCGCCTGTCCCGGTTTGGCAAGATGGGGGGACTCGTCACGGGTCTTGCCGGGGGCATGGCTGTTGCCGGGGCGCAGGCGCTGGCACGTGGCGAACGCCCCAATCCGGCCGATCTGTTTCTGACACCGTCAAACCTGGAACGGTTCGCCGATCGCCTGTCGGAAATGCGCGGCGCCGTGATGAAAATTGGCCAACTGATGTCGATGGAAGCGGGCGATCTGCTGCCACCGGAGCTTGAGCGCATCCTGGCCCGGTTGCGGGCAGAGGCGCATTTCATGCCGCCCGCACAGTTGAAGACGGTTCTGACCAAGGCCTACGGTCCGGATTTCAGGCGGCTGTTCCGCAGCTTCGACACGACGCCGTTGGCGGCCGCGTCCATCGGTCAGGTGCACCGCGCCCGCGCGACGGACGGCACCCAACTGGCGATCAAACTGCAATACCCCGGCGTGCGCGACGCCATCGACAGCGACGTCTCGAACGCCTCCGCCTTGATCCGGTGGTCGGGCCTTGTCCCCAAGGACCTGGACCTGACCCCGCTGTTGGACGAGGCACGGCAACAGTTACACGATGAAGCCGACTATCTGCGCGAGGCGGAGGCCCTGACCACCTTCGCCGATCTTTTGGCAGACGATCCCAGATTTGTTGTGCCCCGTGTTCTGCCCGAGTTGTCACGCACCGACGCACTGGCCATGACATTCGAGGCGTCCGCCCCGATCGAGGCGCTCAGCGACGAACCTCAAGACGTGCGAGACAGGGCGATGACGGCCTTGATCGAGCTGTGTCTGACCGAACTGTTCGCGTTTAAGACCATGCAGACCGATCCGAATTTCGCGAACTACCGCTGGCGGTCCGAAACGCGGCAGGTGGTCTTGTTGGATTTCGGGGCGACGCGACACATTTCGGACGCGGTGGCAGAGGGGCATATGGCGCTGCTCAATGCGGGTCTGGACGGCAGCGATGCCGATATCCTGACCGCGCTTGAGGACTTGGACTTCATCCGGCCAAACCTGCCCGAGCACCACAAGGCCACGCTGCTCGACATGGCCAATATGGGCTTTGACCTGCTGCGCAGGCCCGAGCCGTTTGTCTTCAAGGGCAACGATTTCGCGGACCGGATGCGCCGCAAAGGGCAGAGCATCGGGTCCGAGCGCGAGTTGTGGCATATTCCCCCGGCGGACACCCTGTTTCTTCAACGCAAGATCGGCGGGCTTTACCTGCTGGCAACGCGTCTTGGCGCGACGGTGGATGTCGGGGGTTTGGCCCGGGCGGCCACAGGGCGCGGTGTCTCCAACCACGCAGCCTAGGTGCCTGTCCGCATCCCGCGCAGCAACACCGGGATCAGGATCGTCAGGATCACAAGGCGCATCACATGATGCGCCGCGACAAACGCAGGCTCGAGACCCGTTTCAATGGCAAGTGCGGCCATCACCTCGACGCCGCCCGGCGCAAAGGCCAACAGAAGGGCGGCCGGCGGCAGGCCGACGATCCCGGCGGCCAGCAAGGCGCAAGCCCCCGCGATGATGCAGGCGACCAGAGTTGCGACCACCCCGGCGGCCAGCGCAGCGATCACTTGGGCGCCGGTGATCCCGTTGAACCGTGTCCCGATCAGGGCGCCCATGATGACGAAAGCCGATGTCGTTAGCCACGGGGGCAAGGCGCCCGGCGTCATTGCGCTGCCATGCCCAATGGCCGAGATCAGGATTGCGCCCAGAAGGAACGGTGCGGGGATGTTCCAGCGGCGGAACACAAGGCCCACGCCGAAGGACAGCACAAACAGGATCAGCAGCGGGGCCAGGCCGATTTGTCCGCTGTGGAGGGTGGGCGCCGTGCCTTCCGCGCCCCACCAGACGATCAGGACGGGGACAAGCAAGGTCAGCATCAGCACCCGTATGGACTGAACCAATGCCACACGCGGCACGTCCGCTTTGATGTCCGTCGAAAGGCCCATGACATAGCTCAGGTGCCCGGGCGTCGAGGCCAGGAGGGCCGTCATCGGATCAAAGCTGAACCCGCGTTCCAAAAGCTGCCGCACAAGATAGATCGAAACCAAAAGACTGGCGGTCAGCACCACGAGGCTGAGAGGCCAGGTCAGGGCTGTGGCCAGAACTTCGGGGGTGACCGTGCTGCCGATGCTGATGCCGAGGGTCAGGAAACAGGCATCCCGAACGGGATCGGGGATGAACGATCGCAGCCCCAGGACCGTCGCCAGCGACACGGCCGCCGCCGGGCCGGTCAGCACGGCCGCCGGAAACCCGATCAACCAGAACAGACCTGCGCCGCCGCCCCCAACCAGAAGCGTCAGCGCCGCCGCGCGCCAATCGTCCTTAGTATGTGTCATAGGTCCAGCGATAGTCCGGGGGTGTCGGGCCCTTGTTGCGCCCACCTTGTTCCGTCTGTTCCCATGCGTGGGCAAGGATGCCGACGCTGCGCGAGAGCCCAAAAAACCCGCGGGCCAAGGGCGGTGGGCACCCAAGCTCGGCATAGATGACGGCGGTTGCCCCATCGATGTTCATCGGCACCGGTTTGCCCCGCTCGGCGGCCAGGTGCCGTTCGATGGCACGGCCAATCTCGGCGTAGGCGCCCGGGACCGCCCCCGCTTCGGCGGCTTCATCAACCAGCGCCAGCAGGCGCGGCGCGCGGGGGTCGACGGGTTTATGGAACCGGTGGCCAAAACCGGGGATGAACTTGCCATGCTCAGCGCGCCAGGCGTCAAGGCCATCGGCCAGCCCTTCCGGCCCGGCCCGTTCCAGCGCACGGTAGAGGGCGACGGCCTGTTCTCCGGCCCCACCATGGACATCGCCCAACATGTTCAGCCCGGTCGCCATCGCACTTTGCAGCCCGATGCCACAGGTCGCCGCCATGCGCGCCGCGGCAATGGAGGGCGCCTGGGGGCCATGATCCACGGCCGCGACCAGGGCGGCCTCGAACAGCGCAGCCTGGTGTCCCTTGATCTCGGATCCGGTGACCATCAGCCAGATCATCTGCGCGAAGCCGATATTGCCGATCAACTGTTCCACGGGCGTGCCGCGTAAGGCAATCCGTCCGGGTTCCATGTCGATGATCCGGGTGCGCCACCAATCAGATACGTCGTTGCGGTCGCTCATGTGACACCCTCCTCGCGGAATTGCTCGATCTCCGATTGGCTATACCCGAGCGCGGCCAACACGTCTTGGGTGTCCGCGCCAAGCACCGGAGGCGGAGCATCGACCGCCGGACGTGCACCGTCGATCATGGCGCCTACGCGCACCAGATCAATCGCCGCATCCAACCCTGGCACATCCTGGAACCGGCCAAGGAAATCGCGACCTTGGATCTGTGGGTGCGCCAGGACATCCGGCACCGACATGACCGCCCCGGACGGCACACCGATTGCGTTCAATTCGCGCGCCCAATCGCGGGCAGGGCGGGTGGTCAGGATTGTTTCAAGCTCGGCCTTGAGCTGCAGGCGGTTGGCCTTGCGATCCTCGCGCGTTGCGAATTGCGGTCGGTCCAGCAGGTCGTCGCGTCCCAGATGCTTGGCCAGCAGCACCCATTGTTCATCCTTGTTCGCCGCGATGTTGATCAGGCCGTCGGCGCATTGGAACGCCCCGGACGGCGCCGAGGTCGGGTTTTCATTTCCGTTCGGCGTTGGCGTGACCCCGCCAATCAGGTGGTTGGACACGATCCAACCCATCGTCGCCAGAACGGCCTCCAGCATGGACACGTCGATCACGCAGCCACGCGGGTTGGCGTTCAGGGCGCCCATGATTGCCATCGCGGCCGTCAGCCCCCCGACGGTGTCCGCCAGCGGGTAGCCGACGCGCAATGGCGCGCTCTCGGCATCACCGGTAATCGACATCACGCCCGACACACCCTGCACGATCTGATCGTAGGCTGGTCGCCCGGCCCAAGGGCCGGTCTGGCCAAACCCGGAAATGGCACAATAGATGAGCCGCGGATTCTCGGCGCGCAGTCCATCGGGGCCAAGGCCAAGGCGCTCCATCACGCCGGGTCGGAAATTTTCCACCAGAACGTCCGCCTGGCGCACGAGGCGGCGCAGGATGTCTTTCCCGCGCGGATCTTTCAGGTTCAGGGTCAGCGAGCGTTTCCCGGCGTTCTGCGCCAGAAAGCTGATCCCCATGCCCTTGGCCGACAAGGCCGGGTCGGCCCCCAGATTGCGGGCCAGATCCCCGCGACCGACTGCTTCGACCTTCAACACATCGGCGCCCAGATGCGCCAGCTGGTGGCAGGCAAACGGCCCGGCAAGGACATTCGTCAAATCGAGCACTTGAATGCCGGACAAAGGCTTGGTCGTTGTCATAGGCTCACGTCTCAAAGAAAACGTGCGCCGGTTGCGGCGCACGTTGGGAAGTCAGAGGCTCAATCGCCGTCGGCCACACCTTCGGCCCGTTTGCGTGCGCGCCGGGCGCGATAGCTTGGCAGCAGCACCAGCAACAGGGCCAGCACCAGCAGCGCCAAGGTCATCGGACGTTCGAGGATGAAGTCCAACCCACGATAGAGCTGCATGGAACGCGCGAAGTTGTCTTCCAGCATCGTGCCCAGAATGAACCCGATCAGAAGCGGCGCCAGTGGATAGTCCGCAAACCGCAGGATCGTCGCCATGACCCCAAGTCCGACCAGCATCAAAAGCTCTGTGGCATTGTTCTGCCCGATATAGGCCCCCATCAGGGTGAAGAACAAAATGAACGGGATCAGGTAGTTTCGCGGGATCGCAAGGATCTTGGCGATGTACGGGATCAGCGGCAGGTTCAGGATCAGCAGCACCAGGTTCCCGATGAACATCGAGATGATGACGGCCCAGAAAATCTCGGGCGTGTCGACCATCAGGCGCGGCCCTGGCGTCACGTTCAAGGCGATCAGCGCACCGAGCAGGATCGCCGTTGTGCCCGAGCCCGGAATGCCGAGTGTCAAAAGCGGCACGAACGAGCCGGTACAGGCTGCGTTGTTCGCCGTCTCGGGTGCGGCCAGACCTTTGACCGAACCTTTGCCGAATTCGGCCTGTTCTTCCCCTTTGGCAATGTTGCGTTCGACGGCATAGCCCAGGAAAGACGCGATCGTCGCCCCGGCACCCGGAAGTACGCCGATGAAGAAACCCTGCACCGACTGGCGTCCGATCACGGGCACCATGGCTTTGCCTTCCTCGCGGCTGAAGCGCAGACCAGTGATCTTGCCGCTTGCCCCATCGCTGCCAGATGCGCCGCGCGCCGGGTTCAGCACGAGGAACATCGCTTCGGGCAGGGCGAACATTGCCATGGCCAGAGTGATGAAGGAGATGCCCGATTGCAGATCCATCAAACCCATTGTGAAGCGCGGCATGTTGAACAGCGCGCCTTCGCCGACCGTGGCCAGGATCAACCCAAGGATCGTCATCATCAGCGCCTTGGCCACCTGACCCGTCCCGGCAAAGGCCGCGATTGCAGACAGTCCAACGACCATCAGCGCGAAGTATTCGGCGGAATGGAACAAGAGCGCGACCGATGACAACGCCGGCGCAAAGATCATCAACAGGATCGCGCCGATTGTGCCGCCGGCGAAACTGGCGACCGCGGCGATCGTCAGCGCCTTGCCGGCCATGCCTTTCCTTGCCATGGGATATCCATCGAAACTGGTCGCAACGGTCCCGGCAACACCGGGCGCGTTCAACAGGATCGATGAGGTCGAGCCACCAAAGATCGCCCCGTAGTAGACGCCCGCCAGCAGGATCAATGCGGCAGCGGGGTCTCCAAGCGTAATGGCGACCGGGATCATGATCGCAATGATCGACATCGGGCCAAGGCCCGGCAGCATCCCGATAAATGTCCCAATCAGACAGCCCGCGATCACCATCAGCAGGTTCTGAAGCGAAAATGCGGCCGTCAGGCCAATCATGATGCCTTCAAGCATGTTTCAGACCCCCATGAAGAACGGAAAGGGACGCAGGAAGATGCCAAGCACCTCTTGCACCAGATACCAGACAAAGCCCGTCGCCAGCATGGCGACCGGGATCATGATATGCCACTTGCGTTCGCCCAGAATGGCGCTGCCGCCGACAAGGAACACCGTGGTGGCGATCAGGAAGCCGGCCGGGCGCAGCATCAGGGCATACAAGATCATCAGCCCCAGAAGCGACAGCGCCTGACCCAGTTTGTACTCCGTCAGCCGGCGATAGTTGATGTCGGTGGCGCTCGGTTCCTTGTCGCCGTCGGGGGCTTTCTCGATCCCGAGCAAGACGATGAGGCCAATCCCGACGCCCATCACGGACAGGAGTTTGGGGAAAGTTGATGGCCAAACGGGGTTGCGCTGCATGAAGGGCGGCAACAATTGGTCCATCGTGAAGAAGGCTGCATAGCCGTAGATGCAGCAGAACGCGACGAAGATCAGCGCGATCCAACGATCCAGCGCCATAGCTGTCCCCTCCCTTTGAAATCAGTGGCCACGCAAGTGTTCTTGTCGTGGCGAAGGGTGCGCGGCGGGTTGGCCGCCGCGCACCGATTGGCTTGGCTTACAGGAAGCCCAGGGTCCGCATCAGGTCGCCGATCACCTGCTCCTGCTCTTCCAGGAACGCGCGGAACTCGTCGCCGTTGTTGTGGATGTTGACCCACCCGTTGCGGGCGCGCACCTCTTCCCATGCGTCGGTTTCGTACATGGCCGACAGCGCCGCCTGGAAGGCTTCAAGCTGTGCGTCGTCCAGACCCGGTGCCGCGAAGAACCCGCGCCAGTTGACGAAGGTGGTGTCGACACCCTGCTCCATCATGGTCGGGGCATCCGGGAACGCGTCCACGCGGTCTTCCGAGGTCACGCCGATGATGCGCACTTCGCCCTGCTGCGCCAGCGCAACCGCTTCGGAGAAGCCGGTCGACAGTGCCTGGATTTCGCCGGACAGCAGACCGGCCATCGCCGCGCCACCTGCGTCATAGGGGATGTAGTTGAAGGCGGTCGGATCTTCGCCCGCGGCCTGCATCGCCATCGCTGCGACGAGGTGATCCATACCGCCCGGAACCGAGCCGCCGCCGATCGCGAAGCTCATGCCGTCGGCGCGGTAGGCGCCAAGCAGGTCGTCCATCGACTGGATTTCGCTGTCGGTGTTCACCACGAGGGCTGCGTAGTCACCGATGGTGCCGGCAACGAGGGTCAGATCGCGGAAGTTTTGCGGGAACACGCCCGTCAGCGAGCGGATCACGATGGGGGTGGAGTTCACCATCATGGTGTTGCCCATCGAGTCGGCGTTTTCAATCAGGTGCGCGATTGCGACACCGCCGCCACCACCGGACATGTTTTCGTACGATGCAGTGCCGACCAGGCCGCTTTCGGTCAGGGCTTCGCCGGTGCCACGGGCCGTGCCATCCCAACCGCCGCCGGCGCCGCCGGGGATCAAGAAGTGCACTTCGTCCAGCACCTGATGGCCGTCGGCATGCGCCGCGCCGCCAAATGCCAAAGTTGCGGTCGCCGCGGCCAGCAGCGCGCGACGCGTCCACCCAAAGGTGTTCATTGGTAGTCCTCCCATTTGACAGGCGGTCGTCCGCCGCCCATGGTCAAATCCCAACACAGAAAGCTGACATGGGCCTGACACGCAAAAAACGCTGGTGTCAGGGCGCCCGCGGGCGCGACGCAAAGGGGAGGGGCCGTGCGCTATTTGTTGGTCGAGGACAATGCGGAACTGGCGGAGGCCGTCGTCAAGCGGCTCGAGCTGGATGGCCATGCCGTCGATCATGCCGGCAGCCTGTCTGCAGCCGAGGATTGCCTGGCCGCTGCCAATTACGATCTGATCTTGCTGGATGTGATGCTGCCCGATGGGGACGGCCGGGAGTTTCTGGCCAAGAGCCGTCCAAAGATGGACACGCCCGTGATTGTCTTGACCGCGCGCAGCCAGGTGTCGGACCGCGTCGGGGCCCTGGATCAGGGTGCGGATGACTACATCACGAAGCCCTTTGATTTCTCGGAACTGGAGGCACGCTGCCGGGCCGTCCTGCGGCGCCGGGGCGGGTCGGCGCGCAATGAGATCGCGATTGGCGCGGCGTTGTTCGACCCGACCGCCGGCACGCTGCGCCATGCGGGGGAGACGGTGGAATTGCGCAATCGCGAGATCCGGTTGTTGGAGGTGTTTGCACGCCATCCGGGGCAGATTCTGTCGAAATCGCATCTCATGGACCGCCTGTTTTCCTACGATGCCGATGTCACGGAAAATGCGATCGAGGTCTATGTCGGGCGGCTTCGGAAAAAGCTTGATGGGATGGGCGTGCGCATCGAAACGGTGCGCGGCCTCGGCTACAGGATTGCGGCGTCGTGACGACGACGGGGTCCATCGGACGTCGATTGACCTTCCTTCTGGCAGGTGTTGCCGGGCTGTTGTCCGTTCTGTCGTGGTCAATGGTGTCCAGCTTCGCCCGGCAGGCCGCCGAGCGGACGCAGGACAACATCCTCGCGGCCTCTGCGACCATCATCGCAGAGACGCTGCGCAATGAGGGCGGCGCGGTGCGGTTGGAATTGCCCTATGCTGCCTTTTCGATGTTGGGGGCCGTCAGCGAAGACCGAGTCTTTTACCATGTCGAGGCGGGGGGCGAGACCCTGACCGGATACGAGAACCTGACCCAGGGCGTGGCGTCCGCACCGCCCGGCCAAGTTGCCTTCGATACGGTGATCTATCGCGATGCCACCTTGCGCATGGCCCGTATCACTCGGCTTGTTCTGGCCGGGTCGGACCCTGTGCCGGTCACCGTCTCAGTCGCCCAGACGCGCAACGGGATCGGTGAGATTTCAACGGCGCTGAGCCAGACAGCCGCCGCGCTGTCGGTGGCGTTCTTCCTGGTGGCCGTGTTCCTGTCCGCCATCGCAGCGCGCACGTCGTTGCGCCCATTGACGGATTTGGCCGAGGCTGTGTCGCGGCGTGGACCTAGTGACATGCGACCTCTCAATCGTGCAGCGCCGTCCGAACTGGCCCCGCTCCTGCAGTCGCTGAACCGCCTGATTGCCCGCCTTGGGCAGTCCCAACGGCGCTCCGAAGACTTCATCACCGAGGCCGCGCACAGGGTCCGAACGCCCTTGGCCACTGTCCGCGCGCAGGCGGATCTGGCGCTGCACTCGGCCTCTGACACCGAAGAGAAACGACGCCTGAGACAGATGATCCGGGCCGTCGACGAAAGCTCGCGTTCCGCTGGGCAGTTGCTGGACCATGCAACGGTGGCCTATCGGGCCGAGGACCTGGTCCGCGATGAAATCGACTTGTCCCAGGTCGCGGCCACGGTGGTCGCGGCGCTCCAACCGACCGCCGAAATGCGGGATATCGACATTCGCCTGTCCCGATGCGCCGCCCCGGTGCGCGGTGACCGCGTGTTGCTTGAAAACGCACTGCGCAATGTGTTGGACAACGCCATCAAGTATTCACCCGATGAAACGACCGTGACCCTGACCCTTGCGCTTGAGGACGGCCACGCCCGGTTGGAAGTGTGCGACGAAGGTCCGGGATTGGGCGAGGGGCCGTTTGAAGACCTGACGCTGCGGTTCCGGCGGGGGGCGAATGTGGAAGGCGTGGTCGGATCGGGCCTTGGGCTGACGATCGCGAACGACGTTGTCACGGCCCATGGCGGGCGATTGGACCTGCAATCCCACCCAGAGAAAGGCGGCACATGCGTGGCATTCGTTTTGCCCTTGGCGTGATCCTTGCGCTTAGTGCGACTGGCGCAACAGCGCTCGAGGTCGAAGATCATCGCCTGTATCCAGGGACTGGTCCCGATGTCGTCCGGATCCTGTCGACGGCGGATCTGGACGTGTTCGAGCCGTTTGTCGAGCGGTTTCAAGCGGCCAATCCGGACGTCGGGATCGATTATACCGTTGCCTCCAGCGCGGACATTCATCGCGCCCTGCGGGATGGTGCAGCCTTTGACTTGGTCCTGTCGTCTGCCATGGATCTGCAGTTCCAATTGGCCAATGACGGCTTCGCGCTCAGTTACCGCTCGCCCGTCACCGAAGCGCTTCCGGACTGGGCGCGCTGGCGGGATCTGGTGTTCGCCTTCACGGCCGAGCCTGCGGTCGTTGTCATTTCCACCGCCCGCTTCGAGGGTCTGCCGCTCCCGACGACGCGGCAGGAATTGATCCAGATCCTGCGCGATCATCCGGACCGGTTTCAGGGCGCTGTCGGCACATATGACGTCCGCCGGAGCGGGTTGGGCTATCTATTTGCGACACAGGAAGCGCGCAGTTCTGATGCGTTCTGGCGCCTGTCAGAAGTGATGGGCCGGCTTGACCCGCAGTTATATTGTTGTTCGGCCCAGATGATCGACGATGTGGCCGAAGGCGATCTTGCCGTCGCGTACAACGTTTTGGGCAGCTACGCGGCCGAACGGCTTGCGCGGGACGACGGTGCAGGCATGCAGATTGTCGAGATGGAGGATTTCACGAACGTGATGCTGCGCACGGCCCTCATCCCCGGGGCGGCTGAGAATCGGGACGGGGCAGGGGCCGTATTGGATGCCCTGCTGGCCGAAGGATTGCGCGACGATCCGGATGCATGGGTCTTGCCACCGCTCCGGGACGCATCGCAGGCAGAGCGTCAGGTGTTCGGCCCGATCCGCCTTGGGCCTGCGCTGATGGTGTACCTCGACCCGCTCAATCGTCGGGCGTTCCTTGAGAGTTGGGAAAACGCGCTGGAACAACGCTAGCGAAAGGAGCGTCCGGGCAATTTGAGCGCGGCGCGCTCGAAAAATCGCTTGGCGCACGCCATTCAGGTCCGTCTTATGTCATTCATGCAGTTTGTTCCACGACCCCAATGAAACGCCCCGCGCATCCGATGCCAGACGCGGTTCTCTCGGCGTTGCAAGCCGAGGGGCTTTTGGAGCAGTACAAGGCCCGCCCCTGGTATCAGCGCAACGACTACCTTGGCTGGATAGCGCGCGCCAAACGGGAAGAAACGCGGGAAAAGCGTCTGCGGCAGATGCTGGACGAACTGCGCGCCGGAGACGTCTATATGAAGATGGCCTGGCGACCTCGGGGCGGCCACCGGTCACCCTAAAGCGGCTGATGCGCGGACTGGTGTTGGCTTTGAAAGGCGGCCAATCCGGGCGCGCCATCGCGAAAATCCGACAGGCTTTGCTGCGCCAACGCCAAACCAAAATGGCCTTGGCAGGTTTTTTCTACTTCGGCGCCTGTCGGCCCAACTCCGGCGTTGACGGTGCGGCGCCCTAAGCTAGTCTCCGCCAAGCCAAAAGGAGAGTGCCCCATGACCGATCGACGTTCCGCTTTTGTCACCTTTTCGCTCGCGATCACGCTGGCAGTCGTTGCGATGTCTGCAAACGCCCATACCGGCGAAGGGATCAACAGTGGCTTTGCCTCCGGCTTCTGGCACCCGATTTACGGGTGGGACCACGTGGTGGCGATGGTGGCGGTCGGGCTCTGGGGGGCCTTCCTCGGCGCGCCTGCAATCTGGATCCTGCCGGTCGTGTTCCCGCTTGTCATGGCGTTCGGTGGTGCCTTGGGCGTCCTAGGGGTGCCGATCCCCATGATCGAGACCGGCATCGCCTTGTCGGGCGTGGTCCTCGGTCTGCTCATCGTGTTCGCGGTCAAGGCGCCCATCTGGGCGGCGGCCGTGATCGTGGGCCTCTTCGCGATTTTCCACGGACATGCCCACGGCACGGAACTGCCCGAGGCCTTCAGCCCGTATGGCTACGCGGTGGGTTTCGTGATCGGCACGGGCCTTTTGCACATGGCCGGCGTCGGCTTTGGCGTTTTGACGCGGTCGGAACTGGGCCGGTATGCCGTGCGCGGAGCTGGCGGCGTGATCGCGCTGGTTGGGGCCGCGTTCCTTTTCGGCCTCGCCTGACCTTGCGACGCGCACTTGCCGTACTGGCCCCGCTTGGCTTTGCGGGCCCCGCGGACGCGCACGCCTTTTCCGCGGGCGCCGACAGTTATGCGCAATTCGTCGAGGGCGCGTCGGTCATCCTGATCTACCCCGCGATCCTGCTTCCGATCCTGGTCTTGGGTCTCCTGCTCAGTCTGTGGGACGTCGACGGTTTGCCAAAGGCATGGCCCATCTTTCTCGGTGGCCAGTTCGTGGGCCTCTTTGCGGCCCCGTTGGTCGGGCCCGGCGCGCTGTCCGCCTTCATCGGTCTGGGGGTGGCGACCGCGGCCCTCGCGGCGCTGCTGTCTGCCATACCGCGTGGGGTCGCCTTTGGGCTTGCCGGGCTGACCGGAATGGGGGCGCTGGCCATGGCGCTGGAAGGGCACGGCTTGTTCGAGCTTCCGACCTTTACCCATCTGGGACTGCTGTTCGGGACAAATCTGGCGGCCGCTCTGGCGGCAAGTCTTGCCGGGCTCGTGTTGGTGCGGTTTCAGGCAGATTGGGTCAGAATTGGCGTGCGCGTGGCGGCATCGTGGATTGGCGCGATCCTTTTGTTGACCTTAGCTTTCGAGCTTTCGGGCCAATAGAGCCGTATCATGTCGGCCCGGAAAAAGGGGACGCTTCCAAGCTGGCGCGTGCCACGGCATACCGACGGAAGAGAGGCGTTCTCTCACCCTGAAATCCGACTGTCTGGGAGTGACGCGATGAAGTGGCAGCCCGTAGGGGAATCGAACCCCTCTTTCCAGGTTGAAAACCTGGCGTCCTAACCGATAGACGAACGGGCCACGCTGGCGTGGGGTGCTGTCTAGAAAAAGCTTCCCGAGGGTTCAAGCGGATTCTGACGTCTCGGCGCAGGAAAATGCGCTGTCGGTTCAATCGGCCCAGGCGGCGTCGTCCAGGCGCAGTTGCACCGTTGTCCGCCCGTTCCAATGGTTGAGGTCCAGTTTGCCGGCAACATGCACGGGCCGACCTGCCGATGGTGTCAGTGCCGCCGCCAGCCCTTTGCGTTCTGCGTCAAAGCAAATGGCGTCTATGGACGTTGCGCCGTCCGAAAGGGATAGCTTCAGGTGGCCAGTCCCGACGGGCCGCACGTGTTTCAGGCGCAGGTCCGGCAGGACAAATCGCGGTGCCGGAGCGGAAGCGCCGAAAGGTCCGGCGGCTTCCAATTGCGCCACAAGATCGTTGCTGGCGGCGCCGGGCATCACCAATCCGTCCACGCGCAGGTCGCGCGGACCGCCTTCGCCTGCGCCCTGTCTGGCCAGCAATTCGGTCAACCGGTCCATTGCGGTGTCGAGCTGATCCCGTGTCAGCGACAGGCCAGCCGCCATTTTGTGGCCGCCGCCCTTTTGAATCAGGCCTTCCGCAGCCAGTTTCTGGATGGCGGCCCCAAGATCGACCCCTGGAACCGAACGGCCAGAGCCTTTGCCATCGGCGCCGTCGAAACCGATCACGATGGCCGGGCGGTTGGCTGCGTCTTTCAAGCGGCTCGCGACGATGCCAACGACACCGGGGTGCCAGCCATCGTCCGCCGCCCACACCAAAGGCGCCTCCAGTCCGCGTTGTTCGGCTTGGGCCAAGGCGGCGTCGCGCACACGCGCTTCGATCTCGCGCCGGTCGGTGTTGAGGTCGTCCAGCCGTTTTGCCAACTGGTTGGCTTCCGCGCTGTCGCGGGTCGCCAGAAGGCGGGCCCCCAAATCCGCGGCACCGATTCGACCTCCGGCGTTGACCCGCGGTCCCAGAACAAAGCCCAGATGATAGCTTTCGGGCGGGCGGTCGAGGCGGGCCACATCGCTCAGGGCCACCAGACCGGGCCGAGCCCGTCGCGCCATGACAACCAGACCCTGCCGCACAAACGCGCGGTTTACACCAATCAGCGGCGCGACATCGGCCACCGTGGCCAGGGCGACAAGGTCCAGCATCGCCATCAGATCCGGGCCGGTGCGCCCACCCTGGCGCAGACGGCGATTCACCTCGACCAGAAGAAGGAAGACAACGCCCGCGGCACACAGATGCCCGAGGTCCCCGGTCTCGTCCTGGCGGTTGGGGTTCACCACGGCCTCGCACATCGGAAGGTCGGCTTGGGCGAGGTGATGGTCCAGCACGATCACGTCCGCCCCTTTGGCCGCCGCGATCGGTCCGTGGCTCAGCGTGCCGCAATCGACGCAAATGATCAGGTCATGGGCGGCCGCCAACTGGGCCATCGCCGGTTCGTTCGGGCCATAGCCTTCGTCAATGCGATCGGGGATGTAGAGGGTTGCCGCGTGCCCCATCTGGCGCAGCCAATCGATCAGAAGCGCAGCCGAGCTGCCGCCATCCACGTCATAGTCGGCAAAGATCGCGATCTTTTGCCCGGAGTTGACCGCCTCGATGAAGCGCTCGGCGGCCGGTGCCATGTCCTTGAGGCGCATGGGATCGGGAAGGAGGTCGCGCAAGGCGGGCGCCATGAACCCCGCGGCAGCGTCGGGGTCGACACCGCGGCGTGCCAAAACCTGGGCGACGGGCGGTGGCAGATCGGCCCGTTGCGCGATCGCGTCGGCCAGGCGGGACTGATCGGCGCTTGGACCGACCCATTTTCGACCGGTCAACGAGCTGTCCACACCAAGAAAGGCGGGCGCCCCCACGATGTCAGTCGGGCTTGTCATGGCAGAAGCCTACAAGCGGCAGCGCGCGTCTGTCACCCGGCCTTCACGGGGTTGCGGTAGGTCATCCGGCGCACCGACCCGGTTTTCGAGCGCATCAGGATGGTTTCAGCCGTCAGGTAGCCAACCTCGCGCTTGATGCCCGGCAGGATGGACCCGTCGGTCACACCGGTCGCCGAGAAGATGACGTCCTGGGTGACCATGTCGTCCCGCGTATAGACCCGGTTGAGGTTGGTGATCCCGGCCTTCTTGGCGCGGGCAATCTCGTCGTCGTTGCGGAACAGGAGTTTGCCGAACATCTGGCCGCCCATGCATTTCAGCGCGGCTGCAGCCAGCACGCCTTCGGGGGCGCCGCCGGAGCCCATGTACATGTCGATGCCTGTGGCCGGTTCGGCGCAATGCATGACGCCGGCCACGTCGCCATCGGTGATCAGGCGAATGGCGCAGCCCGTGGTCCGCAGTTCAGTGATCATGTCTTCGTGGCGCGGGCGTTCCAGAACGCACACGGTGATGTCCTTGGTCGAGCAGCCTTTCGCGGCCGCCAGTGACGAGACCCGCTCGGACGGGGACATATCCAGCGTCACGACGCCATTTCGGAAACCCGGGCCGATGGCCAGTTTCTCCATGTAGACGTCCGGCGCGTGCAGCATCGATCCGCGCGGTCCCATCGCGATGACGGTCAAGGCGTTGGGCATATCCTTGGCGGTCAGCGTGGTGCCTTCGAGGGGGTCCAGTGCGATGTCGACAGCCGGCCCTTCGCCATTCCCAACCTCTTCGCCGATGAACAGCATGGGGGCTTCGTCGCGTTCCCCTTCACCGATCACGACCACCCCTTTGATGTCCAGCCGGTTCAACTGGTCCCGCATCGCGGTCACGGCGGCTTGGTCCGCCGCCTTTTCGTCCCCGCGACCGATCAGCTCGGCCGATGCCATCGCCGCGGCCTCAGACACGCGGCCAAGGCCGAGTGACAACATCCGGTCATTGAAATCAGTGGGATAGGTCATCGGGGCGGCCTTTCGCAACAAACAGGGTCGCCCCTTGCCTACTGCGCCGCACGGCATCACACAACCGCTTGGCAGCGCTATCAGGGTGAGTTGTCGCGCCCGATCTCACGGGCAGGGCGCGAAAACGGCCTAGACGTCCTCGATCCGCAGCGCGACAGGGTCACCAACCAGAACGTGCGTCTCGGGCAGGGCGGCGAGGGCTGCATCAAGGGATGGGCGCGCCGCCTTGTGGGTGACGATCAGAACCGGTGCGTTACCGCCCGGGTGATCGTATTGGCGCATCCGGTCGATCGAGATCCCGGCCTCCCCCAAGACAGTAGCCACCTTGGCCAACGCACCGGGCTTGTCCGTCAGCTCCATGCGCAGGTAATAGCGCGCCGGACTGGCCGCTGACGCCGGTGGCGCGTCGTCCAGCGCGGTGGCCGGGACGCCAAAGGTTGGGACCCGGATGCCGCGAGCGATATCGCAGACATCCGACATGACCGCGCTTGCCGTGGGGCCTTCGCCGGCGCCCGCGCCGCGCAGCACGATCTGACCGACGCTGTCGCCTTCCAACACGACCATGTTCGTACCGCCTTCGAGCTGCCCGAGGGGCGAGGTGGCCGGAACCAGGCAGGGCGACATGCGTTGCTCCAACCCGCGGCCGGTCATCTGCGCGACACCGAGCAGCTTGATCTTGTAGCCCATGTCGCCTGCGCGGCGGATATCCTCGATGGTGATCTCGCCAATGCCTTCCAGCGCGATCGCGTCGAAATCCACACGTGTGCCGTAGGCGATCGCCGCCAGCAGTGTCAGCTTATGCGCCGCGTCAATGCCCCCCACGTCGAGGTTCGGATCGGCTTCAAGATACCCAAGGCCGTCGGCCTCATCGAACGCCTCCTGATAGGTCAGGCCGGCACTGTCCATGCGGGTCAGGATATAGTTGCAGGTCCCGTTCATGACACCCATGACGCGATCGACCGCGTTGCCGGCCAGCCCCTCGGTCAAGGATTTGATCACAGGGATGCCACCCGCAACCGCCGCTTCGAAGCGCAACACGCGATTGGCGGCTTCGGCGGCTTCGGCCAGTTCCTGGCCATGGAGCGCGAGCATCGCCTTGTTTGCTGTGACGATATCCTTGCCGGCGGCGATGGCGGCTTCGGTCGCAGCCTTGGCCGGCCCGTCTGCGCCGCCCATCAACTCTACGAAAACATCGACATCGTCGCGCATGGCCAAGGCGACCGGGTCATCTTCCCATGCATAGTTGGCAAGGTTCACCCCGCGATCCTTGTCCTTGCTGCGGGCAGACACGGCGGTGATCTCGATCGGTCGTCCGCAGCGCGCGGCCAGTTGATTGGCTTGCCGCTGCACGATCTTCACGACCCCGACACCCACGGTGCCAAGTCCCGCAATCCCAAGGCGCAATGGGTCCGTCATGCCCGCTCTCCACGCTCAATCGACACTGATCGGCCCCTGTTAGCGGCTTCCCGCCAGAGCCGCAACGCGAGCGGCGATCTTAAAGTGCCTGTTGCTGCAATTGGGCGGCGCGGCGGCGCAGATCTTCGCCCCGCCGCTCAAGGATCTCGCCCTCAACCTCGGCGCTGCGTGGCAGTTCGGCGTCGACCGGAACAAGCAGGCTGTTGAGCGGCAAAAGCTCCGGCGGTGGCGCGTTTCGGGCCGCTGGACTGATGCGGCTGTCCAACTCCTGCAGGTTGGGCCCGCAGGCGGCCAAAGCCAAACACAGAAGGGAAAGCATGCGCATCATGATGACTGCCTAGCCTATTCGACCCAACGGCGTCCAGCACAGTTGAAATGAACGCACGTTCAGATAACCATAGGGGTATGGCACGCAAGCAAGGCAGTCACGGCGATATCACCGGTCCGAACATCCGCGCGGCCGCCTTGAGGCTTTTTGCGCGGCATGGGTTTGCCGCCGTGTCGATGCGCCAGATCGCGTCCGAAGTGGGGGTGCAGGCCGGGGCGCTCTATCTCTACACGCCGGACAAGCAGGCGCTCTTGTTCGACCTGATGCGGGACCACTTGGAACATCTGCTCGCTGATTGGAGCGCGCCGGTCGGGCCGGCCGAAGCCGCACTCGAGGATTTCGTGCGCCATCACATCGGCTATCACCTCGATCGGCCCGACCTCGTGTTCATTGCGTATATGGAGCTTCGCAACCTGACGGAGGAGAATTTCGCCGTGATCGAGGGCTTACGGCGGCGTTACGAAGACCAGCTGGAAAGCATTCTGGTGCAGGGCAAGGACGAGGGTGTGTTCGACGTGCCGGACACCAAACTGGCGACACTTGCCCTGATTGCCATGCTCACGGGTGTGACCACGTGGTTCCGGGAAGGCGGCCGGTTGGATCGGGATGCGGTCGAAACGGCATATTGGGAAATGGCCCGTAAAGCTGTGGGGGCCGCCGCCTGATCGCGGCGGGGCCGCGCTCTTATGCTTGGCCGTGAACGACCTGCGGTCGCGGTTCACGCGGGAAGGGCACAAGTCGGCCTTGATCTTCATCCCATAGCTTCAACGTGAAGGATCGGATGGCCTCCGGCCAACGGATGGTTTGAACTTCGTACTGGTCCCGCAGCGCGCGGTGGCACTTCCGCAACCGATAGGATGGGATGTTGGCGTTGAAGTGGTGGATGTCGTGGTAGGCGATGTTGCCCGTCCCCAGATCCCACAACCACCCCAGATCCAGGGCGGACGACCCTTGAAGTGCGGCCCGGGCCGGGTTTAGATCGGGCTTGCGATCCCACCACGTGTCTTCAAAATTGTGCTGCAGGTAGACCATGAACACGCCAATGCAGCCGGCGGCAAAGACCGTACCCGCGTAGATGATCAATCCGGGCGTGCCGGCGAACCACCAGATCAGGCCAACCCATGCAGCCAAGCCCAGATTGTGGGCAATCACCGCCGCCGGTCCGATCTTGCCCGAATTCTTCGGCCACCGGTACGCCAACACGTAGGTGAACAGGCCGCCAATCGGAATCATGATCCATGGCGTGCGATACGTCCGGTACCACAGACGTTTCCAGAACCCTGCCTCGGCCCATTCGCGCACCGTCATGGTGAATATCTCGGTGGTATCGCGTTCGTCGAGGTTGCCGAGGTGGCTGTGATGTTCGTTATGGTTGAACTGCATCACGCTGAAGGGCGTAAGCGTGAAAATTGAAAGCCCGTGGCCCGCCAAGTCATTGCGATACTTGGTCGTGAATAGGGAGGTGTGTCCGCAATCATGTTGCAAAACGTAAAGCCGTACGCCGGCGAATGCATTGATGACAATCAGCGGAACCACCAGATACCACAGGGGCCAGACCTGGATCGTCAGCCAGAGCGTGAAAAAGTAGAACGCAAAGGTCCCAAAATAGCTGACCGCCGCAATGCGGTCGTCGCGCACTGTCCAATCGCGCGTAAACCGACGGATTTCGCGCGCGGCCTCCTCACGGAAGTTGGGGGTCAATTCGGGTCGTTGAACAATGTCGGCCTGCATCGATCAGCACTCGGTCATCCGGGGTTGAACATCGCAAATAGGGGCAGCGCCCTGGCAGATAGCTAGGCAGATTTCCCCCGCGCACAACCTGCCACGGGATGATTTTATGTGCAAGAATTCCGCGGCGACCGAAGCCGCCGCGCAAGCATTTGCCTAGAGTTCAGGGTACACTGGGAATTTCGCACAAAGTTCAAGCACTTCTGCAGCGACTTTGGCTTCGACCTCGGCATTCCCTTCCGCGCCGTTGGCCGCGAGGCCATCGACGACTTCGACAATCCAATCGGCGATTTGCCGGAACTCAGGCTCGCCAAATCCACGCGTCGTACCAGCCGGGGATCCGAGGCGGATGCCGCTGGTGATCGTCGGCTTTTCGGTGTCGAACGGGATGCCGTTCTTGTTGCACGTGATATGGGCGCGACCGAGTGCCTTTTCGGTTTCGTTGCCCTTCACCGCTTTGGGGCGCAGGTCGACCAGCATCACATGCGTGTCCGTGCCGCCCGTGACGATATCGAGGCCACCCTTCATCAACTGATCGGCAAGCGCCTGGGCGTTTTTGATCACCTGGCCCTGGTAGTCTTTGAATTCCGGGCGCAGGGCCTCGCCAAAGGCAACCGCTTTGCCGGCAATCACGTGCATGAGCGGGCCGCCCTGAATACCGGGGAAGATGGCCGAGTTAAATTTCTTCGCCAGCGCCTCGTCATCCGTCAGGATCATGCCGCCCCGCGGGCCGCGCAGGGTCTTGTGGGTCGTAGTGGTGGCCACATGGGCGTGCGGGAAGGGCGACGGATAGTGCCCCGACGCCACGAGGCCAGCGAAATGGGCCATATCAACCAACAGATAAGCCCCGACGCTGTCCGCAATCTCGCGCATCTTGGCGAAATCAATGATCCGCGGGATCGCGGAGCCACCGGCGATGATCATCTTCGGCTGATGTTCCGCCGTCAGTTCGGCCACTTGGTCGTAGTCGATCTGCATGTCCTGCTGGCGAACGCCATACTGAATTGCATTGAACCATTTGCCCGACTGGTTGGGTTTGGCCCCATGGGTCAGGTGCCCGCCGGCATCAAGGCTCATGCCCAGGATCGTGTCGCCCGGCTGCAGCAGGGCTTGGAACACGCCTTGGTTCGCTTGGCTGCCCGAGTTCGGCTGAACATTCGCAAATCCCACGTTGAACAGGGCCTTTGCGCGATCAATCGCGAGGTTCTCCGCGATGTCGACGTAGTCGCACCCGCCATAGTAACGGCGGCCCGGATAGCCCTCGGCATATTTGTTGGTCATCACGCCGCCTTGGGCTTCCATAACGGCGGCGGAGACAATGTTTTCGGACGCGATCAGTTCGATCTCGTCACGCTGGCGTCCGAGTTCCTGACGCATGGCCGCGTGAATTTCCGGGTCACGCGTTTCCAGGCGTTCGGTGAAGAATCCAGCGTCGCGGTGCGGGGCGTTCATTTCGGCGCTCCTCCAAATAGCAGCAGACATCGTTTGTCAGGGCACGGTTTAGGGCAGCTTGCCCCCTTCGGAAAGGGCCGAAAACGGCGCGCCGGCACGCAGACGCGGCCATTCTTGCGACTTTTGGTTGCTGTCATGTCGCCTAAGGAGGATTGTGTTTCCGATTGGCGCGGGCAACTGTCCCGCCACCCAAGACCCAAAGGACGGCCCATGCCTGCCGCGCGCAATATCGCTTTTCTCGCCTCCGAGACAAAAGATGCTCAGGCCGCAAAGACGCGACTGGAGGCCCGTTACGGGGCGTATCCGGTCGAAGAAGCAGACGTCATCGTCGCCTTGGGCGGGGATGGCTTCATGTTGGCAACGCTGCACGCGACGCAGGAGGTGGACGCCCCGGTCTACGGGATGAATCGCGGAACCGTTGGTTTCCTCATGAACGCCTACAGTGAAGATGACCTGATCGAACGGCTGGAAACCGCCGAAGAGGCCGAGGTGAACCCGCTTCATATGCGGGCGGAGACACGCGAAGGCGAAGTTGTCGAGGCCTTGGCGATCAACGAGGTCAGCTTGTTGCGCGCGGGGCCGCAAGCAGCAAAGCTGAAGATCTATGTCGATGGGCGGCTGCGGATGGACGAGCTGGTGTGCGACGGAGCTCTGGTCTGCACCCCGGCGGGGTCGACGGCCTACAACTATTCGGCGCATGGGCCGATCCTGCCGATCGGGGCGGATGTTCTGGCCGTCACGGCGGTGGCCGCCTTCCGTCCGCGGCGTTGGCGCGGCGCGTTGTTGCCCAAAACGGCGGTTGTGCGTTTCGAAGTGAGCGAGCCGGAAAAGCGCCCCGTCATGGCCGACGCGGACAGCAGATCGGTTGCCAACGTGGCCTGTGTTGAAATCCGCTCTTTCCCCGAGGTGGCCCACCGCCTTCTGTTTGATCCCGGTCACGGGCTCGAAGAAAGATTGATCCGCGAGCAGTTTACCTAAGCTTGCGTCCGGCCGCAGTTTCTGAGATGCGCGACCGAGGGTCACGGCGCGATCCGAAAATAAGTAGTTTAACGTTAAACTATGTTGCCAGGAGGGGTTTATGTCGGTCGATAAACAGGACAGCTTGCGCGATGCTGCGCTATTCTATCACGAGAACCCGCGCCCCGGGAAACTGGAGGTGCGCGCGACCAAACCCCTGGCCAATGGTCGCGATCTCAGCCGCGCCTACAGCCCTGGCGTCGCCGAGGCCAGCCTTGAAATCAAGGCCGATCCGGCCAATGCGGCGCGCTATACCGCGCGGGGCAACCTGGTGGCGGTGGTCTCAAATGGGTCGGCCGTCCTGGGGCTTGGCAACATCGGGGCCCTGGCGTCCAAACCCGTGATGGAAGGCAAGGCGGTCCTGTTCAAGAAGTTCGCGAACATCGATTGTTTCGATTTGGAGGTGGACGAGCCGAACCCCGAAAAGCTGGCCGAGATTGTGTGCGCGTTGGAGCCAAGCTTTGGCGCGATCAATCTTGAAGACATCAAAGCCCCCGATTGTTTTATCGTTGAACAAATCTGCCGCGAGCGGATGAACATTCCTGTCTTCCACGATGACCAACACGGGACGGCCATCGTCGTTGGGGCCGCCGCAACAAACGCACTGCACGTGGTGGGCAAGCGGTTTGAAGATATCAAAGTGGTCTCCACCGGTGGGGGCGCTGCGGGGATCGCCTGCCTGAACATGTTGCTGAAACTGGGCGTGAAGCGCGAAAACGTTTGGCTCTGCGATTTGGACGGGCTGGTCTACGCCGGACGCGAAGGTGGCATGACCCCTCAAAAGGCGGATTATGCGCAAGGCGAGACCGCCGCTGGATTGAGTGACGTCATCGAAGGGGCGGACCTGTTCCTCGGGCTCTCGGGTCCGGGTGTCCTGACCCAGGACATGGTGTCCAAAATGGCTGCTCAGCCCATTATCTTCGCCTTGGCCAATCCGACCCCCGAGATCTTGCCGGACGACGCGCGCGCCGTCGCGCCCGACGCCGTGATCGCGACCGGGCGCTCAGACTTCCCGAACCAAGTGAATAACGTCCTGTGTTTCCCCTTCATCTTCCGCGGTGCGCTGGACGTGGGCGCGACCGAGATCAACGATGACATGCAATTGGCCTGCATCGACGGCATCGCCGCCTTGGCGCGTGCGATGACCAGTGCCGAGGCGGCCGCGGCCTACAAGGGCGAGCAATTGACCTTCGGTGCCGACTACCTGATCCCGAAGCCGTTCGACCCGCGCTTGATGGCGGTTGTGGCCAGCGCGGTGGCACAGGCCGCGATGGACTCGGGCGTCGCGACCCGCCCATTGTCCGATCTCGAGGCCTACAAGGCGAAGCTGAACCAGTCGGTCTTCCGTTCGGCCCTGATCATGCGCCCTGTGTTCGAAGCGGCGGCGACCACGTCGCGCCGGATCGTCTTCGCAGAAGGCGAGGATGAGCGCGTTTTGCGCGCCGCGCAAGCCATGCTGGAGGAAACCACCGAAACCCCGATCCTGATCGGACGACCGGAGGTGATTGAAGCGCGGGCCGAGCGGGCCGGTCTGACGATCCGTCCGAGCCGTGATTTCGCGATCGTTAACCCTGAAAACGACCCGCGGTATCGCGACTATTGGGGCACCTATCACGAATTGATGGCGCGCCGCGGTGTGACCCCCGACCTTGCCCGGGCGATCATGCGCACGAACACCACCGCCATCGGGGCCATCATGGTCCATCGGGAAGAGGCGGATTCGCTGATTTGCGGCACGTTCGGTCAGTACCTGTGGCATCTCAACTACGTACAGCAACTGTTGGGCAGTGACACGCTCCATCCCGTGGGCGCGTTGAGCTTGATGATCATGGAAGACGGGCCGTTGTTCGTGGCGGACACGCAAATTCACCCCACTCCGACGCCAGAGCAGATCTTTGAAACAGCGATCGGGGCGGCCCGCCACGTGCGCCGCTTTGGGCTTGTGCCCCAGATCGCCCTGTGTTCCTCCAGCCAGTTTGGCAATCTCGACAGCGATAGCGGACGCCGGATGCGCGCCGCCGTGGATATGCTGGACAAGGCAGGCGTAGATTTCACCTATGAAGGCGAAATGCACCTCGACAGCGCACTCGACCCGGAACTGCGCAACCGCATCTTTCCACACAGCCGGTTGGACGGCGCCGCCAATGTTCTGATCTTCGCATCGACCGATGCGGCCAGCGCGGTCCGAAACACGCTCAAGATGCGCGCCAATGGCCTCGAGGTCGGACCGATCCTCATGGGTATGGGCAATCGCGCCCATATCGTGACGCCTTCGATCACGGCGCGCGGTCTGCTCAACATCTCGGCCCTCGCGGGAACACCGGTTAGCCACTACGGCTGACCGGATGTCGACAAAACGTCTTCGACGGTGTGCTGCTGGCTAGTTGCTGACCAGTGACGCCCTGTCGCTTTGCGGGCATGTCCGGCTTTCGGGTATCCCTCTGGTTGACCCGGGCAGAGGGGTCTTAAGGAGGGGAAAGAATGGCATATTCCGAGGTTTACGAAGCCGCACAAGCCGATCCGAATGCATTTTGGATGCAGGCGGCGGAGGCCATCGACTGGGTAGACGCGCCAAGCAAGGCCCTGTTCGACGACAATGCCCCCCTTTACGAATGGTTCTCTGACGGACAGGTCAACACGTGCTGGAACGCGATCGACCGCCATGTCGAAGCCGGCCACGGGGACCGCGTTGCCGTCATCCACGACAGCCCTCTGACCAGCAGCACCCACAAGATCACCTACGCCGAACTGCAGACCCGCGTGGCCAGCCTTGCCGGGGCGTTGCGGGCCAAGGGCGTAGAAAAGGGTGACCGGGTCATCATTTACATGCCGATGGTGCCCGAGGCTCTGGAAGCCATGTTGGCCTGTTCCCGACTGGGGGCCATCCACTCGGTCGTGTTTGGCGGCTTCGCGTCGAACGAACTGGCCGTCCGAATTGATGACTGCGCGCCAAAATGCATCATCGCCGCCTCCTGCGGGATCGAGCCCGGGCGCGTGGTGCACTACAAGCCGCTGCTTGATGGTGCTTTGGATCTGGCTGAACACACGCCGGACTTCTGCGTTATCTTCCAGCGCGAGCAGGAGGTCGCCCACCTCGAAGAGGGGCGCGACGTCGATTGGCACGCCTTCCAGTACGGGGTTGAGCCGGCGGACTGCGTCCCGGTCGAGGGCAATCATCCTGCCTACATTCTCTACACCTCGGGCACGACGGGCCAGCCGAAGGGTGTTGTCCGCCACACCGCTGGTCACCTCGTGGCCCTGAATTGGAGCATGCGGAACCTTTACGACATGCAGCCCGGCGAAGTGTTCTGGGCCGCATCCGACGTCGGGTGGGTCGTGGGCCACTCCTATATTTGCTACGCCCCGCTGGTCTACGGCTGCACGACCATCGTCTTTGAGGGCAAGCCAGTTGGCACGCCCGACGCGGGCACGTTCTGGCGCGTTATTCAGGACCATGGCGTGAAATGCCTGTTCACCGCGCCAACGGCCTTCCGCGCGATCAAGCGCGACGATCCGGCCGGGGACCTTGTCGGCGATTATGACATGTCGAGCTTGGAAAGCCTGTTTCTTGCGGGCGAGCGGGCCGATCCCGACACGATCAAATGGGCACAAGACAAACTGGGCGTGCCCGTTATTGACCATTGGTGGCAAACCGAAACCGGGTGGGCCATTGCCGGCAATCCGCTCGGGATCGAGAAACTGCCCGTGAAGATCGGATCGCCTGCGGTTCCCATGCCGGGCTATGACGTCAAGATCCTGGACGAAGGCGGCCATCCAATGCCCGCAGGCGAGTTGGGGGCGATCGCCGTCAAGTTGCCGCTTCCACCGGGCACGTTGCCGACGCTGTGGAATGCAGAAGCGCGCTATCGGTCGTCATATTTGCAGCAGTTCCCGGGCTACTACGAAACGGGCGATGCGGGCATGATCGACGAAGACGGCTATCTCTACATCATGGCCCGGACCGACGACGTGATTAATGTGGCCGGTCACCGGCTCAGCACCGGCGGGATGGAAGAGGTTCTCGCGGCTCATCCGGACGTCGCCGAATGTGCGGTTATTGGCGTCACCGATACCCTGAAAGGCCAGTTGCCGATGGGGTTCCTGTGCCTCAACAAGGGCGCTCAAACCGCGCCGGACGATGTCGTGAAGCAATGCGTGAAGCTGGTGCGCGACCAAATCGGACCGGTGGCCGCGTTCAAGCTGGCACTGGTGGTTGACCGCCTGCCGAAAACGCGATCGGGCAAGATTCTGCGTGGGACGATGGTCAAGATTGCGGACGGCGAAAGCTACAAGATGCCGGCCACGATCGACGATCCGGTCATCCTGGATGAGATCACCGAGGCTGTGACCAAGCTTGGCTACGGGGCCGCGAAGGCGTCCGCATAACCGCGCTGCTTTCCGCGGCCAACGGTCGTCGCCCTTGCGCTCGCGTCGGGTGCGTCTCAAGGTGTGAGAAACCATCATTGAGGGAGACCCGGCTCATGTCCCTGCTGGATGCGGCCGCCGCCGTGCGATTGAACGCCCACGCCCCATATTCGGGCTTCAAGGTTGGTGCGGCCCTGACGAGCGTTGAAGGGAACGAGCACCGCGGGTGCAACGTTGAAAACGTGGCCTATCCCGAAGGCACCTGTGCCGAGGCCGGGGCCATCGCTGCGATGATCGCATCGGGTGATACGCGAATTGCCGAGATCGCCGTGATTGCCGACAGTCCGGCGCCGGTTCCGCCCTGTGGTGGGTGTCGCCAGAAGCTGGCGGAATTCGCTGACGGCGATGTGAAGGTGACGCTGGCCACGACCTCGGGCAAAACCCTTGAAACCACGGTGGCCGACCTGCTGCCCGGGGCTTTTGACGCGGGCTATATGGACACCGCGGAATGATCGACGCTCGCGCCATCCTGGCCAAACTTCGGGACGGCCACAGGCTGACCGAGGCCGAGATTTACTGGATGGCCGAAGGGATCGCGACGGGCGACGTCACGGATGCCCAGGCGGGGGCGTTTGCGATGGCGGTCTGCGCGCGCGGACTGGGGCCGGAAGGGCGCGTTCACCTGACAACGGCGATGCGCGAAAGTGGGCAGGTCCTGAAATGGGATTTCGATGGCCCGGTGCTCGACAAGCATTCGACCGGCGGCGTGGGCGATTGCGTGTCCTTGCTCCTTGCGCCGGCCTTGGCGGCCTGCGGGGCCTATGTGCCGATGATTTCAGGGCGCGGACTGGGGCATACCGGCGGCACATTGGACAAGCTCGAAGCAATCCCGGGCTACACCACGCAGATCGAGATCGACGCGCTTCAGGATATCGTCGGGGATATCGGGTGCGCCATCGTCGGCGCGACGGGTGACATCGCCCCGGCGGACCGTCGGCTTTATGGCATCCGCGACGTGACGGGCACGGTGGAAAGCATTGATCTGATCACGGCCTCAATCCTGTCAAAGAAACTGGCGGCGGGCCTCGAAGCCCTGGTTCTGGACGTCAAAGTTGGAACCGGGGCCTTTATGGCCACGCCGGACGCAGCGCAGGCCTTGGCAAAGTCGTTGGTCGAAACGGCGCAAGGGGCGGGCTGTATGACGACGGCCCTGATCACCGACATGAACCAACCGCTTGTCCCATCTGCCGGCAACGCGCTGGAAGTGATCGAGGTGATGGCGTCCCTGACCGAGCCCGACATGGGATCGCCGTTGGTGAAACTGACCCAGATGCTCGGTGGCGAGGTGCTGGCCTTGGGGGGCTTGGCGGCCGATGCGGCGGACGGGGAAGGGCGGATTGCCAACGCGCTCAGCAGCGGGGAAGCCGCGTCCATTTTTGGCGACATGGTGGCGACGCTCGGCGGCCCGTTCGACTTTGTGGATCGCTGGCGGGATCGGTTGCCGGCGGCCCGCGTGATGGTCGACATTCATCCCAAGGACCCCGGCCACGTGCGCGCGATCAACGCGCGCGCCTTGGGCGAAGCCGTGGTGCATCTGGGGGGTGGACGCCTGAAGCAGAGCGACACCCTGGACCTTGCCGTCGGTCTCAGCGACATCGCGCGCATTGGGGACAAGGTCGACAGTGCGCGCCCCCTGCTTCGCATTCACGCCGCGCAAGAAGACCATGCCGCGCGTCTGGCAGAGGACTTGCGCCGGGCGTTTGACATTGGTGACCCGCCCTCCGAGCAGCCCCCCTTGGTTCACGAAAGGATCGGATGATGCCGCGCGCGTTTCTGGTCGTGCTCGACAGTGTCGGAATCGGGGGTGCCCCGGATGCGGATCGGTTCTTCAATGGGGATCGGCCCGACACGGGCGCAAACACGCTTGGCCATATAGCGGCGGCCTGCGCGGCCGGGCAGGCGGAGGCAGGGCGCGGCGGACCTTTAAGCCTTCCGAATCTGGACGCCCTCGGCCTCGGGGCCGCGTTGCGTTTGGCCTCGGGCGCGCGGGGCGAGGGCTTGGATGCTGACCCTGTCGGTTTGTGGGGCGCGGCGGAAGAGGTCAGCCCAGGCAAGGATACGCCGTCGGGCCACTGGGAACTGGCCGGTTTGCCGGTGCCGTGGGATTGGGGCTATTTCCCGAACACCACGCCAAGCTTTCCGGATGACGTCGTTGCTGCGGTTCGGACCATCGCCGGCGTGGACGGAATCCTCGGGAACGAACACGCCAGCGGGACCGAGATCATCGCGCGTCTCGGGGCCGAGCATGAGCGGACGGGATGGCCCATCTGCTACACCTCGGCAGACAGCGTGTTCCAGATCGCGGCGCATGAGACCACGTTAGGGTTGGATCGGCTTCTGACCTTGTGCGAGGACCTCGCGCCCCTGCTGCATGAGCGAAAGATCGGTCGCGTGATTGCGCGCCCCTTCGTGGGCACGCCGGGCCACTATGAACGCACACCGAACCGGCGCGACTATGCCATCACGCCGCCGAGCCCGACCTTGCTCGACTGGGTTCAGCGGGCAGGCCGTCGCACCTATGCGATTGGTAAGATCAAAGACATTTTCGCGGGACAAGGGGTCGATCAGGTTGTCAAAGGCGTGGATGCCGTCCTGATGGATCATCTTGCGACACATGTGGCCGAGGCCGAGGACGGAAGCCTGACCTTTGCCAATTTCGTGGAGTTCGACAGCCTCTACGGGCACCGTCGCGATGTTTCGGGTTATGCCCGCCACCTTGAATGGTTTGACGCGGCCATCGCCCCAATTCTCACTGCGCTTCGGCCGGACGATCTGCTGGTGTTTACAGCAGATCACGGCAACGACCCGACATGGACCGGCACAGATCACACCCGCGAACGGGTGCCAGTGCTTGCCAAGGGGCCTTATACGGGGCAGATCGGGGTGCGCGGGTTTGTGGATGTGGCGGCGTCGGTCGCTGCGCATCTGGGGGTGGCCTCCGACGGGCCAGGACAGTCCTTTGTGTGAGCGCCGCGCGCACCGGGATAGCGAGGCGTAGGATGCGCGATCTAAAGAAAATTGAACTTCACCTGCATCTTGAGGGTGGCGCGCCGCCCGCTTTCATTCGCGGGCTCGCGGCGAAAAGAATGTTGATCTGTCGGGCGTATTTGCCGAGGACGGCAGCTATTCCTATCGCGATTTCTGGCATTTTCTGACGGTATACGAGACCGCGACAAGCGTTCTGAATTCGCCCGAGGATTTCGCCCGGTTGACCCGTGCCGTGCTTGAGGAAAGTGCCTCGCACGGTGTCGTCTATACTGAGGCTTTCCTGAGCCCTGATTTTTGCGGCGGCGACGATGTGGCCGCCTGGCGCGAGTACATGGCGGCGATGGAGGAAGCCGCCGACGCGGCCGAGCGAGACCTGGGGATCACTCTGCGCGGTGTTATCACCTGTATCCGGCATTTTGGCCCGGAGAAGGCAAAACCAATCGCAGTCTGCGCCGCTGAAACGCACGGACGTTTCATCCGGGGCTTTGGCATTGCCGGTGACGAAAAGGTCGGGAAACCGTCGGACTTCACTTGGGCGTTTGACTGCGCACGCGAGGCGGGCATGCATTTGACCGCCCATGCCGGCGAATGGGGTGGCGCGCAATCGGTCAAGGACGCCCTCGAGGCGTTTGCCCCCGCCCGGATCGGGCACGGGGTCGAAGCGATCTACGACGATGCATTGGTCGATCACCTCGCAGAAACCGGCGTTGTGCTCGAAGTTTGCCCCGGATCGAACGTGACCTTGGGTGTGTTCCCAAGCTGGTCGGACCACCCGATTGAACGCCTCCGGGACCGTGGTGTGAAGGTGACGGTTTCGACCGACGATCCGCCGTTCTTTCACACGGATATGACCAAGGAATATGAGAACCTCAATCGCACCTTCGGGTGGGACGAAACTGTATTCGAAGAGGTGACGCAAACGGCCCTCGCTGCGGCGTTCTGCGATGAAGACACCCGATCTGCGATTGCCAAACAACTGGGGACCCCATGACCGAGCATCTGACCATCGTCGACCACCCATTGGTTCAACACAAACTGAGCCTGATGCGCGAGGTTGAAACGTCGACCAAATCCTTCCGGCAGCTGTTGCACGAGATCAGCCACCTGTTGGCCTACGAGGTGACGCGGGAGTTGCCGATGACGACGCGCCGGATCGAAACGCCGCTCGAGCCCATGGATGCGCCCGCCATCGAAGGGAAGAAACTCGCGCTGGTCTCCATCCTGCGGGCGGGCAATGGTCTGCTGGATGGTATTCTGGATTTGATCCCGAACGCCCGCGTCGGTTTTGTGGGGCTCTACCGTGATCCCGACACGCTGCAGCCGGTGCAGTACTACTTCAAGGTCCCGGATGCGCTGGAAGACCGCTTGACGATTGTGGTCGATCCGATGCTGGCGACCGGCAATTCCTCGGCGGCAGCGATCGATCTTTTGAAGGAGGCCGGTGCGACGAATATCCGCTTTCTGTGCCTGTTGGCTGCGCCCGAAGGGGTCGCCCGAATGAAGGACGCCCACCCGGATGTGCCTATCGTTACGGCCGCGCTCGACAGCCATCTGAACGACCACGGCTACATCGTTCCGGGGCTAGGGGATGCGGGTGACCGGATGTTTGGCACAAAATAATCCGTTACCTGAGCGACTTATCCTTTACTTGAGGCGGGCCATCGGCCAAAGTTTTCGCCATAGCAACCTGGGGGGGTTTGCATGGTATTGAAGCGTGTGATGCATGTCGTGGCCCTTGGGGCTGCCACCGTCTTTGCCGGGTCCGGTTTGGCCCTCGCGCAGGGCGTTCCGGCCGAATTACCCCCCGCCACTTTCTCCGGCGACCAATACGTTGACAGCCGGGGCTGCATCTTCATTCGCGCCGGCGTTGGCGGAAACACCCAATGGATCCCCCGGGTCGGGCGTGACCGGCAGCAGCTGTGCGGATTCCAGCCGTCGTTGAGTGGCCGGGCCGCCGCGGCCGCCACGCCCGCAAACCCGGCTGAACGTGAAGGCGTTGTGATCATCGGCGGCACGCCAAGCACGCCGTCGACCCAACCCGCGCAACAGCCGGCGACCACGGCACGCACGACCGCCCCAACCACCACCACGCGCCCCGCTGCAGCGTCGACGCCGGCGATCCGCGTGATCACCGGGGGCGCGACTGCTCCGCGCACGACAACCGCACCCGCCGCGACCCGCCCGGCCGTGACGACCGCACCGACTGTTACCGCACCGGCAGGGGGAGGGTGCCCGGGTGTGACCGGCCTCACGGCCCGGTACCTGACCGGGCGGTGTGGGCCCCAAGCGGTCCATCCGGGGGATGCAGCCCGCGGCATCAACCGGCCCGGCCCAAGCATGGACCAGTCGAGTATGCTGCACCTCAATCCGCCGGAAGGGTATCGTGCCGCGTTTGACGATGGGCGCCTGAACCCGCAACGCGGACCGCAAACGCTTGGCGGGGATCGCCAGATGGCACAAATCTGGACCGATACGGTCCCCCGGCGCCTTCTGACGCCAGAAGAACGTGCGGCGCTGACCGTGACAGCATCCACCCGGTCCCGCGCGCCCTTGCCCGAAGACGCACGTGACACGCGGACGACAACACAAGCGGTGGCAGAACAGCCCGTCATTCGCATTCCCGCCGATCACCGCAATGTCTTGGCCGGGACTTTTTCTGACCGGTCTGATGCAGATGCGGCTTACGCGCGGCTGGCACGCAGTGGTCAACCTGCACGCCTTGGCGTGATCCAACGCGCAGGCGGGCAGGTCTATGCCGTTGTTGCCGGGCCCTATGCCGATGCGAACGCGCTGGCGCGCGGCCTTCAAGCGACCCGGGCCGCAGGCTTTGCCGGGGCCACAACGCGGCGTTAACGGCTGCAGATTTCCTGAAGACTGACCCAGTCGGAATCCCGCAGCAACGGGGCGGGTTGCGTCCCACGTGTGGGATCGGCTTCGATCAGGCCAAGGACGGTTTCGCCGGACACATCGCGCGCGTAGGCGTATGGGGTGCTTGAGACGTCAGCCATGGCGAACCGGGCCACAAGCGCGTCATGGGGCACGTCCGGGCGCGGCTGACCCAACAGGTGCGCGGCATGGGCATGGAGCGCGGCCTCGGGGATGTCGCCGGTTGTCAGCAGTTTGAAGGTCGCGGCCAACCCGGCCTGATCCAAGAGGGCCAGCATCGGGTCCACGGCCTGGCGCCGGACGTCTTCGGCCAAAAGGTAGCCGGCCAGAACCTCGGGGGTTTCGTAGTCTTCGACCAAGCTGGCCCGCGCCACGAACGTCCCACCGGGCAAAGCGAGCGTTTCAGGCAAGCTTGTTGGCACAATGACAATCGCGGGGCCTTCGGCGCCGAAGCTTTGCCGTGACAGACGGTCAAGCGCGCGCACACCTTGCGGGTCGGTGCACGGGCGTCCCACAAGTTGGGCGACCTCAGACAGGAGAGCCCGACCAATTTCCACGCGGCTTGCCTCGGGCAACATGGCGACGGTCTGGCGCGTCAGGGCGCCGGGCAGCCAAGCGGCCGTAAGGGCCAGAGCGGTCAACCCGATCAGAAAGGCCGTGATCAACCGCAGCCGACCGGGATGGGGGCGCCCCCGCGCAATGGCGCTGCGCAGTTTCTCGATGGCGGTGACCATGTCGGGATCGGTCAGTTCCAGCCGCTCGCCCGCGTCTGGCCCTGGGGCGAACAAGGCGGGTTCATGTCCGGGATTCAAACGCTCGACGGCGGGCAAAGACCAATGGGACAACGGGTCTTCGGTCAAGGAGGAGATCATCAAGGTCGCTTCGCCAAGCGACACCAATACCTCGCGCCGCTGCGCCTCGGGCGTCTCGTGCCAAAGGCCAATCGCTTCCAACCGACGGTACTGGTCTAGCGCGGTCATGGGGCGGGCTGCTCGGGTTGATCTTTTCCGGCAGTTTACCTGTTTGCGCCCTGTGTGCCAACGGCGGTTGACGCGCGGCGCGACCTAAAGTTCCGCCGCCACCTTGCGCAGTTCGAATTTCTGGATTTTTCCGGTCGACGTCTTGGGAAGCTCTTGAAACACGACGCGTTTCGGCGTTTTGAACCCTGCCAGACGCTCACGCGCAAAGGCAATCAGATCGTCTTCGGTGGCGGTTGCCCCGTCTTTCAACTCGATGAAAGCGCACGGCACTTCGCCCCACTTTTCATCCTGCTTGGCCACAACGGCGGACAACAGCACCGCTGGATGGTGCATCAGAACCCCTTCTACCTCGACCGACGACACGTTCTCGCCGCCCGAGATGATGATATCCTTCGCCCGATCCGCGATCTGGACGTAGCCGTCCGGGTGATGCTTGGCGATGTCGCCGGAGTGGAAATACCCACCCGTAAAGGCTTCGTTCGTCGCGCGGGGGTTCTTGTAGTAGCCCTTCATCACGGTGTTGCCGCGCATCGCGATTTCCCCCAACGCCGTGCCGTCCCGAGGGATCGGGTGAAGATCGGAATCGAGGACGGTCACCTCTTCGCAAAACGGCATGGCGACCCCCTGCCGGGCCTTGATGCCCGCCCGTTCGTCCCCTTCCAGGGCGGACCAGTCGGCGTCATTCCAAAGACATTCGGTGATGTGGCCGTAGGTTTCGGTCAAGCCGTAGACCTGCGTGATGTTGAACCCCATCGTTTCAATCGCCGCCAAAGTGGCAGGGGCAGGGGGGGCGCCGGCGGTGAACACCTGAACCGTGTGATCGAACGGTTTCCGGTCGTCGTCCTTGGCGTTGACGATGGTATTCAGAACAATCGGCGCGCCGCCGAAATGCGTTACGCCCTCGGTCGCGATCGCGTCATAGATCGCGGCCGCCGTGATATCGCGGCAGCAAACGATCTTGCCGCCCATCAAGGGCATGGCCCAGGTGTGGCACCAGTTGTTGCAATGGAAGAGCGGCACAATGGTCAGGTAGGTGGGGTAGAGGGTCATCTCCCACGAAATCGGCGTGCCCATCGTGATGAGGTAGGCGCCCCGATGGTGATACACGACCCCTTTCGGGCGACCCGTTGTGCCCGAGGTGTAGTTCAGCGCCAGACTCTCCCATTCGTCCTGTGGCAACACCCAAGAAAACCCGCTGTCCCCTTCCGCCAGAAGGGCCTCGAATGTTAGGTGACGCCCGGAGGCATGGTACCCTGCCGCTTCGTCCGGCACTTCGACGACGAGGGGCAGGGTCTCGGCTTCCTGCTGGTCGAGAGCCGCCTCGACCACGCCCAAGAATTGCGTATCGACAAGCACCACTTTCGCTTCGCCGTGGTCAAGGATGTAGCTGATCGTGCTGATGTCGAGGCGGATGTTGATCGTGTTCAGCACCGCGCCACAGGCCGGCACACCCCAATTGGCTTCGACGGCGGGCGCCGTGTTCGGCAAGACGGTCGCCACCACGTCACCGGGGTTCACACCACGTTTGGCAAGGGCCGACGCCATCCGTGTGGCCCGGTCATGCAGCTGCGCATAGGTCGCCCGGTACCCGCGATCAACCAGAGCCTCGCGGTTCGGAAACACCTGGGCGGCGCGCTGAAGATGGCTGAGCGGAGTGAGTGGCACATAATTCGCCGCGCGCTTTTCCAGCCCGGTTTCATCTTTCATCCAACCCATCGTCGTTCCTCCCAAAGCGCTGCGACAAGCTGCAGAATTAGATGGCAGAGCGCAGGGGAAAAGGGAAGTGGCGACAAACGCCCGACGCGCGATGGTCAAAGGGGCAACTGAATGGAAATGATCCCACGCGAAGAAGGGGGTTTCAGGATGGGTCGAATTGCGCTGTTCTGGGCAGGCACCAACGACGCGAGCCAGATGCATGTGCACCCTGATTGAAGCCACGACCGACGACGACTTTGACGCCGTCCGGACGCTCTGTTGGGCCTATCGCGATGTGCTCCTGGGGCTTGGAGGCATCGATTCCGAAGCGGTGCTGCACTACTATCCCGTGCCCACGTACCGTCAATTGATGTTGGATCTGCCGGAGCTTCACGCGCGCCCGAAAGGCAGCGTCAAGCTTGTCCTTTTGGACGACGTCCCGGTTGGGTGCGGCATGGTTTACGAATTCGCGCCCGGCGTGGCCGAGATCAAGCGCGTATACGTCGACCCTTCGGCGCAAGGGCAGGGGATCGGTCAGGCGCTGATGGAGGCCTTGATCGCGCAAGCGCGGTCCGATGGCTATGCCTCAATTCTCATGGATACGGGGCGCAAACTTGAGGCGGCCTGCCGTCTTTATGATCGGCTCGGGTTCGAACGGCGCGGACCCTACCAGGACGTCCCCGAGGACCTGCGCGCGGTGATGGTCTTCTTCGAGATGCGCTTGTAGGGCGCGTTGGTCCCCCCAAAAAAGGGGCGCCCATTGGGGGCGCTCCTTAGATGTTCTTGATGCTGGCAATCACGCTGCTTTGCTGTCCACCCTGGCTCCAAACCGGCCGTAGAAGCTTTGACCTTTTTCTGCCATCTCGCGCAGGAGCGGTGGGCAGGCAAAGCGTTCGCCATAGGCTGCGGTCAATTGATCGCACCGTTCGGCGGCATAGGCCGTGCCGAGGATATCCAGCCACGAAAACGGGCCGCCGGACCACGGGGCAAACCCCCACCCCAGAATGGCACCGACATCGCCTTCGCGGATGTCCATAAGAACGCCCTCTTCCAAAGCGCGCACTGCTTCCAGCACTTGTGCGAAAAGCAAGCGATGCTGCACCTCGGTCAGATCGGGTTGGGTCTCGGCGGTGGGGTAGCGATCCGTCAGGCCCGCCCAAAGGCCCTGGCGTTTACCGGCCTCGTCGTAGGCATAGAACCCCGCGTTGGCTTTCCGACCCAAACGCCCTTCGCCTTCCATCCAGAAGACCAGTTCATCCGCGCTGCCGTCATAGGCGTTGCCCATTGCGGCCTTGGTGGCGCGCGCAATCTTTGCGCCCAGATCGATCGACGTTTCGTCGGTCAGCTGCAGCGGCCCCAACGGCATGCCCACCAGTTTCGCGGCATTTTCGATCAGCGCCGGTTCCACGCCTTCCTGCACCATCCGGACGCCTTCATTGACATAAGGCAGAATGCAGCGGTTCGCGTAGAAGAAGCGGGCGTCGTTCACGACAATGGGTGTCTTGCGGATTTGGCGGACGTAATCGAGCGATTTCGCAACCGCGCGGTCACCGGTTTCGGCGCCCTTGATGATCTCGACCAGCATCATTTTGTCGACGGGTGAGAAGAAGTGGATGCCGATAAACTGCTCGGGCTTGTCCGAAGCCTTGGCCAACTCGGTGATCGGCAGGGTCGAGGTGTTCGTCGCGAAGATGCAATCTTCGGGCACGACCTTGAGCACGTTCTTCGTCACCTCGGCTTTGACGCCTGGGTCTTCGAACACGGCCTCAACGATCAAATCACAATCGGCCAACGCGCCATATTCGGTGGTTGCCGTGATGCGCCCAAGGACCTGGGCCTTTTTGTCTTCGGTGACCTTGCCGCGCTTCATGCCCTTGTCCAGAAGGCCCTCGGAGTAGGCTTTACCCTTGTCCGCGGCCTCTTGTTTGGCGTCGATCAAAACGACTTCGATCCCGGCATTGGCGGACACGTAGGCGATGCCAGCCCCCATCATGCCCGCGCCAAGAATGCCAACCTTCTTCACGGTCTGGTCGTCAACCGCCGGACGATTGGCGCCTTTTTCAAGCGCTTGTTTGTTCACGAAAAGCGAACGGATCATGGCGCTGGAGGACGGGTTCATCAACACTTCGGTGAACCAGCGCGCCTCGATCTTCAACGCGGTGTCAAACGGCACCAGCGCGCCTTCGTAAACGGCCGAAAGCAGCGCTTTTGCCGCCGGGTACACGCCCTTGGTTTTGCCGTTGATCATGGCGCTCGCGCCGACGAAGGTCATGAAGCCAGCGGGGTGGTAGGGGGCGCCACCGGGCATTTTCCAGCCCTTCTGGTCCCAGGGTTTGACGATATCCGCGTCTTTGGCCGAGAGAACCCAAGCCTTCGCAGCGGACAGCAATTCTTCCGCCGGTACGACCTCGTCAACCAGTTGGGCGGCCTTGGCCTTCTTCGGCTCCATCGTCTTGCCTTCCAGCAAGACCGGGGCGGCCTGCATCGCGCCGACCATCCGCGAATAGCGCATCGTGCCGCCGCCGCCGGGGAAGATTCCAACCAGGATTTCGGGCAGGCCGATCTTGGCCTTCGGGTTATCCGCCATGAACCGGCGGTGGCAGGCCAGGGCGATCTCGGTCCCGATGCCCATGCATGTGCCCGTAATCGCACAGGCCACCGGCTTGCCGCCCTTGTTGGTCTTGGCATCCATGCCGGCGCGTTCCAGTTTGCGCAGAATGCGATGGCCATTCATCGTGAAATCAAACAACCCCTGCGCGGGCTCTGCGCCCGCTTCCGCACGGATCGTGGCCAGCGTATTGAGGTCCATCCCGCCTGCGAACGTGTCTTTGCCCGACGTGATGACAATCCCTTTGACCGCATCGTCGGCGAGGGCTTGATCAATCATTTCGTCAATCAAGCCAAAAGCTTCACGGCTTAGAACGTTCATCGACTTGCCTTGGACATCCCAAGTGATGACGGCAACGCCGTCGGCGTCGACTTGCATGGTGAAATCGGTCATTGGCTCATCCTTTTTTGGATTTCTCGCAGCGTGGGCAGGTAATCCTGGGGATCGGCTGGCCCGGCGCTGAACAATTCGTGGGGGGCGGCATTGCTGACGCTTGTCGCGCGCCATGCACCGTCCTGGAGGGTGACAATCATGCGGCTCTTGATTGGGCCCGCGACCACACGATCGCCGCGCAGCGCGACGAGGTCGTGGTATCCGATAACCCGGTCAGAGGCGACAAACTCGGCCCGGTCGGCCCGTCGTGCGATCCGGTCCGCGCCGGCATTCGCCGCCATCCGGGCGAGTGCGGCGAAGACCGTGCGCAGGTCGTCCCGATCCGCAATCTCGAGGTCGCTCTGCTCGAAATGCAGTGTGTGCGGAAACGTGAAATGGGCAAGCCAGCCATCGTAGTCGGAGGCGTTGTTGGCGCTGTCCATGCTGGACAGGTAGGCTTGGTACAGGGGGCGGGCATCGACGTATTCACAGCGGATATCCGACAACATTTCTGCCCATTTCGTGTCGAACGCGCCGAGTTTCGTTTGCGTGTCGGCCACCGGAAAGTTCTGGTGCGCGAGGTCATGCTCGGCTTCGATCACGCGCCAGACCCCGTCGTCGAACCGGCGCATGACCATGCGATTGAGGTATGAGGGCACGACCGTCACGGCATTGCGCAGGGTATAGGTCGTGTGAAACCCCTCGATCATCTCCGGGTTCAGAAACCGGGCCTTCCTCACCAGCCGGATATAGTGCGTCACATCCAACGCGTGCAGACTGGCGATAAACGGTTGAATATCGGCCAAAATGTCGGCGTCGGTTTCAAAGATCGTTTCCCCTTCGCGCGTCCGCATCGCATAGGGCCGCGCGGTATGTGCCGCAAAGCCCGCCACATCGCCAGCCATCAGCAGGCGTGACGTCGTATCCAGCCAATCCTGGTACACCTCGGCGGCGGCCGGAGTGTTTTCCGTGCTGCGGGTGTGCATGTGGTCCGACATGACGCCCCCTTACGCCGCAACCGCCAAAGCGCCGCGCGCGCGGACCGCGGCGAGGCGGGCCAGTGCGAAGGGGCGTGGGGTGGCGGCCATGGCGGTATCCTCGAGGCTGCAGCGCGTCAGACGCGTTCGATGATCGTTGCGGCGCCCATGCCCGAAGCGACACACAGCGTGGCCAGGCCCGTGCCTTTGCCGGTGCGCTCCAACTCATCGAGCAGCGTGCCAAGGATCATCGCACCGGTCGCACCAAGCGGGTGACCCATCGCGATCGACCCACCGTTCACGTTCACCTTGTCATGGTCGACATCGAAGGCTTGCATGAACCGCAGAACCACACTGGAAAATGCCTCGTTCACCTCGAACAGGTCGATGTCCGAAATGCTCATCCCGCTGTCGGCGAGGATTTTCTCGGTCGCCGGAACCGGACCGGTCAGCATGATCGTGGGATCGGTGCCGATCTTCGCGGTCGCCCGGATCACCGCCCGCGGCTTGAGGCCGTACTTCTCTCCGAATTCCTTGTTGCCGATCAGCAAAGCCGCCGAGCCATCGACAATCCCGCTGGAATTGCCGGCATGGTGGATGTGTTCGATCCGCTCGAGGTGCGGATACTTCAACAGAGCAACCTGGTCGAAGCCGGGCATCACCTCGCCCATGTCCTTGAAGGCGGGTTTCAGGCTGCCAAGCGCCTGCATGTCCGTGCCGGGACGCATGTATTCGTCATTGTCCAGAATGGTCAGGCCGTTGCGATCCGTGACCGGTACAATGGATTTTTCGAAGCGATTTTCCTCCCACGCCTTTGCGGCACGGGCTTGGCTGTGCATCGCCAACTCGTCCGCGTCGTCGCGGGTGAACCCATATTCGGTTGCGATGATGTCGGCGCTGATCCCCTGCGGGACGAAATACGTTTCCATCGCGATGGATGGGTCAACTGCGATCGCGGCCCCGTCTGATCCCATGGCCACGCGGCCCATCATTTCGACGCCGCCCGCGATATACGCGTCGCCAGCGCCGCCCTTCACCTGGTTCGTCGCCAGGTTCACGGCTTCCAGTCCGCTTGCACAGAACCGGTTGATCGACAGACCAGGGATGCGTTCGTCGAGGTCCGACGCCAGAACGGCGGTCCGGGCGAGGCAGCCGCCCTGTTCGCCGACCTGGGTGACGTTGCCCCAAATCACGTCTTCGACGGCATGGCCGTCCAGGTTGTTTCGTTCTTTCAAGCTGTTCAGCGTGAAGGCCGACAACCGGGCGGAGGTCACTTCGTGCAGCGCGCCGTCTTTGCGGCCTTTGCCGCGGGGGGTGCGGATCGCGTCATAGATATAGGCGTCGGTCATTGTGCTCAGGCCTCTCTCGTGTCGGTGCCCACCGTCGGGGCAGGCAGTAGGTCATAGGGGTGTTTCCAGCCCGGCGTGGCGGCAATGCGGTCGAGCCAGGCAGAGATATTGGGATATGCGGAGCGCTCAAAACCGAACGGCTCCGGGTAATAGAGGTATCCAGCGCAGGATATGTCTGCGCAGGTCAGGTGATCGCAGGCCAACCAGTCGCGGGTGGCGAGTTCGCTTTCCAAGACGTCCAACGCAGCGATCATACGTCCCTTGAGGAAACCGATCACATCCGCATTACGTTTGTCTTCGGGCAGGAAATTCATCATGAACCGCAGCGGTCCGGCCATGCCCGAGACTTTCTGGTTGTCAAAAATCGTCCAGCGCAGGACCGCCCGCTTTTCCTCGGCATTCGCGCCGCCGAGCTTGCCTGTGGTGTCCATGACCCAATCCTGGATGACACCTGACTGGGTCATGATCACGCCGTTTGCGTCAAGGACCGGGACTTCGCCCATCGGATTGATGGCCCGAAACGCGAGGCTGCGGGCTTCGCCCTTGAAGAAGTCGACGAAACGGGCCTCCCATGGGACATCCGCCAGTTCCAGCGCCAAGGCCGCTTTGTAGGCGTTGCCGCTTTCCCCGAAGCAATAGAGCGTATTGGTCATGGCCCCTCCCAGGTCCGATTTCGAGCGTCTGTAGGACACGTCTGTCCTTTGTGGCGTTGTGTTGGAAAGATGGTGCTGCGCTAACCATTTGTTAAGCTTGCCGCCGCATAGTGCATGTGCGGAACAGGCTGGCGAGCCGATGGCCGTGAAAGCTGAAGCGTCCGGTGTGGGCCTTGTCGATCTTGATGGGCCCCAAGATCACTTGGTCCGGCCAGGCGTCGCCCCCTTAAATTCATCTTTCAAACAATACGCACCCTTTCCATTTTACAACACAGCTTGGCGTCATTTCTTCCGATCTTCCAATTCAGAGTTAAACAAACGCAACCTGGCGATCAGTTTTTCTTCGTTGATGACGCTGCCCCAGTTCTCAAAGAGAAAGGACAGGAATTCTCCATCGTCCAGGCCCGCCTCCGCCGCCAGTTTGCGAAGTCGGCGGTAGCCATCTTCGCTCATGGCGATGTTTGGGCGGCGGGTCAGACGCAGGCGTTTTGGCATCGGGTGTCTCAGCCCCTTCCGTCGGTCTTGGCGATATGATCCCGCAGGTCCGTCATGCCAGCCTCAGAAATTTGCGGCGTCCAACGCCATGACCGGATCTGCGCCCGATTGGATACGGGCCAGCAACGTGCCGGTCATGGGCAATTGGCGTGCGGCATAGAACCGGGCCGTGGCCAGCTTGGTTTCGAAGAACACTGGGTCCTCGGTCCCGCCGGCCAACGCGTCCAGCGATGCGCGCGCCATCTTGGCCCACATCAGGCCAAGGCAAACATGGCCGAACAGATGCATGAAATCGGTCGATCCTGACAGCGCGTTGTTGGGGTTCTTCATTCCTTCCGACATGAAGTACATGCCGGCCGCCTGCAGATCCTTCGATGCGCGCTTCAAAGGCTCAATGAACTCGGCCATGCCGTCGACCTCTGCGTTGTCTTTGCAGAAGGTTTTGACGAGGTCGAAGAACGCCATCACGTGCTTGCCACCGTCTTGCGCCAGCTTGCGGCCCACCAGATCCAGCGCTTGCACGCCGTTCGCACCTTCGTAGATCATCGCGATCCGGGCATCGCGGGTGAACTGCGACATGCCCCATTCTTCGATGTATCCGTGACCACCATAGACCTGTTGGGCCTGGACCGTCATGTCGTAGCCTTTGTCGGTCAGGAACCCCTTGATCACCGGCGTCAGCAGCGAAATCAGACCGTCGGCATCGGCATCCGCGTTGCGGTGCGCCCGATCAATGAGGGTCGAGCCCCACAGCAGGAACGCCCGACCGCCTTCGACAAAGCTTTTCTGTTCCATCAGGTTGCGGCGGATATCCGGGTGAACGATCAGCGGGTCGGCCGGTCCGTCCGGGTTTTTCACGCCCGTCACGTCGCGCCCTTGCAAACGGTCTTTGGCGTATTCCAAGGCATTCTCGAACGCGACTGCGGCCTGCGCGACGCCCTGCATGCCCACGCCCAGGCGGGCCTCGTTCATCATGGTGAACATGGCGCGCATGCCTTTGTGCTCTTCCCCGAGCAGGTACCCCGTGGCGCCATCATAGTTCATCACGCATGTGGAGTTGCCGTGAATCCCCATTTTTTCTTCGATTTTGCCGCAGCTTACACCGTTGCGTGGGCCAAGCGAGCCGTCGTCGTTCACAAGGAATTTGGGAACGATAAACAGCGACACGCCCTTGATGCCTTCGGGCGCCCCTTTGATCTTGGCCAATACGAGGTGCACGATGTTGTCGGCCATGTCGTGTTCGCCAGCCGAGATGAAGATCTTCTGACCAGTGATCAGGTAGCTTCCGTCCGTCTGCGGGTCTGCCTTGGTGCGCATGAGCCCCAGATCCGTTCCGCAATGCGGTTCGGTCAGGTTCATGGTGCCCGTCCACTCGCACGACACCATGTTCGGCAAGTAGGTCGCCTTCTGCTCGTCCGAGCCATGGGCCAGGATGGCGGCAGCGGCCCCGTGGGTCAGCCCCTGATACATCGTGAAGGCCTGGTTGACGGCGCTGAACATCTCACCGACGGCGGTGTTCATGACATACGGCATGCCCTGACCGCCGAACTCTTCCGGCATGTCGATGCCCGGCCAGCCATTTTCCTTCATCTGGTCGAAGGCGTCCTTGAAGCCGGTCGGCGTGTAAACCACACCGTTTTCCATGCGGCAGCCTTCGGTGTCTCCGACCACGTTGAGCGGTGCCAGAACTTCCGAGCTGATCTTGCCGGCTTCTTCCAGGATCGCGCTGGTGAAGTCCGCTTCCAGATCCGCATAACCTTCAATGTCGGTTCCGGTGACGTCCAACACGTTGTGCAGGATGAATTGGGTGTCTTTGGTGGGGGCGGTGTAGCTGGGCATCTGTCAAAATCCTCCCGAAGGGTCTTATTCAGCCGCGTCGCGCGCGGGGCTGCGCGATGCAAGCATGTCATCGACAAGCTGCATCTGGCTTTTCAAATCTGCGATAGCGAGGTCCAACTCGGCCCGCTGGCGTTCCATGTCATCCAGCCGGTCGCGGGCCACGTCGAGGGTGCGGTTCAACTGCGTCGTCTGCTGTTCATCCAAGTAGTAAAGATCGAGCAACTGCCGGATCTCTTCGAGGCTGAACCCAAAGCGTTTGCCGCGGAGGATCAGCTTCAGTCGCGCCCGATCCCGCCGCGTGAACAGGCGCTTTTGGCCTTCGCGGATCGGGAACAAAAGTTCTTTCGATTCGTAGAACCGCAGGGTCCGCGGGGTCACCTCGTAGCGGTCGCACATCTCGCGGATCGTCAGTGTTTCAGAGGTCATTCTCGGCTTCCAACTCATGCAAATCGGCGTCTGCCCCCATACATGGGCGCAACATTTGGCATTCTACAAGTAAAGATGACGTTTACGTAAAGAGAACGTTGCGTCACTTTGAGACGTTCCGTGAATGGACCGATGTGGGACGGTTTTCGTGCCTGTCTGGGCGGCCAGACAAGCCCCTAGAACGTTTCGCCCTTGGCCGTCAGATCGCGAAGATCCCGAAGCTCTTTGATGATTTCGTCCAGTTCGCGGCGCTGTTCGTCGAGTTCGGAAAGCTGGCGATTGGCCATGTCGATCCAGACTTTGCACTGCGTGTCGCTGTCGGGGTCGGCATCGTAAAGCTCGAGCCACTGGCGGATTTCCTCGAGGGCAAAGCCAAACCGTCGGCCGCGAAGAATAAGGGTCATCCGGGCTACTTCACGTGGGCCATAGAAGCGGGACCGACCTTCACGTTCCGGCGCAAGCAACTCGATATACTCGTAGTGGCGCAGTGTTCGCGGCGTCACGTCAAACTCGGCGCACATCTGCTTGAAGGTCAGCCGCTCGTCTTCGGCCATCTGTTTGCTCCTCCCGATCTCCCACCACAAACATAGGTGGCGCATCCGAAGGCGGCAATCCGTCCTTCGGACTTGCGTCCGGCCTCCGAGAGCGCGAACCTGCAACCGAATTGATTTGGACGGCACCCCCATGACGGACACCGAGGATGATCGTGCAGCCCACAAGGCCCGGATTGCACGCCAGTTCATTAAGGCGATTCCCTATTCCAAGGCACTGGGGATGGAGTTGCTGGAGATTGGGGAAGGGGTGGCTGTCATCCGGATGCCCTACGACCTGCAATTGATTGGCCACCCGGATACGGGCGTGATTCACGGCGGGGCGGTTTCGGCGCTGATGGACACGTGCGGCGGCGCGGCCGTTGTCAGCCACCCCGAGGCGGTGGCCGGAACCGCGACCATCGACTTGCGCATTGACTACATGCGTCCCGCCCGTCCGGGGCAGGCGATCACCGCGCGCGCGGAATGCTACCACATCACACGGTCTGTCGCGTTCGTTCGGGCCAGCGCTTGGGACGACGATGAAGAGCGGCCGGTCGCCTCGGTGACCGGGGCGTTCACGGTTGAGCGGACGAAAAAGGCGGAGGACGCGACGTGAGCGGACGCAAACGCCCCGAACCTGTCGAACTCGTCAAACAACGCCGCGACAAAGCGTTGGGCATTCTGGTCGATGGCGTTCCTTTCGTGCGTTTCATGGGCATCAGTTTCGATCGGCGCGGCGACGAACTGACCGCCGTTCTGAACTACGACGAGAAACTCATAGGAAATCCGTTCCTGCCGGCCTTGCATGGCGGCGCGACAGCGGCCTTCCTCGAAACCGCCGCCATTGTGGAGTTGAGCTTCTCGATGCTCTGGGGCGAGTTGGAAAGCGGCGCGATGGAGGCCGACGACTTGAGCGTCGATGCCTTGCCGCCTTTGCCCAAGACCATTGATTTCACCGTGGATTACTTGCGGTCGGGCCTGCCCCGCGATGCCTATGCCCGCGCGCGGATCAACCGGCAGGGTCGGCGCTATGCGTCGGTTCATGTGGAGGCATGGCAAGACAACCGCGACCGGCTCTTTGCGCAGGCAACGGGGCATTTCCTGATGCCCAGTCGCGGCGCCTCGTGACGGCGGCCACCTCCACGACCGACCCGCAACCGCTGAGCCACGGCCGTGTCCTGAAGATTGCGGTCCCTGTTGTCCTGTCAAATGCGACGGTCCCACTGCTTGGCATCGTGGACACCGGCGTGGTCGGCCAGTTGGGCGATCCAGCCGCTATCGGAGCGGTCGGATTGGGTGCGGTCATTCTGACATCCATTTACTGGGCGTTTGGATTTTTGCGGATGGGTACGGTCGGGTTGGCCGCACAAGCCTTGGGGGGTGGAAACGCCGCCGAAGTGGCCGCGCTTCTGACGCGCGTCCTTCTGATTGGGGCAGGGGCCGGTCTGGCCCTGATCCTGCTGCAGGCGCCAATCTTCTGGGCGGCCCTCGCGCTTGCGCCGGCGTCCGCCGAAGTCGAAGCGATGGTCCAGACCTATGTCACGATCCGGATTTTCTCCGCCCCGGCGGCGATTGCGATTTATGGTCTGACGGGCTGGCTGATCGCGCATGAGCGGACAGCGGCCGTTCTGGCGCTGCAACTGGTCCAAAACGGGTTGAACATCGCGCTCTCAATCCTCTTTGTCCTCGGGTTTGAATTTGGCATCGCCGGGGTCGCCTGGGCCACGTTTATTGCCGAATGGGTGGGCGTCGGCCTGGGGCTGTGGCTGTGCCGCGGAGGGTTTCGGGGCACCGCTTGGCGCGACTGGCCGACCGTCTTTGATCGCGCGAAGCTTTGGCACATGGCGGCGGTCAACACGGATATCCTGATCCGGTCGCTGCTGCTTCTGGCGGGGTTCACCAGTTTCATGTTTCTCGGCTCGGACTTTGGCGATGTCACACTGGCGGCCAATCAGGTGCTGATCCAGTTCATCTATTTCACCTCCTACGCGATGGACGGCTTCGCCTTCGCCGCCGAAGCGTTGGTCGGTCAAGCCATGGGCGCCCGCGCCCGGGCCCGATTGCGGCGTGCCGCGACCCTGACCAGTATTTGGGGCCTTGCGGTGTGTGTTCTGATGGCGGCGGGGTTCGCGCTTGGGGGTGGAGGGATCATCGACCTTCTCACCACGTCGGACGCGGTGCGGGCGGAGGCGCGCGTCTTCCTGCCCTGGATGATTGCCGCACCCCTCGTCGGCACGGCCAGTTGGATGCTGGACGGCATTTTCATCGGCGCCACGCGCACCCGGGACATGCGAAACATGATGGCCATCAGCTTCGCGATCTACGTGGCGATGTTGGTGGTTTTGCTGCCGGTCATGGGCAATCACGGTCTTTGGGCCGCGTTGTTGGGATTCTTCCTCGTGCGTGGGATCACGTTGGGGCTGCGCTATCCGGCCCTGGAACGTGCCGCTGATGCGAAGATCGCTTAAGGGTCAAAGCAGGTCTTTGATGGCCTCCGGAGGGCGGCCCACGATGGCGCGGGTCCCGTCGTCGAGGATGGGCCGTTCCAGCAGGATCGGGGCATCGGCCACGGCCGACGCCAGCGTATCCGCACCGGCGCCTTTCAACGCCTTGTCCTTGTAGGCAGCCTCTCCGGTGCGCAGGAGGTCGGCCAATGGCCGGCCCACGCGTGCGGCAAGGGCCGCCACCTCGTCTGCGGTTGGAGGGTCTTTCAGGTACAGGCGCAATACAAAGTCGACGCCCGCATCATCGAGGATCGCCTTCGCCGCCCTTGATTTCGAACATCGCGGGTTGTGCCAAAGAGTCAAAGCCATGCGTCTCGTCCTGTCCCTGTGATGTCGGCCACCGATGCGATGCCCTCGTCCGTCATGCGATCCTCGAGGCCGCGTGCAATCCGCGCGGCCAGACTGATGCCGCCATAAACCAGACCGGTGTAAAGCTGCACCGCGCTTGCCCCGGCGCGCAGTTTTTCCCAAGCTTGGTCCGCCGACGCCACGCCGCCCACACCGATGAGCGGCAGGGCGCCTTCCGTCAGTTTGGACAACTGGGCCAGTGTCCGCGTGCTGCGCTCGAACAGAGGCTGGCCGGACAGCCCGCCCTGCTGGTCGCGGTGGCGGTTGCGCAACCCGTCGCGCGACAGGGTGGTGTTCGTCGCAATGATCCCGTCAATCCCAGTTTCAAGCGCGACGCCCGCAACATCGGGCAATTCAGCCTCGGTCAGATCCGGTGCAATCTTCAAGAAAACGGGCAAAGGCTTGGCCAGCGCCGCGCGTGCGTCCAAAACCCCGTCGAGCAATCCTTTGAGCGCATCCTTTCCCTGGAGGTCGCGCAGACGCTCGGTGTTGGGCGAGGAGACGTTGACCGTCGCGAAATCAATATGCGGGCCGCAATGGGTCAGCACGCGCGCGAAATCTGACGCGCGGTCGGCACTGTCCTTGTTGGCCCCCAGGTTCAAGCCAACCGGAACCATGGATTGCGAGGCCGCGATGCGTGCGCAAATCGCCTCCATCCCTTCGTTGTTGAAACCAAAGCGATTGATTGCGGCCTGGTCTTCCGACAATCGGAACAGCCGCGGCTTCGGGTTGCCCGGTTGCGCGCGCGGTGTGGCGGCCCCGACTTCAAGAAAGCCAAAGCCCGCACGGGACAGCGGGGTGATGGCTTCGGCATTCTTATCGAACCCCGCGGCCAACCCGACCGGGTTCGCAACGTGAAGGCCCGCAATGCTGGTCGCCAAGCGGTCGGAGGTGACTGGACCAGCGCCAGGCACAAGACCCGTCTTCAGTGCGGCAATCGCAAGGCTGTGCGCACGCTCAGGGTCGAGCCGGTGCATGACCGACAAGCCGAACCGTTCCCACATGTCAGGCGATCCCGTCGGGGAACACATGCACGCCGTCTTCCAGCGGCATGTCGCGATGCCAAAGCACGTTGTCGTGGCGGAGTGGGCCGTAGAGATGCGGGAATGCGGCGCCGCCGCGCGACGTTTCCCATTTCAACGCATCGCCAAAAGCATCCGCTTCAAACGCAGCGAGGACCAAGTCGGCCTGACCGGCGAAATGCAAGGCTGCGGTTTCACGCACCTGATCCCCGGTGGAGAAGTGAATGAACCCGTCTTTGATGTCGATGGGGGCCCCGGCGGTTTCACCTTGAGCGACCAGCGCATCCCATTCGGCGCGCTTGAGGATTTTATAGATCAGCATGGCGTGGGGATGCCGGTCCAAGACCGTGGCGTCAAGTGTCACCGGCCTGTGATCTGGGCGCTTTACTTGAGCGCTTCGGAAGGCCAAGCTGAGTCACATCCAATCAACGTCCAACAAAAAACGGGAGTCATTTCACATGTTTGCACGAATCCTGGGGTCGACGGCGATCCTGGCGGGTCTGTCGATGGCCGCGCCAGCAGCAGCCGACACGACGCTGCATATTTTGCACATCAACGATCTGCACAGCCGCATTCAGCCAATCAACCGGTTCGACAGCACCTGTAATGCCGAAGATGACGCCGCTGGCGAGTGCTTTGGCGGGATGGCCCGTGTTGCAACGGCGATCAACACGCTGCGCGACGAGTTGGAAGCGGCCGGAGAGAACGTCATCGTTTTGGACGCCGGTGACCAGTACCAAGGCTCGCTGATGTTCACCACCTACCGCGGCACGGCCGCGGCCGAGATGATGGAAGCCGTGGGCTTTGACGCGATGGCGCTTGGCAACCACGAATTCAACAATGGTCCGGAAGGCATCCTGCCGCTGCTCGATGGCGTGAGCTTCCCGATCGTGTCGGGCAACCTGGATGTCAGCACCGATCCGATCCTGGGCGGGCGCGTGGGCGACACGCTGGTCCTGGATGTAAACGGCATGCAGGTGGGTATCGTCAGCGCCCTGGCGACTGACACGGTTGAGACGTCGTCGCCTGGCCCGAACGTCATCTTCACGGACGAAATCGAAGCCATTCAGGCGGATGTTGACGCGCTGACAGAACAGGGCGTCGGCATCATCATCGCACTGACCCATGTCGGTCTGCCGGATGACATTCGGATCGCCGAAGCCGTCACGGGGCTCGACTTGATCGTGGGCGGACACTCGCACACCTACCTGTCGGCGGACGATCCGCGCCGCCAAGGTGCGTACCCGACTTGGATTTCGAACCCCGAGGGCACCATGGTGCCGATCGTTCAGGCCTATGCCTATTCGAAGTACCTCGGTCATCTGGAAGCCACGTTCGACGATGCCGGTGATCTGGTTTGGGCCGAAGGCAACACGATGCTGCTTGATGCTTCGGTGACCCCGGATCCCGAGATTGCGGCCCGCGTGGCCGAACTGGCAGGTCCGATCGAAGAAGCCATGGCCGATGTTGTCGGCGAAACGTCGGAATTCATCGAAGGCGACCGCAGTGTCTGCCGCGCGATGGAATGCTCGATGGGCAACCTTGTGGCAGACGCCATGTTGGAGCGTGTCGCGGATCAAGGCATCCACGTTGCGATCCAGAACGGTGGTGGCCTGCGCGCCTCGATCGACGCGGGCGAAGTGACCATGGGTGAGATTTTCACCGTTCTGCCGTTCCAGAACACGCTGGCCACCTTCCAGATGACGGGCGCAGACATCATTGCCTCGCTCGAAAACGGCGTGAGCCAGGTCGAAGATGGCGCGGGCCGCTTCCCGCAGGTGTCTGGCATGCGCTACACATGGAACCCCGCCGGTGACCCCGGCAGCCGGATCGTGTCGGTCGAAGTGTCGATGGATGGCAGCTTTGCGCCCATCGACCCCGAAGCGACCTATGGCGTTGTGTCCAACAACTTCATGCGCCGTGGCGGCGACGGCTACGCACTGTTCCGTGACAATGGCATGAACGCCTATGACTTCGGCCCGGGTCTGGAGCAAGTTGTTGCGGATTACGTGTCGATGAACTCGCCCTACATGCCCTACACTGACGGTCGGATTACCGAAGCGGAGTAAGGGTTTAAGGCCCAAGATTGAAGGCCGGCGCAGGCAACTGCGCCGGCCTTTTTTCTGCTATGCAGAAATTGCAAAGCGGCTTTGGAAATTGGTCAATTGTGCATCTCGTTAGCGCTACCATATTGAGCGCATCGAGAGACGAAACCTGCAAACAAAAGGAGCTGCACAAATGACCTCGATCATGTCTCACCTGCGCAACGCCGCCGCAAAACGTGCGGCTTACAACCGGACCGTTGACGAGATTGAACGCATGCCGCTGGACGTGGCGCTGGATCTCGGAATCTTCCGGGAGGACGCCCGCAAAATCGCTTTCACGGCGGTTTACGGTCGCTAAAGCCGTGCGCCGCTGAAGCGGCCACCAGACGCAGAGCAGGAGGGCCGGAAACCGTGGGTTTCTTGGCCCTTTTTGTTTGCGTTTACCCTGCTCAAGAATTGCCCAACCGTGACCGCGCGCGGTAAGATCACGCCATGTGCGGACGTATGACCATGACGCATCCAAGTGATGCAATGGCGCAGCTTTTTGAGGCTGCGCCGGCGAACGATTTGCCGGGTGTCCCGAACTACAATGTCTGCCCAACGCAAGCGGTCGGGGTTGTGACGTCGGAAGATGGCGCGCGGCGCTTGCGTCCCATGCGGTGGGGGTTCTTGCCGCATTGGTACAAGACGCCAACGGATGGTCCTTTGCTGATCAATGCACGGTCGGAAACGATCGCCGAAAAACCCGCCTTCCGGTCCGCCGTGCGCGCGCGGCGCTGTTTGGTGCCTGCGACCGGGTTTTACGAATGGACAAAGGACCCCGACGGAAAACGCTTGCCGTGGTATTTCACCGACCCGGACGGGGCGCCGCTGGTCTTTGCAGGGATCTTCCAGGAGTGGACCAAGGGCGAGGCGCCGTTGGTGACCTGCGCCATCGTTACCTGCGCGGCAAGCGACTGGATGGCTGAGACCCACCACCGCGAGCCTGTCCGGCTGGCCCCTCAAGACTGGGCGCGGTGGTTGGGCGAAACCGACGCAAAGGCCGCCCCGCTGATGCGGCCTGCGCCGGACGGTGCCTATCGACGTTGGCGGGTTGATCCAAAGGTGAATTCAAACCGTGCATCCGGCGCCGAGCTGATCGAACCGTTGGCAGCCTGACACGCCTGCGACAGGCGCTCGCAGGGGCTGGACCTCGGCCAACCTGCGGCTAGCTGGCTCGGGATGAGCGACACATCCCACGCCCCAAACCCGTCGAGCCCGGCGCGGTTCCCCAACCTCGTGCGGCTTTTTGAGCTTGCCCGCGCCGCGGCGCATCCCCCGCCGGGTGCCGGGCGCATTGCCTTGGCGCTAAGCGCGGGGATTTTGACCCATTTCGTCTTTGCATTGGCGGTTCTGGCGATGGTCGTCGCGATGGGCTTTGGCATGTCGCAAAGCTTGGGGCGCGTCCCGTGGCCGTGGGCTGCCGCCGCGAATGCGCTGTTGGTCCTGCAGTTCCCGGTGATGCATTCGCTGCTTCTCACGGGGCGCGGCACCGCGCTGCTGGCGCGGCTGGTTCCTGGGCCGCATGGCGCCACGTTGCGCACGACCACCTATGCCTTGATTGCGTCGGTGCAGCTTCTGATCCTCTTTGCCTTCTGGACACCGACCGGCATCGTCTGGTGGCAGGCCGAGGGCGCGGCTCTGGTTGGGGTGTTGACCCTTTACGCGCTGTGCTGGCTCCTGTTGATGAAGGCCAGTTTCGACGCCGGGGCCGAGGTTCAGTCGGGCGCCCTGGGCTGGATGAGTCTGATGGCCAACCGCACCCCGCGTTTTCCCGACATGCCTCAAACGGGTCTGTTTGCCGTCATCCGTCACCCCATCTATCTGGCCTTTGCCCTCACGACGTGGACGGTTCCGGTCTGGACGCCGGATCAACTGGCCTTGGCCCTATGGCTTACCGGCTACTGCGTGCTTGCACCGATGTTGAAAGAGCGACGGCTCCACGCCCGCCACGGCGCCCGCTACGCGCGCTATGTCGCGCAAACGCCCTATATGCTGCCAAAACCCCGCAAGGATCGCCCATGACTGCCCGCAACGACCTGACCATCTATGACAGCTTTGCCGATCGCTGGTGGAGTGACGATATCCGTTGGGTCCGGACATTGAAAAACATGGTGCCGGGGCGGCTGTCCTGGTTCGACCAAAAGATCACATGGCAGGGCAAGAGCGTCCTGGATCTGGGATGTGCCGGCGGGTTCATGGCCGAAGCCCTGAATGATCGCGGTGCTGACGTGACGGGGATCGACCCCGCCGCCGATGCCATTGCCGCCGCGAGGGCCCATGCAGAGGCCTGTGGGCGCGTCATCCGCTATGATGTAGGGGTGGGCGAGGCGTTGCCCTACGCCGACGCTGCCTTCGACGCGGTTGTCTGCGTCGATGTGTTGGAGCACGTGACGGACCTGAACATGGTGTTGGCCGAGGTCGCGCGCGTCCTCAAACCGAGCGGTCTTTTCCTGTTTGATACAATCAACCGGAACGTGCTGTCCCGGCTGGCCGTGATCACGGCGGCCGAAGACATTCTTGGACTACTGCCCAAAGGCACCCACGATCCGGACATGTTCATCAAACCGGCCGAGTTGCGCGCGGGGTTGGCGGCTGCGGGCTTTGAGGTGGGACCCATGACAGGGCTCGGGCCGCGCGGGTTGAACCGCAGAGGCGATTTCACATTTGGCCGCCTTCCCGGGACCGCGATCATCTACATGGGCACCGCGACAAAGCCCATCCCGCGCTGATCCGATCAAAAAAATTGGGCCGCATCTGTCGATACGGCCCGCAAAGGAGGGTCAGGGAGGACCGGAACAGCGGGAGGGAGGGGACCGCTCGTTCCATGCGTAAGACACTGCTGGTCAGCCGTGGCGGAAATAGGGCGCGTGTCGTTCCATTTCACGAAAATCCCAAGGGCATTTCGCGGTTTCAACGCGTGCAGATTGTGGCTGGAGGGCTTGGAGCGGGTAGCGGGAATCGAACCCGCACCTTAAGCTTGGAAGGCTCTTATGATACCATTTCACCATACCCGCTCATCGGAAACGTGACCTATTTGATGGGTTCGGGAACGTCAAGTTGCTGAATGTCACCGGATGCGGTTTGAGTCCGCAAAAAACGCTGCAGCTTGTCGACCGGAGAAGCCGTCCCGCACAAATTCTGGACCTTGAAGGAGCGGGCGCCGGAGGGTCCGGCGCCCGTCCCGTTACGCGATTTTGGGAAGACGGCTTTCGATTTGATCCCGGAACGGGCGATAGCGTTCCGGCAGCATCAGAGATTGCCCCAAATGCGCGGTGTCTTCATCCCGGTCGAAGCCCGGCTCGTTCGTGGCGATTTCAAACAGGATGCCGCCCGGCGTCCGGAAATAGATCGCCCAGAAATAATCCCGATCAATGACCGGCGTGACTTGGTACCCGGTCGCCATCAGGGCATTGCGCACTTCAAGCTGTGCGGCGCGATCCTCCACGGCGAAGGCGATGTGGTGGACCGATCCCGCGCCCTGGCCCGCGTGACGCGCGTCCGGCAATTCTTCGAGGTCGATTGTATCGGCAGCATTGCCACCTTCGATCCGGTAGCGGGTCACGGCGCCTTCGGTTTCGTCCTTCTGATAGCCCATGAAGCTGAGCAACTCACCGGTGGCCGCGGCATCCCGCAAACGGAACCGGGCCCCATGGAACCCCAAAATGCCCTCGGCATCCCCGATGCCGTCGCCGGTCCACGCCGTACGACCGCGCGCATCACTTTCCACAAGGGCAATTCCGTCACCATCGGGGCCGTCGAACTCAAGGCGGTTTTCCCCAAGGAACGTGTCCCGTTTGAGGCCGCTGGCGCCCTTGGAGGCCAAATGGTCTTGCCAGAACCCAAGCGTGCCGTCCGGCACCGCAAATTCTGTGACCCCGACCTCTCCGATGCCACGGCTGCCCTTCGGCATGTTGCCAAACGGGAAATAAGTCATGACCGAGCCGGGCGTTCCAACTTCGTCGCCATAGTAGAGGTGGTAGACCTCCGGCGCATCGAAATTGACGGTTTTCTTGACACGGCGCAGACCAAGTGTGCCGGTGAAGAAGGCATTGTTTTCAAGCGCATCGCCCGCCATCGACGTGACGTGGTGCAGCCCTTTGATGTGTTTGTCCATGATCTGTCTCCAGACGTTTTGAATTTCGCTGAGCCACAGATAGAGGATGGATTATAGAAAACTATATCAACTAAGTTGCCTTCACTATTATAAGAAACGTAATAATGAACCATGCGAGACACAAAGCGCATTCGCGTCTTTCTGGAAGTTGCGCGCCATAGCAGCTTCTCGGCCGCCGCCAAATCGCTCGGGATGACCGCGGCCACGGTCACGCGGGTCGTGGCCCGCCTGGAACAGGAGTTTGGCCAACAACTCTTCGTCCGGACCACGCGGCAGGTTGCCCTGACATCCATCGGAGCCTTGATTGCAGCGCGGTACCGCCCCGTTCTGGAGGCTTACGATCAGGTCGAGGCAGATTTGGCGGCCATGATCCAGCCGCACAGGGGGCGGTTGTCCATCAATGCGCCCGTGTCGTTCGGGTTGCGCTTGATGCCGGGCCTCGTGGACAGTTTTCGCCTGGCCTACCCACATATCGATCTGAGCATTCGGCTGACCGACCGCCTCGTCGATATCGTGGCCGAGACGTGCGACCTTGCCATCCGGATTTCAGCGCCACCAACGGATAAGTCCACGATCTGGCGCAAGTTGTGCGAGGTTCCGATCCGCGCCGTGGCAGCACCGTCCCTCTTTGACCGGCATCCAAGGCCGACGCACCCCGACGATCTGGACCCGGCGATCTGCCTGTCCTATGGCGCGGGTGACGGGCCGGAACACTGGCATTTCACCAAGCAAGGCGTCCGACGCTCGGTTGTGGCCGGGACGGCCCTGCAGACCAACAACGGTGATTTGCTGTTCGAAGTGTCAAAGCAAGGTGGCGGGATCGTTGTTTTGCCGGAGTTTCTGGTCGCGGCGGGTCTGGCGCGCGGCGATGTTGAAGAGGTTTTGCCCGATTGGGCGCTGCCGCCCCTTTGGTTGTCGTTGTTTTATCCCCCGTACGAAACGTTGCCGCCACTTGTGGGGACGTTCACTGATTTCTTTGAATCCTACCTGGCCGATGTCGATGGCTTCACAGTTTAGGCGTGGGTCTTGTGGCGCCGCCCTCGGTGCCTTGCGTCCGCACCGGCAGACCTGCGCGATACGTCAGGGGCGCCAAACCGTATCCTGGCTCACACGGGTGATGCTGGTGGCGAGCGCATCAAACTCCTGCCGGATATGATTTCGGACCTTTTGTGCGGCGGGCTTCAGGGCGGTTTCGCGATTGGTCAGAACGCCGAGATGCCGATCCGGATCGCCAATCCGGATGGATAGGGCGCTGACGGCGCGTTGGCTGCGCATCATGAACACCACCGAAAACGGCAGAACCGTCAGGGCGTCCGACCCGATCAGGATGTTTGCCGTCGCGCTGAGGGAGCCGCCGGTGAAACTGACCTTGAAGTCCTTGATCCCGATCTCCTTCAGGACGGCGCGCAAATCCTGGTAAAGCGGGCTGTCGGCCGGCGGCGCGATCCAGGGGTATTTGCCGATATCGGCAAGTTTGACGGAACCCTTTCTGGTCAAGGGGTGCCCCGCGCGGCAGGCGATCACGTTCCGCCCCGGCAGAATTTCCTCAAAGGCCAGGCCCTCGGGGATGGATGAGGCCCGCATGGGCAGGATCGCCAGATCAAGCGAGCCATCCTGCAAGCGCGGGATCAGATCGTTCATGTACCCGTAGACCTGATCGATCCGCACATCCGGGCGCTCGAACTGGAAAGCGGCCAGCATGCCCGAGATCACACCGTCCAAAAAGAACGGGGTGCCGCCGACCCGGACGGCCCCGGATTTGCCGTCGCGATATTGGGTCAGGACTTCGGAGCTTTGGCGGCCGGCCTGATAAATTTTCTGCCCCTCGGCTGCCAGCGCCAAACCCAATTCCGTGGGTCGCAGCGGTCGCCGGTCCGGCTCGAACAGCGGGATCCCGATCCGGTCTTCCAGGATCGACAAGGAGCGGCTGACGCTCGGTTGTGACTTCCCGAGCATCTCGGCGCCCTCGGTCAATCCACCCTTTTCAACGATGGCAAACAACATTTCGAGGTGGCGCGGATCCAGCTTCATAACGGAAAGTTATAAAAAGGCACTCGGATTCGATCAAGATGCCCATTCTTCCGTGCCACGGTTTGAGAAACCGATGGGGAATCGACCGTGCTGGACACCGAACACCTTGCCACTGACCAAGTCGTCGCCTTTGGCGCGGGGCTGCGCAAACAGGTCCGCACACATGTTGAACAGGCAGGCTGCGCGCGGACGCTGATCCTGACCACGCCGCACCAGTCGGATCTGGGCTTGGAATTGGCCGAGGCGCTTGGTCCGATGGCGGCCGGCATCTTTTCGAAAGCCGCAATGCACACGCCCACCGATGTGACTGAAGAAGCCTTGGCGCACCTGCAGGAGGCTGGCGCCGACTCGGTTCTGTCGGCGGGTGGCGGCTCGACCATCGGGCTTGGCAAGGCCTTGGCGTTGCGCACTGATATCGTGCAGATCGCGTTGCCCACGACCTACGCCGGCAGCGAATGCACCCCAATCCTCGGCCAGACCGAGAATGGTGTGAAAACGACGATGAGCGACCCGCGCCTGCGGCCCGACATTGTCCTCTACGACCCCGAACTGGTCGCGACCCTGCCGGTGCCAATGACCATCACGAGTGCATTGAACGCCATGGCCCATGCCGTGGAGGCGCTCTTTGCCAAGGACCGCACGGACGCCAGCACTGCACTTGCCCTGAACGGGCTCGAGGCCTTTCAGCGCGCGTTGCCGGACGTGCTGGCCAACCCGTCCGATCTGACCGCCCGCCAGGCCACACAGGAAGGCGCCTGGGCCTGCGGCACGGTGTTGGGGCAGGTCGGCATGGCTTTGCACCACAAGCTTTGCCACACCTTGGGCGGTTCGCTGAACCTGCCGCACGCGGAAACCCACGCCATCATCCTGCCCCACGCGACCGCCTACAACCGGCCGTCCGCAGCAGCCGAGCTTGCCCCGGTTGCAGCGATGTATGGCCACGATGACCCCGGTGTTGGGCTGTGGGCGTTTGCCAAAACGCTTGGGGCGCCCATTGCGCTGAGGGACCTCGGCGTCGCTGAAGCCGATCTGGATCGCATGGCCGACCTGGCCACCAAGAATCCGTACTGGAACCCGCGCGAGATCACCAAAGACGGAATCCGCGCCCTGCTCGGCCGCGCCTGGGAGGGCGCCGCACCGCAGGCCTGACATCACCATACTTCGTTTGGGAGGACGAACATGATCACACGCCGTAACCTATTGAAAACCACCAGTGCCGCCGGTCTGACGTTGGCCGCTGGCGGGTTGGCCGCCCCGGCCATCGCCCAGGGCGCCCGCATTCGTCTGGGCTATGTCAGCCCGCAATCCGGCCCGCTTGCAGCCTTTTCAGAGGCGGACCAGTTCATCTTGAATGCGTTCGCGAACTCCGAAGTTGGCGCGAATTTCGAGGTGATCGTCAAGGACAGCCAGTCCAACCCGAACCGGGCCGCCGATGTCGCGAGCGAACTGATCATCGATGACGAGATCGACCTGATGCTGGTGGCCTCGACGCCTGAGACCACCAACCCGGTCGCGACCACCTGCGAAGCCGAGGAAATCCCCTGCATCTCCACCGTTGCCCCCTGGCAGCCCTACTTCATTGGCCAGCAGGGCAACCCGGGCGATCCGGGCTCGTGGGAGCGGTTCTATTACAGCTATCACTTCTTCTGGGGCCTCGAGGATGTGATCTCGGTCTTCACGTCGATGTGGAGCCAATTGTCGACGAACCAGCAGGTGGGCGGCCTGTTCCCCAATGACGGGGATGGCAACGCGTGGGGTGACCCGAACGTGGGCTTCCCACCGGTCCTGAACGACTTGGGATACAGGCTGACCGATCCGGGGGGCTACCAGAACCTGACCGATGACTTCAGCGCCCAGATCAACGCGTTCCGCAGCAACAATGTGGAGATCGTGACCGGCGTTCCGATCCCGCCCGATTTCACCACCTTCTGGACGCAGGCCAAGCAACAGGGCTTTACGCCCAAGGCCGCGTCGATCGGCAAGGCGATCCTGTTCCCGCAGGCGGTGGAAGCGCTTGGGGATACGGGCCACAACCTCAGCTCCGAGGTCTGGTGGTCGCCCTCGCACCCGTTCAGCTCGTCTGTGACCGGCGAGACCGCGGCCGAAGTGGCGGCCGGTTTCACCGCTGCGACCGGACGCCAGTGGACGCAGCCCATCGGCTTTGTGCACGCGCTGTTTGAAATGGCGGCCAATGTCATGGGCCGTGTCGATGACAGTTCGGACCCCGACGCGGTTGCCGAAGCCATCGCTGCGACGCAACTGGACAGCCTCGTCGGCCGCATTGCCTTTGATGGCGCCGGTCTGCCGCCCTTTGCGGCGGCGAACGTGGCCAAAACCCCCTTGGTGGGTGGCCAGTGGCGTCTGCGTGACGGGGGCGGCTACGACCTCGTGATCGTCGACAACTCGGACCAGCCGGACATTCCGACCGGCGGCGTGATGGAAGAAATCACAGCCTGATGTGACCCGGGGCGCGCGCCGTCGCGTGCGCCCTTACCCCCCGGCGCAATGGCGCGTTTGCCGACGCGCCAAACGGAGGCTTCATGCCCATTCTTGAGCTGAAAAACGTGTCGAAAAGCTTCGGTCAGCTGAAAGTGACCGACGATGTCAGCTTTGACGTGCCCGAGGGACAGGCGCTTGGCATTATCGGGCCGAATGGGGCGGGCAAATCGACCTTGTTCAACCTGATCACCGGCAACCTGACCCCGGATCAGGGCACCGTCGCCTTCGAAGGGCGGGATGTCACGCGCGTGCCCGCGATGCAGCGGTGTTTTGCGGGGGTGGGGCGCTCGTTCCAGATTCCGCAGCCGTTCGACAACCTGACCGCGTTCGAAAACCTGTTGGTTGCGGCCATGCATGGGCGCAACATGGATCAGAAGGAGGTCCAGCAGGCCTGCGCCGAAATCCTGGATCAGACCGAGCTTCTGGCGGTGGCGAACAAACCGGCGGCGGGCTTGTCCTTGCTGCAGCGCAAGCGGCTCGAGATGGCACGGGCGCTGGCCACCGACCCGAAACTGTTGTTGCTGGACGAGATTGCGGGCGGCCTGACGGACGCCGAATGCGTTGCGCTGATTGAAACCATCCGCTCCGTCCACGCCCGGGGCGTGACGATCATCTGGATCGAACATGTTCTTCATGCGCTGACAAGCGTGGTGGAACGCTTGCTGGTGCTGGATTTCGGCAAGGTCATCGGCATTGGCGCCCCGGACGAGATCATGAACCGCCAGGACGTGCGCGAGATTTACCTGGGGATCGACGTATGAGCCTTCTGACCACCCAAGGGCTGACGGCCCATTACGGCGATTTCCAGGCCCTGTTCGGGGTCGATATTGCCCTGAACCAAGGCGAGACGATTGCCATTATCGGCGCGAACGGCGCGGGCAAAACCACCTTGATGCGGTCGCTGTCGGGGGTTCTGCAGAATGGCCCGGACATGATCACGCTGGAGGGCCAGCCCATCGGTGGGTTGAGCGCGGATGAGATCCTTCCGTTGGGTCTTGCGATGGTGCCGGAAGGCCGGCGGCTGTTCCCGTCACTGAGTGTCGAGGAAAACCTTTTGATCGGCACCTATGGGCGCAAGGTCGACGGCTACTGGAACCTGCAGTCCATCTACGAGTTGTTCCCGATCCTGGCCGAGCGCAGGACGAACCCGGGCACCGCGCTGTCGGGCGGGCAACAGCAGATGGTTGCGATCGGTCGGGCGCTGATGTCGAACCCGAAGGTTCTTTTGTGTGACGAGATCAGCCTGGGCCTGGCCCCGGTGGTCATCAAGGACATCTACGCGGCCGTTCCCAAGATCCAAGAAAATGGCGCCAGCCTGATCGTGGTCGAGCAGGACATCGGCCAGGCGATGAAGGTCGCTGACCGGGTCTACTGCATGATGGAGGGCCGCGTGACGCTGGAAGGCACGCCCGACAGCCTGAGCCGTGACGCCATCCACGCTGCCTATTTCGGAGTGAGCGCATGACACAGGTTTTGGTTTCGCCGCCTTCGGCGTCGACCCGCGCGAGGGGGCGCTGCCCCCTCGCCCTCCCCCGGGATATTTTTGAAACAGAGAAAGGGCAGGGCGCATGATCTGGGTCGACACGCTGGTCCAAGGCATCTTGCTGGGTGGCCTTTATGCCCTCTTCGCGGCCGGTCTGAGCCTTGTGTTCGGAATCATGCGGCTGGTGAATCTGGCCCATGGCGATTTCATCGTGATGGCGGCCTACCTGATCCTGCTTCTGGTGACCCTGTTGGGTCTGTCACCCTTCGTGGCCGCGGCCATTGCGGCCCCGGTGATGTATCTCTTCGGGTGGGGGCTGCAGAAACACCTTTTGAACCGGACCCTGGGCACGGACATTCTGCCGCCGCTTCTCGTGACGTTCGGCTTGTCCATCGCGCTGCAGAACGCCCTGCTGGAGGGCTTTAGCGCGGACAGCCAGCGCCTGCCGACCGGCGCGATTTCGACGGCCTCGATTGATCTGGGCGTGGTGAATGTGGGCGTGCTGCCGCTTCTGACCTTTGGGTCCGCGGTGGCGGTCATCGTCGGTTTGAACCAGCTGTTCTATCGCACCGAACTGGGCCGGGCCTTCCGTGCCACGTCGGACGATCCGACCACGGCGAGCCTTATGGGCATTCGCCCGAGCAATATCTTCGCGAAAGCGACCGCGATTGCGATGCTCGTGGTGACGTTGGCAGCGCTCTACCTCGGCATGCGGTCGAACTTTGACCCAAGCATCGGGCCGGCACGCCTGATCTACGCGTTCCAGGCCGTCATCATCGGTGGCCTTGGCAGCCTTTGGGGCACGCTGGCGGGCGGCATCATCATCGGCCTCGCCCAGACGATCGGCGCGGCGGTCAATCCCGAATGGCAAATCCTGGCGGGCCACGTGGCCTTCCTTCTGGTCCTTCTTGTACGGCCTCGCGGCCTCTTTCCTCGGGCGGTGGACTGATGACCCAAGCAAATCCAACCCATCCTTACGTTGTGTCGACCCACACCCGGGCGTCGCAGGTCACGGCGACCGTGGCGGTGGCGATCTTCGCGGTCCTGGTCTTTCTGCCCTTTTTCGCGGGCCGCGGCCTGATCCTGGACATGTTCTTCATTCTGACGATGTTGGTTCTGGCGCAGTTCTGGAACCTTCTGGCGGGCTATGGCGGTCTGGTGTCGATCGGGCAGCAGGCCTTTGTGGGAATGGGCGCTTACGCCATGTTCGGCGGGGTGATCCTGGCCGGCATGGACCCGATCCCGGCCATTCTTCTGGGCGGCGTTGCCGCCCTGATCGTCGCCATCCCCACGGCGTTTTTTGCCTTCCGCCTGCAAGGGCCATATTTCGCCATTGGCACCTGGGTGATTGCCGAAGTGATGCGCCTGATCATGGCGCAGGTGCAGGCCTTGGGCGGCGGCACGGGGACCTCTTTGCCGCGGTCGGCGACCCGGGAAATGTGGGCGACCGGGTGGATCGCCGACCTGTTCGATGTGCGCAACTCGGCGGCGCGGGACATCCTGACCTACTGGTTGGCGCTGGCCCTGGCCGCGGCCACGATCGCCGCGATCTATGCGCTGCTGCGCTCGAAACGGGGCCTTGCTCTCTCGGCCGTGCGCGACAACCCCGAGGCTGCGAAATCCGTGGGCGTCGACGCCAACCGCATGAAATGGTTCGTCTTCCTGACCTCGGCCTTCGGAACGGGGCTGGCCGGGGCGCTGATCTATGTGCAAAAGGCCCGCATTAGCCCTGACGCGGCTTTCAGCGTCACGGATTGGACCGCCTATGTCCTGTTTATCGTCATCATCGGCGGCATCGGCACGATCGAAGGGCCCATCATTGGGGTCATCATCTTCTTTCTGCTGCAGTCGCTTCTGGCGGACTATGGCAGCTGGTACCTGTTCACGCTCGGGATCATCGGCATCGTCGTGATGCTGTTCGCGCCCCGCGGGATCTGGGGCCTCATCAACGACAAAACCGGCATTCAACTGTTTCCCGTTCGGCGGCGGCTGAGCGGCGGCAAACTCGACGGCGCGCCTGACGCGTAAATTCAAACAGTCCACGTCTTCTGGAGGAGGAAATCATGGCTGAAATCGAAACCGACGTTCTGATCATTGGGACCGGGCCCGCAGGCTCTGTGACCGCGGCTTTGCTTTCCTCCTACGGGATCGAGAACATGGCCATCAACCGCTACCGCTGGCTGGCCAACACCCCCCGCGCGCACATCACCAATCAACGGACGATGGAGGTGCTGCGCGATCTGGGTCACGAGGTTGAGGCCGAAGCCTATATGCATGCTGCGCACCAGGACCTGATGGGCGAGAACGTGTTTTGCGAAAGCCTGGCGGGCGAAGAGATCGGGCGGATGAAGTCCTGGGGCAACCACCCGCTGTCCAAGGCCGAGCATCTGTTGTCGAGCCCGACCATGATGAACGACCTGCCGCAGACCTTCATGGAACCGATCCTGTTCGGCACGGCCTGCAAGCGCGGCACCCAGGCCCGCATGAGCACCGAATACCTGAGCCACGTGCAGGACGCGGACGGGGTGACCACGACCTGCCGCGATCGGCTGTCGGGGCGCGAGTTCGAAATTCGGTCGAAATACCTTGTCGGCGCCGATGGCGGGAATTCCATGGTGGCCGAACACGCGGGTCTGCCGTTTGAAGGGCAGATGGGCGTGGGCGGCTCGATGAACATCGTGTTCCGGGCGGATCTCAGCAAATACGTCGCCCACCGTCCGAGCGTTCTTTACTGGGTGATGCAGCCCGGGTCAGACGTCGGCGGGATCGGCATGGGCCTCGTGCGCATGGTGCGCCCCTGGAACGAGTGGCTGATTGTCTGGGGTTACGACATCAACGAAGAACCGCCGGTTGTTGACGAGGCGATGGCCACGCAGGTGGCGCGCCAACTGGTCGGCGACCCCGATCTGGATATCGAACTTCTCAGCGCGAACACCTGGACCGTGAACAACATGTACGCGACCCACATGCAGAAGGATCGCGTCTTCATCATGGGCGACGCGGCGCATCGCCATCCCCCGTCGAACGGCTTGGGGTCGAACACCTCGATCCAGGATGGCTTCAACCTGGCGTGGAAGCTGGCAGCCGTAATCAAGGGCCAAGCCACGGACGCGCTTCTGGATACCTACAGTGTCGAACGTGCGCCTGTGGCCAAACAGATCGTGACACGTGCGAACCAGTCGATCGGAGAATTCGGCCCGATCTTCGAGTCCCTTGGCATGACCGGCGGCACCGACCACGCGAAAATCCAGGCGAACATGGATGCCCGCTGCGACGCCGGCCCCGAGGCCGAGGCGCAGCGCGCTGCCATCCGCGACGCCATCGCCTTCAAGAAGTACGAATTCGACGCCCACGGCGTGGAGATGAACCAACGTTACAAGTCCGATGCCGTGGTGACGGACGGGCAAATGGAACCGGCCTTCGAACTGGACGCCGAACTGCACTACCAGCCGACCACCTGGCCGGGGGCCCGCATCCCGCATGTTTGGGTGTTCGACCATGACAGCGGCGACAAGGCGTCGACCTTGGACCTGTGCGGCCGCGGCCAGTTCACCCTTCTGACCGGGATTGGTGGCGAGGCCTGGCAAGCGGCGGCCGACACGGTTGGGGCGGAGTTCGGATTGCCGATCCGGGTTCACGTCATCGGGCCGCGCCAGACCTATGTGGATCACACTGGCGATTGGGCCCGCGCGCGCGAGATCGGCGACACCGGCTGTCTGCTTGTGCGCCCCGATCAGCACGTGAGCTGGCGGGCGGAAGACATGGTTGAGGATCCGGAAGGCGAATTGCGCCGGGTTTTGACAAGCATTCTCGGTCGCGATCAGGCGGCCAGCATCGCAGCGGAGTAAGCGAGATGGATCTGACCCACGAACACGGGTATTTCACCGAAGAGAACAGCGCCGAGGTCGTGGCCGCGCGAAACGCGAACGCGACGGACGACCGGTTGCGCGAGTGCATCAACATCATCGTCAAGCACATGCACGCCGCCATCAAGGAGATGGAGCCGACCCAGGAGGAATGGTTCAAGACCATCATGTTCCTGACCGACACCGGCCATACCTGCACCGACTGGCGGCAGGAATTCATCCTGTTGTCGGATATCCTCGGGGTGTCGATGCTGGTGGATGCGATCAACAACCGCAAACCATCGGGCGCATCGGAATCGACCGTTCTTGGGCCGTTCCATCTGGAAGACGCGCCCGAGATGGAAATGGGATCGAACATCTGCCTTGACGGAAAGGGCGAGCCGATGCTGATCCGCGGGCGCGTCCTCGACACGGATGGCAACCCGATCGGCGGAACCAAGATCGACGTCTGGCAGGCCAATGATGAAGGCTTCTACGATGTCCAGCAGAAGGGCATCCAGCCCGACTTCAACCTGCGTGGTGTGTTCCGGACGGGCGACGACGGGGCGTATTTCTTCCGGGCGATCAAGCCGCGCTACTATCCGATCCCAGATGACGGACCGGTCGGTCAGTTGCTGAAGTCCCTCGGTCGGCATCCGTTCCGTCCGGCCCATTTCCACTACATTTTCGAAGCCGACGGGTACGAGACCCTCACCACCCATATCTTCGATCCGGACGATGAATACATCCATTCGGACGCCGTGTTCGGGGTGAAGGAAAGCCTGATGGCCAAGTTCGAATTGATCGAAGATCCGGCCGCGATCGAGGCTGCGGGCTTTGACACCCCCTTCTACCTTGTCGAGCACGATTTCGTCTTGGCGCAGGCATGACCGGATCCCCTTGCATCATCTGCGTGGCAATCACCGGGTCTTTGCCGCGCAAGGAAAACAATCCGGCGGTGCCGATCTCGGTGTCGGAACAGGTGGAAAGCACGCATGAAGCCTTTGAAGCCGGGGCCAGCATCGTGCACGCGCATGTCCGCAACGATGATCAGACCCCATCCAGCGATCCAGAGAAGTTCGCGCGGCTGAAGGAAGGGCTCGAGGCGCATTGCCCCGGCATGATCATCCAGTTCTCGACCGGTGGGCGATCTGGCGCCGGGGCCGAGCGCGGGGGCATGTTGCCCCTGGGCCCTGACATGGCGTCTCTGTCAGTCGGCTCGAACAACTTCCCGAACCGGGTCTATGAAAATCCGCCTGATCTGGTGGCTTGGCTTGCCAGTGAGATGCTGACCCATGACGTAAAGCCCGAGATCGAGGCCTTTGACCTGAGCCACATCCTCAAGGCCAAGGAGATGGCGGACAAGGGCCAGTTGGCCGGCACGCCCTACGTGCAATTTGTCATGGGTGTGAAGAACGCCATGCCCGCCGACAAGGACGTGTTCGATTTCTATGTTAAAACGGTGCACCGCTTGTTTGGCGCCGATGCGCCGTGGTGTGCGGCGGGGATCGGTGCCAACCAAGCCGTCCTCAACCAGTGGGCGATTGCCGCTGGGGGGCACGCCCGGACGGGTCTCGAAGACAATGTGCGCATCGACCGGCACACCTTGGCGCCGTCGAACGCCGCCCTCGTCGCGCGCACGGCGGACATCTGTGCCGCGCACGACCGTCCCGTGGCGACCCCGGCACAGGCGCGCAGAATTCTGGGTTTGCGCGACGCCGCTTAGGACACCGCGCGCCACGGCACGGACCGGAAGGCTTCGACCAGATGGTCGAGCACCGCCCGTGTGCGGGCCGGGAGGCGGCGGGCGTCCGAAAACACGGCCTGAATCCCGAGTGTGCGGGACGGGAAGTCGGACAAAACCTGAACCAGCCGACCGGCGGAAAGATCGTCGGCCACGGCGAAATCCGGGCACAGGCCTATGCCCAGATCGCAGCGGGCCAACCGGGCAACCGCGGTCGCGCTGTTGACCAGGAATGGACCGCTTACGGCGACTTTCTGCGTTGTGCCGTCCACTTCAAACGGCCAGCTTTGCCCGCTGCGGTAGTTGCTGTCGCGCAGACAGGCATGCGCCGCCAAATCGCCCGGTGTTTCGGGCGCGCCTGCGCGCGCGAGGTAGGCCGGGCTGGCGACCGCCATCAGGCAGGTTTCGCCCAGACGGCGCGACACCAGCGAGGAGTCCTCCAGACTGCCAATCCGAACGGCGAGATCGAAGCCCTCCGCCACCAAATCCACGTAACGGTCGTTCAGGCGCAGATCGATCACCAGATCCGGATGTGCGGCCCCGAACTCGGCCAGGATGCCCTGGAGGTAAACCTCCCCGAAGCCAACCGGGGCAGAGACGCGCAGCACACCGCCCAAGCCCGTCTCGGCGTCGCGCACATCGGCGGCCATGGCGTCGAACTCTTCGATCAGCGCAATGGCGCGTGGATAGTAACGTTGCCCCGCGCTTGTCAGGCTCAACCGACGGGTCGTGCGGTGCAGAAGCTTTACGCCCAGGCGCGTCTCCATCTCGGCCAGGTATTTGCTGGCCAGCTTTTTCGAAATGCCGAGCCTGTCCGCCGCCGCCGTGAAGGACCCGGTTTCAATCACCGAAACGAAGGTCCGCAATCCATCCATGCTATCCATAGATTGTGAATGTATCGGCGAAAGTCATTCGTCAATAGTGATGTTTTTCGGAACAGTGGTCGATGTCATGTAGCGGTCATCGGATGCGCCAAGGCCCATCCAACCGAATTCAACCCTCCGGCCAACCGGCCACATCCCTGCTACGGAGTTCACCATGACCGACCAAAACAACGACGCTTACGCCGCCCTGATCCTGCGGGTGTCCCTGGGCGCGCTATTCCTCGCCCACGGGCTTCTCAAGATCTTCGTCTTCACCGTGCCGGGCACGGTGGGCTTTTTCGAAAGCGTCGGATTTCCCGGCTTCCTCGCCTACGCCACCATCGCCGGTGAAATTGTCGGCGGTCTGGCCCTGATCGCCGGGATCGGTACGCGCTATGTCTCGCTCGCGCTGCTGCCGGTGCTGTTGGGGGCCACCTATGTCCACGCCGGTTATGGTTGGTTGTTCTCAAACCAGGGTGGCGGTTGGGAATTCCCTGCCTTCTGGGCGATCACGCTAGTCGTCAGCGCGCTTCTGGGCAACGGCGCCTATGCGGTTCGCCTTCCCAAGGCCATGGGCGCAGCGACCGCCTAATACTTTGGTCGGCGCCGATTGTCCCGGCGCCGACCGACCCAACCCGAAGGACCTGCCCAATGTCTCTGTCCCCGCGTTCTGCCCATTTCGACCTCAACGCCGCGCCGCTTTCGGTGCGCGATGTCACCCTGGCGGTGCAGGACCTGGTCGGCATGGCCACCTTCTATGAAACGCTGCTCGGCTTGAAACGCTTTGGCGAAAGCAACGCTGAAATCATTCTTGGTGCCGACACCCCGTTCCTGCATCTGGTCCACCGGCCGGACGCTGCACCAAAAGATCCCCGCGCCCCGGGCCTGTTTCACATCGCATTCCTGATGCCGACCCAAGCGGATTTGGCCGCGTGGCTGCATCACCTGGCTGAACTGAACGTTCCGTTGCTCGGCGCCTCGGATCACAACGTGTCCGAAGCCATCTATCTGACCGACCCCGAAGGCAACGGGATCGAGGTCTATGCCGACCGTCCGATGTCCCAATGGCACGATGCGACCGGGACGCTGAACATGCCGAGCGATCCCTTGGACCTGTCGCGGTTCGCCCAAGCCCCGGCCTGGACCGGTGCGCCCGCGGCGCTGCGTATTGGCCATGTGCACCTGCAGACCACGGACATCCCGGCCGCCGAAGCCTTTTGGCGGGATCTGGGGTTCGAGGTCATGGCCCGCTATCCGGGGGGAAGCTTCTTTGGCTCTGGCGGGTATCACCATCAGATTGCGGCCAACATCTGGCGCAGCCGCAGCGCGGCACGTCCGGAGGGGCCGGTCACCGGACTGACGGATATCACCCTGTCCATCGCGCCGGAGGCCGACATTCAGCCAACACGCCAGATCGCGCCCTCGGGCGTGACCGTGACACTCACCCCATCCTGAGGAGCCCCCCATGCTGATCGATGGCAAATGGACCGACAAATGGCATCCGGTGCAGAAGGCCGACGGCGATGGCCGGTTCGTCCGCCAAACCTCCAGTTTCCGGAACTGGATCACGCCGGATGGTCGACCAGGACCCACGGGCGTGGGCGGGTTCAAGGCCGAAGCGGGACGGTACCGTTTGAATGTGGCCCTCATCTGCCCCTGGGCGTCGCGCACGCTGATCGCGCGGAAGCTCAAGAAGCTGGAGGATCTGATCCCCGTCACCGTGGTCGAGCCCGCCCTGACCGATCAGGGATGGTCCTTCGGCGACTATCCCGGCAGCGATCGCGATCCGTTGTTCGGGGCGGGCTACATGCACGAGCTCTATACGCGGGCCGATCCGCATTTTACCGGCCGTGCGACGGTTCCGATCCTCTGGGACACGCAGCGAAACACCATCGTGAACAACGAAAGCGCGGACATCTTGCGGATGTTCGATACCGCATTTGCCGATCTGACGCCGGAGACACCGTCGCTCTATCCGGCTGATCTGGCGGAAGATATCGACGCATTGGCCCTGTGGCTCTACGACCGGCTCAACAACGGCGTGTACAAGGCGGGCTTTGCATCTTCGCAGTTCGCCTATGACGAAGCGAACGCAATGGTCTTCGATGCGCTAGACCAACTGGAGGCGCGCTTGGGCGATGGACGCGCTTTCCTGTTTGGGGAACGGTTGACCGAAAGCGACATCCGGTTGTTCGTGACCCTGATCCGCTTTGACGCAGCCTATCACGGGCTCTTCAAAACCAATCGCAAGCGCATCGCCGACTATCCCAACTTGCACGGATACCTCCACACCATGCTGGCTGTGCCGGGGGTGCGAGAGACCGTGTCCCTCGATCATATCAAGGCGGGGTATTATTCGATCAAAGCTCTCAACCCGACAGGGATCATCCCCGAAGGTCCGCAGGATCTTGTGCAAGCGCTCTCGACGGCGGCGACGCAGAACCACCGGCAGGGGCGCGTGGCCAGTTGAACGCCGCCGGTCATGGGCACCCTTTGGTCCGACACGGCGCGCAAGGGCATTGCATCCGGCCCGGCAGCCGGACCTGAGCCGCGCAACCGTTCCCAACGGGCAGGGAAGGGTTCGCCCGTCGCGCGGTCCGGTGCTCTACTCTGAATTTGGCCGCACGCGCGCGGCGCTTTTGTCTGCGAATGCCGCGAGACGGGCGCGCGCATCGGGCTGGGTGTTGACCACGCCAGCCACGACCGCTTCGGCATAGGCTGCGTCCAGCGCCGACATGTTCTGCATATGGCTGACCGCCGAACAGATCGCGAAATTGGACAAGGGCAGGTTCTCGGCCGCGCGCCGTGCCAGATCCATCGCGGCGTCGAAACTGGACCCGTCGACGATGTACTGGGCGAGGCCCACATCAACCGCGTCCTGCCCTTGGTAGACCCGTCCTGTCAGCATCATGTCGATCATGCGGGCCTTGCCGACGAGGTCGGTCACCCGAATGGTTGCGCCGCCCCCGGTGAACAGACCTCGCTGTCCTTCGGGCAAGGCAAAATAGGCCGTTCGGTCCATCACCCGGATATGGGCAGAGCTGGCCAGTTCCAGACCGCCGCCGACCACAGCGCCTTGCAAAGCGGCAATGATGGGTACGCCGCCATATTCCATCTTGTTGAAGGCCTCATGCCACCGCAGGCAAACATGCATGAAATCGGCCGGGCTGCGGTCTTCGTCATGGTGCTCGATCAGGTCGAGACCCGCACAGAAGTGATCACCCGACCCGGCCAGGACGATGGCTTTCACACCGGCGCGGGGCGCAGTGGAGAAGAACTGGACCAATTCCTCGATGGTTTGAAGGTCGAGTGCGTTTCGCTTGGTGGGTCGGTTCAACGTAACAACCCAGACGCCATCCTCCTGATCGTCAACGGCTATATTCTTGAACTGGGTCGCGTCGATCTGGATTGGCATGTGTCTCACTCCCGTATTCTGTCAGGCAGGACCTAAACGCGGGATGCGGCAAGAAACAAGCAGGTCCGGGGTGCGCGGGGCGTTGTTTCAGAACACATGCCCGGCAAGGCAGGGGCGTTCTGCGACGGCGTTGAGCACGATGGTGGTCCGAACACGCGTGACCGATTGAACCGGATTGATCTGGGTTTCGATAATCTCGTTCAGTTCGTCGGTGCCGGAAGCGCGGATCTTCAGAAGATAACAGTCGTCTCCGGCGATCTTGTGAAGCTCTTCAAGCCCCGACACCGATGAAAGTGCCGCCGCTGTGTCAAAGCCAAGGCTCGGTTTTGCGTCTGTCACAAATACGAAAGCCAGCAAGGACTTCCCCAAGGCGTGCGGATTCAAACGGACTTCGTAGCCCTGAATGACACCTTCCGCTTCAAGCGTGCGCACGCGTTCGGATACCGCAGACGCCGCGAGGCCAACACGCCGCGCAATCTCGGCTTTGGAAATCGCGGCATTTTCAAGAAGAATGGACAGAATTTCTTGGTCTTTTGCGTCGATCATGCGGAAATACTATCAAATTGGCGTCGAATCGTCTAGACCCATCATGAGTTGATTTGAGAATCGGTTGGGATCCATGGAACGGGATGAGGTCGACCTGACTGTAGACGGCGTAGCTGTGCGCCTCGCATGTCTTCGGAAAGAGGGGCGACGCCCTCCGTTGGTCGCCCTGCATGGTTTTGGGTCCACGAAGGAAGACTACGCCGACTTTGCTCAGCATCCGTCGATGGCAGATCGCGGCCTGATCGCGTGGGATGCCCCCGGTTGTGGCGAGACAGAGATTGCCGATCCCGACGCGCTGTCCATCCCCTTCCTCGTGAAGACCGCCCGCGCGGCCTGCGATGCCCTGGGGCTGGACCAGTTTCACCTATCCGGCCATTCGATGGGAGGCTTGACCGGGCTCTATCTGGCGCATGAGAGCGGCGATCGTGTCCTGAGTTTTCTCGACATCGAGGGCAACATCGCCCCCGAGGACTGCTTCTTGTCGCGACAGATCATGGAGCACCCGGCGGACACGCCCGAGGCCTTCGCGCGCGGGTTCATCGAACGTGTGCGCGCGCGGGTCGATTACAGCTCGGCGCTGTATGCTGCGGCTTTGCCTCTGAAGGTGCGAAGCACGACGTTCAAGCCGATCTTCACCTCGATGGTGGACCTGTCGGATACTGCCCCCTTGATGGACATGTTCACCGGTCTGGCGTGTCCCCGGTGCTTCATCTACGGCGCGCAGAACCGACATTTGTCCTACCTTCCGACCCTTCCGGCCAAAGGCGTGGAGGTGATCGAGATTGCCCATTCCGCGCACTTTCCGATGTACGCCAACCCACCTGCGCTTTGGGCGGCGATGGGTGACTTCCTGAACAGGCACGACGCACCATGATTGATCCCTCGGCCTTTGCGCCCTTTCCAACCGGCAACCTGTGCAACGCGGACGCGCGGGTCATGGCGGTCGCGTCGTCCATCAAACCGCTCCTTCCGGATCAGCGGATCGCGGGCCGGGCCAGGACGGTTCGCATTCGTCCGGGCCAGAACGGGGCCATCCACCGCGCGGTGCACGTCGCCGCGCCGGGTGATCTGCTCGTCGTCGATGGCGGCGCGTCCGACCGGTTTGGCCCGTTCGGGGATCTGCTGGCCGACGGTTGTCTGGCGAAAGGCATGGCCGGGGCGGTGTTCGATTGCACGGTCCGGGACCGGTCCGACATTGCGGCGCTTGGATTTCAAGTGTTCTGCCGCGGCTTTCACCCCGAGGCGACGGCAAAAACGGAACCGGGCGACATCGACATCCCCGTCACGGTTGGCGGCGTGCTGGTGCATCCCGGTGACATCGTCGTCGGCGATGATGACGGGGTTGTCGTGATCCCCGCGGACGCGGCCTCGGACGTGTTGGCCCAGGTCACAGCCGTTGCCGCACGCGAGGAAGACATCCGGGCCCGCATCCGTTCCGGCGAAACGACCTACGAGATTTTTGACCTGCGCATCTGAGGCAATCCGCGTTGGAGGAGAAACACAGCATGAAACCGGACACTTTCTTTAACTTCGCGGATTTGAGCCGCGGGGTGCCGCGCACTCTGGCCGACGGCATTACGACCCGCGTGTTTCCCGGGGACCAGGCGATGCTATCCATCGTCAGCTTCGAGCCCCACAGCGAGGGGTCGATCCATGCGCACCCGGAAGAGCAATGGGGGGTCCTGTTGGAGGGCAGCGGCACGCGCATCCAGGACGGGGTGCCGGTTCCTGTGCGCGAAGGTGATTTTTGGCGCACGCCCGGCGGGGTCGAGCATGGGTTCAAGGCCGGCCCGGATGGCGCCCGGGTTCTCGATGTGTTTGCGCCGCCGCGCGACGCCTACCGGCAGGCCGGAGAAGGGTTCGAATCCTAAAGAACCGACCCTCGTGGTGGCGCTGGCCCGACGTGTGATTGCGTGTGCCCGTCTGGGCGTTGCGGGGCGCGTTTGGGCTCTGGCGCCATGATGACGAAAGCCCGGCCATGGGCCGGGCTTTGTTCTGTTGAATGTGATATCCGTCCCGCGTCGCCTACCGGCGCACGACCGTCGGCAGACCCAACATCCGGGACAGCGAGAAACTCTGCGGGCCACCTTGTTTCATGTTGGACCGCCGAGAGATGAGCGGGATCGGCCAGGCCGCCATGCGTCCGTGCCGTGGGATGATGGATGCCGTGATTGGCTTGCGTTTGCTGATCAAGCCAATCGGGAAGTTCGCCATCCGTGCATGCCGCGAGAAGATCGAACCGGTGAACGGTTTGCGACTGCTCAGGAGCGAGATCGGGAAGTTTGCCATCCGCGGTCCGTTGGGGATCAGGGCATTGTTGCTTGGCTTGCCGTTGATCAGGTGCGGGAAGGGCCAGTTGGCCATGCGCGAATGCTTACCGATCAGCGTGCCCGTAAAGGGTTTGCGTCGGCTGATCAGAGGCAGCGGGAAGTTTGCCATCCGTGCATGCCGCGAGAAGATTGAGCCGGTGAACGGCTTCCGATCACTCAGCAGGGGGATCGGCCAGTTCGCCATATGGGCGTGGCGTTCGAACAGGGTTTCGCTGAACGGCTTGTGCCGATTGGTCAGGGGGAACGGCCAGGCCGCCATGCGCCCGTGCCGCGGGATGATCGTTTCGTTGAACGGTTTTCTCCGGCTGATCAACGGGATCGGCCAGTTCGCCATGTGCACCGTCGTCATGTCCGGATTTTTCGGGCGCGTCAGGATATGGGGGTGCCCGGTCATGACGCTGAGCAGGGGCTGGCGCTCATCCTTGACACGAACCTCTTCCACAAGGTCTTCGCCGAAGTAGACGGACCCCATTTCATCCATGGTCTCGCGCGCGATGCGCGCGACGCCAAGCGGTTGGTAACCGGCGCGCACCAACACCATCGCGCCACCGTTTGACATCCGGTCGTGGTACGTTTGCGCTGCGCGGTCATCAATTTTCAGGCCGGCCATGCGCTCCAGAAAACCGTCGCGCTTGTCGTAGACAAAGACGATCCCGGGCGGAAAGTTCTGCCGCACGACCAGTTCCTGCCGCACCGCGCGCGCCCGGGCCGCGTCATCGAAAAACCGAGTGATAACGTTCGTCATAGTACCTCCGCCGCTTCAGACTCTGTGCGGGCCGAACGGGACCCGCCTCTGTGTTGGCCACTCCGCGCGGCCAGTGGCAAGGCCACCAACACGGCGAGGGCAAGGAATAGCATCTCGATCGAGAACACCACATTATAGGGCGCGTGCGGCGCAAGTCCGCCTTCTGGCGCCATTTCAACCAGCACGTCCCGGACAATGCCTCCAAGCGCGACGCCGATCCCGGCGGCCGTCGCCTGCACCGCGCCCCATGACCCAAGGGCAAGGCCGACCTGGTGGTCGGGGGCCTCGCGAACCGTTGCGGTCAACGTCGCGTGTCCGAACAATCCGGCGCCAAGTCCCGTCGCAACGGTCCCCAGAACAAAGAGGGGGGCGCCAATGACCTGCGAGGCCAAAATGATTGCGGCAAAGCCGGGAATGCCAATCGCGGCGCCAATACGGCTGAGCCGCGCTGGCGATGCGCCTTGCCCCAAAACCCGCGAGGCCACGCCGAACCCAATCAACGAGCCGCCGGCGAGCAAGGCCGTCAGGCGGGTGGTATTGGCAACCGACAGGCCAAGGGCCTGGCCGCCATAGGGCTCAAGCAGGACGTCCGCCATGCCGAAGCCGAACGTGCCGAAGGCGATGACCACCAGCAGGCGCATCATGCCGCTTTGGTTGATCAGGCCACGCCATGCGGCGCCAAAATCCGCAGGTGGGGCGGCCGCCATCTGGCGGGCGCGGGCGCGATCCCGTGGCTCCTGTTTCCACATTGCAAACAGGTTCAGGGCAGCCGTCGTGACGGCGCAGCCCTGGATGACCTGAATCAGTTTGCCCGGTGTGTAGGGATCGAGCAGCAGGCCGAACACCAAGGACGCCACCACCATGCCCGCCAGGAGCATCACGTACATCAAGCCAACTACGTTCGGGTGATCTTCTTCGCGGACAAGATCGGTCGCAAGCGCGAGGCCGACGGTCTGCACGATGTGCAGCCCGGCCCCGACAAGAAGGAAGGCCAGCGCAGCGGATGACAGCCCCAACCAACGTGGCGCATCGACCGCCTCGCCGTATCCGGACAGCACCAACAGCGCAAACGGCATGATGGCAAATCCACCAAACTGATAGAGGGTGCCTTTCCAGATGTAGGGAATCCGTCTCAGGCCAAGCGCCGAGACATGGGCGTCAGATTTGAATCCGATCAAGACGCGGAATGGGGCAAAGACCAGCGGCAGCGCCAGCATACCGGCGACAAGGCTCGCGGGAACATTCAGTTCCACGATCATCACACGATTCAGGGTGCCAACAAGCAACACCAAGGCCATGCCGACCGTGACTTGGAACAGGGACAGGCGCAGCAGCCGCGACAGCGGCACATCATCCGTTGCCACGTCGGCAAAGGGAAGAAACCGGGGCCCGATGGTCGCCAGCTTGTTCACGGTGATGGATTTAAGGCTTTGCATCACGCACGACCTGTTTGTTCGATTTGGTTGCCCCAATCACAACTGGGGCAACCAATGATCTTGCGATTTGGCCCGGGAAGTCCGGTCGTACAGGGCCAAGTCTCTCAGTGTGTCTGTTCGATCGGCGGCACCCGGTAGGATGCGTCGATGGCTGTCTGGCCATGCAGGATCGCACTGGTCACGGTGCCGTCGGGCAGAATGACCGTCACTTCTTGTGCGCCGTTTTCCAGCGGCAGAACATAGCTGGCATTTGCAATTTCAGCCTGCTCCAGTTGGAGGGCTGCTTGCTCATCACCATAGCCAAGTTCTTGACCGGACAGGAAATCGGAAACCCACGAGGTGTTGCTCAGAACAGCCACGTGAACCGAGAACGACCCGACGGCCACGGCACCCAGGAACACCGGGACACCAACAGCCGGGGGAACGACCAACCACATTTTTGCGTTATTCATGGTGGTACCCCCTTACCCGAGCCACGGCGTCGAAGCCGCCACCAGGATATGTGCCAAAAGCGCGATTGCGCCGAATACACGAGTGCCGTCGATGAGGTAGCTGTGCACCTCCTCCGCCTCGTGCAGCGTCAGGCCGGTTGGCCAGACTTTTTCTGGATCATCAGACATTAGGACCTCCTTAAGTTGGTCTGGTTAGGCACGCTTGGGTGTCAGCCAGACCACTGGACGGATGCGGGGGTCGTTCATCCATCGGTCCTAAATCCGGTTCACCCGACTCCAATATGTCAACTTTTGTTGACATTTGCTAGTGTAAACTTTGCCTGTCATTTCCGTGGGTTATCCGTTCTTTGCGGAATCGTTGTCGCAGTCAATCGCGCTTTCTTCTGATATTTCAGATGCATAGAAAATCAGAAGTAAAAAAATGATGACGATCAAGGTGTCCACGCCGCGGCGCACACAGGCTCGGCGGACGGTGCTGTCAGGTTTGGTTGACGCGGGCGTGTCGGCAAACCCCGCTGTCGATCCCGCCCGTTCGCCTCGATTTAGGAGACCGGCGCCGGATTTCGTCCTTCCCCTCGACGCGATTTTTGGCGTTCACTTTGCCTACGGCACGGCAATACGGGGGCGGGATCCTTGGCAGCAAGCTTGATTGAATGCGAGATTGATCTCGAAGCGTCTGGGGCGTCCTTCGGATATTTGCGCATCCCACACTCCACACATCGAAGTGCCTATGGCTGGCTCGGTGTTCCGATCTCCGTGATTTCAGGAGGCGAAGGCCCTACCTTGCTTCTCCTCGCGGGGGTGCATGGTGACGAATATGAAGGTCAGGTGGCCCTCAGCAATCTGATCCGGGATCTGGCGCCAGAAGATGTGCGGGGTCGCCTGATCGTCATGCCGGCCACCAACACGCCCGCCGTGGCGGCGCGCACGCGGGTGTCACCCGTCGATGGCGGGAACCTCAACCGGGCTTTTCCCGGCAACAGGACGGGCACCGCGACCGAGATGCTGGCCCACTACCTGGAAACCGTGATCCTGCCGCGATGCGATTTCATGGTGGACCTGCATTCCGGGGGCGCATCACTTTGCTATCCGCCAACCCTGCTGCGCGGATCGGGGCACACCCCGGATGAGGCCGCCGTGCTGGACCGCCTGCAGGCGGCCTTCGATCTGCCGTATGCTTGGGTCTTTCGGGGCGGCGGGGGGCCGACCTCGACTGCGCGGACGGCAATGGGGGTGGCCAATCGCGCCGGTGTGGTGTCGGTCATGGCCGAACTCGGTGGCGCGGGCGCGTTGTCGTCCGAAATTCTCGCGGTGACGGAGCGCGGTCTGCGACGGGTCCTTCATACGCTTGGCATGCTGCCCGACTATGCGCCGGGTCCGCCCGCCGGCACACGCGCGATGCACACCGAAGGGTCGGTCTACGTGTACCAGTCCGGCATCTTTCAGGGTCTCAAAAGCATCGCGGATCCCGTTGCCAAGGGCGAGGTGATCGGGTGGATTCACGATCCAACCACGTCCGGGTCTGACCCGGTGGCGGTCGCCTCGACCTACGAGGGGGTTGTGCTGGCGCAACGGCCTTTGGCAGCGGTTGAGCGGGGAGATGCCGTTTATCAGATCGCCCGGGACATCGTGGCGGAGTAGGGCCTCGCGGGCAGACGCTCAGCCCGCGACACGCAAGACCCAAGCCCGGTGGGTTATTCGGCCGCGTCCCGCAGGTGGACCGGATAGAGGGCGTTCCACGCATCGAATTGCGACAGGAAGACCGCTCCATTCAACGCATCGATCAAATGCGACCGCTTCAAGCGATCCATCACCGGGCCCTTCACCTCGGACAGGTGCAACCCGATATTCATGTCCTTTAACCGATGATTGATCGCCTCGAGGCTTTCCAGCGCTGAGAAATCAACTTCGTTCACGGCCGAGAACATCAACACGACGTTTCGGACATCGCGCCCCTCACTCACCCGTTTCAGAACAAGGTCTTCGAGAAACCGGGCATTCACAAAGTACAGGCTCTCATCCACGCGCAGGGTGACAAGACTGGCATGGGTGTCGACGGCGTGCCGATGAATGTTCCGAAAATGCTGTGTGCCGGGCACCAATCCCACCTCGGCCACGTGCGGTCGCGAGGTCTTGTACAGATGCAGAAGGACGGAAATTGCGACGCCCGAGGCGACGCCGACTTCGACGCCCAGACCAAGGGTCAACAGGATGGTCGCCGCGACGGCGGTGAAATCGGCCCGCGAGTAGCTCCAGGTTTTTTTCAAGATTGAAACGTCCACGAGGCTTAGAACGGCAACAATGATCGTGGCCGCAAGCGTGGCATTGGGCAGGTGGTAGACCAGAGGCGTCAAGGCCACGGCGGCGAAGGCCAGACCGACGGCGGTGAAGGCGCCTGCCGCCGGGGTGGATGCACCGGCGTCAAAATTCACGACCGAGCGGGCAAAGCCGCCAGTCACAGGATAGCCGCCTGTGAAGGCTGCGCCCAGATTGGCCGCCCCAAGGCCGATCAGTTCCTGATCGGGGTCGATCCGTTGCAGTTTCTTGGCGGCAAGGGTTTGCGCGACGGACACGGATTCCACAAAACCGATGATCGAGATCAGGATGGCCGGCACCCAAAGCGCGCTCAACAGGTCGGGGGCAAAGCCCGGCAGTGTGAGGGGGGCAGGCTTTGTGGGACGTCGCCCACCACACGCACCCCTTGGGCGGCCAGATCAAATCGCCAGACCGCGACGGTGGTGGCAACCACGGCAACCACCGGACCCGCCTTGGTCAAAAGGTCGGCCAGGCCCACCGGCACACCGATCCGGCGCAGTGTTGGTTTCAGGCTCTTGCGCACCCAAAACAAAAAGCCCGTGGCCAAGGCGCCAATCAGCAGCGTGGTCCAATTGATCTCATCCAGATGCGCGCCAATCGAAAGCAGCATTTCCGGCAGGGTGTGGCCATGCGCGCTGACGCCCAAGATGTGCTTCACCTGGCTGGTCGCGATCAGGATGCCGGATGCCGTGATGAAGCCCGCAATCACCGGGTGGCTGAGAAAGTTGGCCAAGAACCCCAAGCGCAGGACCCCCATCAACATCAAGAATGCGCCCGACAGGAACGCGAGGGTCAGCGCGGCAATGGCATAGCCCGCTGTCCCTTGTTCCGCGACTTGCCCGATGGCTGACGCGGTCAGCAAGGACACCACCGCAACTGGCCCCACGGCCAAGGCGCGGCTTGTGCCAAAGACGGCGTACAGCACGATGGGGGCGATCGAGGCGTAGATGCCGGCCTCGGGCGGAAGGCCCGCCAGCAGGGCGTAGGCGAGGGATTGTGGGATCAGCATGATCGTCACGATCACCGCGGCGACCATGTCACTCGAGAAATCCGAGCGGGTGTACCGGCGTCCCCAATCGAGAACGGGGATGTAGCGACGAAGCTGATCTTTCATATCACGATCCAAAAACAGAAGCGGTCGGGGCCAAAGGCCCGTTTCCGCCGCCCCGCGCACTGACATGGCGGGGATGCGCAACCTGCGCGATTGTCCAAATTGACGACCGGTCGGGCCGGGTTTCGTGCTACTGCCCGGAATGCGCCGACCAAAGCATGGACGAGCGGGCCCCGGTCCGGCAGTAGGCGAGGACAGGCTGGCCCAAGCTTGCCAAAGCGTTGCCGAACGCAGCGACATCCGAGGCCTGCATTTGGCCCGGCGTCACAGGGATGTAGCGGGCTTCCATACCGGCGGCCTTGGCGGCGGCAGAAATCTCCGCAAAACTCGGCTGGTCGTCGCCTTCCCCGTCGGGGCGGTTGCAGATAATGGTGCGAAACCCGTCGCGGGCCAGCGTCGCGACGTCTTCGGGCATGATTTGCGGGCTGACCGACAGGCCCGGCGCGATGGTCTTGATGTCCATTTCAGTGTTTCCTTGATGTGGTCAAAGTCCGTTGACCGGCACTTTGAGCATTGGGTTGCCATCCGGATCGGTTGGGATTTCCCCGGCACGCATGTTCACTTGCAGCGACGGGATGATGAGTTTCGGCATGGAAAGTTGCGCATCGCGCTCGGTTCGGAACTTGACGAACTCGTCTTTCGTCTTGCCGCCTCCGACATGGATGTTGTGGGCCTTCTCTTCGGCGACCGTGGTTTCCCACGCGATATCGCGCCCGTTGGGCCCGTAGTCGTGGCACATGAAAAGCCGGGTCTCGTCGGGCAGCGCCAGGACCTTCATGATCGAGTCGTACAGCGTTTCCGCACTGCCCCCCGGGAAGTCGCAGCGCGCAGAGCCGCCGTCGGGCATGAACAGCGTATCGCCCACAAAGGCCGCGTCGCCCATGACATGGACCATGCAGGCCGGCGTGTGGCCCGGCGTGTACATTGCAAAGCACTGCATCTCGCCAACCATGTAGGTGTCGCCGTCTTCGAACAGCGCGTCGAACTGGCTGCCGTCCCGTTGGAACTCGGTGCCTTCGTTGAAAACCTTGCCAAAGACGTCCTGCACGACCGTGATCTGCGATCCGACCCCGATCTTTCCGCCCAGTTTCTCCTGGATGTAGGGCGCGGCTGACAGGTGGTCGGCATGCACATGCGTTTCGATGATCCATTCCAGTTTCAGTCCCTGGGATTGGATCTGTCGGATCAACTCATCCGCGTGATCAAAGGTGATCCGACCCGCCGCGTAGTCGATGTCCATGACGCTGTCGACGATTGCGCAGGCATTCGAAGCGGGGTCCTTCACGATGTAGGTGATGGTGTTGGTGGCGTCGTCGAAGAACGCCTGAACCTCAGGCGTGACGTCGGTGTTCACGGGATAATCGGTCATGTGTTTTTCCTCCTCAAACCACGGGTTGCGGTGTGCGGGCCGGACGAAACGCGGCCTCAGCACGCCTTGCAGGTTTTGAACCCAACGATGCTGTACAGGGGGCAGGTGCCGACAAGTGCGGTCACCGTGAACACCCCTGAAACCGCCAGCGCGAGCAAGAACGCCACGCCGCCGCCGAGGGCGCCGGTGGCAAATGCGAGAAGAAGGAGCGCGGCCGAAATCGCCAAGCGTGCGCCGCGGTCAAGTGTGCCCATGTTTTTTTGTCATGACAGCCTCCATTGGGAATCATCGAGTGCAAACTGGCACACGGCGCCGGTCCGGATCGGTGACTACATCACCAAAGCCTCGGCGGAGGGGCGGTCAGGGCCAATGCCCGATGCGTAGATGACAAAACGCGCCCTTTGACCCGTGTCAAAACCGGCCTGGACCAAATGCGGTATGCACGACGACAGGGCGTCTGCTTCTGCCGGCGTCTGGAGACATGCGGGTGGTGGTCAGGTTGGTGGGTCCTCCAAAAGCGCAAAGTGACACTCAATTGGGCGGTCTCCGTCAGGCGGAGATCGCGCAGCTGCGCCTGGAACATGGGTGGAACGAGCTGCCTCAACCCAAGCCAGTTTCGCCCTTGGTCGTGTTTGCGCGGCAGTTCACTGGCGTATTGGTCCTGATGCTGATCGGGGCGGCCGCGCTGGCCGTGATCCTTGGAGAGCATATCGACGCCTTGGCGATCGGGGCAGTCGTGATGCTCAACGGGATCCTTGGGTTCACCCAGGAATGGCGCGCCGAGCGGGCCGTTCAGTCTTTGGCGGCCATGTTGTCGCCGTCGGCCCGCGTTGTCCGCGACAACCAAGAGCACGTTATTTCGGCCCGCGAATTGGTACCGGGTGATGTGATCTTGCTGTCGGAAGGGGACCGTGTGCCTGCCGATGCCCGCACCTGTGCCGAGGTTGGCCTCAAGGTGGACGAAAGCGTCCTGACGGGCGAATCCGTGCCGGTCACGAAAGACAGTGATGCCCCCCTCTTTTCTGGCACAACGGTCACGTCCGGTCATGCCGAGGCGCGCGTGACGCGGATCGGATCGGACACGGAGTTCGGCAAGGTTGCGAAACTCACGGGCTCGGTCGACCAGAAGGAAACCTCGCTTCAACGGGAACTCGGACGGCTGGCCCGCCAGCTTGGCCAGATGGCGATCGTTGTCGCGCTCCTGGTTGCTGGCATGGGCGTTTGGCGTGGTCTTGAGACGCTTGAGGTCGTCATGCTTGGCCTGTCGATGGCCGTTGCGATGGTGCCCGAGGGGCTGCCGGCCGTTGTGACGGTGACGCTGGCGCTCGGGGCAGGGGCGATGGCGCGGCGCAATGCGCTGGTGCGGCACCTCCAGGCCGTCGAGACCCTCGGCAGCGCGAGCGTGATCTGCACTGACAAGACGGGCACGTTGACCGAGAACCAGATGACAGTACGCGAAATCTGGACGATCGACCGGCGATACCAAGTCACGGGCACCGGGTATGACCCGATGGGCCACGTGGAAGGGGATGCGGGCAAGCTTCGGTGGGGGAACGACCCTGTATTGGATCAGGTTTGCCATATCGGCTTGGTGTGTTCGCACGCCGGGCTCAACCGCGTTGGGGACCAATGGCAAGCCCTGGGTGATCCGACCGAGGCGGCGTTGGTGACGTTGGCCCACAAGGTCTGGGCCCCGACAGAAGACCGCGCCACCCTGATCGCCGAGCTGCCCTTCACCAGCGACCGCAAACGGATGTCGGTGCTGGAGGCCGGGGCGGATGGACACACTATTCTGACAAAGGGCGCACCGGAACTGGTGATCGACATCTGTGATCGCGTTCTGGGGGCGGACGGGCCGCGTTCCCTGTCCGCGGCGGACGCAGCCGCGGTGTCCGCTGAAGCCCGGCGTCTCGCGGAAAGTGGCCACCGGGTCATTGCCGTGGCCATGCGCGCGACCACGCAAGGTCAAATCGAGGAACACGACCTCATTCTTGTGGGCCTTGTTGGCATGATTGATCCCCCGCGGACCGAGGTGGGGGCGGCCATCGCGGCGGCACGTGCTGCGGGCATTCGCACGCTGATGATGACAGGCGACCATCCGGCCACGGCAATGAATGTGGCCCAACAACTCCGCATGGATGTCGACGAGATCCTGACCGGTGCTGATCTGGCCGGTATGGATGCGGCTGCGCTGCAAAGCGCAGTGGCTGGCAAAGTCAGTTTCGCGCGGGTGTCTCCGGCTGACAAACTCCGCATCGTCGATGCGCTGCAGGCGATGGACGAAACCATTGCCGTCACCGGTGATGGTGTGAATGACGCGCCGGCACTGCGCAAGGCAGACATCGGGGTCGCAATGGGTGTCCGCGGCACCGAGGTTGCCAAGGATGCCGCCGATCTGGTTCTGCTCGATGACAACTACGCCACCATCGTCACAGCGATCCGGGAGGGCCGGCGCCAGTTCGACAACACCCGCAAATTCGTGCGCTATCTCTTGTCTTCGAACGCGGGGGAGGTCGTGGCGCTGTTGATCAATACGGCCATGTTGGCGCCGCTGATCTTTCTTCCCACCCAAATCCTCTGGATGAACCTGATCACTGACGGCATCACCGCGGCGGCCCTTGGGTTGGAACCCGCGGAAAAGGCGCAGATGCGCGAGCCGCCGCGCAAGCGCAGCGAGGGTGTCCTGTCGATGACCAGTTTTGGCGTGATCCTGGTGTTCGGTGTCTACACCGGGATTGCGTCGGTCGTGATTTTTGAAACACTGCGGCCGATGGGCGTCGATGTGGCCCGGACGGCGGCCTTCACGGGCATGGTGATCTTCGAGAAAGTCAGCGTTTTTGCCTTCCGTTCCCTCAAGACGCCGAACTGGCGCATCGGGTTTACGGGCAATCCGCTGCTGCTGGTTGCCTTTGCAGCGATGCTATTGTTGCAAGTCGCCGCGGTCTATTGGAGCCCCCTCCAGACCATGCTGCAGACGGTCGCCCTTGGATGGTACGAATGGGGCCTGATCGCCGCGCTTGCGGTTCCGCTTTTCGTGGCCCCGGAGATCTACAAAACGCTCCGGATGGCAGGCGCGACCAGCGACACGGATCGCGACGTGGGACAAGGGCCAAGCCAGGGCAACGCATGAATCTGAGTCTGCGGGGCTACACCGCAATACAATCTTGCGCGAGCAATTGCCGTGTTCCGCCGCCTGTGGCAGTCTGATCGTGACCGGTGCGGAATTGTGGTGCCGGGGTGGGGTTCGAGTAGCATCGGCGACGCTGGATACCGGGTTGGTATCGACGCGTCCGGTGGAGCGTTAACGAAAAAGGATTTGAGGCGAGGCAAGATTTGAGCAAGGCCCGCGCGCCGCAGCGACGTGGCGCAGGCCGTGTTCCTGTCGGGAGGAAGCACCGCGTTGCGTAAGGTATTGCAAAGGTTGGGGCTCGGCGTCTGGACGGCGTTGACCTATCTTGGCGTCGTTACGGGTATTGCTGGCGTCGCCGTACTGGAAGAACGGGCAATGCGGGCCGATTTGGTCGCCTCGCAAACGTCCGACGCCCAAGCCTATCTGGATATGCTGTCCGAAGATCTGTTGAGTGTATTGCGCCGGAAGTTTGACACCGGGCGCGCCATCGCCGGTGCGGTGTCCCTCGTTCCGGACATCAATCAGGATCAGTTCAGCCGGCTTGGGGCCGTGGTGCTGCGTGGCGAACCCTCGGTCTTGAACATTTCCACCATCCGCGATCTCCGGATCGCCCACGTCCATCCGATCGAGGAAAACGCGCGTATCCTCGGCACGGACCTTTCGACCTCGCCCGTGCGTGTGGCCTCGGTTGCACGTGTGCGCGACACAGGGATCGGGGAACTCCAGGGCCCGATCGAGTTGTTCCTGGGTCCCATGGGGTTCATCGTGCGACAGCCCGTCTTTGTGGGATCGGAGGTGGCGGACCCGAGTGACGCCCGAGGCGAATTCTGGGGCATGGTCTCTCTGGTGTTTTCCGCCGACGCGGTATTCCGCGAAGTCGGATTGTTCGAGCCGGACAAACCCTACGAAGTGGCCATCCGCTTGGCGGACCGCGACGCGACTCCGATCTTTGGGGATCCGGCGGTGTTCGGGGCCACCGAAATTCAGTCCGACATATCCATCGCGAATGCCGCGTGGGACATTGCCGTCATCCCGATGGACGGTTGGATCACGCGCCCCCCCGGCCTGACAACGCGCCGCGGCACCTATCTCCTGATCGCGATCGTGGCGGTGCTTTTGACGCGGTATTTCCTGTTGCTGCGCGCAGAACGCGCACGGGTGTCGCAACAGTTGCGCGGCGCAATCGACGTGTTGCCGGGTGGCTTCGTGGTGCACGACGCCGAAGACCGGATGGTTCTGTGCAACGACACCTACAAAGAATTCTATGCCAAGAGCGCGCCCGCCATGGTGCCGGGTAATACCTTTGAGCAGATGCTGCGCTATGGCCTGGAGCACGGGCAGTTCCCCGAGGCCGTCGGTCGTGAAGAAGACTGGCTTTCCGAGCGGCTGTCGGCGCACCGGTCGGACGAGTCGTTCGTTGAGCAGCAGCTTGTTGATGGACGTTGGCTTCGGATCATCGAACGCGCGACCCCGGATGGCGGGCGCGTCGGCGTCAGGCTCGACATCACGGAAATCAAGGAAAACGCACTGAAGCTCGAGCGGTTCAATGCTGAATTGCAATCCGCACTGGCCGCGCGCGACGAAGCGGAAGCACGGTTCGCCGAGTTGAGCGACATGAGCACGGAGTGGTTCTGGGAACAGGATGCGGATCTGCGTTTTTCCTACCTGTCAGCCGGGATGGAACGGGCGACCGGCGTCGACCCGAGTGCCATTCTGGGTCGCCGGCGGGATGAGTTCGCACGCCCGGACGCCGGTTCAACCGGACCCGCTGGCACCACCCAGATCCTCGAAGCGCTCGAGGCACGGGAAGAATTTCACGACTTGATCTATCGCGCCCTCGATGTGCGGCAGGATGAGATGTGGGTGCGCACCAGCGGGCGACCGTTCTACAACGCCGAAGGCACGTTCATGGGGTATCGGGGCACAGCCGCGGACGTGACGCCGCTGTATTCCGCGCTCCGGGACGCACAGAAAGCGGACCGAGCGAAGACGCAGTTCCTGAACGTGATCAGTCACGAGTTGCGCACCCCACTGACGGTTTTGCTTGGGTTCAACCGCTTCCTCACGCGGCCGCATGTGTTGCCTGCATTCAAGCGGTTGGCCAACGCGGCCGATGTCGAGGGGCGCGAAGATCTCAGCGTCGCCCTGGACGGTGCCATGTCCGAAGTCGAGAATTTTGCCCGCAAAATGGACGACGCCGGTCAGCAATTGCTGACGCTGATTTCGGACATGCTTGACCTGGCCCGCATTGAATCGAACACCGTGCGCATCCAAGCCGAACGGGTGGACGTTGCCCCGATCGTTGCGTCAGTTGTCGAGCAGTTCGCACCGATGGCCACGGAGAAGGCACTGGCGCTGGTGCACGACGTGGGCGAGGTCGCTGTGTATGCCGACGCTGCGCGGTTCCGACAAATCCTCAACAACCTGGTCAACAACGCCATCAAGTTCACCGAGGCCGGGCAGATCTCAATCCGAAGCGAACGCGTTGACGATACGGTCGTCGTGCACGTCGAGGATACCGGGATCGGTGTGGCCGAAGACATGCAGCCCTTGATCTTTGACCGCTTCCACCAAGCCGAAACGGGCAACACCAGAAATACATCCGGCGTTGGATTGGGCCTGACGATTATTCGAGAGTTCGTTCAATTGATGGACGGCGAAATCTGGGTCGAAAGCACCTTGGGCCAAGGCAGCCGGTTCAGTTTTTCCCTGCCGGCTTGGTCGGACGATTTAGGACATGAGGATTTGGACGACGACATCGCGGCCGCAGATCGGGCCTGACGGCGGGATGACATTTTTTTGGCGTAGAATGCATTGTTTGTGGAGGAGGCCCACATGTTGATTATGCATGTAGATGACGAACCGGACATTCGGGAATTGACCCGACTTTCCTTGGAAATGATGGGCGGGTTTGACGTCGTGCAGTTCGCCTCGGGGGTCGAGGCGGTCGAGGCTGCGGCCAGCCACCGACCCGATCTGGTGCTGCTGGATGTCATGATGCCCGAACTCGACGGCACCGAGACCTTTCGCAGACTGCGCGCCCTGGAAGCCTACCGCGATATTCCAATTGCCTTCATGACCGCGAAAGCGTCGGTCAACGACCAGAAAGAACTGCTGGCGCTTGGGGCGATTACGGTGATTGCCAAACCCTTCGACCCGATGACATTGCCGGACATCGTTCGGTCGCTGCTCAATACCTAGATCCGTGGCCGGTCGAATCCGCGCCTTTGGTCGAATTCAGGCGGGGGCGTGCACCCTATTGGCGACACTGTCCACCAAACCTGACATGTCCGCGGGGTCGTGACTTAATTTCGCCACATTCGATATGGAATTTTGCAGATACAATAATTTTTGAGGCAAGGATCAGATGCGTATTCTCGCAATTGACGACGATCCGAACTTTCGCGGATTGTTACAAGTTTTCTTGGCCCGGCTGAATTTCCACGATGTGGAGTTCGCGGCCTCCGGGCCCGAGGCGTTGCACGCCATCGCCACGTCTCCAAAGCCATTCGAGTGTTTCCTGTGTGATATCCAGATGGAGCCGATCAACGGGATTGATTTGGTGCGTCGCATCCGGACCATGCCGCAGCATCATTCGACGCCCATTCTGATGATTTCGACCTTGTCCGAAAAGGCTTCCATCGATCAGGCCTTCCTGGCGGGTGCGAACGACTACATCACCAAGCCGCTCGACTTCATCGAATTGAAGGCACGATTGTCGATGGCGCTTCTGGTGGTTTATGAACGCTCGCAGGCGCGCCTGATGCAGCAGCGGGTCGAGGAAACCGAGAACACCTGGTTTGCCACCATGCGCTTTGATCGAGAGGTGGCGATCGAAGGCGTACCCGGGGTGGTCTCGAGCATCACAATCGAGAATTACCTGTTGCGACAGGGGTATTTCCGGCTGCGGCGCAGCGGCGTGCTCGGGTTCCATTTCCCGATGGCCAAACCGTATTTCGACGCGCTCGACCCGGCCTATTTTCACGATTTGCTCGCGGACATCACGCAGGCCATTTCGGCCACCTTGCGCCGCATGCCCCATATCATCGCCTATACAGGCTCGGGCGACTTCATAAGTGTTTTGCTGGAGGGTCAGGACGTGACACGCGCCGCGCTCCAGAAGGACATTGATGCCAATCTTGGTCAACTTCAGGTGCGCTACCGCAACATGGACCTGCCGATGCCAACGCTCTTCGTTGGGGAACCGGCCCGGATGGGGCTTTACCCGTTCGAGTGTCCGTCAAAGCTCATCGGTAAAGCACAGCGGAATGCACGGGCCCGGGCCAATATGATGCAAAAAGAGGTCGCCTAGACCCCATCAGCGCCAAGCGCGCTGCCGCTGCGCGGGCTTGGCAGCGGCCCACGCACATGAAGCTGCCCGTCAATCAACGCGCCGTCGATCTTGTAGGTTTGCGCCAGGCGTTCGGGCGTCAGAACGGCGTTGGGCGCGCCGCTTGCAATCAACCGACCGTCTTCCATCAGGCTGACGTGGTCGCAATAGCGTGCCGCGATGGAAAGATCGTGCATGGTGGCCAGCACGGTTTTGCCGCGGCGTTTGATTTCGTCCAGAAGCGCATATTGGTAGTGCAAATCCAGATGATTGGTTGGCTCGTCCAGAACATACACCTCAGGTTGGCGGGCCAGCAGTTGCGCGACGTAGCACCGCTGAAGTTCGCCACCTGACAGGGTTTCGGCAAGCTGATCGCGCGCCGCCGAAAGGCCGACAATTTCAAGCGCTTCGTCCGTTCTGTCCTTCAAGTCGCGGTCGGTCAACTGCAAGGGGCGCAGGCCAATATCCACGATATCGGCGACCGTCAGCCCGGCCAGCAAACCGCCGCCCTGTACCAGAACACCTAGGGTCCGGCTCCAAGCGGTGCGGGACCAACTTGATTGATCGCGTCCGAGCAGGCGAATGTGCCCCCCCTTCGGAAAGGCCGCGTGATAGAGCGTGCGCAGCAAGGTTGTCTTGCCGGCGCCGTTCGGCCCGAGAAGGCCGTGAAACCGGCCCGTTTCGAGCGCTAAGGACACGTCGTGAACGTAAGGCAGGCCACCAGCCTCGATGGTGACCCGTTCGAATTCCAATGCGAGATCATGCGGCACGGGTGACGCTCCGCAGGATGTAGATGAACGGCGGCGCAGCAAAGAGCGCGAGCAATACCCCCAAGGGCAGTTCCTCAGGGGCCAAAAGCACCCGGCACAGCAAATCGACCAAAACCAGGATGGTGCCGCCAAGAACCATCGCCAACGGGATCAGCACCCGATGGCGGGCGCCTGTCAAAAGCCGGGCCATGTGGGGCACGATAAGGCCGACGAAGCCGACGATCCCCGCGACCGACACCGCGAGACCTGTCAAAAGGACGGTTCCGACAAACACGGCGAGACGCAGCCGTTCGGTGCGGACGCCCAGGGCCTGCGCCCGTTCATCGCCCAAAAGCGTGCTGTCCAAATCCCCGGCCGCCCGCAGCGCCGGAACGGCCACGAGGGCAAGCCCGACAACCAACATCGGCACTTCGCCCCATTGCGTGCCGGCGGCAGTTCCCATCAGCCATCCCAAAGCCGACCGTGTCGCATGGGGATCGCCCAGATACAGAAAAAACGCGGTGAGCGATTGGAACATCAACGACACCGCGATCCCGGCCAGGATGACAATGAGCGGATCCAACGGACGCCCCCGGCGCGTCGACAGGCCGAGCGTCATGGAAAACGCCAGCGCAGCCCCCAGAAAGGCAATGACCGGAACCCCCAACGTGTCTGTGATCGAGGCCGGAAGCCAGATGATAGCGCCCACGGCCGCGGCCGACGCGCCGGACGACAATCCCATGAGGTACGGATCCGCCCACGGGTTGCGCAAGGCCGTCTGCATGAGGACGCCGGCCAAGGCGAGGGCGGCGCCGATCAGCGCGACGGCAACCACCCGCGGCAGGCGCCACTCCCATACGATCATGGTCAACCCCCGTGGGGCCTCGCCCAACCCGGTCAGGATGGCGATGCGCTCGGGCCAGGTGATGGCGGCTGTCCCCCAAAAGACGCCCGCCAGGACGGCCAATCCGAAGATCAGCAGGCAGGCGCCCATCAGAAGGGGGAACCGCGACGCCATTCTATTCGAGCGTCGCCAGTTGGGCGTTCACGGTTTCAACGCCATTTGCAAACTGCATGCCCAAAAGCGTCTGCGAAAAGGGCACGGTCACAAATCGCCCGTCGCGCACGGCGCGCAGTTCCGACAATACGGGATCATTTTCCATGTAGGCGCGTTTTTCGGCGGCCGTGGACCAGTCTGCTTCGATCAGCAGGATCACATCTGGATCGGCTGCCACAACGCGCTCCCAGGCGAGGTCAACCCACTGACCGGGGAGGTCGGCGCTGATGCTTTCCAGGCCGACGGTGCTGGCGAGAAGGGCAGGTCCTCCGCAGCATCCGATCGAGAACGGCGTGTCATCGCCGCTGTCATAGATAAATGCGGTCTGACCATTGCCGTTCGACGCCGATTGGATCGCCTGGAGACGGGCTTCGGTCTCGGCGATCAGGGCTGCAGCCCGATCCTCCACGCCAAAGATTTGTCCGACGACCTGGATGTCCCGCAGGATCGGGGCAAAGGTCAGGGGGGTGTCTTCAGGGTGGAACGCACGGCACGAGGCGTCGACCAGATAGGTGCCGACGCCGCGGTCTTGCCAACCGGAGGCTTCGCCCAGGTTGTCTTCGGAAAATGCTGATCCGAACCCCGCGAAAAGGAAGTCCGGCTCGGCGGCCAGCACAACCTCCAACGCGGGATAGCGTTCAGCCAGGACGGGGACGCTGGTGTAAGCGTCCAGCCACTCAGCCGGAACGGCAACGTCGATATAGGCCGTGCCCACCATTGCGTCCTCCAGGCCCAAGGCCAGCATAACCTCGGTTGCCTGTTGGTTCAGCGTGATGGCCCGGGTGGGCGGGGTGTCGTAGGTGTACGGGCCGTAGCACCCGTCGACCGTCACAGGGTCGGCGTGGGCAAGGCCAGCGGCAACAAGAAGGGGCAGGGCCAAGGCCGCAACGCCGCTACGCGAGTTCATACGTGTCTCCGGATTGGTGGTGAATAAGGTCTTTGATGGGCATGCCGCGGGCAATGGCCTGCGTCACGAACCGCCGGACATCGCCCAGATCGGCGACCCGGTACCAGTGCCCGGCGGGATAGTGGACGAGAACCGGACCCTTGTTGCAGGGAAACAGGCAGCCCGTCGATGTGACCAAGCAGTCCTGGCTCAATCCCGCCGCAGCCAGTTCTTGTTTCAGCGCGTCAATCAAGCTTGGGGCATCATGAAGATGGCACCGCGGCCCGGTGCAGACGAGGATGTGATGCCGGAACGCAGGCGGCGCGTCCCACCCTTTGCCCCGATGGCCGCCGGGGGTGGGTTCGACCCGCCGCAGTGGCACTTTGGCGCGGGCCGCAGTCTCGACCACGGACAGGTCTTCTTGGGGCGCCATCGCAAACTCGATGGTGATCGCGTGCGGGTCCGCCTGACGTGCCAGCCACGCGCCCGCGGCCCGCGGCAGCCAGCGCTCCAGACTTTGTGAAAACGGCAGCCCGACCGGTCGTAACTCGATCCGGGTCGCGCCCGAGGTCCGGGCGCCGTCCAACGCCGCCCAGAGACCTTCGCCACGTCCTTCCAGCCGGATCGCCTTTGCCGGGGCCGGGGCGGCCGCCTCGAGTTTCGCAGCCAGTCTACCGAACTTCCCCGCGCTCACGTAGGAAGCTGACAACAGGTAGATGATATGGGTCACCATCGGGCCCGCCCGGGAAGCGGACGGTTCGGGTGCCAGGTTGGCGTCGGGTTCAACATCGCTCCTCCTCGGGCCCTCCGCCCGATTGGTTTCTGGTGCGATGGCAGGTCTCCTGACTTGCGGGTCGATGCGTGCCTGAACCTTCCCGGGATATCCCAGTGGTTTGTGTCAGGCGTGCTCACCGCTTACAGTTGCGGGGGCAGTTGCGGACTTGCTCCTGACGGAGCGCACCGCATTCCCTTTTCATCCCCTCTCGGGGAACCATCTCTGGCACAAAGCGTTAATCCGGCGGTTGTGCCAACGCAACACAAGAATCGTGATGCGGGCACATCAGGTCATTCGACCGCGCTGGAGCATAGGCGTCACGCCGAAGGCGGTCCGATACACCCGACTGAAGTGGCCCGGGCTTTCGAAGCCGCAGGCAAACGCCACATCAATCACCGACATTTCGGTTTGCAGCAGGAGGTTTCGCGCCCGTTCCAGGCGCAATTCCATGTAGTATTTCTTGGGCGAGGTGTTGAGGTATTTGCCAAACAGCCGCTCCAACTGGCGGATCGAGACCCCGGTCGCCTGGGCCAGCGCGCTGTGCGGCACGGGGTCAGCCAAGTGGTCGCGCATCATCTGGATGGCCAGCGCCAGGTGCGGGTTCCGCATGCCTTGTCGGGATTGCAGCGAGACCTTCTGCTCCGCTGTGGCGGCCCGCGCCGCGCTATAGACCATCTGATCGGCCACGGCCTGCGAGAGGTCCTCGCCATGGTCTTCCTCGATCAGGTGCAGCATCAGGTCGGCCGTCGCTGTCCCACCGGATGCGGTGACGTATTTATCGTCCGCGACAAACACATTCCGCAGCAGGGCAACCTCGGGGAATTCCTCCATGAAACTGTCGTGGTATTCCCAGTGGATGGCGGCTTTGCGTCCGTCCAGAAGGCCGGCCTTGGCCAGCACCCAGGCAGCGGAGCACAATGCCCCGATCCTGGTGGTCCGCGTCCGATCAATGCGCCGAAGGGCATTGATGATGCGGGTGTTGTCCTTCTTCTGCATGTGAATGCCGGACAGGGCAAAAAGCCTGTCGCAGGCCGGGATGGCATCGAAACTGTGCTGCACCTCCAGCCGCGACCCGTCTGACGCTTGTGCAATGCGGCCGTCCTCGGACGCGTAAGACCATTCATACAGAGCCTCGCCGCTGATCAGGTTGGCGATGCGCAGCGGGTCCACGGCACAGGCGAGGGCCATGTGCGTGTAGTCCTCCACCAAAGCGAACACGAACAGTTGTGGTGTCATGCAACAACCATAGTCCAAGGAAACAGGCCCGCAAAACGCCGTCCAAGCCATCGACGCGCGACCCGGGGCAAGCGGCGGATCACAGCATGCAGATAGACACAACGACAATGAGTAGACAAGAATAATTATTTAGATATACACGACCCATTGAATGGCCCCCCTGAGTCGAAAGCCCCGAGATGAGCGAAACCCGCGCCCGCAAAACCGCCAGCCTGAACGACCTGCGCCGGCGTGTTCTGACACAGGCGCTGGAACCCGGTGCCTATCTGGACGAAAGCCAGCTGGCCGCCGAATACGGCATGTCACGTCCGCCCCTGCGCGAGGTCCTCCGCCAATTGGCGGGCGAAGGATACATCGACCTGCACGACGGACGTGGGGCCCAGGTCGCGCCAATGACGCACAAGACCCTGCGCAATTTCTTCTATGCGGCCCCGATGATTTATGCCGCGACGTCGCGCCTGGCCGCGCAGCATGCGACGCAGGCCCAGATCATGCGCCTGAAGGACATTCAGGTGCTGTTCCGCAAGGCCATCCGCGACGGTGATGCCGCCGAACGGGCGCTGGCCAATGAACGCTTTCACGCGATGATCGGTGAAATGGCCGACAACGAGTTTCTGCTGCCAAGCCTACGGCGCCTGTTGATCGACCATACGCGCATCTCGATGACCTTCTACGACCCGCGCGTGCCTACACTGGCCGAACAGCGCGAGATTGCCGCCGATCAGCATGACCAGTTCATTGCCCTGATCGAAGCGGGCGACGCGGATGGTGCGGCGGCACTGGCAATCGCGCATTGGGAATTGTCGCGGTCGGAGATCGCGCAATTCGTCACCCCCACCAGTTTGGACATCCCCTTGGGCGATGTTCCCTCCGCCCCTGTTGTGAAAGGACGGCCATGAGATTTGATGGAATTTGGACGCCGGTCATCACCCCCCATGGCGACGATGGCTCGATCGACCGTGACGCCTTCGTGGCGATGATCGACTACCTCGTGGCGCAGGGTGTGCATGGCATCATCAACGGGGGCTCAACCGGGGAATACTACGCACAATCCATCGAGGAGCGACTCGAACTTGCGTCGCTGGCGCGCGAGGCCACGAAGGGACGGGTGCCGCTGATGATCGGGACCGGGGCGATCCGGTTGCCGGATTCCATCACAATGGCCGACCATGCCGCCAAGATTGGCGCGGACGCGATCCTGATCGGGACGCCGCCCTACGCTGTCCCGACCGAGCGCGAGAATGCGTTGAACGCGCTTGCCATCGACCGCGCGGCCGATTTGCCGATCATGTTGTACAACTACCCGGGCCGGATGGGTGTCGGCATGGACGAGGAGTTCCTCGACCGCGTGGGCCGGTCACGCAATTTTCAGGCCATCAAGGAAAGCTCAGGCGATATCAACCGCGTTCACCTCTTGGCCCGGGATTATCCGCATTTCCAGATGTGTTGCGGCATGGATGACCAGGCCTTGGAGTTCTTTGCCTGGGGCGCACCGGGTTGGGTCTGCGGCGGATCGAACTTCGCCCCGGCGGAACACATCGCGTTGTGGCGGGCCTGTGCCATTGAGGGCGATTTCACGAAGGGCCGCCGGATCATGTCGGCGCTGATGCCTCTGATGCGTGTGTTGGAACAGGGCGGCAAGTTCATCCAATGCATCAAGTACGGGGTCGAAATGAACGGGTTGCGTGCGGGGCCACCGCGGCCCCCGCTGCGGCCGCTCAACAAGGACGACAAACGACAGTTGGAGCAGGTCGTGCGGGTGCTGAAACGCACGGTGGCCCGCATCGAGGCAGGGGAGGCCGCGGCATGAGCGATCTTTTGACAAAAGAAGAGTACCAGGCCATCGCAGCCGATTTGGACTTGCCGACGGGCGCCTTTGTGGACGGCGGGTTCCGGTCAGCAGCCTCGGGCGCCGTGTTCGAGACGGCCAATCCCGCGACGGGTGAGGTGCTGGCAAAGATCGCTGCCTGTGGCGCCGCGGATGTGGACTTTGCCGTGCAAAAGGCCCGCGACGCCTTCGAAGACGGCCGCTGGTCACGCCTGACCCCGTCGGACCGCAAGGATGTGCTGATCCGGTTGGCCAAACTGATGACCCGCAATGCGCGGGAACTGGCGGTGATGGAAAGTCTGGACAGCGGCAAAACCATCTACGACTGCGAGACGGTCGACGTGCCCGAGACCATTCATTGCATCAAGTGGCATGCCGAGGCGATCGACAAGATCTACGATCAGGTCTCTCCGGCGTCGGATGACCATATTGCCATGATCGTGCGCGAACCGGTTGGCGTTGTCGGTCTGGTTTTGCCGTGGAACTTCCCGCTTCTGATGCTCGCATGGAAAATCGGTCCGGCGCTGGCGGCGGGGTGTTCGGTTATCGTCAAACCTGCCGAAGAGACCTCGCTCACGGCGCTTCGGGTCGCTGAACTTGCGATGGAGGCCGGTGTTCCGCCCGGTGTTCTCAACGTTTTGCCTGGGTCTGGGCCGGAGGTTGGGGAACCGCTTGGGCGTCATATGGATGTCGACATGGTCTCGTTCACCGGTTCCACGGAAACCGGGCGTCGATTCCTGACCTATGCCGGTGAGAGCAACCTCAAGGAAGTCACGCTGGAGATGGGGGGGAAGAACCCGGCCGTGGTTCTAGACGATGCCGAGAACCTCGATCGGGTCGCGGCCCATGTGGTGAATGGTGCGTTCTGGAACATGGGCGAAAACTGTTCTGCCTCGTCGCGTCTGATCGTTCAGGCGGGCGTGAAGGATGCGCTGTTGGAGCGGATCGCGGCGCATATTCGCGAATGGCCGATGGGTGATCCCCTCGACCCGGAAATGCGCGTCGGCGCCTTGGTCAGCCCGGCCCATTTCGCGAAAGTGGCGGGCTACCTGAAGGGGCAGACGGCGCTGGTTGGCGGATCGGCCAAGGATGGGTTTGTGGAGCCAACCGTTCTGGACGTGTCGGATCACGCCGCACCGCAGGCGCGGGAAGAGATCTTCGGCCCGGTTCTTTCGGTCATGACGGTCCAAAGCTTTGACGAGGCGATCGCGCTGGCCAACGACACCCAATACGGGTTGGCGGCATCGATCTTCACGGCGAACGTCAAGCGCGCGATCCGTGGGGCGCGGGCCCTTCGGGCGGGCACCGTGACCGTCAATGCTTTCGGCGAGGGCGACAGCAGCACGCCCTTCGGTGGGTACAAACAGTCCGGGTTTGGCGGGCGGGACAATGGCGTGCATGCGCATGACCAGTACACGCAACTCAAGACCATCTGGATTGACCTGGCCGATGACGCGGACGAAAGCGTCGCCTGATGGCCTATGTCGCGCGGCGCTTGCCACAGCAGCGGGGACCGGCGGCGTGGAATGCCATCCTTCCACCGGCGCCGGAGGCGACGCCGCTTGAGGCGGACGCAACGGCGGATGTGGTGATTGTCGGCGCGGGTTTTGCGGGTTTGTCTGCCGCGCGCCGCGTGGATCAACTGGAACCGGATGCCCGGATCTGCGTGCTTGATGCCGGTCGTGTCGCGGACGGGGCGGCCGGACGCAATTCGGGCTTCATGATCGACCTGCCGCACGATCTGGCGTCCGAGGATTACGCCGGCGCCGGTGATGACAGCGCCGTCATTGCACTGAACCGGCACGCCATTGCGTTCGGGGCCGATGCGGTGGCGGCCTACGAGATCGACCCGAATTTTTTCGACCCGGTTGGCAAGGTGAACGGCGCGGCCTCGGACGCGGCCGAGGCGCATAACACAAGCTACGCCGCGCATTTGGCGTCCTTGGGCGAGGCGTCGGAGATGTTGGACCCGGCCCAGATGACGGAATTGACGGGCTCGCGTCACTACCAGTCGGGTCTTTATACGCCGGGTACGGTCATGCTGCAGCCGGCGGGTTACATTCGTGGTCTGGCGGCCGGCCTGCGGCGCGATGGCGTCCGCATCCACGAGAACACAGCCGCGCGCAGCATCACGCGGCAAGGGCAGGGCTGGCAGGTGCAAACGCCCGGCGGCACCGTTTCGGCGCCCCGTGTGATCCTGACGGTCAACGGCCATCTCGAAAGCTTCGGGGTGGCCGAGGGGCGCTTGATGCAGCTTTTCCTCTACGCCGTGATGACGCCCGAGCTTGATGCGGACGCCCTGGCGAAATTGGGGGGCGCGTCACGGTGGGGGATCACCCCATCCGATCCGATGGGCACCACGGTTCGGCGGATTGACACAGGGCAGGGCGGCAACCGGATCGTCACACGCACGTGTGCCACCCTCCGCTCCGGCATGGCGCCAAGCGCCGCCGATCTCGACCGGGCGGCCAAGGTGATGCAGCGCAAGTTCGACAGCCGCTTCCCTCAATTGGCGGGCACAAAGATGGAATGTGCCTGGGCGGGGCACCTGTGCCTGTCCATGAACGGCGTAGCGGTCATGCGCGAAATCGAGCCCGGCCTGTTTGCGGGCTGTGTGCAAAATGGCCTTGGCACCGCGCGCGGCACATTGACCGGGATCGGCGCTGCCGAACTGGCCTGCGGCGCCGAAAGCGCGGTCACCCGGCATTTCACGTCCGAGGCCGAACCCAAACGTCTGCCGCCGCGTCCTGTCCGCGATATTGGGGCCAACGCCGTCCTGCGGTGGAAGGAGTGGAAGGCGCAGGCCGAATAGCCGACTACGCGCCGCCCCATGCCTCGAGCGCGGCCTGCGCCACGATGGCCCCATGGGTTTCCTGTACGAAATGCCCGGCCTCGGGAATGCTCAGGGGTGGGCGCTTGACCCCGAGGATCTCGTGCATGCGCATCATCAGGCGCGGGGGGATCAGCACGTCCTGCTCGCCCATCGCCATGAAGCTGTCGCCAGTCCACTCTGTGCCCCACCACTTGGCAGCAGCGCGCGATATGTCGACCCCTTCCATATCCGGCTCGGTCATCACCAGGAATGGGAACCGCCGGGTGCCCGCGCGGTAGCGCGCATCGGGGAATGGCGCCGCATAGGCCGCCGCAGCGTCATCGGTCATCCCTGTGACGTAGCGCTGGAACAGCGCGGCCAGATCGTAATCCGGCTTGTCGCGGTGATAGTCGCGCCAGGCATCAAAACCCTCTGAACTGCCGCCGCCAAGCCCGAGAACGGTGTTCATGACCAGCAGCCGGTCAAACCGCTCGGGCATGTCCTGCGGGATCGTCAGACCCAGAATTCCGCCCCAGTCCTGCACCACGAGCGTGACGTTGCGCAGGTCCAGCGCCTCGATCAGGGCGACCAAGCTCAGGCGATGCCGATTGTATGTGTACCACGCATCTTCGACCGGCTTGTCCGAACGCCCAAATCCAAAGAGATCTGGCGCGACAACACGGGCCCCGGTTTCAATAAACACGGGGATCATGTGACGGTAGAGGAAACTCCAGGACGGTTGCCCATGCAGGCACAAAAACACCCGATCCGCATCCGCCGGACCTTCATCAATCCGCGCCATGCGAAGCCCCTCGTAGCCGGGCAGGTCTTCGAGGTATTTCGGTGTCCAGGGAAAATCTGGCAGGGCATCGAACTGCGCGTCAGGTGTGCGCATCGCCTCGGGTGGGGTCATGGTTTGGCTCCTCCAAATGTGGGAGGAGCCAACCCCGCGACGCGGTTCAGGTCAAGATGCGCTGACCCGAGCTAGTGATCCTGATTCAGAGCTTCGGCGGCCGGAATTTCCCGTTCCCGCCGGGCGATGTAGTCTAAAAGCGCCTCGTTCCGCGCCACATCCAGGGTGGGTTCCTGGTAGTCGGCCAGCAACGCGCGGGCATAGTCCAGCGCGCGTTGGGTGACCTCCTTGGAGCCATCAGCCACCCATTGCTCAATCGAGTTGTTGTCGAACAATTCCGGCATGAAGAACGCGGTTTGGAAATTGTCCTGTGTGTGCGGATGACCAAGATAATGTCCGCCCGGGCCGATATCCGGAACGGCGGCCAATGCCTGATCGAAGTCGTCCCATTTCGGTCCCTCGGCCATGCGATAGGCCATGGCGCATTGTTCGGCATCCACGACGAATTTCGCGATGGAGCAGTGCATGCCTGCCTCGTTCCAACCGGCCGAATGCCAGATGTAATTTGCGCCGGCATGCAGAACCGCTGACAGCGTGGTGGCGCTTTCATACCCGGCCTGCGCGTCAAAGGTTTTGGCACCGCCCAACGTGTTCGAGGTGCGCCACGGAACCCCATAGAACCGCGCCATCTGGCCGATCATGAAGTTCATCAGGCTGATTTCGGGCGTGCCGGCCATCGGCGCCCCGGACTTCATGCTGACGGTCGACAGGTAGTGGCCGTAAATCGCCGGGCAGCCCCGGCGAATGACTTGGGTGTAGGCCAGCGCGCTCAGCGCCTCGGCGTTCAGCTGTGCCACCGTCGCCGGGACCGAGGCGGGCGTGTTGGCGCCGCCAAGCACGAAGGGTGAGCACAGAACCGGCTGATTGCGGCGGCAGAAGGCGCGCATGGCGCCAAGCATGGTCTCATCCCAAACCAGGGGGCTGTTTCCGTTGCAGTTGCCCGTCGTGACGGGGTGATCGTCGAGGAAGTCATCCCCGAACAGGATCGCGCACATCTCGATCACGTCTTCGGCGTTCTTCGGGCTGGTCGTCATGCCCATGAACATCTTGTCCGAGTGCTTCATCGACGAATAGGTGATGCGCAGGTGCCGATGGCTGATCGGGTGATCCATGGGCTCGACAATGTGGTGCGCCGAAGAATGCATCGCGGGCAGCATGTGGCTGAGCTTGTGGAACGTCGCGAGGTCATCCAGCGTGGGGTTCCGGCGCACGTCGTCCAGATCACGCAGATAGGGGGCGCCGGTCATCGGCACAAAGACCGAATGATTGCCGCCCAGGCGCAGGTTATTGACCGGGTTCCGGGCGTGATACGTGAAGGTTTCGGGGATCGAGGCAACAAGATCCCGCACCAGACCCCGATCGAGATAAACCGTTTCCCCGTCCACCTTGGCACCGGCCTTGCGCCAGTCCTCCAGCGCAATCGGGTCGCGGAACACGACCCCCACGTTTTCGAGGACATCCATCGACGCCGCGTCGATCCGTTCGACCTGCGCCCCGTCCATCACTTCGCAAAGCGGCAGCGCACGGTTCAAGCCGGGCAGCATGGTGAAGTCGCGGGCTTGGCGCAGGCTCCGACGGGCCGAACGTCCACCGGATCGCGCGCGGGGACGGGTCATCGTTTCGGTCATGGGCAGGGTCCTCGGTTGATCTTGACCCAATGTGCCCGCCGGATGGGGCGCCGGACGTGCCGGATTGCGAAGTCCCCTTGCAGAATCCGACATCCCGGGCGGGCGGTGGCCGCTTACTGCACGGGCCCGAGTGACCGCCGCAGGCGAATGTCCGTGGGCAGCTCGACACTGCGAGGTGTTTCGTTGTCGCGCAGCATGTTGATCAACATCACGGCCGCCCGGCGCCCCATCTCGCGGTGGGGGACATGCACGGTCGTCAGGGCGGGTTCGGCCAGCATCGCGATCTCGATGTCGTCGAACCCTGTGATGGAGATATCGGCCGGCACCCGAAGCCCCATCTCTTTCGCGGCCCGAAGCGCGCCAATGGCCAGAACGTCATTGCCACACATCACGACGGTCGTATTTGGGGCCGCTGCCAGCGTTTGCCGGAACGCGGTTTCCCCGGTTTCGATCCCATAGGCGATTTCCGTCAGGTGCAGGTCGCGGGGGTCCAAGCCGGCCTCCGCCATCGCCAGCCGGATGCCTTCGACCCGCCCGCGCGCCCGGTCATTCGTTGCAGTGGGGGCCGAGATGCACGCGATGTCCCGGTGTCCTTGTCCAATCACGAGGCGGGCCAGTTCCACCATGGAACTGGTGTTGTCGAACCCGATGCAGGGTTGGGCATGGCCCTCTTCGTAGGACCACGCCACGAGGGTGGGTACGGATCGCTTTTCCAGAAACTCGTAGAGTTTGGGATTACGGTCATACCCGATCAGCAGCAGCGCATCCGCCCCGCGCGCCACAAGGGCCCGCACCTGCTCATCCTCGAGACGCGCCTGATACGCCGAGGACGCCACTAGCAGTGTTTTGCCGTGCCGGACGAGCTCCTCCTGAAAGGCCTGCAGGCCCCGGGCGAAAACGGCATTCTCCATGGTGGGGATCACGGCGCCGACGGTATTTGTCTGTTTTGCGGCCAGCGCACGGGCGCCAAAGTTGGGCGCGTATCCCAGATCTGCGACCGCCGCGAGCACGCGTTCGCGCGTTTCCCCGACGACCTGATCGGGCGAATTCAGGCAGCGCGACACGGTCGCGGTCGAGACTTTCGCCCGGCGTGCAACATCCGCAAGTGTCGGTATGGCTTTGTTTTTATTCACCTTAACCAAGTGACGAGGGTGTTTCCCCGTTCCTCCGTCGTCGAGATACTTCGTTGCAATCGTCAACAAGGTCGGAGGTTCGACTGCGTTTTGCAAGCCTCGCACGTCAGAAATGTAAGCGCTTGCATGAAAACATGTAAGCGCTTACATTTTTCACGAATCGCCCGAATAATGGGCAAAGGGAGGGGCCATGGCGTATCTTATCGCTGTGCTGTTGGTGGCTGCATTCACCGCAAATGTCGTGATCGGTGCAGTGGGGGATGCCCCCCTTGTGGGCGTCGTCGCTGAGATGCTGATCCTGTTTGCCGCCGCGATTTCATTTTCGATCGGTATCCTAAGAAGCGAAGCTCGAGAGGCCGCAAAACAGGCCTCGGACGGAGCCGGCGAATCCTAACAACCACCGAAACATAAATGTTCCAAAGGGAGGAAACGTTCATGGACGACAACAAGAAGGAACTGGCCTCTGCCGAGCGCCGGAATTTCCTGAAGCTGGCCAGCACCGGCAGCTTCACGGCGGCGCTGGTGGCCGGCGCAGGCGGGATGCTCTGGTCCGAGCAGGCCGCAGCGCAGACTGCCGCGGAAGAGCGCGAGCGTGAAGCCGCCGCAGACCACATCATGACGCTGGCCACGGCCTACGTGCTTGGCGCCTCGCGCAGCTACCCGATCATGCAGCTGGACCTCAAAGAGAACATCCAGAACATGACCAACGGCAAAGTCTACGTGCGTCTCGCACCCGGCGGTCAGCTTGGTGCCGGTGGTGCGCTGGCGCAGGCCGTGCAGGGCGGCACGATCCAGGCGGCGCAGCACTCGCTGTCGAACTTCGCGCCCTTCGCGTCCGTTGTCGACCTGATCAACCTGCCGTATTTCTGCGGCTCCAACCAGCGCTTCACGAACCTGACGTCGTCGCAGGCCTGGAAGGAAGAAGTGGACCCGCGGATCGGTGCGTCCGGCTTCAAGGCGCTGTTCTACATCGTGATCGACCCGCGTGTCGTCGCCGTGCGCCAGGGTGGCAACGCCATCATCACCCCGGCCGATATGGAAGGCGTGAAGTTCCGCGTGCCCGGCTCGGCGATGCTGCAGCAGTACTACGGCATGGTCGGCGCCAACCCGACGCCGGTGGCTTGGGGCGAAACCCCGTCGGCCATCCGCCAGGGTGTGGCCGATGCGCTTGACCCGTCGGTCGGCGCGCTGCACGTGTTCGGCTTTGGCGAGATCCTGAGCCACGTGACCTTCACGCAGGCCGTTCCGGACAGCCAGGTGTACTCGGTCAACCTCGAGTGGTTCGACTCGCTGCCGATGGATGTCAAAGAAGGCATCGAGTTTGCAGGCGAAGTGACCCAGGCGCAGAACCTGTCCAAGGTTCCGTCGGCACGCTCCTATGCGATGTCGCAGCTGATCGCGAACGGCGTCGAGTTCCACTCGCTGTCCGACGATCAACTGGCCGAATGGCAGGCAGCCGGTGGTTACCAGCGCAGCGAATGGGACCAGTTCAAAGTCGATCTGGCCGGTTCGATGGACACCTTCGCGCGCCTCGAAGAGGCCGCAGGCACCATGGGCCGCTACTACGTCCACGACGCCTAAAATCAACCGCGCCGGCGCAGTCTTGCGCCGGCGCATCCCCGTTTCAAAGACAGTCCGCAGTCCATGCAACGGGCGCCCGATGAGGTGCGCTCGATCGGGAGGATTTGATGTCCGAGATCTATAAGGCGATCGACAAAAACGGCGAGCGTTGGTTGCTGCTCATCTTTTACGTGATGCTCGTTGGGACCATGTTCATCGAAGTCGTCCGGCGCGAGGTGTTCTCTTACTCCTCGATCTGGGGCGAAGAGATGGTCCGCTATTCCTTCATCTATCTTGCCTGGATCGGGGCTGCAGCGGCCGTCAAAGAACGGGGGCACATCCGCATCGACGTGCTGATGCACTATGTGCCGCGTCAGGTTAAATCGCTGCTCTATATCTTTGGCGACCTCGTCATGTTCGTGGTTGCTGTGATCGCTCTCTACTGGTCGTGGGAGTCGGTCCATGTCTCGTGGAAGTTTGGTTCCGTTACGCACGGGTTGCGCATCAGCCAAGTCTTCTTCCTCTTCGCGGTGCCCTTCGGTTTCGCACTGGTCATCATGCGACTGGTGCAATCGTTCCTTCGCGACATCTCTGACCTTCGGAACGGACGCCCCGTTTACGAAGGCGACAAGCTTTTCGACTGAGGGGGACCTGAGCCATGATGTGGCAACAGCTCGGAGCTCAAACCCTTGAACTGGGTTGGGACTTCTACGGATCCGTTATTCTTTTCGTCGTTCTGATTGCGCTGGCCGTCCCGGTCTGGGCTGCCATCGGGGCGTCGACCATCCTGATGCTTCTGATCTCCGGCGCACTGCCGTTGAGCCTTGTCGGCGAGAAGCTGTTCTCGGGCATTGATGCTTTCGCCCTGACCGCCGTCCCGCTCTTCATCCTGACGGGTGACGTGCTCGTGCGCACCGGGTTATCCAGAAAGTTCCTCGACGTGGCCGAGGCGCTGACCTGTTGGGCCAAAGGCGGCTTCGGCTCCGCAACGGTTCTGGTCTGCGGGATGTTCGCAGCGATCTCCGGATCGGATGCCGCCGGGGCCGCGGCCGTGGGGCGTATGACCATCGACCGGCTGGTCGAGTCCGGCTACCCGCGTCCCTACGCCTGTGCCCTTGTTGCGGCCGGCGCTTGTACCGGCATCCTGATCCCGCCGTCGATCGCCTACATCATCATCGGTCTGGTTCTGGGGATCGCGGTGTCGACCCTGTTCCTCGCCGCGCTGATCCCGGGCCTTTTGATCCTGGTGTCGATCCTGGTCACCAACATCGTGATGAACCGCCTGAACCTCTGGGAAGGCGGCGGGATCATGACCGCAGCCGAATGGCGCGCCAACTTCTGGAGCGCGCTGAAATCCGGTTGGTATGCGTTCATCGTCCCGGGCATCATCTTCTACGGCATCTTCTCGGGCCGCTTGACCCCCACCGAAGCGGGCGCGGTCGCCGTCGTCGTGACCATTGCGATCGGCTTCATCCTCGGCACGCTGAAGTTCTCGGATTTCCCGGCCATGCTGGTCAGCTCGGCCAAGGTGAACGGTGTCATCCTGCCCATCATCGCGTTTTCGATCCCACTGGCCGAAGCACTGGCCATCATCGGCGTGCCGCAGGGCTTTGTCGGGGCTCTGACCTCGGTCAGCGACAATGAGATTATCCTGATCGGGATGATGGTCCTGATCCTGATCGCAGCGGGCTGCGTCATGGAGACAACGCCCAACATCGTGATCCTCGCCCCGATCCTCTACCCGCTGGCGCAAGAGATCGAGATGAACCAGATCCAGTTCTGCATCATGATGATCACGGCACTGGGCGTTGGGTTCATCACGCCGCCACTGGGGCTCAACCTCTTTGTTGTGTCCGGGATAACCGGGGAATCCATTCTCAAGATTGCCTACCGCGCGATCCCCTTCGTCTTCTTCATGCTGATCGTGACGTTGATGATCGCCTATATCCCGGCCTTCTCCACCTCTTTGCTACCAGACGTATATCGATAGGACGCACATCCGATGACGAGAGAGTACCTGAAGAAAGCAACGCTTACCGCACGCAGCGGTGCCTCAGATGTGCATGAGATCGTGCAAGGCATCCTGAGCGACATCGAAGAAGGGGGCGATGCAAAAGCGTTGGAATACGCGGCCAAGTTCGACCAGTACGACGGCAACGTGATCCTGACGCCAGAAGAAATCGAAGCGGCCTCTGCCCTTGTGCCGGACAAGATCAAGGCAGACATTCAATTCAGCCACGAAAACGTCAAACGCTTCGCGATGGCGCAAAAAGAGACGCTGAAGAATGTCGAGGTCGAGGTTGTGCCAGGCCTGATCGCGGGGCAGAAATCAATCCCCGTCGATGCGGCTGGCTGCTATGTGCCGGGTGGCCGCTACAGCCATATCGCGTCGGCGATCATGACGGTGACCACTGCGAAAGTGGCGGGCTGCAAGCATATCGTGGCCTGTTCACCCCCGCGCCCGGGTGTCGGCATCGCGCCCGCTATCATCTATGCGGCCCATATCTGCGGTGCGGACAAGATCATGGCGATGGGCGGCGTGCAGGGCGTCGCAGCGATGACATTCGGCCTGTTTGGCTTGCGCAAGGCCAACATTCTTGTCGGCCCCGGCAACCAGTTCGTGGCGGAAGCCAAGCGCATCCTTTTCGGGCGCGTGGGGATCGACATGATTGCGGGTCCAACCGACAGTCTGATCCTGGCCGACGAAACGGCCGATCCGATGATCGTCGCGACGGATTTGGTCGGTCAGGCCGAGCACGGGTACAATTCGCCGGTCTGGCTGGTCACCGACAACCGCCCCTTGGCGGAAGAGGTGATGCGCCTCGTCCCGCTGTTGATCGATGATCTGCCCGAAGTGAACCGGGAGAACGCGACCGCCGCCTGGCGCGATTATGCCGAGGTCATTCTCTGCGCCGACCGTGCGGAAATGGCCGCGACATCCGACGACTACGCGCCCGAGCACCTGACGGTCATGGCCAAAGACCTCGACTGGTGGCTGGACACGCTCACCTGCTACGGCTCGCTCTTCCTGGGGGAAGAAACCACGGTGGCCTTTGGCGACAAGGCCTCGGGGACGAACCACGTGCTACCGACCTCGCGCGCCGCGACCTACACCGGTGGTCTTTCGGTGCACAAATACATGAAGATCGTAACCTGGCAGCGCTCGACCGCGGATGCTATGCGCCCGGTCGCCGAGGCCACCGCACGGATCTCGCGACTGGAAGGCATGGAAGCCCACGCCCGCACCGCGGACATCCGCTTGGCCAAGTTCTTCCCAGGAGAAAACTTCGACCTGACAGCAGAAGAATAACCGATGACCGAGGTCGCATACCCCAACCTCGATGGGCACGTCGCCTGTGTGACCGGGGCAAGCTCTGGTCTTGGGCGGCGCGCGGCCTTGGTGCTCAGCCAGGCGGGCGCGTCGGTTGTGGCCGTGGCCCGACGGGCGGACGCGTTGGATGACCTGAAGGCCGAAGCCCCCGGACCGGTGGCGGCGGTTCCATTCGACCTGATGCAGCGGGACCAAATCCCCGCCTTGGCGAAGGCCGTGGCGGCCCCGTACGGTGCGCCGGATATCGTCGTTCATGCGGCGGGCATCAACACGCGTGAAACCGCCGACGACGTGACGGACGAGGGGTGGGATGTCACCATGAACCTCAACCTTGCCGCCCCTTTTTTCCTGTCACAGCACCTCGTGCCGGCCATGAAAGACAAAGGATGGGGCCGCATCGTGACCTTTGCCTCCCTGCAATCGCATCGCGCGTTTCCGGGGGGATTGAGCTATGGTGCTTCCAAAGGCGGCGTGGCTCAGATGACCCGGGCCATGGCCGAAGCGTGGTCGGGTGACGGGATCTGCGTCAATGCGATTGGTCCGGGGTTCTTCCGGACTGAACTGACCGCGGCGGTGTTCGCAGATCCGGAACGGGCGGCCCGCAATGCGGCGCAGACCTGCATTGGTCGCAACGGGGAGCCTGAGGATATTGATGGCCCCATTCTGTTCCTATGCTCGGACGCATGCGCCTATGTGACGGGGCAGGTTCTGATGGTGGATGGGGGGTTCACCGCAAAATGAAGGCTTTGGTTTACACTGCACCCGAAGCGCTGGAGTACCGCGAGGTGCCGGATCCGGCCAAGCGGCCGGATCACCACCTGATCCGCGTGGACAGCGTCGGCATCTGTGGCTCGGACATGCATGCGTATCTCGGGCATGACGACCGCCGCCCGGCGCCTCTGATCCTGGGGCACGAGGGGGCGGGCACAGTGGTTGGAGGACCGCTGGACGGCAAACGGGTGACGATCAACCCGTTGGTGACCTGCGGCACGTGCCGGTATTGCCAGGCCGGGCGCGAGAACCTGTGCACGACACGTCAGATCATTTCCATGCCACCGCGCGAGGGCGCCTTCGCGCAGTATGTCGCCATGCCAGAGCGCAACCTCGTGGATGTGCCCGATGGCTTCAGCTTGGAACATGCGGCCCTGGCGGAACCGATCGCAGTCAGTTGGCATGCCGTTCGTTTGGGGCTGGAGGGATGGGCCGAGAAGGCGCTGGTCATTGGCGGGGGCGCCATCGGCGTCGCGGCCGCCATCAGCCTCGTGGCGCAGGGCGTCTCGGATGTCACCTTGGTCGAGCCGAATAGCATCCGCCGCGCGTATCTGGAGATCGTGGCCGACTACAAGGTCGTGGGCCCCGATGCGATTGAAGGCGCCAGCTTTGACATCACCGTGGACGCCGTCGGCTATGATGCCACACGCGCGACGGCGAGTGCGGCGACCAACCCCGGCGGGGTTATCCTGCATATCGGGCTTGGGGGCGGGGCCGCAGGCCTCGACATCCGCCGGATCACCCTGCAAGAGATCACCGTGATCGGAACCTATACCTACACCGCGCAAGATTTTCGCGACACCTGCGCGGCCATGTTCGACGGACGCCTCGGCGCTCTGGACTGGACCGAAACCCGGGACCTGTCCGATGGCGCGGCGGCGTTCCGCGATATCCGCGAAGGGCGCATCGCAGCGCCGAAAATCATACTCAAACCCGTTTAGCCGGAGAGACACATGTCCAACCCCATCCCCAACGAAGTGCCGCATCTGCTGGTGCACGAAGAGGCCGACAATGTCGGCGTCGTCGTGGTCGAGGGCCTGACCGCAGGCACCGATATGCTGTGCTGCATCACCCATGACAACTCCACCTTCCGCCTGACGGCCGGCGCCGATGTTCCAATCGGTCACAAGATCGCGCTGAAGGATCTCAAGGATGGTGATACGGCCATCAAATATGGCGAGGACATCGGCAAAGTCATCGCGGATATCCCGCAGGGTGGCCATGTCCACACACACAACGTCAAGACGAAACGCTGGTAAGAAGGTATTGATAAGATGACCAAATACTCGAACATGACCTTCATGGGCTACCGCCGCGAAAACGGCCGCGTCGGGGTTCGCAACCACGTCCTGATCCTGCCGGTCGACGATATCTCGAACGCCGCCTGTGAGGCCGTCGCCAACAACGTGAAAGGCACACTGGCCATTCCGCATGCCTATGGTCGCCTCCAGTTCGGCGAAGACCTTGAGTTGCATTTCCGCACGATGATCGGCACCGGATCGAACCCGAATGTGCATTCGGTTGTGGTGATCGGGATCGAACCCGGCTGGACCAAGCGCATCGCTGACGGCATCCGCGAGACCGGCAAGGACGTGGCCGAATTCTCGATCGAACAGAACGGCGATTTCGAAACCATCCGCCGCGCGTCCTGGGCTGCGAAGGATTTCGTCCACAAAGCCACGGAAATCCAGCGCGAAGAGTGCTCGATCAACGAGCTTTGGGTTTCGACAAAATGCGGTGAATCCGACACGACCACCGGTCTCGGCTCGTGCCCCACGGTCGGCAACATGTACGACAAACTGCTGCCCGAAGGCATCACCGGGTTCTTCGGGGAAACGTCGGAGATCACCGGCGCCGAACACATCTGTCAGAAACGCGCGATCAACGAAGAAGTTGGTGAGCGGTGGTACAAGATGTGGAAGGCGTACCAGGACGACGTGATCTTTGCGCACCAGACCGACGACCTGTCCGACAGCCAGCCCACCAAGGGCAACATCGAGGGTGGTCTGACGACCATCGAGGAAAAGGCCCTTGGGAACCTCGAAAAGATCGGGCGCACCTCGCAGTACATCGACATTCTCGAACCGGCAGAAATGCCGTCTTCGGGCAACGGCCTGTACTTCATGGACAGTTCGTCCGCTGCGGCCGAATGCGTGACGCTGATGGCCGCCGGCGGCGCCGTGATCCACACCTTCCCGACGGGGCAAGGCAACGTGGTCGGCAACCCGATCGTGCCGGTCATCAAGATCACCGCGAACCCGCGCACGGTGCGCACGATGGGCGAGCACGTTGACGTGGACGTCTCGGGCATCCTGCGCCGCGAGCAGACCATTGACGAGGCCGGCGATGCGCTGATCGACATGATCCGCCGCACGGCCAATGGCCGGAACACCGCAGCCGAGGCACTTGGTCACCGCGAATTCTCGATGACCAAGCTCTATCGGAGCGCATAATCCCAAGGACCGGCCCGCCTTGCGCGGGCCGGTCCAATCCTTCGCTTGCCAAAAGGCACCTCTGCATGGCTGACAGCGACCAGATTTCCATTTTGGACGCGGTTGACCTTCTGACGACGGTCTTCCGCAACGAAGGCGTGTCTGACGCGGCCGCGCAGTCGGTCGCCAATGCCCTCGTCTGGGCTGAAGCCGAAGGCCAGGTGGGGCACGGATTTTCGCGTCTGGCCGACTACGTGGCGCAGGTCCGAAGCGGCAAGATCAACGCGCAGGCGCGGGTGACGACCACAAAGCGCGGGCCCGCGTCGCTGTTCGTTGATGCTGATCTCGGGTTTGCCTATCCTGCGCTGGACGCCGCCTTTGACGCGGGCGTGCCGCTGGCGCGCGAAATGGGTATTGCGATCATGGTGGTCGGTAACTCCCACCATTGTGGCGCGCTGTCGATCCAGGTCGAACGGATTGCCAAGCAAGGTCTGATCGGTCTGATGGTGGCGAATGCGCCCAAGGCCATCGCCCCCTGGGGGGCAAGCGATCCGGTCTTTGGGACGAACCCAATTGCCTTTGCAACGCCCCGCGGCGCGGGCGATCCGCTTGTGATTGACCTGTCCCTGTCGAAGGTGGCCCGTGGCAAGGTCATGGCGGCCAAGAAGGCCGGCAAAGACATTCCGCCCGGATGGGCGTTGGACGCCTCAGGCGCGCCCACGACCAACGCCGAGGCGGCGCTTGAGGGCACGATGGTGCCCATCGGGGAAGCCAAGGGCACGGCTCTGGCCCTGATGGTTGAGCTTCTCGCGGCCACGTTGACCGGCAGCGCCCAAAGCTATGAGGCTGGATCTTTCTTTCACGCAAGCGGCCCCGCGCCCCGGGTGGGCCAGACCCTCATCGCCATCGACCCGCGCGCGCAGACCGACTACCTGCAGCGGGTGGATGCGCTTCTGGATGGCATCAGTGCCATGGACGGCGCCCGCCTGCCGGGGGAACGCCGCCGGGCTGCCATCGCAAAATCGCGGTCCGACGGTCTAACCGTCCCGACCGCTTTCCTCGATCACGCGCGCGAACTTGCCGCCGCGCCGTCGATCTGATCCCGTAAGGAGACCTGAGAATGCCTTCCTCAATCCTGATCCCAGTCGCCATCGACCACGAACCGCTGGTCGAGAAAAAGATCGAGACCGCGCGCAGCCTTTTGGCCCCGGGCGGGCGGATCACGCTGCTGACGGTGTTGGAGCAAATTCCGGGCTTCACGGCGGAGTTTGTGACCGTGAAATCCGAAAACCACCTCACCCAGAAGATCATGGAAAACCTGAAGGATGTGGCAGGCGGAGCCGAGGATATCGACTGCAAGGTCACCACTGGCAAACCAGGTGTGCGCATCACCGAAGTGGCCCGCGAAGACGATCACGACCTGATCATCGTCGGCGCCCACCACCCAACGGCCATGGATTACTTCCTGGGATCGACGGCTGCCCGCGTTGCACGACGGGCCCATTGTTCGGTATTGATCCAACGCTAGCCCGGCACGGGCGGCGACGGCTTCGGAGACCCCGCGTGGCAACGACACATCGCTCTCATCCTACCAATCCTGCGCCTGTGCAGGACAGGGCAGATATCTCTGCGCCCGGGCAGGGCGACGGGACCGCCCTGAGCGAACAGCCCTATGATGGGCGCCGGTTGTCCTATGCCACGACGTTTACGGACCCCATGCCGCAGCGGATCATCCAGACCATGGAGCTGTTGACGGCCAAGCCCCGGTTGCTGCGGTTGATCCGTCGGTTCGAAGCGATGGGCGTGCCCCATGGACAGGCTTTCTGGGCGCAGGCCCTCGGTGTCATGGGCATCAAGATCGAGACACCCGCCGAAGAGATCGCCCGCATCCCCAAGGACGGCCCGCTCGTGATCACGGCGAACCATCCCCATGGCTTGGTGGACGGTATGGTCCTTGCCGAGTTGGTGGGCCAGGTGCGCACGGACTACAAAATCCTGACGCGCTCGCTTCTGACGGGCGTGGCCGAGATTGATGAGTTCATGATCCCTGTGCCTTTTGCCCACGACCCGGATGCGCTGCAGAAAAACATCGAGATGCGCCGCGCGGCGATGGCCCATTTGGCGGACGGCGGCGTCGTGGTTCTGTTCCCGGCAGGCGTTGTCGCATCTGCCGACCGGTGGTTCGGGCCTGCAATTGAACGGGATTGGAATGCCTTCACCGCGAAGATGATCCGTCGTTCGGGCGCAACTGTTGTGCCGATCCGCTTCCCCGGCCAGAACAGCCGCTGGTATCAGATCGCAAGCCTGGTCTCGGCAACGATCCGGCAGGGCTTGCTGCTTTACGAAGTCAAACACGCCCTGAACCGGCCGCAGCGCCCTCATATCGGACACCCCATCATGCGCGACGAGATGCGCCAATGGGACGACAATCCGATGCGGTTCATGGAATGGCTGCGGGCCGAAACACTGGCCCTCGGTCTCCGCTAGGCCCGCGCACCGATCGAAACAAAAAAGCGCAGGTTCTGAACCTGCGCCGACCCGATCGACCATCTGAGGTAAATTTGGAGCGGGTGATGAGATTCGAACTCACGACCCTTACCTTGGCAAGGTAATGCTCTACCCCTGAGCTACACCCGCTCTCTGTGGAGCCGGTGTTTAGAGAGGTGCCCGACCCTCTGCAAGAGGAAAATGCGTGTTTTTGCGCAGTTAATCCGCCTGTCTTGACCCAACGATATGCCGTGGTGTCTGCTGAACGCCTGGGATGGAACAGGAGGATCGCCCATGTCGCTCTTGCGCTTTGTGTTTGCCCCTTTGTTCGCTGCAGGTGTCGCAGCACCGGTTTGGGCGGACAGCCCCCTGACCTTGAGCTCAATGACCGTCACACGACACGACACGTTGGTGAATTACGATACCGACACCGGGCTGTTGTGTTGTGCGCGACAGGTTTACCTGAGCGGCGAGGACGTGGACTTTATCTATGTCGACGCCGATTTCGATTTGGCGTGGAGCGATGACCTCGACAGTGTGTCGTACAATTCACGGGAAATCCTGCTGCAACTGCCGGGCGCGGTTGAACCGATCCAAGCCTGGTGGCGCGTCAGTTTCGTGCCCCATGTCGAAAGCTCGGGCCCTAGCATCCGTGCCCGCAAGCCGCGCGATTTCCCCGAAGAAACCGCAGGGGCGTATCTGAACGCCGTCTTCTCGATCCCACCGGGCGTTGGATCGGCCACATTGCTGATTGGCCCGGAAGACGAACGCCTCAGCCTCAACATCGCTATTCCGGCCGGTGAAAGCGAGATGCCGTCGCCGACGGATTTCGTGGCAGTCACGGCCGATGCCTTGACGCGCCTCCCCCAACTCGCAACGTCGGAACGGCGAGGGCCGGTCACGTTGGCGGGCATCGTGAAGGCCGACATCGGTCAGGTGCTGGCCCTCGACATCACGGTACAGGCACTCGCCAACGCGGATACGGATTCCGACCCCGGTGAAAACCGTGTGCTCTACTACAACACCTCGTTGTCGCTCGTGGGGCCCGAGGGGCTGCCGCTTGTCCCGCTCGGCCAGGAGGTCAACGGCGGGTTGGCGAACGACTATTCAAACTCGATAAGTTGGGACACCGATCCGGCCCGGACCTATGGGCGTCAGCTGTATTTCTTGGGCAGCGGCGCGCCGGGCACCTATCGGCTGTTCTACCTGGATCAGGAGGTTGGGCAGATCGACCTGCCGTAGCGCCACAGGTCGGCCCGCCGCTCAGGACGCCGTCATCACGAAATTGTCGATGCCGATGCTTTCGTCGTTGATCCCTTGGTCGGCCTGCAATCCAAATCCGATGTCGACTGTGTCTCCGGGTTCGGTGACGGTGACTTCGACGGCCGTCACGCCGTCGTGCCAATTTTGGACATGGTAGGCCGGGCCACCGATGTTTTCGCCTGACCGAACAGTTTCCGCGGTGATTTCAACGCGGTCGTTGTCGTGGATGGTCCAAATCAGTTCCCCGCCGACCGCGCGGGCGCGCGCAATCTCTTCGCCATCGACATAAACCACCGGACCTTCCTCGGCCCCCCATCCACGATCGACCAGATCCCCGTCGAGGCTGTCCATGGCCAAAAGATCAAAGGCGAAGACGGCCTCTTCCGTGTCGGGCGGGACCGAAAAAGACTGCGAGACGGTTTCAGATCCGAACGGGGTGCCTGCAATGGGCCCAAGGATATTCCCAAAGCCGACCACCTCGCGCGCCGTGGCACCGGACCAATTTCCCGAACCGCTGTCAAAACTGTCGATCTGCGGAATCACGACGGGAGACGCGGTTTGCGTGATGCCTGTGGCGATCTGCGTTTGCGCAAGAATGTCGCTGGTGTCGTTGGCTAGGTTTTCGACGCCCCCTGTCGCTATCGATATAAACACGACACCCACACCGATGGCGGAGGCCGTCAGAACGGCCCAATCGGTTGTGACGGCGCCGTCTTCGGACGCCGCAAAGGCACGCATTGGGATCGGCATAGGGGCAGCTCCAGCCGGAAAGGTCCAATTTTGTCGTTTTTTTCAGGAAATTCTGACCAAACCTGCACCAAATTGCGGCGCATCTGCGGCAGGCGACCGGTTGCCCGTGGTTCGGCCGTCGATCGTCGGCCTATCGGGCCGAGAATGCGACGTTGTCGATGCCGTAGTATTCGTCGCTGATCTGCTGGTTCGTGCCGGAGGCCACCCCAAACGTCAGATCACCGTCAGGTTCGTCGATCGTGATGGAGACGCGTGTCACCGTGTCCCGCCATCCAGAGGGGGCAGCACCGCCGAGGTTCGTGCCCTCGGACAGAACCTCGGTCGAAATGGACACACCGGGCGCCGCGGCGTCCGTGAAGGACATTGCGCCGTTCCAATGGGTGCCGCGCGCCTCGAGGATGCGGGTGCCGTTGAGGGTAAACAGGGCCGCCTCGTTGTCCAGGCTGTCGCCACCAATCAAATCGAAGCTCAGCGTCGCGGTTTCGGTGCCTTCGGGGATGCTGATATCAAGACTGGTGCTTTCTCCGGCCCCCAAAACGAGCGTTTCGCCGAGGGCTTCGATCGGCGACATCACTTGCCCGCCGCTCCAACCGCTCATCGAGCCATTGGTGAAATCATGCATGAACTCAAGCCCGTCCCCGGACCCTGATTGCGATCCACCCGGGGTCTGTCCAGCCAACTCGGCCGCGATGCCGCCGCTCAGGTTCTCGACCCCGCCCGAAACGACGGCCATGGTCGCGACGCCCAATCCGACGACGGCGCCACTGAGCACAACCCAGTCTGCGGTGATGGCACCGCTCTCATCCAAGAAGAACTGGGGTGCGCGTGGCATCAGCGGGCCTCTGCCTCGAAGTTGTCGATGCCCCAGTATTCGTCGTTGATATTTTGGTTCGTCGACGAATGAACCTGGAAATCCAAGTTGCCGGTCGGTTGGTCCACGGTGACCTGCACGGTGGAAATTTCGTCGCTCCAGCCCGAGCCACCCAGGTTGGCGCGTTCGACAACAACGGTGGCCTCCACGTTGGTGCCGTCGAGTTGCGGGATTTCGAACGTCGTCGTGTTGCGCCAGTTGGCGGTCGCGATCGCAACCGTGGTCCCGTTGATCGACATGGTGGCTTGCTCGCCGTCCAGACTGTCGCCCGAGACAAGGTTGAAGGACATCACGGCCTCTTGGGTGCCGTCCGGGATCTCGACCTGGAAGCCGGTGGATTCATTGCGGCCCAGGACCAGCAGCTCTCCGATCTCGCCGCCCATGTCCATGACTTGACCGCCGAACCATCCTTCGGCGCTGCCGCCCGAGAAATCGAAACTTGCGATGGTTTGCAGGCTGCCGCCCCAATTGAACACGCCGCTCCCGGATTGATCGGCGAGGCTTTGGGCGGTGTCGGTTGCGAGGTTTTCAACCCCGCCCGAAACCACGGCCATGGTCGCGAGGCCCAGTCCCACGACCGAGCCGGTCAGAACAACCCAGTCCACGGCAACGGCGCCGGATTGGTTTCTCAAAAAATCACTAAAACTGGTCATTGCGAAGTTACCTCCACATTGTCGATTGCGAAAAATTCGTCTGAAATTTGTTGGTCGGCCCCCGAACGGACGCCGAACGTCATGTCCGTGTCGGGATTGTCGACGGTGACCGTCACGCGCGTGACGGATTCACGCCACCCTTGATCGGCCGCGCCGCCAAGGTTGGTGCCACTCGAAAGCGTTTCAGTCTCGATGGTCACGCCCGGGGCACCGGCGTCGGTGAATTCCATGGTTCCGGTGTAGCGGCCGCGCGCAGACGCAACGAGCGTCCCATTCGCGGTGATGCTGGCCACTTCGTTGTCGAGGCTGTCCCCACCGATCAGATCAAATGTGAAGGTCGCCGTATCCGTGCCTTCCGGAAAGCTCATCTGGAGAAGAGCTTCTTCGCCGCTGTCCAGAACCAGCATTTCGCCCAGGGCGGCAATCGGGCTCATCACTGTGCCGCCAGACCAACCGCCGGCGGACCCGCCGGTGAAATCCATGCTGGTCTGTGTCGGGTCCGCGGATTGTCCCCAGTTGAAATTGCCATTGGGCGATTGATCCGCCAGGCCGGTTGCAACGTCTGTGCTTAGGTTTTCCACGCCGCCGGACACCACGGCCATCGTGGCGATGCCAAGCCCCACAACAGAGCCGGTCAGGACCACCCAATCGACGGTCACTGCGGCAGATTCAGACTTTAGAAACGTCGTGATGCGCATGGCGGCACCCGGAAAACTGTTACAACAATCTTCCAGATGCCAATGAACTTGGTCGAATTTTGGGCAAAACCGAGACGGTTTCGCCCTTAGCTTTCGTACTCGACCAGCAGATCTTTCGCGTCGATCTGGCCACCCGGGGTGACATGAACCGCCTTGATCACGGCGTCCCGCTCGGCGTGGATACCGGTCTCCATCTTCATGGCCTCAATGGTGAGCAGAAGATCGCCCTGTGCCACTTTCTGACCCGCACTCACCCCGACGGACGCCACAACGCCCGGCATGGGGGCGCCGATGTGATCGGCGTTGCCTGGGTCGGCTTTCGGACGCTTGGCCTGCGTGGCGGCAAACTTGCGGTTGGGCACACGGATCGTGCGGGGCTGGCCGTTCAATTCGAAAAAGACGCGCACTTCGCCTTCCTCGTTGGTTTCGCCCACGGCTTGCAGCTGCACGACAAGGGTGACACCGGGGTCAATCTCGGCCTCGATCTCTTCGCCGGGCTCCATGCCGTAGAAGAACGTCTTGGTCGGCAAGGTGCGGACCGGACCGTAATCCTTGTGGCGGGTACTGTAGTCCGTGAACACCTTGGGGTACATCAGGTATCCCATCAGGTCTTCATCATCGACCTCAAGGTCCAGTTCCCCTGCGACCTTGGCGCGGGTCTCTTCCAGATCGACGGCCGGCACGTTCTTGCCCGGGCGTTCCAGCACCGGCTGTTCGTCCTTCAGAACCTTTTTCAGGATACCGGGCGGGAAGCCACCCGGCGGCTGGCCGAGGTTGCCGCGCATCATGTCGATGACGCTGTCGGGGAAGGCGACGTCCTTTTTCGGGTGCTCCACATCATCCCGGCTGAGGCCCTGGCTGACCATCATGAGGGCCATATCGCCCACCACCTTGGACGAGGGCGTCACCTTCACGATATCCCCGAACATCTGGTTCACATCGGCGTACATTTGCGCGACTTCGTGCCAGCGATCCTCCAGCCCCATGGACCGTGCCTGCGCCTTGAGGTTTGTGAACTGGCCACCGGGCATTTCGTGCAGGTACACTTCGGAGGCCGGGGCCTGCATGCCGGATTCAAACGCCGCATAGTGCGCGCGCACGGCTTCCCAGTAGTCGCTGATCTCGCGGATGGCTCCGATATCCAGACCCGTGTCCCGCTCGGTGAAGCGTAGGGATTCCACAACGGTTCCCAAGGTGGCCTGGCTGGTGTTGCCCGACAGCGCATCCATGGCGCAATCGACGGCATCGACGCCCGCGGCACTGGCGGCCAAAATCGTTCCCGAGGCCACACCTGCGGTGTCATGGGTATGGAAATGGATCGGCAGGTCCACCGCATCCTTGAGCGCCGGGATCAGGATCTCGGCGGCGGCCGGTTTCAAAAGGCCCGCCATGTCTTTCAGACCCAGAACGTGCGCACCTGCGGCTTCAAGATCCTTGGCCATCGCGACGTAGTATTTCACGTCATATTTCGCGCGGTCGGGGTCGAGGATGTTTCCGGTGTAGCAGATCGTGCCTTCGCAGACCTTGCCGGTTTCCAGAACGGCATCCATGGCCACCCGCATGTTCTCGACCCAGTTGAGGCTGTCGAACACGCGGAAAATGTCGACACCGGATTTCGCGGCCTGATCGACAAAGGCGGCCACGACATTGTCGGGATAGTTGGTGTAGCCCACCCCGTTCGCGCCCCGCAAAAGCATTTGGGTCATGATGTTCGGCATTGCCGCGCGGATGTCGCGCAAGCGTTGCCACGGGCATTCCTGCAGGAAGCGATAGGCCACGTCGAACGTCGCGCCACCCCAACACTCGACGCTGAACAGTTGCGGCAGGTTCGCGGCATAGGCCGGGGCGGCCTTGATCATGTCGATCGAGCGCATCCGCGTGGCCAGCAACGACTGGTGCCCGTCGCGCATCGTCGTGTCAGTGATCAGAAGCTGCTTTTGCGCCTTCATCCAGTCGGCGACGGCCTTGGGGCCTTTTTCGTCGAGAAGCTGGCGGGAGCCTTTGGGCGGCGTGGCCGCACGCAAGGCGGGCGGGCGCGGGTCCTTAACATCGGCCGGAGGCGCCGGTCTGCCTTCGGTTTCGGGATGCCCGTTCACGGTGATATCCGCGATATAGGTCAGGATGCGTGTCGCCCGATCCCGGCGCGGTTTGAAATCGAAAAGCTCTTCGGTCTCGTCGATGAACTTCGTGGTGTATTGATTGTTCAGGAAGGTCGGGTGCTTCAGCAGGTTCTCGACGAACGCGATGTTGGTGCTGACCCCACGGATGCGGAATTCGCGCAGGGCCCGGTCCATCCGGGCAATGGCCGCCTCGGGCGTTGTTGCCCAGGCCGTCACCTTCTCCAGAAGCGAGTCGTAGTAGCGGGTGATGACGGCGCCGGAATACGCCGTGCCACCATCAAGGCGGATGCCCATGCCCGTCGCCCCGCGATAGGCCGTGATCCGCCCGTAATCCGGGATGAAGTTGTTCGTCGGGTCTTCGGTGGTCACACGGCACTGGATCGCGTGACCGTCGAGCTTGACGTCATATTGGCTGGCCACACCCGTCGCGGCGGTCAGCAACTTGCCTTCCGCGATCAGGATCTGGGCGCGCACGATGTCGATCCCCGTTACTTCCTCGGTGACTGTGTGTTCGACCTGGACGCGGGGGTTCACTTCGATGAAGTAAAACTTGCCGCTTTCCATATCCATCAGGAACTCGACCGTGCCGGCGCATTCATAATTGACGTGCTGGCAGATCTTCTTGCCCAGAAGGCAGATTTCTTCGCGCTGCGTCGCGCTCAGATAGGGGGCCGGGGCCCGTTCCACGACTTTCTGATTGCGGCGCTGGACCGAGCAATCCCGCTCGTAAAGGTGGTAGATGTTCCCGTGCGTATCGCCGAGGATCTGAACCTCGACGTGACGCGCACGCGTGATCATCTTTTCAAGGTAGCCCTCGCCATTGCCGAATGCGGCCTCGGCTTCGCGCCGGCCTTCGCGCACCTTCTCCTCCAACTCATCGGGGCCGAAGATCGGGCGCATGCCGCGCCCGCCGCCGCCCCACGATGCCTTGAGCATCAGGGGATACCCAATCTCATCCGCTTCGGCGCGGATCGCGTCCATATCGTCGCCCAGAACCTCGGTCGCAGGGATCACGGGAACACCGGCTTCGATGGCGACCCGCCGGGCGCTGGCCTTGTCTCCAAGCGCGCGCATGGTTTCGGCCTTGGGGCCAATAAACGTGATGCCGTTTGCCGCGCATGCATCCACCAGATCGGGATTTTCGCTCAGCAACCCATAGCCCGGGTGAATGGCGTCTGCGCCACTGGCTTTGGCGACGCGAATGATCTCATCAATCGACAGATACGCCGACACCGGCCCGAGGCCTTCGCCAATCTTATAAGCCTCATCCGCCTTGAAGCGATGCAGGCTTAGCTTGTCTTCTTCAGCATAGACCGCGACGGTCCGTTTCCCCAATTCATTGGCCGCGCGCATCACGCGAATAGCAATCTCACCCCGGTTGGCGATGAGGATCTTTTTGAATTCAAGCATGGGGGGCACGTCTCCGTCTCGCAGGTGCAGCAATTCCTAGGTCTTTCGCCTTAGGCGTGCAATGTTTTGTTACATTCCGGCGGGCGCGCGGCAGCCTCGAGCGTCGACCGGACGGTTGATCCCAAGTTGCGCCATGTCGATCTTGATCTCTTCGGTCAGCACATGCGTGACCTGTGCCGCACCGGCGTCGCCCGCGGCGGCCAGACCCCAGTGGTATCCACGCCCGAGCATGACCATGTCAGCACCCAAGGCCATGAGCCGCAGCACATCGGTGCCCGAGCGGACGCCGCCATCCGCGATCACCGGCACATCATCGCCCAGAACTTCCCGGATCAGCGGCAGCGCCTCGACCGCTGTGGCGGCCGCCTCGAACTGGCGTCCGCCATGGTTGGACACCCAGAACCCGTCGGCGCCCAGATCGCGGAACTTTTGAACCGGGTCGGGGTTCAACACACCCTTGACGATCAACGGCCCGTCCCATTCCCGGCGCAACTCCTCGAAATAGGTCCAATCGGGTGTGCAGCGCAGGGTCAGGCCCACATGCTTGTCCTTCGCCCCTTGGGTGAAGCTGTCCTTGTATTTATCGAACAGGACAGGCTGCGGCGTCCGGCGCCCGACCATGCCGAGGGCCCAGGCGGGCCGCATGGCGCTTTGCCAGATGATCCGCGGCGTCAGGCGCATCGGGTTGGCGAGGCGCTGCTTCATTTCGCGCGGGCGGCGCGACAGGATCGGAACGTCGACAGTGAAGACAAGGGCCGTGAAGCCCGAGTCCTTGGCGCGAGCCAGCACGTCACGCCGCAATTCGGGCGTCGACGGCGCATACAGTTGGAACCAGCCGTTTCCATCGATATGCGGGCCAATCTCCTCGGGCGTTGCGGCGGCCACGGTCGACAGGCAATACGGCAGGCGATGCCGCGTCGCCATCTGGGCCAGCGAGTGTTCGGCCCCCGGCCAAACCGCCCCGGACATGCCGACCGGTGCAACACCGATCGGGGCGTCAAAGCGGTGGCCCAGAATGTCGACCGACAGGTCGGGCTGGGGCTCCCCCGCCAAAGGCTCCTTGGTCCAAAGCTGGACGGCGTCCAACCGCTCTTCGTTGCGCCAGCGGGCGGTCTCGCCGCCGGTGGACCCATCCAGATAGTCCCACAGGTAGCGCGGAACGCGCGTCTGTGCCTTGTGTTTCAGATCGGTGAGCGTCGGGTAGAGCGGATCGAGTGACATGGCGGCATGTCAATAACAAAAGGGCAGGAAGGTCCAGCCATCGGCGGGCCGGAAGGTGAAGAACAATCTGCGAACAAAGCTTTAAAGTGCCGTTAATCCCGCTATAGTGCCGCGCATGAGCAGCTTTGATGACAGCGACGCGTTCGAGGCCGCGTCAACGGCCAGCCTGTCCGCCCGCGCGATGGCCGCGCGGCCGCGGCCGTATCTCGAAGGCCTGAACCCCGCGCAGCGCGAGGCCGTGGAAACGCTCGACGGGCCGGTCTTGATGCTGGCCGGGGCCGGCACCGGGAAAACCCGCGCGCTGACGGCACGGATTGCGCATCTGTTGTCGACAGGCACGGCCCGCCACAACGAGATCCTGGCGGTCACCTTCACCAACAAGGCCGCGCGCGAGATGAAGCTGCGGGTCAGTGACCTGACCGGCGGGCAGGGCGAAGGGATGCCATGGCTGGGCACATTCCACGCCATTTGCGTGAAGCTGTTGCGGCGGCATGCGGAACTGGCCGGTCTGAAGTCAAACTTCACGATCCTCGATACGGATGACCAGATTCGGCTTCTCAAACAGTTGATTGTTGCGGCCGAGATTGACGAGAAACGCTGGCCGGCGCGCATGCTGGCAGGGATCATCGACAACTGGAAAAACCGCGCGCTGACCCCGGACAAGGTTCCGACCGCCGATGCAGCCGCCTACAACCGGCGCGGGGTCGAGATCTACGCGCAGTATCAAGCCCGACTGCAAACGCTGAACGCTGTGGATTTCGGGGACCTGCTCCTGCATGTGATCCGGATTTTTCAGGAGAACGGCGATCTCTTAACCCAATATCAACGGTGGTTCCGCTACATTCTGGTGGACGAATACCAGGATACGAACGTCGCCCAGTATATGTGGCTGCGCCTGCTGGCTCAGGGCCACGCCAATATCTGTGTCGTGGGCGATGACGATCAGTCGATTTATGGCTGGCGTGGGGCGGAAGTGGGCAACATCCTGCGCTTCGAAAAGGATTTTCCGGGCGCCAAGGTGATCCGGTTGGAGCAGAACTATCGCTCGACCGGCCATATTCTGGCCGCGGCATCGGCCGTGATCGCGGGCAACAAGGGGCGTCTGGGCAAGACCCTTTGGACGGACGGGGAAGACGGCGAAAAACTCCGCCTGATCGGACATTGGGACGGCGAGGAAGAGGCGCGTTGGATCGGCGAAGAGATTGAGGCGATGGGGCAGGGCACCCGCGGGATGGACCCCATCAGCGCGGACAAGATCGCCATTCTGGTCCGCGCCAGCCACCAGATGCGCGCCTTCGAGGATCGCTTCCTCACCATCGGTTTGCCGTATCGGGTCATCGGCGGGCCGCGGTTTTACGAGCGGATGGAGATCCGCGATGCCATGGCCTATTTCCGCGTCGTGGTCAGCCCGGATGACGATTTCGCTTTCGAGCGGATCGTCAACACGCCCAAGCGCGGCCTGGGCGACAAGGCGCAGCAAACGATCCAGCGCATGGCACGGTCGAATGGTGTCAGTCTGGTCGAAGGGGCCCGGCTGGTCTGCGAAACGAAGGCCATCGGAGGAAAAGGCGGCAAGGAGCTGCAGGCCCTGCTCGATGGCCTCGACCGATGGCGCCTGATGCTCACGGGCGGATTGCGCCAGGTTGGCCCATCGGATGACCTGCTGGAAGAAGAGCGCCCGGTTGGTCAACTCAGCCACATCGAGCTGGCTGAGGTCATTTTGGACGAAAGCGGCTACACGGCGCATTGGCAGAACGACAAGACGCCCGAGGCGCCGGGGCGCCTTGAGAACCTCAAGGAACTCATCAAGGCGCTGGAATCATTCGAGAACCTGCAAGGATTCCTCGAGCATGTCAGCCTGATCATGGACAACGAACAGGAAGATGGCGAGGCCAAGGTCACCCTCATGACGCTGCACGGCGCCAAGGGGCTGGAGTTTCCGGCGGTGTTCCTTCCGGGGTGGGAGGACGAGCTATTCCCAAGCCAGCGCGCCATGGATGAGGAGGGGCTCAAGGGCCTCGAAGAGGAACGTCGCCTTGCCTATGTCGGCATCACCCGCGCGGAGGAGGTGTGCACCGTGTCCTTCGCCGGGAACCGTCGCGTGTACGGCCAATGGCAGTCGCAAATGCCGTCGCGCTTCATTGACGAATTGCCCGAAGCCCATGTCGAAGTGCTGACCCCGCCGGGTCTGTACGGGCATCAGGGCGGGATGTCGTCCAGTGCGTCACCGGTCGCCGACATGATGCGGGGCAGCGATTTGCAGGCGCAGGCCGCCAAGGCCGATGTCTACAACTCGCCCGGCTGGCGCCGCCTGCAAGCCAACCAGAACCGGCATCATTTGCGGCAACCGTCCGAATCGAAATCCATCACGATCGACATGGAGGCCGATAGCGCGTTTTCCGTCGGCGACCGCGTCTTCCACCAGAAATTTGGGTACGGGGCCGTGGTTTCCGTGGAGGGGGACAAGCTCGGGGTTGATTTTGAGAAGGCGGGCACGAAACATGTGGTCGGTCGGTTCCTCGTCGCGGCCGGATCCGCCGGCGATGTTCCGTTCTAGCGCCACCTTGGCGCACACCTGGGGAGGTTAAGGGGCACTCACCATCGGCACAGGGCGCGCGCGCTTGGGCGCGCCTGAGGGAGGATGCACGATGAAGACCTTGATACTGGAAGACAACGCGATGCGCGCGCAGACCTGGACGGCGATGTTTGCCGGCCCAGCATCGGTTGTGGACGTCGCCCGGACCGTGGCACAGGCGCGCCTGATGATGCTGGCCGAGGCCTATGATCGGCTTGGTTTGCACATGTCCAATCTTGGCGGTGCCCGTCACACGCTGTTGGCGGTCGCACGGGCCACGAACCCCGATTGTGAGATTGTCGACCTGACGTCAATGCGGGTGCGCGGTGTGTCCGGCCCCTTTGACGGCCCACCCCAATACTGGGCAGCGCGGTCGGGCCTTTAGCCCAAGGTCGTCAACATCGGGTAAAGTGAGGCCACCAGCAGCAGGGCCATCGTCATGTTGAACACCCGCAGGCGCCCGGGCTGATCCAGCCATCGCCGCAATTGCACACCGCCCCAGGCCCAGACCGTCACCGAGGGGAGGTTCGTGATCGAGAAAATCGCCGCGACGGCGATCGCCCCGATCCACACGGGCAGGTCATCGGGCGCATAGTTCGTCTGGGCGTAGATCGCCATGTACCAGGCCTTCGGGTTCACCCATTGGAACCCGGCCGCTTGCAGGAACGTGAAGGGCCGGGCGTCCGAAGGGGCGTCCGCCGGTGGGGCCGCGTTCGCAATTTTCCAGGCCAGGAAAAGAAGATAGGCGGCACAGGCGACCATCAGCGTCGGCCGCAGCCACGGCACCAGTTCGAACAGCTGCAGCAGGCCAAGACCGACCGTTGCCACCATCACGGCGTGCCCAAGCGAGATGCCCAACATATGCGGCACAGTGCGGCGCAACCCGAAATTCGCACCCGAGGCCAGCAGCATGATGTTGTTGGGTCCTGGCGTGATGGAGGACGCGAAGGCAAACAGGACAAGGGCGGTGATCAAATCAAAAGTCATGCGCAAAATCTGGCGGAGATTGGCCGCAATGAAATTGCAAATTGCCGTGCAAAGTGTCAGATTTTGCAATAAATGACGAAGATAGACGAAAAAGATCAGCAGATATTGCGTGTCCTGGCACGCGATGGGCGCATCAGTAACTTGGACCTTGCGGACCGCGTGGCTTTGAGTCCGTCGGCCTGCTTGCGCCGTGTCCAGGCATTGGAGGCCGCTGGTGTCATCGCGGGATACCGGGCCGTCCTGAACCCGGAGAAGATGGGCGTGGGGTTTACCGCCTACATTGCCGTTGGGCTATCGGTGCATGCCAAGGGATCGCAAGAAGCGTTTGAACGGGCGATGCAAACCGCCCCGCAGGTACGGGAATGCCACAACATCACCGGCACGGTAGAATATCTGCTACGCGTCGAGGCCGCCGATTTGCGGGCCTACAAACGCTTCCATACTGACATTCTGGGCAGTCTGCCTCAGGTCGCGACCATCACCACCTATGTGGTCATGGGTTCGCCCAAGGATGAGCGTGCCTAGCAGGTCTGCCGAGTACTTCGAAAAAAAAGCGGTGGACCCAAGGGAGGAGAGGGTCCACCGCCGAAGATCAGCGCCTCAAAGGGAGGAGGAGAGGCGCCGAGACAGTTGCCGATCGCAGACGATCAGCGAATTCGAAGGCGGCGGGGCTCTAAAGGGAGGAGGTGAGCCTCGCCGCCGGTCGTCACGGCCCCCTAAGGGAGGAGGAGGGGCCGATCTGAGTGGCCCGATCCGGGCCGAAAGGTGCGCGCCAAACCCTCTAAAGGGAGGAGGGAGGGCCGGAGCGCGAAACCCGTGCCGCCTAAGGGAGGAATGGCGGCTCGGGCAATATCCAGCCCAGGATTTACTGCGCTTTGCCGTAGGCGGCTTCGAGCGCAGCGGCTTTGAGCATGCTGCGGTTCAGGCCCAGGTCATCCAGCTCGCGCACAGAAAGCGATTGCAGTTCGTTGATCGTGCGGCGATAGATGCGCCATGCGGCGTAAGCCTCGGAAAGGCCGGTGAAAACTTCCGAAAGGCGCGTGCCGATCGAAATAGTCGTGCTGCGGTTGCCTGAAACGTAGGCCATCGTGTTCCTCATTGCTCTTCAAACAGGGCAGCGCCGGATTGCGCTAACATTTGCCCGTGGGGCTGCTGCCCCGTTGCGATGAGAAAATAGGGAATTGCTGCGACCGCACAACGACCGAGGATACAATGCCGCTATGCAGCATTTGCATAGCCGGTTCAGAGATCGCAAAGGAATTCGGCACCCGTGATTGCAGGCGGCGCATTTTCGGACAAACAGTTTCGGCTGTTCTTCCTCGGCGTGTTCTTCGCGGTTCAGGCGATCTGGGTTCAGCGTGTCACCATCGGCTGGATCGCGTGGGAGCGCACCGGGTCGCCCGGCTTTGTCGGGTTGGTGGCGGGGCTCAGTCTGGCCCCGTCGTTGATCGCGGGCCCCCTGTTCGGCGTGGTGGCCGACCGGGTCAACATCCGGGCGGCGTCCCTGGCCACCAACGGGGCCATGGCGCTGACCCTGGCGGTGCTGGCCGTGAGCCTCCCGGTCGTCGGCCCGTTTGGGTTGGCCGTCGCGGCGCTTGGGATTGGGCTGATCTCCTCGGCGCACCACCCGGTTCGCATGTCGCTTGGGCCGCGTTTGGTGCCCGCCGACCTGGTGCAGCATGTGGTGTCAGTGACCGCGCTGAACTTCAATCTTGCCCGATTGGCCGCCCCGGTTATTGCGGGTTGGGTGATTGCAACCGCCGGACCCGGCCCGGCGCTTTGGGTGGCGGTGGCCTGTTATATCCCGATGTTGTTGGTCCTGCCGCGCCTGCGGCCCCGGGCTCTGCCGCCACGGACGCCCGCGCCCTTCTTCAAGGAGCTTTGGGGCGGCATTCGTTATGCCATCGAAGCCCCGCTTATCCGTCAGGCCCTGTTGATCACGCTGCTGTTTGCGACCTTCGTCCGTGGGGCGCTGGAAGTGTTGCCCGTTCTGGCCGATGGCGCGTTTGACCGCGGGGCGGCTGGTCTGGGGTTGTTGACGGCGGCGGCCGGTGCCGGGGCCTTGACCTCGGCCTTCCTGAAAGCGGTTGGCGCCGGGGCTGTGGGCGCCCGCATTCCGCCCGCCGTCCTGGTGGTCGCCATGGCCGGGCAGGCGGCGGTCGTGGCGATGGGACTTGCCCCCAGTTGGGCCTTGGCGCTGGTGGCCACGGCGGTGACCGGCTTCTGCGCGACGTGGTGCGGCGTCAGTTTGCAGGCGGCCATCCAGTCAGATCTTCCGGACGCCTATCGTGGACGGGTGATGAGCCTTTGGATCGTTGTCGGTTTTGGCACGGTGGCGCTTGGGGCTTTGGCGATTGGTGGCGTGGCAGAGTGGGTCGGGATTGGCATGGCCCTCGCCCTCGCGGGCGTCGCGGGCGCGATCGGTCAGGCGATGATCATTCTGGGGGGTGCACGCGCCTGAGTTTCGACTTATGTGCAGGTGCAAAGACCTTCTAATTCGGGGCACCCTGCGATGAGCCAAACCCGCGACAGCATTCTGAACGCCTTGCGCAACCTGACCTTGCCCGACGGCAGCGATGTTGTGAGCCGCGATATGGTGCGGGCGGTGACGGTGCAGGACGACCGGGTCAGCTTCATCCTCGAGGCGGAAAGCCCGGAGGCTGCCCAGAAGATGGGCCCCGTGCGCCTGGCCGCCGAGCAATTGGTCAAGAAATTGCCGGGCGTGGGCCAGGTGTCGGTGGCCCTGACCGCGCATGGACCAGCCGCCAAGGCGCCAGCCCCAAACCCGTCCGCGCCGCCGCCAAACTTGTCGATTGGCGGGCATATGAAGCCCCAGGCCGGGCCGATGAACCCGACAGGGGTGCGCCGCATCATCGGCATCGGCTCGGGCAAAGGCGGGGTGGGCAAATCGACCGTGGCCAGCAATCTGGCCGTGGCGCTGGCGCGGGCCGGGCGGCGCGTCGGCCTTCTGGACGCGGATATTTACGGCCCCAGTCAGCCGCGCATGATGGGGGTGTCCAAACGTCCGTCGTCACCCGATGGGAAAACGATCATCCCGCTGCACAATCACGGTGTCACGTTGATGTCGATTGGCTTCATGCTGCCCGAGGAAAAGGCCGTCGTCTGGCGCGGTCCAATGTTGATGGGCGCCTTGCAGCAGATGCTGACGCAGGTCGAATGGGGCGAGTTGGACGTGCTTTTGGTCGATTTGCCCCCAGGGACGGGCGATGTGGCCATGACCCTATGCCAAAAATCGGATGTGACCGGCGCGATCGTCGTGTCGACACCGCAGGACGTGGCACTGCTGGATGCGCGCAAGGCGCTGAACATGTTCGAGTTGCTGAAAACGCCGGTCCTTGGGCTGATCGAGAATATGGCGAGCTATCACTGCCCGAAATGTGGTCATGAGGCCCATATTTTCGGTCAAGACGGGGTGCGCAACGAGGCGGACCGCATGAACGTGCCATTTCTCGGGGCCTTGCCGATCAGCCTGGAAACCCGCATCGCCGGCGACGCGGGCACGCCCATCGCCGCGGGCGAGGGGCCCATGGCGGAGGCGTATGCCGCGCTCGCCAAGCGATTCATCGACGGTGGAATGGCGTAAATCCGGCCTTTCTTGACTGGGTGATTCGTGTCCCGCGCCGGCCCGGCGCGCGGAACAAAAATCGAACATAGTGCGGCTGGCCGAATTTTCTGGTCATTTATGGGACGCTGTCCCACACGTCCGAGTCCAACTACATGTAGGGCCGATGTGGCCATTTTGCACAACAATTCGGTTGTTTGGGGGCGTCGGCACCCCTCTATGTTGTTCTTCAGCGGTCTCAAATCCCATATTTTGGGTATCTTTCCCAAAAAAAGGGATTGATTGGGAAATTCCTCCATGGCACAAATAATCATCGGCAATCGAGATCGAACATCGGGTCGCAAAGACCTGAAAAGACAACAAAAGGCAGGTGTTCATACAGGCAATCTCGAACGCCAGAAAAAGATCCGGCGCGCAAGCGAGCAGACATCCCCCCAGGTGGCCTGCGCAGTCGGACACCCAGCAATGGGACGAGGGCGGCGGATTGAGCAGTGGCAGCTTGCTCAATCCGCCGTTTCCCGTTCCGGGGCCGAAAATGCGGCTCGAATGAGGCAAAAAAAGGGCAAAGCCCGTGGATCGCAGGTTTCAAGGCGAAAGCCGCAACAAGATAGATGGAAAGGGCCGGGTTTCGATCCCGGTCAAATTCCGTCGTGTCTTGCAGAATTGCGACACGGACTATGCGCCGGGCGGTCAGCCGCGCCTTTACATTGCTTACGGTGATCCAAACAAGAATTTCCTCGAATGTCTCTCCGGTGACGCGTTTGATGCGATCGACAAGATCATTCAGGCGCAGCAGCCCGGCTCTAAACTCAAGCAAGCACTGAGTTTTCTTTACTATACGAAGTGCGAAGCCACGCACCTGGACGACACAGGTCGGTTGGTTCTGCCGCAGGCCGCCCGCGAGAAGATCGAGTTGGGCGAAGAAGCCCTGTTCGAAGGCCACGGAGAGCAGTTTCATATTCTCAACCCGAGCGCCAGCGCGACCGAAGAGGCCAGTATGGCCGAACTGCTGGCCGAATTGGGACAAGGCGATGCGTATTTTGACCCGCTTTCGCTGGCTGTGGACGGCCCAGCCGAAGGCGCATGACGGGGGTCGAGGGGCGAAACAGCCCCAAGGCTCCGCACATTCCCGTTTTACTTCGGCCGCTTTTGGAGGCGGTCGCGCCCGTTCAAGGGGTCTGGCTCGATGGCACTTTCGGCGCTGGTGGCTACGCCCGTGGCTTACTTGAGGCGGGGGCCGCGCATGTGATCGGGGTGGACCGTGATCCGTTGGCGTTTGAGTTGGCGGCGCCGTGGCGAGCCGGCTACGGTGACCGGCTGACGCTGGTTGAAGGGCGGTTTTCCGAGCTCGATCAGCTTGCCGGGCAGGAACTAGACGGTGTGACGCTGGATTTGGGTGTGTCGTCCATGCAATTGGACCGGGCGGACCGGGGCTTCTCGTTCCAAAAGGACGGCCCCCTCGACATGCGTATGGGGCAATCCGGTGTCTCGGCCGAGGACATCGTGAATGAGGCGTCTGAAGCTGTTCTCGCCGACATTCTGTTCCACTATGGCGAGGAGCGTGCGGCGCGTCGGATTGCGAAGGCCATTGTGTCGGCACGTTTAAACAATCGCATTAAGACAACGCTACAACTCGCTGATATTATTGTGGGTGTTATGCCTCGGCAAAAGCCGGGTCAAAGCCATCCGGCGACACGCAGTTTCCAGGCGATCCGGATTGCCGTCAACGACGAGTTTCGCGAGTTGGTCGATGGCCTCGAGGCGGCCGAACGGGCGTTGCGGCCGGGTGGCAAGCTCGCCGTTGTGACCTTCCACTCAATTGAGGACCGTGTGGTCAAGCGCTTCTTGGCAGATCGGGCCAGCACCGGTGGCGGCGGCTCGCGCCATGCGCCGGAGGCCGCGGCCCGGCAGCCCACGTTCAAGTTGACACCCAAGCGGGCCATCCCACCCGCTGATGATGAGTTGGTGGCCAATCCCCGGGCGCGCTCGGCCCGTTTGCGGGTGGCGACGCGGACGGACATCCCGGCCGGAACAGTGGATCGTTCAAAACTGGGCCTGCCCAAAGCGTCGGAGGTGCTGTGATGCGCGGGTTTGCGACGGGATTGGCGGCAATCGCAGTGATCGGCTTGGGGTACTGGGCCTATGACGAAACGGTCATGACCCAGCAAACCGTGCGTGAGGTCGAGGAGCTGCAGCGCGCCATTGGCGTTGAGCGGGAGCGATTGGCCATTCTGCGGGCGGAATGGGCGTATTTGAACCGCCCCGACCGCCTGCGCGATCTGGTCGACATCAATTTCGAACGGTTGGGCCTGATGCCATTAGCCCCGGATCAGTTCGGTCTGGCTGTGCAGATCCCGTATGAACGCCCGCCCGAGCCCGAATTGCCAACGCTTGAAGGGTTGGAAGCTGTGTTCGACAGTGCCTCAACGGGGGGAGGATCACCCCCGTGACGCCGCGCATCCCACTGAGACCGCTGACGCGCATCTTGCGTGCCCGGGACGAGGGCGAAAACCCTGATGTGATCGAACGCGAGAACCTTCGGCTGCGCCATGAGGCCGAACGTGACAAGCTGCGGCAGCGGTCCGAGGGGCGTCTGTTGTTGGTCGGGTTGTGTTTCGTGATCGCATTCGGCGCGATTGGCACGCGGATGACCGCCTTGGCGACCTCGGACGTCGAAGAGCCGCGCGTCCAAACCGGCGGCGTGACAATCCTGAACACGCGCGCAGACATCATCGACCGGCAGGGCCGGGTTCTGGCGACGAACTTTGCCACGAACGCGTTGTACGCCCACCCGCACGAAATCGTGGACGCCCGCACAGCCGCCGACGGTCTGGCCGAAATCTTTCCCGATATGGATGCCGAGACGCTGTACGCTCGGTTCACATCAGAACGCCGTTTTCTGTGGCTGCGCAGATACTTAAGCCCAGAACAGGAGCAGATGGTCCATGATCTAGGTGAACCCGGCTTGCTCTTCGGGCCGCGCGAAATGCGGCTTTATCCCAATGGTCGGATCGCGGCGCATGTGCTGGGCGGGGCCGGGTTCGGGCAGGAGGCCGTGAATGCCGCCGAGGTGATTGGCATTGCCGGGGTCGAGGCCGAGTTCGATCAATCCTTGCGCGATCCGGGCCGGGGTGGGCCGCTGGCATTGTCGTTGGATCTTACCGTGCAGGCGACGGTCGAAGAGGTTCTGGCTGGCGGTATGGCCTTGATGAATGCGCGCGGTGCCGCGGCCGTGCTGCTTGATGTCCATACGGGTGAGTTGCGCGCGCTGGCGAGCCTGCCGGATTTCGATCCCAACGCACGGCCGCGTCCGTTGACCGAAGGCGATCAGGCCGACAGTCCTTTGTTCAATCGGGCGCTGCAGGGCGTGTATGAGCTTGGGTCGGTCTTCAAAACTTTCACGATCGCGCAGGCGCTGGACCTTGGGCTCTACAATGTGAGCGACATTCTCGACACGCGCGGGCCAATTCAGATTGCTGGGTTCTCGATCCGCGATTTCCGCGACTACGGGTCCGAGCAGTCGGTGCATCACATTTTCACCCATTCATCGAACATTGGCACGGCCCGGATTGCCCAGGCCATTGGCGCCGAACGGCAAGAAGCGTTCTTGGCGCAACTGGGTCTTCTGGAGCCCACCGATATCGAGATGATGGAGGCAGGTTCCGGTCGTCCCCTTACCCCCGAACGATGGGGTGAATTGGCGACCATGACCATTTCCTACGGGCACGGTGTATCGACATCGCCCCTTCATCTGGCGGCGGCCTATGCGACCATGGTCAATGGTGGCACCGCGATCGCGCCCACCTTGCTGCTGCAGGACGGCCCGCAGAATGGCGAACGCATCATCTCCGAGGCGACCAGCGCCGTGATGCGCGACCTGTTGCGGGATGTCGTGACCGAGGGCACCGCCAGTTTTGGCGAGGTTCCGGGGTATGCCGTGGGTGGCAAGACCGGGACTGCAGACATGCCGCGTGCTAACGGCGGTGGCTACTATGAAGATCGGAACCTGACGACATTCGCGTCGGCCTTTCCGATGGACGATCCGCGCTACGTCCTTGTCGTGACATTGCAGGAGCCGGCCGAAACCTCCGGCCCCGAACCGCGCCGCACCGCGGGGTGGACGGCGGTTCCGGTCGCCGCCGAGATCATACGCCGCACCGCGCCGCTGCTTGGCTTGCGTCCGTCGATTGAATCTCAGGCGATCAATCGGGTATCCAGCGCCTCAGAATAAACGAACAGGCGGGGGCGCGGGATGCCGCCAGGACCCAAAACACTCTCCGACCTCGGTCTGACCCCGCGCAGCGGTGGTGATGTTGCCGTGACGGGCCTGACCCTCGACAGCCGGGCCATCAAGCCCGGGTTCCTGTTTGCGGCCTTGCCCGGGACACGGGTCCACGGGGCCGAGTTCATCGAATTTGCCGTGCGTATGCAGGTCGGCAGCATCCTGACCGATCCTACGGGTGCCGCGTTGGCTGCGGACGCTTTGGCCGGGTCTGATGCGGCGCTGGTTGTGGTGGAAGACGCGCGTGCCGCGCTGGCCCATGCGGCGGCCCTCTGGTTCGGGCCGCAGCCGGAAACCGTGGTCGCAGTGACGGGCACGAACGGCAAAACCTCGGTCGCCAGTTTCACCCGCCAATTGTGGGAAGCCTTGGACCTGCCCGCGGTCAACATTGGCACCACCGGCGTGGAAGGCAGTTTCGCGGCGCCGGGCATTCACACGACACCAGATGCCGTGACGCTCCAGAACCTCATGGCGGAATTGGCCAAAGCAGGCATCGGTCGGGCCGCGATGGAAGCATCCTCTCACGGGCTGGACCAAAGGCGGATGGAAGCGGTGCACCTGGCCGCGGCGGGCTTCACGAACCTCACGCAGGACCACCTTGATTATCACGGCACGATGGAGGCCTATTTCGAGGCCAAGCTGCGCCTGTTCAGCGAGGTGCTGTCAGAGGATGGGATTGCCGTCGTTAACCTGGACGACAGCTATGGGCCGCGCGTCGCGGAGGCCTGTGACGCACGCGGGATCGAAGTGATCGGCGTGGCGCACTACGCGGATGCGCCGTTGAAGATCACCGGGCGACGGTTGGATGAAACGGGGCAGGATGTTCTGTTTTCATGGCAAGGTCGTCCGCATCGGACACGGCTGGACCTGATAGGCGGGTTTCAGGCGATGAATGCCCTGACCGCCGCGGCCTTGGTCATCGCAGCGGGCGAAGATCCTGAGGCGACGTTTGCCGCACTGCCGAACCTGCAAGGCGTGCGCGGACGTATGCAATTGGCGGCACGGCGCGACAATGGTGCGCCGGTCTACGTGGACTATTCGCATACGCCGGATTCGCTGGAAACGGCACTGAAGGCGTTGCGCCCGCATGTATTGGGTCGCCTGATCGTGGTGTTTGGCGCGGGCGGCGACCGCGACAAGGGCAAGCGCCCTTTGATGGGGCAGGCCGCCGCGGCGCATGCTGATGTTCAGTTTGTCACTGACGATAATCCCCGATCCGAAGATCCGATGCTGATCCGCGCCTCCATTCTGGCAGGATGCCCGGACGCGACCGAGGTTCCCGACCGGGCCGAGGCGATCTTGCGCGGCGTCGACGCCTTGGAGCCGGGGGATGCGCTTTTGATTGCCGGCAAAGGGCATGAGACCGGACAGATCGTCGGCGACGTGGTCTATCCCTTTGATGATGTTGAACAGGCCAGCGTCGCGGTTGCTGCATTGGAGGGCCGGGTATGACTGTTTTGTGGACGGCCGCCGAAGCCCGGGATGCCACCGGTGGCGAGATAGCCGGGGATTGGACGGCGACCGGCGTTTCAATCGACACGCGGACCCTGTCGGCAGGGGACTTGTTCGTTGCCCTGACCGATGTCCGGGACGGCCACGATTTTGTTGCGGACGCATTGGATAAGGGGGCCGCCGCGGCGCTGGTCAGCCGGGCGCCCGACGGCGTGCCGAAGGATCGCCTGTTGATCGTCCCGGATGTTTTGGAGGCCCTTGGAAAGTTGGGTGTCGCCGGACGTGCGCGCAGCGCGGCGAAGGTGATTGGGGTGACCGGGTCGGTTGGGAAAACCACGGTGAAGGACATGCTGCGCACGGCCCTGACGCCGCAGGGCAAGACCCATGCCGCCGAGGCGTCCTACAACAATCACTGGGGGGTGCCGCTGACCCTTGCGCGCCTGCCCGCCGACGCGGCGTTCGCGATTATCGAGATCGGCATGAACGCCCCCGGCGAGATTGCGCCCCTGTCCCGCATGGCTGCGCCGCATGTCGCGATGGTGACCACGGTTGCGCCGGCCCATCTGGAGGCTTTCGGCGTCATCGAAGGCATCGCACATGAGAAAGCCAGCATCTTCGACGGCTTGGTTCCGGGCGGTGTGGCCCTGACCAATGCCGACATCGAAACGGCTGACATTCTGGACGATAAGGCGCGCGATGTCGGGGCAACACTTGTGCGGTTCGGCGCAGCCGACGGCGCCGACGCCCAACTCCTCGATGTGCGCCTGACCGATGAGGCCACGGTGCTGCAGGCGCGTATCAACGGTGTGGATCGCCTGCTGAAACTGCCGGTTCCGGGACGTCACCTTGCCCTCAATGCCGTCCTCACACTGGCGGCGGTCGACGCCGTGGGCGCGGACGCGACCGAGGCCGCGATGAGCTTGGCCGCGTGGCACCCGGTCAGTGGTCGCGGAACGCGCGAGCGCTTGGTGCTGAGCCCGACGGACGATTTGGCCGTTGAAATGATTGATGACGCGTTCAATGCGAACCCCGCGTCCGTCGCGGCGGGCCTTGAGGTGCTGGCCGCGGCAACGCCAGTCGCGCCCGGGCGTCGTGTCGCCGTTCTGGGCGACATGCTGGAACTGGGGGATACTGCCGCCGAGCGCCACGCGGCGCTGGCCGGTCTGTCATCGATGGGCCGTGTTGATATCGTCCACACCGTTGGCCCATTGATGGCCAACCTCCATGCGGCCTTGCCTGTGAACAAGCAGGGCCTTCATTCGGAAACCGCCGCTGACATGGCCCGCGATCTGCCCCGCAGCCTGCGCGCCGGCGATGTTGTGCTGATCAAGGGCTCCAAGGGGATCAAAGTGAGCCTCGTGGTTGACGCCTTGCGAAAACTGGGGCAAGCGGCAGTAGAACATAGGCGAGGACCCCGCTAGATGTTGTTTTGGTTAAGCGCGCTGTCGGATGGTGGCGACGTCTTCAATTTGTTTCGCTACATCACGTTTCGGGCGGGTGGCGCGTTCTTCACCGCCCTGATTTTCGGCTTCATCTTCGGACAACCGCTGATCAACGCTCTGCGCCGCAAATATGCGCAGGGCCAGCCGATCCGCGAGGATGGTCCGGCCCATCACATCGCCACCAAGGCCGGCACGCCGACGATGGGCGGTTTGCTGATCCTGGCGGCGCTGACCCTTTCAACCCTGCTTTGGGCGCGGCTCGATAACCCGTATGTCTGGATCGTCCTCGGGACGACCGTGGCCTTCGGTTTGATCGGCTTTGTCGACGACTGGGCGAAGGTCAGCCGCAACAGTTCCAAGGGTGTGCCGGGGCGCATTCGTCTGGCCATCGGGTTTGTGATTGCCGCCATTGCATCCATCGCCGCCAGTTCGGTACATCCCGACGATCTGTCGATGCAATTGGCCGTCCCGGTCTTCAAGGACGTGTTGTTCTACATGGGGTGGATGTTCGTGCCCTTCGCCATGTTCGTGATCGTGGGCAGCGCCAACGCGGTGAACCTGACCGACGGGTTGGACGGCCTTGCCATCATGCCTGTGATGATTGCCGCGGGCACGCTCGGCGTGATCGCCTATGCGGTCGGGCGCGTCGACTTCACCCAATATCTAGACGTGCACTATGTGCCCGGCACGGGGGAATTGCTGATCTTCACGGCCGGACTGATTGGCGGCGGGCTTGGCTTTCTTTGGTACAACGCGCCGCCCGCAGCGGTGTTCATGGGGGATACAGGCAGCCTCGCGCTGGGTGGCGCATTGGGTGCGATTGCCGTGTCGACCAAGCACGAGATCGTCCTTGCCATTGTTGGCGGGCTTTTCGTGGCCGAAGCGGTGTCGGTGATCGTTCAGGTCGCCTATTTCAAGGCCACGGGGAAACGGGTGTTCCTAATGGCCCCGATCCACCACCATTTCGAAAAGAAGGGGTGGGCTGAACCACAGGTCGTGATCCGGTTCTGGATTATCTCTCTCATCCTGGCCCTGATCGGGCTGGCCACGTTGAAGTTGCGCTGATGACCCGGCCCGAAAGACCCACCGCGCTGGTCACCGGCGGCAACCGTGGCATTGGCCGCGCCATTGCAGAGGGCCTTGTGCAGGAAGGCCACCGCGTTGTCATTGGCGTCCGCGATCTGGAAGCCGGGCGTGCTGTCGCGCAGGAGATCGGCGCCGATGCCATTCGCCTTGACGTAACGCGCCATGACAACCTCGCCGCGGCCATCGCGCCGATGGGGGGCGTCGACGTTCTGGTCAACAATTCGGGCGTTCTGATCGACACCAACATGCTCGATGATGCGTCGGGGTTCCACGCGTCCATGGATGTGATGCTGCGCGGGCCCTACGAATTGATCCGCGCCGCGGCCCCGCACATGCGGGCGCAGAACTGGGGCCGGATCGTGAATGTCTCGTCCGGTTGGGGCAGCTTCGCAGAAGGCTTGGGCGGGCCCGGGGCCTACGGTGTGGCCAAAGCTGCATTGAACGCGCTGACCCACGCCCTGCCGCGCGACCTGCCGTCGGGCGTCAAGGTCAACGCCTGCTGTCCCGGCTGGGTGCGCACCCGCATGGGTGGCGCGGCGGCCACGCGCAGCCCGGAAGAGGGGGCGGACACTGCCATCTGGCTTGCGACGCTGGACGACACTGGGCCAACCGGCGGCTTTTTCCGCGATCGGGCGCCCATCGCCTGGTGACCATGCGTCCGGCGTGACCTCTGGCCCGTTCGGTCCCGGGGCGCTATGCAAGATCGCAACGTTGGAGGTTGGGCATGATCCCGGTTCAAGGCTTTTCGGGTCAGAAGGTTGCGGTATTGGGGCTGGGGCGGTCCGGGCTCACGGCCGCGCGCGCGCTCCAAAGCGGCGGGGCGGATGTGCTGTGTTGGGACGATGGGGGCGCCGGACGGGATGCCGCCGAGGCCGAAGGCTTCACACTGGTTGACCCAACCAAACCCGGTGCGCTCGATGGTGTCGCCTGCCTGATCACCTCCCCTGGTATCCCGCATCTGTACCCGGCGCCGCATCCCGCCATCGCCGCCGCCTGGGCGGCGGGGGTGCCCGTGGACAATGATGTCGGGCTTTTCTTCCGCTCGTTCGCCTCTGGCGATTGGGAAGACCTCGATCGCGCCCCCCGCGTTGTTGCGATCACTGGATCAAACGGGAAATCGACCACGTCCGCACTGTTGGCGCATATTCTGGAGGCCGACGGGACGCCCGTCCAACTGGCGGGAAACATTGGGCGCGGTGTGTTGGATCTCGACCCGCCCGAGGACGGCGCGGTGATTGTGCTGGAACTGTCGAGCTACCAGATCGAACTGGCCCGCGCCCTGACGCCCGACATCGCCATTTTCACCAATCTCAGTCCTGATCATTTGGATCGGCATGGCGGGATGGGCGGGTATTTCGCAGCCAAGCGGCGGCTTTTCTCGGAAGGCGGACCTGATCGTGCCATCATCGGCGTCGACGAGATCGAAGGCCAATACATCGCGAACCAATTGGCAGAAGGTCCGGGCGATGGGCGCTTGATCCGGGTGTCCGCCCGCAGAATTACGGGCCCGGGGTGGGACCTAACCCTGCGCAAGGGGTGGCTGTCGGAAATGCGCAAGGGGCGTCAGGTTGCCTCGATCGACCTGCGGGATGTTCCCGGTTTGCCGGGCGCGCACAATCATCAGAACGCCGCCTGCGCCTATGGTGCGGCCCGGGCGTTGGGTTTGGCGCCGCGGACGATTGAGGCCGCATTCCACAGTTTCGAAGGGTTGCCGCACCGCAGCCAGTTGGTGGCTGAAATCAACGGGGTTCGCTTCGTGAACGACAGCAAGGCCACCAATGTGGATGCGGCCGTCAAAGCGTTGTCCGCCTTCCCGCGCATCCGTTGGATCTGTGGCGGATTGGAGAAGGACGGCGGACTGGAGGCACTGCGTCCCGCGATGTCTCATGTGGCCAAAGCCTATGTCATTGGGCGCGAAGCCGCGCGGTTTGCCCTGCACCTGGGCGATACGCCCCATGCCGTGTGCGGCGACATGGAAACAGCCGTGGCGCAGGCCGCCTCGGAGGCTGCGCCGGGGGACACCGTCCTGCTTGCGCCGGCTGCCGCCAGTTTTGACCAGTTCGACAGCTTCGAAGCCCGCGGCCGCGCCTTCATGGATGAAGTGGCCAAGATTACACGTTAAAAGTGTGTTAGGCTCCGCCCAGGTCATGTGAAGGAGCCTCTGGGATGGCAAAAGTGATTGGTGTCGGCGGTGTATTCATGCTGTGTCGCGACCCCGCCGAAACGACGGACTGGTACAAGCGCGTTCTGGGTCTGGAACCCAACGAGATGGGCGGGTTCGACTTTCTCCACAAAGACAGCGCCGCAGCGTTCCCCGAGGGCGCGCGGACGATTTTTGGTCTGTTCCCGGATGGGTCCGACTACCTTGCGCCGTCCGAATTGCCCTTCATGTTGAACCTGATCGTGGACGATCTGGACGGTGTGCTCGCCCGTGCGCAGGCCGAAGGTGTGGACGAACTTCAGCCTTCCGAAAGCTACGATTACGGCCGTTTTGCTTGGGTGCAGGATCCCGACGGGCGCAAGGTGGAGCTTTGGCAACCGCCCGGATGAGCCGCGCCCGGTTCTGGCCGGGAATGCAAAGGCTGGCCCAAAGCGCGAATTCAGGATACTCTGGCGGCAGACCCGGACAACCGGGCGCATAGAGGCAGATTCGGGCGGACAGTCCCATGACGGAATTGGCGCATGGCACGGTGATCGTGCAATCGGGCGAGGCAGTGCTGCCCCGCTGGTGGCGTACGGTTGATCGCGTCACAATTGGCTGTGTTTTGGCGCTTTTCGCCATCGGTCTTCTATTGGGCTTTGCCGCGTCGCCCCCCTTGGCCGAGCGCAATGGCCATGAGCCCTTTCACTATGTGATCCGGCAAAGCGTCTATGGCGGTCTTGCCCTGACGGTGATGATCCTGATTTCCATGATGGGGCCCCTGGCCATTCGCCGATTGGGCGTTCTGGGGTTTTTCGGGGCCGTGGCCGCGGTCGCGCTGTTGCCCGCCTTCGGAACCGATTTCGGGCAAGGCGCCGTGCGGTGGTATTCTTTGGGCTTCGGGTCGGTGCAACCCTCCGAGTTTCTCAAGCCCGTATACGTCGTGTTCACGGCCTGGATGATCGCGGCCAGCATCGAACTGGCCGGACCGCCGGGCAAACTGGTGTCCTTGGTGGTGACGGCCGTTTTGGTGGGGTTTCTGGCAATGCAGCCGGACTTCGGGCAGGCCGCGCTTTTGATTTTCGCGTGGCTGACGATCTATTTCGTCGCCGGTGCGCCGATGCTGGTGCTGTTCATGGTGATGGGGCTGGTCGGCGCCGGTGCGTTCGTCGCCTACAGCAACTCGGAACACTTCGCCCGCCGGATCGACGGTTTCCTGTCGACCGAGTTGGACCCGAACACGCAACTCGCCTTCGCCACGCAGGCCATTCGCGAAGGGGGATTGTTCGGCGCGGGATTGGGGGAGGGGTCCGTGAAATGGACGCTGCCCGATGCACACACCGATTTCATCATTGCGGTGGCCGCAGAGGAATATGGGCTGGTCTTGGTGTTCACCATCATTGCCCTGTTCGTCACCATCGCGTTGCGCGCCTTCTTCCGCCTGATACGCGAGCGTGACCCGTTCATTCGTCTGGCCGGGGCCGGGCTGGTCAGCCTGTTCGCGTTGCAGGCCTTTATCAATATGGGCGTCGCGGTGCGGTTGTTACCGGCGAAGGGCATGACGTTGCCGTTTGTCAGCTATGGCGGCTCCAGTTTGGTGGCGACCGGCATCGCGGTTGGCATGCTGCTTGCGTTCACGCGCAGCCGCCCACAGGGCGAGATCAGCGACTATCTGCTGAACAGGGGGCGCTGAGCGATGGCATCTGCTGCGGCCCCACACCTGATCATTGCTGCCGGCGGCACGGGCGGGCACATGTTCCCGGCGCAAGCGCTGAGCGAGGTCATGTTGCGCCGCGGCTGGCGCGTCACGCTCAGCACGGATCCCCGAGGCGCGCGCTACACCGAAGGGTTTTCCCATGCGGTTGAGGTGCGACAGGTGTCGTCATCCACCTTTGCGCGCGGGGGCATTGGTGCAAAACTTCTGGCCCCGTTCAGCATTTTGGGCGGGATCGCGTCCGCCACGATACGCATGATGCGGGAACGGCCCGATGTGGTCGTGGGGTTCGGGGGCTACCCCTCAATCCCGGCAATGGCGGCCGCGTGGCTGACGCGGACACCATCCATGCTGCACGAACAAAACGGTGTGCTCGGACGTGTGAACCGCGTCTTCGCGAAACGCGTTGATATCGTGGCGTGCGGCACATGGCCGACCGAACTCCCGCCGGGGGTGACCGGTTTGCACACGGGCAACCCCGTCCGCGCGGCCGTGCTGGAACGGGCCGGCGCGCCCTATATGCCGCCCGGCGATTGGCCGATGAACCTGCTGGTCTTCGGCGGCAGCCAGGGCGCGCGCATTTTGGCGGACACCGTGCCAAGTGCGATTGCCGCCTTGCCCGACGGTATTCGCAAGCACCTGCGGGTGTCGCAACAAGCCCGCCCCGAGGACTTTGAGCGCGTGGTGGAGGCCTATGCCGAGATCGGTGTGCGGGCCGAGGTGGAGCCGTTCTTCCACGATATGCCACGCCGCCTGAGTGAGGCACAGTTGGTGATCTGCCGATCTGGCGCGTCTTCGGTTGCCGATACAAGCGTCGTGGGACGGCCCGCGATCTACATTCCGCTTGCCATCGCCATTCGCGATGAACAGACGGCCAACGCCCGCGGACCCGTCGACGCAGGGGCCGCGATTTTGATGCCGGAAAGCCAATTGTCGCCCGAAACCCTTGCGGCCGCGATCGAAACGGTGTTGAGCCAACCCGCCGCCGCCGATCAGATGGCGCAAAAGGCGCTGGAGGTGGGCATCACGGATGCCGCCGACCAGTTGGCGGAAATGGTGGAAGAACTGGCCAAGAAAGGAGCGTCATGAACGCTGCAGCAACCAAACTGCCGACGCAATTGGGTCCCATTCATTTTGTCGGGATTGGCGGGATCGGGATGTCCGGGATCGCCGAAGTGCTGCTGAACCATGGGTACGCTGTGCAGGGGTCAGACCTCAAACCCTCCAAGATCACCGACCGTTTGACCGAGCTTGGCGCGCAGATCTTCTTTGGCCAAAAGGCCGAAAACCTCGACGGGGCAGAAGTCGTTGTGATCTCGTCCGCGATCAAACCCGGCAATCCGGAGCTCGACACCGCCCGGGCGCAGGGCCTGCCAGTCGTGCGCCGGGCCGAGATGCTGGCAGAGCTGATGCGCCTGCGTTCGAACGTGGCTGTGGCCGGCACGCATGGCAAAACCACCACGACCACCATGGTCGCCACCCTTCTCGATCACGGCGGCATTGATCCAACCGTCATCAATGGCGGGATTATCCACGCCTATGGGTCGAACGCCCGCATGGGCAAAGGCGATTGGATGGTGGTTGAGGCCGACGAAAGTGACGGGACGTTCAACCGGCTTCCGGCCACCATCGCCATCGTCACCAATATCGACCCTGAGCACATGGAGCATTGGGGCAGCATCGAGAACCTGCGCGACGGGTTTCACGATTTCGTCTCGAATATTCCGTTCTACGGATTGGCCGTCTGCTGCACGGACCATCCCGAGGTGCAGGCCCTGGTCGGGCGGATCACGGACCGTCGGGTCGTGACCTTCGGGTTCAATGCGCAGGCCGACGTGCGGGCCGTCAACCTGACCTACAAGGCCGGCGTTGCCCATTTTGATATTGCTCTGCAGGCCGATGACCAGGTGATCGAAGGCTGCACGCTGCCAATGCCGGGCGACCACAATGTGTCGAACGCCTTGGCCGCTGTCGCCGTCGCCCGCCACCTTGGCATGAAATCGGCGGAAATCCGGGAGGCGCTCGCCGGGTTCAAAGGCGTCAATCGCCGCTTTACCAAGGTGGGCGAGGTCGGTGGGATCACCGTCATTGACGATTACGGCCACCACCCTGTGGAAATTGCCGCGGTCCTGAAGGCAGCGCGCCAAGCCAGCGATGGTCGCGTCATCGCGGTGCACCAGCCGCACCGCTATTCGCGGCTGTCCTCGTTGTTCGATGACTTTTGCGCCTGTTTCAATGAAGCGGATGTCGTTGCGATCGGCGAGGTCTATGCCGCCGGAGAGGACCCGATCCCCGGCGCCAGCCGGGACGACCTGGTCGAGGGGCTGATCCGCCACGGCCACCGCCACGCGCGTGCCATATTGTCCGAGGATGATCTGGAGCGACTCGTCCGGGAACAGGCCGGTCCCGGCGATATCGTTGTGTGCCTTGGCGCGGGCACGATCAGCGCCTGGGCGCATGGACTTCCCGGCCGATTGAGCGATTTGGACGAGCGCGCCGCCAACGGCTAGGCCGCGCCCGCCCCGAAACCGGAGGCACGACATGCCACTTTCGATCACGCTTGCCAGCCTTTGGGTCTTGGCCGCCGCAATCACCGCCATGTTGCCCATGCGGTATCAATACGCCCCGGGCCTGACCTTGCTGATCCTGTCCCTGCCGTTGGCAATTTTCGTTGGCCTGCAAGTGGGCTTCCTCTGGGTGGCCGCTGTTCTCTTTGCTGTTGGCTCGATGTTCCGACGCCCGCTTGCCTATCTGGGCCGCCGCCTTCTTGGGCGTGTCCGGGGGGATACGTGATGGCCAGTTCACTGATCCTTGTCTGCCTGTGGGTGCTTGTGGCGGCGGTGGCCGGCGCTTCGCCGCGTCGGTACCACTGGCGTGCAGCCTGGGTCCTGATCGCGACAGGCATCCCGCTCTTGGGATTTGTCACCCTTCAGGTTGGTCCGGTTTGGGGGCTGGTCTGTCTCGCGGCGGGCGCGTCTGTGCTGCGGTGGCCGTTGATCCGGCTGAGCCAGCGATTGCGCGGGGCACATGCCGATCGGGCCGCTGACTAGGCGGCATGGTCCTCCTCGGCGCCACTGCTTTCTTCTTTGGGTTCGCCGCCCTCGGCGCCGTTCTGGTGAACAGGCGTGGCCCACGCACCGTTTTGATGGTGGCGCTTGTTCTGGCGTTCATAGCTGCGATCCTTCTGATCGGACTTGAAACAGCAGCGGCATGGGATGGGCTGATCTTGGTCTTCGGGCTGGTTTTCGCCGTGGCGCCGGCGCTGGTCGGGCTTGGCATCGGCGCAGGCGGAATGGCTGTTTGGCGCCGGTGGCAGTCCAGACGCCGGTAAGCTCTGGCCATCGGATTGTGAAATCGCTACCTCCGTGCGGAGACCGGATTGTCGAGTTTCCAGAATGTCCAAAACACTTCCCACGCCGAAAGGGCGCCTGACCCCACACCGGTCCCTCGCCGATCTGACATGGATGCGCGTGGGCGGCCCGGCGGACTGGCTGTTTCAGCCCGCAGATGCCGAGGATCTGGCCACCTTCCTGCGCGATCTGGATCCTGCGGTTCCGGTGTTTCCGATGGGGGTCGGGTCGAACCTGATCGTCCGGGATGGCGGGCTGGAGGGTGTGGTTGTGCGCCTTGGACGCGGTTTCAATGGCATCGAGATCAATGGAGACCGGGTGATTGCCGGGTCCGCCACGTTGGATGCCCACGTGGCGCGAAAAGCCGCCGAAGCGGGTTTGGATCTGACCTTCCTGCGGACGATCCCCGGGTCCATCGGCGGTGCGTTGCGCATGAATGCAGGGTGCTACGGGTCGTATGTCGCCGACCATTTCGAGGCGGCGCAGATCACATTGCGCGATGGAACGACAACGACCCTGGGTCGGGACGACATCCAGTTTGCCTATCGTCAAACAGACCTGCCAGCCGATGCCATCGTCACCTCGGTCACGTTTCGTGCCGATCCCGGCGATCCCGAGGCCCTGGCGGCGCGCATGGACGACCAACTGGCCAAACGCGACGCAACCCAACCGACAAAGGACCGGAGCGCCGGGTCGACCTTTCGCAACCCGGCGGGTTTTTCGTCGACGGGTCGGGCCGATGATACGCATGATCTGAAGGCATGGTCGGTGATCGACAAGGCGGGGATGCGCGGCGCGACGGTCGGTGGTGCGCAAATGTCCGAGAAGCATTCGAACTTCATGATCAACACCGGTGCCGCGACGGCATCCGATCTGGAATCCCTGGGTGAGTTGGTTCGAAAAAAGGTTTTCGAAACGCAGGGGATCAGGCTAGAATGGGAAATCATGCGCGTCGGTCGTTCGGCCGATGCGCCATCCGGGAAAACCGGGCAATAACGCGGGGCAAATCCCGCAAACCCGTCGACCAGGCACCCAAATAAGCTTGGCGACAGATTGAGGCACAGGTGGCGGCAGGTTCGGGCAGAACATCCCCCCTCGTTGCGGTATTGATGGGCGGCCCCTCGGCTGAGCGCGAGGTGTCCTTGTCCACAGGGCGCGAATGCGCGGCGGCGCTGCGAGGCGAAGGGTTTGACGTGATCGAGGTCGATGCGGGCCCCGATCTGGCTGCGCGCCTGACCGATCTGAAACCCGATGTCTGCTTTAACGCCCTGCATGGCCGGTGGGGGGAAGACGGATGCGTTCAGGGCCTGCTTGAATGGCTGCGCATCCCCTACACACATTCGGGTGTTTTGGCCTCGTCCCTTGCGATGGACAAAACCCGCGCAAAAGAGCTGTTTCGCGCCCATGGCCTGCCGGTGGCGCAGGGTGAAATCCTGCCCAAGTCCGAGGTGATGGCCGCGCACGCCATGGCGCCGCCCTACGTCGTAAAGCCGAATGCCGAGGGATCTTCGGTCGGCGTTTACCTTGTGCAGGAGGGGGCCAATGCCCCCCCGAGCCTGTCTGACGAGATGCCCGACGACGTTCTGGTCGAGGCCTTCGTGCCCGGGCGGGAATTGACGGTCAGTGTGATGGGCGATGGTCCGGACGCGCCCGGTGCGCTGACGGTCACCGATATCCTGACGGATGGCTGGTACGACTACGATGCCAAATACAAACCGGGCGGATCGCGCCATGTGGTGCCGGCGGCCCTGCCGGACGAGGTGTTCGAGGCCTGTATGCGCATGGCGACCACGGCGCATCGCGCCTTGGGGTGCCGCGGCGTGAGCCGGACCGATTTTCGGTGGGATGAAGACAAGGGCCTCCAAGGCCTGATCGTTCTTGAAACGAACACGCAACCCGGGATGACGCCAACCTCGTTGACGCCGGAGCAGGCCGAGCATTGCGGATTTTCGTTCGGCGCCTTGTGTCGCTGGTTGGTGGAGGATGCGTCATGCGACCGTTGATTGCCCGCCGCGAGACTGCCGCCGCACGCGATCCCGCGCCGTCGCGCCTGACATATCGGGCACAGCGCCTTTGGCTGACACCGCTTTTTCGCAAGATGCTGCGGGTCAGTCTGCCGTCGTTTGTGATTGTTTTGCTGATGGGAAGCCTTGTGGCCGATCCCGCCAGCCGTCAGGCCATCGTCGACAGCGCCTACCAGATCAAACGCGAGATCGAGGATCGGCCCGAGTTTCGCCTGACGGTCTTGGGGATCACCGGGGCCAGCCCTCAGGTGACCGAGGACGTGCGCGCCGCCTTGGCGTTGGAGTTGCCCCTGTCGTCCTTTGACATTGATCTGGAAGAGGTGCGCGCCCGGGCCGAGGCACTGCCGTCGGTCGCAGAGGCTGACCTTCGGATTCAGGCCGGTGGGTACCTGTCCGTGGCCATCACGGAACGCGTCCCGGCCTTTGTCTGGAATTCCCGTAACGGCGCGGTTCTGATCGATGCGCAGGGGCATTTCGTTGCGGCGCTGGAACACCGCACCCTGGCGGCGCCCTTGCCGATCATCGCGGGCGATGGTGCGGATTTGGCCGTTGACGAAGCCGCCAGCCTCGTCGCGACGGCCGCGTCTCTGGGGGACCGGTTCCGCGGTCTGGTCCGGATGGGCGAGCGCCGTTGGGATGTGGTTCTGACGGATGAGCGCCGCATCCTGCTCCCCGCGCGAGATCCGGTTGCGGCATTGGATCGGGCGCTTGCCTTGCACGATGTGACCGATCTGCTGAACCGGGACATCGTGCGCATCGATCTACGGAACCCCGCCCGTCTGACGGTTCAGATGAGCCCGACGGCCCTGGAAGACTATCGGCGCCTGCGCGCCCAAGAAACAGAAACCCTCAGCAGAGAGCAGAACGGATGAGTATGCTGTATCAATCACAGCGCGCCATGCGGGCCAAACGGCAGGAAGCGATCCGGCGCGGTGTGATTGCGATTTTGGACATTGGCACCTTCAAGATCTCCTGCCTGGTGCTGCGGTTCGATGCCCAGGACGATGCCGTGCATGCCGAAGGCGTTGGGGCGATGGCGGGCCAGTCCAGCTTTCGGGTCATCGGGGCCGCGACCACACGGTCGCGCGGGGTAAAATTCGGCGAGGTTGACAGTTGTCAGGAGGCCGAACGCGCGATCCGCACCGCGGTGCAGGCCGCGCAGAAGATGGCGCAGACCCGCGTGGATCATGTCATTGTTTGTTTTGCTGGCGCGCGCCCGCGCAGCTATGGCCTGAACGGCGAGGTGACCCTCACGACCGGGGCCGTCCAGGACGCGGACGTCGCCAATGTTCTGGGGGCCTGTGATGCGCCTGACCTTGGGCCGGCCCGCGAGGTGCTGCATGCACAGCCCGTGAACTTTGCCTTGGATCACCGCAGCGGTCTGAGTGACCCGCGCGGCCATGTCGGGAACGATTTGTCCGTGGACATGCATCTTCTCAGCATCGAAAGCCACGCCGTCGAAACCCTGCTTCATTGCGTCAAACGGTGCGATCTCGAGTTGGCCGGTTTGGCTTCGGCGCCCTATGTGGCCGGGATCTCTAGTCTGGTCGAGGACGAGCAGGAACTGGGCGCGGCCTGCATCGATATGGGGGGCGGGGCGACCAGCCTGTCCATCTTCATCAAAAAGCACATGATCTTTGCGGATACCGTCCGGATGGGCGGCGATCACGTCACCGCCGATATCAGCCAGGGCCTGCAGATCCCCACGGTCCATGCCGAGCGCATCAAAACGCGGTTCGGGGGCGTGATTGCAACTGGAATGGACGACCGGGAAATCATTGAATTGCAAGGTGATACCGGCGACTGGAACCATGACCGTCGCACGGTCAGCCGGGCTGAATTGATTGGTGTCATGCGCCCCCGGGTGGAAGAAATCCTGGAAGAAGTGCGCACGCGATTGGACGCTGCCGGGTTCGAGCATCTGCCCTCGCAGCGGATCGTCCTGACGGGTGGGGCCAGCCAAATTCCCGGACTGGACGGGTTGGCGTCGCGCATCCTGGGCAATCAGGTCCGGTTGGGCCGCCCGCTGCGCGTGCAAGGGTTGCCGCAATCCACGTGCGGGCCGGCCTTTTCCGCGTGCGTTGGTCTGGCGCTCTTCGCGGCCTACCCGCAAGACGAATGGTGGGATTTTGAAACCCCGGCCGATCGCTATCCCGCCCGCAGCCTGAAACGGGCCGTAAAGTGGTTCCGCGACAACTGGTAGACACCGCATTTAGAGGTCGGCCGCTAAACCCGCCCCAATAGGCGGGTTTTCGCTCTATATTTCGCGGTTTTCCATAAATTTATGCGTGACGCCATGGCGCGAACGGGGTACCATGTTCGTCAAAACAAGGCAGTGCGGCCAAGCGGCGGAAGACCGGGGCCAGATCGACAAGATCGCGTAATACAGGCGGACAGAGCAATGACACTCAATTTGACGATGCCCGAAGGGCAGGCTGAACTGAAGCCTCGGATCACTGTGTTTGGGGTTGGCGGCGCCGGCGGCAATGCCGTCAACAACATGATCGACCAGCAACTCGAGGGATGCGAGTTCGTCGTTGCGAATACCGACAGCCAGGCGTTGGCCCAGTCGCGGGCGCACGCAAAAATTCAAATCGGCGCACGGGTCACCGAAGGGTTGGGCGCCGGCGCGCGTCCTGCCGTCGGGGCGTCGGCCGCCGAAGAGAGCATCGAAGACATCGTCGATCACCTGGCGGGTGCCCACATGGCGTTCATCACCGCGGGCATGGGCGGTGGCACGGGCACCGGCGCCGCGCCGATCATCGCGCAGGCGGCCCGTGAGCTTGGTGTTCTGACCGTTGGTGTTGTCACCAAGCCGTTCCAGTTCGAAGGGCTGAAGCGCATGCGCCAGGCCGATGAGGGCATCGAAGCGCTGCAGAAGGTGGTCGATACCCTGATCATTATCCCGAACCAGAACCTGTTCCGGTTGGCCAATGAGAAAACGACCTTCACCGAGGCGTTTTCGATGGCCGATGATGTCCTGTATCAGGGCGTGAAGGGCGTGACGGACCTGATGGTGCGTCCGGGCCTCATCAACCTCGACTTCGCGGACGTACGTGCCGTGATGAACGAGATGGGCAAGGCGATGATGGGCACCGGTGAAAGCGAGGGCGAGGATCGCGCGCTGCAGGCCGCTGAGAAAGCCATCGCAAACCCACTTCTGGACGAAATCAGCCTGAACGGTGCGCGCGGCGTTCTGATCAATGTGACGGGCGGTTACGATCTGACCCTGTTCGAACTGGACGAAGCGGCAAACCGGATCCGCGAAGAGGTCGACCCGGAGGCCAATATCATCGTTGGCTCGACGCTGGATACGTCGATGGAAGGTAAGATGCGGGTCAGCGTGGTTGCCACGGGGATCGACGCCGCCGAGTCGCGCCAGGATCTGACGCCGACGCAGACCTACACAGCCGCCGCCGCTCCGGCGGTCGAAGCCGCACCGGAAATGCAGGCCCCGGCGCCGATCTTCCCGGCAGATGCTGCGCCGATGACGCCAAGCGCACCCGAAGTCGTTGCCGAGGCAACGGATATGGAACCGTCCTTGTTTGAAGGGTTCGTCGCCGAAACCGCCGGTGAAGATGCTGACATGATCGAGGACGACGCCGTCGCATCGGTGCCGCCGCCCGTGTATCGACCGACCCCGGTCGCCGCGCCGCAGCCGTTGGCCGCAGCCGAGCGCGAGGTGGAATATGTTGCGCCGAAGCCGGCCACGGGCGGAACACCGACCCCGGAGGCGCTGGCGCGTTTGCGGGCCGCGATCCAGAAAGACTCCCCCAAGCCGGAAGCCGCACAGCCTGGGGAGGCCGCTGGAAAGTCGCGCTTCGGGATCAACTCACTGATCAACCGCATGACCGGGCACGCGGACGACGCGCCGGCACCGGTGGAGCGTCGGCAGCCCCAGATGCGCCAGCCTGCAACCTTTGATGAGCCGGTCGACCCGGATCAGGAACGCATCGAAATTCCGGCGTTTCTGCGGCGACAAGCCAATTAACGCGGGTCACAAACCAACACAAAAGACCGGCCCTGTGTCGGTCTTTTTTTGTTTAATAACATGGATTTAGACTGGCATCACGAACATATGAGCGGAGTTCCGCCGACCCCGTTCGGCTTTGTTGCAGCGAGTCATAAAGGTTGAATTGTTTCTTTCCCCGCCGCTCGGTAACCCGCAAGTGGGGACAGCGATGGGCACTGGACACTCACACGGCCTGCGCTTTCGCAACACACACGCCGAAAGGCGCCGCATCGGGCGACGAAGCCCGAGCGACTTGGGGGACTACTGCTGGTGCAGGCAACGTTAAGACATCGCGTCACATTCTCGGGTTCCGGCCTGCATTCCGGACGTCCGGTACGTATGGTGGTCGAACCTCAGGCCGCAAATATGGGCATCTGGTTCCGCCGGATTGATCGGCCGGACGCGCCGATGATCCCGGCGCGTTTTGATGCCGTTCCCGACGCGCGCCTTTGCACCAAAATCCAAGGCGACGACGGCACCGAGGTGTCGACGATTGAGCATGTGATGGCCGCTCTGGCGGGCTGTGGCATTCACAACGCCTTGATCGAGCTGGATGGCCCCGAGGTCCCGATCCTTGATGGCTCTGCCGCCCCGTTCGTCCGCGCATTCCTCGCCGCGGGCATTCAACGGCAGACCGCCCCGATCCACGCGATCGAGATCCTGCGTGAAGTGCGGGTCACTGATGGGCTGGCTGAGGCGAAGTTGTCGCCCGACACCGGCCTTTTCATGGATTTCACCATCGATTTCGAAGATCCGATCATCGGGCGTCAGAACCGCGTGGCCAACATGGCCAATGGGCGGTTCGTGCGCGAACTGTGCGACAGCCGGACGTTTTGCCGAAAGGCCGATGTCGAAGCGATGCATGCGGCTGGCCTGGCCCTTGGCGGGACCTATGACAATGCGGTCGTGTTCGATGGCGATGCCGTCCTGAGCCCCGGTGGGTTGCGCCATGCGGATGAAGCCGTGCGCCACAAGATGCTGGACGCATTGGGTGATCTTTCCCTCGCCGGTGCGCCGATCCTTGGGCGTTACACCGGCGTGCGGGCGGGCCACATGCTGACGAACAAGCTGTTGCGCGCACTTTTCGCGACCCCGGATGCGTTCCGCTTCGTCGAGTGCACGGATGAACAAGCGTCCAGATTGCCCGGGGTTGGCGTGAATACCGCCGATCTGGCCGACGTCGCCTAAGCCGCCCGCAACACCGCGTCGCGCGGCGCATTTCTGGCGTTTTGCCCTGGAAAAGATTGTGCTAGACCGGCGGGGACGGGGACAGCCAAAACGTGGCTGACGACCAACAAGACTGGGAACGATTCATGCTTGGGATGGGCATCACGGCAAAAGCGGCGGCACGGACCGGTCTGGCTTTCACCTTGGTTGCTTTCCTGTCCGGCTGCGGTGGTGGCGGATTTGGCAATTTCTTCCCAAGCCGGGACGATCAGGTTCCCCTGGAACAGCAGGATGCCCAAACCATCTTCCAAGCGGCGGAGCAGCAGCTGGAATTGGGGGATCCCGACGATGCAGCGGCCCTGTTCTTGGAAGTTGAGCGCCTCCACCCGTATTCGGAATGGGCCAGCCGTGCCCTGGTGATGGCAGCCTATTCCTATCATCAGGACGGCGATTACGAGAACACGCGTATCTCGGCGCAACGGTATCTGGACTTCTATCCGGGCGAACAAGACGCCGCCTATGCGCAGTTTCTTTTGGCGCTAAGCTACTATGATCAGATCGATCAGGTCGGGCGAGACCAAGGCGTGACCTTCCAAGCCCTGCAAGCTTTGCGCACCGTGATTGAACGGTATCCGAACAGCGAATACGCCCAGGATGCGATCCTGCGGTTCGACGTTGCATACGATCACCTGGCCTCCAAGGAAATGGAGATCGGTCGCTATTACCTGCGCCGACAGCACTACAGCGCGGCGATCAACCGGTTCCGTGTGGTGGTCGAGCAGTTTCAGACCACCAGTCACACGCCCGAAGCTCTGATGCGCCTTGTTGAAGCCTATCTTGCTCTGGGCCTGACGGACGAGGCGCAGACCGCCGGCGCGATCTTGGGGTATAACTTCCAATCGTCGCCGTTCTACGATGACGCGTTCCGTCAATTGACGGGTCAACAGCTTGCCCCGGAGGCGGCTGGCGAAAACTGGTTGCGGGAAATCTGGCAGCAAACTGTGCGGGGCGATTGGCTCTGACGCACGCGGTCAAGGGCAGCATTACAGGTGCGCTGCTATGCTGAAGCATCTCGATATTCGTGACATGTTGATCATCGACCGGTTGGAATTGGAGTTCCAGCACGGTCTCAACGTTTTGACCGGCGAGACCGGAGCAGGCAAATCCATCTTGTTGGATTCGCTCGGCTTTGTTCTGGGATGGCGCGGCCGCGCCGATTTGGTCCGGGCGGGTGCCGCTCAAGGGGAAGTCGTGGCTGTATTCGAGCTGGCAGAGGGGCACCCGGCGCACGATGTATTGGACGAAGCGGGGCTTCCGCGCGGTGACGAACTGATCCTGCGTCGTGTGAACACGCCCGAGGGGCGGAAGACGGCTTGGATCAACGATCGGCGTGCCAGCGGCGAGGTTCTGCGGGCCTTGTCGGACGTGCTGGTCGAGCTGCATGGACAGCAGGACGATCGGGGGCTGCTGGATCCCAAGAACCATCGCGCGATGCTGGATGCGTTTGGAGGGCATTCCGCCCTTTTGGAGGCGTCGCGGACGACTTGGGCAGATCGCCGCCGGGCCCTCGCGGCACTGGAGGCGGCCGAAGCCCGCGTTGCGGACATGCGCGCCGAGGAGGACTACCTGCGCCATGCCGTGGCCGAGTTGGATGGTCTCGACCCGCAACCGGGCGAAGAAGAGCAATTGGATGCCCGGCGGCGGCTGATGCAGGCCGCCGAACGGATGCGCGAGGATGTCGGCCGCGCCGCGCAGGCCCTTGGTCTGGATGGTGCGGAAGGCGCTATGGGCGATGCGCGCCGGTGGCTCGACGATCTGACCGACAAGGCCGAGGGCGGTTTGGACGAGGCCCTCGCCGCCTTGGACCGCGCGTTGGTCGAGCTTGGGGAAGCACAGGCCGGTGTCGACCGGTTCGCAGATCAACTGGTGTTCAACCCGAGCGAACTGGAAGAGTGCGAAGAGCGTTTGTTCGCCTTGCGGGCGCTGGCCCGGAAGCACTCGGTCGTGCCCGACGCATTGGCCAGCTTGGCGGATGACCTGCGCGGGAAACTGGCCGCGCTGGATGGAAGTGCATCCGAACTGGGCGACCTCAAGGCCGCGCGGGATGCAGCGGACCGGGCCTATTCCGATGCGTCCACCGCCTTGAGCCGGGCGCGCGCCACTGTGGCCGGCCAATTGGATGCGGCGATGGCCACCGAGCTTGCGCCGCTCAAGATGGAGCGGGCGGTGTTCACTACGGCGCTGTCGGATGCGACCCCGGGCCCGGAGGGTGTGGACGCGGTGACGTTCACCGTGGCCACGAACCCGGGTGCGCCGGCTGGTCCGTTGAACCGCATCGCGTCCGGTGGGGAATTGTCGCGGTTTCTGCTGGCGCTCAAAGTGTGCCTGACCCGAGAAGCCGACGGTATGACGATGATCTTTGACGAGATTGATCGCGGTGTGGGCGGGGCGACGGCGGATGCCGTGGGACGCCGCCTGGCCAACCTCGCGGAAGGGGGGCAGGTCTTGGTGGTCACCCACTCGCCGCAAGTGGCAGCGCTCGGGGCGCACCATTGGCGGGTCGAAAAGCATGTCGCGCAGGGAACCACCACCAGTCGGGTTGTTCCGCTGTCGGCCACCGACCGGATTGACGAGGTCGCGCGCATGGTCTCGGGCGACACGATCACCGATGCCGCGCGGGATGCGGCGCGGGCGCTTTTGGGCGCGCGCTAACGCCCCTTTTGGGGGTCTCGGTAATCTTGCGGGCGCACCCCGTGCGCACCGGCCAGCTGCGTTTCTGCACCAATGACGATATCGGTGTTCTGCGCGGATACGGCCAGCCAGTCCGCACCGTGGCGTTCCAGCACGAAGCTCAGGATCGTTGTGCGGGGCGCCGCTGTCGTGCCGTCCGGTGCGATCTGTCCTGTCAGGCGCGCGCGCACATGCACCAGCAGGTGATCTGGCCCCAAGGCGCGCGTTTTCACCCGGCCGGCGCTGACGGTGGATTGGGAAAAGAAACTGTCGAGCGCGTATTGATGTGCCTTTGCGATGGCGGCGCGATCTTCCCACCAGATGCCAACAACATTCACGAAATCGGCGTCGGGGACAAAAAGGTTGGCCAAGGCCGTTCCATCGCGGGCCATCCACGCCGCGATAAATGCGTCTACAAAGCTTTGGGCCGGATCGGACATGCCGCACCTCCTTTTTCCCAAAAAGGGTTTTCTGCACGAAGCCCCTGAATTACACCAGCAATATGGTGTGCCAGGGTCGTCGCGGAACCGCCTTGGCGCGTGACTCGCACCCGTCAGGTTCCGCATGGCAGGACACGTGCATTGGCCCCCGAAGGGCAGGGATACGTAAAGACGCAACTGGCCGGGACCATCTCGGGCTGTAAGCATGCGTGGACCGTTCTGCGTGACCGTGGTCCGAGCCAAATCCAATTCTGGTTTATTGCTCTTGTGATCGGGATCGCCGCCGGCTTTGCCGCGTTGTTCTTTCGCAAGGGTATCACCTGGCTGCAATCCACCCTCTACGGGGTCGAGGATGTGCGCATGCTGCACAGCTTCGCCGAAGGCTTGCCCTGGTGGCTGATCCTGGTGATCCCGATCGGGGGTGGCCTGATCGTGGGTCTGATCCTGCACTGGTTCACGCCCGATGGGCGGGTACGCTCGGTCGCCGATGTGATCGAGGGCGCGGCGCTCGCCGATGGGCGGGTTGAGCAGCGGGCCGGTTTGGCGTCGGCGCTTGCCTCGATGATCACCCTTGGCTCTGGTGGATCGTCCGGTCGCGAGGGACCGGTCGTGCATCTGGCAGCCGTTATTTCCAGCCGTGTGTCGGATTGGTTGAAGGCCGATGGAATCACGGGGCGCGATCTTTTGGGGTGCGCTGTCGCCGCGGCCGTGTCGGCCTCGTTCAACGCACCGATCGCGGGGGCGATCTTCGCGCTGGAAGTTGTGCTGCGCCATTTCGCGGTGCATGCGTTTGCCCCCATCGTCATTGCAAGCGTCGCGGGCACCGTGATCAACCGATTGGAGTTCGGCGATGTGACCGAGTTCAGTCTGGGCTCCGACGGTGTGTTGGCGTTTTATGTTGAGCTTCCCGCCTTCCTGATCCTAGGCCTGTTGTCGGGCCTCATCGCTGTCGCCTTCATGCGCGCGACCTTCTGGGCCGAGGATGTTGGCAATCTGTTGCAGCGCCTGGCCAAGATTCCAAGGTGGTTGCGCCCCGCCATCGCCGGGGCGTTGTTGGGCGGGATCGCCATCTGGTTCCCGCATATCATCGGCGTCGGCTACGAGACGACCTCCGCCGCGCTGACCGGGGAGCTTCTGCTGCGCGAGGCGGTGGTGTTTGCCGTTCTCAAAACGGCCGCTGCCGCGATTACGATTGCCGGGCGCATGGGCGGCGGGGTGTTCTCGCCTTCGCTGATGATTGGCGCTTTGGTGGGATTGGCCTTCGGTTTGGTGGCAACGGCCATCTTCCCCGACGTGTCGGGCTCGGAAACGCTTTATGCGTTGGCCGGTATGGGGGCGGTGGCGGCGGCGGTGCTCGGGGCGCCGATTTCAACCACCCTGATCGTGTTCGAACTGACCGGGGACTGGCAAACCGGGATTGCCGTGATGGTCGCTGTGTCGATGTCCACCGCGATCTCGACACGGCTTGTGGACCGATCCTTCTTCCTGACGCAGTTGGAGCGCCGGAACATCCACCTCGCCGCGGGCCCGCAGGCGTACTTGCTGGCGATGTTCCGGGTGGCCAACGTGATGCGCCCCATGGACCACGACAACCCCGCCCCGGAAGACCGGCTGCTCACCCTGATCGAGCAGGGGGTCTACATCGAAAGTCATGCAACCTTGGAACGGGCGCTGCCTGTGTTCGACCGGACCGGCCTCGATTTCGTGCCCGTCGTGCAATTGGCACCCGGCGACGCCCCTCCGGCCCTCGAAGGGGCGCTGTTCCATGTGGATGCGTTGAAGGCGTATAACCGGGCCCTCGCGGCGACCGCCGCCGAGGAACACAGCTAGGGTCAGAGCTGCTCGACCGTCACCCGATCCGTGTAGAAGGCAATGTGATCCTTGATGGCCGCAACGTCGTCAATCGGCGCTTCATAGCTCCAAGCCGCATCGACCAAGGCCTCACCGGCCGTCGAAATGGTGTAGTAGGTGGCCTGGCCCTTGTAGGGACACCGGGTTGAGCTGTCGGTTTTCTCAAGGAACGCCATCCCCACGTCGTCACGCGGGAAATAGATCACGGGGCCATAGCTGCCTTCGGTCAATTCCTTGGCCGCGGTCGACTCGGCCAAAACGGCACCGCCGGCCCGCACCACCCACGTCCCCGGAGCCGTACGAATTTTGATGTGATCGGCCATGGCAGCTCTCCCTCTTAGGTCTTCGTTTCTTCCTCGGTCCCATGCCTGTGGCGTGTGACAGAAACATGTCAAATCGGCGCGCAGGCCGCTTTAAGCCAAGTCGCGGCGTCACCATCGAGCAGCGGCGCGATCTTGGCATGCACCTCGGCATGATAGGCGTTGAGCCAGCCCCGTTCCGCCGCCGTCAATGCGTCCGCGACGATCAAGCGTCGGTCGATGGGGGCGAAGGTCAATGTCTCGAAACAGAGCATCGTCCGGTCATCGCCATCTGGCAAAGTGGGGGCGTCGACCACCGCAATCAAGTTCTCAATGCGAATTCCGAACGCGCCGGCCCGATAATACCCGGGTTCGTTTGACAGGATCATGCCCGTCTCCAGCGGCAGGGTCGAGGTCCGGCTCAGCCGCTGCGGCCCTTCGTGCACGCCGAGGTAAACGCCAACGCCATGGCCCGTGCCGTGGTCGAAATCACGCCCGGCGGCCCACAGCGGTGCGCGGGCCAGGACGTCCAGATGCGCCCCGGCCACGCCCTTGGGAAAGCGCGCCAGATGAATGCCGATCATGCCACGCAAGACCTGCGTGAAGGCGGTTTTTTCGGCGTCTCCGACTGTCCCAACCGGAAGGGTGCGGGTGATATCGGTGGTGCCATCTTCGTACTGCGCGCCGGAATCGATGAGGAACAACTGACCCAGTTCAAGCCGGGCATTGGTTTCTTCGGTCACGCGGTAGTGCACAATCGCCCCATTGGGACCGGCCCCGGCGATGGTGTCAAAGCTGATCTCTTTCAGGGATCCCGTGTCCTGGCGAAAGCCCTCCAGCGCGCGGACGCAGTCAATCTCGGTGAGGGCCCCGTTTGGCGCATTCTCATCGAACCAGTGCAAGAACCGCGCCACCGCTGCCCCGTCGCGCAGATGGGCAGATTTGGTTGCGGCGATCTCGGCGGGGTGTTTGCGGGCCTTGGGCAGAAGGCAGGGGTCGGCGCCATAGACGGTGTCTGCGGCCCCCCGCGCCACGGCTTCCGCGACGGCGAAGGGCGCGGTGGCCGGATCAAGGCGGATGGTCCCGCTGAGCCCCTCCAAGGTGGCTTCGAACGCCTCAGGCGGATGAACAGAGACGCGCGCCGACAGGTCGACACCGGTCAGTTTCTCGGCCTCGACAAACAAATCCAAGGTGCCGTCGCGGTGCAAAATGCCCATCGCGTGCATGAGAGGGGTGTGCGCCACGTCCGCCCCCCGCAGGTTTAGCAGCCAGCACAGGCTGTCGGGCTGCGTGATCACCACCGCGTCGTGGCGAGCGGCCCCGAGATCGCCGGCGCAGAGGTCGAGTTTTTCAGTCGCATCGCGCCCGGCATAGGCCGTGGGCCACTGCGCCACCGGGGCCATCGGCGGGTCGGGCTGATCCGTCCAGAGCGCGTCAATCGGGTTTTCAGTGGGCCGCAAGGACACCTGATGCGCCGACGCTTTTTCCTCAAGCGCCTCGATTTCCTTGACGCTGTGCAACCAGGGATCGAACCCAACGACACCGCCCTTGGGCAAATGTTCGATCAGCCAAGCCCCAAGCGCCGTTTCCGGCCAGTCGACGGGTGTGAAGGCGGCCATGTCGGATTGCGCGCGCACCTGGATGCGGTAGCGGCCGTCGACAAACACGCCAGCGATGTCCGGCAGCACGGCCGCAAAACCTGCCGAGCCTGTAAAGCCGGTCAGCCAAGCCAATCGCTCGTCCCGGGCGGCGACGTATTCACCTTGGAACCGATCCGACCGCGGGACCAGGAAACCGTCCATTCCATGTTGCTTCAACCGCGCCCGGAGCGCGGCCAAGCGGGGCGGCCCGTCCGCAGGGCGGGTCTTGGCGTCAAAGGATTGGAACATGAGGAGGGTCTTTCGTACTGCGCAGGGGAAACTATAGCGCAGACGCCCCGACATGCCATGCCCAACTGGCGCGGCGCGCTACGCGGCCAACATTGCCTCAACCGTCAGGTTGAAGCGGTCCAAGGCCCCTTCAAAGCGCCCGAACAGATGGCTTGGGTTCCCGCGCGAGGCGAACCCGGCCTGGATCTCTTCGCCCAGTTCGAAATCCTCCATCAGGGCGGTGACCGTCAGACGCTGGTTCTTGTCCCATCGCGCCTGCATTTCCTCCGTCTGCGGTGCGGATCGCGGCACGAGCGTGGCCATACGCACATGGGTTGCCCCTTCGGACAGAGGTTCGAAATGGAACCACATGACGTGATCCTGCTGCACCAGGAGTTGCGTGTTGGTCAGCATGGTCAGGACCATGTTCGCGTCCTGCCGCAGGGACCAGTCTTCCTGCGGAATGTTGCGAAGATCGGGCATCGAGATGCGGGGCAACACCGCGCGCATATGGGGACCGAACGGGGTGTAGGTCAGCAGATTGTCCGGGAAATACGGGCCAATCGTGTCCTTGTGGGCGACACGGAAATGGTAGGCCTCAAGCCCCCCTTCGATCAGAAGCTTCCAGTTCGCGTTGATGACCCTGTCTTCCATCGCCGCGATCCGGTGGTCAGACATTCCGATCCAGGTCAGATCCTCCTCCAACCCGCTCAGCCAGGTGTCGATGTCCTCGATGCTCTGAGCCTCGGGGTCGGCGATGATCCAGATAAAGCCATGTGCCTCGGCGCAGGGAAGGCGGCGCAGACCCCGATCCTCGCGGGGCAGGTCGGGAAACCCCTGGGCTTCATGCGGGACGCTTCTGAGCGCGCCGGAATTTGTCCAGCTCCAGGCATGGTAGGGGCAGGTGAACACCCGCTTGCACCCTTTCGCCTCCCGCTCCAACCGGGCACCGCGATGCCGACACACGTTCAGGAAGGCCTGAACCTGGCCATCGTCATCCCGTGTCAGGAGCAAGGGCAACCCCATGAAGGACTTCGTCAGGAAGGCGCGCGGGCCTTCAAGCTCGGAACTGTGCGCGGCGATGGTCGGTTTGCGTTTGAAAATCTTGTCGCGCTCTTCCGCGAAGCGGGCGGGGTCGGCGTAGCGTGATATCGGGGAGTGGGCGATGGTATCGACGAGATAGGCCGATTTCTGGTCAGCCAGCCCGATGATTTCTTCGATCAGCCCGATTTCAGTTGCGCGGTCCATGGAAGCCTCCCGATCTCCTTACCGAGTGGTAAGGTACTTACCGATTGGTAAGGAGTTAATCCTGTGCTACGTAACGTCACGAAACGGATGCCTTGATGACCAAGCCTGACGATCCCCGCGCCACCTACATCGCGCTTGCAACCGAGCGGTTCGCGGCCCTCGGCTATCACGGCGCGAGTCTGGCCGAAGTGGCCCGGGCGGCCGGCGTGACAAAGCAGGCGCTGTTGCATTTTTTTGGCACGAAGGAACGGTTGTACGCCGCGGTCTTGGAAGATCTTTCCGCCCGCCAAAGGGCCCAGATCGCGGCATCGCACCGGTCCGACCCCGCGGCGCATCTGGCCGCATATTTCGAAAGCTTCCGGCAATCGGCGCAATCTTCCCCAGACGATATGCGCCTTGTGGTTCGCGCGCTCCTCGACAGCGACGCGTCAGCCCGCACGTGGCCGATGAAACCATATCTCGACACTTTGATCGGGCTTGCAAAAGCGACCCGCGGCGGGGCGTCGAAGTCCGACGCCGAGGTGCTGGCCTGGATCTCTCAGATGATCGGAATGGTGCAGTACATGGCGATTTCCGCGCCAGCGGTGTCCGGCATGTACGGGGCCGCGACCGCCAGGATGATCGCAGACGAGACGAAGGGCGCGCTGGCGCGGGTGGTCGAGGATTTCACGCGCTGATCGGATCGGGCGCGATCACCCGGGGGGTCAACTGGCCCGCTTCATCCCCATCACCCGGGCGCGCGCACGTGGATCGCTGTCGAACAGAGACGCCAATTGCTCGGTGATGGCCCCGGCCAGTTGTTCGGCATCGGTGATGGTCACGGCACGCTCATAATACCGCGTCACATCGTGGCCGATCCCAATGGCCAGTAGCTCAACCGACCGGCGTTTTTCGACCATGGCGATGACATCGCGCAGGTGTTTTTCCAGGTAGTTGGCCGGGTTTACCGACAGGGTGGAATCATCGACCGGCGCGCCGTCCGAGATCACCATGAGGATCTTGCGGGCCTCGGGGCGGTGGATCATCCGACGGTGCGCCCATTCCAGCGCTTCGCCGTCGATGTTTTCCTTCAGCAACCCTTCCTTCATCATCAGCCCGAGGTTGTCGCGCACCCGGCGCCAGGGCGCGTCGGCGCTTTTGTAAACGATGTGGCGCAGGTCATTGAGGCGCCCGGGCTGCTGTGGTCGGCCTTGGGCCAGCCATTCTTCGCGCGCCTTGCCGCCCTTCCAGGCCCGCGTCGTGAAGCCCAGGATTTCGACTTTGACGCCGCAGCGTTCCAGCGTGCGCGCCAGAACGTCGGCGCAGATCGCGGCGATCGAGATTGGACGCCCCCGCATGGAGCCGGAATTGTCCAGAAGCAGCGTCACGACCGTGTCCCGGAACTCGGTATCATGTTCAATCTTGAAGCTCAGGGGCGTGGTCGGGTTGGCCACCACACGCGCCAGGCGGCCCGCGTCGAGAATGCCTTCCTCGCGGTCAAACTCCCACGCGCGGTTCTGCTGCGCCTGGAGCCGGCGCTGCAGCTTGTTGGCCAGGCGCGACACGGCCCCTTTCAAGGGTTCGAGTTGCTGGTCCAAATAGGCGCGCAACCGCTCCAGTTCCTGGGCCTCGGCGAGGTCTTCGGCGGCGATTTCCTCATCATGCTCGAGGTTGAAGACGGTATAGGTCGGATCGGCCTCCGAGTGCGGGGCTGGTGGGGGCGGGTCAAGCGGTGCTTCGCCCTCGGGCAGCTCTTGTTCCTCGGCCTCTTCCATATCACCGGAGTCGTCCATTTGGACTTCGGCCTGCGCGGCGTCCTGCTGTTCGTCCTGGCTGCGCTCGGGGCTGGCTTCGGCGTCTTCTTCCTGGCTGTCGTCATCCCCGGTGCTGTCGGGCTGATCGTCTTCCTGTTCGTCGCCGGCCTCATCCTCGGAGTCGTCCTCCAGGTCATCCGGGTCGTCGCCAAGCTGGTCGCCATATCCCAGGTCGTCGATCATCTGGCGCGCAAATTTGGCGAACGCCGCCTGGTCCGACAGCACCTCGTCCAGATTGTCCAACGTGCCGCCGCAGCGGTCTTCGATGAACCCGCGCCACAATTCCATGACATTGGCGGCATCGGCCGGCATGTCGCGCCCGGTGGCGAGATGGCGGATAAGATAGCCGGCCGCCGTGGCCAATGGTGCGTCCGCGGCGTCGCGGATCTCGCCATAGCCCTTGCGGCGGGCTTCATGGCCAATCTTGGCATCGATGTTGCCCGCGGTCCCGGGCATGTCGCGCGCGCCCACTGCCTCGCAGCGGGCGGTTTCCATCGCCTCCATCAAATCACGGGCCATCGACCCTTGGGGCGCGTAGCGCGCGGCGGTCGTCTGGTCGTGATACTTGTGGCGCAGGGCCAACGCGTCGGCGGTGCCGCGGGCCAACAGGACCTCATCCCGCGTCATGCGGCGGCTGACCTGGGGCAGACGTACCGAATCCGCCGTCAAGCCGGGCGGGTCGACGGTGTAGGTCACGGCCAGTTCCGGGTCGTCGGCCATCACGCGGGTGGCTTCGGCCAGGGCCTTCTTGAACGGATCGGCGGGATTATCGGTCGGATTGGATCTCATGTCGGGAATGTGGGCCGGAACGCAGGGTAGGGCAAGGGGCAGAGAACAAGTGGATCAGAACACATCCCACGCCGCCATGCCCATCTCGCAGGCGGCCGGGAAGGGCGCATTGGTTCCAAGGGTTGCAACATCCAGATCAAGCGGGTCGCTCTGGCCGGTTTCCTCCAGCGCGACTACCTCGTCTTCGGTTTCCGGATCAATGCTCCATGCGTTGACCTGGTAGTCGCCCGTCAGAAGGTTCACGTCGCAATTCATGCCGCCTCCCATGGCGCGGTCATAGGTCGAATAGCTGAACCCGGCGAGCACGAACCGGTCGTCGCGATACGCGATGGTGTAAGTCTGGAACCACGGAAAGCGCCCGATCCCGCTTTGCTGCGACGACAGGAGGAGCGAGCCATTCTCGGCCACGTCCAACTCGGGCGCCATGCCCCACATCGCGCCGTTGAAGGCAATGTTTCGTGCAATCAGCAAAGGTTCGGAGGCCGGTTCCGTCCGCCAGTCCCGCAAGATCATCAGGTCGGCGCGGTCCGGCGATGCGGCATTGGCCAGAACAATGACCTGCTCGCACCCGTTGCTATCTTCCACAAGATCGATGCAGACACTGTCAATCAGGCGTGGCAGAACCGCCGCCTCGCCGGCGGTCAATTCCTGCGCCATACCTGTGGCAGGCATGCATCCGAGGCCAAGGGCCAAGCCCAGAAGACGGCGAAACATGCAGGTCATCTCCCTTGGAAAGGCCGGATTGCACACCCGTGTGCGCCACCCGCTTTGCGTCGAGTCGGTTGGTTTTAGGCCGCCCTCGTCGCGCTTGCTCTTACCGGTGTTTCGGACCCGGCGCCAGATCGGTCACGCGGGATTTACGGCAGGAACCAGTCGACATCCGCGTTGCCGCCGCACAGCAGCACACAGACCCGTTCGTCCTTTTCAGGCACATACGCGCCGGATGTCAGTGCAGCCATGGCAACTGCCCCACCCGGTTCGCCGACGAGCCGGGTTGAGTCCCACAACTTTTTCGCCGCGTCGTAGACATCCTCATCCTTCAGAACCAAGGCCGTGCTGACGCGTGCCTTGATCACGTCGTAGGACACAACCCCCAACGCCGGCCCCCCGAGCGACCCGGCGGCCACTCCGCTGGCCGAGACATTGATGTCGGGGCCTTCTTCCAGCGACCGCGCCAATGTGTTGGTGCCCTCAGTCTCGACCGAGACCACATTCACCCGGTCTCCGAACCACGCGGCAATCCCGCCGATCAGGCCGCCGCCGCCTGTGGCGACGAGGATGGTGTCCAGACCGCCCATCTGCGCCTCGAGTTCCCGGGCCACCGTCCCTTGCCCGGCAAGCGTCGGATGGGTGTCATAGGGATGGACCGACAGCGCGCCCGTGGTCTCGGCGGCCTCGGCATACTGGGTCATGCAATCTGCAACGGTGCCTTCGGTCAGGATGACCTCGCCCCCGAACATGCGCATCCGGCGGAGCTTTTCTTCCTTGGCAATGGCTTTGGGCACGAAGATCTTGGAGGCGTGGCCAAGCTCTGTTGCGGCGTAGGCGACGGCGGCCCCGTGGTTGCCGCCGGACGCGGCCACCACACCGGCCTTCGGGACGTCGCGGCTGAGCATGTTGTTGAACGCGCCCCGCACCTTGAAGCTGCCGGTGACCTGCGTGTGCTCCAGCTTCACCGTGATGGGGTGATCCAGACCAAGCGCGGCGGCCTCCAGATTCAGGATCGGTGTCTTGCGGACGCGCCCTTCGATCAGGGCAGCGGCGGCGTCGATGTCGTCTGGTGTCGGGTAGGTCATGGCGGGACGATGGACCGCCACCCAGAGGAGGTCAACCGCCCTAGACCGGACGGTCCGCGAGTGACAGGTCCCCCGTTGCGAGGCGGGCCAACACCTCGACATGAATGTCGAGGGCATCGATGACCGTGTAGTCGGGATCGGCATCGTCGAACACCAAACCCAGATCGGTTCCGGCCAACACCACGGCACCCGCGCCAAGCGTTCGAACCAACCGCGCCCCGGCGTCGAGGAACAGGGCCCGGTCCGCATCGCTGGCCGATCCGCGAATGGCCATGTCCTGATAGGTCTGACCCAAGTGCTCGATTTCCTCTTCGAGGACGACGGCCTCGGTCTGTCGTAGCTGCCCGTAGGCGCGTGTGCGCATCATGACTTGCGTGCCCAACAGCCCAACACGCGACAGACCCTGCGCCGCAAAATATCCATCCAGCGGTGCGACCGCCGACACCAGGGGCAGGGGCGAGATGGCCTCTGTCTCGGCATAGCAGAAATGCCCCCCAAGCGATGTGATTGCCGCGCAATCCGCACCGGCGGCCTTCAGCCGCTCCAGCAGGGGCAGGTACACCTCGGCCTGCGCGTGCCGACGGTCGTTCAGGTTGTTCGACACAAGCTTGGCGACATCCGCGTGCACGATCGTAAGATCCGCCTTCTGACCACGCGCTGTGATCGCGGCGACCAGCCGTTCGTAATAGACTTGCGTGGCCGCCACGCCGATCCCGCCGATCAATCCAATGTGCATGTTGACCTCCAAAATGAAGTGGGGCGATCAAACCGATCGCCCCCTCCAAATGCAAATGCCACTTTGTGATCGCCGGGATCCGGGATCGCGAATTAACCCAAGCTCATCGAGGCGGCGCTTTCGGGCAATTCCTCGTCAAAGCAGCGCTGATAGAACTCGGCCACGGTTTGGCGCTCAAGCTCGTCGCACTTGTTGAGGAACGACACGCGGAAGGCGTAGCCCACATCGCGGAAGATCTCGGCGTTCTGTGCCCAGGTGATAATCGTCCGGGGGCTCATCACGGTCGACAGTTCGCCGTTCATGAAAGCGGTCCGGGTCAGGTCGCCCACGGTCACCATCTGGCCAACGGTTTTGCGGCCTTTCTCGGTGTTGTAGTGCGGGTTCTTCGACAGAACGATTTGCGTTTCCGCGTCATGGCTGAGGTAGTTCAGCGTCGACACCAACGACCAGCGGTCCATCTGGGCTTGGTTGATCTGCTGCACCCCGTGATAGAGGCCCGTCGTATCACCCAGGCCGACAGTGTTGGCCGTCGCGAAAAGGCGGAAATGCGGGTGTGGCGTGATGATCTCGTTCTGATCCAGAAGCGTCAGCTTGCCGTCATGTTCCAGAACACGCTGAATGACGAACATCACGTCCGCTCGGCCGGCGTCGTATTCGTCGAACACGATTGCCACGGGATTGCGCAGCGCCCACGGCAGGATGCCTTCGTGGAACTCGGTCACCTGCTTGCCGTCGCGCAGTTTGATCGCGTCTTTCCCGATCAGGTCAATCCGCGAGATGTGGCTGTCGAGGTTCACACGCACCGCCGGCCAGTTCAGACGCGCCGCGACCTGTTCGATATGGGTCGACTTGCCCGTGCCGTGGTAGCCTTGGATCATGACACGGCGGTTGTGACTGAAGCCCGCAAGGATGGCCAACGTGGTGTCGGGGTCGAACTTGTAGGTCGGGTCCAGTTCCGGCACCCGGTCGCTGCGCTCGGCAAAGCCGCGCACGCGCATATCGGTGTCGATCCCAAACACGTCACGAACCGAGATATCCTCGGTGGGTTTTGCATCCATGCTCAAGCTGCCGTCTGCCATATCGTCCTCAGCGCGGTTTTAGGGGGGCGTCTATCGCCCGGTTGGATGCAACATATCTCGAGGGGCCGCAAGGGAAAGGCGACCTGCTCAATTGCATTGCGTTTCTGCGTGCCTCAGGGAACCGGGCGGCGGTTCAATTCCAGCAGCTCACCGTCACCGTCATGTCGGCGCCAAGCCGGGCGAGGTTTTCGCGGTTGATCTGCTCGGGCTGCGCGGCGACCGTCGGGGCAAGACCTGCATCCGTCAGGACGTCGATCAGCTTGTCCAATCGCAGCGCGAGGGTCACATCTTCCGGCAGCGCGCGCCCGGACGACATGCCCGGCAAAACCATCCCCAAGACCGCGCCATTGCTGGCCAGAACCGGGCCGCCGGCTTCGCTTTCGTTGGTCCGCAGGGTCAGACGCTGCACCGTGTCTTCACCGTTCATGCCCTGCAAGTCCGCGAGGCTGCCAAACGTTGTCGATGCTGAACTGAGGGTCCCTTCAAACGGAAAGCCTGACACGGCCACGTCCGACCGAATGCGACCGGGCGCACTGGCCAGTTGCGCAAACGCAAGCGGTGCAAGGGTCTGTTCGGGGCGCAAAACGGCAACGCCAAGCTCGGCGTCACTGAAGGCGACCTCGGCGGGATAGATGTTGTTGACCAGCAGTTCTGCGCATTCGCCCAGAACGTCGGTGGTGGTCATCACGGCACCCGTGGCATCGACGAAGAAGCCCGAGCGCACGCGATCGGGTTGGCGCACCTCAAGGCCAGAGACCATGTCGACCCCGTCCTCGATCCCGTCCGGGATGGCCGCCGGGTCCAGCGTGCCGTCGAGGAAGTCGATCGAGTTTTGCATCATCGGCAGTACGCGCGCGATCTGATCGTCCCGCTCCGGCGGCCACACCAGCGTGAACCCCTTCACTGCGCCGCGTACGAGGCGCGCTTCGGTATGGCTGCGCAGTGTGTCGGACTGGCCGGTCAGCAAAAAGCGATCACGTCCGCGATTGCGTTCCCCGTCAAGGGGCACGATCTCGAGGGTTTGCATGATTTCATACAGACCGAACAACGTCGTTTCGTTGCCGGGCTGCGAGATCAGCAGCACCTGAACGCCGGTGTCATTGATGCTGTCATATTGTGCGAAGGGGAAGTTGTAGGTCGGCTCACCCACCATCGCCATGGGCAGCTCGATCTCGATCCCGGCCCGTTCGTCGCGCACAAGCTGCATCCCGAGCGCGTCCAGTTCGCCTTGATATTCACCCAAAAGCTGTGCCCGTTGGCGGGTCGTCAGGATGCCCGTGGGTTCAAAGCCGCGCGCGGTTTGCCAATCGCCCATAGCCGCCCTGGTGCCTGGCCCGAAGGCGCCATCAATGCCAAAGCGGTAAAACCCGAACCATTGCAAGGCGATCTGCAGGGCGTTGCGATCGTCGCGCGTCAGCTGCGCCTCGCTCTGGCGGGCCTGTTGCGGGGTCTCGTCCGGCTCGGGTTCGGGCGCGACCGCGACGGTCGCATCCAGCAGCGCGGTGCCGCCGATCGGGAAGAATTGCGTCGCGTAGGGGACACCTTCGGTGACGAAACTGTCGCCGGGCACGATGCCTTGTCCGCGTAGGGTCTGCAGGGCTGTTGCGGCGCTGTCCGCATCAAAGGGGCCGACTGCGATCGTGTACAGACCTTCGTCGGTCCGGAAGCCGTTCACGTTCTCGATCAACTGGGCATAGGCGCGGACCCGCTGTTCCGCGTTCGCAAGCTCACCAAAGCTTTCCAACTGGATCCAGACACGATCCTGGGCCTGGGCCATGCCCACCCCCAGGACGCCGAGAAGCAGCACTGCGGCCGAAAGAACCGCACATGCGCGAGAGATGACGTTCCCCATCGTTTCGAAAACCCTGTCTTATCCGATCCCTGCGCCCAATCCGCGTGGGCAATCCCCTTGGCGCGGCAGGCAAAAAGTTAATTCATTTCGGAATGCACCATCCCTGACCATAAAGGCAACCTCAATACTGGTCCGCCTCCGTTGACCGTGTCGCCCCACGCAACTATGGAGGCGCAAACTTTGCCCGCACTTCAGATCCAGGGATCGGCACGATCATGGCAGACACAGCGCCCCGAAGCTTTCAGGAAATCATCCTGCGCCTCCAGTCCTACTGGTCGGCCCAAGGCTGCGCGATCATGCAACCTTACGACATGGAGGTCGGGGCGGGCACGTTCCATCCTGCGACGACGCTCCGTTCCCTCGGGTCGCGTGCGTGGTCTGCGGCCTACGTGCAGCCGTCGCGCCGCCCGACCGACGGGCGTTATGGTGAAAACCCAAACCGCCTGCAGCACTACTACCAGTACCAGGTGCTCATCAAACCGAGCCCACCCAACCTGCAGGACCTGTATCTCGGATCGCTCGAAGCCATCGGCATCGACATGGATCTGCACGATATCCGGTTCGTCGAAGATGACTGGGAAAGCCCGACTCTCGGGGCATGGGGCCTTGGATGGGAAGTGTGGTGTGACGGCATGGAGGTGAGCCAGTTCACCTATTTCCAGCAGGTCGGCGGGCATGACTGCCATCCGGTGTCCGGCGAATTGACCTACGGGCTGGAGCGTCTGGCCATGTACGTCCTGGGAATCGACCACGTGATGGATATGCCCTTCAATGACCCGGAGGCCCCGATCGCGCTGACCTATGGCGATGTGTTCCGGCAGACCGAAGAAGAATACAGCCGCTGGAATTTCGACACCGCCGATACCGCGTTGCTCTTCCGGCATTTCGAGGAAGCCGAAGCCGAGTGTCGCGCGATCCTCGACGCACCGCACGACGATCCCAAGACCGGCAAGCGGATCGTGATGGCGCATCCCGCGTATGACCAGTGCATCAAGGCCAGCCACCTGTTCAACCTGTTGGACGCGCGCGGGGTGATCTCGGTGACCGAGCGCCAAGCTTACATCGGCCGCGTGCGCGCCTTGGCCAAAGCCTGCGCGGATGCCTTTGTGCAGACGGAGGCCGGTGGATGGCGGCCTGACGCCCCAATCCCCCCGTCGCTTTGCGGCCCAATACCTGTCCCCCTCCAATGGCGCGGAGCACGCCTTTGGCGCCCTGTCGCGCTTGCCCGGAACGCTCGGCCATATCGGGTATCGGAAACTCAAGCGGCGTTTGCAGCACCGCGCGGAAGACAGATTCCAGGCACTCGCGCAAGATTTGGGTCCGTCGGGCATCGCATTGGATCTCGGGGCGAATATCGGTGACATGACCGCGAAACTGGCGGCCAATGGCGCCACGGTGCACGCCTATGAACCCGAGCCGGACACATTTGCCCTCCTCGCCGAGCGCTTTGCCGGACAGGCCCACGTGCATCTCAACAACGCCGCAGTTGCGGATTTCGACGGTGAGGCGGACCTGATCCTGCCGGCCTCGTTTTCGTCCAGTCCGCGCAGCGCATCAAAAGCCGCCAGCATCGCCCATGATCGCTATCGCACCGATGGCCACCAAAGCCGCACGATCAAAGTGCGGGACATTCGGCGCATTCTCGCGGATCTTCCGCAGGCGCCGTCGCTGATCAAGATGGATATCGAGGGGGCCGAGTTGGACGTGTTGGACGCGCTTCGGGCCGAGGGTCTCCTGACGCCGAAAACGGCGCTTTTTGTCGAAACGCACGAGCGGATGGATCCTTCAACCCTGCCACGGATCGCCGGCTTGCAAGCTTGGGCCCGCGCCGAGTGTCCATCCTATCTGAACCTGTATTGGGGTTAGCCGTGTCGACAGCGCCCATCCGAGATCAGTTGTCCGAAACCGAACGCAAGTTCTTCGACCAAAGCTTTCGGCCGTTCGGCCTTGGCTTCCGGCCATACCGAAAGGTGAAGGCGAAACTGGCCCATCTCGCCCACGCAGCCTTCGAACAGCGTCTGGCATCCCTTGGGCCGGGGGACATCGTCCTCGACCTTGGGGCGAATGTCGGGGATTTCACCAGTGCCCTTGCCGAGACCGGTGCCGACGTGATCGCCTTTAAACGGATCCCGCCACCTTCGCAATTCTGGCAGAGCGTGTTGGGGCGCTGCCCAACGTCACCTTGAGGCCCGAAGCTATCGGCGCGTCGCAGGCCACCGTCCGGCTTCTGCGGGCGAAAAACTATGACGACAATCCATTGGGCAAGTCACTTGGGTCGTCCGTGGCGCGGACCAGCCGGTTTGCCATGGATCCCAAAAACTTTGTCGACGTGCCCCAGATCGATCTGTTCGCTTTCATTGCGGGGCTGCCCGAACGCCCGGCGCTGATCAAGATGGACATCGAGGGGGCCGAATGGCCAATCCTGGAGCGTGTCATGACCGGTGAGCGCCCGTTTGACGCGCTGTTCGTGGAAACGCATGAGCGGTTTAATCCGTGGCGCGATATGCCGCGCCTCAATCGGTTCCGTCGTTTTGCCGAAACCTGCACGGACGCCTATCTCAACGCCTATTGGCACTGATGTGCGTGGCCGCGGTCCGGGTCGTGGCGGGGCACCTGATGGAACAGCGGGAAAACGGACATGAATGGTCGAGTGGTGGTGATTGTGATCCTTGCGGTGACGGCGCTGTTCGGGGCAACCCAATGGTGGTTCCAGACACGCGCCTACTACGCTCCGATTGAAGCCGCCGACCTGCAGGTGACTTTGGCCACCGGCGACACGGTTGCGCTGCCCTACGACGCCTTCGAAGGCATTGATGCGGACACGTCCCCATTGCGGTTCCGCGCTTGTCTGACGCTCGACGACGCCGGACGCGCACTTGCCGTTGAAGGCGTGCCGTTTGAAGACCCGACCCCCTTGATCGCGCCTGATTGGTTCACTTGTTTCGATGCCCCTGCGATCGGGGCCGCGCTTGAGGCGGGGGAGGCCGTTGCCGTTCTGGCCCAAAGTGAAATTAGACCCGGCGCGGATCGCGTCTTGGCCGTGTTTCCCGACGGGCGCGCCTTCGCGTGGCATCAATGGAACGGGACACTGGACCCCTAGCGGCCGCTCCCGCGCAACAAAGGCGACTTGCACCGATCCGCCATTCCGCGCAAAAGCACACCCGAAGATTGCACCTGACGCGCGGCGGGCCTGTGCCCCTTGCCGCCACCCAGACCTGAGTTGAAAGCCCGCTCCGATGCCTGACCTGCTGCTCGAACTGTTTTCCGAGGAAATCCCTGCGCGGATGCAGCGCAAGGCCGCCGAAGACCTCAAGAAACTGGTCACCGATGGATTGGTCGAGGCGGGGTTGACCTATGCCAGCGCGGGCGCGTTTTCGACGCCGCGGCGCCTGACGCTGACGATCGAAGATCTGGCGGCTGCCTCACCCGACACGCGGGAAGAACGGCGCGGTCCGCGTGTCGACGCGCCCGAGAAGGCGATCGACGGGTTTTTGCGCGGCGCGGGCGTCACCCGCGACCAACTCGAGGTACGCCCCGACAAGAAAGGCGATGTCTTCTTTGCCGTGATCGAGCGGTCCGGCCGGCCCGCGTCGGACATCATCGCCGAGGTCGTGCCCCAGGTCGTGCGCAATTTCCCATGGCCAAAATCGATGCGATGGGGCGCGGGAAGCCTGCGGTGGGTGCGCCCTCTGCATCGCATCCTGTGTGTGCTCTCGGACGAAGCCGGGTCAGAGGTCGTTCCGTTCGACGTCGATGGGATCGCCGCCGGCGACACGACCGAAGGCCACCGCTTCCTGTCGCCTGGCGCATTTCAGGTGACGTCCTTCGACGATTATTCGGCCAAGCTTGCCAAGGCGCATGTCGTTCTGTCCGCCGAGGCCCGGGCCGAAGCCATCTGGCACGACGCGACGAACATGGCCTTTGCGCAGGGTCTTGAAGTCGTGGAAGACGCCAGCCTTCTGGCCGAAGTCTCGGGTCTTGTGGAGTGGCCGGTTGTCCTGATGGGCCAGATCGGCGCGGACTTCCTGGATCTGCCGCCCGAGGTGCTCCAGACGTCAATGCGGGAACATCAGAAGTTCTTTTCCGTGCGCAACCCGGGGACGGGCCGGATCGAACAGTTCATCACGGTCGCGAACCGGACCACCGATGATGACGGCGCGACGATCCTGGCGGGCAACCAGAAGGTCCTGTCGGCCCGCTTGTCGGACGCCAAGTTCTTTTGGGAAAACGACCTGCGCATTGCCAAGGCCGGGATGGCGGATTGGTTGACGGCGCTCGAGAAGGTGACCTTCGAACGGCGCCTTGGCAATCAGGCGGCCCGCATTGGCCGAATTGCCGCGCTGGCGCGCGACATCGCACCGATGGTCGGTGCAGACGCCGACGAAGCGGAAACCGCGGCCCGTATCGCGAAAGCCGATCTCAGTTCCGAGATGGTGTACGAGTTCCCCGAATTGCAGGGCGTCATGGGGCGTTACTACGCCAAGGCTGCCGGGCATCCCGAGGCGGTCGCCGCGGTGTGCGAAGACCATTACCAGCCGCTTGGCCCGTCAGATGATGTGCCGGAGGCGCCGGTTTCGGTGGCGGTCGCCCTGGCCGACAAAATCGACCTTCTTACCGGCTTCTGGGCGATTGATGAAAAGCCCACCGGTTCGAAAGACCCGTTTGCCTTGCGCCGCGCGGCGCTTGGTGTGATCCGTATTCTGTTGCACCACAACCAGCGCCTGCGGCTGGACCGGTTCATTGATCGCCAGTTGTTGGCCCACAAGATTGACCTGAACCGCGCCGATGCCGCCGACAATGAGATCGACACGCTGGAAGAAATCCTGACCGAAATCGCGGATCATGGCGTTTTTGGCGCAGCGTACCGTGCGGTTTTGGACCGGCTGCAATCCCAGGACGCCGCGCCCGACTTGGCCGATGGCACGGTCTTGCGCACCGTGGGTGACCTTGTGCCGGATCTGTCGACCGACCTTCTGGCCTTTTTCCATGACCGTCTGAAGGTGCATTTGCGCGCTGAAGGGATTGGGCATGACGTGATCGACGCGGCCTTGTCGAAACCGCCGACGGATGACATTGCGCTGGTGATCGCCCGGGCCGAGGCCTTGGCCGCCTTTCTGCAGACCCCAGATGGCGAGAACCTGGTGCAGGGCTACCGCCGCGCGGCCAACATTCTGACCCAGGCCGAAGCGAAGGACGGGGTCGAGTATCGGTTCGGCGCGGATCCGAAATTCGCCGAAACCGAGGAAGAACGCGCCCTGTTTGCGGCCCTGGATACGGCCACGACCGCGATCGCGCCGGCCCTCGAGGCCGAGGATTTCGCGGCCGCCATGACGCAGATGGCGACCCTGCGGGCGCCCATTGATGCCTTTTTCGAAGCCGTTCAGGTCAATGCCGAGAACCAGATCGTGCGGCGCAACCGCCTGAACCTCCTGCATCAGATTGTCGACACCTGCGGCCAGGTCGCGGATTTGTCGAAACTCGAAGGCTAGACGCCAGAACCGTCGACGGTTCTGGCCCGAAAAAGTCGACTTTTTCGGGGTCTGCGCAGGAAATGGGCAAGAAATGCGCGGGTGGACTGGACAGGTCGCGCATGGGTTGTATCTTTTGCTGCGCGTGCGAAAAGGTTGCAGATGCTCACAACCCCGGATTTCACCGAGATCACCAAGACGGCCGAGGTGCGAACCTCGACCCATGGCAACCGTGCGAAATGCCTTCAGCGGCTGATCCGTCTCGATCTGCCGGTGCCTCTGACCGTCGCCCTCAGCTTTGATACGGTCCGCGCGATCGCCAATGGCCGGTTGCCGGACATGTCCGCGCTGTCCGGTGTGTTTGGCGGTGGGGCGTTGGTGTCGGTGCGCTCGTCCAGTCAGGCTGCGGATTGGGGCGGGCCCGGGACGATTCTGAACATCGGGATGAACGACGAAAAATGCGCGGAGCTGGCGGCGTTGCACGGGCCCGACGCCGCGGACGCGCTGTATGTGAGTTTCATTCGAACCTATGCCGTGGATGTGCTGCGCTTGGACGCCGACGCCTTCGAAGGCCCGATGACCCCGCGACTGGCCAAAGGGCAATTCGAGGCCGAGATGGAAGAGCCGTTCCCCCAATCGCCGTCCGAACAGCTGGCCGAGGTGCTTCGGTCCATGGCGCGCGCCTGGGATGGCACCACCGCGCGGCTCTTGCGGCAGGCGCAAGGGGCGCCAGCGGATGCGGGCCTTGGCCTCGTCGTGCAGCGCATGGCGCTTGGGATCGGGCAAGGCCTGTCGGGCTCGGGTGTGGTTCAGTTCGTCAATGGCGACAGCGGGCAACCCCAGATCACCGGACGCTATCTGCCGCAAGGACAAGGGCGCGCCGCGTTGAGCGAGGCGGACGCACAATTCATCGAGCAGGATCCGCGTGGCAAGGCGCTTGAGGATGACGCGCCTGAGGCGGTCTCAGCTTTGCGGGACGCCGGTGCCCTTATGCGCACCCGGCTGCGCGAAGAAATGCAGATCGAGTTCACGCTGATGAACGGACAGCTGTCGATCCTGGATGCGGTGCGCGTGCCGCGGTCGGGCCGGGCCGAAGTTGCAATCGCCGTGGCCCTGGCCGAGGACGGTATCATCACGTCGGACGAGGCGTTGTCGCGGGTTCAGCCGTTCACGCTGAACCAGTTGTTGCACCGGCAGGTCGAACCGGATGCCCCCCGCGATGTCCTGACCCGCGGGATCGCCGCTGCCCCCGGCGCGGCCACAGGCAAGATCGTCTTTTCGGCCACCGCTGCTCAGGCCGCCGCAGCCCAGGGCGATGCCTGCATCCTGGTGCGCCGGGAAACCAGTCCCGAAGACATCCGCGGCATGCATGCGGCGCAGGCCATCCTGACCGAACGGGGGGGGATGACCAGCCATGCCGCCGTGATTGCGCGTGGATTGGGTTTGCCCTGCGTGGCGGGCGCAACCCGTCTTCAGCTGGATTTGCGCAAGAAAACCATGACCGTCCCCGGCCGCAAGGTGTTCCATGAAGGCGACATCATCACGGTCGACGGATCGACAGGGGACGTGCTGGTGGGCGCCGCCGAAATGATCGAACCGGCCATGGGCGGGGCCTTTGCAACCTTGATGGATTGGGCCGACCACGCCCGCGACATCGGCATTCGGGCGAATGCCGACACGGCCGAAGATGCGGCCATGGCGCAGCGGTTCGGTGTCGACGGGATCGGCCTGTGCCGGACCGAGCATATGTTCTTTGACCCTGCGCGCCTGACGGTCATGCGCGAGATGATCTTTGCGGAAAACCCTGGCGACCGGTCTGCCGCACTGGACCGCTTGCTGCCCATGCAACGCGCGGATTTCGTTGAATTGTTCAAGTTGATGCAGGGTCAACCCGTGTGCATTCGCCTGTTCGACCCGCCGCTCCACGAATTCCTTCCCGGTGGCCGCGAAGGCGTACGCGCCTTGGCCGAGGCCTTGGACCTTCCCGTGAGCCGCGTGGCAGCGCGAATCGAAAGCTTGGAAGAGTTCAACCCGATGCTTGGCATGCGGGGCGTCCGGCTGGGCGTCACAATTCCCGAGATTTACGAAATGCAGGCCCGCGCCATATTCGAGGCCACGATCAAGGCATCGAAGAAGGGCGCCCCGGTGGTTCCTGAAATCATGATCCCGCTGGTCTCGGCCCGCCGCGAGGTGGAGCTTGTGAAATCCCGCGTTGACGCCGTGGCGGCCGCGGTCCGTGCCGAAAACGGGAAAGACTTTGCCTATCGTTTGGGCGTCATGGTCGAAACACCGCGCGCGGCGCTGCGATCCGGTGAAATTGCCGAGCACGCTTCGTTTTTGTCGTTCGGGACCAATGACTTGACCCAAATGACTTATGGCTTGAGCCGCGATGACGCGGGCCGTTTCATGTCGGCTTATGTCCAGCAGGGGGTCTTTAACGAGGACCCGTTCACCCAGTTGGATGTCGATGGCGTGGGGGAATTGTTGCTGCTGGGGGCCGATCGCGGCCGCCAATCCCGCGAGGACGTCATTTTGTCGCTTTGCGGCGAACATGGCGGCCAGCCCGAGGCCATCGCCTTCTGCCGAAAGGCCGGGTTTGACTATGTCTCATGCTCGCCCTTCCGGGTGCCAGTTGCCAAACTTGCTGCCGCACAATTGTCCATTTTTGACAAAGAGTTGCCGCACGACGTTGATACGGTTGCACCTGCAACTGGCTGATCAAGCCACCCATGCGGATACAAGACCTTGAGTCGGTTTGCGGCTCGGACGCTAAACCCCGTGGGCGTTTTGAAAAGCTGTGAACAAACGCTACACTCCTCGCAAAGCGGTCCGCCCGAGGCCGTAGGGGACACCCGGGAAGGGGTATGATGAACATCTGTCTGCGCGCAGTCGCTTTGGCCGCTGCGATCGTTTTGCCTGTGAGCACGGCATCCGCCGATGTGACGTTTTCCAGTTCAACTGGGCCGTCTGGCGTTGGCGCATTGCTCCAAGATGTGATGGGCGTTGAAACGCAATCTCTGGCCGCCGTGTCGAATGCACGCCTCCAACGGCTCGCGGCGCCGTTTACCGGACCGGTGCGCGGTAATCGGTCTGGCAACGACCCCCGGGTCATGACCAATGCGGAATTGACGGCCATGGGCCGGTCGCGCGGCAATGGGGAATGGCGCTGCCTGACCGAGGCTTTGTACTTCGAAGCGCGCGGTGAGGAAGTCGTCGGCCAGTATGCCGTGGCCGAGGTGATCCTCAACCGGGTCGACCACCGCAACTATCCCAACACGATCTGTGGCGTGGTGAACCAAGGCACAGGCCGCCAGTACGCCTGCCAGTTCACCTACACCTGTGACGGCAACCCCGAGACGATCCACGACACCGGCGCATGGCACCGTCTGGGACATGTCGCCCGTATCATGATGGATGGCGCGCCGCGCGATCTGACCGATGGGGCCACGCATTATCACGCGAACTGGGTGAACCCGCGGTGGGCGCGCCTGTATCCGCGCACGGCGACCTACGGCGTCCATCACTTCTACCGCCAGCAATACTAAGGTCGGAAACGGGCGCGCGCGCGACGCATCGCCCCCTTCCTTGACCGTCCCGGGCTGCTAGGCCGGGGGCGTTGATCCTATTTGCCGGGACCTGTCCTGATGCCTGATACCCCCGCCTTGGCCTTTGCCCACCCGTCCGAGCGCGCCAAGGCGTTGGCCGGGGATGCGCCGCGTGACCGTATTTCGATGACCGAACACCTGCGCGAGGTCGAGATCGGCGCCTTCCAGCAAGAACGCGGGATCACGCAGACCATTCGCTTCGATGTCGTGGTCGAGGTTGAGACGCGTGCCGAAGGCGCCACGGATGATGTCGATCGCATCCTGAGCTATGACACCATTGTCGAGGCGATTGACGCCGCCCTTGCCGCGGAACGTGTAAACCTTCTGGAAACCGTTGCCGCGCGCATCGCGGACCATATCCTCGCCCATCCGTTGGCCGCGCGCACCTATGTGCGCATCGGCAAGCTGGACCGCGGGCCCTATGTCCTCGGGGTCGAGATTGTCCGCGACGCGCCGCCGGGTCGGCGCCGCCTCAGTCTTTTGGCCAAGGATGCGCCCCATCCCAAGGTTGTGTTCCTGTCGCGCGATGCCATTGATCGCCCGGATCTTGGCACGCTTCTGGATCGGCTCGAGACCATGGGCGCCCCGTTGATCTTGTGTGTGGACCGGCCCCGCCGGGACGCACCAACCGCCGCGCATGCGATGCCCCAACGCCGGATTGACCTGCTGGCGATTGAACAGGCGGCCTGGGTTTTGGCCGCGCGGGACAAACGCTGTGTGGTTGTTGACAGTCGGACTGAACTGGACTGGGCCATGCGGCACGATCGCATCAGCGTCTGGGCCCCCTCCAAGCTGGTTCTGGATGCCCAGGACGGGCCAGGCGATGACGTCACCGATCCGGTTGCGTTGTGTGTGTGGCTGGCCGGTGCATTCGAGGCGTCCGAAGTCTTGATGTTCGGCGCTCCGCCCGGTGACGCGGGCGAAAACGTTCCGGTCAGGGCGTTTCCCGCGACCGCGTTGCCGCCAGTGGCGGAAGGCTGAGGCGCATCAGGTCGGGCACATCCGTCGGTTTGAAGCCTGCCTTTTCGAGGATGTGGGCCGACGCTTCGGCCTCGCCAGCAACGGTCGCCACAAACTCGGTCTGCTGCAAACCGAAGCTCGCGGCGTCCAGCGCCGCTTGCACGAACTCGCTCGCCAGGCCCTGACCCCAGACATCCGGCAGAAAGTGGAAGATCAGCTCCAGCGCGCTGGCGTCCTGCCAATGACGAAACCCGCCGACACCCACATCATGGCCCGCATGGGCCAGCACCCATGGCGCAATACGGCCAGCGGCCCAGGCGTCCCGGTCGCTGATCAAGGCACGGGGCCCGCGGTCGCCAAAAAGGGCGACGTACAGGGTTTCGACGCCTTCCCCGGGCGAGCGGCCCGTCAGGCGGGCAGAGCGAAAGACAGCTTCAGATGACATGCGCCCCCATGATGCGGATGCCCGTCCTCGGGTCAAGCGGAAGGGCAGGGGCCGCCCCTTGGCTTGTCTGGCCGGCTGCAACAGGCTAGGCGCCGTGCATGACACACTACCTGCGTCCGATCCCCGTCACCGACCCGGCCGATCTTCCGGGCAGTTTCCCCTTGGCCGGCGGCCCAGTGCGGTTTGCGCAGGTCGAAGCCCTGAGCCGTGGGGAGGCGCCCAGGGTCGTTCCTGCGACCGATCTGACCGATGCCGAACGGGCCCCACTTGTGGCGACGCGTGCCCCGATTGCGGGCCTGTCGCTGGATCACCCCCGGTTGATGGGCATCCTCAACGTGACGCCAGACAGTTTTTCCGACGGTGGGCGCCACACGGACATCGCCGATGCGCTGGCCCACGTTGAGGTCATGCGCGCGGAAGGCGCCGACCTGATCGACATCGGTGGGGAAAGCACCCGACCCGGTGCCGACCCCGTGGCCCCGACCGATGAGATCGCCCGGGTGCGCCCGGTTGTGGCGGCCCTCGGTGCCGCTGGCGTCGACGCGCCGATCAGCCTGGACACACGCAACGCGGCAACCGCCAAAGCCGTGCCGGTCCCCATTTTGAACGATGTCTCCGGTTTGCGGCACGATCCGGACCTCGCGCACGTGGCGGCAGAGACAGGCGCCGCGCTGATCCTGATGCATTCGATCGGCACGCCGCAGACGATGCAGGATCTTGCACCGGCCGCCTATGACGATGTCTTGCTCGACGTGTTCGATGAACTGGCGCGGGTGATTGCGCAAGCCGAAGCCGCGGGTGTGCCGCGTGCGCGGATCATGGTCGATCCGGGCATCGGGTTCGGCAAGACCGAAGCCCAGAACCTGGCCCTGATCGCACGGATCAGCCTGTTTCATGGTCTGGGCTGCGGGATCCTGTTGGGCGTGTCGCGCAAAGGGTTCATCGGGCGGATCGCAGCGGAACCTGACGCCGCCCAACGCGGGCCGGGATCGGCGGGGATCGGCCTATGGGCGCTGTCTCAGGGGGTACAGATGCTTCGGGTTCATGATATAAAGCTGCACCGGCACATGGTGCAGCTCTGGCGTGCAAGCGCGGGCCTGCCCCCGATAGAATAACGACCGGCAGAGAGCGAAAGGGCAAGCATGTCGCGCAAGCTATTTGGAACCGACGGCGTTCGTGGCCGGGCCAATACCTACCCGATGACCGCCGAGATGGCCCTGCGCCTCGGGGCTGCCGCCGGGCGCTACTTCCGCGGCGATGGCAGCCGGGCGCACCGCGTGGTGATCGGCAAGGACACGCGCCTTTCGGGGTATATGATCGAAAACGCGCTGACGGCCGGTTTTACCTCGACCGGTATGAATGTCTTGCTTTTGGGGCCGGTTCCGACGCCAGCTGTGGGATTGCTGACACCATCAATGCGGGCCGATGTCGGGGTGATGATTTCGGCCAGCCACAATCCGGCATTCGACAATGGCATCAAGTTTTTCGGGCCGGACGGGTTCAAGCTGAGCGACGAGGCAGAAGCCGAGATCGAGGCCTTGGTGTTCGGCGAGTTCGCGCCGGCGCAGGCCGAAAACATTGGCCGTGCCAAGCGCATCGACGATGGCCGTTTCCGCTATGTCGAGCGGGTCAAGGGCACGTTCCCGCAGGGGCGTCGTCTGGATGGCCTGCGGGTGGTCCTCGACTGCGCGAACGGCGCCGCCTATCGCGCCGCGCCCGAGGTGCTTTGGGAACTCGGGGCCGACGTGATCCCCTTGGGGGTGTCCCCGGATGGGATCAATATCAATGACGGATTGGGATCCACCGCGCCCGAGGCCGCGGCGGCGAAGATCCGCGAGATGCGGGCAGATGTCGGCATCTGTCTGGATGGCGACGCGGACCGCGTGATCCTTTTGGACGAGACCGGTGCCGTTGCCGATGGCGATCAGATCATGGCGCTCTTCGCCAACCGGTGGGCCGAAGATGGGCGCCTGAAAGGGCAGACGCTGGCCGCCACGGTCATGTCGAACCTGGGGTTGGAGCGCTATCTGGCGGACCGGCAGATCGGATTGCATCGGACGCCGGTGGGCGACCGCTACGTGGTCGAAGCCATGCGTCAGAAGGGCCTCAACCTCGGGGGTGAGCAATCGGGCCATATCGTGATGACCGACTACGCCACAACCGGCGATGGCCTGATCGCGGGGCTGCAGTTCCTGGCCGAAATGGTGCGCACGGGCGCGCCCGCCAGCACCTTGGCCAAGAGTTTTGAGAAGGTGCCCCAACTGCTGAAGAACGTCCGCTACAGCAGCGGTAAGACCCCTCTGGAAACCCCCGATGTTCAGGCCGCGATCGCCGCTGGCGAAGCGAAGCTTGATGGACAAGGGCGGCTTTTGATCCGGAAATCCGGCACTGAACCCTTGATCCGTGTCATGGCCGAGGCCGAGGATGAACGTCTGATGTCTCAAGTGGTCGACGACATCGTGGGGGCCGTCGAAGCCGCGGCCTAGACCGGGGCGGACACCCGCGGGTTTGACGCCAATTCCAGCCCGTCGACATAGACGATCTCCACCGCGTCAAAGATCAGGTGGAAGACCGTTGTGTCCTCGGTCAGCGCGCCGTGGCGGACGTAGTCGCCATCGACAAGCCGTGCGGCGGGAACGCGGGCCTGAGCGACACCCCAAAGCGCCTGTGCCCGCCAGTCGCGGACCAGGATAGGCTGATCCGGCAACAGCCAGGTGTCCCGGTTCGGCCGCCCGCCAAGGGCGTCTTGTGACATGTGGATGATGGGGGTGCCCGATGTCCGCTTGGACCACGCCACGTTTGCCAGACTGCGGGCGCCATTGCGCGTGATGATCCGATCTCCGGGCACGAGATGCTCCACCGGCAGTTGCCCGGCAAGCGTCAGGATCTGGCTGCCGGCCGGAATGCCGGCCCGCAAATCGATGGAGTCCCGATCGCACCCCCCGAACAGGGTTGGATGTGTCGCTGTCATGGTGCACCTGCTCGTGCCGCTTTTTGGGGATTTGCCCCTTTGTTGACATAATTCTTAGCGCAGCTTCCGGCCTGTGGATAGATAATTCTGGGCCCCGTCGTCCGTCGGTGCCTCCTCCGGCGATACCGGCCCCCTCCGTGCGCGTAGGGCCCCCCTGATGATCCCCCGAGGGGCTTATTTTCCACTCGCAACGGGCATGCGGCTCTGCTATTCCGCCCGGCGATGCGGGTGTGGCGAAATTGGTAGACGCACCAGATTTAGGTTCTGGCGCCGCAAGGCGTGGGGGTTCAAGTCCCTCCACCCGCACCAAACTCCTCCCACCCGCAACATGGCGTCCAATGGCCCTTAATCCATTTTGGGTCGCGGGATGTCCGTGCTACGGTTCTGCCCGATGGTACGCTACGCACTTCCCTTCATCCTTGGTTTGAGCGTCTCAGTGTCCGCCGCCCTTGCGGATGCAGAGACGTGTGAGAACGACGATGCCCCGTTCGACATGCGTTTGGCCGCGTGCGAGGCTCTGTTGGCCGAAGCGCCCGATGACACGGGCCTGCTCTATGATCTGGCCGATGTGTATGTCGACGACGCGCGCTATGCCGACGCGCTGGCGGTGTTCGATCGTGTCATCGCCTTGGACCCGGAGGCGCGCTATCCGCGCGGGCGCCGTTCGGTCATGTTGGTGGAGCTTGATCGCTTCGCCGAGGCGGAAGACGAAATGCGGCGCGCGCTGGAGCAGCATCCGGATTGGGTCTTCGGGCAGCGCTGGCACGCCAACACCCTACTGCGATTGGATCGCGCCGAAGAGGCGCTTGGCGCGGTCGAACGCTCGATTGCGCTGGACCCAAGTGATCACTGGGCGTGGGAAGAGCTCGCCCAAGTGCAGACTGCGCGGGGGGATACCCGAGGCGCGGCCTTGGCCTGGCACGAGGCCTCAAGCCGGCAGCCCTTGTGGACAAGCTGGCACGCAACCGCCTATTCCGCCTTGGAAGACGAAGGGTTGTTCGATCTCGCCGCGTATCACGGACGGATCATACACACGCTTGATCCGAACAATCTGCGCATGCGGGACTGGCTGGTGCACACCTATCTGGGGGAGGCGCCTGACCCCGTGCTCGACCCGATGCCCTGGTCCCCGCCGCCCGCGGAACGCCAGGTCCGGTACTTCAGCGTTCTCGCGCCCGTCGACAATCGCGATCCGACGCAGCAGGCGATTGAAGAGCTGATCAACTTCTTTGGTGGCCGCAGCTATCCGATGCCGGAAACGGCGTCCGTCGTTGATCTCAGTTTTACGCCGCTTGAAGGGGATCGGTTCCAGCCAAGCCGCGTGTATGCGTTCCGACAAAGCTCGGCCCGCATCATCAACGATCCGGTGCCCCGCCATTTTGCGCTGTTCCCCTTTGATTTCCAGCCACTTGGCCCCGGCGAAGGCGGGTCCCAGGTGCAGGCCGTGTTCGACGGGGCCGGCCCCGGCACGCTGTGGCCGCTGCAGGCCGGCAATGTCGCGGAGGGCACGGGTCTCTATGAATTGGACTGCAGCACCGGGATCGGGGTCCCGTTCGTTGCGTTGGGATGTTTGCCGAATGTCGAGATGGTGCAACCTGGTCAGTTTTCCTGGCGCGCCGAGGTGGTGACAGACCGCATCCATGTCCCGATGGGGATTTTCGACACATACCGCATCAATCTGGAGTTCACGGCAGAGATCACGATGTTCACCGTGACACGGTCATTCCCGATGACGGCAAGCTATTGGATTGACCCAGAAACTGGCGTTTTGGTTGCGCAGATTTTCACCGCCGACGACCGCTACGTCTTGTATCAGGCGATGCACGTCCGCACGATCGAGGCCGATTGACCCCCGACGTTATCGCGCCCGGAAATTCGGGGGGAGCGCGTCGATGTATCCGTCGATGTCCTGCTCCTGGAGGGCCTCGCGATCCAGAAGCAAATCCAGGCATCGCAACACCACATCCATCGATTGGAACACCGTGTCTGCCAGCAACGCGAGGTGGCCAATCTGCGCCGTCGACAGGGCATCCGTCTGGGCAAGGTCGCGGATATAGATGAAATCGGCGTCCACCATTTGGTTCCGCGTCATCGCCGGGCGCAGTTTGGCAATGCGCGACGACGTCAGGCGCACCACGGCGCCCGGGAGGATTTTGTGGAGCATGAAGCCCATGTCCCGCAAATGGCTGTCGAGCGCGCCCATCATTGGCTCATCTTCATAGAGCCGGAAGAACCGCAGTTCGGGCATGATCACGACGGCATCGGACAAAACGTCGGCCCCGCCCTGCAGGATCGAAAGCTCGGCCCCTTGCGTGTCCATCTTCAACATGTCCGGGCGCGGCAGCCCCGGCAGCGCGTCAAGCGCCTGCGTCTGCACCGGGATCTCTTCGGCAACGGTCAGGGACTCGGCCCAATGACCCAGGGTTTCGATTTGCGCTTCGTCCGGGCGGAACAAGGAGGCGAAGCTGCCATTCTTGGTGGCGAAAAAGGTGGCATCCTCGTCCAAGCCAATCGCAAACGGGTGGTAAAACTCGTTCGATTTGGCCGTGGCGGCGAGTTTCGCGAAAGCATCAGCCCCCGGTTCGAAGCCGTGCACTTCGGCGGCGCCGGCGTGGATCAAAGGGGCATAGGCCGGTACGTTCGCCGGGTTTGCCCCGACATCCATAATCCGCGTGCGGTGGGGCCGCTCGAGCCCGTCAATCAGGTGGCGTGTGTGCGCCGGGAGCGCGCGCAGCCCCTTGGCAAACGGGTCGTGAGTTTCGCCTGGCATGTCTGCTCCTCGCCGGTCTTTTCGTGTGGCCGGGCCCTGCAAGGGGGCCGCCTCGTGCCGAGTGGTCGCTCCAAAATGCGCCCTCGATGGTTCCGCGTCATGGCTTTTTTGGGCGCACGAGGCCGGGAATGGGGCGCAATTTCCCTTCCACAGGGCGGCCCGATGCGGCAAGTCTGGCGGAGAGGCCGGCGCCGGGGGGTGCGCCGACCGCGCATTTGAGGGAGCCCGCATGCCGCGCCTCGACCGAACCCACGATCCGAAACGGCGCAGTTGGGTGCTGAGCGCCGATACCGATGACACCGATTTTCCGATCCAGAACCTGCCGTGGGGCGTGCTTTCCGAAGCGGACGGTGTAAAACGGGTCGGCGTGGCGATCGGAGATATGATCGCTGATGTCACGGCGCTTGAGGCCGATGGGCGGATCGCGCCGTTGCCGTGCCAACGGGTCTTTGCCGATGGCACCCTCAACCCGTTCATGCGCTTGCCCCAGACCGTTTGGTCGGAAACCCGCGCCGCGTTGGGCGATCTGTTGGACGCAGAGACCGGGGATCGGTCGGTGCCGTTGGTGGCCCAGGCCGATGTGGAGATGCATCTGCCGATCTTCGTGCGCAGCTACACCGATTTCTACGCGTCGAAGGAACACGCGACCAATGTGGGCAGCATGTTCCGCGACCCGGAAAATGCGTTGATGCCCAACTGGTTACATATTCCGATTGGATATAATGGCCGGGCGTCGACCGTGGTTGTGTCTGGCACGGATATTCGGCGTCCCCTTGGCCAGTTGAAAGGACCGAACGACGCGGTGCCGCGCCTTGGACCTTGTGCGAAACTGGATATCGAACTGGAACTGGGCGCCATCGTCGGGACACCCAATCCCATGGGAACGCCCCTGACCACAGCGCAGGCCTTCGACAATATCTTCGGCTACGTGTTGCTGAACGATTGGTCGGCGCGCGATATCCAGGTCTGGGAATATCAGCCGCTCGGCCCGTTCCAGTCCAAGGCTTTCGGGACATCGATCAGCCCGTGGATCGTGACACGCGACGCGTTGGAGCCGTTCCGCCACCCGACGCCCACGCGAGACACACCGCTTTTGCCGTATCTGCACGAGGCCTCGGACAACAATTTCGATATCCAGCTTGCCGTCGATCTCGCGCCGGAAGGAGGGGCGGGGCAAACGGTCAGCCGGACGAATTACAAGCACATGTATTATTCCGCGGCGCAGCAGTTGACCCATCACGCGCTGTCCGGCTGCGCGATGGAGGTGGGCGACCTCCTGGGATCGGGGACGATTTCCGGCGCAACGCCAGACAGTTGCGGATCCTTCCTGGAACTGACGTGGAATGGCCGCGACCCGATGTCGATCGGCGATCAGACACGCACCTTTCTGGAGGACGGCGACACCGTCACCCTGCGGGGCTGGTGCGAAGGCGCCTATCGGATCGGGTTCGGGCATTGCAGCGGCACCATCCGGCCCGCGCCCGAGATGCCGGTATGACCGACGCCTGGCAAAGCTTTCCCGGCGCGCCGCCGCCGGGCACGCGGCTCTGCGCCACGGCCGAGGTTGCGGAACCGGTCACCAGTTTCGATCTGGATGGGTTCCCGGTGCTGCTCGTTAGATCCGCCGACGGATTGCGGGCCTATGTGAACGCATGTCCGCACCAGTACCTCCCGCTTGATTGGCGCGCGTCGTCGATCCTGTCGCGCGATGGCACGATCCTGCGCTGTTCCAACCACGACGCCGGGTTCGACGCGGCGACGGGGCAGGGGATCGACGGGCTTGGTCAGGGATGCGAATTGGATGCCATCCCTCTGATCGAACGCGATGGCGCGCTGTTCCTGGGTGGCGTGGAATGACCGACCGCCCTGTCCTGTACGATTTCTGGCGATCCTCGGCCTGCTACCGGGTGCGCATTGGTTTGGGCCTCAAAGGGGTGGAATGGGACACGCGATCGGTCGATTTGCTGGCGGGCGCCCAGAAGGACGCGGCCCACCTGGCGGTCAATCCGCAGGGTTTGGTGCCGGCGCTGGAGATTGATGGGCGCGTGCTGGCCCAATCCCTCGCGATCCTCGAATACCTCGATGACACGCGCCCTGCGCCGCCGTTCCTGCCCGATGCGCCCGCGGATCGCGCCCGCGTGCGCCAAATGGCGCATGTCATCGCAATGGAGACGCATCCGCTGAACAATTCCGGAGTGTTGCGGCATGTCGAGGCCGTGCTTGGCACCGGCCAGCAGGCCCGCCTCGATTGGATGGCACACTGGATGCCGAAAGGTCTGGCCGCGTTCGAGGCGTTGCTGGATCACCCGAACACGGGCGTGTTCTGCCATGGTGATGCACCGGGCCTCGCCGATATCTGCCTGGTGCCCCAAGTGTATAATGCGCGCCTGTGGGGCATAGACCTGTCCGATTGTCCCCGGATCGTCGCCATCGACGCGGCCTGCGCCGAAATCGACGCCTTCACCAACGCCCGCCCCGAGGCGGTCCGTCCCCCGGACTGACGCCCGTTCCCGGCTGGCCAACATCCCCTGCCGCAGGGCAGACTGCCCGCCACCGCACGTACACGCCGAAAGGATGCCCCTTCGATGACCCAGAAAAACATCCTCTTCATCATGTGCGACCAGTTGCGGTTCGATTATCTGGGCTGTGCGGGCCATCCCCACATCAAGACACCGCATATCGACGCCCTGGCCGCGCGCGGGGTGCGATTTGACAGGGCCTATGTGCAATCCCCGATCTGTGGCCCGTCGCGCATGTCGTTTTACACGGGGCGGTATGTGCGCTCACACGGCAGCACCTGGAACAATTTCCCGCTCCGGATTGGCGAAATGACCCTTGGGGATCATCTCGAACCCTTGGGGGTGCGGACGGCGCTTTGCGGCAAGACCCATATGGCGGCCGACATCGAGGGGATGACGCGGCTCGGCATCGACCCGGCCTCGCCCAAGGGACGCCGGATCGCTGAATGCGGCTTCGAGGTCTGGGACCGACTGGACGGTGTGCACCCCAATGAGGGCAAGTCCCCGTCGCATTACAATGATTTCCTCCGCGCCAAGGGCGTTGGCGACCCAAACCCTTGGCACGATTGGGCCAACGCCGCCGAGGGCGAGGATGGCGAGATCCTGTCCGGCTGGCTGATGGAACATGCGGATCGCCCCACGCGCGCCCCGGACGAAGACACCGAGACACCCTATACGACCACACGGGCCATGGCGTTTATCGAGGAGGCAGGCAATCACCCCTGGTGCCTGCACCTCAGCTACATCAAACCGCACTGGCCCTATATCGCGCCGGCGCCCTACCACGATATGTACGGGCCGGACGACGTGATCCCGGTGAACCGGTCCGACGGGAAACGGGCGGACGCCCACCCCATCCTGGCCGCCTATATGCAGCACCGCTTTTCCAAGGCCTTCAGCCGCGAGGAGGTCCGCGAACGGGTGATCCCGGCCTATATGGGTCTGATCACGCAGATCGACGACCAGATCGGGCGTCTCATGGCGTTTCTGGAGGACAAAGGTCTGACCGACGACACGCTGATCGTGTTCACATCGGATCATGGTGACTACCTGGGCGATCACTGGTTGGGCGAGAAGGAATTGTTCCACGATGCCTCTGCCCGGATCCCCATGATCGTCGTTGATCCAAGCCCGCAGGCGGATGCGACGCGGGGACAGGTTCTGGACCATCTGGTGGAGGCGATTGATATCGTGCCGACCTGCCTCGACTGGGCGGGCGGGCAGAGCGTGCCCCACATCCTGGAGGGGCGATCGCTTTTGCCGCTTTTGCACGAGGCCGAGGTCGCGTGGCGCCCCGTTGCGATTTCGGAATACGATTACTGCATGCGACGCGCCCGGCGGATCCTGGACCAGCCGGTCGACGACAGCCGCCTGGTCATGGTGTGCGATGGCCGTTGGAAAATGATCCATGCCGAAGGCTTCCGCCCGATGCTGTACGATCTGGAAACGGATCCGGGGGAGTTGACGGATTTGGGGGCCGATCCGACCCACGCGCCCGAGATTGCCCGGCTGACCGAGGCCATGAATGCTTGGGCCCGCGGCCACCACAACCGCGTCACGATGAGCGAGGCGGAGATCAACAAACGGGCCGGGGGCGAGATGCGACGCGGGGTCTTCATCGGGTTTTGGGATCAGGCCGAAATGGATGCCGCGCTCGCCGAGGGCAAAAGCGGAAACTGACCGCAGGCTTCAACAAAGAATTGACCTGAAGGCCGCGCATCGCCAATCCTTGCGCCATGGCGGTGCGGATGATCGTGCGGCCGCGGGGATGGCACGAAATGCAACGCTTTGCTTTGACCGATCCAATGCAGCGGCGCGCCACGGGGTGTGACCTGGTGGTGTAACGCGGACCCTTTCGCGTTGTTCACCCTGATCCCCCTTCGTCTTCCGTTGAACTCTCATGTCCAAGTCTCAGGCGGCTCCGCTGCGCCTCGCCATCGATATTGGCGGCACGTTTACCGATACCGTTTTGATGGACGCCGGAACGCAGGTTCTGGCCACCACCAAGACCGCGACCACGCATGACGCGCCGGCCCGTGCCGCGCTGGAGGGCGCGCGCGCCGTTCTGGCCGACCACGGGGCCGAGATGGGCGAGGTCGGCACCTTCATCCATGGCACAACTCTGGCCACCAATGCCCTGATCGAGCGGCGCGGGGCCACCGTGGCAACCATCACCACCGAGGGATTTCGCGATATCCTCGAGATTGCCTATGAGCGCCGCTATGACCAATACGCCATTGATATCGAGAAACCGGATCTGATCGTTCCGCGTCGGCGGGCATTGACGATTGGCGGTCGGATCGACGCCACCGGCGCCGAGCGGCAGCCACTGGACGAGGCCGCCGTGCCAGCGTTGGTGGCCGCTCTGCGGGCGGACGGCGTCGACGCGGTCGCCATTTGTTTACTGCATGCCTACGCCAACCCGGCCCATGAACTGCGGCTGGCCGATCTTCTGCAGCGGGCATTGCCGGATCTGGTGATCTCGCTCAGCCACGATGTCAGCCCGGAAGCCCGCGAGTTTGACCGCCTCTGCACCACCATTGCAAACGCCTATATCCGGCCGCTGATGTCCGGGTATCTGGCGGATATCCGATCCCGCTTTGCGGCCGCGGGGCTGACTTGCCCAATCCTGATGATGACCGCCGGGGGCGGCATGACAACGGTTGAAACGGCCGCGCGTCTTCCCATCCGGTTGGTTGAATCCGGCCCCGCAGGCGGCGCGGTGCTTGCCGCGCGCCTCGCCGCGGAACAGCAAGAGACCGAGGTGCTGTCCTTTGACATGGGCGGCACGACCGCGAAGCTGTCCCTCATCGACGACTATCGCCCGCAGATGTCGCGCAAGTTCGAAATCGCGCGCGCCGCACGGTTCATCAAGGGTTCTGGTATGCCGGTGCGCATCCCCGTGATCGAGATGATCGAGATCGGCGCGGGCGGTGGGTCCATCGCGTCGGTTGATCGCCTTGGTCGCGTGGCGGTCGGTCCACAAAGTGCCGGGTCTGAACCCGGGCCTGCGGGCTTTGGCAAAGGGGGGCAGGACCCAACGGTCACGGACGCGGACATCACACTTGGCTATATCGACCCCGACAGGTTTGCCGAGGGGCGGCTGCGGATCGACGCCCCGGCCTCGGCGGCGGCCTTGGAACGCCACGTGGGCGCACCGATGGGCCAGCCCGCCGACGCCGCCGCGGTCGCCGTCACCGAGATCGTGGACGAGGCCATGGCCAGTGCCGCGCGGATGCACGCGGTGGAATCGGGCAAGGACCTGTCCGGGCGCCTCATGATCGCCTTCGGGGGCAATGGCCCCCTGCATGCAACGCGCGTGGCACGGCGGGCCGGGGTATCTCGCATCCTCATTCCACGCGATCCGGGCGTTGGCTCTGCGGTCGGTTTCCTGTTTGCGCCGGTGTCCTACGAAATGATCCGGTCGCTCTACACGCGGCTGGATGGGGCAGAGATTGGCGCGCTCAATGCCTTGTTTGACGAGATGCATCGCACGGCCGCCGACGTGGTCGGTGCCGCCGCACCAGATGGGCCCTGGGACATCCGCAAGACGGCCTTCATGCGCTACCACGGTCAAGGGCACGAGATCGAAATCCGATTGCCCGACGCCGCGTTGCAGACGTCCGACATTGACGCGTTGCGACGCGCGTTCGAAGCCGAATACAGCCGACAGTTTGGTCGGGTCGTGCCCGGCATGGAAATCGAAATCCTGAACTGGGGCTATACGCTCGCCTCCGCTGCGCCGCCCTTGCAGGCGCCGACCGCCGCCGGTCCCGTCCAATCGGCCCGCGCCGCCACAACCCGCAGGATTTGGTGCAATGTGACCGATCGTTGGTGCGACGCGCCGGTCTTTGCGCGCGGTGATCTTGCCCACGGCGCGCGCCTGTCGGGCCCGGCCTTGATCGTCGAGCCGCAAACCACGACGCTTGTCAGCGCCGATTTTTCCGCCACCGTCGACGGGCGCGGGAACATCTGGCTGACCCGCCACGAGGAGGGCACCCCATGACCCAAAGCACGACGAAACTGCAGGTGATGTGGAACCGGCTTCTGGCGGTTGTCGAAGAACAGGGCCAGGCCCTGGTGCGGGCCGCGTTCAGTCCCATCGTGCGGGAATGCGGGGATATCTCGGCCGGGATATTTGATGCACAGGGGCGGATGCTGGCCCAGGCGGTGACGGGCACGCCCGGGCACATCAACACGATGGCCGAAGCCGTGAAGACGCTTCGCGCCCGGTTCCCGGTGGCGCAGATGCAGCCCGGCGACATCTACATGACGAACGATCCCTGGATTGCCTCGGGGCATTTGAACGACTTCCTTCTCATGATGCCGGTGTTTCACAAGGGGCGCGTCGTGGGGTTCACCTCCTGCACGTCGCATCTGGTCGACTTGGGGGGGCTCGGCATGGGCCCGGAGGGCAGCGACATCTACGACGAAGGGCTGTTGATCCCGCCCTGTACGCTTGTGCAGGCGGGGCAGGTGAACGCGCTTCTCCTCGACATCGTGAAGGCCAATTCGCGCGAACCAATCGCCAATGAGGGCGACATCTATGCCCTCATCGCATGTTGTGAGGCGGGGGCGACACGGCTGTCGCAGATGATGCAGGAATTTGGGATCGACGATCTATCGGCGCTGTCGGATCACATCATCGACACCTCGCGCCGGGGCACCATCGCGGCGTTGGCGGATATTCCCAAAGGCACCTGGCACAGCACATTGACGACCGACGGCTACGATGCGCCGATCACGCTGCGGGCGGCTTTGACCATTGCCGTCGATCACGTGCAGCTCGATTTCGCGGGCACTGATCCCTGCGCGGCCAAGGGCATCAATGTGCCGTTGAATTATGCGACTGCGTATTCCGTCTTTGCGCTGCGCTGCATCATCGGTCCGGATATTCCAAACAATGCAGGCTCGCTCGAACCGTTTCGCGTGTCGGCGCCGCCGGGGTGCATTCTGAACGCGCAACCGCCTGCGCCGGTTGCGATGCGCCATACCCTCGGCCAGATGACGCCCGATCTGGTCTACGGGTGCTTGTCGCAGGCCCTGCCGGATGTGGTCCCCGCCGAGGGGGCATCCTGCATGTATGACCTGCCGCTCCGCCATGTGCCCGAGGCCGTGGATCGCGGCGACCCGCAATTCGCAGTCGAGTTGGTGTTCAACGGCGGGACGGGCGCGCGTCCAGCCCGCGACGGTCTGTCGGCCACAGCCTTTCCAAGCGGCGTCTGGGGCAGCCAGATCGAGACGACCGAAGCCGTCGCGCCGGTATTGTTTCATCGCCGGGAACTGCGCGCGGGCTCGGGCGGGGCGGGGCGGTATCGCGGCGGCCTCGGTCAACGGATCGAAGTGAGCTCGGCCATTGATCAGGATATGCTGTTGTTCCTATCCGTGGACCGGATTTCCCATCCGGCGCGGGGACGTCAGGGCGGGGGCGACGGGGCGCCGGGTCAGATTCGCATCGGCCCGAACGGCCCCGCGTTGCCGGGCAAGGGAGAGCTGCGCATTCGCGCCGGCGAGACGCTGTTCTTCGACACGCCGGGTGGGGGCGGCTACGGACCGCCCGCCGCGCGCGATCCTGCGGATATGGCGTCGGACCGGGACAACGGACTTCTGGACACCCCTGACGACCGGACGCACCAATCATGACCAGAGCCCACCCCCATATTCAGGCAATGGCGCCCTATGTGCTGGCCACCGCCGCGGCCCCCGAGGGTGTGCCACTGGTGCCTTTGGCGCAAAACGAAAGCCTGCGCGCCCCCAGTCCGCGCGTGGCCGAGGCGGTCGCACAGGCCACCACGCAGGCGGCGCTTTACCCGGACCCGGATTGGAGCGATCTGCGCCATGCGCTGGCCGCTCTGCACGGTATCGGGGCGGACGGCATCCTGTGCGGTGCCGGGTCGCTCGATCTGATCGGGGCGTTGACGCGGGTCTATGCCGGGCCGTACCGCGCTGTCCTGATCCCGCGCCATGCCTACCCATTCTTTCGGACGGCGACCGCGCTGGCGCAGGCCCGGCTCGACACGGCGCCCGAGGTGGACGCCACCGTCAGCGTTGACCACCTGCTGGCCAGCGTTCAGCCAGACACCGGGCTGGTCTTTGTCGCCAACCCGGGGAACCCGACGGGCACGGTGATCCCGAAATCGGACTTGCTGCGCCTGCGCGCGGGGCTGCGCGATGACATTCTGCTGGTGATTGACGAGGCCTATGGCGAATTCGTGGACGAGACCACCGCCCGGTGTTGGGACATGGTGGCGGGTGGCAACGTCGTGGTTCTGCGCACGTTCTCCAAGGCCTACGGGCTGGCGGGCTTCCGGGTCGGATGGGGGTATCTCCCGGACCAGATCGTCACCGACCTGCGCAAGGTCTTGAACCCCAATAACCTTGCCGCCCCATGCCAGGCCGCCGCCTGCGCGGCTTTGTCGGACCAGGCCTATATGCGCGCGACCTGCACGATGACGGCGACCCTGCGCACCACGACATCCAAGGCCCTGTCGGCTGCCGGGTTCGACCTTGTGCCAAGCGTCACGAATTTCGTTCTGTTGCGCTTCCCCGATGCCGCCACGGCCCAAGCGGCAGAACGCGCTTTGGCCCGAAAGGGTATTCTGCTGCGCCGGCAAGCCGCCGCCGACCTGCCCAACGCCCTGCGCCTGACCATCGGCGCGGCGGAGGCGACGGATTTTGCGGTGCAGGCCCTGATCACCTGGTCCAAGGAGGCACGATCATGACCCCATCCCGTGGCCGCGCGCGCATCGGTTTGCTGGTGCCGTTTACCAACTCGAACCTCGAGCCTGATTTTGCCCTGATGACCCCGCCCGGTCTGTCGATCCATATCGCGCGCATGGGTGGGTATGACGAAGACGAAGTCCCCGACGAAACCCAAATGCAGGCGCTTGGCGCCTCCGACCTGCAGGAGCCGCTGACACTGTTGTCCGGGGTCCGACCCGATGTGGTCGTCTATGGCTGCACTTCGGCCACCCTGACCCATGGTCCGGCCTTCGACCGGGACCTGGCGGAGCGGATCACGGCCAGCAGCGGCGCGAAAACCGTCACGGCCGCCGGCGCCTTGGTCTACGCCTTGCGGGCCTTGGGCGTTGCCCGGATCGGATTTGCGTCCCCTTATGTCCCGGCGATCAACGACATGGCCATCGGGTTCTTGGGGGACATGGGATTCGAAACCGTGGCCCGCGCCGATATTGGCGCAGCCCTTGGCAACCACGAGCAAGGCGCGCTGGAGCCCGACGCGGTTTTCGATCTCGCCCTTCAGGCCGATTCACCCGAGGCCGAGGCGCTCGTCTTGTCTTGTACCGACATGCGCAGTGTCGAAACCTTGGCGCGCGTGGAAGCGGCCGTCGGAAAACCGGTGATAAGCTCGAACCAGGCGATGATGTTCCAGACGCTTGATCTTCTCGGGATGCCAGAGCCTCTCCGCGGCTTTGGTCGCCTCTTGGATCGGACGACCCCATGACCTTTGACCAGATCGCAGACTTCACCCTGGGCGATCCGGCCGTCCCCGAGCCTGCGCTGGAAATGGCGGCCCTCCTGCTGCTCGACACGCTGGCGGTTGCCGCCGGGGCCAACGCCCTTAGCGTCACACAGATCGCCAAACGCCACGCCTTGCGCTTTTTTGCGGCGGGCGATGCAGGCGACAGGGCCCATCTGCCGTTTGATGGGCGCGCCGCCTCGATCCCCGGTGTGGCCTTCGCGGCGGCGACCCAGATCGACAATCTCGACGCCCATGACGGCTGCAACCCGACCAAGGGCCATATCGGATGCGCCGTGGTGCCCGCCTTATGCGCCTTTGCAGAACAGCACCCCGATCTGTCAGGCCGCGCCGCGCTCGAGGCCTTGGCCATCTCCTACGAGGTGGCAGCCCGCGCGGCCATCACGCTGCATGCCACGGTCGAGGATTATCACACCTCCGGGGCGTGGAACGCCTTGGGGGTCGCCGCCCTGGCCGCCCGGTTGCGGGGCCAGAGCGCCGACACGTTGCGCCAAAGCTTCGGCATCGCCGAGTACCACGGGCCGCGCAGCCAGATGATGCGCGAAATTGCAAACCCCACCATGCTCCACGACGGATCGGGCATGGGGGCGCTTGTCGGGTCCATGGCCGCGCTGTTGGCCGAGGATGGCTTTCAGGGCGCCCCCGCGATCACGGTCGAAGCCCCCGAGGCCGAGCCCTACTGGGCCGATCTCGGGCAACGGTGGACGATCCTGGAGAACTACATCAAACCCTATCCGATCTGTCGGTGGGCCCACGCCGCCCTGGACGCGTTGGGGGCCGTGATGACCACCAATGACCTGTCTCACGAAGACGTCGCCCGGATCGAGGTCCGCACCTTTGCCGAAGCCGCCGCGCTTTACGCCGAGATGCCAAGCACCACCTCTCAGGCCCAATACTCGTTGCCCTTCGCCTTGGCTGTCCGCTTGATCCACGGCCATATCGCGCCCGCGCATATTGAAGGCGCGGGCTTGTCCGACCCACGGGTTGCACAGGCGCTCGGCCGCGTCACCGTGACTGAAGACCACCGCCATTCCGAGCGGTTCCCGCTCGGGCGGTGGTCGGATGTGACGGTGCATACGGTCGACGGTCGTGCGCTCGCCTCGGGGGATGTCCATGCGCGCGGCGGTCCGGAGGCCCCCATGGCGCTGTCCGAGATCGAGGCGAAGTTCCATCTGTTCTGCGCGGCCCTTGCGCCGGACCGGGCAAAGGGCCTCTGGCAGTTGCGCACGGCCCTTCTGGAGCCGAACCGACGCTTTGCGGACCTTCTCGACCTCGTGCTGCCTGCCAACGGAGGTGCCGATGCCTGACGCGCCGCGGATCCTGTTGCACAATGACGAAACGGACGACCTGGCCGACACGTTGCGCGCCGCGATGCCGGGCGCCACGGTTGCAACCTGCAATGATTACAAGGGCTTGCCCGCGCAGATCGCCGCGTTCCGGCCGGATATCCTGTATTCCGTGCGGTTTGCCGGAACGGTCGGCTTCCCCCGCGACGCGATCTTTGGCCCGGACGGTCCGGGATGGGTCGCCAATGCCGGGGTCGGAACGGATCATTTCGGACAGTGGAACACAGCCCGCGTGACGGTCACCAACGCGGCTGGCGTCGCGGCTGACATGATGGCCGAATACATCTTGGGCGGGTTCCTGCATTTCACATTGGACGTGCCGGGCTTGGCGGCAGACCAATCCAATCGGGTCTGGGCGCCGCGCACCGTGCGCCCATTGAAGGGAAAAACCCTTTTGATCATAGGGTTGGGTCATACCGGCAAAGCTCTGGCGTCGCGGGCCAAGGCCTTTGGCATGACCGTGCTCGGCACGCGCGCGCGCCCGGAGCCTGTGGCGGACGTGGATGAGGTGTATCCGGCAGGCGACCTTCCCGCGTTGCTCCCCCGTGCGGATGCCATCGCGGTGTGTGTGCCGCTGATCCCGCAAACCCGGGGACTGCTTGGGCCCTCTGCCTTTGCGGCGATGAAGCGGGGCGTCCTTCTGGCCGATGTGTCGCGGGGCGGCGTGGTGGACGGGGCGGCATTGAGCACGGCGTTGCGGGACGGAACGGTCGGCGGCGCCGCGCTGGATGTGTTCGAGACCGAGCCGCTGCCACAAGATGCCCCGCTCTGGACGGCACCGAACACCCTGATCTCACCGCATTGCTCCTCGGTTTATGAGGGATGGCGGCAGGCGTCGTTTGATCTCTTCCTGGACAACCTCAGGCGCTGGCGCGGCGGCCACCCTCTGCGAAACGTCGTCGATCCGGTGCGCGGCTACTAACGGGCCGGGTCAGGAAGCGCGCGGGCCATCGCCATCAGATCGGCCATATCCTCGGGCGCGGGGTCGACCCCGGTGAACCCGCGCAAATACCCCTCGATCCGTCCGACGCGGGTTTCGGTCGCCTCGCGCACATCCAACGCATGATAGCCAAGCTGCATGTAATACAGGATACGCGCGCGGATATCCGCATCCGCGGCGTCATAGCCGTGGCGCTGATACATGGCGGTCACCGCCGCAAGGCGCCGTTGGTCGGCTTCGTCGATCCGGGCGCGGACGGATGCATCCCGCCGGGCCCATTCCCGCACGGCGAAGTCCAAGCCTTGATCGAACAGGGCGGGGTCGACGAAACACAGGAAGAAGTTACAGACCGATTGGGTGATGCTGCGCGCCGGAAGGGCACAGTTGCGTAGAATGACCTTCGTGTTGCGGGCCTCCCATTCCTCAAGCAGTGCATGAAGAAGATCATCTAAATTTTTGAAATACCAATAGAAACTCGATCTGGAAACGTTCAGATTCTGACCGATCCGCGCGATTTTCACGTCGGCCACTCCATCATGCACCAAAAGGTCCCGCGCCTGCGCGAGCCAATCCTCGCGGGTGACTTTCGTCGCGCCCGACAGAGGCGGCTTGTCCGGGTCGTCCCGATGCAAGATGGGGGATGGGCGCGACATCTCAGCTTTCCGGTGGGGCGCCGCCATCGGCGGTGCGGCGCGCGATGAAGTCGTCCAATGCGCCCAGTCGGTCGGGGGGCAAAAGCGCCAGTTCCGGTGCATCAAGGATCGCCTGCCAGACATCCGTTGCGCGGCTTGACGCATCGCGTGCGCCGCGTTCGGTCCAGGTGCCGAAATTGGCATAGTCATGGACGACCGGCTCGTAGAACTCGGTAATGTACCGGTCCATTGTCTGCGGCGCGGCAAAGAAATGCCCCGAAGGCGCAACATGGGCCAGCGCATTGGCCAGGCCGATCTCGTCGGGCCCGGCTTTGTTTCCGGCGCACAACTCGGCCACCATGTTCAACACTTCGACATCCGTGACGATTTTTTCGTAGCTGACGGTCAGCCCCCCTTCGAGCCACCCGGCCGAATGAATGATCACGGTCGCACCGGCCAGAAGACAGCCCCAAAGCCCCAATTGGTTCTCATTGGCCGCCTGCACGTCGTTGAGATTCGAGGCCGATCCCGCGGCCGACCGCCACGGCAGGCCCAACATGCGGGCCATCTGGCCGGCCGCGAGTGAGGCCTGGAAATGCGTCGGCGTCCCAAAGGCGGGCGCGCCGGATTTCATGTCGACATTGGAGGTGAAGGTGCCGTAGCAGACCGGCGCACCGGGATTGACCAACTGGGTCAGGGTGATCGCGGCCAGACATTCCGCGTGGCTGAGCGTGATGGCCCCGGCCACCGTGATCGGGGCCATGGCTCCCATCAGGGTAAAGGGTGTCACAATCGACAGCTGGCCCGCCCGTGCAAAGTCGATCAGCCCTTGGGCCATGGGCACATCCAACGTGCGGGGCGAGTTGGTGTTGATGATCGTGTAGGCATGCACGCCACTGCGGAATTCATCCTCGCTCAACCCACGCGAAATCCGCAGCATCTCAAAATTATCAAGGGTTTGCGGGGTGCCACGTGCAAAGAGAAACGGAAACTTGTCCGTCAGGGTCATCTGGATGCGCGTGGTGAAATAGTGGCGCAGATGGGTGGGTACATCCTGCGGTTCGACCGAGGGGCTCATCATCTGGAACACGTCGTAGTGGTGCGCCATGCGGGTGTAGTCGGTAAAATCCGAACCGCTGCCCGGCCGGCGCCCGCGTTTCAGATCGGTGGCATGGGGCGCCCCGGCCCCCGGTTGGAACGCGATGGTCCCCAGTTCCAACGTCACGTCGCGGTGCGCGGCCCCGGCGCGGCAGTGGATCGATTTCGGCGCCGTGGCCAGCGCCGCCTCGATCATGTCGCGGCCCAGGTAGACCATCTCGTCCTCGACCCGCGCCCCCCCGGATTTCAGGATGCCTCGCGCCTCGGGCAGCAGGACTTTCATGCCGAGGGTTTCAAGCATCTCCAGCGCGGCGGCGTGCATATTGGCCGCTTCGTCGTCGGAAAACACGGACATGATCGGGAACGGGTTGCGCAACTGCCGAAAGTTGACATCCCGCCCCTTGGGCGCGGCTTGGGCATTGGCCCGCCCCCGACGGCGGGCGCGGGCAGGGGTCGGCGTGGTCATCCCCGCATGGCCTTGCCAGCCGGATCGTAGGGCGAGGCCGCGACGACCTTGGCCGCGCGTTCCACCCCGACGACATGGACCGACAGGTCGCTGCCCTCTGCCGCGTGATCCGGATCGATCAGCGCCATGGCCAGAGATTTGCCAAGCGTGTGGCCGTAACCGCCCGAGGTCACGAAGCCAATCTTCTTGTCCCCGGCCCAGACCGGCTCGTACCCGCTGGCATCCGAATCGCCATCTTCGACCTCGAGCGTGACCAAAATCTTGGCGGGTCCATTTCCATCACGTTCGGCGATGGCGGCGTCCTTGCCCACAAACGCGCCCTTGTCCCACGCAATCCAGCGGTCCATGCCCGTTTCACCGGGCGTGTAACCTTGGGTGAACTCGGCGTTCCAGATGCCAAAGCTTTTCTCCAGCCGCAGCGAAAGCAGGGCGTTGAAGCCAATCTCGACCATGCCCTCGTCGGCGCCGGCCTCCAGCAGCATCCGCCGCAGCGTGATGTGGTCGCCGTAGCGGCAGTTGATCTCGAACCCGAGTTCGCCCGTGACCGAGAGACGCCCCACCTTGGCGCGGATCAGCCCGATATCGGCGTCCATGATGCCCATGAACGGCAAATCGCCAACGGGCGCATCCGTCAGTTTTTCGATCACCTTGCGCGATTTGGGCCCCGACAAGGAGAACCCGCACATCTCTTCGCCCAGATCGCGGACCTGCACGCCGTCTTCCATGTGGTCGTCGAACCAGCGCATGTGCCAGCGGCGCAGGTAGTAGGAGCCCATGATCCACCACGTGCCGTCGCCCCAGTTGAAGACGGTGAGGTCGCCCTTGAGCCGCCCGTCGTGGCCCAACATCGGCGCAAGCTTGGCCCGCCCCGGTTTGGGCAGCTTCGAGGCCATGATCTTGTCGAGCCAGGCTTCGGCGTTCGGCCCCGACACCTCGTAGCGCGAGAAGGCGGAAATATCGAGCAGGCCCACGCCCTCGCGCGTGGCCTTGCATTCGGCCGCAACGATGTCATGCGCATTTGATCGCTTGAGGGTCGGGGTTTCCTCGAACCCCTGGGGTGCGAAGTACAGCGGCACTTCCATGTCCCAGGACTGGCCCCAAAGGGCGCCGGCGGCCGTCATGTCGGAATAGGCCGGGGCCCGTTTCAGCGGCCGACCGGCGGGCAATTGTTCGTTGGGATAGGTCATCACGAACCGCCGGGAATAGAACTGGCCAGTGGTTTGCTTGATGTATTCCTTGTTCTCGGCCCATGTGCCGTAGCGCGCGACGTCCATGCACCAGGCATCGGCCTCGGGTTCGCCATGGATCATCCACTCGGCCAGGGTCTTGCCGACACCGCCGCCCTGCAGGAAGCCCGCCATCACGGCGCACGCGCTCCAATAGCCGCGCTTGCCGGGCACCGGCCCCACCAGAGGGTTGCCATCCGGCGAGAAGGTGAACGCCCCGTTGACCCAGGTTTTCACACCCGTGGTCTGCAAGGCCGGATAGCGTTCGAAGCCAAGGATCAGTTCCTGCTCGATCCGGTCGGTTTGCTCCTGGAACAACTCCATTCCGTAGGTCCACGGCGCGCCGTCCATCGCCCAGTGTTCATGCTCGATCTCGTATATCCCAAGCAGGACACCTTTCTGGTCCTGCCGCAAATAGGTGAACCCTTCGAGGTCGACCGTCATGGGCACTTCGAAATCCAGCTGCTCCAACTCGGGGATGGTGTCGGAAATCAGGTAGTGGTGCTTCAGCGGGCTGACGGGCAGTTCGATCCCCGCCATGCGGCCCACCTGCTTGGCCCAAAGGCCCGCCGCGTTGACCACGTGCTCGCAGGTGATCGTGCCCTTGTCGGTGACAACCTGCCAGCCGTCCGCGGTTTGGATCAGCTCTTCCACCTTGGTGTGCTCGAAATAGCTGGCCCCGCGTTTCTTGGCGGCGATGGCATAGGCGTGGACGGTGCCCGTGGTGTCCACATAGCCTTCGCGGTCGGCCCACATGCCCCCCAACAGCCCGTCGGTCGACATGATGGGGCAGCGCCGTTGCGCCTCTTCCGGCGTCACCAGCTCGCAGTCTTCAATGCCGATGGACTGGAACACCCGATAGGCCGATTGCAGCCATTCCCACCGCTCCGGCGTCCCGGCCATCGTCAGGCCGCCCGTCATGTGCAAGCCGATCGACTGGCCGCTTTCCTTCTCGATCTCCGACAGCAGGTCGATCGTGTAGGCCTGAAGCGCGGCCATATTCGGGTCGGCGTTCAGGGCGTGAATGCCGCCCGCGGCGTGCCAGGACGAGCCGGCTGTCAGAACCGACCGTTCCAGCAGGCACACGTCGCTCCATCCGAATTTGGCCAGGTGATACAGCACCGAGGTGCCGACAACGCCGCCGCCAATGATGACGACCCGGTAATGGCTGTTCATGATCGCTTCTCCCAATCGCGTCGGCCTGGGCACGGCGGCGTTTTCCGTCACGGAAAACGCACGGAAATCTTACGATTTCCACGCAGAAAACATGTGTTTTCTGCCCTCCTGTACAGACCTGTCCAGAAGGACGCTAAACGCAATTGGACAGACCTGTCTACGATTCGCTTTCGAGCGGTGCGCCGGGGCAGGGATCAGCGGGGGCAACGACACCGGGTGAAACCAGCAACCGCAGCGCCACGTCCCGCCCGTTCGAATAGTTCTGCCCCGTCACCAGGGTGACGCCCTCGGCTCCACCGCTTGGGTCCAGCCCGATCTCGGCCACCGTCGCCAGCGGCACCCAGGCCGCGCGGTCCGGCGCATCCGACAGGAACGGCAGCACGCTGTCCGCCCCCAAAAGTCGGGTGTCGCGCCCGAAGGTGAAAACCGTCGAGGGCTCATGGAACCCGACGAACCCGACATCCCCGCTCAGGCAGGCGTGCATCTCCATCGCATGGGCCACGCGCGGCGTCATCCAAAGCTGCGTCAGCGCGGGCACGGCGCCGGAAAAGAGGCCCGTTAACATGATGACGGCCCCGCCCGCCAAAGCGACGGCCGCCTGCCGGGCTTTGCCAGTGTACATCCAGACAACAGCGACCCCCGCGATGACCGTGGCCGAAACGGCCAGACCGGTCGCGACAGGATGCAGCCCGTCGCCCCATTCCATCGGGGCCCAGATGATCAATCCGGCAAAACTGATCGTCCCGAGCGCAAACAGTGCCGTCCCAAAATGCGCGGCCCATCCCCGGAAGGCTGTGTCCCGTGCCGTGATCCCGGCCAGCACCACGCCACAGGCCAGCGCGATCGCGGGATAGGTGGGCAAGGTGTAGTGAACCAGCTTCGTCTGGACCACCTCGAACATAATCCACGTGGGCACGATCCACCCCAACAGGAACGCGCCCTCGGGCGTCCCTTTGCCGCGCCACAGCCACAAGGCCGCCAGCGGCGCCAGCAGGCCCCAGGGCCAGAAGGTCAGCCAAAAGGCCACCAGGTAGGTGCCCGGCGGCGTGCCATCGGCCTCGGCATCCGTCGTGACCTTGTTGCCAAGATCGGCGACCAGACTGTCCAGCAGGAACCCCCCGTCGGTGATCCAGATGATGGCAATGTACCACGGGGCGGCCAGCAGGACGGCCCAGGCAAGGCCGGGCAGGGGGCGCAGACCGGCCAGCCAGGACAGGTTGCGGTCCTTGAGGCTGAGCCACAGGATCGTCCCGAGTACGGGCATCAGAATGATCGGCCCTTTGACCAGGATGCCCGCGGCAAGGGCCGTCCAGAAGGTCGCTGCGATCCACGGGCTGACGGTTCGCGCGATCCAGACCCGGGCCAGCGCCCCCATGGCCAGGATGATGGTTAGCAACAGGGTCGCGTCGGTTTTCGCGATCCGGGCTTCGGCGTGCGTCATGAAGATCGTGGCCAGGATCAGACCTGCCCAAACCGCGGCCTTGCGCCCGACAAGCGGCGCCCCGGCCCAGATCAGCGCAACCGCACTCAGGGCGGCGGCCAATACTGACACCAGCCGATGGACCCAGATCCCCGCCTCGCCAAAGATCCAGACCATGACCGATTGCAGCCAGTAAATCCCGATCGGCTTGTTATGGCGCGGCCCGTCATGGAACCGGATGTCCACGTAATCCCCGGTGTCGACCATTTGGCGCACGGCCTGTGCAAAGCGGGCTTCGTCCCGGTCGAGCGCGGGAATGTCCCAGATGCCGATGGCAAAGGCCGCGACCGACAGAAGGAAAATCAGGGCAGGGGCGGCGCGATCGACCACGGTCGCCTCAGCGGTGCGCGGCATCCGCAGCGTCCTGTTCCTGCCGCACGGCTTCGGCGGCCTTGGCCGCGTCGGCGCGTCGGGCCTTGTGGATCAGGACCAGATTGCGGGTGTAAACGATCACGCCGAACATCTGGCCGAGAATAAAGACGATATCCTGCCGCCAGATCGCGTAGGCCAAGAGCATCAGTCCACCGACGATCGAGATATACCAGAAAGCGACTGGCACGTAGGACCGCCCGGCGCGTTCCGAGGCGATCCACTGCACCAGAAAGCGCCCTGCGAAGATTGCTTGCGCGCCCAGGCCGAGGACGACCCACCAGAAGTTGGCCCAACTCGTGATGTCGAGGAACTCGAACAGCCATTCTTCCATGATGCCGCGCCCCTACGTCTCTGGCCGGGTGACGGTCATCTCGTCACGCGAAATCGCCCGTTTGCGCCGGATCAGCCAAGCCACGCCGAACAGATCCGTCAACCCGACGATCGCCCGGCCAAGGTTGTTGTACTTCGACCGGCCGGCCGTGCGGGCGCGATGCGCCACATCCACATGCGCGACCGACCAGCCGTCCCGTTGAAACAGGGCGGGCAGATAGCGGTGCATATGGTTGAAATAGGGAAGCGCGAGGTAGGCCTCGCGCCGATAGGCCTTGAGCCCGCAGCCCGTGTCGCGCGTGCCATCCTTGAGCAGCCAGCCCCGAATGCCATTCGCGGCCTTGGAGGCCACGCGCTTGGCCACCGGATCGTCGCGTTTGACGCGTTGCCCGGCCACCAGGCCCAGGTTGGGGTCGGCATCGGTGCGCAAGAACGGGGCCAAGAGGTTCGGCACCTCCGACGGCGGGTTCTGGCCGTCGCCGTCCAGGGTGCAGACCAGCGGTGCACGCGCGGCGCGCACGGCTGCGTGGACGGCGGCGGACTGCCCGGCCGGGCGGGCATGCGTGACGATGGTCAAATGGGCCTGCGGATGTGCCGCGGCAAAGGCGATCAGCGCGTCGCCCGTCGCATCCTTGGAGCCGTCATTCGTTACGCAAATCTCGAACGGGCCGATCGGCTCGGCCGCCGCGACGCATTCGCCAAGCAAGGCAGCAACCGTTTCGGCCTCGTCCAGCATGGGGATCACGATGGCAAAGCGCGGCTGCACCTCAGCGGCGGACGTCGCCTGTCCAGAGGCGGCGGAGTGGGGCTCTTGCAAGGTCATCGGATCGTTGGTCTGTGGCTCGTGTGGCACGTCTTCGCGCCGCGATACACCAGACGCGCGGCAATGGCGATGGTAAACCCACGGATGGGCGATGCGCCGCCTAGTCGCGTATGGCGGGTCTTGCGTGCGTGAAAAGGCGCGTTTGCCCTTGCGCCCGTTGGTCCGCGACCCTAGAAGGACGCCTGATTTTACGAGACGCCACACGGGCCGAACGGGGAAGCGGAAGAGCCACCCCTGCGGCCCCGCTTTACGTGAGGAACCATGCAAGTCACCGAGACCCTGGCCGAAGGCCTGAAGCGCGAATACCAGATCACGATCACCGGGGCCGACCTTGAGGCACGCGTGAACGAAAAACTGGCCGAAGCACAGCCCGAGATCGAGATGAAGGGCTTCCGCAAAGGCAAAGTGCCGATGGCGCTGCTGAAAAAGCAGTTTGGCCCGCGCCTGATGGGCGAAGCCATGCAGGAATCGGTCGACGGCGCGATGCAGGGTCATCTGGAAGAAAGCGGCGACCGTCCGGCGATGCAGCCCGACGTCAAGATGGTCAACGAAGACTGGAAAGAAGGCGACGATGTCGTAGTGTCCATGAGCTACGAAAAGCTGCCGGAAATTCCCGAGGTCGACTACAAGGCCCTCAAGCTTGAGCGCATGACCGTGGCCCCGGCCGACGAAGACCTGACCGAGACCCTGGAAAATCTGGCGTCTTCGGCGCAGAACTTCGCGCCCAAGAAAGGCGGCAAGGCGGCCGATGGCGATCAGGTTGTGATCGATTTCGCCGGCTCGGTCGATGGGGAAGCGTTCGAAGGCGGCTCGGCCGAAGACTTCCCGCTTGTTCTGGGGTCGGGCTCGTTCATTCCGGGCTTTGAAGACCAGCTGATCGGCACCAAGAAGGGCGAAGAGAAAGACGTCGAAGTGACGTTCCCCGAAGATTACGGCGCCGAGCATCTGGCCGGCAAAGCGGCCGTCTTCAAATGCGCCGTCAAGGAAGTCCAGAAGCCGGTCCCGGCTGAGATCGATGATGAACTGGCCAAGAAATACGGCGCCGAGGATCTCGACGCGCTGAAAGGCCAGATCACCGAGCGTCTCAAGGCCGAATACACCGGTGCCGCGCGCCAGGTGACCAAACGGGCGCTGCTGGACCAGTTGGACGCGCAGGTCAGCTTTGATCTGCCCCCGTCGCTTGTGGATGCCGAAGCCAACCAGATCGCCCACCAGCTGTGGCACGAGGAAAACCCCAACGTGGAAGGCCACGACCACCCGGAAATCGAAGCCACGGACGAGCACAAGACCCTGGCCGCACGCCGCGTGAAACTGGGGCTCCTGCTGGCCGAGTTGGGCCAGAAGAACGATTTTCAGGTTTCTGATGCGGAAATGACCCAAGCGATCATGACCCAGGCCCGGCAGTATCCGGGCCAGGAACGTGAATTCTTCGAGTTCATCCAGCAGAACCAGGGTGCACAGCAGCAGGTCCGCGCGCCGCTGTTTGAAGACAAGGTTGTCGATTTCATCTTCGAAATGGCCGACGTCACCGAAAAAGAGGTGTCCAAGGACGACCTGAAAGCCGCCGTCGAGGCGCTGGAAGACGAATAAGCCTTTCGTTCTTCTGAGATTTGAGGCGGCCCTCACGGCAGTGGGGGCCGTTTTTTTTATGTCCTCCGACCCTGAAACGGGTGCCGTGATATTGAATAACGCAACCGGATCAGCCGACCGTCGGGCGGAGCGATGGCGCGTTGCGTTCTGATTGTCTGAGGTTTTTCTAGCTTGGCGCGTTTGTTTTTCTTATCGTTCAACCAGCAGAAGGTAAGGGTTTCCGGAAGTGGGCCGTTAGACAGTTTTGAGAGTGCTCCGGACCCTTTAAGGTTGGGGAATTATATCGCAAAGTAACATTTTCCTTGCCCCTAGTGACTCTGTGATATAACATATAGTCACTTCAAGAGGTGAGCTATGACACAGAAAGCACCCGGCAAGCATCAGCGCAAAGGTTTGACGCTTCTGCAAATCGCGGACATGTTCAGCGATGAGACCAAAGCGCGAGAGTGGATCGAGGAACAACGTTGGCCGGATGGTCCTTATTGCCCGCATTGCGGATCGGACAATGTTCGGGTTGGCGTTAACCACAAGAGCATGACCCACCGTTGCCGGGATTGCCCCAACAAGCCGATGTTCACAGTTCGGATTGGCAGTGTCATGCAGAGTTCCAAACTGTCTTACCGGGTTTGGGCCGTTGGAATTTACCTGTTTACAACCAGCCTCAAGGGTGTGTCTTCGATGAAGTTGCACCGGGAACTTGGGATCGGCCAGAAGGCTGCTTGGTTCATGCTGCATCGCCTTCGGGAAGCCTATGCGACCAAGACGCCGATCTTTGACGGCCCGGTTGAGGCCGATGAGACCTATATGGGTGGCAAGGAGAAGAACAAGCACGCGAAGAAGAAGTTGAGAGCCGGGCGCGGGGCGGTGGGCAAGAGCGCCGTTTCTGGTGTCCGCGACCGTGCGACGGGAAAGGTTCATGCCAAGGTGGTTGAGAGGACCGACGCGGAGACGTTGCAGGGTTTCGTGACCGATCACACCGCCGATGGCGCACAAGTCTACACGGATGAGGCCAAGGCGTATAAGGGCATCGACAGGCCCCATGAGGCGGTAAACCATTCAGCGGGCGAGTACGTCCGCGATATGGCTCATACAAACGGGCTGGAAAGCTTCTGGGCACCCATGAAGCGCGGCGTTGATGGCGTGTATCACAAAATGTCGCCCAAACACCTGCAACGCTACGTGGACGAGTTCTCGGGGCGCCACAACAACCGCCCAAAAGATACCATCGACCAGATGGGCAGCTTGGTCTCGGGGATGGACGGAAAGCGGCTGCGCTACGTGGACCTGATTGCCGATAACGGGTTGAGCAGCGGAGCAAAGCCAATCACGCGCAATGGTGCGTGATCATGGCACAAAACCTTATCTCGGCCAGAAAGGCCAAGAACGATGAGTTCTACACGCAACTGTCAGACATAGAAAACGAACTGCGTCACTATAAGAAGCATTTCAAAGGCAAGGTTGTCTATTGCAACTGCGACGATCCGCGCGTCAGCAACTTCTTTCACTATTTCAGTCACAACTTCGAGTTTCTGGGTCTCAGGAAACTGATCACCACCTGCTACAAGAACCAGAATCCGGACCTTTTTTCGCGGCATGACTGCGAGCGGGCGATCAAACTGGAATATGACGGTTTCCGGGACGGGGATGTTGTACCAAGGGCCGAGGATATCGGCATTACCCATCTGGATGGTGACGGCGATTTTCGCACTCAGGAATGCATCGACATTCTCAAGCAAGCGGACATCGTGGTGACGAACCCGCCCTTTTCATTGTTCCGCGAATACGTCGCGCAGTTGATGAAATACGACAAAAATTTCTGATTATCGGAAACATGAACGCTGTCACCTACAAGGACTTTTTCCCACTGATCAAGGATAACAAGGTCTGGTTCGGCCCCAGCATCAAGAGCGGGGATCGGACGTTTGGAGTTCCGGATCACTATCCACTTGATGCTGCGACGGCATGGATTGATGAAGGTGGAAACAGGTTTATCAAGGTCAAAGGCGTTCGCTGGTTCACGAACCTCGACCATGACAAGCGGCACGAGGAACTGATCCTGTACCGCAGGTATGCGCCTGAGGATTACCCGACTTACGACAATTACGACGCTATCGAGGTCAGCAAGACCAATGATATTCCGATGGATTGGGCCGGAGCGATGGGTGTGCCGATCACCTTTCTGGACAAGTACAATCCCGATCAGTTCGAGATATTGGGGTTTTCGTCTTTGTGGGACCATGGCTTCAAAAGCCATAAGTTCTATGACGACTACGTTGAAAAGAGGCTGGATGGGGGAAGGAAAACCGGATTGTCAGGCCAAAAGGCGAATGGATACCCTATGCTCAAAGGGAAGCCTTCCCGGGGAAACTATCTGGAGGATGAAAGTGGAAACGACGTAGTTCATTGTATTTATAGACGAATTTTTATAAAATCCCGTAAGTTCCAGTCATGAAAATTGACTTGCGTACAGTGACCGTCCGGGAACTGGTTGAAGGCTACTGCGACGGCGGGGACGGCGGTGTCCGGGGATATGGCGGCAAGCTTGATATACGGCCTGCCTATCAACGCGAATTTGTCTATGGCGACAAGCAGCGTGACGCCGTGATCAACACGATCCGCAACGGGCTTCCCCTCAACACCATGTATTGGGCCGATATTGGCAATGACAGGTTCGAGATCATTGACGGCCAGCAGCGCACCATCTCGGTTTGCCAATACGTGAAGGGTGCTTTTTCCATTGACGGGCTGGCTTTCCACAACCTGCAAGCTGACCATCAAGAGCAAATCCTGAACTATGATCTCATGATCTACACCTGCTCCGGGACGGACAGCGAGAGACTGGAGTGGTTCGAGGTGATCAACATTGCGGGCGAGATTCTGACCGACCAGGAATTGCGAAACGCCGTCTATCACGGGCTTTGGGTGTCGGATGCAAAGAGGTATTTCAGCCGACCAAACTGCCCAGCTTACAGCATCGGCAGCAAGTACCTGAAAGGCCATTCCATCCGTCAGGACTACCTTGAAACTGCGATCAGGTGGATCAATGACGGTGATGTTGAAAGCTACATGTCGGCGCATCAGCGCGACAACAGCGCCGTTACGCTATGGAACCACTTCCGCTCTGTCATCGATTGGGTGCACGCGACGTTTCCCAAGTATCGCAAAGAGATGAAAGGCGTTGCATGGGGGCCGCTCTACAACCAATTCAAAGAGACCGATCTGGACCCTGACACGCTTGAGGCAGAGATCAAGCGTCTGCTCATGGATGATGACGTGACACGGAAAGCGGGCGTCTATCCTTACGTGCTGGACGGCGATGAGCGGCACCTGAGCATTAGGGCGTTCACAGGCGCGATGAAGCTTGAGGCGTTTGAGCGTCAAGACGGTGTTTGCCCGATCTGTAACGAGCAATTTGACATAAGTCAGATGGAAGGTGACCATATCAAGCCTTGGTCACAAGGTGGAAAGACCGTGGCGGATAACTGCCAAATGCTTTGCAAGTACTGTAACCGCCGAAAATCAAACAACTAAACGCGAGCGCCAAACATGACCAACAAACCCAAAACGCTTAAAGAAAAGCTGGCCGATTCTCACTTCCAGCCAACCAAGGCCGAGATGGAAACTGAATACGACATGCCGGGTGCGGATATGGAAGACTTGGGCGGCGCGTTCTTTAATCCGCTCAAAGCCGGGAGGCCAAAGCTGGAACAGGAATAATCCAGAGCAGTGTTACTTTGCGATATAATTCCCCAACGAAACCACCTTGATTGCCACGGTGGCCATCGCACGGCAGGTCTGCCCGGTGCCCTTTGCCCCGGTGGCGGCCTTCATCCAGCATCCGATGCCGCGCACGAAAGTGCATCACGAAAACTTCTTGGGGTGTCCCGTCACCTTCGACGCCCCCCAGGATGCTTTGCTTTTCACACCTGACTCGCTGGAGCATCCCAACCAGCTTGGGGATGAGGGCATTTCCCAATACCTGGTGTCGCATCTCGACGCCGATCTGCTGGACGTGAAGGACGAAGGACCGCTGGTCACGCAGGTGAAAGATGTGATTGCCCAATCGCTGAGCGAAGGGGCCCCCAAGATGGCCGATATTGCCCGCCAAATGGGGCTGAGCGTGCGGTCGTTTCACCGTCGGTTGTCAGATCACGGCGTCAGTTTTCAGTCTCTCACGGAGGAGACGCGCCGCGAATTGGCTGAAGGGTTGCTGCGGGACGACGCGTATTCCCCGGCCGAAGTGGCCTTTCTGACCGGGTTTTCCGAGCAAAGCTCGTTCACCCGGGCCTTTAAACGATGGGTGGGTCTGACCCCGGCGACCTATCGAAAGCACCGTCCGGAAGTCTAAGTGCGCGATTGGCCGCGCCGGTCAAAACGCTGGCCGTCCCGGTCAATATCTGACCGCACCCGACCGCCTATCCCTTGGTCATCGTTTTGAACCAAGGGAACCAAACCATGTCACACGCACCCATCCTCGTCATCGGCGCCACCGGCAAGACCGGCCGCCGTGTTGCCGCCAAACTTGAAGCGCTCGGTCATTCGGTCCGCCACGGGGCGCGGCGGTCGCTGACGCCGTTCGACTGGGAAGATCCGGCCACTTGGGAGCCCGCCCTGCAGGGCAGCCGCGCCGCCTATGTCACGTACTTTCCTGATCTGGCCTTCCCCGGCGGGGTCGAAAAGGTTGGGGCGCTTGCCGCACTGGCCGCGGCCCTTGGGGTCGGGCGCCTCGTTCTGCTGTCCGGGCGCGGCGAACATCACGCGAAACTGGGGGAAGAGGCCGTCAAGGCGGCCCATCCTGCCGTCACGGTCGTGCGCAGCACTTGGTTCGCCCAGAATTTCTCGGAAGGGTATCTGCGTGATCCCATCCTCGCAGGTGTCTTGCCGATGCCTGGTGGCACCATCACGGACCCGATCATCGACATCGACGACGTGGCCGACGTCGTGGTCGCCGCCCTCACGGAAGACGGCCATACCGGTGAAACATACGAAGTCACCGGCCCGCGCCTCATGGGGTGGGCCGATATGGCCGCCGAATTGAGCCGGGCGATCGGGCGGCCGATCCGGCATGTCCCGATCTCGTTTGAAGAGTTTCACGCCAATGTCGCGGCCTCCGGCGGAGACTTCGTCGCCGGTGTCTTCACGGCGATCGCACGCGAAACCCTGGATGGTCGAAACCAGCATGTCTGTGATGGCGTCCAACGCGCCCTCGGACGCCCGCCGCGCGACTTCGCCGAATTTGCCGAGACCGCCGTGAAATCCGGCGCCTGGACGGCCGCCGCCTGACCGACACGCGCCCGCCGGGGCGGAGACGCCCCGGTCTGTGCCCTCCCTATGAAAGGAAACAAGATGTCCACCACGTTCTTTATTCTCATGCAGCTTTCCATCCTCGCTTACGCCTTGGTTGCAGGTGTTTTCCTTGCGTTTTCGGATTTCATCATGCGCTCCCTCGCACTCACCAGTGGGATTGGCGGCGTAGAGGCGATGCAGGTCATCAACCGGGAAGTGTTTCGCTGGATTTTCATGACCCTGTTCCTGGGCATGGCCGGTGTGTCCATCCTGATTGCCGGCTACGCCTGGGTCGGGCTCGACGGGTCCGCCGGCCTCCTGATCCTGCTGGCGGCCTTGGTGTATCTCTTTGGATGCTTCGGCGTCACGGTGGCATTCAACGTGCCGATGAACCAGGCGCTGGCCGGCATGGAACTCTCCTCCGAGGCGACGCGCGCGTACTGGCTATCGACCTATGTGCCGCGATGGACCTTCTGGAACTCTGTCCGCACGGTCGCTGCGGCTGTCTCCGCTGCCCTGCTGCTGTTCGGGTTGCTCTGGATGACGCAGTCCCAGGCACAGCAGGTCTGACCCCCTTAAACGGTTTGGCCGGGGCGCAATCCTGCGCCCCGCCGCCTTTGCACACACCCCAACTGCAAACAGGACACCGACCATGAACGCCCTGGAAAAGGTGAACATCGCAATCCTTCTGGCGACGATCAGCTACATCATCGCGATCAACAACATCCTGATGCGTGTTGAAGCGTTGGAACCTGCCCTACGCTGGTTCATCACGTTCCTCACCAGCGTCGGGTTGTTTCGGTTGCTCATTATCCTCGTGTATTGGGTCATCCGAAGCTCCGATCCGCTGTTGGCCCTCTATCACCGGGGGCGCTTTTTGAAGGGGCTGTGGAGCTACCATTACGAAGTGAACGGTGAAGCCCATGTGGGGATCTGGCGTGTCGCCCAAGACCTGTCCTCGATTTCCATCACCGGCTATGGCGTTGACAGCAAAGGACAGATTGACAGTCACTTCCGATCCATTAGCCCGTTGTTCGAGCATCAAGGCGTCGACGAGATCATGTTTGCCCGCACCAACAGCGATACCGGGGAGGAGCACTTTTCGAAGACGACCCTCTATGTCGACCGCCTGAGTGCCGTGAACTGGCGGTCGGGTCCAAGGTTCATGCGGGCCCAATCCGTGCTCTACGGGTATTCCGAAGCAGGTGCCCGAAACGCCGACATCATCCTGCGCCGGGTGGAACCGGGTCACAGCGAAGAACAGATCGTCGCTGACATATGCGGGATCGACCTGCAGGGCAGGGCCTGAAGATGTGACGCCCCGGCCACAGGTCCCGTGACACCGATCCCCGATCCTGCAAATCGTGGGTCCAACACGGCTCTGTGGCGACGTGTAGCTGCCAATGGTCGACTTCCGTACTTGCTTTGTGGGGCCAACAGCGGTGTAACCGGTGTCAGCTAAAGACAGACCGGACGGGGGATATGCCAGACACTTTGGACCGCATTCGTGCCACTTGGGCCCTGGCTGCCGCCGATGCAGATCACACCGCGCGGATCTTTTACGGCAACCTGTTTCGCCTTGACCGGTCCACGAAACCCCTGTTTGCCGGGGATCTGGAATTGCAGGGGCGCAAGCTCACCCAGACCCTGACATTCATCGTCGACAACCTCGAAGATCCCGATGTTTTGATGCCGGCCGCGATCGATCTGGCGATCCGCCATGTGGCGTATGGTGTGACCGCCGATCAATACGCATCGGTCGGTGCGGCCTTGATTGCAACGTTCAAACAGTTGCTCGGGCCGTCCTTTTCGACGGAAGACGAAGCGGCTTGGGCGTCGGTCTATGGCGGCCTGTCCAGCGCCATGATCGAGGCCGCTTATTCGGCCTGACTATCCTTTCGTATAGTCGCCTACCCGCACGCATAGATGCGCGCATCGTCCCGATCGGATACCGCACTCCGGCAAGAGATGGAGTGTGCCTTGGACATTACAGTCGAAACAGCAAGCGATCTTGGCGACCTGCAGGCCAAACTGGCCGGACGCGCATCGGATTTCGTCGCCGTGCATGGGAATGTGCTGGCGATGGGCGGCGATCAAAAGGCGCTGACCCTTGGCGCATTGCATGGCGCGACGTCCTGTCTGGGTGCCATGACGCAGGATGGGGCCACGCCGGGCTTGGCGGCCTTCGTCATTTCTGATCCGGCGGGCGCCTATGGCACCGCGATGAAGCCCTTTGGCGACGCACCGCGCGATGCCGCACAGGCGGCGACACAGCAGGCGCTGGCGCGGGCCGATCGTATTGGCGAGCGTCCCGATCTGGTCTGGGTCTCTGCCACACCCGGGACAGAAGAAGACGTGCTCGCCGGAATCGAAGCCGTGGTCGGCGCCGATGTCCCGATCCTGGGCGGAAGCGCCGCGGACAACTCTGTCTCTGGCGACTGGTTCGTGTTTGACGCGGGTGAGCGCTCGGCGGCCGGTGTGGTCGTCTCGGTCCTCTTTCCGTCGGCGCCAGTGTCCTTTGCATACCAAAGTGGCTACTCGCCCACGACGAAATGCGGCGTTGTGACGGAGACCGATGGGCGGCGCATTCGGACAATCGACAACCGCCCTGCGCTCGATGTCTATCGGGATTGGACCGACGGCGCGATCGACGCGATGCAACCCTGCGAAACGGACCGGGCCATTTTGTCTGAAAGCACGTTCTGGCCGTTGGGCCGGGAAGTGACCCAATTGGGCGAAGTGCCGTTCTACCTCCTGGCACACCCCGCCGTTGCCCATCAGGACGGATCTATCGATCTGTTCGCGACCGTTGAGCAGGGCGAGGAACTGCGCCTGATGACGGGCACCAAGGACGGCTTGACGACACGCGCGGGCCGGGTGGCTGCGTTGGCCCGCGCGACCGGGCGGATGACGGACACGCCGGTGTCCGGTGCATTGATGATCTACTGCGGCGGCTGCATGTTGTCGGTCCAGGATCAGCTGACCAAAGTCGTGTCCGGCGTGAACGGTGCGCTGGAAGGGGCCCCGTTCCTCGGCGCGTTCACCTTCGGCGAGCAAGGCGCCTTGATCCGGGCCGGAAACCGACATGGAAATCTCATGATTTCCTGCATAGTCTTCGGATAGCACAACCAAAGATCGCACCATGGCAGAAGATGAGCGGTTGCGCGAAGCCCTGCTCGAACTGCAGATGTTGCGAGACAGGGAAGCGCACGTCCTTGAAGAAACAAAGACGCTTCTGGATTGTCTGGAGGCGTACACGTCCGCCGACACCCCCGGCGATGCGCTGGCCTCGATCTTCATGTCGTTGGGCCAGAAAATCGGTTCGGAGTCCTCATTCATCGTGAACCGGCAAGACGATGGGACGGTCGCCGTTATCGCAAGCGACAAGGCCGACGCCATTGGCGCACACTTGGTCGCCCCGATTGACCTGTTCGCTCGGGCCCGCAACGTATCCGACCTTGGAATGCTTGGGTCTTGGGAGGGGCTGGTCAACGCACAGGACCACGGCGGATTGATCGTGGCGCTCGTCCAGGAAAACCAGGCCCTGCTGACCGTGCGCCGAAACGGGGATCGGTTCCGGAAGCGCGATCTGGATTTGGTTCAGCGTTTGTCAGGATTGGCGGCCCAAGCCTTGAAGAACCGTGAGATCGCCGCCGAAAACGAGCTTCTGGCCGCAACCATTTCAGGGTCGTCGTCGGGGTTCGCAATTTCCGACGCGACGCGCTCTGACCAACCCTTGGTCTACGTCAACACGGCGTTCGAAGAACTGTCCGGGTACAGCGCGGCAGAGGTCATTGGCCAGAACTGCCGGTTCCTGACTGCGGAAGCCGAAGACGCGCCGGAACGGACCCGGCTGCGCACCGCCGTCGCGGAAAAGACGGGCGGGACGTTCCTGCTGCGAAACCGGCGCAAGTCGGGCGAAATGTTCTGGAATGAACTCACGCTTTACCCTGTTCATGCCGCGTCCGGCGCGGTGCGCAACCTTGTGGCCACACAATCCGACGTGACGGCCCGGGTCGAAGCCGCAGGCGAGCGTGACTTGTTGCGCGCGCGGATGGAACGCGCGCTCACGGCCACCGAGGATGCGTATTTGGTCCTCGATCACGAATGGCGCGTGGTGTTTGCCAATGCGTCGGCAATCGAATTCTTTGCAGCCCCCGGTGTGGATTGGGCGGCTGGAACCCGTTTCGAGGACAATTGGGCCGCCTACTTGGAGGACTGCGCCGATCTGCCCGGGCGCATCACCCGATTGCTGCGCGAGCCGGATTTAACGGGGCTTGCCAATACTGCGCGGGGGCAGGAGTTGGACCTTCCCGATGGGCGCAGCGTCTTGTTGCGCGCGGGCGCGCTGAACGACGGCGGTCTTGTCGTTTCGGCCACGGATATCACGGCGATGAAATCGGCGCAGCGGCTGTTGTCGCAGCGACTTGCCGCGATCGAGGCAACCCTTGACGGCATTGTCGTGACCGATGCCGGGGCGCGGATCGTGTACCTGAACCCCGCGGCAGTAGATTTGATGGGGTTTTCGTCCCCGACCGCAGGTCTGGGGCAACGATGGCAGGCCAGCTACGCCGCCGATGCGGGGGCCAACACCAAGGGCGCGTTTGAGATCACGCTTGATCGCACGACAGGGAATGGCACCAAGACGCACGAAATCACGGTTTCGCCATTGGAGGGGGGCGGTTCGGTTCTGGTTATCCGGGACGTGACAGACAGCCTTGCCATTGAAGCGCGCGAAGCTGAAATGATGCGCGAGTTGTCCCGCCTTCAGCGACAGGAGGCCATTGCCCAACTGACCGCTGGAATTGCCCACGATTTCAACAACCTGCTGTCCGCGATCAATGGATCGGCCACGTTGATTGGCATGTCCGACGAACTGCCTGACGCCGTGCGACCGCACCTGGCCCGGATCACCGCAGCCGGGTCGCAATCCGCCAAGCTTGTCTCGCGGCTGCTTGATGTCGGGAAAAGCTCGGAAAAAGACGGGGTCTTCGATCTGTCGTCGGTGGTTCGGGCGCTTCCCAATCTTCTTGGGTCAAGCATCCCGTCGAAAATCGGATTCTCGATCTCGAAGGGGACGGCCACCAGTGTGCTTCAGGGCAATCCCGGGACACTGAGCCAAATCCTGGTCAACCTTGTCCTCAACTCTTGCGATGCCATTGGCGATACATCGGGCCAAATCACCTTGGAGACGTCGGAATGCGCTGGTTCGGAGGTGGGCAAGGCCGATTTCGGACGGCTTGACCCTGCGGGACGCTATGCCCGGCTCAGCGTGTCGGACACCGGAACGGGCATGTCGGACGATGTCGCGGCAAACGCGTTCCGCCCTTTCTTCACGACCAAGGGCCGGCAGGGCACGGGACTTGGGCTGGCGACCGCGGCGCTGCAGGTCCAGTCGGTGGGCGGCGCCATCGTTCTGGACACCGAAGTGGGTCGCGGCACGACGATCACGGTCTATTGGCCCTTGGTTCAGGCGGGGCCCAAGGCGGGCTTCGCCCTGACCGAGACGGAAGCCGAACTCAAAGGTTTGACGGTCATTGTTGTTGATGATGATCCCGACGTCGCCGCCGTTATCTCAACCTATCTGGAAGCGCATGGCGTTGAAGTTGCGGTGTGCCAAGACCCGCGCGACGCGCTGGACGCGGTGACCGAAGATCCCGACAGTTGGTCCGCGGTGATCACGGATTACGACATGCCCGAGATGAGCGGCGGCGCCCTGACCGAGGCGATCAAGTCGCGGGTGGCCGATTTGCCCGTCTTTGTTGTGACCGCTTTGGCCAAACGATTGTCCGATCCGCGCCTTACTGAGGGCCAAGCTGAAGGTATATTTGCCAAACCAGTTGACCTTGAAGCCTTGTCAAAGGCGCTAGCTGCGCGTGCGATTAGGCGCTAGAGAAAAGCTATGCGAATATTACTTGCTGACGACCACGACCTCGTCCTTGAAACATTAAGCGCTTTTTTGACGGCGCAAGGCGGTTTCGAAGTTGAGACCTGCGGCTCGCTGGAAGACGCGTGCGAGAAGATTTCCAACGATATCGCCTACGACCTTGTTCTGCTGGACTATTCGATGCCCGGCATGAATGGCCTCGAGGGTCTGGCACGTGCCATTGCATTGTCCTACGGGCGGCCGGTGGCGCTGATGTCCGGCACGGCCAGTAAAACGGTTGCGCAAGAGGCGATCGACAACGGTGCGATCGGGTTCTTGCCAAAAACCATGGCTGCCAAATCCCTGATCAATGCCATCCGGTTCATGGCCATGGGGGAAACCTACGTGCCATTGGATTTCCTGAATGCCGAAGAGGAAGAGGTTGAAACACCCCTCTCCAAACTGCTGTCAGAGCGCGAATTGCAGGTGCTGAATGGATTGTGCCGTGGCCTTGCGAACAAGGAAATCGCGCGCGAGCTGGACCTCCAGGAAGTGACCATCAAACTGCATGTCAAAACGCTGTGCCGGAAACTTGATGCCAAGAACCGCACGCATGCAGCCATGATCGGGAAAGAGGCCGGGATCATCTGACCCCGGCCACCGTCATCTTAGAACATCAATCCGTCGACGATGTCGGCGTGCAGATCGTCCTGATCGGCCGGATCATTTGATCGGGCGGCAAAGCGGATCGACGTCCCGGTGTCCAGATCCAGGACCACGTCGCCGTTTGCCTCTTCCGTCAGGTGCTGCAGGACCCAGTCGTAGACATCGGCGTGGGCGTCATCCAGCTTCAGGTCACGCAGGTCGAGCCGGTCGTTTTCCTGACCATCCCGATTGAAGTCCGTGATCGTGTTTTGGGACCCGTCCAAGTCGCCAAGTTTGAGCACGAACGTATCGCTGCCGTCGCCGCCAGTGGCCTCGTCCTCGCCTTTGCCGAACGCGATCTTGTCGTTGTCCGCGCCCCCAAAAAGCGAGTCGTTGCCGTGATACCCGTGAAGGTAGTCCTTCCCGGTGCCGCCGTAGAGCGCATCGTCATGGGACCCACCGTTCAGCTTGTCCCGACCGTCGCCGCCATAGAGGACATCGTTTTGATGGCCGCCTTTGAGGACATCGTTTCCAGCACCGCCGTCCAGGACGTCCGCACCGGATCCGCCTTCGAGCTGGTCGTTGCCGAGCCCACCGGACAGATCGTCGTCGCCCGACCCGCCAATGAGCCCGTCATCGCCGGCGCCGCCGTCCAGCACGTCGTCATGCGAGCCACCGTTCAGGGCGTCATTGTCATCGCCCCCGTTCAACGTGTCAGCGCCTGACCCGCCCAACAGCTCGTCCGCACCGGCATCCCCGGACAGGATGTCGTCGCCCGATCCGCCTTCAAGGGTGTCGGCACCTTCACCCCCAGACAGGAAGTCGTCTTCCCGGCCGCTGAGCAGGTGATCGTCACCATCGTCGCCATAGAGCTTGTCGTGTCCGGTGCCACCGTCGAGCGTGTCGTTGCCGTCCCCGCCTTTCAGCGTGTCGTGGCCCGCCGAGCCGTCCAGCAGATCGTTGCCAGCCCCTGCGAAAATGAAATCGTCGTCTTCGGGAAGAAGATTTCCGAACTGGTCGTACCGCAGACCGGCGTCGTCATAGACCGAGATTTTGTCGGTCACGTAGTCCGGACCTGCACCGCCATAGAGCGAATCCGCGCCCACGCCGCCGTGAATGTCGTCCCCGAGGGAACTGCCGATCACGACATCGTCGCCATAGCCACTGTGGACTTCATCCTTACCGGCCCCGGCATGGATGTTGTCATCGTAGCTTTGGGCCGGATCCTGAACTTCGTGCAGTTCGGGTTCGCGGATCAGGATCATCGCAGACGGATCGAAATCGCTGAACGGATCCATCGCGCGCGGGTCGACCGCACCGTCGTTGCTGTAGGACTTGGGGGCGTCACTGACCAAAACCAGATACGCCGTTCCATCATCGGCCATTTCGATACGATAGATGCCACCGCTCGACCGAGTGCTGTTGTCCATGTCGTGATCGCCACCGTTGCCGCCGGCATAGAAGTTGCCGTCGCCGTCAATGACGAACGCACCGAAGGTGATCGCGGGAACACCGTCCAGCATGGCCCCGTCCACCATGGTGCCGGTGACCTCAACGCTGGTGATTTCCGGCGTGCCACCGGTCTCGACGCCCGAGATATCCACCTGGATCAGGCGGGTGCTGTCGCCTTCGGACTTGGGCCGCACCAAGCCGAAAAAGCTTTTGGACGCCGGGTCATAGGCCACATCCCAAAGCTGGTCGCGTTCCATGTCACGGGGGAACTTGAAGGTTGTCGAGATGGGGTTCCCGTTGGCGTCCTTCTGGTCGACATCAATCATCGTGATGCGATCAAGACTGGAATGGAAGGACCACAGGTTGCCGTTCTCATCGAAGTCGCCCGTCCACGACCGATAGGGCGTGTCACCAACGCGGTACACGTGGCCTTCCGCGTCATACATGACGAGGTCGGCATTCGAGACGGCATTGCCAAGCGAGTCGACGCCATTGCTGACCGCGATGCCGTAGATCAGGTCGTCTTCCTGGTTGAACCCGATGCAGTTCACCACGACGGTCGCGTCCGCGCCGGCCTTGGTGTAGGTCTCGGTCGCGGGATCGAACACGTTCAACTCACCGTTCAGGACCTGGTAGATGTTGGACTGCCCTTCGGCGAAGGCCTTGACCGTTACATCCTGACCCTGCAACTCGACGGTCTTTTCGTACCAGAAGACCGGGCCGTCGGTGTTGACCTCGGGGCCTTCGGCCGCGTCGCTCGGCAAGGCGCGGAACGTCAGATCGCCCGGCTCACCCGTACCAATGAAGTTCAGAACAGCGTCCGTGAAGATGCCGCTTGCGGTATCGATCGTGCCAATCGGCTCGTCGTTCCACAGCACTTCGACCCGGCCGGTCACCATGCCTGCGGCGTGGTTCGCGGCCACTTCGAAGGCCACTTCATATTGCGCGCCGGCCATGGTCATGACCGATTGGGACATCTGCGTGTTGCCGTCGGCATCCTGGCTGACGGTCCATGATCCGCTTGCGCCATATTGGGCAAAGCTGATCGCGTCGTCCGTGCCTGCCAACAGGTTCTGGCCGATGAAGTCGCCATAGACTTCGTCGGCGCCCTTGCCACTGTTGATGGTGTCATCGCCAGCGAGCCCGATCAAAAGATCGGGCGCGTCGGTGCCTTCCATCGTGTCGTATTGGCCGGTGCCGACCAACAGTTCCTTTTCGTTACCGTCGAGCATTCGTCATCCTTTACTGGTGCATTGGGTTGAGGGGGGAGCGGCCGGTTACCAGCCGATCCCGTCGTAGGCGTTGGACGCGGGAAGCTCCGAGAAGCTGCGGACCACATCGACCACCGGCAGGGTGCCGTCGGCCAGGACCGCGCTGAGCGCTTCTGCGTATTCCGCGTTGTTTTGGGTCACGATCAGCGCGTCGGCTTGTGCGGTCACCTCGTCGACGCTGTCGAGCAGCATGCCCGGCAGGGTGTCGGCCAGTTCGGTCAGGCCACCGCTTGCGTGCTTCACGTAGCCCAGTTGGGCTGCGATGTTGGTCTCCGCCGTGATGGCCGGATCGTGGGCCACCACCTCGATGCCTTCGTCACGCAAGGCGGCGATGACTTCGAGGATGGGGCTTTCGCGCAGATCGTCCGTGCCTGCCTTGAAGGCGAGGCCCAGAACACCCACGCGTTTGGCGCCCGTGTCGCGCAGCATCTGCGTTGCCGTTTCGATCTGCGCGCGGTTCGACGCGCCCAGGTTTTCGATCATCGGAAGCGACACGCCAGCCGCCTGTGCGATATGGGCGACAGCGCGCACTTCCTTCGGCAGGCACGACCCGCCATAGGCGAAGCCCGGCTTCAGATAGTAGGGCGACGAGTTCAGTTTCTGATCCTGGCAGAAGATGTCCATCACGGCGTGGCCATCGACACCTTGCGATTTCGCCAAGCGCCCGACTTCATTCGCAAAACACACTTTGGTGGCGTGCCAGACGTTGTCGACATACTTGACCATCTCGGCGGTTTCGATGGTGGTGATGATCGGCGCCTCATCGACCGGCGCAACGATCTGACGGAGGATGTTCGCCGTCCGCTCGCAGGTGGCACCGATGACGGTTTTCGGAGGCGCGTAGAAGTCTTCGACCGCGACGCCTTCGCGCAGGAATTCGGGGTTGAAGGCGACACCGAAATCGACACCCAGGGTCTTACCCGACATCTGTTCCAGGATCGGGGTCATGACTTTCATCGTGGTGCCCGGGGGGATCGAGCAGCGCATCACGAAGACGTGGAAGTCGGATTTCTGTGCCAGGCCGACAGCCATCGAGCGCGCCGCGGATTCGATAAAGCGGTAGTCGCAGCCGCCGTCAGGGGCGGTCGGGGTGCCGACCGAAACGAAGGTCACGTCGGTATCCCGAACGGCAAAGGCCAGATCATCGGTTGCCGACACGAGGCTGTTTTCGAGACCCTGCGTCAGGAGTTTGCCGAGGTCTTTTTCGTGGATTGGCGAACGGCCCATCGAAATATCGCGCACCTTGGAGGCGTCGATATCGACACCGATGACGCGGTGGCCGAGGCTGGCCAGGCACGCCGTCGAAACGGCGCCAACGTAGCCAAGACCAACGATGGAGATCGCGGGCTTGGCTTCAACGGAATACAGCGGAACTGCGGTTGCAGTCGCTGCGCGGAAGGGGGTCATGTCCATCATTTTGCGTTCCTATCGGAATGAATTTCTTCGTCTGATCAGAGAGGTAACGCTTTGAACTGCGTGAAAGAATCGCCCCGAGGGGTAGATGGCGGCGCAAAGGACGACTGGCACTGTCCAAAAGGATAGGGGCCCTATTCAAAACGGTTAAACAAACGAAATGAGCCGCGGAACGGGGGCGTGTTCCGCGGCTCGACCGCATCAACCAAAATGTGGTTGCCTGGAGTTACGCGGCCTGTTTCTCCGCTGCGTCGGCACGGGCATAGATGTCCTCGTAGCGGATGATGTCGTCCTCACCGAGATAGGGGCCGGACTGCACTTCGATGAGCGTCAGGGGCACCTTGCCAGTGTTCTCGAGCCGGTGAACCGCGCCAAGCGGGATGTAGACCGACTGATTTTCCGACAGCAGCTCGACGCGCTCGTCCACGGTCACAGTTGCCGTGCCGGCCACGACCACCCAATGTTCCGAGCGGTGCAGGTGCGACTGCAGGCTCAGACGGCCGCCCGGTTTGACCATGATACGTTTGACCTGGAACCGCTCGCCAAGGGCGATGGTTTCATAGTGGCCCCACGGACGGTGGCACTGCTGGAAGCTTTCGGCCTGCGGGGCCTCCTGCTTTTTCAGCTCGGCGACCACGGTTTTGACATGCTCACTGTCTTCCATATTGGCGACGAGGATGGCGTCACCCGTGGCGATGGCCGCGATGTTTTCGAGGCCCAAACCAACGATCTTCGTGTTGGGTCGGTCCGACCGCAGCAGCGAGCCCGAGCAACCGATCTGCGTGGCGCCGTCCGACAGGGCGTTGCCATTTGCATCCTGCTCGGCGGTGGCGTGCACCGACCGCCAGGATCCCAGGTCGGACCAGTCGCAATCGACCGGCACAACTTCGAGGGCGTCGGCGGCTTCCATGATCGCATAGTCGACCGAGATGTCTTCACAGCGCGCGTAGGCCTCTTCACCCAAGCGGAAGAAACACAGATCTTCCGATCCGCTCGCAAGCGCGGCGCGGCAGGGCATCACCAGTTTCGGGGCCAGCACTTCGAACGCTTCGATGATGGAGCCGACGCGGAACATGAAGATGCCAGCGTTCCAAAGATGACGCCCGCCCTCGAGCATGTCTTGCGCAACCTTGTGGCTCGGTTTTTCGACAAAGGATTTCAACGGTTGCGGGTAACCCAGTACCATCGCCTTGGTCATCTCGAGGTAGCCGTATCCCGTTTCCGGTGCGGTCGGCTTGATCCCGAACGTGACGATTTTGCCGTCAGCGGCGGCTTCGGCGCCGGCGGCCAGTGCGGCGCCAAACGCGGCGACATTGCCGATGCGATGGTCCGACGGGGCAACCAGCATGATCGCGTCCGGGGTGGCCTCGTACTGCAGGGCTGCCGCCAGAATCGCGGGGGCGGTGTTGCGACCGACGGGTTCCAAAAGCACACGCGCGTCGGAGCAATCAATCTGGTCCAGTTGTTCGGCCGCGATGAAGCGATAGTCCGTTCCGGTCACGACAGTCGGCGTCTGGAACATCGGGCCCGACAGGCGGCGCACAGTGTCTTGAAACAGGCTGAACTCGCCGGTCAGGTTGGTGAACTGTTTGGGATAGTCTTTGCGGGATGCCGGCCACAGGCGGGTGCCAGAGCCGCCGGCAAGGATTACGGGGATGATCATTGGAATTCTCCAGGTAGAATGGTAACTGACACCTACCTACCCATCTGATTTCACGTAATCTTCTGTCCGGGAGGACAGCCCGAAGGACATTTCGGGCAGGCCGCTATCCCTAAGGATAGGGGCCGCGGGCCTTTAGAACGGATTGGGCAAAGCGCCCATGTAGACCGCCAGAATGGTCACGAATCCGGTCACGGCGATCACCAGCTGTGCCTTGGCCGTTCCATTTTGAAGTTTGGCGAACCAGCCCTCGCCGCCACCTGCAGATTGGTTGCCGCGGTTGGACCACTTCTGTTTGGACAGGTGGAAAATCATGAAAATCTTCACCGACGCGTTGATGACCTGGTTGAGATACAGGATGAACGGCCAGCTCAGATCGACGGTGCGGCTGTAGCTGTACAGAAACAGGCACAGGACGATCCGGCTGAACATAACCCAGATCAGGCAGGACCACAGGTAGAGCGGATCGAAGAAGGCGGCCAGAAGTGCCAAGGTTGGGCTGACCATCATGGTCCACATCGCAATCCGCTGATCGACAACGCACCACCAGATGAACGGCTTGATCTTGCGCGGCCCAAGCGCGATGGCGCGGCTCCCGTTGCGCAGCATGTTCCCGGACCAGCGGCGGAAGTTCTGGATCATCCGCTCAAGGCCGTTTTCCTTGATCACCTCGATGGTGTAGACGGTCGCGTCCGGCACATAGGTCATCTTCGCATCGCGGGTGAGCATGTGATACCACGTCGATTTGTCGTCGCCGGACAAGAACCGGAACCGGCCCCACAGCCAATGATCCAGGTGGTCGGCCTCAATCGTGCGGATGAACCGTTCGGACCGCATGTGTTGCGCCCGGAAGACCGACATCCGGCCGGTCAGGGTGAGAACCTTGTCGGACATCGCGTGGCTTTGCATGGCCAGGCGGCGTTGCGCGAACCGCATGTTCAGCCACGACTCGATCCATTTCGGCCCGTAGCAGATCACCTCTTCATCGGTGGTCAACGCCTGAAGGTCCGGGTCCGCCCCGAACATCGACAGGGTCTTTTCAAGCACGTCATTGCCGTAGAGCGCATCGCCATCCATGAAGATAACAAGGTCGTCCGGGTCGACGCCGTTGCGATTGATTGACCGCAGGATCATCCCGATCGCCATGCGTTTTCCCGGCTGGTTCTGGCGCAGGAACACAAGCTCGGCCAGATCGTCAGGGATATCCTGGGCATGTTTTTCGACAAAGTCCCGGATGATCATTTCGTCATAGGACGAGCCGGTTCCGATGTAGAGTGTTGTCGGAATGCGCTCGCGCCGGATTTGCCCCAGGATCGAGCCGATGACCCGCTTTGTGATGGCGGGTTCCTCGTAGTAGGTGGTCATCTGGATGTGCAACCGCCGGGGCCGCCAGCCGCTTTGCCAAACGGCGTCCGCCGCCGCGCGTTTCTTGGGCCAGCGGGTGCGCCGATAGATCTCGGCGCGAACAGCGTGCGTGAACCACCAGCCAAACCGCCACATGCCAAGCGTGCCCAGGACAAGCGTCACGTGCAGCGTGTCGGGGGTGAAGAACCGGTTCGACGTGTTGACCAGCAACCAACCGATCCCGCCAAACAATGCAGCCAGGAACACAAGCTGCCGCCAGCTCCACTTGCGAAGCCCTTTCTTCGCGGGGCCCCGGAACGTGGACAGGCGGGTGGTTAGATCCTTGTCAAAGGCGTATTCTGTTTCGGGCGCATGCATCGATCATCCCCCGAAGAAACCGGTGATCGAGTCAATCCGGTCGGAGAACCGTGCGGCCCATGCCCGCTGCGCTTCAAGTTGGACAGGCATCAGGTGCGGAAGCTGCTCGCGCGCATCCTCGACACTGTAGTCGGGGAACGCCACCGTGACGATCATCCCGAATTCCGGCGAAAGCTCCGGATCAATACCGGCCTGCAGATCCGAGATTTGACCGGCGATGCGTTCACGCCCACCGCCTGCGTTGATCGTAACATCAACCTCCATCCCCAGATGGACCGAGGCAGCCATGCTCTGATCGAGCCAGCCGCGGGCCTGTCGGGCCTGAGTGCCTTCGACCGTGGCCACCAGAGTGCTTCGCGCCACGAACTGGCCGAGCAGCACGTCGATGTTTCGAACGATGCCATCCTCGGTCGCCATGACGTGGAGGGCCTCGCGGGCTTCGCCGATCCGTCCGCGTTCCCGCCGAAGCCGCCGCAGTTCGTCCTCGGTGCTGTCGATCTCGCGCAGCGTGGCGGCATGCGCTTCGAACAGGTCCATATGGTCTGCGGACCAGCGTCCATCAAAGGCTTCAAGCGCCTCGCGGGCGCGCTGCTCGGTCGACGGCGCGGCGAACAATACGGCGGCCACAAGGTCGAGACGTTCTTGCGCAAGCCGCGCCGCCAGACGCGCTTCGCGCAGGATGGCGTCTCCCAGACGTTGCTCGATTGAGGTGATCCGTGCCCGAACATCCGCGATCGCGGCCTCGCCTTCGGGGGTAATGATCCGGACAAGGATATCCCCCGCCGACACCGTGTCGCCAACGCTGACGGCGATTTCTGAAACAAAACCACCTTGCGCGGCCGCATGATTGACCAGGGGGGCCTCGACCCGCGCATTATGAATGTCGACCGTCGAGATGCGTCCGTAGATGCCAGAGCCCAGGGTCCAGAAGATGACAGCCGCCAACACCAGATACAGCACGACCGAGAACAGCGCGCGCAGACTGCGGGGGGATTTGCCGGCTGTTGCGACTTCCTTCTCTTCTTCGGTTTCTTCCATGGGCACCAGATCGACCGGGGTATCGAGGCTGGTAATGACCTCTTCGGTCGACGCCATGCGACCCGACAGGAGCGACCGGTAAAACACGGCGAGCGTTTCGCGCTGCCGTCCGGTCAGCCCCTCGAATGTCAGGAAACGGTCTTTGCCTTTGCGTTCCAGCTTCACGGGGAAGCGAATGTCGACGCCTTGGAACGGAATGGAGAGCGTGGCCTCCTTCGGCAAGACGTCGCTATCGCCGGGGAACTGGAAGCCATCGAGTGACCAATTGGCAATCGTCACCGTCTCCCCCGTGGCCAGTTCAAGGCCGAGGGGGGCGCGGACCTCGAAAGAGAGGTCAGACATTGGACGTTCGTGCCGAATTTTCACAGCGGGGGCTCCAGGGTTACGGCCAGAGAGATACGATATCTATAGAGGGAGGCTAAGCCAGCATGGGTATAGAGATCGTCTCAAAAGTATATAGGCCCGCGGATACTCCTTAACGTTTTGAATTCATGTCGTTTTAACTTGGTTTTTTCGATCTTCGCGGGTCTGCATGCCACGCAATTGCAGCGATTGTGTGTTGCGCGCTAACATTTTCACCTGGCGGACACCCGAAACCGCAGAGCCCGAGAAGGCCCGGAGCGCTGATGGATCGCCCGCTGCGCGCGTGCGTCTTCCCACCTACGCCGCAGTGTGCCCTGACCGCTTTGCGCGCGGGTCCAACGCCCCGGGCATCGCGCCTTTTCCGCTGAAAACTGAAGAAAGCGCGCTCTTTCGGAGGTCGGGCTATACCTCAGAATAGGGCCTTTATGCCTTTGCCGACCGCAGCGGCGCCTCCTTCCGATGTACCTCCACTGCAACATCGAAAGGAATTGCCATGACACGCATCTCTCACCTTCTGTGCGGCGCAGCACTCGGCCTGATGGCCCTGCCGGCGGCCGCTGAACTCGAAGACGGACTGTACGGCGCCGCCGTGCCGTCCGACGCGGTTTTCGTGCGCCAGATCGGCGGTCTCGACGCGGCGCCGACCCTGTTCGGGCGGACGTTCACCGTGGACGAGCTGCCCGAAGCGACCTACGTGGCGATCTCGGCCAGCGCACTGGACGGCGCCGAGCCGGGCGCGCACTACACCGTGCTGGCCGAGGCTGGCGGGCTGACGGTGATCGAAGAACCGGCCCGACCGAACCCGTCCAAAGTCTACCTGTTTCTCCTGAACGAAGCGGGGCCGGCGGCGCAGTTGAACGTGGCCGGCGGCGGCGCCACCGTGATCGATCCGACCCGCGCTGGCGCGATCGGGTCGCGGGCGGTCAACCCGCTTGCTGTCACGCTGAGCGTCCAGGCCGGCGCAATGGTCGAAGAGTTCGACGTGATCTTGCGCCGCGGCGTCAACATCACCTTCGTGGTGGCCGACGGGCGCGTCCAGCTCATCGAAAACCAGTTCGGCCCCGTGATCGAGGCGGACTGAGCCATGGTTTTCGCGTCGCACATCTTCATCTTTGGGTTTCTGCCCCTGTTCCTGGCGGCCTACTACCTGGCGCCAAAACCTTGGCGCTCGGCCCTGATCCTGATGGCAAGCTATGCGTTCTACGGATGGTGGCGCGTTGACTACCTCGCCTTGGTCGTCGGTATTTCGCTGGTCAGCTATGTCAGCGCCGCGGTTGCCGCGACGGCCCAGACGCAGACGCGCCGGGACCGTGCGGTCGCGATTGGCGTCACACTGATCCTGGCGGCCCTGGGATACTTCAAATACGCGCATTTCGTGGTCGGCATGACAAACGGTCTGACCGAGGCCTTCGGGGCCAGTGCCTTTACATTGAACACCATCATCCTGCCGATCGGCATCTCGTTCCTGAGTTTCCAGTCGATCAGCTACATCATTGACGTCGCGCGCAAGGATGCGCCCCCGGCCCGCAACCTCATGGATTTTATGGCTTTTGTGGCACTTTTCCCGCAACTGATCGCCGGCCCGTTGCTGCGCTACAAGGACCTGGCCGACCAGTTTCAGGATCGCACGCACAGCCTGGAAAAATTCGCCGCGGGTGTGCAGCGGTTCGTGATCGGATTGGCGATGAAAGTCCTTGTCGCGGACACCGTCGCCCCGCTGGCGGACCGCGTCTTTGCCTTGTCGTCACCGACCCTGGCCGAGGCATGGTTGGGCGCGCTGGCCTATTCGATCCAGCTGTTTTTTGACTTTGCCGGCTACTCGGCCATGGCCATTGGCCTGGGTTTGATGATTGGCTTTCGGTTCGTCGAAAACTTCAACTCCCCCTATGTCAGCCAGTCGATCACCGAGTTCTGGCGGCGCTGGCATATCAGCCTGTCCAACTGGCTGCGGGACTACCTCTACGTGCCGCTTGGCGGCAACCGCCACGGTGCTGTCAAAACCTATCGCAACCTGATGCTTACGATGGTGTTGGGGGGCCTGTGGCACGGCGCGAACTGGACGTTCATCCTGTGGGGGGCGTGGCACGGCCTGGCCCTCGCGGTCGAACGCCTGATGGGCGTGAAGCCGGGCAAGCCGCATTGGCCACTGGGATTGGGTTGGGCGCTGACGATGCTGATCGTGATGATTGGTTGGGTCATGTTCCGCGCGACATCCGTGGGCCAAGCCTTCGACATGTACCGCGGGATGGTGGGCCTGAACGGGATCTCGCTGACCGCCGAGGTGTTCTACGCGACGCAATCGTTGGAACTTGTGGCCCTGATCGTCGGATGCGTCCTGTCCACCCAGGCACCGCGTCTGCAGACGGCGTGGCCGCGTGTCGCGACCGGCACCTGGGCACGGACGGCCACGCTCATGGTCATGTCCGCCATGGTCCTGAGTGCGCGCACCTATTCCCCGTTTCTTTACTTCCAATTCTGAGGTGTTCGACATGACATCCCCAAACACCCCCATGTCGGTTTCGCTGCCCTTCATCGCGGCCGTGGCTCTGCCAGGCGCAATCGGTCTTGCAACCACGCCGATGCCGCAGAGTGAAACGGCCGTCTGGCGTGGGAGCTTTCAGCGTGCCTACGAAACCGCCTTTACCGAGCACATGCCGCTCACGGATGCGGCGCAGGCCGCCTACACCGCCCTGGCGCTTGGCCTGTTTGGTCAGGCCGGTCCCGACGTGGTGATTGCCGAGCGGGACTGGCTGTTCACCGCGGAAGAATTTCGCCAGCCGACCGAGGCTGTGGCGTTTCAGGCCGCCTTGAATGAGGCCCAGGCCCGCCTCGCGGCTGCGGACATCACGCTGATCCCCGTTGTGATCCCCGACAAGGCGCGGGTCTATGCCGACCACTTGCCCCGGGCGCGCGGTGATCTGATCGAGGCCCGCTACCAAAACGCGCTGGCGATGCTGGCCGCGCAGGGCTTCGCGCCCGTCGATCTGGAGGCTGCCCTAACGGATGCCCGGCCTGCCGGTGACACGTTCATGCGCACCGATACGCATTGGAGCGTTTTCGGCGCGCAGGTCGCCGCCGAAGCCATCGCAGATGCGACGGCGCTGCGCGACACGGGCGAGACGGTGTTCGAAACAACCGTCGCTGGCGCCGAACCCTTCGCCGGTGACCTTCTTCCGTTCGTTGACGCCGGTCCGTTTGCCGCTTGGGTCGGCCCTGCACCGGAAATGATCGAAGTGCCGGTCACAACCGCACAATCCGATGGGCTTGGCCTGTTCGGGGACGTCGCCATCGACGTCGTCCTGATCGGGACCAGCTTTTCGGCGCGGACGGAATTCAACTTCGGCGGGGCCGTTCAGCAGGCCACGGGCCTGACCCTCGTGAACCTTTCGGTCGAAGGGCAAGGTCCGTTCCGACCGATGCAAGACGCGCTGGATAGCAGCGCCATCACCGACCTCTCCCCCACCTATGTTCTCTGGGAAATCCCGGAGCGTTACATCCACTCAAGGAGCTTCCCATGACACCGAAATCACTCATCGCCCTCGCCATCTGTGCAAGCACGCTCGGCGTGCCCGCCTTGGCCGAGCCGTTTTGCGCCCCCATGCTGGACGCCGACGCCCTGGAACGCCGCTATCAGCGGTTGGCCCCGATCTACAATTCCACCGAAACCGGATGGATCTTCGCAAGCGACCAGTTGGACTATCGCTATGTCCTGAACCGGACCGAGGCAGAGTTGCTGGCACAGCTGGTCGACGAATTGGCCGCACGTGGCACACAACTGGCGATGCTGGTCGCGCCGCCGCGCCCCGTCGTTGCGGGACAGGCGGTTCTCGATGCCACCGCGGGCGCGGCCGGGGCCCACGATCTGGACGCCCAGGCCGAGGCGTTCAACGACATGATCGCGCAATTCCAGTCGGCGGGTGCCGTGGCGCCCAACCTGCTGGATGTGGCCCTGTCGGAGCCGGAATTTGCGCAATCCTACTATTTCCATCGCGACACCCATTGGACGAACCTTGGGGCGGCCCACAGCGCACTGGCCCTGGCCGCCGTTCTTGAGCCGGGCCAACCCCCTGCCTTTGCGCCAAGCGCACTAGATGTCGTTGAAATGGCGGCCGAACGCGGCTCGCTCAGCCGAATCGTCGAAGCCACCTGCGGCAACGCACCCGCGCCTGAGCAGAGCGCGCTGTTTGACTACACGCCGGTCCTGCCGGGGTCGGGTGGTCTTCTGGGCGACGGCGACGAGGGCCGGGCAGCGGTTCTCCTGGGCACCAGCTATTCTGACCGCTACGGGCGGGACCAGTACCAAAGCGCCGACGCGCTGTCGGCCGCTCTCCAGCGTCCGATCGTGAACCGGTCCGTCTCGGGCGGTGGCATGGTCGGTCCGTTTGAAACCTACATCCTGACCGGCGCCTATGCCGAAGAGCGCCCCGATCTCTTAATCTGGGAATTCCCCTATACCTACCAACTGAACGAGGCGGGTTTGCGCATGCTCTTGGGCGCGCTTCAGGCCGACGGCCCTTTGGCGACCGCGGGGACGATCACGCCCGACGGGGACGATGCGTCCTTCGAGGTGTCGGCCGATATGGCGGCATCCGATCTTCTGGCGCTGCGCATGGTTGATGGCGCGACGCGCGACATGGTCGTCCGCCTGACCTTCGCCGACGGCGACACGGCCCGCCTGCGCCTTCGGCGCAAGAGCCGCATGGAAGAGGTCGCAATCCTCGACACCTGGTGGATCGACCTGCGCGGGTTCGACAGCGACATGGTTTCGTTCACCCTGGAACTGCGCGGCAACCATGACCTGAACCGCATCGAGGTTCTGACGAGCGCGGTCAGCGGCTAGGCCGCGATCGTCAAACGCCCTGCCTGGCCGTTCGTGCCAGGGGGGCCAAACTGGGCCGACCCGTGGACTGATCCGACACGTCCATGGGTCGGCATTTTTTTGCAAGACTGGCCTGCAAGAAAGCAGGCGTTTTCAAAGGTTGATTCAAACTTAATCTCAGGACAGATTGGACGGGCCCGCTGCACAGGGGAGGTGGGGCATACGGCACCGGGCGGTGCCCAAGAACAAACCTCGGCAAGACTTGGGAGGGTCGGAGGCCGTGCTTTCTGTACGAGACGTTCATTTGTCCTTCGGTGGCGTGAAGGCCCTTCAAGGTGTCAGTTTTGACGCGGCCCCTGGCGAGATCACAGCTGTGATCGGGCCAAATGGCGCGGGCAAGACGTCCCTCTTTAACGCGATTTCCGGTTTCTATCGTCCCGATAGCGGGCAAATTCTGTTCGACGACCAGGATATCACCGGGCTCAGGCCGGATCGCCGAGCCGCGTTGGGCATGGCTCGGACCTTTCAGAACATTGAGCTTTTTCGCGGGATGAGCGTGCTGGACAACATCAAACTGGGCGCCCACACGCGGCTGAAGGCCGGCGCTTTCGACGCTCTGCGCTATTTTGGGGCCGCCAAGGACGAGGAACTGGCGCTGCGGGCCGATCTGGAAGCCAAAGTTGTCGACTTCCTCGAGTTTGATCACATCCGACATGCGCCGGTCACGGCCTTGCCCTACGGGCTGCAGAAACGGGTGGAGTTGGGGCGCGCACTGGCCATGCAACCGCGCATCCTGATGCTGGATGAACCGGTGGCAGGCATGAATCGGGAAGAAACCGAAGATATGGCCCGCTTCATCCTCGATGTGCAGGAGGAGTTCGGGACCACGATCCTGCTGGTCGAACATGACATGCATCTGGTGATGGATATCTCGACCCATGTCGTGGTCTTGAACTTCGGCCAGCAGATCGCGTCCGGCACACCGGAAAAGGTGCGCGAGAACCCGGCCGTTATCGAAGCCTATCTGGGGGCGGCCGCCTGATGGGACAGATCGCGCAATTCACGATCAACGGCCTGATGAGCGGCGCGATCTACGCGCTGATCGCCGTGGGGCTGGTTTCGGTGTTCAAGGCAACCCGGGTGGTCAATTTCGCCCACGGGTACCTGATCATGTTCGGGGCCTATTTCTACTTCACCTTCGCCGTCATGGTTCCGCAGGCCGTTTGGGCGCCCGACTGGCTGCAAAGTTGGCGGCCCGAATGGATGATCGCCGCGCGGGAAGGGCTTCCCATGTTTTCGCCCATGGCGGCGGTCTTGGATTGGTTGGCGAATGTGCCGCGCATCCTCTTGGGGCTTGTGGGGGCGCTGATCTGCAACGCGGCCTTGGGTTTGCTGATCGAACGCACGTTGATGCGACCCCTGATGGGGCAATCGGTGTTCGCGATGATCATGCTGACGGTGGGCCTCATTTCGATCCTGTCGGGCGCTGCACAGTTGATCTGGACTTCGGACGCGGAATTCGTGCCGTCCCTGGCGCCCAACATGCCGATCCGGTTCGATCTCTTCGGATCGACGATCTTCTTGTTCGGCGCCGATGTCGTGAACATGATCATCGCCCTGTTTATCTTCACTGGCATCGTCTTGATGGTGCGCTTCACCAAATCCGGCGTGGCCATCCGCGCCACAGCCGAAGATCAGTCTACGGCCTACGCGATGGGCATCTCGGTGCCGAAGGTCTTTTCACGGGCCTGGGTTCTCGCGTCGACAACGGGCGCGATCGCGGGTGCGATCCTGGCCACCCGTAACGGCATATCGCCGTCGCTTGGGCTGTTCGGGTTCTCGGTGCTGGCCGTCGTCCTTATGGGCGGTCTCGACAGCTATTGGGGGGTATTCGTGGCGGCCATGGTCGTGGGTGTGCTGGAAGCGCTCACCCAGTGGCAGTTCGGCGGTGAATGGGCGGGGATAGTCCCCTATGTCGCCGTTCTGATCGTGATCCTGATCCGGCCGCACGGCCTGTTCGGCTCAAAGGAGATCGAACGGATATGATCACCGGCAACCTCAAAGCCAGCTATGCCGCGGATGAGCAACTGCTCGACAACGCCTGGAAGAGGGGCTTCCTGTTGGCCTCGGTGCTCGGGCTCGGTTGGATTGCCGGGTTCGGCAACGACTACGTCATCCTGATTGCCTGCCAAATGGGGATCACCCTGCTGGCCGTCATCGGCGTGAATGTGGTGATCGGGTATACCGGCCTCATGAGTTTGGGGCATGCGGCGTTCGTGGCCGTTGGGGCGTATGCCACCGTCATCTTGCACAACGTCCTGGGGGGTGTGATCCCGGAGGCGGTCCTGACGCTGGTTGTCCTTCCGACCGCTGTCGCAATCTCCGCGATCATCGGCATCATCGTCGGGTTGCCGTCGCTGCGCGTGAAGGGGCTCTATCTGGCCGTTGCGACGCTGAGCGCGAATTTCATCGTCATCTTCCTGATCGAGCTTGAGGCCTTGTCCGCACTCACGGGCGGCATGGTGGGCATCAACACACCGACGCCCAACCTTCTGGGGTGGGAGATGGACACCCGGCGCGAGCAATTCATCCTGATCGCGGCACTTGCCCTGATCGGTCTGTTCTTGGTTCAGAACCTGTTTCGAACGCGGGTTGGACGCGCCTTTATCGCCATCCGCGACCGCGATTATTCAGCCGAAATCCTGGGCATCTCACTCTACCGCTACAAGCTGATGAGCTTTGCCATCTCGGCTGCGTTCTGTGGTCTGGCGGGGGCGCTTTTTGCCTATTTCTATGCGCGCATCTTGCCCGAGCAGTTCGAGCTGGAGCTGTCGCTGATGTTGGTTGCGGCCATCATTGTGGGCGGCATGGGGCGCATGATGGGGCCAGTGTTCGGTGTCATCGTCATCGTTTTGGTGCCCGAAGCCATCAAGGTGCTGTTTGGCACGTTCTCGGCTGGCGGTGCCGAAGCCGCCCAGATCCTGGCGCCGGTTCAGGAAATCGCCTTCGGGGCGCTCATCGTCGTGTTTTTGTTGTTCGAGCCGTTCGGGCTGACCCATATCGCCGACCGCGCCATTCGCGCGCTCAATCGCTGGCCCTTCGCTCGGGGCTGATCTGCATGAGGGAGGAAATATCATGCGCTTCAATCGACGTCAGTTTCTCGCTACCTCAACCGCGGCCACGGCGGCGCTTGGGGCGCCCACGATCCTGCGCGCGCAACCATCCGAGTACGTGTTTGCCGGCTCGCTGCCGCTGACCGGGCCGTTCGCGACCGCAGGCCAGCTGGTGGCGCCCGCGCTGCGCATGTTCGAAGCCTTGACCAACGCAGACGGCGGCATTGGCGGTGTCCCGATCCGGGTGACGGCCGAGGACTCAGGCTATGTCCCCGCCAACGCCCTGGCCAACTATCAACGTGCGTTGGCGACCGAGGACAACCTCGTCTTCTACTTCGGCGACAGCACCGGTTTCATGAAACTGGTCGCGCCCGAATTGACCGGCGACAACGCGCGGCTGATGGGGTCGACCTCCTTTGCTTCGGAACTGGCGAACCCCACGACCAACCCGTACCAGTACCTGCCGGGCCCGTCCTATGACGATCAGTTCGATATTCTCCTGCGCCAGATCGTGGACGAGGGTGGCAGCACCGTGGCCTTCATCTACTCCAACACCGAGTTTGGCCGCGACCCGATCGAACACGGCCGCGCCACAGCCGAGGCCCTGGGCCTGAATGTCGTGCTTGAGGAAGCCACGCGCGAGCAGGGGGCCGACATCCCGACGCACGTGACACAGCTTGCACAGTCCGGGGCCGAATATTGCATCCTGCAGGGCTATGTGACCGGCGTGTGGCCGCAACTGATCGGGGGCGCGCGCCAGTTTGGCTTGCCCACGAAATTCATGGGCACGTTCTGGGGCATGGAAAACTTCATTGCCGACCGTGTCACGGCCGAGGCGGGTCCCTTCCTCGAAGGTTATTCCGGCGTCATGCCCTACCGCTATTTCTACGATGCCGATCGCGGACCGGCCTACGACCGGTTTGCCGCGTTCCAGGCCGAAAACTTTGCGGGCACGCCGCTGGAAAACTACATGCCGACCTGGGGTTTGCAGGCCCTGTTCTCGATGCAGATCGGGCTGGAGGCACTGCGCCGCGTGTCCGACCAGGGCATGGAATTGACCGCGGACAACGCGGCCGAGGCGCTGTCCAGCATCCAGGATTGGGATACGGGCGGCTTCTTCGGAACGAACGTTTCGATGGTCGACAACAAGATCGGAACGGGCCGGGTGTACAGCTACTCGGCCGAAAACCGGTTGTTCAACCCGACCTCCGACTGGTTCACGGTCTAAGCCTTTGGCCCCGGGCCGTGGTCCGGGGCCGCCGCGGGGAGGCGCGCGTGCTCGAGATCGAAAACATCGAGGTGAATTATCATCGCTCTGTTCAGGCCTTGCGGGGCCTGTCGCTTAGCGTGCCGGAAGGGCAGATCGTGGCCCTTCTGGGCACCAACGGTGCAGGCAAGACAACGACGCTCAAGGCTGCGTCAAACCTGTTGGCGTTGGAACATGGGTCCATTGACGGGGGCGCGATCCGGTTTGACGGGCGCGACGTGGCCGGGATGGAGCCTGATGCGCTTGTTCGGAGTGGCCTGTTCCATGTGCGGGAAGGGCGCCGCATCTTCACCGAGCTGACAGTCGAAGAAAACCTGACCGCGGCGTCCTATGCCTTGGAGGGGCGGGGCGTCGCGCCCGATTATGACAAGGTCTATGCCTTCTTCCCCCGGCTGGCCGAACGGCGAAAACAGGTTGCGGGGTTTCTGTCTGGCGGCGAGCAACAGATGCTTGCCTTCGGACGCGCGATGGTCGCGCGGCCGCGTATGATCCTGATGGACGAGCCGTCCCTCGGTTTGGCCCCCAAGGTTGTTGAGGAAATCTTCGACACCATTCGTCGGTTCAACGAAGAGGACGTGATGACCATCCTGCTGGTTGAACAGAACGCTTCGGTCGCCTTTTCAGTCGCCCACAGTGCCTATGTGATGGAACACGGCCAGATCGTCATGGAGGGCGATGTGGAAACCCTGCGCAACGATCCCGACATCCAGTCCTTCTACCTCGGAATGGGGGATGGCGGCACAACCTCCTTCCGGGACGTCAAGCACTACAAGCGGCGCAAAAGGTGGCTCAGTTGACGGATTTCAGAACCCTGGTCGACATGATTGACGCCCATGCCAAACAGGCGCCGGGCGTGGTCGCGATGCGCCAGAAGCGGCACGGCATCTGGCAGGAACGCTCTTGGTCCGATCTGCGGGATCTCGTCGATGCGCTGGCCGCAGGCTTGATTGACCTCGGGCTCGACCAAGGCGGGCATGTCGGGGTTTTATCCGAGAACCGCGAGGAATGGGTGTTGGCGCAGTTCGGGATCATGGCGGCGGGCAGTGTCACCGTCGGCATGTACCCCACGTCCCCGGCGGCGGAAATCCGGCATCTCGTGACGGCCTCTGAGACCACGGTCCTGTTCATCGAAGACCAGGAGCAACTGGACAAGATCAAGGCGTTGGAAGGGGACCTGCCTGCGCTGCGTCAGCTGATTATCTTTGATCCCAAGGGAACCCGTGGGGACAGCACGCTGAACCTTTTGTCGTTCGAGGCGCTTCTGGCGCAGGGGCGCACAGCGTTGGCCCGGCACGCCGAGGAGGTCGCCGCCCGAAAGGCCGCGATCCGACCGGACGATACGGCGATGATGGTCTTCACCTCCGGGTCAACCGGCCTGCCCAAAGCGGCTGAGATCAGCCATGCGAACCTGTCGACGGCGTTGGATATCGCGCAGGATTTGTTCGAGGGCTTCCCGCAAGGCACCAACATCCTGAGCTATCTGGCGCTGTGCCACATCGCCGAGCAGAACGTGACGGTGGTCAACGCCTTGTCAGGGCGGCGCGTCATGAATTTCGGGGAAAGCCTCCGCACCGTGACACTGGATTTGCGGGATGTGGCGCCCGAGATCTTCTTTGGTGTGCCGCGTATCTGGGAAAAGATGCAGGCCACGATCTCGGTGCAGGCACAGACCTCCGGGCCGATCCGGCGCGCGTTGACGCTTGCGGCCCTCCGGTCAGGGCGCGCGCGCGGCGCGATCCGGCGGTGCGATTGGACCGCCGGCCAGAGGCTCGCGCATGCGTTTTGGGATCTCTTGGTGTATCGCCACATCCGCTCGTACCTTGGGCTGTCGCGGTGCCGTTTCGCCGTTTCCGCAGCCGCGCCGATCACGCCGGATCTGCTGGCCTTCATGCGCGGGATCGGGGTCGATGTGCGCGAAGCCTGGGGCATGTCAGAGACGACCGGTGCGGCCACGGTGCAACCGCCCTTCAGCGCGTCCGCCGGGCGTGTCGGTCATCCGCTGTCAGGGGTTGAGTTGAAGATTGCCGAGGATGGTGAACTGCTGGTGCGTGGCGGCATTGTGTTCAAAGGGTATTTCGGCAACGCCGAGGCGACCGCCGACACGATTGTCGACGGCTTGTTGCACACGGGCGACGTGGCCGAGATGGACGAAGACGGGTCCATCTCGATCGTTGACCGCAAGAAAGACATCATGATCAACGCGGCGGGCAAGAACCTTGCCCCGTCCCTCATTGAGAATACGATCAAGGCCTCCCCGTTTATCAAGGAAGCCATCGTTGTGGCCGACCGGCGGCCGTACGTGACGGCTCTTGTTCAGATCGACATGGATACGGTGCGCCTTTGGGCCGAGGACAAGGGCATCACCTACACCACCTTCCGCTCGCTCACGGAAACGCCCGAGGTGAGGGCGCTCATCGACAGCGAGGTCGAGAAGCAAAACGGCGATCTGGCGCGGGTCGAGCAGGTGAAGAAAGTGCATCTGCTGGAAAAAGAGCTCGACCACGATGACGGCGAGGTAACGGCGACCATGAAGGTCCGCCGCGCCTCGATCGAGCGCAGCTATGCCGACCAGATCGAAGCCCTCTACGGCTGATCACGCGCTGGTGTGATACCGAGCAAGCGCGGCCGGAGTTCTATCGGATGGCAAAACCTGCGCGCCGCCCGGTCGGGCCAGCCGGACACAGGTGATGCCGGGTGCGGCCGTGTCAGGACGGGTTCAATGGTCGGATGGTCACCCGGGCGCCGAACCCGCCTTGGCCGACCGAGAATGGGAACGCGTCCAATGCGGTGTCCGGAAGAACGGCAGCGCCATCGGTCAGGGTGTTGAAGCCCGGCCATCCGTCCCGCATCCAAACGGCCCCTTGCGGCATGCGCGGCGTCACTTTTGCACGCGCCTCGAACGTGCCGCGCGCGTTCGCGATTTCAATCGCCGCCCCGTCTTCGATCCCGCGGGCCGACGCATCGGCGGGCGCGATCCACAGATCGGGTGCGGCCTCGCGGGCGGCCAGCGTCGGCAGCGCGCGGGCATGGTCGTAGAAGGAATGGAAATGCGCGAATGTACGGCCCTGGGCCAGCACCAGATCCGCCGCCGCGCCGTCCGGATCGGTCGCTGTGGGCAGGGCGGGCAGGCCCATAGCGACGGCGCGTTCGGACGAAAACTCGATCTTTCCCGACGGCGTGGAGAAGGCTCGGGTGGGATACGCCACATGCGAAATGTTCAACGCTTGCCGCCCACCGTTCGCGCGCATCGCGGCGACCGTTGTGTGGCCCGTGGCCGGGTGGTCCAACGCCGCGTCCATCGCGGCCTCCTGATCGGGCCACGGATACACGTCCGTGACCCCGAGGCGTGTGGCGAGGCCCTTGTAGATCTCGAATGCCGGCCGGGCGTCGCCCGCCGGCGGCAAGACCCGGTCCGACAGGTGAATGTGGGTGTTTGTGGCCTTTGCCCCCAGTTCTTCGAGCCAGATCGTTCCGGGTAGGACGATATCCGCGACCTCCCGGATCGTCTGGTTGGGGAAGATGTCGTAGGCCACGATCAGGTCGACCCTGTCCAAGGCTTTGCGCAAGCGGGTGCTGTCCGGGAAGGACGACAGGATGTTCGATCCGATCGAAACCAGAACCTTGATCTCGTCCCGTTCCATCCCTTCGACGATGGCCTCCATCTGGTTGGGAATGCGGGGCGGGTGCCGCCGCCTGTCTGCTGCGGACAGATCGACAAACCCGGCCCCTTGGCTGCGCCCGCCGTGACGGGGGCCAAGGCCACCGCCGGCCACGCCATAGCTGCCCGTGAGGGCCGGAAGACACGAGATCGCGCGCGCGGCCGTCCACTTGTTCCCCCCCTTGTGCAGTGAAGACCCGCCAAGCACGATCATCGCCCGCCGTGTCGCGGCGTAGCGCCGGGCCAGTGCTTCGATCTGCGCGGCCGGAACGCCGGTTCTGGCTTCCGCCCATGCCGGCGTCAGGGACGCGACATGTCGCTTGAGGTCTTCGAAGCCGACGGTGTGATCGGCCACAAAATCGGCATCCCACGCCCCATCCCCGAGGATCACATGCATCATCGCAAGCGCCAGGGCCGTGTCCGTGCCGGGCTTGATCAGGATGACATCATCGGCTAGAGCCGACGCCTCGGTCCGGCGAACGTCGATCACGACAATCCGCGCACCGCGCCGCTTGGCCAGTTCGACGTGGCGGATCGTGTTGGCCTGGCTGACCGTGTTGGCGCCCCAAAGGATCACCATTTCCGCGTTTTCGCCGAGGTCTTCCTTGGTGGAGGTCTCCAATGCCCCTGTCAGCCCAAGCCCGAAGCCGCCCAAGCCCCAACAGATCATCGCGGGGTTCCAGTGCTGGCACCCGTACAGATTGGAAAAGCGCTCCATCTGCGCCCGCTTTACGCCAAAGGCGTAGTCGTTGCTCATGTTGCCATGGCCCTGCCAGAAGCCGACCCGGTCCGGCCCGACATCGTGCATTCGCGATGCAATCTCGTCCAGTGCGGTGTCCCAACTGATATTCGACCAGTTGTCCTGGCCGCGACGGGTCCGGGCCATGGGCGTCAGCAAACGGCGCGCGTTCCCGACGATTTCATGGGCCGCTTTGCCCCGCATGCACAGAAAGCCTTGGCTGTCGGGGTTTGTTTCATCGCCGGTGATCGACACGGTTTGGTCGTCGCCCAAGGTCACGGTCATCCCGCACAGCGTCGGATGGCAGTTCATGGGGCACATGGTTTTGAATGTGGTCACGGGTCGATGATCCTGTTGCACGGCCATGCAGCTACCCTAGGCGACAGGGCGGCCCCGGTCCAAGTTTCCGTCGGTTCCACCGACGTCTCGGCGTGGCAATTCGATGGATGCGCTTTATCTGGGGGACCAGATACAGCGTCACGCTCCCCAAAAAGAGACAACGTCATGACCTTTACCACCCGGCCCGAGATCAAAGGCACCTTCGGCGTTGTGGCGTCCACCCATTGGATCGCATCGGCGGTTGGCATGAAGATCTTGGAACAGGGTGGCAACGCGTTTGATGCCTCGGCCGCAATGGGATTTGTTCTGCAGGTGGTCGAGCCGCATTTGAATGGGCCGCTCGGGGATATGCCGCTGATGATCCGCACGGCGGACGCCGACTCGCCCCAAGTCATCTGCGGCCAGGGCGCCGCGCCCGCGAAGGCCACGATCGCCCACTACCGCGCCGAGGGTTTGGATCTGATCCCGGGCTCCGGACTGCTTGCAACGGTTGTGCCCGGCGCGTTCGGCGCTTGGATGCTGATGCTGCGCGACCACGGGCGCTTGCCATTGCGCGATATTCTGGAGCCTGCGATCCACTATGCGCGCCATGGACATCCCGTGTTGCCAAGGGTTGCGCATACCATTGCCGGCTTGGCCGCGTTTTTCGAAGCGGAATGGCCGACCTCCTACGCCACCTGGCTTCCGGGCGGGCAGGCCCCCAAGCCGAACGGTATGTTCAAGAACCCCGACCTCGCGCAGACGTGGGAACGTCTCTTGCAAGAAGCCGAAACGCAAGACAGCCGGGAAAGCCAGATCGAAGCGGCACGCCGCGCCTTTTACGAAGGGTTCATCGCCGAGCGCATTGACGCCTATCTGCAAGACGCCGAAGTCATGGACGCGGCCGGCGCGCGCCGCAAGGGTGTCCTGTCCGGCGATGACCTCGCGGCGTGGCAGGCCAGCTACGAACCGCCGCTCCAGACCACGTATGCCGGGTGGACAGTGTGGAAGGCGGGCATGTGGACCCAGGGCCCGACCCTGCTGCAATCGCTGAACATCCTCGCGGGGTTGGACGTGGCGCAGATGGATCTTTCGGGGGCGCAGTTCGTGCACACGGTCACGGAAACGATGAAGCTCAGCTTTGCGGACCGCGAGGCCTATTACGGCGATCCGGCCCACGCGGACGTGCCAACCGAAATCCTTTTGTCCGACGCCTACGCCCAAGCGCGCCGGGCTTTGATCCAACCATCGGCATCGCACCTGCAACGCCCGGGGGCGATCCCGGGGTTAGAAGACTGGGCGACAGCCGCCGTCGCACGGGCAGAGTGGGATCATGGGGGTGGCCCCGGTATCGGCGCGGGTGAACCGACGATGGCCCATCTGACCGAACGTCGTGGCGACACGGTTCATCTGGACGTGATCGATCGATGGGGCAACGCCGTGTCCGCCACACCGTCCGGAGGGTGGTTGCAATCCTCGCCCGTGGTGCCGGGGTTGGGCATGCCATTGAACAGCCGGGCACAGATGTTCTGGCTGGACGAAGGCTATCCCACCTCGCTGGCGCCCGGTCGACGGCCGCGCACCACGCTGTCGCCGTCCATGGCGCAAGGGCCGGATGGCACGCAACTGGCCTTCGGTACGCCCGGCGGCGACCAGCAAGACCAATGGCAATTGATCCTGTTCCTTCGCCTCGTCCACGGCACCGCAAACCTTCAGGAAGCGATTGACGCGCCGCTGTTTCACACCGGTCATTTCCAATCCTCCTTCTACCCGCGTGAGGCACGTCCGGGGCATTTGATGGCGGAACCGGCGTTTGGCCCTGACGTCCTGGATGATTTGCGGGCGCGTGGACATGACGTGGAGGTGGCGGCGCCCTGGTCGGTCGGGCGGTTGACGGCGGCGGCGCGGGATCCCGATGGCCTGCTGCGGGCCGGGGCGACGCCCCGCCTGATGCAGGCCTATGCCATCGGTCGTTAGGGGTCCGCCGACCGCGCGGTCGATAGGCCCAAAAGGTCCGATACTTCGGCGTGGCTGAAGACCGGCCGCGCCCCAAGCGCCTTGGCCGCGTCAGGATCAGCAAAATCGTCGGCACACAAGGCCAGGACCTGGGCGCCGGAGGCCACCCCGGCGCGAATACCCGATAGCGAATCCTCGATTACGACGCACCGGGCGATGTCGACCTCAAGCTGCCGCGCGGCATGTTGAAAGATGTCGGGGGCCGGTTTGCCTCGTGCGACCATCGATGTGCTGTAAAGGCGTCCAACGAAGAATGGCAAAAGGCCGGTCTGCGACAGCGTCAGCTGCATCTTTTCGACACTGCCGGAGGAGGCAACGCAGGTGGCAAGCCCGTTGGCCTGCACCCGTCTCACCAACTCTGTCGCGCCGGGCATTTCACGAACGCCCGACGACAGCGCAGCCTCGACTGCCTCGGTTATCTGGCTGACGCTCAGGTTCAGGCCGTCGTCGCGGGCCAATTGTTCGGCAACCGCGGCCAAAGACAGACCCTGAAAGCGTGCGCGGCAGTCCGGACCGGTCGTTGGAACCCCAAGCGACGAGATCAGCGCCGCCATGGCGTCATTGGCGCGCGCTTCTGTGTCCACCAACACGCCATCACAATCAAAGAGAATTGCGTCCATCTTCTGCCCTCGTGTTCGCCCACCGGAGGCCTCCATCCGGCTCGGCGATGTGTTCCTTATCCCCCGGACGGATTTCATTCTACGGCCAGTTTTGCAGAAGGAGGGAGGCGGAATGCAGGACCGTTCGACATCTGAACAAGATGAAAGGGGCCAGTTTCTCCAAATCAATCAAAACAGAAAGGAATTATTGTTTAACAGAAAGAATCACCATACTCTGACCTGGATTTGAGGAGCTTTGTCATGTCCGATCCCACGTCCCGCTTGCTTGAAACCCTCCAATACCGTGCACGATGGGCGGGTTGGATTTATCGATTGGTGGGATTGGCGTTCCCCGCAGCGGTGCTTCTGTCCTGGGTGTTCGGTGACGCGCGTGTTGCGGTGGCGGTCCAGTTGGGCCTAGCCCCGACCGGTCACGGCGCGCCTTTGCTTTGGGTGGTGGCGGGCGGTCTTGCGGTGTTGCCGGCGCTGGCGCTTGCGCGGGCGTGCTTTGCCGCCGCGGATTGCTTTGACGAATTTGCCGGGGCGGATTGGTTCGGAACGCGGGTGCCCGCCGCGCTGGCCCGGACCGGCCGGTGGATAACGGCCGCCGGGGCGCTGGCCCTGGTCGTCCCGACGGCCCTTGGTCTTGTTCTAAGTGCCGGGGCTGGCCCGGGGGAACGCGTCTTGGCGTTTGTCGTGTCCAGCCATGCAGTCTTGGGGCTGTTGATCGGCCTGCTGATCTGGGCTTTGGGGCATGTCTGGTCGATGGCCCGCGCCATCGCGGCAGAAAACGCGGAGTTCATCTAGTGCCCATCATCGTGCGATTGGACGTGATGATCGCTTTGCGCAAGATGAGTTCGAAAGAATTGGCGGCACGCATCGGAATCACCGAGGCGAACCTGTCCTTGCTCAAGCGCGGCCATGTGAAGGGTGTCCGCTTTGAAACGCTGGCGAACATCTGCCGGGAATTGGACTGCCAGCCGGGCGATGTGCTCGAATATCAGCCCGACCCCTCGGACCCGTCACCGGGCGCGCAAATACCCGATAACCAAGGCTAGGGCGACGGCGACGCCAACGGCGGCAACCGCGGTTTCCAGACCGTGCGGATGCGCGTGCGGCAGGCCGCCGGCGTCGTGGGCCAGCAGAGCGGAGGGGGCCAGCATGCTGGCGCCTGCAATCAGAGTACGGATCATCATTTAGTCCCTTTCGCGTGTCGCCAGAAAATGGCGGATATCCAGTTTGTCTTTCTCGTCCGTCGACACGTAGACCAAGGCCATGTTCGTGCGTTCACGGATCATCTCGCCGGGAAAGGGGAGATAGCTCAGTTCCCGGGACCCAAAGGACGGAGAGGCCGTGCCGACCTGCCATTCGGTGGTCAGTTCGACATCCACAAGCTTCAGCGCCGTTTGTCCGTCCTTGCCCGGTCGCTCCAAAGGCACCCCGGCCAAGCGCAAATACGCGGCCTTGTCGGCGGCTTGGACGAATCCATCGATGAATTGCGTGGCCAAGACCTGCAGGTCGGCGGCCTGATCCTCGGGCGGCATGTGACTGTGCAGGTGATCCGCGCCATGCGGATGGTTGTGATCGTGGGGATGGTGGTGGTGATGGCCGATATGCCCGTTCACGATATCATGTGGCATTCGACCACCTCCGGCCTTCAAATTCGCCATGCGGGATGGTGACGGGTTTGTCGATATGGGCCTTGTGCTTGCCCAGATTCCCCGAGGCGACCAGCGAGCCAAGCACATCGACAATCACCCGCGTTCCCATCAGCGCGGTGATGTCGGACGTGTCATAGGGTGGGGACACCTCGACCAGTTCCATGCCGCAGAGCCCTTCTGCGGCCACCTTGGACGCGAGAGCCAGCGCCTCTCGCGGAAGGAAGCCGCCGGGTTCCGGCCACCCGGTGCCGGGCACGAACCCGCAATCAATGCTGTCGATATCGAAAGACATGTAGACCATGTCGACGCCGTCCCACGCCATTTCGAGCGCCATTTCGGCGGTCTTGTCGACGCCCATCCTTTCCATGTCGGACATGGTGATGATGTTGGTTTCCCGCTCGCGCGCGACCTTGACCGCCTCGCGGGGGACCTGCCACCCGCCGATCCCCACCTGCACCAGGTTCTTTGCCGGGACGTTGGGCAGATTGGTCGAATGGAACCACGGGGTCGTGTGCATCCGCTCATCCAGATCCTTTTCCTGGATGTCCGCGTGCCGGTCAAAATGCACGATCCCGATCTTTTTCGAGGTGCATTCCGCGATCCCGCGCACGCAGGGGAAGCCGATGGAATGGTCGCCCCCGATCATGATCGGCAGAGAGCCAGAGCTGAACACATGGCTGACGGCGCGGCTGATCTGGTCGAAGCTTTTTTCGAGGTTTGCCGGGATGGTGAAGACATCCCCTGCATCGCACAGCGTCATCTGTTCGCGCAGATCGACCGCCATTTCATAGTTGTAGGGTGTGTAAAGCGCGCTGATCTTGCGCACGCCTTGCGGTCCGAACCGGGTTCCAGGCCGGTAGGTCGTGCCCCCATCGAACGGGATGCCCAGAACCGTCGCGTCATAGTCTTTGACCTCGGTGACATCCTCGGCATAGGGCGCTTTGAGGAAGGTGTTGATCCCGGCGTAGTGGGGCAACTCGCCCCGCGCAAAGGTCGGGATCGACTTGTCCTCGATGCTGTCGGCCCCAGTCAGGCCCATGCGCAGGGCCCAACGCCGCTCCTCATCCCATCGACCCTCGGGCAGATCGGCTTCGGCTTTCATGCTTTTCCAGCCCTGCAGCTTGGTCAGGTCCGGATGATGCGCATGGCGATCCCGGTCCGGCCGATCAGCCGGGTGATGCGACCGGCTTTTCTGGGTCTGTGTCCAGTACATGTTCGTCCTCTTCCAATTGATAGGGAATGCCACCGTTCTGGGCATCGAAATCGTAGGTAATCGTCGCGCCATAGGCTGCCGGGTCGTGGGGGTCCCACCGGGTCTTGTCGAACACGATCACCCGGTCGCCCAGTTTGAAAGCTTCGGGCAAATCATGGGTCACCATGAAAACCGTCATTTGCGTTTCGGCCCGCAGGTCTTGCAGAAAATCGTGCATCTGCTCGCGCGTGCCGGGGTCCAGCGCGCCAAACGGCTCGTCCAGCAGCAGGATCCGGGGACGGGCGGCCAGCGCCTGCGCAATCGCCAGCCGCTGCTGCATTCCGCCAGACAGCGCAGAGGGATACTGGTCGGCCACATGGGACAGACCGATACGCTCCAGCGCGTCATCGGCGCGGGCCCGCGCGGCGCGCTTCACGGCGCCGAACACACGACCAAGCGGTTTGGACAGTCCTTCGGCAGCCACGATATTGTCGCGCACCGTCAGATGCGGAAACACCGAATAGCGTTGGAAGACGATACCCCGGGACCGGTCTGGTTCCCCCTTCAGCGGCGCGCCGTCGACAAAGATGGCTCCGCGGGTTGGCCGTTCCTGGTCCAACAGGAGGCGCAGGAAGGTCGATTTTCCGCAGCCTGACGCCCCGACGATGGAGACAAACTCGCCCTCTTCGGCGCTCAGGTTCACGCGCTCGAGGATGGGGCGACGGTCATAGCTCTGAAAGATGTTTTCGACGCTGACGAAACTCATGCCCGTGTCTCCGCCCAAGGGTAAAGCCAGCGCGACAGCCGGGAGAGCGCCCAGTCGAACATGAACGCCAGGAACGTGATCCACGCGACGTAGTTCCGGATCACATCCATCGCGAGGAACCGGCGCACGAGGAAGATGCGATACCCAAGACCGCTGTCGGATGCGACGGCCTCGGCGGCGATCAGGAACAACCACGCGGGCCCCAGGGACAACCGAACCACCGAGATCAGGCGCGGCATGATCTGTGGCAGCGCAACCGACACCACGATGGCGAAGGACGACGCGCCAAGCGTCTGCGCCTTGACGATTTGTTCCTGCGGCAACTCCATCGTGCGGGCCGAGAGGTCGCGGATCAGGAACGGTGTGATGCCGATGGCGATCAGGGCGACCTTCGCCGTATCCCCGACCCCTAACGTAATGAAAAGAATTGGCAAAACAGCCAATGGCGGGATCATGGAGATCACAGCCACGAAGCCTTTGAACGTCGAGCGAACGACGGGGATCAATCCGATGGCCAGCCCGAAACACAGCCCGATCAAGGCCGCGATGCCGACCCCGGCAAACAGCAGAGACAGGCTGGACACCGTGTCGCCCCAGAACAGGATTTCGCCCGAGCGGCGATCCGGTTCGGTCAGGAGCCGGATGGCCGTTTCAACCAGGGTCGAGGGGGCGGGGAGGATGCGATCCTGCGGATTTTCGGCCAGCCGCGCGGCCGACCCGGCCGCATAGGCCAAGGCCACCAGTGCAAATGGCGTTGCCGCCAATGCAAAGCGCGCAACCGCGCTCGGTTCCCGGTTGATCCACCGCATGGCTCCGCCCCCTCGGGTCTGGCTTAGAGCGCGCCGTCAGCGGCCATCTGCATGAAGCTTGGGTCAAAGCGCAGCTGCACGTTGGACGTGTCGCCGGTTGTCACGCCGCCCGGGTATTCGATCCCCACGAAGTCCGCGCTCGGGGCCCCTTCGCCCAGAATGCCCTGGTCGAACAGGAACTCGGCCACTGTCACCATGGTTTCGGGCAGGGTTTCACTTTCCACGAAGGCCACGGCATCGGCCGGGTTGTAGAACATCTCGGTCGAGGCCAACTGTGCGTCGTAGCCGGCCAGGTCGGTGCCGGACGCTTCGGCCATCGCCGTGCGGGCCGCGATGCCTTCATCCGTGTCGGACGACATGATGGTCATCAACTCGTACCAGGCCCCAACAAGGGCCCGTCCGAAATCCGGGTTTGCTTCCAGCGTTTCGGTGTTCACCACCATCATGTCGATGATTTCGCCCGGGATGTCGGCCGAGGTGAACAGGATGTTGGCCTCGGGGCTTTCCGCGATGGTCGAGACCAGCGGGTTCCAGGTGACGACGGCTTCCACGTCCTCGGTCTGGAAGGCGGCGATCATGTCGGCGTCGGAGGTGTTGATCACACCGTCCAGATCGCGTTCGGCCAGTCCGACCGAATCCAGCGCGCGGGCGAGCAGGTAGTGCGACACCGACAGCTCGACCAGATTGACCGGCATGCCGGCAAGGTCTTCCAATCCGCCTTCGCCTTTCAGGATGACCGCGTCGTTGCCGTTGGAGAAATCGCCGACGATCAGGGCGGTAGTGTCAATGCCCGAGCCCGACGGGATCGACAGCGTATCCATGTTCGTGGCGCTTACGCCGTCAAACTCGCCGGCGGTGTAGAGGTTGATGGATTCCACGTAGTCATTGATCTGCACGATCTCGACATCAATGCCATAGCGCTCGGCCCACCGGTCCATGATCCCGCTGTCTTCGAGATAGCCCCAGGGCATCCAGCCGACATAGATCGACCAGGCAACGCGAAATTCGGTGCGGTCCTGCGCCGTCGCAAGGGTGGGGGTCATGACCAGGGCGAGGGCCGCGACAGCGGCGAATGTAGTCTTGAGCATCTTCAGTTCCTCCGAACGAGTTCAATCTCTGCGTTCGGCCAGGAAGTGAGAGGGTCGGGGAGAGGCCGAACTGGGTGCGCAGGAATCTCCCGGGATTTTGCCCCGCCGTGTACCGAACGGAATTTGCCGTCCGGCTGCATTTCTCGGACCAGGCCCCGATTGGCTCGGGCGGAACCCTAAACGCTCTGCGCACCTCAAGCCTGTGATGGCAGGGCAGACAGCGTCAAACCGCGGGCCGCTGAAACCTTCGGCAAACGGGCGGTGGTGAACAAAACGGCAGGTATTTCGTGCAAAAGCCCGTGAATTGAGCGCAAAGAGTCGCCCAATTGATCCTTTTCGAGGCCTGTTCGCCCAAGCCGATCCAGGCAATTGGCCAGCCCATCACAACGAAAAACCACGCGCCCGGATCGAGCGCGCGGTTCACGTCATCGGATTGGAGGCCGGGGCTTACTCGGGGCAGGGCATCCCGGCGACCCCCCAGATCAACACGTCGTCGACATGTTCCTGAAGGGAGTAGGGGGCCGGTTCCCGTCCGCCGCCCGGTGTCCAGGCCCAATGCAGGATCAGGTCGTGGTCCAAATGGCTGGCCAGGTCCATGAAGGTACGCCCGCCATTGCGTTCGGGGTCGCGCAGCTGCGCGCAGATCTCGGCCGAGCTCCGCCCAAACCATGCGGCTTCTGACGGCGGCAGCATCCACATCATCGCCACCTGGGGGGCCATGTTTGGCAGGTCGTTGCCCCCGGTTTCGCGCACGGCATGACAGGTCTGACAGGGCACATACTCGGCCCCGATCCGGCTTTCGCCGGCCCGGATGTTCATCCCGTGCGGCCGCGTGCGCCCATAGCTGGGGCCGGACCACATCGGGATGCCGTCCGCCCCCACGTGACAGTTGGAGCACCGCGGATGCGATGTCACCTCGTAAATCCGGGCCCAGGCTTCGAGGCCCGTGACCTCGTCCACCGAGCCTTCGGCGGGGGGATTGATGACCACGGTCTCGGCCTGCGCAACGAGGGTTGCGGCGACGGCCATGGCCCCGACGAGGGCCGCAATACGGACAAATGACATGTCAGCCCCCTACACGAAATCGATGTGGTTCCAGAACGGCAGCTCACGGATGCGCTGACCGGTCGCCGCGAAGATCGCGTTCCCGAGCGCGGGCGCCGCGGGGGGCACCGGCGGTTCGCCAATCCCGCGGATCTTCGAGCCGTTCTCAAGCCCCACCACGGTGATCTCGGGGCATTGATGCATCCGCATCGCCTCGTGTGCGTGGTAGTTGGGCTGTTGCCCGATCCCGTCGGAATAGGTGATCTCACAGTTCATCGCGTGACCCAGGCCGAACACCACGCCACCTTGGACGAGGTTTTCGAAGTTCACGGGGTCGATGATCGTGCCGACATCGCAGACGACCCACACCTGATCGATCCGAATGCCGCGGTCGGTGTTGGTCACTTGAATGACCTCGGCCGTCGGAACACCGAAGCTTTCCACAAAGGCGACGCCTTTACCCTGGTTCTCGGCAAGCGGCGCCCCCCAGTTCGAAATCTCGGCGGCGGTTTCCAACACCGTGCGCGAGACCGCGTGATCCATCAGGCGGATGCGCTCTTCCATCGGGTCTGCGCCCGCTTCGTGGATCAACTCGTCAAGGAACGTGTCAAAGATGAACCCGGCGCCGGGTGCGCCGACGGCGCGCCAGGACGATGTCGGGGCCAGTTCCGGTGCGCGGTAGGCCCGCATCCGGAAGTCAGGGATCGCGTAGGGGTTGTTCCAGGCGCCGGCTGCAATCTGCGAATCCGGACCGGGAACGGACAGGCCGATCCGCGAGGTTTGCGATGCGATCACGGACGGTGCCGCGATGCCGAGGTCCAGGGCGACGACACGGCCATTTTCGACCTTGCCACGCCCCCGGCCGATGGCAGGATGGCGGGTGAAATCCTGCGCGAAATCTTCTTCCCGGCTGTAGGTCAGTTTGATCGGCGTGCCGCGTCGCTGGTTGGCGATCTCGGTGGCCTGGACCACATAGTCAAACTCCAATCGGTGGCCAAAGCTGCCGCCGATATACTGGTTGTGGAGCGTCACTTGCTCCGGCTCGTGGCCGGTGATCTTTGACACCTCGACCAGCAATTGGCGCTGGAATTGGTGGCCGGTCCAGACCTGCACGCCATCGTCTTCCACGAGGACAATCGCGTTCAGGGGCTCCATCGGGGCGTGCGCCACATAGGGTGAGCGATACTCGGCCTCGAACACGGTGCCGCTGGACAGACTGGCATCGGCATCCCCGTCATCGCGCCATTTCCGGTCGAGATTGTCATCGGTGAAGCTGGAGCCGATCGCGGCCCAGTGATCCGCCTGTTCGGCCGGGTAGGGGGCAGGACCCCAGTCAAATTCGATCGCACGCATGGCCTGGAACGCGCGCCAGGTGTTGTCGGCGAGGACGGCCAAACCGTTTTTGACCTCGACCACGCTGTCGACACCACGCATCTCGAGGGCCGCACTGGCGTCATAGCCATTCAGTGCGCCCCCCTTGCGCGGGTTGGTGCATACCGTGGCGTGGATCATGCCCTCCAAGCTGAGGTCGATGCCGTAGGGCAGGGTGCCGGTGGATTTGCCGACGATGTCGAGACGCTCCATCGGTTTGCCGATCAGGCGCCACTGGCTTGGGTCGCGCAATTGGACGTCGGTGACCGGCTCAAGCGTCGCGGCCACGGCGGCCAGGTCGGTGTAAGGAATGGACGTGCCGTCCGGCAGTTGAACGGCACCATTCGCGGTGGTCAGGCGGCTGACCGGCACGCCGGTTTGGGTGCTGGCCGCAAGCTTGAGGGTTTCCCGGGCGATGGCGCCGGCTTCCCGCAGTTTCACGAAGCTGTCGGGCATCGAGGTCGAGCCGCCGGTGCCCTGCATACCAAGCAGCTTGAAGGCGCCGCCGGCGATGCTGCGCATGGTTTCGGCGACACGGCCTTCGTCCGTCGAGCGGAACGGGACTGCCTCTTCCCCCATGGCGGTGTTCCAATAGGCGGCAGAGGGCGTGCCGAATTGTGTCTCGAACTGGCCGAACTCGATATCAAGCTCTTCGGCGATCAGGGCGGCTTGGGACGATACAACGCCCTGACCCTTGTCCGCGTGCGGGGTGATCAGCGTGACCCGTTCGGAATCGATCAAGACCCACGGATTGAACGTCGCCGCCCCGTCCGCGAGGTCGTCTTCCAGGGGATTGGCGACGGGGCGTTGCACCATGTAGGCGCCGAACGCGACACCGCCGACAACAGCGGCCGACCCGATCAGAAATGTGCGGCGCGCGATTTTACCAAGACGGCTCATGTTTCATGCCTCCCGCAGGGTTGCGGCGGCGGTCTTCACGGCCGCGCGGATACGGGGATACGTGCCGCAGCGGCAGAGATTGCCACTCATCACGATGTCGATGTCCTCATCGGTTGGGTCGGGGTTGAGGTCCAACAGCGATGCGGCCTGCATGATCTGTCCGGACTGGCAGTATCCGCATTGCGCGACCTGATGCTCGATCCAGGCGGCCTGTACCGCATGAAGGCTTTCGGGCGTGCCAAGCCCTTCGATGGTCGTGACGTCGGCGCCCTCCAAGGAACTGGCCGGAACTTGGCACGACCGAACGGCAAGCCCGTCGACGTGAACCGTGCAGGCCCCGCACTGGGCCACGCCGCACCCGAACTTCACGCCTGTGACCCCAAGCTCATCCCGCAGGATCCAAAGGAGTGGCATGTCGTCTTCGACATCCACTTCGCGCTCAACACCGTTCACCGTATGCTTTTCTCCCGACTCATACAATTGGACAAATGTCGTATAAATGTACAATTGACGTTTTCACGCCAAAATGTCAAACGAATTAAATGTTGGATCGAACGCACCATATTGTCCGGGCCGCGCTGACGGTGTTTTCCCGCTATGGCGTGGCAAAGACGACGATGAATGATATCGCCGCCGAAGCCGGAGTTGCGCGGCAGACGGTTTACAATGCCTTCCCCGGCAAGACCGAGATTTTGCGCGCGGCGGTGCGTCTGGCCATGGACGAAGCCCTGGTCGAAATGCAGGACGCCTGGGAGGCTGCGGATGGGCTTGGCACCCGGGTCGACATCTATTTCCAGACAGGTCCGATCGCCAGGTTCGAGGCGGTCCAAGCGCGGCCCGAATTGGCAGAGTTGCTGGATGGGGCCAACGCGGTCGCGTCCGAGGAAGTGGTCGAGGCCAAAGCCAAATGGGTTGCGTTCATGGCCGGGTCGTTCGAACGCGCCGGGTATCGCTGCCATGACCCCGAGGTTTCAATGCGGGACGTGGCCGAATTTCTCTACACAACCGGCAAAAACGCCAAGTACGACGCAAAAAGCAAACCGGACCTGTTGGCCCGGCTCAAGGTTGCAAAGCTGGCCGTGTTGGCGTTGCTGGCGGCTGACTGACCCGGTGCGGTGGGCCTAGGCCAAGGCCGCATCCACGGCGCGCGACAGTTTCCCGACCAATTCATCAATCTGGGCATCTTCGATGATGAAGGGCGGGGCAATCAGGACATGATCCCCCTCGCGCCCGTTGATCGTCCCGCCGGCGGGATAGACGATCAGCCCTTCCGCCATGGCCGCGGATTTGACACGGGCGTGCAGTTTTCGGGCCGGATCGAACGGGCGTTTGGTGGCGCGATCTTCAACCAGTTCGATGCCCCGGAACAGACCGCGGCCGCGGATATCGCCGACATGGGCGTGTTGTCCGAACTGATCGGTCAGCGCTGCCATCAGGGTGTCGCCTTGCTGCTGCACACGGTCCAATAGCCCACGGTCAAGAATGGCGCGCACCACGGCCCGTCCTGCGGCGGCCGACAGGGGGTGCGCATGATAGGTGTGGCCATGCTGGAAGCTTCCTGATCCGTCCGCGATGGCCTGATAAACCTTCGAGGACGCCAGCATCGCGCCGATCGGCATGTATCCGGCGCCAAGCCCCTTGGCGATTGTGACGATGTCCGGTGCGATGCCGTCCTGCTCGCAGGCAAAAAGCGTGCCCGTGCGGCCCATGCCACACATGACTTCGTCCAGGATCAACAGGATGCCATAGCGATCGCAAATCTCGCGAATGGCCTTGAAATATCCCGGCACCGCCGGCACTGCACCCGCGGTTGCGCCCACGACGGGCTCGGCAATGAACGCCATGACCGTTTCGGGCCCCAGGCGCTCGATCTCTGCCTCAAGCTCTTTCGCGGCGCGCAGCCCGTAATCCTCCGGGCTCTCGTCGTCACGGCGTTCGCGATATTCGAAGCAGGGCGCGATGTGATGTGTTTCGACAAGAAGTGGGGCGTACTTTTCACGGCGCCAGGCATTGCCGCCAGCGGCCAAAGCGCCAAGCGTGTTGCCGTGGTAGCTTTGGCGTCGCGCGATCAGTTTATGGCGCCCGGGTTCCCCTGTTTCGAGGAAGTATTGGCGCGCCAGCTTGATGGCAGCTTCGACCGCTTCGGATCCCCCCGACAGCAGATAGACCCGATCAATGCCGTCGGGTGCATGTGCGACCAGAACGTCCGCCAGATCTTCTGCGGCCTCGGAGGTGAAAAATCCGGTATGGGCAAACGCCACTTGATCAAGCTGCGCGTGAATGGCCGCGCGCACATCCGGGTCCGAATGCCCGAGACACGACACCGCCGCCCCGCCTGATCCATCCAGATAGGTGCGCCCGTCCGCATCATAGAGATAGCATCCCTCGCCACGAACCGCCGTTGGCAGACGGCCCGAGCTGCGCCCAAAGATGTGGCTCATGGTGCCTATTCCCCTCGGACCACAAAGACGGACTGATTGGCGTGGCGCACGACGCGCGCGGCGTTCGGGCCAAGCAGGTAATCTGTCAGTTCCGGCCGGTGTGACCCCATGACGATCGCATCGACCTTGAGCCGGTCGGCGGCATTGATGATCTGGTCGTAGACCCGGCCATGCACGACATGCGGGTGAACTTCGGTTCCGTCGGGCACGTTTTCGGCCACCCAGTCCGACAGGGTTTCCCCCAACTGGTGCATGGCCTTTTCTTCGAAGTCCGGCTCGAAATAGGTGCCCACAACGGACATGCCGAAATCGGGCATGACCGTCATCACATGCAACACGCCGCCGTCTTCGGGTTGGCACAGCCGCAAGGCCGCTGGCAGGGCTTTGGACCAACTGCTTGGCGCGGACAGATCAATGGGTAGTAGGACCGTTTTGAACATGGGATGTCTCCTCCCTTCGTGGTCTTAAAAGGCCGGTTTGGTCTGACGTCGGCGTTGCAGGACGATCACCAACCCCAAGAGCAGCAGGGCCGGGATGTAAAACACCTGTTCGGGCAGGCGCTCCTGCGCGACCTGAACCGAGGCCAGCTGCACCGGATCGTCCGTATAGAAGTCAAAGTCGATCAGCGCTTCGGCGGTATCGGTGCCAAACATCGGTTCGTCCAGACGCATCACGTCGCCTTCCGGCAACAGCAGCAGGCCTGTGTTGGCCAAACGCTCTGCGGCACTCGCGCCGACGGCATCCACCACCAGCGTCGTTTCGGCTGTTTCACCCGTGTTGAATTCCGGACCTCGGATCAAAAGGCGCAACTGTTCGCCTTCTTCGGCCTCCGCCAGCGCCGTCTCAAACTCGGCTGGTGCAATGTCGCGGAACGGGTCCTGCACCATGTTCAGCCACACATTCGGCACGAAGAGCGTGAAGGCCACCAGAAGAAGCGCGGCACTCTCGTAGATGCGCGACCGGGCCAAGAAGTAGCCTTGCGTGGCGGCCGCGAAGAGCAGCATGGCGAATGTCGCGACGATGAAGACGAACACGGCCTGCAGAATGCCCTCCCAAGTCCCGAGATCGACACCGTAGAGGATCAAGGTGGGATTGAAGATGAACAGGAAGGGCAGGGCCACTGTCCTCAGGCTGTAGAAAAACGCCGTGAAGCCGGTTTTGATCGGGTCGCCCCCGGACACCGCCGCCGCCGCGAAACTGGCAAGGCCCACAGGGGGTGTCACATCCGCCATGATCCCGAAATAGAACACGAAAAGGTGGGCCGCGATCAGCGGAACGATCAGCCCCTCCTGCGCACCCAGAGATACCACGACCGAGGCCATCAGCGACGACACGACGATGTAGTTCGCGGTTGTCGGCAACCCCATGCCGAGGATGAGCGAGAACAGGCCCACCAAGACCAACATCAGGAACAGCACACCGCCCGAAAGCTGCTCGACCAGCCCGGCCAGTTCCGTGCCGATGGGCGTGCGTGTGACGGTGGCGACGATGATCCCGGCGGCAGCTGTGGCAACGCCGATACCGATCATGTTGCGCGCGCCCGCGATCAGGCCTTCCCGAAGATCAACCAGCCCGCCGATGAATTCCTCCATCATCCGCGCGCCTTCGCCCCGGAACAGCGCCTTGAGCGGGCGTTGCGTGGCGATGATGCCGATCATCAGCGCCGTCGCGAAGAAAGCGGACCGCGCTGGCGACTGGCGTTCAACCATCAGGAACCAAACAAGGACCACGATCGGCAGCACGAAATGCAGGCCGGTGGCGTAGATATCCTTGACCTGCGGCAGTTCGATTTTTTCGGCGTTGGGATCGTCGACCTCGAGGTCCGGCTTCCGCGCGGCGATAGCGACCAGCCAGATGTAAACTGCGGCAAGCACGACCATCATGATCGGACCGGACAAATCTGGCACGGCAGACCGCAGCGCGCCGACGCCGTAGATCAGCGCCGTGAACCCGGCGCCGGCCACGGCGAACCCGATCAGGAATTTGCCAATCATGCCGATGAAGCTCTTGGCTTCACCCAGGGCCGGCATGTCTTTCTTCAAGGCTTCGAGATGCACGATATAGACCAGCGCGATGTAGGAAATCACCGCTGGAATGAAGGCGTGCTTGATGACCTCGACGTAGGAAATGCCGATGAACTCGACCATGAGAAAGGCCGCGGCGCCCATCACGGGGGGCATGATCTGACCGTTGACCGACGAGGCCACCTCGACCGAACCGGCCTGTTCGTTTGTGAAGCCCACCCGCTTCATCAGTGGAATGGTAAAGGTGCCGGTGGTCACAACATTCGCGATCGACGAGCCGGAAATCAGGCCGGTCATCGCCGACCCGACGACAGCCGCCTTGGCCGGGCCGCCGCGCAAATGCCCAAGGCCTGCGAAGGCAAGCTTGATGAAGTAATTGCCCGCGCCTGCCTTATCGAGAAGAGAGCCAAAGAGGACAAAGAGGAACACGAAGGCAGTGGAGACGCCCAACGGGATGCCGAACACCCCGCCGGTATCCAACCACTGCGCGTTCATGAGCGAGGTAAAGCTCAGGCCCTCATGCTCGATCAGATCGGGAATCAGCCATCCGGTTCCCATATAGGCGTACAGCAGAAACAGCGAGCCGACGACGGTGAGCGCAGGCCCAAGCGCACGGCGGCTGGCCTCGAGCAGGATGACGATGCCAACCGCCCCGATGATGACCTGGGTCTGAGTTGGCAGGCCCGAGCGCGCCGTCAAGGCAAGCTCATCGGCGAACCAGAAAATATAGAACGTGCAGAAGCCGCCCACGGCCAAAAGGATCCAATCGGTGATCGGAATGCGGTCACGGGGGGAATTCTTGAACGCGGGGTAGGCCAGGAACGCCAGCACGATGGCAAAGAACAGGTGCAGCGGCCGGGTCTGCGACGAATTCATGACCGAGAACCATTCCCCGAACCACAGCATCGGCTGCGCGATCCAGAGCTGATACAGCGACCAAACCAGCGCGAGGCCAGCGATCAACAGCGCCACATAGCGGTTCTTGGGGTTGCGCGCGCCGCTGTCGGTGCTGGCAACCAGATCCTGCAATTCTTCGTCGGTAAATTGGCGCCCTTCGCGCCCGTCGGTATCCGCCGCCATCGGGCCCCCCCCTTGTTCGGCCGAAACACGCGGCCTGTGGTACAGAGACCGGGCGGCGGGGCCGCCCGGTCCGGTTTTCAATCAGGCAGTCGTGCCGATTACTCGATCAGGCCCGCTTCGCGGAAGTACCGCTCGGCACCGGGGTGCAACGGGGCGCTGAGACCGTCATTTGCCATTTGCGCCGGGTCCAGGTTGGCGAAAGCCGGGTGCAGGCTGCGGAATTGGTCGATGTTCTCAAACACAGCGGACACAACGGTGTAGACCACTTCTTCCGGAACGTCTGCGGAGGTCACGAAGGTTGCACCGACGCCGAAGGTCATCGTGTCCTCGTCATTGCCGCGATACATGCCGCCGGGGATGGTGGCGGTGCGGTAGAACGGGTTTTCGTCAACCAGCATGTCGACGGCGTCGTTCGCCACGTTCACCAGCACGCTGTCACAGGCCGTGGTGGCCTCCTGGATCGAGCCCGACGGATGGCCAACGGTGTAGATCATGGCGTCGATGTTGTTGTCGCACAGCGCCTGCGACTGTTCTGCCGCCTGAAGTTCGGACGCGACGGCGAAGTCGTCCATGGTCCAGCCCATGGCGGCCATCAGCACTTCCATCGTGCCGCGCTGACCCGAGCCGGGGTTGCCGACATTCACACGCATGCCCTGCAGGTCTTCAAACGACTCGATGCCGGCATCGGCACGGGCCACGACCGTGAAGGGTTCGGGGTGCACCGAGAAGACGGCCCGCAGGTCTTCAAACGGGCCCTGCTCTTCGAAGCGCGAGCTGCCGTTGAAGGCGTGGTATTGCCAGTCAGACTGAGCGACGCCGAATTCCAGTTCACCACCGCGGATCGCGTTGATGTTGAAGACCGATCCGCCGGTCGATTCCACCCCACAGCGAATGCCGTGCTCGGCGCGGTCCCGGTTCACCAGACGGCAGATCGCGCCGCCGGTCGGATAGTACACGCCGGTCACGCCGCCGGTGCCGATCGCGATAAAGGTTTGCTGTGCCGAAACGGCACCTGCGCCAAAGGCAGTGGTGCCCGCCACCAGCGCTGCGATGACATGCTTGTTCATGATGTGCTCCCTGTCACTACTTACACATTTTGGATGGTCGTTGTGCCGTCACTTGAAACAAAACGTTGAAATTCGTCAAGTCGTGGAATCAAATGTTTCTATGCAGGACCACTCCGCGCCAGAACCTAGAACGCTTGACGAATTGAGCCGCGATCTCGCCCAGGTCGTGCGCGATAGCTCGCCCGCGATTGCCAAATTGGCGCAATGGGTGCTCCACCATCCGCAGGAAGTCGCGTTTCATTCGGTTCGGGGTCTGGCCGACGTTTCGGGCGTAAACGTCAACACAGCCTACAGATTATCCATCGCGCTTGGGTTTTCGGGCTACGACGATTGCCGGCGTGCGTTTCAGGCCGCGCTGCGTCAATCCGGCGGTCTCTACGGGGCACGGGCCGCCCGGCTCAGCTCGAAGGGGGACAGCACGCTGATCTCCGATCTGCGGGCTGCCACACAAGCCAATCTGGATGACGCGTTTTCGGCCGAGAACTCCGTCCGAATCAAGGACGCGGCCGAACGTTTGTTGGGGGCGAGCCGAATTTACTGTGTGGGCGTCCGCAGTTGCTTTTCGCTCGCGCATTATTTTTCCTACACCGGCGGTATGGCGTTTCGGAACTTCGAACGCCCGTTGGTTGAACCCGGCAGTATCGCCGATACGCTCGCCCATGCGGCCCCCGGCGACATCGTCGTTTTAATCACCTTCTCCCTCTATTCCGCCGAGGTTGTGCGCGCCCACGAAGCGGCCCGGTCCAAAGGTTTGGGCGTCATCGCCATCACGGACAGCTATGCCTCTCCCATCGCCGACGGGGCAGATGTCGTGTTCTGCCTCCCCATGACGGGGCCGCAGCCGCTGCCCTCCCATGGCGCGGGGTTCGCGGTGGTTGAAGCGATCGTATCAGAGATGATCGCGCTCAGCCCACAGGCCGCCGCGCGGATCGCCGAGTTCGAAACCAAGATGGTCGAGATCGGAAGCTATGTCTCCGCTGACGGGCCGGCGGTCGGCAGTCTCAGGACTTGAGCTCGATCTGCGGCACCAACCGTTTTTGCCGCAATGTATGGGCTGGATAGAGGTGGTCTTCGCGGAGGCGTTCGATCTGAAAACCCGGCTCGACCCGCCCCAGTTTGTCCTGCATGCGCAAGGCCGACAGCCGATCGCCCACGGTTTCGTAAAGACATAACAAATGCCGGATGGCCGAGCGGAAATGGGGCGCGCGGGCGTGCGCCATTTCATAGTATCGGATCGACAGGTCGTATCGGCCCAATGACAGGGCGGACAGACCCACAAGGCCATGAAACCAATGAATGTAAGGTGACCGTCGCGCCAGGGCGCTGGCCCTCAGCGCCGCGGCCAAAGCCTCTTTCGGGCGGCCGCCACGCAGGGCAACCGTCGCATAGGCACCGTGGCTGAACGCGTTGTTGGGGCTAACCCGAACGGCGTCATTGGCCAAGACCTCGGATGTGCCCAGATCGCCATCCAGCATCACCCCCAATTGGGCGACAAGGCCCAGGACAAGCGCATTGCCCTTGCAGGTTTGCAGCGCGTCGGACACGAAGCGCTCGGCCTCCGAGGACAGGCGGTCGCGGTCGGACTCGGTCCGTTCCACGATCATGATCTGGCGCACCATGCTGCGCCACGCCGCGATGCGCGGTTCGGGCATCAGCTTGTCCGCCTCGGCCAAAAGCGCTTCGGCCAAGCGAAGCTGCGCGGCGTCGTAGGAAAACATCGCGTTGACGGCCCGCGCGACGAGGCCGTCGATCCGATTGCGCAGGGGGATATCCTCATTGGCCTTGGCTGTACCCGTCAGCAGCATCTCAGCCGCCTCGTAGGCAAGTGCCGGAATTTCCTCGGACGAAAAGAGTTCGTCATCCCGGGCGTCGATCTGTGCCGTGTGGGACCAAAGCAGGCGGCCGTTTTCGGGGGTGGTCAAACGGGCGACGACCTGCGTGCGCCCACTGGCGAAATCGGCCGCCCGAATGTCGAGCGCCATGGCACCTTTCGTCTGCCCGAGAATGGCGTCATCGGGCGGCTGAAAGAACACGTCCAAATCCGCGAAATCCGACATGAGTGTCGTGATCGCGTCCCCGAGCAAATGCGCAGGCAAGCTGCTTTGGCCGGTTTCCTCATGGATCCGGAGCACCAGCGTCCGGTTTTCGGTTTCAGGTGCGGGGCTGCCGACATCCATCGCACGCGCCGGCGACGCGCCATCGAACGGCCGCAGTCGACGGCGTTCGCTTTCCAGCCAGGATGTAAGGGAATTATATCGCAAAGTAACATTTTCCTTGCCCCTAGTGACTCTGTGATATAACATATAGTCACTTCAAGAGGTGAGCTATGACACAGAAAGCACCCGGCAAGCATCAGCGCAAAGGTTTGACGCTTCTGCAAATCGCGGACATGTTCAGCGATGAGACCAAAGCGCGAGAGTGGATCGAGGAACAACGTTGGCCGGATGGTCCTTATTGCCCGCATTGCGGATCGGACAATGTTCGGGTTGGCGTTAACCACAAGAGCATGACCCACCGTTGCCGGGATTGCCCCAACAAGCCGATGTTCACAGTTCGGATTGGCAGTGTCATGCAGAGTTCCAAACTGTCTTACCGGGTTTGGGCCGTTGGAATTTACCTGTTTACAACCAGCCTCAAGGGTGTGTCTTCGATGAAGTTGCACCGGGAACTTGGGATCGGCCAGAAGGCTGCTTGGTTCATGCTGCATCGCCTTCGGGAAGCCTATGCGACCAAGACGCCGATCTTTGACGGCCCGGTTGAGGCCGATGAGACCTATATGGGTGGCAAGGAGAAGAACAAGCACGCGAAGAAGAAGTTGAGAGCCGGGCGCGGGGCGGTGGGCAAGAGCGCCGTTTCTGGTGTCCGCGACCGTGCGACGGGAAAGGTTCATGCCAAGGTGGTTGAGAGGACCGACGCGGAGACGTTGCAGGGTTTCGTGACCGATCACACCGCCGATGGCGCACAAGTCTACACGGATGAGGCCAAGGCGTATAAGGGCATCGACAGGCCCCATGAGGCGGTAAACCATTCAGCGGGCGAGTACGTCCGCGATATGGCTCATACAAACGGGCTGGAAAGCTTCTGGGCACCCATGAAGCGCGGCGTTGATGGCGTGTATCACAAAATGTCGCCCAAACACCTGCAACGCTACGTGGACGAGTTCTCGGGGCGCCACAACAACCGCCCAAAAGATACCATCGACCAGATGGGCAGCTTGGTCTCGGGGATGGACGGAAAGCGGCTGCGCTACGTGGACCTGATTGCCGATAACGGGTTGAGCAGCGGAGCAAAGCCAATCACGCGCAATGGTGCGTGATCATGGCACAAAACCTTATCTCGGCCAGAAAGGCCAAGAACGATGAGTTCTACACGCAACTGTCAGACATAGAAAACGAACTGCGTCACTATAAGAAGCATTTCAAAGGCAAGGTTGTCTATTGCAACTGCGACGATCCGCGCGTCAGCAACTTCTTTCACTATTTCAGTCACAACTTCGAGTTTCTGGGTCTCAGGAAACTGATCACCACCTGCTACAAGAACCAGAATCCGGACCTTTTTTCGCGGCATGACTGCGAGCGGGCGATCAAACTGGAATATGACGGTTTCCGGGACGGGGATGTTGTACCAAGGGCCGAGGATATCGGCATTACCCATCTGGATGGTGACGGCGATTTTCGCACTCAGGAATGCATCGACATTCTCAAGCAAGCGGACATCGTGGTGACGAACCCGCCCTTTTCATTGTTCCGCGAATACGTCGCGCAGTTGATGAAATACGACAAAAATTTCTGATTATCGGAAACATGAACGCTGTCACCTACAAGGACTTTTTCCCACTGATCAAGGATAACAAGGTCTGGTTCGGCCCCAGCATCAAGAGCGGGGATCGGACGTTTGGAGTTCCGGATCACTATCCACTTGATGCTGCGACGGCATGGATTGATGAAGGTGGAAACAGGTTTATCAAGGTCAAAGGCGTTCGCTGGTTCACGAACCTCGACCATGACAAGCGGCACGAGGAACTGATCCTGTACCGCAGGTATGCGCCTGAGGATTACCCGACTTACGACAATTACGACGCTATCGAGGTCAGCAAGACCAATGATATTCCGATGGATTGGGCCGGAGCGATGGGTGTGCCGATCACCTTTCTGGACAAGTACAATCCCGATCAGTTCGAGATATTGGGGTTTTCGTCTTTGTGGGACCATGGCTTCAAAAGCCATAAGTTCTATGACGACTACGTTGAAAAGAGGCTGGATGGGGGAAGGAAAACCGGATTGTCAGGCCAAAAGGCGAATGGATACCCTATGCTCAAAGGGAAGCCTTCCCGGGGAAACTATCTGGAGGATGAAAGTGGAAACGACGTAGTTCATTGTATTTATAGACGAATTTTTATAAAATCCCGTAAGTTCCAGTCATGAAAATTGACTTGCGTACAGTGACCGTCCGGGAACTGGTTGAAGGCTACTGCGACGGCGGGGACGGCGGTGTCCGGGGATATGGCGGCAAGCTTGATATACGGCCTGCCTATCAACGCGAATTTGTCTATGGCGACAAGCAGCGTGACGCCGTGATCAACACGATCCGCAACGGGCTTCCCCTCAACACCATGTATTGGGCCGATATTGGCAATGACAGGTTCGAGATCATTGACGGCCAGCAGCGCACCATCTCGGTTTGCCAATACGTGAAGGGTGCTTTTTCCATTGACGGGCTGGCTTTCCACAACCTGCAAGCTGACCATCAAGAGCAAATCCTGAACTATGATCTCATGATCTACACCTGCTCCGGGACGGACAGCGAGAGACTGGAGTGGTTCGAGGTGATCAACATTGCGGGCGAGATTCTGACCGACCAGGAATTGCGAAACGCCGTCTATCACGGGCTTTGGGTGTCGGATGCAAAGAGGTATTTCAGCCGACCAAACTGCCCAGCTTACAGCATCGGCAGCAAGTACCTGAAAGGCCATTCCATCCGTCAGGACTACCTTGAAACTGCGATCAGGTGGATCAATGACGGTGATGTTGAAAGCTACATGTCGGCGCATCAGCGCGACAACAGCGCCGTTACGCTATGGAACCACTTCCGCTCTGTCATCGATTGGGTGCACGCGACGTTTCCCAAGTATCGCAAAGAGATGAAAGGCGTTGCATGGGGGCCGCTCTACAACCAATTCAAAGAGACCGATCTGGACCCTGACACGCTTGAGGCAGAGATCAAGCGTCTGCTCATGGATGATGACGTGACACGGAAAGCGGGCGTCTATCCTTACGTGCTGGACGGCGATGAGCGGCACCTGAGCATTAGGGCGTTCACAGGCGCGATGAAGCTTGAGGCGTTTGAGCGTCAAGACGGTGTTTGCCCGATCTGTAACGAGCAATTTGACATAAGTCAGATGGAAGGTGACCATATCAAGCCTTGGTCACAAGGTGGAAAGACCGTGGCGGATAACTGCCAAATGCTTTGCAAGTACTGTAACCGCCGAAAATCAAACAACTAAACGCGAGCGCCAAACATGACCAACAAACCCAAAACGCTTAAAGAAAAGCTGGCCGATTCTCACTTCCAGCCAACCAAGGCCGAGATGGAAACTGAATACGACATGCCGGGTGCGGATATGGAAGACTTGGGCGGCGCGTTCTTTAATCCGCTCAAAGCCGGGAGGCCAAAGCTGGAACAGGAATAATCCAGAGCAGTGTTACTTTGCGATATAATTCCCTATTTTTGACGCCTACGGGACACTGTTCGATGTGGCGGCGGCGGCCCGCAACCTGGCCGCGCAACCGGAGCGCACGGCGTTTGCCGCGCATTGGGTGCAGGTGGCCACCGATTGGCGTCTGAAACAGCTGCAATATTCCTGGTTGCGGGAAATCGCCGGTGAGTACACGGATTTCTGGCAGGTGACGCAGGACGGGCTGGACTGGGCGCTGGAGCGGGCGGGCCTGGGCGGTGACGCGGAGCTGCGCGCGGCGCTTCTGGCGTTGTACTGGGAGCTTGAGGCCTATCCGGAGGTGCCCGACATGCTGGCGTCGCTCAAGGCGGCGGGCTTGACCACGGCGATCCTGTCCAATGGCAGCCCGGCGATGCTGGAGGGGGCGGTGTCCTCGGCCGGCGTGGGGGCGGTTCTGGACGATGTGTTGAGCGTCGAGGCCGTGGCGCGGTTCAAGCCCAATTCGGTGGTGTACGACCTGGTGGGCGCGCGGTTTGGCGTGGCGCCGGAGGCGGTGCTGTTCGTGTCGTCGAACGGATGGGATGCGGCCGGGGCAAGTGCCTATGGGTTCCAGACCTTGTGGGTGAACCGTGCGGGTGAGCCCATGGATCGGCTGCCCGGCACGCCGCAGCATGTGGCGTCGGACCTGACGGGGTTGGTCGATCTTGTGGGGGCGGCATGACGGCGTTCGTGACAGCACCCGATGGCGTGAAGCTGGCCTATGACGATCAGGGGACAGGCACCCCGGTTCTGTGCCTGCCGGGGCTGACCCGGAACATGGAGGATTTCGAACCGGTGCTGGATCAGTTCGGGGACCGCGCCCGGATCATCCGGATGGATTTCCGCGGGCGCGGTGCGTCGGACTATCCGGGCCCGGAGACCTATTCGATCCCACAGGAGGCCGCGGATGTGCTGACCCTGCTGGATCACCTGGGGCTGGAGACGGTCACGATCCTGGGCACCTCGCGCGGGGGGCTTGTCGCCCTGACCTTGGCCGCCCTTGCGCGGGCGCGGATTGCGGGCGTGATCTTCAACGATGTGGGTCCCGAGATCATGATGGAAGGCCTGGCCAACATCATGGATTACATCGGAAAACCGCCCGTCCTGACCAGCCTTGAGGCGGTCGCCGCCGCCCTTCCGGCGGCCTATGCGCCCGCGTTTCGGAATGTGCCGGACGCCACATGGGCGGCGTTCGCCCGGCGGCTGTACCGCGAGGAGGGGGGCAAGCTGCATCTGCGCTATGATCCGCGCCTGCGAGACGCCGTGGCCCCGGCCTTTGCCGAGGATGCGGTGATGCCCGATCTGTGGCCCCTGTTTGATGCCCTGGCGGGGGCGCCCCTGGGTCTGATCCGGGGCACGGGGTCGAACATCCTGAGCCTTGAGACGGCGCAGGACATGTGCCGCCGCCGCCCGGACATGGCCTTTGCCGACATTGCGGACCGGGGGCATGTTCCGTTTCTGGATGAGCCCGAGGCGATTGCGGTGATTGAGGCCGTATTGGAGAAAGTTGCATGAGCGATATCACGATGATCCGCGCCGCGGCTGTGCGTGCCAAAGGGGTGGTGCGGGAAACGCCGCTGTTGAGCTCGCCCTTTCTGGACGACCTGGCCGGTCGCCCCGTCTATGCCAAGGCGGAATGTCTGCAGCACACCGGCAGCTTCAAGTTTCGTGGCGGGTGGTCTGCGCTGAGCGGGATGGACCCGGAGGCGCGGGTGCGCGGGGTGCTGGCCTATTCTTCCGGCAACCACGCCCAAGGCGTCGCCCGCGCGGCGGCCCTGCATGGCGTGCCCGCGACGATCATCATGCCCAAGGACGCCCCGCAACTGAAGATCGACAACACCCGCGCCCTGGGGGCCGAAGTTGTGCTCTATGACCGCGCCGGGGGCGAAAGCCGCGAGGCGCTTGGCGCCCGTCTGGGCAGCAATCTGGGCCTGACCCTGATCAAACCCTATGACGAGCCGCTGGTGATCGCGGGGCAGGGGACCTGCGGGCTGGAGATCGCGGCGCAGGCCGCCGCGGCCGGAGTGAGCGAAGCCACGGTACTGGTCTGCTGCGGCGGCGGCGGGTTGACGGCGGGCATTTCCATGGCGCTGGAGGCCGACGCGCCGGGGATGCGCGTGCGCCCGGTCGAGCCGGAAGGCTTTGACGACACGACGAAATCCCTCGCCTCGGGAACGCGGACGGGCCATGGCAGCCCGGAGGTCGGTTTTGCTGATGCGATCCTGACGGCGATGCCGGGCGAGATCACCTTTCCGACGCTGCAGCGGCTGTGCGGTCCGGGGATCGTGGTCACGGATGAGGAGATCCGGGCGGCCATGCGTCTGGCCGCGCTGCGCCTGAAGGTGGTGGTCGAGCCGGGCGGCGCCGTCGCGCTGGCCGCAGCACTGTTCCACGGCGACAAACTGGACCCGGGGCCGGTGATTTGCACCTTGTCGGGGGGCAATGCCGACCCGGCGGTGTACGCGGAGATACTGGCGGGGTGACCCGCCCCGGGTAGATCGGACGTCTTATCGAATTCGTTGGTACCGTACATCGCGCGACCGATGCTTTTCATTGCGGCAAGGGTCGAACCTTGCCAATGTCGGTTTGAGAATCTGGTTGGGGGCAAGCGTATGATTTCGAGAGAAAAGTTCGTTCGGCGCGCGATGGGCTTGGGCCTTGCGGTTGTTGTGCCTGCGACCATGGCACAGGCCGAATACAGTGTTTGTGTCAGCGAAATCGAACGCGCGAATTTCTGGTTGGCTCAAGGCGATACGGATCTGCAATTCGCGTATGATCGTGTTGGTACGGATTTGACCTGCGATAATATCGACCGGATGATCACCGATCTGGACTACGCCCGTGGCACGTTCGGCAATGCGATTGAGAGCTACAGTTTGGCCGCTTCGATTTGCACTGTGTCCCAGAACCGTGCAGCGGCGGCCGCTGAGGCGCAGAGTGTCAGGCGGACGCAAAGCCAAATCGAAGCTGAGGTTCGGCGACTCGAAGGTATTCGCGACGACAATTGCTGATCGCGCCGTACGCGTCCAACGCTGGCCTGAGGTGGGCCGGCGCCTATTCCCCCGGCGTGGCCAGCGCGGGTTGGGGCGGGCGCACAGCATGGCGGGCGCGGACCAGGAAGATCAGAAGCGCCAGCGCCGTCAGAGCCGAGGCCAGGAGGAACGGCGCGCCGGGCAGCCAGATTGCGGCGCCCTCGCGCGTGAACCAGAAGAACGCCTGCGTCATCATGAGCGGCGAGAGGATCATCGCGATCGCCGACATGGATGAAATCACGCCTTGTGCCTCGCCCTGTTGGTCTTCGCCTGCCGCGCGGCTGATGATGCCTTGCATCGCCGGCCCGACCAGCGCACCGATGGAGGAGATCGGGATCAGTGCCCAGACCATCCAAGCTTGTGTCATCAGGCCAAAGAGGACCAGGCAGACAATGTTCAGGATCATCCCGTAGAGCACCGTGTTCAGATCGCCGATGCGGGGGATCACAGTGCGGATCAACGCGCCTTGGACGATGGCAAAGGCCACGCCGTAGGTGGCAAGCGACAGGCCGACGGTGCCTGCATCCCATCCAAACGTGCCTTGCGCCCAATAGGCCCAGATCGCGGGATAGGTGAAATTGGCGATCTGGTAGGACAGCATCACCGCCAGAAGGGGGCCAATCCCGGGCAGTTTGCGCATCTGCGCCAGGGCGCCGACGGGGTTGGCGCGTGTCCAGTCGAAGGCGCGACGCTTGGACCTGGGGAGGGATTCGGGCAGGACGAAATAGCCGAAGGCGAAGTTGGCCGCCGACAGGGCCGCCGCCGCCCAGAACGGCGCGCGCGGGTCCAGATCGCCCAGAAGGCCGCCAAGGGCCGGGCCAAAGATGAAGCCCATCCCGAAACAGGCGCCAATCAGGCCGAAATTCTGTGCGCGTTTGTCGGGCGGGCTGATGTCGGCCATGTAGGCCAGGCCCGTCGCATGGGTGGCCGCCGCCATGCCCGCCACGATGCGCCCCACGAACAGCAGCCAGATCGTGCCGGCCACGGCCATCACCACGTAATCGAGGGCCAGAACGGCGGTCGAGATCAGCAGGACGGGACGCCGCCCCACCCGGTCGGACAAGTTTCCCAGGGTCGGGGCGAAGCCGAATTGCATCACCGCATAGGAGGCCGAGAGCACACCGCCCCACAGTGCTGCATCCGCCAGACCGGCGCCGCGCACGCTGTCGATTAGTTCGGGCATCACGGGCAGGATCAGCCCGATGCCCATGGCATCAAGCGTCACGGTGATCAGGATGAACCAGGTGGACGAGCGCATGGCGCACTGTCCCATAGGCGATCCAGAGTGTCAATTAAAGTTGACACATAATGACATTGAAATCTTACACCTTTGACAGGTGCGCCCTTGCCTGCGCGGCGAAGGCTCGGGCCTCGGGCGGGGCCTGGCCCATCTGCGCCGTCGCGGACAGGTCCGGCAGCGCGACGTCCGGGTGGTGCTGCTGGACGAGATCGGGTAGGGGCGTTCCGTCATTTTTTGCTTGCGATGCCAGAGACTTCACAAGGGCTTGCGCCTCCTCCCGCGGCATATGTGCGGCCAGCGCAAAGCTCAGCGTCTCGGCATGGATCAGGCCAAGCGGATCATCCAGACGTGCGGCCATGGCGGCGGCGTCGACACTCAGGTTCGGCAGCAACTCGGCGAGGATCGACAGGGATTTTGCGCAAGCGATGACCAGTTGCGGCAGGGCCAGCCACTCGGTGAACCAAGCGGCGCCGTCGCGGGCTTCGCCATGCGGCGTGCCGGTCAGGACCGCGGTTTGGGCAGTGGCGGTGCGGGACAGGGCAAGCAGGGCGGAAGCCCCGACCGGGTTTTGCTTTTGCGGCATGGTCGAGGAGGCCCCGGCGCGACCGAACCCGATCTCTCCGACCTCCGAGCGGCTGAGGCGCAGCAGGTCTTCCCCGATCTTGCCACCGGAGGCGCAAACCTCCTGCAGCCAGTAGGCCAGGGCGCGGATGCGGGCGCGGTCTGCATGCCACGCGGCCGCGGGATCGGCCAGGCCCAGGGCCTGCGCCAGGGCGGCCCGGATGGCGGCGGGGTCGGGGCCAAGCATGGTGCCCGTGCCCGCCGCCCCGGACAGCGAGACGGCAAGAACCTGCGCGCGCAACGCGGGGAGCGCGGCGTGCGCCGCCAGCATGGGGCGGCCCCAGGCGGCGACAAGCGCCCCGAAGCTGGAGGGCACCGCGATCTGTCCGTAGGTGCGGGCCGCTTGCGGAGTTTCGGCGTGGGTGTCGGCCAGATCGGCCAAAGCGCCCAGAACAGTCGCCAGGCGCGTTTCGATCACGTCCAGCGCCCGGCGCATGCGCAGCATCAGGCCGGTGTCCTGGATGTCCTGGCTGGTCGCGCCCCAATGCAGGTACTGGGCGTGTTCGGGCGCTTCGAGCGCCTTGCGCATCGCGGTGACCAGACCGGGCACGGTGACGCCATTGGCGCCGGTGGCCTTGGCCAGCCCGCTTGGGTCGATCTGCGCCTCCATCGCGGCGCGCTGCAGGAACTGGCCGGACATCTCGGGGATGACGCCCGCCGCGCCCTGAACCTTTGCAAGCGCGCCAAGCACCAGCATCATCGCGCGCACCTCGGCGCTGTCCGAGAAGAGCGCGGCAATCTCATCATCGCCGAAGAGGTGGCGGTAGAGCGCGCTGTCAAAGGGGCTGAGGCTCACGCGGGGTCCCCCAGGTGGCCGATCTCCCGCAGGAAATCGGATAGGATGCGGGCATAGTCATCGGGCTTCTCGACGCATGGCAAATGGCCTGCGCCGCGGATCAGTTCATATTTCGCACCCGGGATCAAATCGGCCAGTTCCCTGACCAGATCGGGCGGCGTGCTGCCGTCATGATCGCCCGCGATCACCAACGCGGGCAGGCGCAGCGCCCCGGTTGTCGCATAGAAATCGGTGCCGGCGATGGCGGCCGAGCATCCGGCGTACCCGTCTTCCGGCGTGGTTTCGACCATGCGTCGCCACGGGCGCGCCGCCGCGCTGTCCCGGAACGCAGGCGAAAACCACCGCTCCATGATCGCGTCCGACAGCGCAGTCAGGCCACCTGCGCGCAGGGCGTCGATGCGGCCTTCCCACATCTCGCGCGTGCCGATTTTGGGCGCCGTGTTCGAGAGCACGACCGCACGGATCAGATCCAGCCGCTTGGCCGCGAGGCCCTGCGCGATCATCCCGCCAATCGACAGGCCCACGAACACGCAATCCTTGACGCCAAACGCGTCACACACCTGTTCGGCGTCCCGCACGAGCGTGCCCATGCCATAGGGCGCCGGCGGGGCCGAGGACAGGCCGTGGCCGCGCTTGTCATACCGGATGATCCGCAGACCGGCGGGCAGGCGGGCGATCACCTGGTCCCACAGTCGAAAGTCGGTTCCGAGTGAGTTCGCGAACACCACGGGCGGGCCGTCCAGCGGCCCTTGGGCCTGCACATGCAGTGTGACATCCCCCAGTTCCAAAATGTCCATGCGGCCCTCCTCCGGTGGTGCTCTCTGGTCCTAAATCGCGACTTCCGTTGCGGCAAGGTCGCAATGGGACAGATTTGCGCCGCGCATCTGGTTGTTTTCCGCCGATTTGCGGCGTCCAATCGCGAAAAAAGGGAACAGGGACAGCTATGCCATCAACGATCCGTGCCGCCGTGTGCCGGGCCTTTGGCTCGCCACTTGAAATTGAAACCGTCACCTTGCGTGACCCCGGCCCGGGTGAGGTCGAGGTGACGATCGAGGCGGTGGCCATTTGCCATTCCGACATCTCCTTCATGGAAGGGGGATGGGGCGGGGCGCTGCCGGCGGTTTATGGCCACGAAGCGGTTGGCCGGATTTCGACCCTGGGCCCGGGTGTCACGGGCTATGCCGAGGGCGAGCGCGTTCTGGTGACCTTGATCCGGGCCTGCGGCACATGCCCCACCTGCCTTGAAAACCTCCCCCCCTATTGCAGCGGGAACGAAGCCCGTCCGCCGGTCATGGCGGACGCCGCCGGCGATGCGGTGCACAAGGCCATGGAGTGCGGTGCCTTCGCGGAAAAGGTCGTGGTCGACCCAAGCCAACTGGCCAAGCTGAACGACAGCATTGACCCGAAATCCGCCTGCCTTTTGGCCTGTGGCGTGCCGACGGGTGTTGGGGCGGTCGTGAACACCGCCAAGGTCCGGCCGGGCCAATCCGTGGTCGTGATCGGGGCCGGCGGCGTTGGTCTGAACGTCATTCAGGGCGCGCGGTTGGCCGGGGCGGCCCGGATCATCGCGATGGACCTCGAGCCGTCGAAGCTGGACGATGCGCGCGCCTTCGGAGCAACCGATGCCATTCTGGCCTCGGACCCGAAGCCCTGGAAAGCCGTCCGCGCCCTGACCAACGGCAACGGGGCCGACCATGTGTTCGTGTCGGTCGGCGCCATCCCGGCCTATGAAACCGCCTTGCGCCTTCTGGCCCCCTTGGGCACGGCCTACGCCGTCGGCATGCCCCATACGGGCCAGACGACGCCCTATGAGCCGGTCATCATTGCCGCCTTGGGCCAGGGCATCAAAGGCACCAAGATGGGGGATGTGGTCTTGGGCCGCGACATTCCGTGGATGCTGGATCTGTATGCACAGGACCGGTTGAAGCTGGATGAGCTGATTTCGAACACGTGGTCCTTCGACCAGATCAACGAGGCGATTGCCGATACCAAAACGGGCCAGGCCCGCCGCAACGTGATCGTCTTCTGAGGCGGTGACGGGCCGTGGGCCCAACCAGAAAAGGGTCGCCCCATGCGTCTGACCGAGCTTGAGATTTTCCCCGTCGCCCCGCCCCCGCCGGGTTGGGGCGGGCGCTATTGGCTGATCGTGCGTTTGACCACCGACACGGGCGTCACGGGTCTGGGTGAGGTCTATGCCAGCGCGGTTGGACCAAAGGCGATGGAAGCGGTGATCACGGACGTGTTCGCCCGGCATATGGAAGGCGAGGCGCCCGAGAACATCGAACTGATGGCGCGGCGGGCCTATTCCTCGGGGTTTACGCAGCGGCCCGACCCGACGGTGTTCGGGGCCTTTGCCGGGTTGGAGATCGCCTGTTGGGACATCCTGGGCAAGGATCGGGATTGCCCGGTTTGGGCGCTGATGGGCGGGCGCATGAATGACCGCGTGCGGGCCTATACCTATCTCTATCCCGAGCCGCAGCATGACCCCGTGGGGTTCTGGATCGACGCCGACGCCCATGGCGAAGCCGCCGCCGCGCGCGTGGCCGAAGGGTGGACGGCGGTCAAGTTTGACCCCGCCGGTCCCTACACGATCCGGGGCGGCCATGCCCCGGCGCTGGCCGATATCGCCCTGTCGCAGGCCATGTGCGCCGCGATCCGCGCGGCGGTCGGCACGCGGGCGGATTTGCTGTTTGGCACCCATGGGCAGTTCGCCCCGGCCCACGCGATCCGGCTGGCCCGCGCGTTGGAACCCTACGATCCCCTTTGGTACGAAGAACCCGTCCCGCCCGACAGTGCCGCGGCGCTGGCCGAGGTGGCGCGCGCCACGTCGCTGCCCGTGGCCACGGGGGAACGGTTGGCCGGGTTGACCGAGTTTCACGCCGCCCTGCGGGCCGGGGTGCGCATCGTGCAGCCCGCCTTGGGGCGCGCGGGTGGGCTTTGGGTCGGCAAGAAGATCGCCACCCTGGCCGAGGCATACAACGCGCAGATCGCCCCGCATCTCTATGCCGGGCCGGTCGAATGGGCCGCGAATGTTCACCTGTCGGTGACCTGCCCGAATTCCCTGATGGCGGAAGCGATCGAAAGCCCGTTCCACGAGGCGTTGGTGACAGGGCGTCCACGGGTCGAAAACGGGTTCGTCGCGGCCCCGACCGCACCGGGTCTGGGGATCGAACTGAACGACGACGTGGCGCTGGCCCACCCCGTCACCTCGGACAAGCTGCATCTGCAGATGCAGGAAGCCCCGATTGACTGGCAGAATGGGAATGCCTGGGCCGGGGGCGCGTCGGACTAGACCTTAGGGCCGCGCGACCTCGTGGGCGTAGCGCAACTGCGCGATCTCTTCGTTGCGTTCGGCCTTGCGCAGATCTTCGAGCGATTCCTCGATATAGCTCAGATGCACCACGACCGCGGTCCGCGCCGCTTCGGGATCGCGGGCCTGGATCGCCTCGTTGATGGCGCGGTGGTGGTCCAGCAACAGGTCGCGAATGCTGCGCTGCTTGAACAGGATCTGCCGGTTGAAGAAGACGCCCTCGCGCAGCAGGTCGAACATGGACCGCATCATGTGCAGCATGATCACGTTGTGGCTGGCCTCGATAATGGCGAGGTGAAATTCGGCGTCGAGTTCCGCTTCGTCGGATGGGTTCCGTTTGGTGTGGGCCGCCTCCATCTTGCGATAGATCGCGTCGATCACCTTCAGATCCGTATCCGAACCTTGCACCGCGGCCCGCTCGGCCGCGATGCTTTCCAGGTCGCGGCGGAACGAGATGTAGTCGATCACGGCTTCGTCGTGGCTGGCAAACAACCGGATGAGGGCGGGGGAAAACGCGCTGCCCAGAACATCGGCCACGTAGATACCGGCGCCGGCGCGCGTGGCGAGAAGACCGCGCTCCTGCAACTCGGCGATGGCTTCGCGCAACGAGGGTCGGGACACGCCAAGCCGCTCGGACAATTCGCGCTCGGACGGCAAGCGTTCGCCCGGACGCAGGATGCCGCGCAGGATCAACTGCTCGATCTGGCGCACGACCGAATGCGAGAGCTTTTCAGCCTCGATCCTTTGAAATGGCATGTCTTCCCCTCCCGGAATTGGTCAGAGAATATGACCACAACGCCCTGTCTGTCTAGGAGTGGGACCGAAAAAGGGCGCCCGGTTGGGCGCCCCTGATCGAGATTGGTCTGGCCGGGCGGCTATTGCACCGGGCGAATGATGACCTCAACCCGGCGGTTGGCCTGGCGACCTTCCGGGGTCAGGTTGGTGGCCAACGGTTCGCTTTCGCCGCGCCCGAAGCTCCGGACGCGCGACGGGGCGACGCCTTCTTCCAAAAGCACGCCTGCCACGGCCTGCGCCCGGCGGGCCGACAGATCTTGGTTGTAGCCGGCCGATCCGGTGTTATCGGTGTGGCCAATCACGTCGACGGTCGTGTTCGGATATTGCTGCAAGTTGCGCGCCAACGCCCGCAGATCGCTTTGCAGACCCGCCCGAATGGCGGCGCTGTCGATGTCGAACAGGATGCCCTCGGGCATGCGCACGATCAGCTCCGAGCCGGTGTTTTCAATCAGGATGTCCTCATTCGACAGCGAGCCGCGCAGGTCTTGCGCCTGGCGGTCCAGCGCGGCACCGATGGCCCCGCCCGCGATGGCACCCGCCGCGGCCCCAAAGGCGCCCCCGGCCAGCGCGTTGTCGCTGTTCGCCGCGCCCAGGAACCCGCCGAGGATGCCGCCGATCACCGCGCCGTCGCGTGTGCGGTTCTGGTTGGGGTCTGCCGTGACACATCCGGTCAACACAACGGCGGCCAGCGCCAGCGCGCCCCCCGTTTTGAACGCGATACCCATTTCCTGCCCTTTCCTTCCTTTCCGTTGGCCGGTTTCGTCCGACCGATCCTGACCCAGATATATCACGCAGGATGCACTTGCGCAGGGGGGAAAAACCGAAACTGCGGAAACCCGCCGGTTGGCTCAGGCGCTGGCGGCTTCGGCTTCGGCGGCTTCCCAGGCCAGCATCGCGCGCTTGACCGGCAGGCCCCAGTGGTACCCACCAAGCCCGCCGGATTTGCGCAAGGCACGGTGACAGGGGATGAGCCAGGAAATCGGGTTGCGCCCGACGGCCGTGCCGACCGCGCGGGCCGCTTTCGGCGTGCCCACGGCGCCCGCGATCTCGGAATAGGTGGTGACCTGCCCCGAGGGGATGGCCAGCAACGCCTCCCACACCTTGATCTGGAACGGGGCGCCGATCAGATGCAGATGCGCCTGACCTCCGGCCCCGAACGCGGCATCGACGGCGGAGCGCAGTGCGACCGGGTCCTCGATGAACCGGGCTTTGGGCCAGCGGGATTTGAGATCGGCCATCGTGGGCTCGGCGCCGGTTTCGGCGGCAAAGCCGATGCCGCAGATACCCTTGTCGGTGCCCATCACAAGCGCCAGCCCGAAGGGGCTGTCGAACCACCCCCAATGGATGTCCAGACCGGCGCCCTGGTCGGCATAGGTTCCGGGGCTCATGGCTTCCCAGGTGAGGAACAGATCGTGCAAGCGCCCGGACCCGGACAGGCCGACGGAATGGGCCGTTTCAAGCGTTGTGAACCGGTCGCGCAGAAGATGCTTGGCGTGATCCAGCGTCAGGTATTGCTGGTACCGTTTCGGGGAGACACCGGCCCACCTCGAAAACACGCGCTGAAGATGCGCCGGGCTCATCGACAGGCGGGCGGCCAGATCGTCGAGGCCGAGGCTTGGGCCCGCGGCGTCGATCTCGTCCAACGCGCGGCGCACGACGTGGTAGTGGTAGGACGCTTCGGGCTGGTCTTGTAGGGTCATGGCCGGGTCTCCGTTGTGATGAGACGACAATATGAATTACGGGGTTCGCAATCGACCCGAAACCTGCGCCAAATGCCGGGTGTGGCGGCCAAAGCGGCAGATCGCGCCTTGCGAGGGCAGGCGTCAGTCGCCATACCGGCGTTTATGGCCAAACAACTGCCCTACGCCACGATCTACGAGATTTTCGACCGATTCCGCAGTTCGGAGGCGGAGCCGAAGGGCGAACTGAATCACACCAACGCCTACACGCTCGTGGTGGCCGTCGCCCTGAGTGCGCAAGCCACCGATGCGAGCGTCAACAAGGCCACGGCCGAGCTGTTCAAAATCGCCGACACCCCGCAGAAGATGCTGGATCTGGGCGAGGAGGCCCTGATCGAACACATCAAGACGATCGGGCTGTTCCGCAACAAGGCGAAGAACGTCATCAAGCTCAGCCGCATCCTGGTCGAGGAGTATGGCGGCGAGGTGCCCTCGTCGCGCGCCGCGCTGCAGTCGCTGCCCGGGGTCGGGCGCAAGACGGCCAATGTGGTGCTGAACATGTGGTGGCGGTTTCCGGCACAGGCTGTCGACACCCATATCTTTCGCCTCGGCAACCGGTCGGGCATCGCCCCTGGCAAGGATGTGGACGCCGTTGAACGGGCCATCGAAGATAACATTCCCGCGGAATTCCAGTTGCATGCGCATCACTGGATGATCCTGCACGGGCGCTATATCTGCGTGGCGCGCAAACCCAAATGCGGGGCCTGCATCATCAAAGATCTCTGCCAATTCGAGGACAAAACCGAATGACCAACACCTATGACGTCGTCGGCATCGGCAACGCGATTGTCGATGTCATCAGCCATGGCGACGACAGCTTCCTGGACAACATGGGGATCACCAAGGGCATCATGCAACTGATCGAGCGCGACCGCGCCGAGCTGCTGTACGGGGCCATGTCCGACCGCGTTCAGACCCCCGGCGGATCGGTGGCCAACACCGTGGCGGGCGTGGGCAGCCTGGGGCTGAAGACGGCCTTCTTGGGCAAGGTGAAGGATGACGCGCTTGGCCGTTTCTATGCCGACGGGATGGAGCAGGACGGCACCGCCTTCCCCAACGCGCCGGTCGCGGGGGATATTCCGCCCACGTCGCGCTCGATGATCTTCGTCTCGCCCGATGGCGAGCGGTCGATGAACACCTATCTGGGCGCCGGGGCCGATTTCGATGAGGATGACGTGCCGGGCGCGGTGGCCACGGGCGCGCGTTACCTGTTCCTCGAGGGGTATCTCTACGACAAGCCGGAGGGCAAAGCGGCCTTCACCGCGGCGGCGGGCCATTGCCGGGCCGGGGGCGGGAAAACCGGGATTACCTTGAGCGACCCATTCTGTGTGGACCGGCATCGGGACGACTTTAAGCGGCTGATCGAAGAGGAAATGGATTTCACCCTCGGCAATGAGGACGAGTGGCTGTCGCTTTATGAAACCGACGATCTCGACGCCGCGCTGGCCAAGGCGGCCGCGGTCTGCGAGACGGTTGTGTGCACGCGGTCGGGCGATCCGGTGGTTCTGGTCCAGGGCGATCACCGTGTCGAGGTGCCCGTCGAGCGCATCACGCCCGTGGATGCGACCGGCGCAGGCGACCAGTTCGCAGCCGGGTTCCTCTATGGGATGGCCACAGGGCAAGACCTTGAAACCGCCGGAAAAATGGGGGTCGCGGCGGCGGCCGAGGTGATCCGGCATGTGGGACCGCGCCCGAAGCGGTCGCTCAAGCAGATTTTTGCAGAGAAGGGCCTGATCTGACCGACCGGTCTTTCCGGGGCCCATGAAAATGGCGCGGCTCCGGGTCGGGCCGCGCCGTTTTTCGTCTTGGGGTTGGGATCAATAGGTGCGGATCAGGCCCACCAGCCGGCCTTGCACCGCCACCTGGTCGTCGCGGAACACCCGTGTCTCATAGGCCGGGTTGGCCGCTTCCAAGGCGATCATGCCCGCCCGGCGGCGGAGCCGCTTGAGCGTGGCCTCGTGCCCTTCGACCAGCGCCACGACGATATCGCCATTGTCGGCAGAACTGCCTTCCTGGATCACGACGATATCCCCGTCATTGATCCCCGCCTCGATCATCGAGTCGCCTTTTACTTCAAGGGCATAATGCGATTTGCCGCTGCCGATCATCTGTTGGGGCACGGCCACCTGGGCGGCGACCTGGCTGATCGCCTCAATCGGGGTCCCGGCGGCAATCCGACCCATCACGGGCACATCGACAGCCGCCGCCGCGACGGGCATCGCGCCCGGCGGTGGATCGGTCCGGTCGCCCTGGATCACGCGCGGTTCAAACCCGCCGTGTTCCATCGCGTCCGGCATTTTCACGATCTCGATCGCGCGCGCCCGATGCGCCAGGCGCCGGATAAACCCGCGTTCCTCCAACGCCGTGATCAGGCGGTGAATGCCCGATTTGGAGCGCAGATCGAGCGCCTCCTTCATTTCGTCGAACGAGGGCGGCACGCCATCGCGTTGGACGCGCTTGTGAATGAACTCCAACAGGTCGCGCTGTTTTCTGGTCAGCATGGCTCGATATCCTCCTGGCCGACGCGGCGCATTGGGTGCGCCTTTTGAACGCGTTCGGTTTATGTTCTACACACGTTCCCGTTCTGTGTCAATTCGTCAGAACGGTTCCCGCGTCAGGGGGAGGTACTCGACACACTCGCCGAGCTGTCGGGCCGGATCGTGCGGCGGCCGGACCATCAGCGCGTTGGCCTGGGACAAGATGGTCAGCAAGGCACTGTCCTGACTGGAAAACGGCGTGATCTCGGGCAGGTCGTTGCCCGGCATCACGTCGGCGCGCATGTAGTGCTCGCGCGGACCATTTGCCGGCAGGTCGACGCCGAGCCGTGCGGTCAGGCGCCGCCGTTCGCCTGTGGGCAAGCCAAGAAAGGCCCGTAGCATGGGCACAAGGAAGATATGTCCACACACCATGGCCGACACCGGGTTGCCGGGCAGCCCGAGCAGGACGGCGTCGCCCAACCGCCCCGCCATGAGCGGTTTTCCGGGCCGCATGGCGACCTTGTAAAAGGCCCGCTCCAGACCGTGTTGGGCCGCGACCTGGCCGACAAGGTCGTGATCGCCCACCGACGCGCCACCGACCGTCACGATCAGATCCGCGCCCTGGGCCAGCTTGAGAACCTGGGTCAGGCTGGCCTCGGTGTCGCGCGCGATGGGAAGCAGGCGCGCCTGTCCGCCCTCGGCCTCGACCAGGGCCTTCAGCCCATAGGTGTTCGACGCAACGATCTGATCGGGCCCGGGCCGTTCACCGGGGCTGACCAGTTCGTCGCCCGTTGCGATCAGGGCCACGGTCGGTTTGCGCGTGACCGACAGGCGGGGCACGTTCATCGAGGCCGCGAGGGCGAGGTCAGCGGGGGCGAGGCGGCGGGGGGCCTCAAGCCGTTGCCCGGTGCGGAAATCGCCGCCCGCCGACCGGATATGCCGCGCGTCGGTGATGCCGGGCCCGAGCGTGATGGCGTCGCCGGATCGTGTGACATCCTCCTGCAAGACGACCTGGTCTGCACCCTCCGGGATGGGCGCCCCGGTGAAGATGCGCAAGGCCTCGCCGGCGCCCAACTGGCCGGACCATGCTCGACCCGCCGGCGCTTCGCCCACGACACGCAAGCTGGCGCCCGGCACCGCATCGGCCTGGCGCACCGCGTACCCATCCATGGCCGAGGCCGCGAAAGGCGGCTGGTCCCGGGTCGCGATGACGGGGCTGGCCAGAACCCGGCCTGCGCCGTCGACAAGAGGGACGGTTTCCGTCTCGAGGATGCGGGTGAGGGCCAGGCAGGCCGAAAGGGCTTCTTCAACAGAAATCATGGTGTCAGCCGCGCCGCGGGCGCGGTCCTCTCTCTTGTCCCGAACCGGGGATTTGCAGGGGCCGCGGACCCGACGCCGGCGGCGCGCGCGTCAACGGGGGCGGTCGCCCGGGGCCCCGCGCCCATTTTCTGCATCAGAAAATGCCCCCCGCGATGCCGCAGGCAGCGCAATCCCTGGTGCGGGCTAGGGCGCCACATAGGACCCCGATTTGCCGCCGTCCTTCGACAACAGGCGGATGCCGCCGATCTCCATGCCTTTCTCGGCGGCTTTCAGCATGTCATAGACCGTCATCCCGGCGACCGAGACGGCGGTCAGCGCCTCCATCTCGACGCCCGTCTGGCCGGTGGTCTTCACGGTTGCGGTGATCCGTACCCCGGGCAGGTCGGGGTCGATGGCCAGATCGACCGAGACTTTCGTGACGGGCAGGGGGTGGCACAGCGGGATCAGGTCGGCCGTTTTCTTGGCGCCCATGATCCCGGCCAGACGTGCAATGCCCAGAACGTCCCCCTTTTTCGCGGTGCCGTCGGCCGCCAGCGCCAGGGTTTCGGGTGTCATGCGCACCCACCCTTCGGCCACCGCCACGCGCGACGTCACGGCCTTTTCGGACACGTCGACCATATGGGCCTGGCCGCTGTCGTCGAAATGGCTGAGCTTGGGCATCTGCGCTACCCGGCCTTGGCCAACGGATCGGCGAGGATCGCCCGGGTCGCAGCGGTGACATCGGTCTGCCGCATCAGGCTTTCGCCGATCAGGAAACTGCGCGCCCCCGCGCGGGCCATCTCGGCCAGGTCGCCCGGGGTGAACAGCCCGGATTCCGAGATCACCATGCGATCCGCCGGCACGCGCGCGGCCAGGGTCTTGGTCGTGTCCAGCGAGGTCACGAAGGTGTTCAGGTCGCGGTTGTTGATCCCCAGGAGGGGGCTTTTCAGCGCCATGGCGCGGTCCAGTTCCGCGCCGTCATGCACCTCGATCAACGCATCCATGCCCCAATGACGCGCGGCATCTTCCAGTTCGGCGGCCTGGCCGTCTTCGACGCTGGCCATGATGATCAGGATACAGTCCGCGCCCCAGGCCCGCGCCTCGGCCACCTGGTAGGTGTCATAGAGGAAATCCTTGCGCAGGCAGGGCAGACGGGTCGCCGCCCGGGCCCGGCTGAGGTAGTCCGGCGCGCCTTGGAAGGAGGGCGTGTCGGTCAACACGCTGAGGCAGGTTGCGCCGCCGGCTTCGTAGGCTTTGGCCAGCGCGGGCGGGTCAAAGTCGGCGCGGATCAGCCCCTTGGACGGGCTCGCCTTCTTAATTTCGGCGATCAGCCCGTATCCCGTTTCTTCGGCCGCACGCAGGGCGGCGCCGAAGGGTCGGACGCGCGGCGCCGCGCGGGCGGCGTCCTCGACCTCGGACCGTGGGCGGGCGGCTTTCGCGGCGGCCACTTCCTCAAGCTTGTAGGCTTTGATCTTGTCTAGAATGGTGCTCATGACCCCGTCTTAGAAGCGAGGTCAGCCCGTGTCGAGAGGCGTTAGCCCGCCTGCGCCTTCCGCTTGTCGTCGAGGTCCCTGTGGCGGCCATACAGCGTCGAGGCCCACCCGGCCACCTGCGCGTAGTGCGCGACTTCTTCCTCGGGGATGCCGGGTTCAAACAACCAGGGGCGGTGATCGGCCAGAAAGCCGGGTCCGCCCAGGCGGATGGCCGGGATGCGCGGTTGCGAGTGGAAGATGTCCTTTTTGCGCGGGACCGGGCGCGGAACGTACATGAAGAACGTCGTATCGACGCCAGCTTCGAAGACATCCGGTTCGAGTTCCCGGTCAAAGAAGCGGCGGTGCTCGCTGAAGACCGTCTTTTTGGGGCCAATCGGCATGTCCTGGTCGATCCGGGTATCGTCGAACACGTCGAGGGCAAGCCCCACTTTGACAACGTTGTATTTTCGGCCCAGTTCAATCATCCGGCTGAGAAAATACGGATCGGGCGGCGACGGCAGCCCAAGATCGGGATCGGTGAAGATCATCGGGGTGCCAAAGCCGTTGAGTTCGGCGCATTGGCGGACGGCTCGCCGGGGGCCGATATGCTTTTCCAGTTCGAACAGATGCGCGCGTTTTTTGAAGGCCCGACTTTCGAAATAGTCCCACAGAGGCCCGTAGGTTGAGCCCTGTTCGACCACGATGATGTGTTGGAAGCCGTGCAGGTGAAACCAGTCGACGGTGTCACGCACATAGCTCAACTGTTCAAACGAATTGATGAATACGGGAATATTCGCGCGCAACTGCGCTTCGCTCATCCGCGTCCAATCCATGGGTCCGGATCCTGCTCAATCTGCCTCTGTCCCCGGTCCTGAATGGCCGGAGTTATCCACAGAATGCCATCCACGGGGCAGCCTGTCTATCCCGGGATGTCCAAGCGTCGGTTTCTGTCGCGGAGTGTGGGGCGCGCGCCTTGCGTCAGGCCGCGCCGCCTTTGGTGATCCGGGCCAGGGCTTCGACGGCCCGTTTGGCGGCACCGCTGTCGATGCTTTCGGCCGCAATCTCCACGCCGTCGGGCAGGTCGGCCACCTTTCCCGCCACGATGAGCGCCGCCGCGGAATTCAACAGCACGGCGTCGCGGTAGGCCCCTTTTTCGCCGTCCAGCAGGGCGCGGAACGCAACGGCGTTTTCCTCGGGCGTGCCGCCCAGAATATCGCGCAACGGGTGGGCCGGCAGGCCGGCATCCTCGGGGTGCACCTCGCGCGCGGTGATCTTGCCGTCCCGCAGCACCGCAACCGAGGTCGGGCCGACGATCGACACTTCGTCGGTGCCATCGGCCCCATGGACCAGCCAAGCCGCCTCGCTGCCCAGTTCCTTCAGCGTTTCGGCCATCGGGAAGATCAGGTCGGGCGCAAAGGCCCCGGTCAGCTGGCGTTTGACACCCGCCGGGTTCGTCAGGGGGCCAAGGATATTGAAGATTGTCTTGCAACCCAGTTCCTGCCGCACCGGCATCACGTGCTTGATCGCGGGATGGTGCATGGGCGCCATCATGAAGCCGATCCCGGCCTCGGTGATCGCACGTTCGACGACATCCGGGCCGACCATGACGTTGACGCCCATTTGTCCGAGCGCATCGGCCGCGCCGGATTTCGAGCTGAGGTTGCGGTTGCCGTGTTTGGCCACGGTCACACCGGCACCGGCCACAACGAAGGCCGTTGCGGTCGAGATGTTGAGCGTGCCCATGCCGTCGCCGCCCGTGCCCACGATATCAATGGCCCCGGCCGGCGCGCTGACGGGCACGCATTTGGCCCGCATGACGGCCGCCGCGGCGGTGTATTCGGCGACCGATTCCCCGCGCGCCCGCATCGCCATCAGCAGGCCGCCAATCTGCGCGTCCGTGGCTGTGCCCTCGAACAGGATCTGGAATGCCTGATCGGCCTGCGCGCGGCTGAGCGGCCCTTCGGAGGCGGAAAAGATGAGGGGTTTCATCGCGTCGCTCATGCGGGGACAGCTCCTTCGGTCAGGCGGACATTCGCGGTGTTCAGGAAGTTTTGCAGCATCTTGTGTCCGTGTTCGGAGCGGATGCTTTCCGGATGGAACTGGACGCCTTCCATCGGCAGCGTCCTGTGGCGGAGGCCCATGATCGTGCCATCCTCCAGCTCGGCCGTCACCTCAAGCTCTGCGGGCAGGCTGTCCCGATCAACCACCAGGGAATGGTAGCGCGTGGCCTGCAGTGGCGAGGGCAGCCCGGCGAAGACGCCGGCCCCGCTGTGGTGCATCTGGCCAAGCTTGCCATGCACGATCTCGCTGTGGCGCACGACCTTGCCGCCAAAGGCTTCCCCGATCGTCTGGTGCCCCAGGCATACGCCCAAAAGCGGGATGCCGGCCCCGGCCGCCGCCCGGGTCAGGGCCAGGCAGATGCCCGCTTGCGCGGGGTCGCAGGGCCCCGGGCTGAGCACGATGGCCTCGGGCGCCATTGCAATGGCGTCCTGCACCGAGATCGCGTCGTTGCGGACAACCTTGGCCTCGGCGCCCAATTCGCCAAGGTAATGCACGAGGTTGTAGGTGAAACTGTCGTAGTTATCGATCAGGAGCAGCATGGGCCAAGCCTTGATGAAAAAAGGATGAAGGTGGCGCGCACCTGAGCTATACATGTTTCAAAGCCTCGGTACAGGGTCAAGCGCTTGGCGGCGCGTTCTGGCCCTCGATTGACCGAGGTCCCATCGGCAATGACCGATCAGAGCGGGAAAATCGAGGGCAGCTATGCGTGGCGGACTGGTAGTTGGAATGGTGTGGGGCATCCTGGTGTCAGCCATCGTGTTGGCGGCCATGTCCCTGAGCATGCCGTTGCCCCCGCGGCCGGGGGCCGAGGCACCGGTTGTCGAGGCCGCGGCCCCGGCGCCTGCGGAAGAGCCGGAGGTGGTGGTCGACATCACGCCCGGTGCCGATCCGGTGGTCGGCACACCGCCCGCGGCCGAGGCTCAGTCGACCACACAGACCGCGTCCGTGTCGGACCCGGTGCCGCTGCCGGCCGGGTCCGGGTTCAATCAGCCGCCCCCGGAAACACCAGCCGCCCTGCCGGAGACCGACGCGCCTTTGGATTTGGCCGGGTCCGTGGCAACAGATGAGGATGCGCCGGAACCCGCCGCCTCGATCCGTCCGGCACCCGATGCCACCTCGGCCCCGCAACCGGACGCGGCGCTGACGCCTGCGCAGCCGAGTGCGCCAGCCGCCGACACCTCGGACGCCCCGGCGGTGGCCGTCACGACGACCGTCGAGGACGAGCCTGCCGTGTCGGAACCCGTTCTTGAAGAAGCCGCCCTGGTGGACGACGCCCCGGTCGACACGGAAAGCGCGCCTGTCGTCGCGTCTGCCGAGGCCGATCGTGCCGCGCCGGAAGACACGGCGCCGGCGCTGCCGCAAGTCACCGCGCCAACCGAGGACCCCGTCGAGACCGCTGTGGTCGAGACAGCGCCGTCCCGCCTGCCGCAGATCGAGGCCCCGGAGCCCGAAACCGAGGCTGCAGAGGGGGATGGCACGGCCGACGCGACCGCGTCAGACGGCGACAGCGCTTCGGCGGACGCGGCCCCGGTTGACGCTGGCCCGAACGCCTTGCGGGATCACGCCGTGGCCTTCGACGGCGCCGTGGATCAGGCCTTGATGGCCGTTGTTCTGATTGATGACCCGTCGCTTGGATTGACCACGGACACCCTGACCCGCTTTGCCTTCCCGGTGGCCTTCGCCATTGACCCGCTCAGCGATGGGGCCGCCGATCGGGCCGCCGCCTATCGGGCGGCCGGGTTCGAAGTGGTGATCTGGGGCGATATCCTGGCCGAAGGCGCTGCGGCCGAAGACGTCCCGCAAGTGTTGGAGGGCGCCACGCAGATCCTGCCCGAGGCGGTGGCCGTCCTGGACAGTCCGGACGGGCGCATCCAGGGCGATCGCCCGATCCTGGACGCGGTCGTCGAACACCTTGGCATCACCGGGCACGGGTTGGTGGCCTATCCGCAAGGTCTGAACGCCGCTGAACAAACCGCCCGTCGCGCCGATGTGCCGGCGGCCACCCTGTTCCGCCAGTTGGACGACGAAGATCAAAGGGCCACCGTGATCACCAGGTTCCTGGCGCGCGCGGGCTTCGCCGCGGGCGAGGGCGGCACGGTGGTGGTCGTGGGCCGCACGCGGCCCGACACGGTCACGGCGCTGTTTTCCTGGGCCTTGGGTGAACGGACCAGCGGGCTTGAGATTGCCCCCCTCTCGGCGGTCCTTCTGCGCAACGCCGAAAACTGAGCGACCGGCCTGACCGGCGCCAGAAAACGGCGATTTCTGTTCCGTTTTTCGTTTGAAAAACGCGGCTTTAGGAATTGCCGCCCGTGAACAGCCCCGCATCTGCCGCAGCCCGGCGGATGGCGTTGGATTTGTTTACCGTTTCCTCGAACTCGGCTTCCGGGTCGCTGTCGTACACCACGCCGCCCCCGGCCTGGATGTAAAGCTTGCCGTCCTGCACCACGGCAGTGCGCAGCGCGATGCACATATCCATGTCGCCGCCCGCGCTGAAGTAGCCGACCCCGCCGCCATAGACGCCGCGTTTTTCCGGCTCCAATTCGTCGATGATTTCCATCGCGCGGACCTTGGGGGCGCCGGACACGGTGCCCGCCGGAAGCCCGGCCAGCAGGGCAGAGAGCGCGTCATGGTCGTCGCTGAGTTCGCCCACCACGTTCGAGACGATGTGCATGACGTGGCTGTAGCGCTCGACAATGAATTCCTCGGTCGGGCGCACCGTGCCAATCTTGGACACCCGGCCGGTGTCGTTGCGGCCCAGATCGAGCAGCATCAGATGCTCGGCCAGTTCTTTCTCATCGGACAGCAGATCGGCTTCGAGGGCCTTGTCTTCCTCGACAGTGGCGCCGCGTTTGCGGGTGCCGGCGATCGGGCGGATGGTCACTTCGCCGTCGAACACCCGGACCAAGATTTCGGGGCTGGCGCCGACGACCTGGAAGGGCCCGAAATTGAAGAAGAACATGAAGGGCGAGGGGTTCGTCCGGCGCAGCGCCCGGTAGAGCGCGAAGGGCGGTTCCGGGAAGGCCTGCGTCCAGCGCTGCGATGGCACGACCTGGAAGATATCACCGGCGCGGATGTAGTCCTTGGCCTTTTCGACGGCCGCGAGGTAATCGGGCTTGGCGAAGTTCGAGACGGGCTCGGCGGCGGTCCCGCTTTGACCCATTTCGCGGCTGGCGGTCGTGGGCGCGCGTTCGAGATCGCGCAGCGCGTCCGAGACACGTTCGGCGGCCTGGGCATAGGCGGCGCGCGCGGACAGGCCCGAACTGACCCAGGCGGGCGACACAACCGTGACCTCACCCTTCACGCCGTCGAGAACGGCAATGACCGAGGGCCGCATCAACACGGCATCGGGCAGGCCAAGCGGATCGGGGTTCACATCCGGCAGGTGTTCCACAAGGCGGATCATGTCATAGCCGAGATACCCGAACAGGCCTGCAGCGGCGGCAGGCAGATCGGCGGGCATGTCGATGGCGCTTTCGGCCAGCAAGTCGCGGATCGCCTGAAGCGGGGGCGTCGCGCACGGCTCGAACGCCTCGCGGTCGTAGCGCGCCGTGCGGTTGATGCGGCTGGTCTCGCCCTGGCATTCCCAGATCAGATCGGGCTTCAGACCCACGATCGAGTAACGGCCGCGCACCTCACCGCCCGTCACCGATTCAAGAATGAAGCTGTCGCGCCCGGCATCGGTCAGCTTCATCATCACCGAAACCGGCGTGTCGAGATCGGCGGCCAGCCGGGCATACACCAGCTGGTTTTTGCCGTCCGCCCATCCGGCCGCGAAACTGTCGAAATCAGAGATAAGGGCCATTACTGAAACTGCGCGTGCACGGCGTTGATGACCGTCTGGTCGATGCGGATGCCGGCGTCTGCCTCCAGGGCCAGTCCATAGGCTTCGAAGAGGTCACCGGCCATGGATTGGCCCACGGTTTGCTGGAAGATGTCCAGGATCAGGGCCGTGTCGGGTTGGTCACGCGCCGCCGGGTTGACCTGGTCGAGTTGGGCGATGATCGCCTGCTCGGCCCCTGGCACCATCACGACATCGCCGGGCCCGGCCAGCTGGAACACCTGGCTGACCAGGGTGCGGGGGGCCTCGGGGATGAAATCCTGGCGGCGGACCTGGACCTCGGTGCTGACATCCCCCAAATCGGAGAGCGTCGCGCCGACGGCCAACTGGCCGACCAGCTCTTCGCCCCGGGCGGCCAGCGCTTCGCGCACGGCGGTGCCGGTCCACGCGGCGTCAACCTCGGCTTCGATCTCGTCCAGGGGCGGGACGAAGGGCGGAACCACCTCGTCGAGACGAAGCGCAAAGAGGCCACCATCCGACAGCTCCAGAAGCTCGGGGAAATCGCCGTCGCGGACGAGGTCCGCGGCGATGCGGAAGGCGTCATAACCCGCGATCCCGTCTTCGCTGGCGGGGGTGAAATCAATCGTGCCAAGCGTCATCGCGGTGTCGCTGTCCAACTCTTCCAGAGTTGCGCCACCGGCCAGCAGGTCGTCGATGTCTTCGCGCAAACCATCGACCATCCGCCGGGCAGCGTCGATGGCAAGCTCGCTTTCCAGTTCGTCGCGGGCGTCTTCAAACGGGACTTCGCTTGGTTCCAACACGGCATTGACGCGGAAGATCGCGGGGCCAAGGTTGCTTTCGACGGGGCCGATGATTTCGCTTTCGGTGTCGGCAAAGATCACCTCGGCGGCGGCGGTCGACAGGTCGTCGGCGGCCACTTCGCCCAAGTCCACGTCATCCAGCGTCAGGCCCCGGTCCGCGACCAGCGTGTCGAAATCGGTCTCGCCGGCCGCGATGGCATCCGCGGCGGCCTGGGCGTCGCCTGCATCGAGATAGACCAGACGTTCCAGCAACCGGCGCTCGGGCTGCACATAGAACGGCAGGCGGTCCTCATAGAGATCGCGCAGCGTGGTCTCGTCGATCGTGATGTCGTCCATCACCATCGACGGCGTCACCCAGGCATAGGTGATCCGTTTGGCTTCGGGGCGGGTGAAGCGCTGCGGATTGTCGTCATAGTAGGTTTGCAGATCGGACGCGTCTGGCGTCGGGATGCCGTCGGGCAGGTCATCGGCGGTCAGGGTCACCATCGAGAAATCGCGGGTTTCGGCCTGATAGGCGACGATGGTCTCGGCAATGGCGCTGTTGGGGACAACGCCGCCGACGACCGCCACCTGCAGGAGAGAGCGGCCCGTGTCTTCGCGCACATCTTCTTCGAACTCGGCCACGCTCAGGCCGTTTTGCTGCAGTTCGAACTCATAGGCCGTGCGGTTGAAGTTGCCATCCACGCCCTGGAAGGCCTGGATCTGGGTGATCTGCCGCGCCACCTCGGCATCGCCGACCGACAGGCCCATGTTCAACGCTTCGTCCGCCAGCGCGGCCTGGGCCACCATGGCGCGCAGAACGGCCCGGTCTGTTCCATTCGCAATCAGGTCGCGCAACCCAACCGGGGTTTGGGTCTGGGCGATCTGGGCGCGGATCTCATTCTGTAGGGCGCGGGCGTAATCCTCGGCCGTGATTTCGACCTCACCCACCGAGCCGACGCGGCTTGCGCCTCCGGTGAAGCTGCCGATGCCGAAGCCCGCCAGGGCAACAAAGAGCAGGCCCAGGATGATCCAGACAAAGATGTTGGACGCTGTTTTGCCGGCCGAACTTGCCATGTCACCGGATCCTTCTTGCTACGCGATGCTTGGGGGTCGTCCAAGCCGATTTCGGGTCACGCCCATCTACGGGTTTGGGGCCGGGCAGGCAAGGGGATCAAGGGGCACTACAGGTCGAGTTGCGCCAGCCGCCCGACCACATCGCCCAGCCCGGTGCGGTCAGCGTTGGCAAAGGCCACACGCAGCGTGGTTTCGGCCTGTCCCGTCCCGCCCACGTCGCGCCGGGGGCCGAACATCGTTCCGGGTAGGGTCAGGATTGCGGCTTTGTCCACAAGGGCCTTGGCCACCACGTCCGAGGGTTGATCGAACGGATGGCGCAAATAGGCGAAATAGGCGCCGCAGCCCAACAGGGTCCAATCGGGGATGCGGGGCATGTTTTCGACCACGGCATCCCGGCGGGCCAGAATTTCCAGCCGTTCACCGGCCAGCCAGTCGCCCAGGTTCCGCATGCCCCACAGCGCCCCGATCTGGCCGATCTGGGGCGGGCAGATCGCGACGGTGTCCAGAAACTTCTCGATCTCGGCAAGTCGGCTTGGCGCGGTCATGACCGCGCCGACCCGGTGCCCGGTCAGGCGATAGGCCTTGGAGAAGGAATAGAGGTGGATCAGCGTCTCGTCCCAATCGGGGTCGTGGAACAGATCATGCGGGGCGCCGTCCTGACTGTGAAAGTCGCGATAGGTTTCATCGAGGATCAGGGCCAGGCCCCGCGCGCGGGCCAGCGCATAGAACGCGCGCAGGAGGTCCGCGGGGTATTCAACACCGGCTGGATTGTTCGGGCTGATCAGCACAATGGCGCGGGTCTTGTCGGTGATCAGCGCCGCGGCCTGGTCGGGGTCGGGCAGCAGATCATCGCCAGTCGGCAAATGCACCGCGCGCACCCCTTCCATATCCAGCCACATCTGGTGGTTGAAGTAGAAGGGCAAGGGCAGGATCACCTCGTCGCCTGCGCGGGCGAGGGTGGCCATGGCGGCGGTGAAGGCCTGATTGCAGCCGGCGGTGATCGCAACCTGGTTCGGCATGATCGTGCCGCCATAAGCGGCCGACCATTGCGTGGCCAGCTCGTCGCGCAATTCCGGCAGACCCAGGACAGGGCCATAGAGATGCGCCGCCGGGGTCTCGATCAGCGCGTCCGCCATCGCACGGGCCAGCGCCGGCGGGGGCGGGTCGACCGGGGCCGCCTGGCTGAGGTTGATCAGCGGGCGATCGGCCGCAAAGTCTTTGCCCGCGATCCAGCGTCGCGCCTCCATCACCGGAGGGGGGAAGGTCGCACCGTAATTCGGGTTCACTGGCTGCAAGTCAGAGCGTCCATCTGGGCGCGCCGTTCAGCCGGCCCGCCGATCCTGTGTTCACATAATTGGCCGCCCGGCGCTGTCCAGCGCCTCACCCACGCGCGACCTGCCATCTCCATTGATCCCATCCGTGCAGGCCGCGGTCCCGTGCGGGACCGCGAAAAGGGCTTTCCAAAGCCCTTGGCCCTTAGAACGGGATTTCGTCATCCATGTCCGAGCCGCCGCCATAGCCGCCCGGTGCGCCGCCACCGCCGCCACGATCATCGTAGCCGCCGCGGTCATCGGAATAGCCGCCGCCGCCGCCGCCCGAGCCGCCATCGCGCCCGTCGAGGAAGGTCAGCTCGCCGGCATAGGGGCGCAGGACAACCTCGGTCGAATAGCGGTCCTGGCCGGACTGGTCCTGCCATTTGCGGGTTTCCAGCTTGCCCTCGATATACACTTTCGAGCCCTTGCGCAGGTACTGCTCGGCCAGACGGGCGAGGTTCTCGTTGAAGATCGCCACGCTGTGCCATTCCGTGCGCTCGCGCCGTTCTCCGGTGTTGCGGTCCTTCCAGGTCTCGGATGTGGCGATGCGCAGGTTGCACACCTTGCCGCCGTTCTGGAAACTCCGCACTTCCGGGTCGCGGCCCAGATTGCCGATCAAAATCACTTTGTTGACGGATCCGGCCATCCGGCACCCCCCTTTGTCTCTGTTCTGTCCTCGATCCGACGCCTTGGCGATTCCCGAACCGCCGCCTGCGCGCCTTTGCCGGAGACCATCCCATTAAGGTTAAGGAAAGGCAAACCGATCCCGCCCCTGTCGGTGCAGAAGATGGACACGGCCCGCGAAGTCCCTATTGTTGCGCGCGAAATGTCCTTGCGCGTGTTCAATCCCATGCTCACCCGATGGCTCAGCCTTCTGTGCCTGGTTTGGCTTGCGTCCGTGCCGGCGCAGGCCGACAGCATGGATCGCATCAACCGGGCCTTGGGCGTGCTCGACAGCCGCGCGGCGACGCAATACGAGTTCTCGGCGCGCCTGCGGCCGGATTTCGACCCGGACGCCGAGACCGCGCTGCCGACCTATCGCGGCAGCTATTCGGGGCCGTGGCTGGAGGTGGCGCGGGCGGCGGCCCGGCGCCATGACATCCCCGAGGATCTGTTCCTGCGCCTTGTGACCCAGGAGTCGAACTGGAACACCGAGGCGGTCAGCAGCGCAGGCGCCATCGGTCTGGCCCAGTTGATGCCCGACACCGCCGCGCTTTTGGGGGTGGATCCCACCGACCCGGTTGCAAATCTGAATGGCGGTGCGCGCTATCTGGCGCAACAGTACCGCAGCTTTGGCACCTGGCCCTTGGCGCTAGCGGCCTACAATGCCGGTCCCGAGGCCGTGCGCAGCCACAATGGCATTCCGCCTTTCGCGGAAACGCAGGACTATGTCCGCATCATTCTGGGGCGGGCCGCGGAAGGCAGCTAACGATCGGCGCCCAAGGCGACGAGCCGCGCTTTGAGATCTGCGGCCCGGGCGTCTCCAGCCTCCAGCGCAAAGACATAGGCGTGGGTCAGGTAGAAAGCCCCGGCCTCCCCCTCGGTCGCGTCCGACGCCGCGGTGTAAAGCGTGATCAGCCTCTCGCGGTCGCCCGCCGCATGCGCGGCCAGAAGGGCCGCATCCAGCCCCTCGGTCACGCCATCTCGGACATGCGCTTGGCGACCCAGGCGTGGAAGCAGTGCGTCGGGCCATCCATCGCCGGCGAGAACCGTCCGCCATCGAAACCGGCGGCAGCCCGCCCGCGCTGCATGCCCTCGACCACGAAGATGTCCTCGATGAAGACGCCCTTCCACAGCTTGGCGTTCTCGTCCCGCAGGGCCGGATCGGTGTCGTCCGTCGGGTAATAGAGATGCACATGCTCGCGGGTTTTGTTGTGGGCGACAGGCTCGAGGATGATGGCGAAGGCGTGGTCCCGGTGCACCCCAAGCAGCACGTTGGGATACAGTGCGATGTATTCAGCGCCGGCGTCCCAATGATCCGAAAGCCCGTCGAAATCTGGAAACTTTGCCCCGTGCGCGCCCGCAAGCTGGCGATACACATAGGTGCCCTGGCCCGAGTACTGGCCGGGGGCTTCGATGTGATAGTGATCCTCCAGCCGGGAATAGCTGTTCAAACCCGGATGCACCCAAGGCAAGTGGTAGCTTTCGCAATAGTTCTCGACGGCGAGCTTCCAGTTCGTGGCGACCTCGAGCGTGAAGCGGCTGTCGGCCCCGCCGTGAAACAGCGGTTGGTCAAATTCGGCCCACCGGCGCAAGAGATCGGCATGCATCTCTTCGAACGGCGCGGCGTCTGCCGAGAGGTTCACGAAGATCACGTCGCGCCAGACATGGCTTGGCACCTCGAGGAGGCCCAGAAGCGCCTCGTCGATCCCGTCATGCGCGTTCTGGCCGGGACCGCCAACATGCGGCGTCGCAACAAGGCGCCCGTCCTTGGCATAGCACCAGGAGTGGTAGGGGCAGCGGATCGCGCCTTCGATCTTGCGCGGCTCATCGACCAGGATCATGCCGCGGTGGCGACAGATGTTGTAGAACACCCGGACCTGATCGCTGTCGTCGCGCACGAGGAGGAGCGGTTGATCCAGGAACGTGATGGGTTTGGCATCGCCGCGCTCGGGGATGTCTGCGCCAACGGCAATGGCGGCCCAGGTCTGTTCCAGCACCGCCCGATTCTCGGCTGCGATGGTGTCGGGGTCTGTGTAATGGGCATTCGGCAGGCCCTTGGCGCTGTCGATCGGGGCCAAGACGGCGTCGAGGGCGTTTGGACGGCTATCTTCGGGCATCGCGAACCTCGCAAAGAAATGGTGCCGCCTTTTGTCGATCCTTTGGGGGGCAGTCGTCTTTCGCGCGCGCGACATTTCAAATGTCGGGAACGAACCACTCACTCGGGGCGGAACAGCTCGGAGATGGGGGTGCCACGCGGCAGGCCAAGCTGGCGGCGCAGGGCCGCCCGCGCCCGGGACAACCGTGATGTGACCGTTCCCATGGGCAGGCCGGTTTGCCGCGCGATGTCGGCATAGCTGAGCCCGTCCAAGGCGCGCAGCCGAATGATGTCTGCCTGATCACGGGGCAGGGCGCCCAGGGCTGTCATCGCCTCGGCCACGGCAATGTGGGCGGTCGCTGCGTGGGCGCTCGTGCGGGGCTCGGGCGCCGTGTCGCCTTGGATCGGGGTGGCCCTTTGCCGGTGTGCCACGTTGCGCAGCGTGGCGAAGGCATAGGCGCGCATATCGGTGACCGGCGCCGCATCGGTCGGGTTTTGGTCAAAGATCGCCAGCCGGGTCCAAACCCGCAGCAGTGTTTCCTGCACAAGGTCGTCGGCATCCGGCGCGCTGCGCGCAAGCCGGCGGGCGCTGCGCCGCAGATCGGGGAGGAGCGCCAGAAAGGCGCGGGCGGATGGGGTGGCGCGCGGCGCGGTCATGCCGGGGATCGTCCGCAGGTGGCGGACGTCGTCCATCCTGACCTTGGCCTGTGCGCGAATTGGGCTTGGCCCCGCCGGTTTCGGCGCGTCATCGGCAAGACCCTGCCATGGTCCGTTTGCATCGGCGGGGACCCGCATAGCGCTGGACGCACGGTGCGCGGTGACGCGCGCATCGTCGGGTTCGGTCGGAAGGAAACGGGCGCTGGCGGCTCTTCTTTCCTAGGTGTGGCCCAATCCGGGCCGCGCCGGTCACAGACCAACACAAAGGAGAGTTGGAATGCCAATCGACGATCTGAGCCTGACGCGTCCCGCCCAACAGCGTCGGGGCGGCCTGTTCCTGCCCACCGTTCTTATCGCCCTGATCGGGGGCGCCATGCTGGCAACCTACGCCGTGGGCCAGTCCGATGAGACGGTCGAGATGGATGCCGATGGAGACGGTTTGGTCAGTTACACCGAACTGCTCATGGTGATGCCCGACGTCACGGAAGATGAGTTCGCGGCCCTCGACGCCAATGCCGACGGCGGCTTGGACGCGACCGAGTTGGCGGTTGCGGTAGAGGCTGGTTTGATCCCCGCTGGCTGATCTGCAACGGTCCTGGGCGCGCCGGTGAAGCAGACACCCGGCGCGTCCAAATCCCGGGTGATCAGAGGCCGCGTGCGATGGCGGCGACGCCGGTGCGCGCCAGCTTCACCTCGCCCAAGGGGCGCATCAGTTCCACGAAAGCGTCGATCTTGTCGGGCGTCCCGGTCAGTTCGAACACGAAGCTTTCCAGTGTCGAGTCGACCACGTTGCAGCGGAAAATCTCGGCGATGCGCAGTGCTTCGACGCGCGCCTCGCCCTTTCCGGCCACTTTCACCAGCGCCAGTTCGCGGCTGATATGCGGGCCTTCCACGGTCAGATCGGCGACTTCGTGCACCGGCACCATACGGTCCAGCTGCATCTTGATCTGGTTGATCACCTGCGGCGTGCCCGAGGTCACGATCGTGATACGCGAGCGGTGCCCCTCGTGATCGACTTCAGCGACGGTGAGGCTTTCGATGTTGTAGCCCCGGCCCGAGAACAGGCCAATCACCCGCGCAAGCACACCCGCCTCGTTCTGGACCAGAATGGCCAGCGTGTGGGTTTCGACCGCATCCGACATGTGGCTGCGCAGGTCGTAGGCAGAATGGCTGGTCGAGCCTTTTTCGATGTTCAGCGGGGACATATGGATGTTCCTTCGTCGGTAGAGCGGCCCATGGCCGGGCGCAGCGCTGCACCCTTGCCGCAAAAGCGTGGGGGGCTGCAAGCGGGAAGATGGGGTCGGGACAGGCGGAAAAGGGATAACTGCACAGCTTGTCCGATCAGAAAGAGATGTCGATATCCGACGCCCCGGGGCGGTTGGTGACCTGCACGCCCCAATCCTGCGGAAAGCGGCGCAGGTAATCGGTGTGGGCCAGGATCACGCTGTCCAGCACGGCAGCGGGGTTGGGCAGCAACGTGCCGTCGGCGGCGTATTGGCTGGTGCCCGCGGGTGCGACAAAGGCGAAGGTGGCCCAAAGCTCGGTCCGGCCACGCACGCGGTAGCTGAGGAACCATACGTTCGCATCGCGGGACTGGAAATACGGGCCACGGGCGTTGAAGTAAAACCCCTCGGACCCGGCAAGCGCCGCGAGCTCGGCCCGGGTGGTGGCGCCCAGTCGAATGCCCGGCCCGACCGAGGCCGGTGTGCCGGGCGCGTTCCACGACTCCATATAAAGGATGCGTCCGCCGCGTTCGCCGGTCACCGACAGCATGGCGCCATCGGGCTGCGTGAACAGCGTTGCGATCAGATCGTCGGCCCCGGGCAGGCTGTCTTGGCTGGTGTAGGGGAACAGTGCGGATATCGCACTGGTCGGGTCGCCGATGTTGAGGCCTCGGAAATCCTGCGCGGTGGCCGGTCCAAGGCAGACGGCCCCCAGAGCGAGGGCCGCCAATGCACGTTTGATCTGGGCGATCACACCAGCACGCCACCCTCGGCGTCGATGACGCCTTGGGTTTCGGCTTCGCCGAGGAGCATTTCGTTATGCGCCTTGCCCGACGGGATCATCGGGAAGCAGTTTTCGTGCTTTTCGACGACGCAGTCGAAAATCACCGGCCCGTCATACTCCAGCATCTCCATGATGGCGTCGTCGAGGTCGGCGGGATCGGTGCAGATGATGCCCTTGGCGCCAAAGGCCTCGGCCAGCTTCACGAAATCGGGCAACGCTTCGGACCAGGAATGACTGTAGCGCTCGCCATGCAGCAGCTCCTGCCACTGGCGGACCATGCCCAGACGTTCATTGTTCAGGATGAACTGTTTGACCGGCAACCGGTACTGAACGGCGGTGCCCATCTCCTGCATGTTCATCAGCCACGACGCTTCGCCCGCCACGTTGATGACCAACGCATCCGGGTGCGCAACCTGCACGCCGATCGAGGCCGGCACACCGTAGCCCATCGTGCCCAGACCGCCAGAAGTCATCCAACGGTTGGGGTCTTCAAAGCCAAGGTACTGCGCCGCCCACATCTGGTGCTGACCCACCTCGGTCGTGATGTAGCGATCCCGGCCTTTGGTCAGGGCCTCCAAACGCTCCAGCGCATATTGCGGTTTGATCGTGGTGTCCGAGTTCTTGTAGCTCAGGCACTTGATGGCGCGCCAATCCTCGATCTGAGACCACCAGTCCTTGAGCGCGGGCGCATTGGTCTTGCGGCCTCGTGCCTTCCAGATCCGCAGCATGTCTTCCAGCACATGGGCGACATCCCCGATGATCGGGAAGTCCGCGTGGATCACCTTGTTGATCGAGGACGGGTCGATATCGATATGCGCCTTGACCGAGTTCGGGCTGAAATCGGCGATGCGCCCCGTGATGCGGTCATCGAACCGCGCCCCGATGTTGATCATCAGGTCGCAGCCATGCATCGCCAGGTTGGCCTCGTAGAGACCGTGCATGCCCAACATGCCCATCCAATTGTCACCAGAGGCCGGGTAGGCGCCCAGACCCATCAGGGTCGAGGTGATCGGGAAACCCGTCGCGTCAACCAGTTCGCGCAGGAGCGCGCTGGCCTTGGTGCCCGAGTTGATGACGCCACCGCCGGTATAGAAAATCGGGCGCTCGGCCTGTTCCAGGGCTTCGACCAACGCGGTGATGGTGTCGATGTTGCCTTTGACCTTTGGCTGGTAGTGCGAGGTCTTGGCTTTGGCTTTCTCGGTGTAGGTGCCGGTGGCGAACTGCACGTCCTTGGGAATGTCGACCAGAACGGGGCCGGGGCGCCCGGCGGTCGCGATATGGAACGCCTGATGCATGACATCCGACAGGTCCTCGGTGTCTTTCACCAGCCAGTTCATCTTGGTGCAGGGGCGGGTGATGCCAACAGTGTCGGCCTCCTGGAACGCGTCCGAGCCGATCATGAAGGTCGGCACCTGACCGGTCAGCACGACGATCGGGATCGAGTCCATCAGGGCATCGGTCAGGCCGGTGACCGCGTTCGTGGCGCCGGGGCCGGATGTGACCAGAACCACGCCCGGCTTGCCGGTTGAACGCGCATAAGCCTCGGCGGCGTGCACGGCGCCTTGTTCGTGACGCACGAGGATGTGGCGAATGGCGTTCTGCTGGAACACTTCATCGTAAATCGGAAGCACAGCGCCGCCGGGATATCCGAATACCGTATCGACGCCCTGATCCTTCAGAACTTCGACAACCATCTTTGCGCCTGTCATCTCGCGTGTCATCGCGCGTGTCCTTCCTTTGCGGGGTCCGGGTCCGGACCCTCAGTCGCGTGCCAAGTCTCTTCCACTTCCATCGACAAAAAAAAGCCCCCGGGTCTGATCCGAGGGCGCATGGGTTTGAATTGGGGTGATATCACCAACCCATGCGCTGTTTTCCCACTACTACTAGAATCTGTGCCACGAGAGCGTCCTTTGTCGATTGCGGCGCACGTTATGCACGGGGGTCGGGGGCGTCAATGCTGAAAAATCCGAAAATGTCGTTGGCCCGTACTTCGGCGCAATTTTCGGTCGCGACTGCGGGGTTCGGCGCACAGTGCAGGGAATCTGTGCCACCTTCGGGGCTGATGCAAAAAGAGTCGTTTTCGGCCCGAGAATGGGCTTCGGGGCAGGAAAGTTGCACATGAAGTGGTATTATTGACACTTTGTTGCACAACCTTAGGTAGAAATCCTTGGTTAAGACCCGTTTTGGTCAGAAGTTTTTACAAAAAACACAGTTTCGCATGTTGAAAACTGTTCCATGCCGCAAAGGCCTTCGCTAGGTTGCCCCCACTTCGATACCACGTCACCCGCGTCACCAACGTATGCGGGGACGTCCACATGGGGAGGATACCTTATGGATCGTCGTTCTTTTCTGAGAACGTCTGCACTTGGTGGTGCCGCAGCCGCATCGGCCACTCTGGCTGCACCGGCATACGCTCAAGGCAACCGCACGCTGACCATGGTCACGTCCTGGGGCCGTGGCGCCGCAGGTGTGCATGATGCCGCACAGCGCGTCGCTGACTCGATCACCGCAATGTCCGATGGCACGCTGACCATCGACCTGCGCGCCGGTGGCGAGCTTGTTGGTCCGTTTGAAGTCTTTGACGCGGTCGTGTCCGGTCAGGCCGACATGTACCACGCCGCTGACTACTACTTCATCAACCAGCACCCGGCCTTCGCCTTCTTCACGGCTGTGCCCTTCGGCATGACCGCACAGGAACTGGCTAACTGGTACTACCACGGCACCGGCCGTGCCGCGCATGACGAACTGGGCTCGATCTTCGGCCTCAAGTCGTTCCTGGCCGGCAACACCGGCGCTCAGGCTGGCGGTTGGTACCGTCAGGAAATCACCAGCCCGGAAGACTTCCAGGGTCTGCGCTTCCGTATGCCCGGCCTCGGCGGCCAGGCGCTCGGTCGCCTTGGTGCATCGGTCCAGAACTTGCCGGGTGCGGAAGTGTACCAGGCGCTGGCATCCGGCGCGATCGACGGCACCGAGTGGATCGGCCCGTGGTCGGACCAGGCAGCTGGTTTCCAGGAAATCACCAACATCTACTACACCGCTGGCTTCCACGAGCCGGGTGCAGGCCTGTCGCTGGCGACCAACCTGGACGTCTTCGAAAGCCTGAGCCCCGCGCATCAGAAGATCATCGAGATCGCTGCTGCCGAGTGTCACCAGTGGAACCTGTCGCAGTTCATGTCGAACCACGGCCCGGCTCTGCAGCAGCTGGTCGCCGGTGGCGTCCAGGTCCGCACCTTCCCCGACAGCGTCTGGGATGCGTTCGGTCAGGCCGCGTCCGAGACCCTGGACGAGTTCATGGGCGACGAAATCTTCGCGCGCATCCGTGGCGAAGTCCAAGAGTCGATGACCGCCTCCTCGGGCTGGATCTCGAACTCGCAGGGCTTCTACACGGCTCAGCGTGACCGCGTGATGGGCTAAGGCCCCCACGTTGCGATACTTTTGGCCCGCCCCGTCGGTTGTGACGGGGCGGGCCATCTCGCGGATGGCACCGGGACGGGCTGCCGCGCCAAACGACCAAGTCCCGACCTAGGGGGAGCTCCACCATGATCGACGCCATTCTGTGGGTTTTGCAGAACATTGCCTTGGCGCCCTATCACCTCTTCTTGGCCATCACGAATCCGGCGGATTGGCTGGCTTGGGGGGATCGCGAGGCCCTGGCGCGCTTCATCTACTATGGTGGCTCGGTTGAGCTTTTCTTCGTCTTTTTCACCACCTTCCTGGTGATCACCGCGCTCGGCATGGCCTGGAAGCGCGAGATCCTGTGGGCGGGTGTCCGTATTCTTGAAGGGTTTGCCAATGGCGTCGGCCGCTTCTTTGCGTGGGCCGGGCTGTTGATGGTGTTGCAGCAGGTGATGATCGTGTTCCTGCAGCGCATTTTCCGCGTGTCCGAGATCTCGCTCGGGCCGCTCGGGACCGGGTTCACCCAGGATCTCAGCTGGTGGTCGGAAGAACTGAAGCTGTATAACGCGATGATCGTCTGCCTGTGTGTGACCTACACCTTCGTGCAAGGCGGTCACGTGCGCGTCGACCTTGTCTATGCGGCCGTTAAGTTCCGCACCAAGAAGGTGATCGACATGTTGGGCAGCCTGTTCTTCATGCTGCCGGCGGTGACGCTGACCTACATGTACGGCTGGTATTTCATGTGGCGCCACCTGGTGGTGCCGAACCCGTCGGCGTCGTCCGGCCTGGACCGGATGCTGATGCAATCCCGCGCGCTGCGCTGGAACGTGGAAACCATCGGGTTCAGCCCGAACGGGTTTAACGCCTATTTCGTGTTCAAGGTCCTTTTGGTGGCCTTCTGCCTCTTGGTCTTCCTGCAAGCGGTTGCGTTCTTCTGGCGCTCGTACCTGGAGTGGCTGGAAGGCGAGGAGAGCGCCGGGAAGTATCTGGACAAAGACGTACTGGATGACGAAGCCGAAGAGATTGAGCACGCGATCCACTCTGGCTCGACCTGATCAACTCAGCTGAACACACAAGACGACAGGCGCCTGCGGGCGCGACAAGACCAAGGGGACACAGCGTATGCTTTTCGGGTTGGACGGGATCGAGGTCGGACTGATCATCGTGTTCCTGACTCTCTTTGCGGGGATCATGACAGGCTTTCCGGTGGCCTTCGCAATCGGTGGCTCTGCGGTCATTTCTTTTGCCATTATCGCGGCCCTGGACAGTTCCGGGCTGCTGATCCACGAAGCAATTGACACCCGCAGCGCGGAATATGGGGCGCTGGTCGCCGACGGGGTGCTCCGAGAGGCGATATCCGTCTTCCGATACCCCGACTTGCCTCGCATCGAAGAACCGCTTTTCCCGGGCGGGTGGGAGCAAGCGCTTGATCGCAATTTGGCGTTTATCGTCAACCGGATGAACGAAAAGGTCATCGCGGGCCAGTCGATCGAAACCCTGCTGGCGGTTCTGATGTTCGTGATGATGGGCATCACGCTGGAACGGTCGAAAATCGCCAACGACCTTCTGACGACCATGGCACGCGTGTTCGGCCCGCTGCCGGGCGGCCTGGCCGTGTCGATCGTGATGGTGGGCGCGTTCCTGGCCGCCTCGACCGGGATCGTGGGTGCAACGGTTGTGACCATGGGCCTTCTGGCGCTGCCCACCATGTTGCGGAACAACTATTCGCCCGAACTCTCCACCGGGGTCATTGCGGCTTCGGGCACATTGGGCCAGATCATTCCGCCCTCCATCGTGATCGTTCTGCTTGGGACGCTGGCGGGCGATCTCTATTCAACAGGTCAGGAGAAGCGCGCGCAGCTTGCAGGCTGTCGCGACGCACTGTCCTATCTGGGTGAGCCGGCGGTTCTGTCGGTCGGCACGCTGTTCCAGGCGGCGCTGCTGCCGGGGATTTTCCTGGCCGGCCTCTATGCGGCCTATGCGTTCGGCTTTGCCTTGTTCAATCCGTCCAAGGCGCCGGCGGTCCAGATGGGAAGCTCGAACGCCGAACCCATCACCCGCAATGAAGCGCTGACATGGTTCCTGGCCGCGCCGGCCGGTTTGATCCTTGCGGTGGTGCTTGGCGCCAGCGCGGGCCTGATCGGCAGCCAGACGGTGAATGTCTCGACCTTCTCGGACGCCGGGGAAACGGCATCACTTCGGACCAACGTGTCCGAACAATGTCAGGCGTCGATGATCGAACTCCACGGCCAAGAGGCATGGGACCGCGCGGTGGAAGAGCAGGCGGCGATCAACGCGGCCGGCGGCACCGAAGAAGCCCACGAGCGCAGCCCGGAAGAAATGGCAGAGGCCACCGAGGCCGCCATCGCCGCAATCGCACCGATCGGGTCGGGCATCACGACCATCTTCGTGATCTTCTCGCTGATCCTGGTGCTGGCGCGCGGCATTGCCCCGTCCGCCAGCCCGGTCCCGCTGTTGGTCGGGGGGCTTGGCGTGGTGTTGGCCTTCATCATTGACCTGGCGTTTATCGGGCCGTTGACCGGACCGGGCGCGACGTTCCTGATGATGGCGATCCCAACCGTGATCGCGCTGTACGGGTGTCGGGAGGCGGTCTTCCGACTGGCTCAAAACGACCTTCTGCGCGTCGTGTTCCCGCCCCTTGTTCTTATCGTTGCGGTGTTGGGCTCGATCCTGGGCGGCATCACGAACCCGACGCCGGCCGCTGGTCTGGGGGCTGCTGGCGCCATCATGCTGGCCGCCTACCGCAAGCTGCGCGAGATCGACTCGGGCAACGGGCCTAAGCTGATCATCTTCGCGAGCTTCGCCGTCGTCATCATGATCCTGGTCGGCGTCAACTTCGACCTGCGGGTCGGTCGTGAAGAGGTGCGGTTCGAGGATTGGGTCGCTTACCTGATTGCGCAAGCCGCGTATCACTTTGCGTTCTTTGGCCTGCTCTACGGCTGTTGGATCCTGTTCAAGAACCGGGTCCTGACGCCCGTGGTGCGCGAAACCGCCAAAGTGACGTCGATGGTCTTCACCATCCTGATCGGTTCGCAGCTTCTGAACCTCGTGGTGATTTCCTTCGGGGGCGAGCACTACATTCAGGAATTCCTCAGGGCATTCGACAACGAGCTTGTGGTGTTCCTTCTGGTGATGCTGGTGCTGTTCGTTCTGGGCTTCGTTCTCGATTTCCTCGAGATCATCTACATCGTGATCCCCATTGTGGGGCCCGTGATCTATGGCGGGACACTCGATCCGAAATGGGTGACCATCATGATCGCCGTGAACCTGCAGACCAGCTTCCTGACACCACCCTTCGGCTTCGCGCTCTTCTATCTCAGGGGGGTGGCGCCGAAATCCGTGACCACAGGGCATATCTACCGTGGGGTCATCCCCTTCGTGTTGATCCAGGTGATCGGTCTGGCGCTTCTCTGGGCCTTCCCGGGCATCGTGACCATCGTGCCGGATTTGCTTCCGAACTGATCCGGAGAGCGAACCACAAAGAACGGGCGCGTCCACAAATGGGCGCGCCCTTTTTTTGTCAGGCCGGTTGCAAAAGATCCCAGAGGTTGCCCCACGGGTCGCGCCACTGGGCCACTCGTCCATAGGGCTCATCGCGGGGCGGTTCCAGAAAGGTGCCACCGGCGACCTCGATCCGGGCGACCTCTGTGTCGAAGTCGTCTGTTTCCAGAAAGAACGCCACGCGCCCGCCGGTCTGGTTGCCGATGGCCTCGGATTGCGGTGCATCGCTGGCCCGGGCGAGCAACAGGACAGCGCCGGATGTTGCGTCTGGCGCAACCGTCACCCACCGTTTGGCGCCTTGATCGACATCGGCAAGGCAGGTCCAGCCGAGGCCATCAACGAAGAACGCCAGCGCGTCGTCGTAGTCAGGAACAACCAGGGTGATTGTGGCCAGCCGCGCCACAGACGCGCTTATCCCTTGCCACGTAGATCGGGCAGGGTGATCTGGGCCACCTGTTGCGCGATTGGATCGGTCGACAGGGGATGCGTCTGGTTGGAGAAGGATGCCGCGTCATCCAGTTCTTGCCAGACCCCGTCCACATAGACCTCGAGTGCAGGGAAGTTGGCCTTGTAGCCCATCTTGGCGCTGCCGGGCACCCAGTAGCCGAGGTAGACATAGGGCAGGCCCGCCTCACGGGCGAGCGCGACGTGATCCAGGATCGCGTAGGTGCCGAGGGAGCGCGCGGTCATGGATGGTTCGAAGAACGAGTAAACAAGGCTGAGGCCATCATCCAGAACATCGGTCAGGCACACGGCCGTCAGCGCGGCGTCATGTTCGCCATCTTCATTGCGGGCCGCCCGGGACGGATCGCGATACTCGATCACGCGGGTGCGCACCGGGGTCTCTTCGATCATCGCGGCAAACTCGAACACGTCCATGTCAGCCATGCCGCCATCGGCGTGCCGGGCGTCGAGGTAGGCGCGAAACAGGGCGTATTGTTCTTCGGTGGCCCATGCGGACCGCGCGGTGCGGATCAGATCCTGGTTGCGCTTCAGGATCCGCCGGTGGCCGCGTTTGGGATCAAAATCCGCAACGCGGATGCGCGCGGACAGGCAGGCTGCGCAATCGGTGCAGGACGGGCGATACAGAACGTTCTGGGATCGACGAAACCCCTGTTTCGACAAAGCATTGTTGAGCTTTTCAGCCTGATCGCCCTGCAGCGCGGTGAACAGTTTCCGCTCGCGGCGACCGTCGAGATACGGGCAGCTTTGGGGGGCCGTCACATAAAATTGTGGCGCTATGGGAAGCGTATGGCGCATCGAAAGCTGGTGGGTCCCGCGGTCGTCAGTGTCGTGCGCCTAGCCTGCACCTCTGCCCCGGAGGGGGCAAGGTGTTTTTTCTGAAGGGGGGTTTTCGGGCCCGGTTTTGCCCTCGTGCGCGGGTCTCAGCGCGGGCGATTAATCGCCGCTGTGCCCAAAAAGAGGTCATGCAGACCTTGGTGGCGGGCGCCCGTCGCCATCAGGAAGACCGAGACCAGTTGGACGATCACAAACCCCGATGCGATGAGATAGGCTAAGGTGTGCAGCGCGGCTTCGGTCCCGGATAGCCGTTGTCCCGTCGGGCCGCGCAGTTCGATGTTCATCAGGCGCATACCCAAGGTCGCCGAACCCGCCGCGATGGTCAGGCTGCGGTAGAGGAAAGAGACCGTCAGGTACACGATCGGCCAGATCCACAGCAGAAGGGTGAAGGTCACCAATCCAAGAATGAGCGTGACGATGCTGATCAGAAGGACGTCGATCAGCCACGCGAACAGGCGTTTGGCGGGCACGCCATCATAGAAAACGGGATCGTAGGACGGATCGGGGAGGCGGGATGGCATGGTGTCGGTCACGTGTCTGAGGTGTCGGAAGGGTGGCTGAAAAACGGGCGGTGCCGCAAGGGGACAGATGCGGCCCCGCTGGCTAAGGCCATTTGGGGGACAGGGGGACGGCCTTAGTCTTGGGTTACGGATGGACGCGGATTGCGCGCCCCGGTTTCCCACGCCCGTTCGGCGAGGAAGGTATCAAACTCGGACTTGTCGCGCGCGGCCCGCAGGCGGTTGAGATACGCTTCGAAATCTGCGCGATCCCGCTCCAGCGTGGCCAGCACATCGTCACGATAGGCGTCAAAATGGGCGTTGCCGGTGGGTTCGAGGATCGGCATGGTTTCGACACTGGGGCGTGACGCAGGCCGAGGGGCCATGCTGCGCATCCATTGCCATCCAAGCAGCGCGGCCAAGGCGACGCCGATCAAGCCGAAGGACACGATCGCAACGATCGAAACCGAGATCGCGAAGCCGGTAAACAAGATGGTGGTCAGAATCTGAACGGGAACTGGTACGTTTGGCTGGTGATGTGCGGTGTCAGAGCTGGCAAGCAGCATGTCCACTGTCCTTTGAGTTTGCTGTTATGGATCGGGGGAGGGTGGGCCCCGAGGGATAAGGCCCACCCCGCTGGATGATGCGCCTGTCTTAGGCGTCTTCGGTTTCGTCTTTCGACGGTTTGGCGCGTTCATCCATGAACTGGTCGAATTCGGCCTTGTCCTTTGCATCGCGCAGACGCTGCAGGAAGGCTTCGAACGCGTCCTGTTCGTCTTCCAAGCGGCGCAGAGTGTCGGCTTTGTAGGCATCAAATGCCGTGTTGCCGGTGCTGCGGAACTTGTGACGGGTCATATGGGAGCGGCGGGCGCTGCAAGAGCCATTGAACATGCGTTTACTCCAGATCATGTAAGCAAGAAGGGCGAGGCCGATCGGCCAGAACAGGATGAACCCAAGAACCATGGCAGCAATCCAAGCGCCTTTGCCCTTGGCATCGAGCCAGGCCTCGGACTTGGAAAACCAGCCCTGGGCCTCCTGGACGGGGGTAGTGGGGGTGGTCGTGGCAGTCATTTCTGAGGTCCTCTCTTTGTGTGCGATGTTAATGTTAATCACATTAACTCATATGGGATGCTGTTAGCGCACCACAAGAGGGGAAACCGAAAAAAGTGAATCTTTTTTACATAAGCCTGTCGGGGCCGCTTTGGACTTGCACCTAATCCGCACGATGCGCTAAATCGCCCGGCACGGAGAGGTGGCCGAGTGGTCGAAGGCGCACGCCTGGAAAGTGTGTAGGCGGGAAACCGTCTCCAGGGTTCGAATCCCTGTCTCTCCGCCACGCACCCGCGTCTCACCGGGGCACGCCGATTTGCGTGCGATTTTCCCCGCGATCTCCGCCACATAAGACGCGAGCTTTTTGCCAGAGACGCTCGTATGCACGCTCAGCACGCCGTCTTGCGCGGCCCGTCTCTGCCTCAAGCTTTCCAGGAGCCGGTTTTTGGGATGCGTCTTAGTTGGCGGGCGCGGGCGACGTGAACCCGAGCATCTCTCGTTGCGTCTGCCAATCAAGCGGGAGGTCGCGCTTCACCAATTTGCTCAGGGTGAGATCTGCAGGTTGCAGACCAGCCAGAATGGCGTGCTGTATGTCTGGCGCCAGTGTGGCAAGTGCTATGATGCGAGACGTGTAGCGCTCCGAGCCTTTGTGACTCGTTGCAATACGACCAAGCGCTTCACCTGATTTTAGGCGTTCAGCCCATCGATGGGCACGCCGTAGCCCATCGACCAGAGCATCATCCGGTGCTGCCTCAACCGCGTTGGTGACCAGTTTCATCTCTTGCCCGCGCCGTCGAATGCGCAACGGTTGATGAATGTGCAAATGCGCGACATCAAGTTTGTTGGCTGGAAGGTTCAAACGGGTCGCGATCTCGTTTGCGTCGAGACGCATCGTAATAGAAGCTCCGTTTAGATCCACGCGCTCTATGAGTTGCAGGTGGCTTCGATACTCAGTCCCCCTGAGATCATCTGCGAGTTGGGCAACGCACTTCATCACCGTATCAACTTCGGCCAGGTCGTTCCCCGCACCCAAGGCGATCTTTTGCCTGCGTTCGGCGAAGTGGGCAGCAATTGCGCGTCCGACAGCCTGCTCAATTTGCCGTGCGGGAACTCGCCATCCAGTGGGGTCGGTTGTGCCGGACAACAAACGGTTCGACACATAGTAGCGATGGATGGTCGTGCCTCGTTTGGTGTGGGACGGCGTGAGACGATCTCCGACCTCGTCAAAGAGCTTGCCCACCAATGGAGCAGATTGCCTGCCGCGATACATGCTCCGCGCACGGTCACTAGGGAGCTGTTTGGCGTTTCGAGCATTGATGGCCAGGAGGTCCTGCACGGACGTCCAAAGCTGGTCGTCGATGATCGCATCGTGCAATCCAGGCCAAGTCTTGCCTTTGTGCCGGATCCTGCCGCGGTAGACCGGGTTCTTCAGGATATGATGGACTTGGCCTCGGCTTAGTGGCTTCCCGCCGCTATGGGTCCCATCTTTCCGATGTCTTACTTTGGACCGAAGTCCGAGCTCTGCTGCCGCGCGGGTGGTTGCGTTGAGACCATCATGCCGAATGTAAAGCTGGAACAGGGTGCGCACCATCTCGGCTTCCAGTCGATTAATCACAAGGGTTCGTCTGGTTTTGTCTGGATGCGGGTCGTAACCGAGCGGTGCCAGGCCGCCCATCCAGAGACCTTTCTTTTTTGACGCCGCAATCTTGTCCCGTATCCGCTCAGCCGTGACTTCGCGCTCGAACTGGGCGAAGGAAAGCAGAACGTTGAGGGTGAGGCGCCCCATCGACGACGATGTATTGAACGCCTGTGTGACAGACACAAAAGAACACTCAGCCGCTTCGAGCCTGTCCAATAGCTTGGCGAAGTCGGCTAGGGACCTTGTGAGGCGGTCGATTTTGTAGACGACAACCATGTCCACCTGCCTGCGGTCGATGTCATCCAGCAGGTTTTGAAGCCCGGGCCTGTCAAGCGTCCCACCAGAGACACCCCCATCATCGTAGCGCGTTCGGACAGCGCGCCAGCCTTCATGCCGTTGACTTGCAATATAAGCCTCGCACGCCTCTCGCTGCGCATCGAGGGAGTTGAAGTCCTGTTCCAATCCCTCGTCGGAAGACTTCCGTGTGTATATAGCGCAGCGGAGCCTAGCCCGGGTCATGACGATTTGGCGTCGCGAAGCCCAAAGAACCGCGGTCCCGACCAATGTGCACCGGTGATGGCCTTCGCGACCGCCGACAGCGATCGATAGGCCTCACCGTTCCAGACATAGCCGGTGTCGGTCAGCTCCACCCGATGCGTAACACCGTTCCATTCGCGGAAGAATTCGGTTCCGAGCTTTGCGTGTTGTGCGGGCTGAGATGCGCTTGGGGAGGCCAAAAGCCGTCTGGTCTCTCGCGTAAGCCCGCCTTGCCTCTGGGCCTGGAGCTCAAAGGCAATGAAACGTCGTAGGAACGCGCGGCTTATGCCTTTAGGTGCTGACCTCCCGAACAAAGCCTCCCAAGCTTGCAACAGAGCCGGGCGATCAGCGCTACGAAGATCATGCAATTCAAGCATCGACCGTCTCGTCCGCGACGATGGCCCGATAGCTGACGGACATGCCTGTCCCTGTTCGTTCTACGGTCACCCCCGACTTCCGCAGACCACTTAAGGCCGCGCGTACGGAGTGAGCCTGCCACCCGGTTGCGTTGCATAGCGCCGTGAGCTTGGCACCGTTCGGCCGGGCAATCAGCCGGCGAATAGTGTCAGTTTTGGTTGGTGGCGATTTGCTTCGATTGGTCATGTTGTTGGTCCTCTGGAATACCGGGCACTCGGGCCCCTGTACTGAGGAGAGCCCGGAAGGTCCGGGCCTGTGGTCAGCAACGCTCCGTTCGTGCGCAAAGTCCAGTCAATCAGGTCTGATGGTGCTCATCTGAGTTCAGCGCTCAGAGCCTCCAGAACCACGGATAGCTGCAACTAAGACCGTCGCAGTTCATCGAGGAGTTGGAGATACGAGCTCCGTTCAAGCCCCAGTGCCTGACCGTCTGATGCCAGTGATGACGCAGTCTCCAAGAGCATTGTCGCTTCGGCGAAGAGATCAGAAACACGCGTTGGCTCAGTGTCGGACATGTGACGCACACACGCTCGGAACGAACGCGAAGTCCACCAGAAAGTATCAAGATCGTAGTTTGGGCGGCGGTTTGGGCGGAAAGCGGACTTTCTCTGCAGATGCAACGGAGAATTTGGTTCACACAAGAAGCAGACCTTCATTACGTTGCAAACAGGCGATCAAGAGGCCAGGCCTTGTTCAATTGATCGTCGAATGCTGCGAACTAGTGACCGGTGTAGTACCCGATCAAAGGTGGGTTTTCCGCGTCACCGATGACCATTTTTCGAGCAAAAGTGCCGTCCTGAAATCCTTTGAATGGGCTGAAAGTCTGGTCGACAATAATGCACTGCCAGTCCTTCAGCTCGTCATTCAAAAGCCGATAGAGCTCGTCATAGAAGTGCTTGAAGACATCAGGATTGATGTCCGGAGTGATGTTCTTCATCGTTGAATCAACTATGAACCATCTGGGAAGAAATAGGTCTTGTTCCGCCGCAGTTTTGTGGATCGCTAATGCGTAACAGATCTTAAAAAGAACAGTTTTGCCACCACTTCCCGCGTCTTCGAACGTCCAAGGATCGCTCGGCCGGTCCTTCGCGTAGATGTATGGCAACCAAGTCCTAGTATTGACCTGAACCTTGTCGCCTTCAGTGATTTCAGGAAAGTGGATGGCGCGCAGGATGGCTAGAAAGTTCCGCTCCAACACCGCGACGTTCTCTCGGCCTCGTTCAAATTTCTCCTCTTCCTTTTCGATCAGTCTCTGAATTCGTGAAATGTCTGCATTCAGTCTATCTGCTTGGCTCTGCCGTTCCTCGATCTCAGCGGGCATCGCCCGAACTTTCATCAAGAATCTCCGACGCTCGTTCAATTTCCCAAGATCGGACTCGATTTTTCGCGCTCGCTGCAGATATTCCGATTCAATGCTCTCTCTAGCATCAGATATTTGAAGCGCGACGGCGGACCGCTTTTCCTGGATTTCCATAAGGGCACGTTCCTGAACCCGTAGTGAGCCATCGAGCCTTCGCAAGGATAGCTTCAGGTCCTCGATGCGGTCCGTTAGGTCCTGCTCGATGACTGCCGACTGGATTTTGTTGGGTTCAGACTCTGAGATGTCGGACTTGCAAAGAGCGCAATGATCCGGGTCTGAAGGAGTGCCAACTTTAGTTCCGCAACTTGGACAAGCTGCAAAACCAGCGCCCTCCAGTAATGATGACGCACTTGTCGCCCTAGCAGCCTTCATTTTAAGTGCTATGAGTTCAGCTCTTAAAGACGTTTGCTCGTCAATTCTTGCTTGAATTTCGACTATAGCCTTCGACTTTTCGTCATGCTGTGTCTCAAGTGTCCTAGCTCTGGCCCGCAACTCATCACTCAAGAACGCTGTTGTATCACTTGCTTCCTGTTCTTCTCGCTCAGCTTCAAGTGCATCCGCCTGCGTGTTGACGCGTTGTACACGCTGGTCGATTTGGGTCTCCGACGCGAAACCGTACTTATCCAAAAAAGCGGATATCTGCTTTGCTGCCTCTCTTAAGGAGCGTTGGAGTTGCCTCTTCTCTTGCAAGTCTTGTTGCAATGAGAGCAGCTGGTCGCTCTGGAAACCCAAGACAAATTTCATCACATCTTTGGACTTCTCTCCAGTGATCGGAGACTCGAGCCGAAATAGGCTGGAGTCCAGGTGCGGCTGATCAAGGTAGCAGAACCTAAAGAAGTCACGAAAACTAAGGCGGTGTAGCTCGGAATTCTCGTCTTTCTTTCTCTTTCGAACCTTTATCGGACTGATGCCCAGCTGGGTCAGGATAAAGTCACTCAAATTGAAAATTTCATCACCGATAATCGCCTGTTCGCCTGCAACCAACGGCAAGGTTTCCAGAAATAGCTCCTCTCCGTCCTGCCAGCTCACGTCCACGGAATTCGAAGAAATGCTGCGCTCAAACAGCACAGTCTGTGACTCGAAACGAACGGATAGCTGAGCCTTCAATACCTCTGAAGAAACCGCTGGAGTCTTTACGAGCTTGCCTCCAAAGCAGAAGTTCACCATCTCTACTATTGTCGACTTCCCGCTAGACATCCGGCCGTGGAAGAATGACACGCGTGAACCAAACTCTATCAGCTCCTCAGATTCACGGCAAAGGAGCTTAAGCGACTGTAAGCTAGCCTTCATTCAGCAGGCCCTGCGCGTCGATCTCGTCATTAAACTGCATATTATGTAGCTCGGGAAACGTCTCATAAATGAAATTCATCAGATTGGTTGCAGAAAGGTCTAGATGCCGCGAAAGCAAGTCTGCCCTAGATGCCAACTGCAAAAATTCAGGACGTTGAGAAAGACTTTCGGCAGCCTTGAGGCCTTCATTTGTCAGGTCTACTGAAACCTTTCTACCAAGCACCTGTATGGTCACTAAACCTCTGGCTGCCATCGAGTTCAAGAACCTACGGTACCTATGATCCCAGGGCCCGAACTTTAATCGGACCATGCTGGCTTCGATCGTGTTGCGCTCATGATCGGTTAGTTCGATTTTCTCACGTTTGACACCCCGCGCGACCAGCGCGGCTTCAAAGTAGGAAGGGTAGCGTAAGAGGAAGTCCAGTTTTGCCAGCTTGGTTATGCCCTCCACAGCGCTTTGATCATCCTTCATGAACGCTCTAAGCAGCACTAGAAGCCTCGCAAGGTGCAGTGGTTCGTTTTCTTCCAGCGACGCAACAATATCTATTAGGTCTAGGTTCACGAGCTATGCTCCTGAAGCTCAAACTCATCTGACCACCAGACCTTACAATCTTCGGTGAGTGCACCAACGGCGCCCATCAGATGCTCAATTCGGCATCCATGGAGTGTATCTGCTTCTTCAGAGAGCCGCTTCTCCAGCCGAGTTTTGGTCTCTGTGTACTGTGCGGAGCCGTAAAGCCCTTTTGTGTTCGACGATTCGACTTGCGCCTCAACACACTCAGTCAGTGTTCTGCCGAGAACATCCTTCATCTGAGCCTTCGCTTTTTCACGACCAAATTTCGTCGCCCAACGAACTTCCAAGGCCTCCAACGATCTGACCAGGTCGGTCATGTGTTGAATTCGAACAGTTTCGACGCCGCCCTTCGCCATCTTTTGAACCATCCTCGAGAGGCCTTTTGGCAGACTATCCAAGTTCACCAGTCCATCGATATCTACGAGTTCGTTTTCTGCCTGCAAGCGCTCGGAGATGATGTCAGAGATGATTTTTGTGTCGATCGTCTTTCCTTCTAACGAAGCCTCGGCAAATACTTCGTGGTAGTCGACATCGGAGGCGTAGAGCTTTGCGACTAATGTCTTTCGTCCGTTGCAAGATGCGTGGAAAGCGGCTGCAATGGCATCGTCCGCCAGCTTCAGTACGGTTGCATACGGCAAATTTGCGCAATCTGTGCATTGCGTGATCGCATCCGAGACTGCACGGTCGATTGACTTAACGTCCTCTCGTCTTGCTACGCACTTTGTGCGTTGAAGCATTTGTATGACGCTATCGACCGGGGTACCTGATGCCTCGGAGATCTTCTCTACTAGGGCACGTTTCGGGTTAGTCTTGCGCAGCCCTTTGATTTTTGGGGAGGATCTTACTTCCGAAAGTAGCCATAGAAGATTTGAACTATTCTCCTGTTCTTCCCACATCTCGTGGTTCGTAACGAATTGAAAGCTTGAGAATCTTTCTGGGAATCGCGCATTCAGCTTGGCAAAACGGATAAGTGACTTCTCAACCGCCAGTTCGTTTGCCTTCAATGGCGGTAGGTGGCGAAGTTTTGTCTTCACCTGCAGGGCATCAAAATTCCCATCCGATCTTTGGACAATAACATCTTCGAAGTTCTCGCATATCAACGAAACTGCCGAACCGGGATTGGAAATAAGCTGGAATGCATTAATCGCAACAATGCAAAATTGATATCTGAATCGAGCTATCGTGTCGTCACCCGGGTCATCGCAATCCAGAGCGGTGGCGGGCGAATACTCACTCATATTGTAACTTAAGCTCCTCAACCCTTTGCAATTTCCAGAGTCCACTCCCACTTAGGTTGTGTCAACACCCTGGTTTGCAGCGCTGTTCACGTCAGGAGCGCCGGGTCATGAGGCGAATGGCAGCTTCTTGTGGCCCCCAACGAAACGAGAAAGTGTCTGAGACATCAAACCAGCCGCCACCGTCTCCAGCTCCATGGTTGGCTCCCATACATGAACACTGGCAGTCATGGCCAACCGCGTTGCGGCAGGCTGGAGCGCATTTTTCCATTTCACGGTAAGGCTGGACGACGTAGACGCGCCCGTACCGAACCAATGCCCCATCCACAAAGCGATTGAGCCAACTCAGCGGCAACTTCCAGGACTTTTCAAAATGCGCCCACCGGATAGTTGGTCGCCGGTTACCAGTAGCTAGCCCATTGAGCCACTGTCGATTGTCCGTGCGATAAGGAAGTCTCGCGGTGAGCTTGTCGCCTTTTAACCCGCTGCGCACAATGATCGGTATATCAGGCTGCAACCATTGACGTCGGATTTCTGGTGGGATGTTTGAGGTATCCATCAATATGCTCTTTAAATGAATCGACGATCAGCAAATTCGAGAAGAAAAGGGACCGTCCGAAGACAGCCCCCGTTCCCCGCCTTAGACGAAAAAGCTCGCAAGCCAGACCAGAGCCGAAAGGCCCAAAACGATCTCGCAGCGATATTCATCGCCGTTAGACTTACTGGCTTGGAAGTAGACGCCAATTTTCATGGCAATCCCCCCATTCTAGCCGCGCTTGGCCCTTATAGTAGTCGGTTAAGGGCGCGGTTAGACCAGCTACCGGGTTTGCCATTTGGGTATAGTTGGCTGGAGATGCCCGGCGGCTCCGACTATTTCGATGCAGCTTCTCCGCCGCTTACGCGCCACATGGGTGGGCCATCTCGCACTTTCAAGGCAATATACAAACAATAAGGACTCCGTGCCCTTTGCGCCATGCAAAGCGTCCTCGATAGCCAAATGTTCTGGAATTCAGCTCTCGCCAAACCACCCCGCGGCATTGCCGAGCATGTTCAATAGGCGATGCGGATTGAGCTTCCAAATCATCATTGCATTTGGACGACCAGTTCCCTTCAATCTTCATTGGATGAAATGTGCCGCTCTTGTTCTAGAAGGGGTCCAGCACCACGAATATGAGGATTTCTCCAGCTGATGCCACCAGATCGGTTGCGCATGAAATGGCCCTGTACCAAATGAGCTCGTCGCTTTGAGCTGATCTCATCGTTCACACGACGTTTGTCGCTGGTCGCTTCAAGCTGATGCCTGCCTAGCTCGCCCAGCTCAACCTTAATTACGGACTTGTTGGGCAGTGTTCGCCCAGATTTCTGCGCTCTTCGTCGTTCGGCTCTCGGGTATGCAGGCACTTCCTTTTTTTCCAACATGGCCTTGTGTTCAAAAAGGATAGACATGCCCACCGCCATGGCCAAGAAGCCAAAGCAAAGAGACTTTTCCTGCTTGATAGCATCTTCTTCGGTGACGTTTTCTCCGATAGCCTGAGACAAGGCGAAGGTAGGTGTGTGTAAAATTTCTATCGACGACCCTTGTGATTTGAAGATCAGTAGGTTCGGGAACAGGCCGTGGTTATTCGCAAGATAGATCTGGCTGTAGAGTACGTTGCCATCTTGAGTGATCAGCGCTGCCGGCCATTCGCCAACCTTTGGTTCGGGCACAGTCAACAGCATTGCTGGGAACGGCAATCGCACGTTGCTGAACATACTGTTCAGACCGTCTTCGTGCATTTGCGCCGAGAGGTCATTGAGCATGATCTGCGCGCTCTCCTCTATCTGGTAGAATTGCGCAATATCGAGAATTTCTCTTTGTCTTCTGCCATGGAAATCCAGCGACTCAATGAGATCGGGTCTTAGAGACCGCCGCTCAATACCCTTAAGGTAAAGGAGAACATCCGGGTATCGCCCATAGAAGTCGAGCAAGTTGGCGAGCATTTTTCGTACCTCGAAATTCCAAAGGACTGATACCATGCCTAGGTCGTTGTCACCATTGGCGGTGCCCACCGAATTCGCGAATGCAGCGAATGACTGCAAAGCGGGCATCGACCGCAGCACCCTGATCGATCGGTGAAAGGCAGCTTAGGGCCGTTGGTAACCGTCGTAAGGACGCTCTCGGGCAGGGTGCTGCGCTGCATTTGAGGTCGGCGGTGAGCCCAACGTGTTTCCGAACACTGGTGAATTCGCGAAGAACACTTCACATTATTGTCGGGGAGTGTGAGCCCACACAATAAAACAAACGGCCCGCCGAAGCGGGCCGTAAGCGCAAGTTTTTTCGACGATTACTGGTCAAGGACGGACGAGATGCAGTCGAGATACGTTTCGGACAGATGACACGGTCCGAACAGTAAGTCCGGGTGCCACGGGATGGCGAGTGCGGGGACGGTGATCGCAATTAGGACCGCCAGAATGATGATCAGCTTTCTCATGGCCTTTCTCCTCTCGGTTGGTGCCAAGTGAAATAAATATGGGTGGTGGACGCATCGGATGCAGTGTTCTCCGGAAATGACACAATTCTGTGGTGGCTGACTGAACACAGACTCTTGAGAGGAGAGTTCGCCGTTCACCTCGTGTTTCAAGGGTGAAAAGCACTTCGGCTAACCTGTGACGCGACCCTGTTTGAACCGCTGTTCCAAAAGAAATCGCCTGACCAAAGTGGGAAACCTGGCAATCAACCGCTGAGAACGCCTCAAGACGGCGACAATCCGCCCAAATGCGTTCTAAGCAATGAAACACTTCGGCCGGACAACGCGTACTTCGCCGACAATTTCATCCCCTTTTAGCCGTCAAGGCGGTATGCAGAAGGAACGAACTGCCTGATGTTACCCATTCGAACGCACTGTTGAGGCATTCGCCCGGCTACTCGCATCCAATGCCATCTTGGTCGCGGTCAAGGCCGAACGGGTCCGCTCCCACCACTCGAAAGGGTCCTCTTACGTACCGTGGCCCGTTGCCTGAACCACCGGCGCAATCCACGTCTGAGCCGGGCGTGATGCAAACTCCGATGTAGCTAGACATGCAGCCACCACCTGACGAGGTTCTCGGTGCTTGAGGTCGGTGGCAGTGATATGGCTGCGATCCCGCGTGGCATCCGTTGGCATCCAATCCTCCGGGATGGCTAAGTGCAGGACCAGATGTTGCCCAAGATGCAGCGAGGGTGACGGCTAGAATCTTGTTCATGTTGATATCTCATCTTCACCCCTCAATAATGGCTAGGCGACAATAAATTTGTTCTTCAATCAATCGCGAATAGAGCTATTGATTTCTGTCAAAGCAATTGGTTGCTCGGCATTCTTCGAGATGGGAAAACTAGGAAATGCGATCAAATCCGATAATTACGACACATTTTTAGAAGGAGCTATATGCTAGCCCTTCCGAGCTGCTCTCCCCCATAGGCCCCCTCTGATCTGAGGTGCTGGGTCGGGTGCCATGTCCGATCTGCCCTGTTATCCCACGCAACAGTCGCCTATAGCGCACCCGACAACAACGCTTGAGCCAAATGTCATAAAAGTCAGCACTTCAAACCTATGAGATCCTTAGGATTTAGTAGTGGCGGCGAACGGCGGTTCTGGCGGGCAGCACTTCGACGCCGAATGCAGTAGCTGAATGGCTGGTTTGGGCCATCAGCTTCCGAGCGGCCCGATTAACCAGATCTCGACAGCTTCGGCGATAGCGAGAGCGTCTTCTAGCTCTACCCCAAGATAACGAACTGTACTGTCTATCTTGGTGTGACCCAACAACAATTGGACCGCACGATGTTTGCCGGTCTCGCGGGGGATCTGGGCAACTTTGGTGCTGCGCATAGAATGCGTACCGTAGGAACTCGGTTCGAGCCCAATCGATGAGACCCATGTTCGTACCAATCGCGCATGCTGGCGTTTCGAGAGGTGAAGCCGGTCTTGGAAACGGCCGGGCCAAAGGTACTCGGACCCAGTCATCAAAGCATCCTCAAGCCATTCCGCGATCGATTAGCGCTTGCCCACTGTGATCTCGAAACGAACTAGCTTCCGCGTTTGCTTTGGATGATAGATGCGCGCTCTTTGACCTGACCGGCTGCCTAGACATCCGCGACCATCAACTTCACCAGATCGCAGCCCCTGAGCTTGCTATCTAGTGCAAGGTTGAAGAGGGCGAGGTCCCGCACTTGCCGTGATATCTCAAGACGGACGCAGATGGCTCAAACTTGCTTGGGCAGAAGCGGACGTTTCTGCCCAACTATTCGACTCTTGTTCCAAGCTGGACGCCGTGGGCAGAGGGCTGGCAAGTGAATATCAGACATGGTCGTTCCTCCGAACCGCCACTAGCCACTGCAGCCCCAGCATCTTGCTGGCAGTTCCATAGTACTACGATTGTTGGCGCTTGCCGCAAACGTCAGACTCGAGCCCAGGGAGCTAGATGCTGCATCGTATTCCGATGTCCACTTGTCCGGCCTCGGCCAAAAATATGACAAAATCAAACCGAGTTTTGCCAAGGGTTTGCGGAACAAGGCTTTTCAGCGATTTCGGCTTTGACAACGTCTGTGAGAAAACGACCGTTTTTAGTGCATAGGATTTGGCAGGGGGGTGTGTCCAGATCGCAGCTGGAGTTTCCCCTTTGATCACACGATTTACATCCGTAGAGCCGCGGCCTCAATCAGCTTCAATAGCGTCGGGCCATCATAGGACAACTCAACTGGCCTAAGTGCTTGCTTTGTGTCAAACTTCCCTACCGCCAAGAATAGGCTGGGGTAGCCTTTGAAGTTCGGCGAATGGGTAGCGGCATACTCTGTTCCCAAGGCAGCGGTGCTTTCTGTTGGTGCCGGGATGTCGAAGGTCAGCTCGCCCAGGCCAAGGCTGTTTGCCAGGTCCGGGTAAAGCGCCGGATCGCTAAAGTCGCGCCCATCCACGAAATGCCCTTTCTTGATCGCCATCGTGTATGGCAGTGCCATAGCACGGTCATGGGTGCGGACTGTTGGGATTGCAGCGTTCGAGGGCTGCGAGCTCATCAAAGACTCGCTTGGCAGCATGCCGTCCCAAAAGGCATTCCCAAACTTAGCGCCCGTCTTTTGTTCCAGATGCGTGCGACCCGACCCGACCATTTGGAACAGGGTCGAATAGGGCGTAATACCATTACCGCTGATCATGCCTCCGAGGCGGATATCGACCGACAGTTCCGGCATATGCTTGGTGACGTAATCGAGCGCCACGGAGAAACCGAAGCACCAGCCACATATGGGATCATAAACATAAGTTAGAGTATGAGGCACGATAGGTCCTTTGGGATTGCCCGCACCCGCTTAGGCGTCGAGCAAAGCGTCCAGATTGAGTGGTGTGTTGTTCATTGAGATGTTGCCGTCTGTATCGCGGGGCCAATCATCGGGCGCGCGGTCGACATAGAGCTCGACCCCGTTTCCGTCGGGGTCGCTGAGGTAGACCGCCTCAGAGACGCCGTGGTCCGTCGCGCCGCTCAGCGGTACGCCAGCCGAAAGGATGCTGCGGACCGTTTGTGCCAAAGCGGCTCTGTTAGGGAACAGGAAAGCAGCGTGATACATGCCGGTGTGTCCGGCCGGAGCAGCTGTGCCACCTTTGCTTTGCAACGTGTTGAGGCCCACGTGGTGGTGGTAGCCGCCCGCCGAAAGGAAGGCGACGAAATCGCCCACCCGTTGCGTGACCTCAAAGCCCAGCACATCGCGATAGAAGGTGATGGATCGATCCAGATCTGAGACCTTCAGATGGATATGGCCGACGGTGACGCCTGGATCGATCTTGTTCATCGGACCCACCTCACGCAGCGCCGGCGAGCGCACCGATTTGCGCGGCGGCTTGATCGCGTTTGTCTTGCTGCAGGAGCATTTGCCCGCCGTCGATGATCTCGACGTTTTGCAGGCCGTTAAAGCTTAGGACGAACCTCAGATAGTTTGAGGCGAAGTCCATCGGTGACCCAAGCTCTGTGCCGCCGGACGTGATCACCACATAGGTGGGGCGGTCGGGGCCAAGGGGTGCGGGGCCTTTGTCGGTATAGGCAAATGTGCGACCGGCGCGGGCGACTTGGTCGATCCAGAGTTTCAGTGGGGCTGAGACCGTAAAATTGTGCATGGGCGCAGCGATCACAACGGCATCTGCTGCGAGGAACTCGTCAACGAGTGCATCTGACGCGGCCAGCGCCGCGCGACCTGCATCGTCGCGGGCCTCTTCGGGGGCGTAGGCCGCCGCGACCCAGGCACCGTCCACAGCGGGCGGCAGGCTGTCAAACACGTCGCGGATGATGATCTCGGCATCACCATATTTTGCTTTGAGCTTGTCGGCCATCAGAGCGGCCAGCGGGCGGGAGTTCGACCCCTCGCCACCGCCGGATGATTGCACAAGCAGGATTTTCTTGGTCATTTTCCATTCCTTCGAATGTACCGGGCATGGGTCTCGCAATGCTCGGTGACTGAGGGTGTTTTACTGAGCGGTGATCTGGGCCATCAGGCCTGCGACGTCTTCGACATGACGCTGGGCAATAATCTTGCCGTCATCATTCAGCGTGTAGATGTCGAAGCCGCTCATGAAGACCTGACGGTCGGTCGCCGGTACACCGAAGAACTCGCCGCTATGAACGCCAGCAAAGTTCCAGGCGACCAGCACGGATCCGTCGCTGAGTGTTTCCATGACCTGTATGTCGTGCTGTTCGTCGGAGAAGCCAGTTGCAACGCTGGTTAGAACCGCGACATGAGACTGAAAGTCGGTCATCTCGGCAGGCATCATCGGAGGCCGATTGTAGTCCACAAACTCCGGGGAGAAGAACGCGGCAAGTTCTTCAGATGTAACATCGTCAGCATCCAATGCATCGTAGAAAGATTGAACGATTTCGAGGTTCCGCGCCTCATCCGCAACGGCAAGGTTCGGCGCCAGAAGTGCCAGGGCAGCGGCAGAAACTTTTAAGAGGTTTGTCATGTGTTATCTCCAAGGTTTTGATTGATGCCAACTTAGGAGAGTGAGACAGGCACAAAAATGCACGAGTTTGTAAAACAGATTTGCAAAAATGTATATCACATCAATACTCGGACGGGCTGTCCGATAACAGCCCTGCCAGATGTTCTGCCAGCAAATCAAGCACGATCCGGACACGGGCAACCTTGCGTAAGTCCTTGTGAACAAGCAGCCAAACCGGCGTCGTGAATTGCGGGATACGGCCCCCGACGCGTTCTAGCCCCTCGTACGGCAAGCGCGGCCAATCGGGCAACATGACGGCGCCCATCCCCGCTTGCGCTAGCTCTGCTGCGCTTTCAAACCCTTCGGTTCGAATTACGATCCGGGCTTCCGGATAGGCTTCTTGATGCCAGCGATCAATGTCCTTGGCGCGGCGACCGATTAAGCCGATCCAATCCTGTGATCTCGCCTCCGGCGCGCCGACTGCTCGGAACGGAGCGAAATAGTATTGCCCGATCTTGCGTCCAAAGAGGCTTTCATTGGGGGTGTGCGAGGCACGGATAGCGATATCGGCCTCGCGGTCGGCCAGGGACAGTTCCTTGGAGGCGAGGCGCAGGTCCAGTATGATGTCAGGATAGGCGTCCCGAATAAGCGGTGCGCAATGGCCCATCGCGCGGGAAATCGACATAGGTGCTGTGATCACAACCGTCCCGGCGGGCTTATCATCCTGCCCAAGGACCTCTCGTTCCACCTGCGTGACGTCGGCCTTCACCCGCTCCGCCAACCGTAAGAGCTTCCGCCCGGCGGTGGTAGGCAGATACCCACTCCGATGGCGCTCAAACAGCCGCACGCCAAGTTGCTCTTCTGCTGCATTAAGCCGCCGGTAGGCCGTCGTCTGCGTCACCCCCAACCGACTCGCTGCCCCTTGTGTCCCGCCAGCCTCGGCAACGGCTAGGATTAGTTGAAGATCATCCCATCGGAGGTCAGGTCGCATATAGGCCTCGTTCACAAATTTGCTGAAACCATCATTGCAATCCTGCAAGGCCAATCGCAAGCGAGCACCTCCAGAGGCCGACGAGTGTAACAGAGGGGCATCGTGAACTATGAGTTCGATCTGACCTTCTCAGCACCGCAGAAAACGCCAAAACCCATACGTTTGTGTCAGCGACGAAAACGACCTTATTTGCGCTACTCTACTCCAATAGCAGACCTTAGCGCAGTCGCAGCGAAAGCTCGCTTCGTCCGCATTCCGGACTTCTGAGAATCCATCCCGCCGCATGGATGAGTGAATGTCCGCTTTGCGGAAGCCGCGCTGCAGCCTGCTACTCGCCAACCAACGTCCGCTCTGGACCATAAGTTGACGATTGAGGAGACAGCGTGTGTGCCGCCTTTTTTGGTTTGCAATGATTGATCAAACTCACTCTATGAAGGACGCCCTCCCTCACTCTTCCCGAAACGCGCGGGTGAAGTAATCGGATAGGGGGCGGACCAGGTACTGCATGGGGGATTGATCCTGGGTTCGGATGAAGGCCTCGACGGGCATGCCGGGCAGGAGCGTCAGGTCAGGGATGCGGTCGATTTCGCCGGGGCTGAGGATCAGTTCGGCGCCGTAGAAGCTGGCGCCTGTGATCTCGTCCAGGAAGGCATCCGCTGAGATGCGGGTGACTTGGCCGTAAAGCTCGGGCGTGGTGCGGGTGTCGAAGGCGGGGAAGCGCAAAATAGCCTCTTGGCCAAGGAAGACCTGATCGACATGGATCGCCTCGACCCGAGCGGCGATGACCAAGGGGCGGTCCTGTGGCACCAAGAACATGACAGGCTCAGCGGGGCGGACCACCGATTGGGCGCCAAAGACCGTGAGCCCATAGACCAGCCCCGAGACGGGCGCGCGCAGGTCCATGCGGGCGATACGACGGGCCAGGTCGCGTTCCCGTTCGGCCAAGGTCTCTTCCTCCACCCGCAACTCGCGCAACTCTCCGATCGCCTGTTCGCTGCGCGCGGTGTTGAGTTGGAGGCTGACCAGTTCGATCTCGGTCACGCGGCTTTGGGTCTGGGCGATACGGGCGTCGATCTCGCCGACAGCGCCCGCGATGCCCGCCGCGTCGCGTTGCAGGGCCAGAACACGGGCCGATTGTGCCAGGCCACGATCCAGCAGGCTTTGCTGCGCGGTCAGATCCTCGATGATCAGATCCTGTTGCTGCGCAAGGGCCATGCGCTGCGCATGGAGGCCGGCGATCTCGTCGCTGACCTGGCCCGCCTGACGGCGCAGCTGCTCTGTCTCGCGGGTGAAACTTTCCAGCCGCGCGGCAAAAAGATTGGCCTGGCCGCTGAGGATGTCGGCCAAGGTCGCGTCAGTCTCGGCCGCTGCGACCAGCGCGGCACCGAAGGCCAGCTCTGTCGCCCCATCGCGTTCGGCCTCCAGCCGCGCGCGGCGGGCCCGGATCTCGTGCAGATGATTTTGGACAACCGCACGTTCGGAGTGCAGTTCCGCCCCGTCGAGCCGCAGCAACACGTCGCCCGCGGCCACCTGCGCGCCCTCCTCCACGCGCAGATCGGCGACCACACCGCCATCGGGGTGCTGGATCACCTGGCGGTTCTGGTCGACTTCGATCACCCCGCTGGCCACCACGGCGCCCGCCAATCGCGCGCCCACGGCCCAGGTGCCGAACCCGCCAAGCAGGATGGCCACTGCCACCAGGCCGAGCCAAGCTGGCCCTCGTGTGGACCAGGCTTGGGGCGGGTCGGTCACTGGCGCGCTCATGCGCCGCCCCCGGGGCCCTGGACCGAGCGCAGATCGGCGTGATTGACCACCATCTTTTTGAGCACATCGTCCCGCGGCCCAAACATGCGCGCAACACCATGATCGAGCACCAGAAGCATGTCGCAGGATTGAATGGCTGCGGGCCTGTGCGCCATGATCAGGGCCGATTTGCCCTGGGCCTTCATCTCGCGAATGGCGAAGTTCAACGCCTCGCTGCCATTGTGATCGAGATTGGCATTGGGCTCATCGAGGACCAGCAACACAGGGTCCGCGTATAGCGCACGGGCCAGGCCGATGCGCTGGATTTGCCCTCCCGAAAGCCGCGCGCCAAGGGCCGAAACAGGGGTGTCATACCCCTTGGGTTGCTTCAGGATGATGTCATGCGCCGCTGCCTTTTGCGCGGCTGCCACAATCGCCGCCGGGTCGGGGTTCGGGTCGAGCCGCGCAATGTTCTCGCCAATGGTCCCATCAAACAGCGTGACCCGCTGCGGCAGATAGCCGATCAGGCGTCCCAGAACATCCGGGTCGTAGTGATCCAAACTGGCCCCGCCAAGCCGGATCTGCCCGCTGGCCGGGGGCCAGGCGCCGATGATCGCCCGTGCCAAGGTGGTCTTGCCGGCGCCGGACGGGCCGATGACGCCGACCGCCTGACCCGGCTCCACCCTCAGGTTGATCATGCGCAAGTTGGCCGCACTTTCCCCGGGCGGCACGATTGCCAGGTTGCTGACCTCCAACCGCGCATCGGGACGCGGCAGCGCGAGGCGCTCGGGCTCCTCCGGCATCTCGGCCAAGAGCGCCTTGAGATTGGTGCGCCCCTGCACCGCCCGCTGGATCGCCGCCCATTGGCCCACAGCCAGTTCAATCGGCGCCAGCGCCCGACCAAGCAGGATCGAACCCGCGATCATCGCACCGGCGGTCAATTGGTTCTGCAGGACAAGATAGGCGCCGAGGCCCAACATCGCGGATTGCAGGAACAGCCGCAGCGTCTTGGTCAGCGTCGTGAACCCGCCGACGCGGTCGCTCGAGGTCATGGACTTGCCCAACGCCTCCCGGCGCTGCAGCGTCCAGCGCGCCAAGGCGGATCCGCGCATGCCCAGGCTGCGCACCAACTCGGCCTCCCCCTGGATCTGTGCGGCCAAGCGATTGGCGCCACCGGCGGCCCCCGATGCCGCCCGCAGAGAGGCGCGCGTCACCAATTGGGTGACAACCGCGATCACGATCAACAGGCTGCCCCCCGCGACCGCCAGCCAACCAAGCCATGGATGGAAGATGAAGATCGCCGCGATGAAAAGCGGCGTCCATGGGATGTCGAACAGCGCCATGAAAACGGTTGAGCTCATCAGCCGCTGAATAGCCTCCAAATCCTGCAGCCCCGATTGCGGTTGGCCGTCGCGGCGCACCCGTTCCACCACCGCCGAAAAGACCCGTGCGTCCAGTCCATCCTGCAACGCCGCCCCCACGCGCGCCGCCACCCGCATGCGGGCGTAGTCCAAGATTCCCATCATCAGGAACAGGAACGTGACCAGGATCGAGAGCGCAAAAAGCGTCTCCTCCGCCCGACTGCTCAGCACGCGGTCATAGACCTGCAGCATGAAAAGCGGGCCTGTGAGCATAAGGAGATTGACGAAGACGCTGAAGAAAAACACCAGCCATAAAGGGCGCGCAGTCAATCTAATCGAAGTATAAATGAGACACACCAGAATGTCTGGCCCTTAATGAAAGCGAAATTAAAGAAAAACCCGGAAATGATAGTTTTTTAACGCCAAGTGTTACAATCGTCCGTGTGACGTACGCCTCATGAAACGAGTGCGCAAGGATTTTCCGGGCTGACGACGTTGATTTTGATGTTATGCGGTTTGCGGCCGTAGATCTGAAAAATGGTTAACTAAAGTTCCTATGGAAATTCGAGAGTTTTCGCGACTACTATTGGTTAACTATTTTTCTGGTGGTTTGACGGTTTTTTGACGGAACAAAAAACGATCATGTATTGCGGTGGTGTCATTCAAATTCTAGGCTCATCAAGAGTTAATTGTACGTCCTAGTCTGCAAGACATCGCATGGCTTCCATTTCCATCCCGACCCAGTCATTGAGTTGCCGATGCGTGATTCGACGCAGGCAGTTGGTAAGCAGTGCTGGTGCCGCGACGTGCCTTCAGCACAAGGTGAATACACAATTGCCATTGGCGTTTTTTGCGACCCCCATTGGCCGAAGACAGGTGGCGTGACGTGACCCGTGTTGTTTCAGTTGGACTGTTCTGCGGCGCGATGGGGCTCGCCGTTGCTGCTGCGGTTTTTTCGCTCAGCTATGGCATGACGTCCGTATTATTCGCCGTCTACGCCCTCGGCGCCGCGCCTGTCGCTGTGCACAAGATCGACAAGGCGTCGCATTCGATTGCCGTGTTGGTAGGGTTGTCGCTCTTTGTGGGATACCCGATCCGGCGGGCGATTGGTGAGGAAGGGGCGATGGTCCAAGTGGTTTTGACCGTTGCAGTCCTTGTGGGTCTCTGGGTCGCGGGCTTTGGATGGCGAAGGGCTTGGACATGAGCCCCTCTGTAAAGCAGGAAGACCCGGTCGCCCTTATCCCGCTTCCAGGCGAGCTTGTGCATCCGTTCTGGTTCTGGTTCTGGGGACTGCTTTACTCAGCCATTTGCGTCGCCGTCACTTGGGTTGTGTTGTTTTCAGATATCTCTTTGAGCCCTGAGCTCCGCCATACCTTGATTTTCGTCATGTATGTGGCGCAACCCTTGTTTGCCGCCGACATTATCCTGCGCCTAAATTATTTGCCTGTGCGCCGATATTGCCGCAATCACGGTATCCAGCCGCCGCGGGAAGCTTCGGGTGGATACGTCCCGCTGTCAGGTTATTTGAAAGGAGCGACCTTCTTTTCGATCGCCTGCATCTGCATGGTGTACTGGTCAACCGCAGACGCAGAAGCGTGCATTGGCAGAAAATGCGGCTCTGCCCCTGTTTGGGCGCTTCTGTTTCCGCCCATGATCATTTTTTTGTTCGCCCTAGCCGCTCCTTACCACCGCAGAGATACAACAAAGAGTAGTCCGTCATGACCCAGATTTACGCCGAAGTTCCTGTGACTGTAACCTTCACCGGTGGAGGAGTGAGTCCCAATGATCCTGTGACATTGCCTGACGACACGGGAAGCTATCTATCGGGCGCCTACGCGGGCGTTTCGATTGCGGTGGCGTATTTGAGCCGAAAAGGAGGAGATTGTGTATGATAACCAAGATGATGGCCCATCCTTTGCGGCAGAATTGGCGCTTTGGCTATTATGCGGTCTCCTTGCATTCATGTTCAGAAATTCCGGTGGTATCCCCTTTGCCATGTCGTTTGCAGCGTTTTGCGTTGGGCCATTCTACCTCGTTTGGAAGTACTACTTTAAGAAATAGGAGGCTAATCTATGTCTTTTTGGGATGATTTTCTTTCAGAAGGTTCAGATGGTGAGACACCGGCTGCAACTTGGTCCGTACGGGTAGTAAATTTTGGAGCCGATGTTGCATTTTCGCGTATTCCAGCAGGTGACGAAATAATACCGCCAAATATTTCAAGCTTCATATTTCAGAACGGAACGGGCGCGGCTATTGAATTCGATGGTGGTCTTTCCGTTAAGGACAAATTCGAAATTTCTGGCAGTGCTTTGGGAGGAATTATAGGTGCTCCGTTGGGGCCCTTTGGTAGCGCTGTGGCTGGTGGTCTTACTGGTTATTTTTTCGGCGAGATAGGTACAATCGTTGATCAATTGGAATTCGACGGTGTCTACGACCCTGCTCGGGAGGTTGCGGAGGATTTGGCGGATCAGCTCGGGACGTTTGACGCTGATGAGGTTGAGGCCCGGATCGTCGAGGCGATGGCGGCGCGTGAGGCGGCCTTGGGTGCGGCGCCAGGCTCGACGCTGCAGGATCCATGGGACGTGCTGGAGCTTGGTCTGCACGACGATCTGGTGGCAGAGCATTTCGCCAACATCGCCGAGACCGTTGGCAAGGCCGGGGTCCCCGCGCCGCAGACCTCAGGGGATGTGACGGTGCTTGGCTTTGAGCCGGAAGATCCGCGGTCGCCCGGATCGCCTTCTGAACCGTCGCCGGATCCCGCCCCGTCCGGTGGCAGCAGCGATGACGACGACAGTTCCTGGGTCCAAGACGTGATTGCACAGCAAAGCGGGGACGATCCGGTTTTCACCGGAGGAGCCGGGACAGGCGGCGGTGGCACGACGCCGGTCGATTGGTCGACGGCCACGCCGGGCACCGTCACCGCATCGGGGGGATACAATCCCCATGGGCACACCGGCAACAACAGCTTGTCCGATCCCGACGATCCGCGCGACTGGAGCACCGCCTGGCCGCTTGTTCTTGATCTGGACGGCGACGGCGTGGAGATCAGTGTTGGCGCGCGGGCGTCCTTTGACCTCGACGATGATGGCTATCTGGAGCGGACCGCGTGGGTCGGGGCCGATGACGGCTTCTTGGTGATCGATCTCAATGCCGATGGCACCCGGGGCGCAGGCGACGGCATCATCGACCAAGGGCGCGAGTTGGCCTTTGCGCTGTGGGGCGATGCCGGGATGACCGATCTTCAGGCCCTGGCCGAGGCGACGGATACCGATGGGCAGCGCGTGTTCGACAGCAATGGCGATGGACGGCTGGACGCAGCAGATGCGGTTTGGACCGAGCTTCGGGTGTGGCGGGATGCGAACCAGAACGGTGTGACGGATGCCGGTGAGTTGCTGAGCCTGGACGCAGCATCCGTCGTGGTGGATGGGATCCAGCGCAGCGGGATCACGGAGATTGCGTTGTCCTATGATGCCGGGACGACATTTGAACAAACCCAGAACGACATCACCGTTTTCGGGAACACACTGCGCGGTTTGAGCAGCATGACCGTCGGTGGGGTGGTCGCAACGGGGGCGGTCGGCGACGTCTCCCTTGCGTATGCGACCGAAGGTTTCCGGGAGGTGTCGTCCGATGGCCGCACTGCCCTTGAGTTCGAAAAGGGCGGCGCGCTGCGTTACGGAGCGCTTGAAGGGCAGGCCAGCCAGGATCTGAATGTGACAGCGGCCAATCTTGATGGCGCGTTCGGGGACGCGCGGTCCAATGCGCTGACCGCGGCTGGCCATTCACGCGACGTCCTGCTCTCGGGCGGCGATGGGGCCGACACTTTGACGGGCGGCCATGGCAATGATCGGCTGTCGGGCGGTGTCGGGGCAGACGTTCTTCTGGGCGGCTTTGGCAACGACCTCATCTTCTTCGATGCCGAGGATGTGGAGGTCGACGGCGGTTGGGGCTTTGACACGGCCATCGCAACGGGTACGGCGGGTGTTGACCTCGACATGGCTGCGCAGCGGTTCCAAGTGGCGTATGGCGCGGACGGCGATGACCGGTTCGACGGCGGGGCAGAGGGGTCCGATCTGGCGGTGCAGATCGTGGCTGGTGCTGGCAACGATACGCTGGTTGGCAGCAACGCGGACGATGTTTTGGCTGGCGGTGACGGCGACGACAGCCTTGAAGGCGGCCATGGGCAGGATGTTCTACTGGGCGGAACGGGCGCCGATACCCTACTGGGCGGGGCGGCCGGTGACGCGTTGGTTGGCGGGGCTGGCAACGACAGTTTGGCCGGTGGCGCGGGCGACGATCTTCTGACCGGTGACACAGGTGAGGACACGCTCGTCGGGAGCGACGGCGACGATCACCTTGATGGTGGCGACGGCAGTGACGATCTGGACGGCGGCGACGGGGACGATTTGCTTTTGGGCGGCGATGGCGGCGATCACCTGGTCGGCGGCCATGGAGACGATACGCTTGATGGCGGCGCGGGCCATGATCTGATCAGGACCGGCACGGCCGACGATCTGGTGTACGGTGGGTCGGGCAACGACACAATCCACATCGAGTGGTGGGGCGACAAACGCATCGAGGCTGGCGACGGCGCCGACCATGTGCACGTCAGTGGCGTCAGTGCCGTGCATGAGATTCTCGGCGGTAGAGGACAGGACAAGGTCTTTCTGTCCGGGCAACAAGATGCCTACGACATCACCTACATCGGAAGCGGTTCTGGCGAAGGCGCGAACCAATACCAGATTTTAGATCCGCAGAACCAAGTCATCCTGATCCAGGATGTCGAGGCGATCGTCTTCGCGGACGGAACGCATCAATGGTTGGTGCACCGAGACACATCGCAAGACAATTCAGAGCGTTTTGTGCGCCCGGAGGTGACGTGGGATCAGGGCGCCCGGATGCGGGATGAAACAGTCCTTTTGGAGGATGGCAGTTCGTCCGACACCAGCTACTTCCGTTTGCGTGCCGGCGATGACGTCATGCGGATGACGATCGGGCAGGACACAGGCGTAATGGATGCCGGCGACGATGCGCTTGTGCTTGGCGCAGGCGATGACAGCGGATCCGGAGGCTCGGGCCAGGACAGCGTTTTCGGTGAAGCCGGTCGCGATACGCTTGATGGCGGATCGGGCTCCGACGAGTTGGATGGTGGCGAAGGGAATGACGTAATCAGCGGTCAGTCAGGGGCGGATGCCGCACAGGGCGGCGATGGGAACGATACCCTGTCCGGTGGCTCGGGATCGGACATTCTGACCGGCGGGGCCGGCGCCGACAGTCTGGACGGTGGCGGAGGCAGCGATTGGTTGAGCGGAGGTTTGGACAACGACACGCTTCACGGTCAGGAGGGGTCGGATCACCTGACCGGCGGTGAGGGTGAGGACCAACTCGACGGTGGTATTGGATCAGACCAGCTGAACGGCGGCACAGGCAACGACAGCCTCTTGGGGGATATGGGCGACGACGTGCTCCGAGGGGGCACCGGCAATGACACGCTGGACGGAGGCCGCGGTCACGACCTTATGGAGGGCGGTGATGGCGACGACCTGCTCTTGGGGTCGTTCGGTGCCGACCATTTGGACGGCGGTAGCGGGAGCGATACCCTTTTCGGCGGCAATCTCGATGACGTTTTGCACGGTGGACTGGGCGCGGACAGCCTTGTTGGCGGAAGCGACCACGACGTTCTGATCGGCGGGCAGGGGGCCGATACGCTGGATGGCGGAAACGGTATCCGCGATTTGGCCAGCTACGCTGCGTCATCTTCCGCGGTTGCCGTGGATCTTCTGGCCGGAACCGGGTCCGGAGGCGATGCCGCAGGAGATGTCCTCGTCAACGTTGAGCAACTCTTTGGATCGGACCATTCCGACCTCTTGAGCGGGGATGCGGCGGACAACCAGATCTGGGGCGGTGACGGCAACGACACGCTTCGCGGACACGACGGTCGCGACGGCCTGTCTGGCGGCTCGGGTCAGGATGTTCTCGAAGGTGGCAGCGGGGATGACCAGGTGTTTGGTGACGACGGTGACGACCTGCTCGACGGCGGAGATGGAAATGACCTTTTGGCAGCCGGACGCGCGCAGGACCGACTTCTTGGCGGTGCAGGCGATGACACGCTGGAAGGTGGCGATGGGGAAGACACGCTGGACGGCATGGGGGGCAATGATGTCCTCGTGGGCGGAGATGACCGCGATGTCTTCGTGTTCCAAACGGGCGACGGCCAGGACACCGTATCGGACTTCGATACGGCGACAGATCAGCTCATCTTGAATGGCGTGGACGTAGCTTTTGACGACCTGGATCTGGTCGAAACGGACGGCGGCGTATTGCTGAGCTATGGCGCCGGAGACACGGTGTTCTTCCAAGGGCTGGACTGGACCGGCACACCTGATCACCCGGCGGGCATGACCATCACCGGGACGTCGGCGCGTGAGACGCTTTGGGGCGGGTTGGGCGACGATACGATGGATGGTGGGGGGCACCATGACCAGCTGTATGGAGAAGACGGCAATGATGTCTTGGGCGACAGCCACGGCAACAACGGGCTTTACGGCGGCAGCGGCAATGACACGCTGACGGGTGGCGGCGGCCATGACGGCTTGGACGGGGGTGTGGACGACGATCTGATCAGCACCGGTGGCGGTCGGGATGTCGTGTACCTGCGCAGCGGGGATGGTCAGGACACGGTGACAGATTTCGACGTGCGATGGGACAAGCTGTCTGTCGATGGCGTGGTGATCGACGGACCCGACAGCCTGCCTGCGGGCATGTCCCTGACGCAATCGGGCCCTGACGTGATCCTGGGGTATGGGTCAGGCGACAGTGTCCGGTTCGAGAACGTCACACTTGATCATTGGCGGCTTTACGAGCACCAGGAGCTTTCGGGCACAAGCGCGTCGGAGACGTTGGAGGGCCGCGAGAACGCGGACCGCCTCTTCGGCAACGGCGGCAATGACATCCTGCTCGGACACGGCATGCGCGACCTGCTCGACGGCGGCGGCGGCAATGACCGGCTGGAAGGGGGTGTCGATCACGACACGCTGCACGGGGGCTCTGGGGACGACACGCTGGAGGGCGGGAGTTCCCATGACCAATTGACGGGCGGCTTGGGCGACGACCTGCTGTTGGGGGGCACAGGGCGCGACACCTATCACTTCACGACCGGAGACGGCCAAGACACGATCGAAGGGTTTGACCCGGGCGACGACAAGCTCACGATTGACGGTGTAAACGTCACCGATCTGGGCGTCTTGCCAAGTGTCGTGCAGGGCACAGTCGTCGGCGGCGATCTGATAATCACCTACGGCGCGGGTGACAGCATCCTCATTCAAACCAGCGCTGCATTGCACCAGGCCCACCCGGACCTGTTCGCAGACCCCGACGAGATGATCATTGGGACGTCGGCGCGTGAGACGCTTTGGGGCGGGTTGGGCGACGATACGATGGATGGTGGGGGGCACCATGACCAGCTGCATGGAGAAGACGGCAATGATGTCTTGGGCGACAGCCACGGCAACAACGGGCTTTACGGCGGCAGCGGCAATGACACGCTGACGGGTGGCGGCGGCCATGACGGCTTGGACGGGGGTGTGGACGACGATCTGATCAGCACCGGTGGCGGTCGGGATGTCGTGTACCTGCGCAGCGGGGATGGTCAGGACACGGTGACAGATTTCGACGTGCGATGGGACAAGCTGTCTGTCGATGGCGTGGTGATCGACGGACCCGACAGCCTGCCTGCGGGCATGTCCCTGACGCAATCGGGCCCTGACGTGATCCTGGGGTATGGGTCAGGCGACAGTGTCCGGTTCGAGAACGTCACACTTGATCATTGGCGGCTTTACGAGCGCCAGGAGCTTTCGGGCACAAGCGCGTCGGAGACGCTGGAGGGCCGCGAGAACGCGGACCGCCTCTTCGGCAATGGCGGCAATGACATTCTGCTTGGACACGGCATGCGCGACCTGCTCGACGGCGGCGACGGCAATGACCGGCTGGAAGGGGGTGTCGATCACGACACGCTGCACGGGGGGGCTGGGGATGACACGCTGGAGGGCGGGAGTTCCCATGACCAATTGACGGGCGGCTTGGGCGACGACCTGCTGTTGGGGGGCACAGGGCGCGACACCTATCACTTCACGACCGGAGACGGCCAAGACACGATCGAAGGGTTTGACCCGGGTTACGACAAGCTCACGATTGACGGTGTAAACGTCACCGATCTGGGCGCCTTGCCAAGTGTCGTGCAGGGCACAGTTGTCGGCGGCGATCTGATAATCACCTACGGCGCGGGTGACAGCATCCTCATTCAAACCAGCGCTGCATTGCACCAGGCCCACCCGGACCTGTTCGCAGACCCCGACGAGATGATCATCGGGGCGCAGGACGATGATCACCTCATCGGAACCGATGCTGCCGATCTGCTCAAAGGGTTTGGCGGCAATGACACGCTGGATGGCGGGGCGGGCAACGACACGCTGATCGGTGGATCCGGTGCGGATGGCTACCTCGGCGGTGATGGGGATGACGTGTTGATCTTCGAGGGAGGCAACGTTCACAGCCAATGGGCCTTCGGGGGTGCTGGCAGCGATCGGTTTGTGTTTGAGGACAACGCAACCGCCCGCGTCCGCGATTTCACGCCGGGCGAAGACATATTTGATGTGTCGGCCTGGAATGTGGCTGCCTTCGCGGACCTGCGTTTTGAACTGGACCACAAGGGCAAGCAATACGTGCATCACGAGAGCAACATGATCCGGACCGACCTGGATCATGCCGCTGTTCTGACCGAAAACGACTTTCTCTTGTGATGTCCTGTTCCCGTCGCGACACGACCAATTGTCGCTTCCGAAAAACCGTTCACCTTTCGCCGCGCGCGAGAGGTTCGGTGGGCACGGAGAAAGTCGCTTATGACAGGCCGACAGTTTTTTCATTCGTATGTTACACAGCCATTCCCGTCGCCGTGAGAACCTACTTCGGTAAAATGCTGTCCCGTTTGACCCAATCCTAACCGGTCGCGACGGGGACGACACCAAATATGGGGCGACGGTTTCAATGCTGTTAGCGGTCATGACGTTGACGACCTTGTCTTCAGTGACGCGGGCAACGACAAATTTCGCGGCTGGGACGGCAACGACTACAATGCACGGCGGCGCCGGAGGAAACGTCATCAATGGCGGTGGCGGGAACGCCGATATGGCGAGCTATCGGGCACAAAGGCGCAAGTGCTCATTGATCTAGGTGCGGGCACCACATCGGGCAGCAACGTAGCTGGCGACACTGTCACCAACATCAAATGGCTTGAAGGCGGAGATTTCAACGACCGCGTAGGTGGAGAGGCAAACGACAACCGGTTCTGGGGTGGACCGGGTAACTATGTCACGACGGGGCAAGGTGAAAATGACCCAGTCTACACCGGAGCAGGACGCGGCAAAGCCAGCGGCAACGACGAACAGGCTCTTTTGTTCGGCGAAGACGGAAACGACCGCCTTTGTGGTTGGAGTGGGTCGGGCACACTGTTCGGCGGATCGGGTCGGACACACTCGAGGGGGCAGTGGTGCCGATGTCCTCGAAGGTGGTTCCGGAATGGAAGTCTGGGCGAGCTACCTGTCGTCGAACGCACAGGTGATAGTTTACCTTTCCACTGGAAGCGCTTCAGGCGGACACGCAGAAGGAGGTTCTCACGAAGACATCGAATGGATTGAAGGAAGCAATCATGCTGACCACTTAACCTGAGACGTAAACAACAACAGAATTGTAGGCGGGGGAGGCGGCGACACATTTGCGGGCGGGGCAGGAGGCGGCACACTTGAAGGTGGTGCCGGGAATGACACTCTAACATGCTGGCATGGAGAGGATGTGTTCGAGGGAGGCGACGGCGTTGACACCGTTTACATTGACGATGGAGCCCATGACGTGTCGGTTCTGTCATATGATGACGATGGGTCGCTGTTCATCAAAACTGTCGAAGAGATTGATCGGCTGAAGGACATCGAGTTCTTGGATCTGATCGGCGGCGCGATCTACAAGTTTAGTAGCGGCGACTCCAGTGACGACACGCTTCCATCTCAGCACGGAGCTTGGGATATCATGAATGCAGGAGCTGGCGACGACCAAATAGCCGGTTCCGGCGGCGCATACATCATTCGCGGCGCGGGGAGTGATACCGTAGACGCGGGCGGGAGCAATGATAACAGTCTCGGGCGGCGGCGGTGGCACGGACACTGTTGTTGGTGGCAGCGGGGCTGACGAATTCGTGTTCCAGGATTTTGAGTTTGGATCTGATGCTGTGGATTATTTTGCCACCGGATCCGGCATAATTCGGTTTGGGGGGAGCAGTAAATGGCGTTGGTACATAAACTGTAAGACGGCGGAACGGCCCTAATTTTACATCATCGTACGACGCGGACCAAGGTCGGACGAAAAAGCAGAGACCGGACAGCCTTGATCTCAAACTTCAAAAACAAATTACCATGGATTTACGCGGGCGTCGGCGCGGTCCTGACGCTGATCCTGTGGCTGTTGCGCCCTGCGGCCGCAGAAGGACTGACGGCGACGACGTCTTTCGTGTTCTGGGCACTGCACGTCGCCATTGCGTTGCCGCTTTTGTACGGCGCCCAGGAACTGTTGGGCAGAGCGCGGGTTCTGGATCGGTTTTCACCAATTTCACTGACAGTGACGGCCGGTGCACTAGGAGCGTTGGCTTTTACCCCATTTGCAATTGGTCTTGATGCGCTCTTTGCTGCGCCAAACGATAGCGAAGACACCGGTCCGGTTCTGAAAATGTGGGCCGGCGAATTTGCGGCATTCGTTTTTCCCATCACGCTAGTATGGATCTTGCTGAACGCGCGCGCGCTTTCAAAACTATCGGTCCCACAGATGATCGTGGATGACAGTAGTGGTGGCGAACCTTCTCTGGAGGTTTCTGATGATGAACGCGAGTTCTGGACCAGAATGCCCAAGCCGCTGGGGCGAAACATCGTCGCCGTGAGCGCCGAGTTGCATTACCTTCGGGTCTATACCACCCTTGGTGACACGCTGATCCTTTTCGGCTTTGGCCGGTCACTTGACGTGCTTCAACGGTTCGATGGCATCCAAATCCACCGATCACATTGGGTGGCAATTGATCATGTGACGGATCTGGTGCGCGATGGCGGTAGCCTGCGGGCAAAGCTGACGAATGACATTGATCTGCCAGTCAGTCGCGCCAACGCAAAGGCTTTGAATGAACGCGTAGATGAACAACGCGCAGAAGGTCTTGCGACGATCCCTTGATCATCAGTGAAGGGCGATCCACTTGGCCCGCCCTTACACATGTATTGTCTGATCAAGGCCTATTCCGTGGCGAATGGCAGATCGATATAGGTTAGCGCATCTCTTCCACTGATGATCTGAATCTCAGCAGTCTGAAGATCGCTGCTGTCAAAGATCGAGGCGCCAGTTTGGGGGTTGCGATCCCACGCCGGGAAATCAGAGCCAGCGATCATGATAGCCACCCGGTGGCCCTCGTCCAGTCGGTGGCGTATCAGGCTCATATCAAAAGGCACGGTCGTAGGCATCCGGGGGGCGGCTTCGATCCGCAGGTGATCAGACAGGATCAGGCTGGCGCTGCCATCAGGCGCGACATCAAGCAAACGGATGCTGACGTCAAAACTTGGGGCATCACTGGCGACCACGACCTGCCCGGTTACGGGACCCGACAGGATACGCATCTGGTCAAAGGCCGACGCCTCATAAACCAGCGTGTCTGCGCGGCCCAAAAGGTTGGTCTGCTCAAGCGAACCGGACGCTGCCAACAGATAGCGACCGCCCTGTGTCGGGACAGGGTTCGCAGGGTCACTGATAATGCTTCCGGTGCTATCGATCGGCGATGTGCTCAGCCCATCCGAGGAGAGGAAGTAGCGTTCCGTTGCGCCAACAATATCCGCAATTTCGCTGCCAATAACAAAGGTGTCGCTTCCCTGAGTTGCGGCCTGCACTACTGCGCGTTCCGCTCGCGGGGCATCCTTCAGCCAGTGATCGAACCAGGACAGCATGCGCGGTTCAGGGAAGATGCGCGGATCGTCGATCTCATAGTGTGTGCCATTCACCACCAACAACTCGCGCGGGATATCGCGATCTTGCAGATCGGCAAAAAGGTCAAAGGTGCTTTCCGCGAAGGTGTCCTGCCACAACGTGACCACGGAGGTGGGAACCTCAATCCGGCCAAGGGCATTTGTGTCCTGGCGGAAGGCTTCCAGCGCGGCCTCGTCCCTCAGGATCGACCAGAACGGCATCAGCTGATCCAGCTCTGGCACGTCAGCCAAAGGGGCAGCCAACCAGGTTTCAGATTGCAATGGATCTTCGAGCCCTTCAAACAAACCCTGCACATAGAGGCCGATGGACGGAACTAGGGCAGGCACATCCTCACCTGTTATCCCGCGCCCGGCGATGTGGCTTTCGCTCACATCAAAGGCCAGGAAACCGCCTTGTACCAGCAAGGACTCGGTCCGCAGTGCGCCGTCGCGCGGGGCCATATCGGTACCGAAAGGGTCGGCCGGTGTTGTTTGCAGGAAAAGCGCATCAAGCGCCGGCGGCTGTTCGGCTGCTGCCAATGCGGCGCTCACACCTACGGCGCTGTCTCCAAAGAGGCCTATGCGCCCGTTGCTCCAGTCTTGGATATTGACCCATTCGATTAGGTCATAGCCGTCCTCGCCGTCATCGCGCCAGGACCGGTCGACACCGTCAGAGCCATTTCGGCCGCGGGTGTTCTGAATCACCAGCGCGTAGCCGTTCTCGGTGATCAACGGCCAGCCGGCCGCAATGGCGGCCTCGTCGTCATCATCGTCTTCAGAAGGCTGATAGTCTGCCAGCGTCATGCTGCTGTCGTAGAGCTCGCCGCCGATGGGAATGATCGGCGGGCCGTAGATCGTCCGGGCCACCAGCGTCGGAAACGGGCCTTCGCCGTCCGGGAGGTAGACCAGTGTGCTGAGTTGGGTGCCGTCCCGCATCTCAACCCGAACCTCCATTGGGTCAGCGATTGCCGCGCTCATCGTTAAAGTCAGCGGCAGCGTGATCGAAATGGCCTTCATTGATGTCATCAAGAGCTGTGTCATGTCGCGTCTCCATTCATTGAATTGACACGGCATCAGTTGCGGTTGGTTGCGCCCAATCACAGCAGGTTTGCACCAATGGGAGCGGTTCTTGCACGAATGGTCGACCGGGTTCATCAGTGGACGGATGCCCGCGCGGGTGACCTCAGGCGCTTTAAGATGAAAGGCGTTTGAGGTGTCCGGCGCCTGCTTGCTATTCAAATGGCACCTCGATTGCTTCGCGACCTAGTCTGGCGTGATGTGACGCCCCCAGTGGCACTAGGCGCAGGGGATTGAAATCCGAGGCACGGATCTTTTCTTGCGTCGCGGGCGCGACCGTCTCCAAGGAAACTCCAACACCGCCGCTCTATTGGCCACTCCCGTCAGTTGCAGGGTCGAGGCCTCGGGCGCTCGGGTTGCGACCATCCACTATGGAATGTCGGCTTTTGCGCACCGCATTGCGGCGTTTCCGAGCGATGCGAAACGGCAGCTTCGGGCTGTGTGCGAACAAGCAACCCGTGTCGGATTAGCTTGCGGACCTAGTCAAGGCTTGTCTGAGAATAATCTAGACGCTTTTCAGGATTTGTTCGATGCACCACGTGACAACAGGATTCCTAAGATCTCGCCGGTGCCGCAGAAGCTTGATATCAAAGGAACGTAGGGCCAAAGGAGGCTCTTTGGCGACAAGTCCAAAGCGGTTTGCGTGACTCTCAACAAGGCGCGCAGGTAGAGTTGCGATTAGGTTTGATTGGCCCAGTACCGCCAGCGCGGGCATGAACTGCGGCAACGATAGAACCACCCGTCGCGCCTGATGATTTTCGGCCAATCTGTCATCCACTATACCGCGACGAGACGCATCCGACGCTACAAGTGCATGATCGGCCTTTAGATACTTTTCCAGCGTGAGCGGCCCCTGCAAAAGCGGATGCCCAGTGCGCCCGGCGACAAGGTACCTCTCCGTTCGCAGCGGCGTTGCATCAAGATCGTTACTAACACGTCCAAAGAAACCGACCGCAAGATCGAGCGCGCCGTCGCGCAATCCTGTGATCGCCTCATTGGATGGCAAGGCCTGCACCGAGAGCGAAAGGTTTGGCGCCCGCTCAAACATTCGCCCCAGGGCATCTGGCAACGTTGCCGCCATTTCGCTGTCCCGGGCAGAGAGGCGTATATGTGCGGTGGACGTGTTGGGATCAAAAACATCAGGCCCCGCGAGGGAGGCCTGCAAAGCCTCGACCGCTTTTCGAATATCGGGCTCAATCGCGCGGGTAAACGCGGTCGGCTCCAGACCATGGGGGCGCCGCAGAAACAGCGGATCGTCGAATATGTCCCGTAGTCGAGCCAGCGCGTGGCTTATGGAAGGCGCGGTCAAGCCAAGCTCATCGGCAACGAGGGACGCTTTCCCATGGCGCAAAACACCGAGGAATATCAGCAGCAACGCCACATCCAGCCTTCTGAGTTTATTCTGATCGAATTCAGACATGTGCGTTATTCAGTAACATCTAATTCAGTATTTGCCTATCTCTGTCGAGCAACAGGCGGCCCAATTAGTCGCCGATGACTGATCGGAGAAACATATGACCAAGAAGATACTCATGATTGCGGCCAATCCGAGTACGTCCCCCGTGACCGGATGGCCAATCGGGTTTTGGTGGGCAGAGCTCAGCCACGCGTGGTTGGAATTCACGAGCGCCGGTTACGACGTGACAATCGCATCGCCCGAAGGAGGAGATCTGATGGGAGACGGGTGCTCGGACCCAGAAGACGAAAGCGGCTATTCGGCCCATGATATCGTCTCTCTGGGCTTCAAGCATGGAGCAACAACGCGGGATCTGATTAAAAACACACCAGCGTTGGCTGATCTGAGCGTCGATGCTTTTGACGCGCTTTTTGTCGTAGGTGGCCAGTCACCCATGGTGACGATGGTGGACGATGAGGCGCTGCAAAAAACCATCGCAGCACACTATGAGACAGGCAAAGTCACGGCTGCGGTCTGCCACGCTACCAGCATCCTTTTGAAGACACGTCTCAGCGACGGGTCGCTCTTGGTGGAAGGCAAGACCTGGACTGGCTTTTCCGATGCCGAAGAGCGATACGCCGAAAACGCCGTGGGCCAGAAGATCCAGCCCTTCTGGATCGAAACAGAGGCCAGAAAAATCCCAAACACGAACTTCGTCACCGGCGGAGTGCTGGCCCAATTCGCGGTGCGCGACGGGTCCCTGATCACCGGACAGCAACAGGTGTCATCAGGTGCCGCCGCCCGAAAAGTCATCGAAGCGCTTGGCGCTTAACCGGAGGAAAGACTATGAATAAATTCACATCAACCTTAGCCGCAACTGCGCTAAGTGCGCTCCCGGCTGTTAGCCAGGCCGAAACCTATGTCCTCGTTCACGGCGCCTTTCAGGACGCCTCGGGCTGGGCAGCGGTCACTGACATACTTAGGGCTGACGGACACGAGGTCGTTGCGATCGACTTGCCGGGCCGGGATGCCGCGGGTGCCGCAGCGCAGGCGGTCTCTCTACAGGACTATATCGATACCACCGTGGGGGCGGTCGAGGCTGCTGACGAACCCGTCATCCTTGTTGGGCACAGCTTTGGCGGCATGACGATTTCCGGTGTAGCTGAGGCGCTGCCAAATCAGATCGAACGGCTTGTCTACGTGGCGGCCTACGTTCCGCTCTCTGGCGAATCCATGGAAATGCTTGCCTTGTCGGACACAAACAATCATTTCGAAGAGACCACTTTCGTGGTCGCCAATGACTACTCTCACGCGACCCTTCTACCAGAACATCAGGTCAACGTTTTCGCGCAAGACGCGACAGCGGAACAGGCCGCAAGGCTCCAGGAATCCATGATCCGAGAGCCTTTGCCCCCCATCGCAACTCCGGTTGCGCTCACCGCTGAGCGCTTTGGAGCTGTCGACAAAGCGTATATTAGAACGCTCGAAGACCGCACGGTCTCAACGCCGCTCCAGACGATGATGATCGAACGCGCGGGAATCGAAACGGTTGTGGATATCGAGAGTGGCCATGCACCTTACTTGACGCGGCCCGATGAACTTGCAGCGCTTCTTTTGGACTTAAGTTAGGGGAATTATATCGCAAAGTAACACTGCTCTGGATTATTCCTGTTCCAGCTTTGGCCTCCCGGCTTTGAGCGGATTAAAGAACGCGCCGCCCAAGTCTTCCATATCCGCACCCGGCATGTCGTATTCAGTTTCCATCTCGGCCTTGGTTGGCTGGAAGTGAGAATCGGCCAGCTTTTCTTTAAGCGTTTTGGGTTTGTTGGTCATGTTTGGCGCTCGCGTTTAGTTGTTTGATTTTCGGCGGTTACAGTACTTGCAAAGCATTTGGCAGTTATCCGCCACGGTCTTTCCACCTTGTGACCAAGGCTTGATATGGTCACCTTCCATCTGACTTATGTCAAATTGCTCGTTACAGATCGGGCAAACACCGTCTTGACGCTCAAACGCCTCAAGCTTCATCGCGCCTGTGAACGCCCTAATGCTCAGGTGCCGCTCATCGCCGTCCAGCACGTAAGGATAGACGCCCGCTTTCCGTGTCACGTCATCATCCATGAGCAGACGCTTGATCTCTGCCTCAAGCGTGTCAGGGTCCAGATCGGTCTCTTTGAATTGGTTGTAGAGCGGCCCCCATGCAACGCCTTTCATCTCTTTGCGATACTTGGGAAACGTCGCGTGCACCCAATCGATGACAGAGCGGAAGTGGTTCCATAGCGTAACGGCGCTGTTGTCGCGCTGATGCGCCGACATGTAGCTTTCAACATCACCGTCATTGATCCACCTGATCGCAGTTTCAAGGTAGTCCTGACGGATGGAATGGCCTTTCAGGTACTTGCTGCCGATGCTGTAAGCTGGGCAGTTTGGTCGGCTGAAATACCTCTTTGCATCCGACACCCAAAGCCCGTGATAGACGGCGTTTCGCAATTCCTGGTCGGTCAGAATCTCGCCCGCAATGTTGATCACCTCGAACCACTCCAGTCTCTCGCTGTCCGTCCCGGAGCAGGTGTAGATCATGAGATCATAGTTCAGGATTTGCTCTTGATGGTCAGCTTGCAGGTTGTGGAAAGCCAGCCCGTCAATGGAAAAAGCACCCTTCACGTATTGGCAAACCGAGATGGTGCGCTGCTGGCCGTCAATGATCTCGAACCTGTCATTGCCAATATCGGCCCAATACATGGTGTTGAGGGGAAGCCCGTTGCGGATCGTGTTGATCACGGCGTCACGCTGCTTGTCGCCATAGACAAATTCGCGTTGATAGGCAGGCCGTATATCAAGCTTGCCGCCATATCCCCGGACACCGCCGTCCCCGCCGTCGCAGTAGCCTTCAACCAGTTCCCGGACGGTCACTGTACGCAAGTCAATTTTCATGACTGGAACTTACGGGATTTTATAAAAATTCGTCTATAAATACAATGAACTACGTCGTTTCCACTTTCATCCTCCAGATAGTTTCCCCGGGAAGGCTTCCCTTTGAGCATAGGGTATCCATTCGCCTTTTGGCCTGACAATCCGGTTTTCCTTCCCCCATCCAGCCTCTTTTCAACGTAGTCGTCATAGAACTTATGGCTTTTGAAGCCATGGTCCCACAAAGACGAAAACCCCAATATCTCGAACTGATCGGGATTGTACTTGTCCAGAAAGGTGATCGGCACACCCATCGCTCCGGCCCAATCCATCGGAATATCATTGGTCTTGCTGACCTCGATAGCGTCGTAATTGTCGTAAGTCGGGTAATCCTCAGGCGCATACCTGCGGTACAGGATCAGTTCCTCGTGCCGCTTGTCATGGTCGAGGTTCGTGAACCAGCGAACGCCTTTGACCTTGATAAACCTGTTTCCACCTTCATCAATCCATGCCGTCGCAGCATCAAGTGGATAGTGATCCGGAACTCCAAACGTCCGATCCCCGCTCTTGATGCTGGGGCCGAACCAGACCTTGTTATCCTTGATCAGTGGGAAAAAGTCCTTGTAGGTGACAGCGTTCATGTTTCCGATAATCAGAAATTTTTGTCGTATTTCATCAACTGCGCGACGTATTCGCGGAACAATGAAAAGGGCGGGTTCGTCACCACGATGTCCGCTTGCTTGAGAATGTCGATGCATTCCTGAGTGCGAAAATCGCCGTCACCATCCAGATGGGTAATGCCGATATCCTCGGCCCTTGGTACAACATCCCCGTCCCGGAAACCGTCATATTCCAGTTTGATCGCCCGCTCGCAGTCATGCCGCGAAAAAAGGTCCGGATTCTGGTTCTTGTAGCAGGTGGTGATCAGTTTCCTGAGACCCAGAAACTCGAAGTTGTGACTGAAATAGTGAAAGAAGTTGCTGACGCGCGGATCGTCGCAGTTGCAATAGACAACCTTGCCTTTGAAATGCTTCTTATAGTGACGCAGTTCGTTTTCTATGTCTGACAGTTGCGTGTAGAACTCATCGTTCTTGGCCTTTCTGGCCGAGATAAGGTTTTGTGCCATGATCACGCACCATTGCGCGTGATTGGCTTTGCTCCGCTGCTCAACCCGTTATCGGCAATCAGGTCCACGTAGCGCAGCCGCTTTCCGTCCATCCCCGAGACCAAGCTGCCCATCTGGTCGATGGTATCTTTTGGGCGGTTGTTGTGGCGCCCCGAGAACTCGTCCACGTAGCGTTGCAGGTGTTTGGGCGACATTTTGTGATACACGCCATCAACGCCGCGCTTCATGGGTGCCCAGAAGCTTTCCAGCCCGTTTGTATGAGCCATATCGCGGACGTACTCGCCCGCTGAATGGTTTACCGCCTCATGGGGCCTGTCGATGCCCTTATACGCCTTGGCCTCATCCGTGTAGACTTGTGCGCCATCGGCGGTGTGATCGGTCACGAAACCCTGCAACGTCTCCGCGTCGGTCCTCTCAACCACCTTGGCATGAACCTTTCCCGTCGCACGGTCGCGGACACCAGAAACGGCGCTCTTGCCCACCGCCCCGCGCCCGGCTCTCAACTTCTTCTTCGCGTGCTTGTTCTTCTCCTTGCCACCCATATAGGTCTCATCGGCCTCAACCGGGCCGTCAAAGATCGGCGTCTTGGTCGCATAGGCTTCCCGAAGGCGATGCAGCATGAACCAAGCAGCCTTCTGGCCGATCCCAAGTTCCCGGTGCAACTTCATCGAAGACACACCCTTGAGGCTGGTTGTAAACAGGTAAATTCCAACGGCCCAAACCCGGTAAGACAGTTTGGAACTCTGCATGACACTGCCAATCCGAACTGTGAACATCGGCTTGTTGGGGCAATCCCGGCAACGGTGGGTCATGCTCTTGTGGTTAACGCCAACCCGAACATTGTCCGATCCGCAATGCGGGCAATAAGGACCATCCGGCCAACGTTGTTCCTCGATCCACTCTCGCGCTTTGGTCTCATCGCTGAACATGTCCGCGATTTGCAGAAGCGTCAAACCTTTGCGCTGATGCTTGCCGGGTGCTTTCTGTGTCATAGCTCACCTCTTGAAGTGACTATATGTTATATCACAGAGTCACTAGGGGCAAGGAAAATGTTACTTTGCGATATAATTCCCGATCATTTCACGGGCCGTCAATTGGCGGGATCGTCAACAAGGGGTTCATCCTTCTGGATGTTTATACCTTCACCCGTGACACGGACCGCTACATCCGGGGCGAGATCGGACATGCCGAATACGCCAAGAGCATCGGTGAAATGGCCCTTGGCTACGTTCTGCCGTGGCCTTTGAACGCCGCATACGGCGCCTACCAACTTGGCAAGTTTGCGGGCACATGGGCCGCGCAAAACCTTGTGGATGCCTACAGGCGCGGCGACCCGATCGCCCGTGCGTTGGTCGATTGGATGCGACGAAACGGGTTCATCAACGCCAACGACCCAACGTTCCTTGCCTTTGCCGAGACGCCGCCGCCGCGCGTCGGCGGCGCCCGCAGCATCGTGCTTCTTGAGGGCCAGTTTGTGCCGGTTAGTGTCGGGCTTTGGGCGGCCCAGACCGGAGAGACACTGGTGCGGCTCGGGGCGCGCGACCTTGACGAAGACCTGTCTGCCTTGGTCGTGCCGGTTTGGCCGGGCCTCAACACTGTCGATCTGGCGCCGTCGCTCCTGGCGGGCCTTGCACCGGGCTCGTATCGCGTGACCGCCGAGGATGTCGACGGGTCAAATCAGAGCGCGCTTTTGGCGGTGGTCGTCCGTCCCGCAGACCAGCAAGGGGGGGAAACACCGTCAGGCATTGGTGATCCGGCACCGGAGCCCGCGTCGGCGCAGGCCGAACCGACGATTTCAGATTTGGCATTGGTGGCCGAAGTGATCGATACGCGCCTGAGACGCACGGATCTGCCGTGGTCCAGGTTCGACCGACCCCAGACCCTTTTGCAGGGGGAACCCCAAAGCGGCGAGGCGATCGGGCGCTGGATCTGGTCCGAGGACCCGCTCTGGCCCACACATGAAAGCGGGGGCGATGGACCGCCGCTTCACTACCATCTGTTCACCGAAACGAGCTTTGTGGCCCCGGGCGAGAACCTTGTCCAATATGTTTGGCTCGATCCGTCCGATCCGCCCGAGCAGATCGTGTTGCAGGTTTACGATCAAAATCTCGCGGCCAATCATCGGTTCACCATGGGTGCGGACCTGATCGCGCAGTCCGATCGTAGCGGCACGGGGTTCGTCTTCGGCGGCGATCTCCCATCGACCGGGCAGTGGTGGCGGTTGCGTATTCCGGTCGCGGAGATCGGACTTTCCGGCCGCGAGATTGCCGGACTTGGGTTTGCGTCGGCTGGCGGACGCGTCCTTTGGGGGCCCAGTCGACTGAGCGGCGGCGACGACACATCGCCCAGACTGACCGCGGCTGGTGGACTTGATACCCGGGGGGCAGCGGAAACCGAGTTGTCCTTGGGAGTTTCGGTTCCCGCCGCAGGGCGTTTGCGTGTCTATGTCGAGGTCGCGGAAGATGAGACGCAGACCCCGCGCCGTACCGACGTGTTTGACGGCGCCGTTCATCCCGGAAACCGCACGTTCAGGTGGGTCGGAGATGCGATTGCGCTGACCGGCGGCGAGGCGGTCGTCGAGTTGCAAACACCAGATGGCGCGGTCCAGACCGCGCGCCAAAGCTTGGGCGGGACAACAGGTCTTGTTGCGAACATCCTCTTTCCGCCCGAGGGGGCGGTGGGCCGCCAGACCGTGCCCATTTTTGGCCAGGCGGGTGGCGACGGTTTCGTAAGCTACACCGTCGACTATCGGCCGAGGGGCGCCGGCGACGCGGCTTGGGAAACGCTGGCAACCGGATCGGAACCATCGGTCGTGACCGCGGAAGAAGTCGACGCCCGGATTTATCGCATCCTTGGCCAACAATTGCGCGGCACGATCTACGGCAATCTGGCGTCATTGAATACAGGCTCAGCGCTGCATCGGTTCGAGTTCGCACGCGCGCAGCCCACGTTGCCGACGGGATGGATCGACGTCAGGCTCACGGTGACGGGGGAGGGCGGTCAGGACCTCACGGATCAGCGCAGTTTCCGCATCGGCGAGGTGGCCGACGGTCTTTCGAATTCACCAATCGAAAGTGTCGACGGGTTGGCGCGGCTTGAATTGCCGACCTTGGCACTGCCCGCCGGGATGGGCACCCTGTCCTTGGATCAGGCCAGCGATCAAACGATCCTGAGCGGCCCCCAACCGATTGGTCCGGTTTACTCGGTTGCCCCGGACGGATTGGAGCTTTTGGCCCCCGCAACCCTTTCTTTGCAGGGTGATCAATCCGAAGCGCCACCAGAGGCCGGCGACGCATCCGCTGAGCGCTCGATTGTCGTTTCCTTGCGGGACGGCTCGTGGGAGGTGCTCCCGGGTGGATTATCGGTTCGGCTCGACGGGCTTCCGTCCGGTGCCCGCTATTATGTTTCGGATCTGCCACCTCCCCAACGGCCTGTCCGCACCGGGCCATTGGTTCCTGGATTTGGAGCGCCGGCGCCCGGCCAATTCGGAATGGCGGCGCCCATGGTTCTGGTCGATGGGCCGCTGGATGTCACCGGACCGCGCATACTCAGCTTTGCCCATCGCGCCAGCAGTTTCGAGCGACATGCCCTGATCCTGCGCCACGGGACCGGATCAACATATATTCCCCTCGGGCGGCACCTGTCGGGCATGCCGCGTTCGATTGCGCGGACACCGCTGGATTTGCCGGCAGACGGAACCGACCGGATCGCCGTCATTCGGATCGACACCATGCTCCCGCCAGGGACGGAGGCACTTGATCGGATCGATCTTGTCCTCACGCGCGCCGCGGCCTGGCGCAGCTTGTCGGCCGAGGCGGTGGATGCTGACGCGATCGCGCTTGGGGCCGTCGGGTTCGGGCCGCCGCCGAACGGAGAAGGCGTGGAATGGAGCCTGCCCGACGGTGCACTTTGGGGCCAAGAGAGCGCGCGGCCGTCTGAAGGACCCGTTCGTCCAAGCGGGGAGGGGATCGTCGCGGGCATCTTGCAGGATGCCGGCGGCGTCCAGATCCCGTGGCCGTTGTTGGTGGACAGCACACCGCCGGAATTGCGGGTGATCACTCCGGCCGACGGTGCGGTTTCGTCGGATCTCGTTCTCGAATTTGCGGTTGAGGACACGGGCGCCGGCCTCGATCCGAGCAGCCTCGCGGTTGAGGTTGCGGGCGTTTCGATTCCCCAAGACGCGTTGGTCATTGGCCGCGGCACGGTCGAGGTGCGTCTTGCCGACTTTGCGGATGCTTTTGAATCCGACGATGAAGGCAGGTTGTCGGCCACCGTCCGGGCGCGAGACCTCTATGGGAATGAGGCTGAAGCCTTGTCGTGGCGTTGGACATATCGGCCAGAGGCCCAGACCCTTGGCTCCGCACGCCAGTTGTCGACGCTTGGGGGGCAGGCGCCCACTTGGAGCCCGGACGGAACGCAGCTTCTTCATTTGGCCGAACGTGACGGCGCGGTGCGCATTGTCCGCCGACCCTTGGATCCGGAGGCGGTCGTCGAGGTGATCGAAACCCCCTTCCTGCCGACGAGCGCGCTGGATGTCGATCCGTCCGGCCGTATCGTCAGCGGCAGCGCGTCGGGTGTTCCCTATCTTTTGAACCCCGACGGCGCGTGGCAGGCCCTTGGCGCCGAGGGCCAAGACCCGTCATTCGCTACGGATGGCAGAATACTTTTCGGACGTGGGAACGAACTGGTGGCTCATGACCCCGCGACCGGCGCCGAGGACATCCTGTGCCGCGCTGTTCCGGGTGCCACCGTCGAACGACCCCTTGCGGATGGTGTCGGTGGCATCGTCTTTACGCAGGCGATCTATCACCACACGATTTGGCGGTGCGACCCGTCCACTGGACGCCTGACCGCCTTGTCGGCAGAGCCGGACTCACCCGACACCCGAGATGTTGACCCTGCGCCCTCGGGCGGCGGATCAGTCACCTACGCGCGCAACAACGGATTGGGCGGGCTGTGGCAGCTGTCGCCCTCTGGCAGCGTGTCTGTCCCGCTGTTGCCACCGGAGTTTACGACCGCTCGAGCGCCCCGTCTGTCACCGGATGGTCGGACCTTGGCGTTTGTGTCTTCGGTGACGGGGCGCGAAGAGGTTTGGCTTCTGGATTTGGGCGAAAGCCTGAGCTTCTCGGTGTTCCCGGCCTGTGTTGCTCCGGGCGTAACCGAAAGCATGGCCCTCGACCTGCCTGCCACAGCCACGGTAGCGACCGTGCGGTTCGTCGCATCCGATGGGAGCGTCGTGGCCGAACGCGACGCGGTTGAAGATGGCCGGATAACGGTGCCCGACAGCCTGATCGCCGGTCCTGCGTTCGTGGAAGTGACATTGGCCTCCGATCTCGTGGCCCGTCACCCGATCACCGTCGACAGCACGCAACCCGACATCGTGTTGACCGACACCGCGACAGGCGAAGCCATATCCGATCCGCGGGCTTTGACGGACGGACGCCTGAACGTCACCGCCGTGGATGCGGACGGGCCGTTGTCACGCGTGAGTTTGCTTGGCGCGGATGGTCAGGTTCTTGATCTGTCACCCGGTCCGATCCTGGATATCGCCACGCTGCCGCTTGGGGCCAGCTTGGAGGTCGTGGACTTGGCCGGGAATCGTCGTGTCCTGCCCTTGCGGCCGACCGAGGCTGCAGCGCCCGAAACAAACACCGAGCCGGCGCCGGCTTCCTCCGGTCCAATTGCACCGGATGAGCAGGGCGGCGCAGCACCGGACGACGCCTCCGGCGTCCCATGGGTGTGGATCCTGCTTGGGGTTGGTTTGGTTGGGGGCGTCGGCGGATACGTCGCCGCACGGCGTCGCGTGACATGACATGGAGGGCGCGCTCCTTCGGGCGGCGGTGTTGCGCCCATGCCGTCCTGATCGCCGCCGCGCTTGGGGCACAGGTTGGCGTCGTATGGGCCGAGATGATTGTGCCGGTGCCTCCGGCTGGTGTGGTTGATCTCACCTTCCACGGGGGCACCGCGCCGACGGATCCACCGATCGCCAGTGCCACTGCGCCCGGTCCCGTCGCGTTGGATGCGGCTGGTCCCGTCTGGGTCGGCGTTGGCGGCTACCCGGCCCGCATGGGTCCGTTCGACACTGATGCCGAGATTCCCCTGGGCGCGTTGGAGATCGTGGCCCCGAAGGATGCCGTGGCCCGTTTTGGCCTTTTTGCCAGCGAGGATGGCCGTCTTGTTGCCCCGCTTGTCGTCGGGGACAGCCTCGCGCTTCCGGCGGGTCAATACGATCTGCGCCCCGATCTTGGCACTGGCGCGACCCGGGTCGACATCGAGGCCGGAGCGACGACCCGGGTTCTGCTCGGCGCCGTGGTGCCAAGCCAACCCCTTATGATGCCAGCGTTTTTGGCAGATCCTCAAACGGGGGATGTCCGCGCGACCCTCCCAGGCGGTGCGACCACGGTCGGTGTTCTCCCGGGAGCCTATGGCGTGGCGGTCAATGCCCAATTGCCGCGTGGCGAGGTCGTTGTGACGGCCGCAGAAACGACCACGGTGCCTGTCCTTGCCCTTACATTCGAAAGTGACCTCGATCCGCCGGCCGAGCTGTCCCTCGTTGGCCGCGACCTCCTCATTCGCCCGGGGGAGACGTTCGTGCTGCCGGGCCTCGGATCGGGCACCGTTCGGATCGGGCCAATCGAGCTGTTTTCGGGCCCCGTCGTGGGAACACATCGGGTGTGGCGCTTGGGCGATGACGTCTGGCCACGTCGGGACGGTTTGCCTGTCAGGTTCGCCGAAACCGCGCAGCCGCGATTGGTTGCGGGCGGCGAGACCACCATTGAATACGCCCTGGCCGGGTTTGCTGACGTGTCGGTTGCGCTCGGCAACGCAACCCAGACGTTTGCCCAATGGGAGTGGCAGCAGGGTCGGGGACAGCATACCCGGATCTTGGACTTGCCCGACGATCTGCCACCGGGAGACGAGGTGACCGTGCGACTGACGGTTGTCCGTCCGGATGCACCCGTGCTGGACGGGGTGACCGAGACGCGCCGTGTGCATGAACCCCTTACGGCGCCGGTCCGCGACTTGGCAGTGGATCAGGCGGACCGCACCACCGTGAACCTGACCTGGAGCCCGCCGGATGGACCGGCGGTGGCCACCTATGTTGCGTATCGCGATGGGCTTCGATTGTGGGCGGTCGAAACCCAAGCTTTTCAAGACATTGGTTTGTCTGCCGGGCGAAGTTACCTGTACGCGATCTGCCCGCTTGACGATCTTGATCAAGAAGGGCCCTGCGTGGAAACACACGCCACCACCGCCCCCTGAACCCTCGGCGCGACGCGGTGGGCGCCACAAGACCCGGGCCGTTCGGTTGCAAGTTGGCCCCTCAATCGCCGGGCCAGACGCAATGTCCAAAGGCTACCTGCGTTTGCCCGTCGCGACGTCGACGATCAGCATCCCGAACAGAACCGCGGCCAGAAACACAGCCGCGCCCGGCGCCATCGTGCCTGCAGACACAAAGGCGGACAGCGGAAAATACCCAGAGACGCCCCATCCCAGACCAAAAACCAGTGCGCCGAAAATCGCCCGTCGTCCGACCCAATTCGGGAGGGGTTCGTCCGCTCCGCCGAGGAGGGGCGCACCGCGCCCGGCGCCCAGTGGGGCGAGAACGGCAGAGATGAAGACGATCGCAAACAGCGCCAAACCGTAGGCAATCGGTCCGCCGCCCTCCGTTGGGACACCGTAGGCAAGGGCCGGATCGTACAGACCTGAGATCAGGAACCCGACACCACAGAGAAGGCCACAGCCAAGCGCAACAAGCCGGATCATGCGCCGAGGCCTCCGTCCACGAGAAGGCGGAGGGCACCGCCGAGGGTCGCGCCGACCAGCATGATCACGAGCATCAGGAGTGCGCGCGGGCGTCGTCTTGCGATGCCAACCATGACGGCCCCAAGCGATGCGCCGGAGATGCGCGCGCTCAGGCCAACAAGGAGTCCGCCAACCACAATCACCGGGAGATCGGGTTCCACAACGTCCAGCTGCGCGAACCCAAATCCAATCACGATCAGCGGGGCGGCGACGATGCCGCCAATAAAGGCGATGCTGGTGGCCGCCACCCCTTCGGCACCGCCAAGCAAACTTCCAACCATGCTGGATCCACTCATGACGCGCCCGGTCAGAAGGCTCATTGCGCCAATGGCAACCCCGATCAGTATGCCCCCAAGGATCGTAATACCCACTCCGCCGGCGATCATGTCGAACATACCATGCTCCAGGTTGACGCGCGTACTGTGCCCGAGCGGGTATCGAAATCAAGCGACGGCGCATGCAGGGTGCCCGATTCCACCGCGCCTGCCATGCGTGCCTTGAGTGTTTCGGCGATTCAGCCCAGACAGGTGGGCATGTGCAGCTGAACTTGGCGAGCTCCCAAAATGCGATCTCCTGCCGGCACCGCCCGGTCGACCACTACCGCGGGTATTGCTCTTCTCATTGGGGGGGCGATGTGGGGCCTCTACTGGATGCCGGTGCGGTTCTTTGCCGACCTCGGACTTTCGGGCTCTTGGCCGGGCGTCGTCATGTATGTCGCAGCCTTGATTGCCGTGCTGCCGTTTTTTTGGCGATCGCGCCAGCAAACGGCCCAGAAGTGGCGCGCCCTTTTGCTCAGCGGCATGTTCACGGGCGCGGCCTTCAGCCTTTACACCACCAGCCTCGTCTACACAGATGTCGTGCGGTCGATCCTGCTCTTCTACCTGACGCCAATCTGGGGGACGGTGCTTGGCCTTGCGTTTCTGGGCGAACGTTTGAGCCTTCGACGCGGGATCGGTCTGGCGTGCGGGATCGGCGGCCTGTTCGTTGTCTTGGGCGGAGCGTCCGGCTTTCCATTGCCTAGAAACGCCGGCGATTGGTTGGCGCTGCTGTCTGGCATGACCTGGGCGCTCGGCTCGATGGGGCTGTACAAGGCGGGCCGTGTCCCCGTGGCGGGCCAGGTCGGGGCCTTCATCATTGGCGCCCTTGTGATTGCGGCCCTTGCCATCCTTGTCGAACTGCGTTTCGGCCAGGCCCTGCCCGCGCCCGACGCCTTCGTTGCGGCCATGCCGTATGCGGCGCTGTCGGCGCTGTTCGTCCTACCAATGCTATTCCTTACGATTTGGCCGGCGACATTGCTGTCCCCTGCACGCGTCGGGCTGTTGCTGATGAGTGAGGTTGTCGTTGGGCTCGTCTCGGCCGCCTTGCTCGCCAATGAAACCTTTGGCGTCCGGGAATTCGCGGGGGCGGTTCTTATCGTCAGTGCGGCCGTCCTCGAACTGATGCCAGACAGGGACAAAGCGTCTGCAACCCGGCGCGAAAAACGCGATGCCGATACCGATGGCACCACGACACCTTAGCGGTGTTGGCCGGCACCTTGGCGGCTAGGCGGACGTAACGGTGACCTGATACCCGAACCGGACGGTGCGCCCCGGCGCCAGAATCACGCTGTTCGGGCGATGGGCAATGTCCGGCCCGTCGCCAACCAAAGATGCCGTTCCGTGCCAGGGCTCGACACACAAGAAAGGCGCGCCGACCGGGCGCCAAAGCGCCAGATCCGGCAGGTTCTCAAACGTGAAGGCAAGGGCGATGCCGTCGTCGGCGCCGTAGCGCAATGGCCCGGACCCGCCCGGGAAAACCAATGCTCCGTCCGCGAAAGCGGCGTCGGTGATGTCGAGAGCGCCGTCTTGCATCGGACCTTCGACAAGCTCGGCCTGCAGCAAACCGTCGGATCGCAATGGCCTGCGCAACGGGGATTGGCCGTCTGCCATCTGAACCCGCAAAGGTCCGGTCGCACTTGGAAGCGGCCACCGAAAGGCCGGATGAAACCCAAAGCCAAAGGGCATGTCGTTTGCCCCGGCGTTGGTGATTTCGGCGCCGACGGAGAGGACGGCACCGTCGACGGCATGCGTGACGGCGAGACTGAAATCGAACGGGTATACGGCGCGCGTCGCGTCAGAGGCCTGCAAGATATGCCGACAGTGGCTGCCAGAGGCATCTTCAAGTGTGAACACGCTTCGCCGGGCAAAGCCGTGTTGCTTCATGTCCGCGCGCACCCCACCGGCTTCGACGATATCGTCGACGGCGCGCCCCACGATCGGGAACAGCACCGGGGCGCGGCCTGTCCAGAAGGCGGCATCCCCATTCCATAGCAGATCCGCGCCTGAGGCTGTGCGCATGAACTGCATCTCGGCCCCCATTGGGGCGACCCCGATCGAAAGGTGATCGGATGCCAGGATGGCCAGTTCAGGTGACATGGTTCAGAGCCTCCGCGCCTTTGGGTAGTCGCAGTCTTTACAGGGTGATCACTGCGCACAACCCCCGACGCGCCCGTCCGGTCAGCGGGTGCGGTCGAGGAAGGCCTGGGCGGCGTCTTTCGTTTCAAAGATATGGGGGGATGCATCCGACAGGGTCTCACCCAGTTTTAGGCGCATGAAGGCCGAGCCCGAGTATCGTGTCACCGTGCGGTAAAAGCGGCTTTCAAGGTCTGACACCATGTCGGCGTAGTCCGCCGCGACGTCTTCGTCGAGGTGGAACCCGTCGTAGTTGACGACAACGTCAACCTTGTCTGGAAGCGGGCCGCAGACATGGATCACCTGCTGGCGGATTTGCGCGATATCGTCCGAGTTGCGCACGCGCATCTTTTCGAAGTTGATGAACAGCCGCCGTGTAGAGGGATCGAGCGCGATGCGATCGGGGAGATCAAGGTGGAGCAACTCGCGCCGCAGATCCATGGGCTCATCCCGAAAGATCCGGTCGTCCATTGCCTCGACATCCTCGATCATCGGCTCGAACGCCATGTGGCTCAGGATGTCCCGCTCAATGTCGACGCCGGGCGCCACTTCGACGAGGTGCAGGCCATCCGGGCGCAGGCGAAACACGCATCGTTCCGTTACGTACAGGACAGGTTGGCCAAGCCGGGCCGCCCGCGCGCCCGAAAAGGTGACCTGTTCCACGGCATCCAGAAATTTGCGGGACGCGCCTTCGGTTCTGATTTCGAGCATCCCGTCGCCCACTTCGACCGCGATGCCCTTGGCCGTGAATGTGCCGGCGAAGACCAGGGACCGGGCGTTCTGGCTGATGTTGATGAACCCACCTGCGCCGGCCAGGCGCGAGCCGAAGCGCGACACGTTCACGTTCCCGACCCGATCGGCCTGCGCCAGTCCCAGACAGGCCATGTCCAATCCACCGCCATCGTAGAAATCAAACTGGGCATTCTGGGGCACCACGGCATCCACATCCACTGCCGCCCCGAAATCCAGCCCCGAGGCCGGTTGCCCCCCCACCACGCCGGGCTCTGCCGTCAAGGTGATGTGCTCGAGCAGGCCTTCCTCGGCAGAGACGGCGGCGACCCCTTCGGGCATGCCGATCCCGAGATTGACCACCCCGTTGACCGGCAGTTCAAAGGCACAGCGCCGGGCGATGACCTTGCGGGCGTCGAGCGGCATTCTTGCAATTTCACCTTCCGGCGGACGGATTCGGTTGGTGAACGCATGGGAAAATGCCGTCCGGTAGGTCTGCATGTGTAGTTCGGGCGGTGCGACGACGACGGCATCGACGAGGATGCCGGGGATCTGGACCTCGCGGGCGGGCAAGCTGCGGCCCCGGGCCAGCCGCTCCACTTGGACGATCACAATGCCCCCGGCGTTCTTGACCGCCATGGCTTGCGCGAGGTTGTCGATGACCAGCGCCTCGCGTTCCATCGTGATGTTGCCGGTTTCGTCCGCCGTCGTCCCGCGCAGCAGGGCAACCGTCAGCTTCGGGGCCGGATAGAACAGAAATTCCTCGCCGCCCCGCGTCATCAGTTCGACCTGTGGTTCGACCGAGATCGCGTTGACCGCCCCGCCGCCGTTTCGCGGATCGACAAAGGTCTCCAGGCCGACTTTTGTCATCATGCCGGGCTTGCCTGCGGCCGCATCGCGGAAAAGCTGACTGATGCAGCCTTGGGGCAGGTTCCACCCTTGGATCTTGCCGTCGACGGCGAGGGCCGCAACCTTGGGAATAAGGCCCCAGTGCCCGCCAATCACCCGGCTCAGAAGGCCGTCATGCCCCAAACGGTTCAAGCCCCGGTCGCCGCCATCCCCCTGGCCCGCCGCGAACACCAGCGACAGATCCTTCGGGTGGCCGGTTTCAAGAAAGCGGGTCTCGACGGCGGCCAAAAGCGCATCCGGAACCCCAATGCCGACGAAACCGGATGTCGTCACCACGTCGCCATCCTTGATCAGCGCGGCAGCATCGTTTCCGGATATAACTTTTGTATGCATGACCTGTCTCCCCGTGCGTCATGTTCCGCACTCGCCAAAGACTTGTCTAGGGGCGGGTGCCCAATGGGCCATACACACTGGACCAACCGATGCGCGCCGAAACCGTCACAGGTCGCGATCCGCGCTTGGTGGTTTGCCGTATTGGGACCGGTAGGCCCGGCTGAAGACGTCCGCATTCCCGTATCCGCAGGCAGACGCGATATCCCCAACCGGCAACGTGGTGATGCGGAGCATATCCCGGGCCTTCGACAACCTCAGTTGCATGAAATACGTGGTCGGGGCGCAATGGAGATACCGGTTGAACAGGCGACCCAGTTTCCAGGGCGGCAGCCCAAGCGACCGGGCCACGTCGCCGGCACGCATCGGGCCAGAGACGTTCGATTGCATGATCGCGACGGCATCCCGAACCTCCTGCGGGATGCTGTGCGGTAGGGTCTGGGGGCTCCACCCACTCACGGGAGGCTGGTAGGTCAGGATCTCAGCGACCCGCCGGGCCAGGCGCGGGGTCGCGGCGTGGGCGATCAGGGCCAGCGTCATGTCAAGGGTGGCCACGCCGCCAGCGCTGGAAAACCGTGGTGGCGAGAAGTCGAACATTCTGTCCACGAACAGGCTGTCCGGGAACTGGTTGTGGAAGCCGGCGATCGCCTCGGGATGGGCAGCGGCGGGGCGTCGCGCCAGCAAACCGGCCTGCGCAAAGACCAACGCACCGGTGTCGACACACCCCAACAGACATCCGGCCCGATCCAGGCGTCTGAACCAGCCCATGGCCGGTTCGGTCGCAGATGCGTGTGGCCTGTAGGAGGCAAGCAGGATCGCGGCATCCGGGCCATCCGTGGGCAAGGGATTGGTGCTCAACGGGATGCCACTGGATGAGTGGCGCAAACCGCCGTCGTCCGAGACGGTCTCCCATGTAAAGGCCGCGCGGCCCAATTCCCGATTTGCCACGCGCAGCGGCTCGGTGATCAGGGTCAGCGACAGGATGGGGAACCCGTCGGCGATGTGGATGGCGGTCCGGAACATGGGCTGCTTGTTCTCTGATGCAAGACTTTCGTCATCTTACATCAAGTCATGCGCGATGTGGCGGGGTATCTTTGCAGGACCAGGGGAAGGGGCCACGATGAAAGACTTGGAAGACTATCCGATCACGCCGGATTTCTATCATTGGCCGGTGACGGTTGCGCCAACGGCCGTCCGCGCCGAGAGCGGGGCGCTGGCCGTCGCGTGGGATGACGGACAGCTTAGCTCCTACCACCCGTTCCTGCTGGCCGAAAACGATCCGTCGCCTGGCACGCTGCACCCGTTGTCACGCGAGACCACCTTGTCGCCGTTGGACTTGCCGGACGATCTTGCGGTCAAAGGGGCCGAGATTGCGCCATCCGGGGCGATTGTCGTCCATTGGTCGCATGGGCGGGAAAGCAGCCAGTTCCACCCGGGGTGGCTGCGCGGCATCGGCTGGTCTGAGGATCAATCGGCGCCGTCGACCGACGTCCTGTGGACCGCCGCCGAGCAGCCCGAACCGCCCACGTTCAATGGGCCCGATGCCCTCCGGGACCCGACGGTGTTCCTGGCCTGGTTGACGGCGCTGCGAGACTACGGCGTGGCCCGGTTGGAAGGTCTGCCGAATTCCGACGGTCTGCTTTTGCAGATCGTGGAGCGCATCGGGCCGGTCCGGGAATCCAATTTCGGGCGGATGTATACGCTTGAAATCAAAGACGATCCCAACAGCAATGCATTCACTTCGGACGCCTTGATGCAGCATATCGATATGCCCACGCGGGAATGCCCGCACGGACTACAGTTCTTGTTCTGCCGCGCCAACGCCACCCGCGGCGGGGCGGGCATCTACGCGGACGCCTACCGCATTGCCGCCGACCTCGCCCTTGAGGAACCAGACCACTACGCCGCCCTCTGCGAGATCGCCTGGACCTACAACAACCGGTCGAAAACGACGAGCTACAAGGCCACGGGCCCCGTGATCGAGCGGGATGCGCAAGGACGGACCAGCGGCATTCGCTACAACACGTGGTTGCGGGCCCCGCTGGTGGCGTCGCTGGAGGACCAGGATCGCGCCTACCGAAGCTACCGCGCCTTTGCGCGCCGGGCGCAGGATCCGAAATACCTCATGAAATTTGCCTATAGACCGGGCGACCTTCTGGCCTTCGACAACCGTCGCGCGCTGCACGGGCGGGATGGCTACGATGCCGAAGGCGGCGTTCGGTTCATCGAGGGCATCTACTCGGACCGGGACGATCTGCATTCTGCGATCCGGTCGCTTGAACGGTCACTTTCCAAGGATATCGAACCATGACGATCGCCGCAGCTGCACCCAAAACGTCTTGCTCTGACGCGGAGTGGATGGCCCGTGTTGACCTCGCCGCCACGTTCCGTGTGCTGGCGCATTACGGCATGTCCGATCTGGCCAATGGCGCCGTCGCGGCCCGGGTCCCGGACCAGCCCGACCACTATCTGGTCCACCCCTACGGCATGTTCTGGGAGGAGGCGACCGCGTCTGCCATGATCAAGATTGGCCCGGATGGTCGTCCGGTCGATCCTGACGGGCCTTGGTTGAATGACGGGGTCCAGAACCTGTGCCAATGGATCTTCGCATCGCGCCCCGAGGCCATGTTCTTTGTGCACGGCCATAAGGAGGAGGTGATGGCGGTCGGCTCGATCGAGGACGGGCTTTTGCCGCTCAATCAACCGGCGATCTATCTGGGCAATCTGACCGGGTATATCGAGTACGAGTTCGACGAAGATGAAGCGTTTGGTCAGCATTTCGTCGAAACCCTTGGGTCGCATCAGATCCTGATCAGCCGCAATCACGGCTACTACGCGCTTGGCACAACGGCCGCCGAGGCCTTCTTCCGTGCATATTTCCTGCGCCAGACTTGCGCGACCCAAATCAAGACCCTGTCGATGGGTCGCGCGTTGCACCTGATCGATCCGCAAAAGGTCGCCCGGTATCAGGATCAGATGGCGCGCTCGGACCACTACAATTACGACGGGCAGACCGAATGGGCCGGCCTGATGCGCCTTTTGGCCAAGCGTGGATCGGACCACGCCACGTAGACGGGCGGTCGGCTTGGTGGCTTAGGCGGCCTCGGAATGGGCGGCGGGCGGTCCGGCGAGCAGTCCGGCATTGCCCCCCGCCGCGGTGGTATCCACACAGAGGTGACGCTCGAGGCAGGCATGGGCCTTGTCTGGATACCCGGTGATCACGGGTACGATGGGGCCGTCCCGGCGGGCCAACGCCGATGCAATGGCCCGGCCCGTGTCGGTATCCCCCCACCAAAGAACGCCGCCGAAGGGCGGTAAATCCACCAAAGCCTCCGGGGACAGCGTGCCACCGGTCAGTACAGCGCGCCCACCGAGCGCTTCGATTGCGGCCTCCTGCGCGGCCGCCGCCGCGGCGCCCGGGCCTGCACAAAGCACTGGGGCGCGTGGAAGCGTGCTCAACCGGTTCAATTCGCCCGTCGGGCCCGGCAAGGTTTGGACGGTCCCCGGTTTTGGAGGTTGGGCACCAGCGCGTAGATCGGTGGCCAGCCGATCCAGATCGGCGTCGCCCGTCCAGTCGGTCGTTGCGGCGGGCGCGGACGCGACAGTGAAGCGCGCCAGATAGTGTGGCCCGCCGGCCTTGGGTCCCGTGCCGGACAGCCCTTCGCCCCCAAAGGGCTGGCTGCCGACGATGGCCCCAATCTGGTTGCGGTTGGCATAAACATTTCCGGCCTGAACGGCGTCGGCGATGGCCTGCACACGATCGTCGATGCGGGTGTGCAAACCAAAGGTCAGCCCGCAACCCGTTGCGTTCACGGCCTCGACCACGCGGTCGATGTCCTGCGCCTTGAACGTCGCCACGTGCAACACGGGGCCGAAGACCTCTTCGGCAAGCGCCTCGATGCCAGAGACACGGATCAGGGCAGGGGCCACGAACGCACCTGTTCGGGGGGCGGCCACTTGGTGGAGAAGGCGGCCTTCGCGCGCGGCAGTCTCGATATAGGCATTGATCTGAGACGCCGCGCCTTCAGTGATGATGGGCCCGACATCGGTTGTTATGTCCCAAGGATCGCCAAGGGTCAGCTCGTCCATGGCGCCGGTCAGCAGGTCGAGGAAGGAGGCTGCGATGTCGTCTTGAACATACAGGCAGCGCAAGGCCGAACAGCGTTGACCGGCCGACTGAAAGGCTGAGACGACAATGTCGCGGATCGCCTGTTCCGGGAGGGCCGTGCTGTCCACGATCATGGCGTTCAGGCCACCCGTTTCTGCGATCAGCGGCGCACCGGGCGCGCACCCGGCGGACATCGCGGCCTGAATGCGCCGGGCCGTCGCGGTCGAACCGGTGAAAGCGACCCCATCGACGCGGGCGTCTGAGGTCAGCCGGGCGCCGACGCTGTGACCTGCCCCCGGCAGAAGTTGCAGGGCGTGGCGCGGAACACCCGCCGTGTGAAGCAGGCGGACCGCCCACGCGGCAATGGCCGGCGTGGTTTCCGCCGGTTTCGCCAAGACAGCATTGCCCGCAGCGAGCGCCGCCGCAATCTGGCCGCTGAAGATCGCGAGCGGAAAGTTCCACGGGCTGATGCAGGTGAAAACGCCGCGTGCCAGGGCCTGGAGTGTTTCTGCCTGGCTGGCATAGTAGCGCAGGAAATCGACGGCTTCGCGCAGCTCCGCGACCGCATCCGCCAGCGTTTTGCCTGCTTCAACGGCCAAGAGCGCAAAGGCCTCCCCAAACCCGGCCTCGTACAGATCGGCCGCACGCCGCAGAACCTCCACCCGCTCGGCCACGGGCGCGGTCCAGGGGGCCGCGTTGGCCAGGGCCGTTTCGACGTCGGCCTCGGACGCCAAGGTTGCGTGCCCGATCACCGCGCCGGTGCTGGGGTTCAGGATCGGGTCGGTTTCGCCTTGCGCGGGCTCTCCCGCCAAAATGGGTCCGACCGAAAGTGCCCCGGGTCGCACGCGGGCCTTGTCGATGCGCGTCAGGTCGGTGACGTCGTTCAAATCGAACCCCGCCGCATTCTGCCGTTCGGGCGCGAACAGGTTGGGTCCGGTGGGCAGGCCCTTCGGATTGGCCATGTCCTTGGCCAGTGCGTCGAACGGACAGGCCGCTACGACACGCGCCGGGACGGTCGTGTCGACGATCTGGTTTACAAAAGACGAATTCGCGCCGTTCTCGAGCAGCCGGCGCACAAGGTAGGCCAGAAGGTCGCGATGCGCGCCTACCGGTGCGTAAATGCGGCACCGCGTGCCTGCATCGGCCAGAACGATATCGTGCAGGGCCTCGCCCATGCCGTGCAAGCGTTGGAACTCGAACGCGGTTGTTGGCAGGCTGTCGGCCATCTCCAGCACCGCGGCCACCGAATGTGCGTTGTGGGTGGCGAATTGCGGATAAATCCGATCCGTCATCCCGAAGAGTTTGCGCGCCAGAGCGATATAACTGACATCCGTGGCGGACTTGCGGGTGAACACCGGAAAGTCGACCAGCCCCTGCACCTGGGCATGCTTGATTTCCGTGTCCCAATACGCGCCCTTGACCAACCGCACCATAATCCGCCGATCGTGCGCTTTGGACATCTCATAGAGGCCGTCGATCACATCGCCCGCCCGCCGTCCGTAGGCCTGAACGACAACGCCAAACCCATCCCACCCGGACAGATCGGGGTGGGCCAGTGTCGCTTCGATCACCTTGAGGGACAGTCCGAGCCGGTCGGCCTCCTCCGCGTCGATATTCAGCCCCATACCTGCGCGGGCGGCCTGCCTTGCCAGCTTGGTCAGAACAGGGACCAGCTCGGCCATCACGCTGTCGGTTTTGGCGACCTCATAGCGGGGATGCAGGGCAGAGAGTTTGACGGAGATCCCAGGGTTCGCGGTGATATCTGTGCCACTGCAGGCTTTGGAAATTTCGGTGATCGCATCGCTGTAGGCACGTGCATATCGGGCCGCGTCCGCCGCCGTCATCGCGGCCTCGCCCAACATGTCATAAGAATAGGTGTAGCCCTTGGCCTCCATCCCGCGGGCCCGCTGCATGGCAGCGCCGATATCCTCACCCAGAACGAACTGTCGGCCCATCTGCTTGATGGCTGCGCTGACAGCGGTGCGAATGACGGGTTCCCCAAGGCGTCGGACCATGGTCCGAAGCGTGCCGGCAATGCCCGGTTCGGCCTCATCCAGAACGCGCCCGGTCAGCAGAAGGCCCCATGTCGACGCGTTCACGAGCGGAGAGCTTGATTGACCCAAATGCGATGACCAGTCCGACGGGGCGATCTTGTCCTCAATCAACGCGTCGATGGTTGTTGGATCCGGAACCCTCAGAAGGGCCTCGGCCAGGCACATCAGCGCCACGCCCTCGTCGGTCGAAAGACCGTATTCGGCAAGAAACACCTCCATCAACCCGGGGTGGGAGGCGGCTCGGATCTTCTCGACCAGTGCACTGGCCTCCGTGACAATCGCGGCGCGGGTCGTCGCATCCAGCGCGGCCATATGCACGAGCTGGTCGATGAGCGTGGTTTCATCACAGCGTTTGTTTTGGTCCCAGACCGGATCGATTTGGATCATGTGGCGCGCTCCTATTTCTGACGCAATTTTAGGCTATACCGAATGGTCTTTTTGCCTTTAATTGCAGGATCAGAAGGCCTTTCGTTCAAGTTTTGACAGAAAGATAGGAAAATAGTGTGTCTGATAGGATAGAGATAGACGGATTGGACCATCGCATTCTGGCGGTCCTGGCAACAGATGGTCGGATCTCGATGACCGCACTGGGTCAGCGCGTCGGGCTGTCCAAAACACCGGTGACAGCCCGCGTGAAGCGGTTGGAGGCCCTTGGGGTCATCACCGGATATCGCGCTGAACTGTCCGCGCAAAAGCTCGGGCGGGAACATGTGGCCTTTCTCGAGGTGAAGCTGTCCGACACGCGGGAGCGATCCTTGCGCGACTTCAATCAGGCCGTCCGGGAGATTCCCGAGGTGGAATCCTGCCATATGATCGCGGGTGGGTTTGACTACCTTTTGAAGGTGCGCACGGGCGACATCGCGGATTACCGGCGCGTTCTTGGCGAACAGATTTCCCAATTGCCCCACCTGGCCTCCACGTCCACCTACGTCTCGATGGAAAGCGTTTTGGATGTGGGCGTCATGCATGTCTGAGGATCGGCGCGCGGCGCTTGCATCGTCGAGGGGCGTCCGTATCGTCGGGGCAGCGGGGCCTGCCATTCCGCGGCCCCCAAAAGGGAGGGCTTGGCATGCGGATAGGATGCCCAAAGGAAATCAAGCCACAGGAGTTTCGTGTCGGTCTTACCCCGTCCTCGGCGGGCGAAGCGGTGAAACACGGTCACCATGTGATGGTCGAGACCGGAGCCGGTCTGGGAGCGGGGTTCACGGATTCGGACTACATCGCGGCCGGGGCCTCCATCGCTGAGGCAGCCGCGGATGTCTTTTCCGACGCGGATCTGATCGTAAAGGTGAAAGAGCCCCAGGCCGCCGAGCGACAGATGTTGCGGAAGGGGCAGGTGCTGTTCACCTATCTCCATTTGGCACCGGACCCCGATCAAACCCGTGACCTTCTTGTTTCGGGGGCAACCTGCATCGCCTACGAAACGGTGACCGATCAGGCCGGCGGGTTGCCCCTGCTCGCACCTATGTCCGAAGTCGCGGGGCGGCTTGCCCCGCAAGTGGGGGCGTGGACCCTGCAAAAGGCAAATGGTGGTCGCGGCGTCCTGATGGGTGGGGTGCCGGGGGTCGGCCCGGCCAAAGTGGTCGTGATTGGCGGCGGCGTCGTGGGCACCCATGCGGCGCGCGTGGCGGCCGGAATGGGGGCCGATGTCACGGTCCTGGATCGATCCTTGCCACGCCTTCGGTACCTTGATGACGTTTTCGCCACCCAGTTTCGCAATCGCTACGCCAGCGCGGCTGCAACGGCCGAGCTTGTGGCCGAGGCTGATCTTGTTGTGGGCGCCGTCCTGATCCCGGGGGCCGCTGCGCCAAAGCTGGTGACCCGCGCGCAGCTGTCTTCGATGAAGCCGGGGGCAGCGATCGTCGATGTTGCCATTGATCAGGGTGGGTGTTTCGAAACCTCGCGCCCAACAACCCATGAAGACCCGATTTATGATGTGGATGGGATCATGCATTACTGTGTGGCGAACATGCCGGGCGCCGTCGCGCGGACCTCGACCATCGCACTGACCAACGCAACGATGCCCTTCATGTTGGCGATTGCAGACAAGGGATGGCGGCAAGCCTGTCTGGACGACCCTCATCTTTTGAATGGTCTCAACGTCCATGACGGGCACCTGACCTACTATGCCGTGGGCAAAGCCCTCGGCATCGACGTAGTGTCCCCTCAATTGGCGGTGAAAGGATAGGGCGCGGCGACCCCGGTCCGTCTCGGCTTCGCGCAATGGATTGGACGCCAGCATGTGCGCCCAAGAATTAATCATCGAACGTGGGCGCGGCGCCTGCGTTCGATAGGGCGCAGGTTGTTGTTGCCAGACAGGTGGCACGGGGACTACCGTCGCAAGGACTCTGGCACAGTCATTAGGGCCACGCGATCCCGGGGAGATCATCCAACGGGACTTCGCACTCTTATTGACACTCCGCGCCGTCAGACCGGCGCCATTTGCCAGGGAGGGCCACCCATGCCCATGACCTATCGCAACGCCGGTGAGTTGCCGGCGCATCTTCACTCAGCTGCAGACGCCGTTCGAACGTCGACCTGTGACATGACACGGCGCGAGTTTATCTCGACGGCGAGCATTTTCGGCGCAACAGCCGCGACGGCCTACGGCATGTTGGGCATGACCGCCCCGGCTCACGCCCAGGCTGCGCCAACGATGGGCGGCACCGTGCGTGTGCAGGGCGTCATTCGCGCCATGAAAGACCCGGTCACCTTCGACTTCATCACGCTGGCGAATTTCGCCCGTGGCTGGCTCGAATACCTGATCCAGTACAACAACGACGGCACGTTCGAAGGCGTGTTGCTCGAAGGGTGGGAGGTTTCTGACGATGCGTCGACCTATACGCTGTTCGTTCGTCCGGGGGTGACCTGGAACAATGGCGACCCGTTCACCGCGGCTGACGTGGCGTTCAACATCACCCGCATGTGCGACGGGTCGATCGAGGGCAATGCATTGGCGCAGCGCTTCAATGCCCTTCGTGATTCCGAAACCAATATGGCGCGGCCCGGCGCGATTGAGGTGGTCGACGATTTGACCGTCCGCCTGAATCTGTCCGAACCGGACGTGGCGGTTGTGCCGAACCTTGCCGACTATCAGGCCGCCATGGTTCACCAAAGTTTCAATGCGGCCGAGATGATCTCGAACCCGATTGGGACCGGTCCCTACATTCCGACCTCTTACGAAGTCGGGGTTCGGGCAGAAATGGTGCGGAACGAAGATCACACCTGGTGGAACGAGGGCAACGGCGCCTACATGGATCGCGTGATTTTCGTCGACTATGGCGAAGATCCGATCGCCTGGCTGGCCGCGGCGGAGTCGGACGAGATTGACCATATCTACGCGCTGGAAGGCGATTTCGTGGATATCTTCAACGCGCTGGAAGACTGGACAGCGGATGAGGTCTCGACCTCGTCGACGGTTGTGATCCGCCCGAACCAGGAAGCCGTGATGGGCGACATTCAGCCCTATGCCGACGCCCGCGTCCGGCGGGCGCTTGCCCTGGGCGTCGACAACCAAACGCTGTTGGATCTCGGTCAGAACGGGCAAGGCACGGTTGGCGAGAACCACCATGTTGCGCCGGTTCAGCCCGAGTATTCCCCCATGCCGATCATCTCGCGTGACGTTGCGGCCGCGCAGGCCCTGATGGAAGAGGCGGGGATGATGGATTTCGTGCACGAGCTGACATCGCTCGACGCGGGCTTCACACGCGACACCGCCGACGCCTGTGCCGCACAGCTGCGCGATGCGGGGTTCCAGGTCGAGCGGGTGATCATTCCATCTTCGAGCTTCTGGAACGATTGGGACGGCTACCCGTTCTCGGTCACGATCTGGGCGCACCGCCCGCTGGCCGTGCAGCTGTTCTCGGTCGCCTATGTTTCGGGTGCGGTCTGGAACGAAACCGGTGTGGCCAATGCCGAAATGGACGCCCTGATCGCGCAGGCCATCCGGACCGCCGACCCGGCCGCGCGCCGCGAGGTGATGGCGGGCGTGCAGCGCATCATGCAAGACGAAGGGGTAACCATCCAGCCCTACTGGCGGTCGCTTTACAACGGTCGGAAAACCAACCTTGGCGGGGCCATGGCCCATCTGAGCCAAGTGGTCGATCCGCGCACCATGTACTGGGAAGCGTAACCCGGGACCGCACCGATGAACGAGGAAGGGCCGCCCATCGGGCGGCCCTTTTCATGGTCCGGCGCCGGTCGGTCAGAGCATGAGGACCAACATGACGAAGAACCCCCAATACATGAACATGAAGTGGTTCGACTGACCCCACTGGTGGCAATAGTAGTAGTGGAAATAATTGCCGCCGATGATGAAGCCCGCCCAGATGAGCGTGAAGAAGGCGCAAGCGAGGATCGCAAACACGGTGGCGGCTTCTGCGGTGAAGGTGCCAAACGCGGCACCAAGCAAGCCAAAGGCCGCACCGAACAGGAGCACCGCCGCCAGGGTTTCGGCCAATCGGATCACCTGAAACAGGAACGTGATGGTCGCCTCGTTGGTCACCTTGCGGTGGGCAACGATCTGGTAGTCGTCGGGATATTCCCGTTCCATGATGTCGAAGCGCATCACCATTGCCACCGCTTCGCGGTTCAGCTTGGCGTGGCGCCAATTGTCATAGACCGCGACAGCCATCCAGGTGCCAAGCGCCGCGACCAGCGCCGCTTCGACCAAAAGCAGGATCGTGTCCATCACACCTCCATCGCCTCGACCCGCATCTGCGGGAGCCCGTCGCCGTCGCGCACGCTGGAGCAGATGCTGGCCAGTTTTCGCGGCTGCTCGTAGGGCCACGGTGTCCCACGGTGCATCACGGCGCGCTGGTCCCAAAGCAGGATGTCGCCGACGCCCCACCGATGGGCGTATACAAACCGGGACTGTGTGCAGAACGCGATCAATTCGTCCAACAATGCAGCGCTTTCTGCTTCATCGTAGCCATCGACGAGGAAGGCGTGGCTGGCGAGGTAAAGCGCCTCGTGCCCGTTGATGGGATTGGTCCAAACCGATTTCCAATGCTGGTCGGGCCATTTGTTGAACATCGGCAGCTTGGAAAGCTCTTCCGAGATTTTCTTTCGCGAATGGCTGTAGCGGTGCCAGATGCCGCGCCCTTCGATCCGGGCTTTCAGGTCTGGCGGCATTTGGGCCCACGCGGCACGGGTCGACGCCAGCTCGGTTGCGCCGCCTTCTGTCGTGACGATCCGGGCGGTCCGGATATTCACAAGCGAGGGGACCGGCAGAAAGGTGCTGTCGGAATGCCACAGGAAGTTGGATTTCAGGTTCAGGGTGTGAAGGTCCATTTCTGCGCTGGTGCTGCCATCCTCGCGCACATTCGACACCTCGGGGATCTTGAATGCCTCGCCGGGTTTGCGCTCGTCGGCTTGACGGTCTTCGATCGGTCCGAACAGGGCGGCCAGTTCCATGTGCTTCTCGCCTGTCATGTCCTGAGCGCGGAACAGCACGGCCGAGTGCTCTTCAAACAGCGCACGAACCGCGTCAAAGGACGGGCCCTCGGACACATGCATGATGTTCAATCCGTGGACTTCGACGCCGAACGTATCCGTCAATGGGGTTGTGGTGAACTCAACCATCTTGCCTCTCCTATGCGTCCGCCGCGGTGCCGAGCGCTTCGATCTCGTCCGCGGTCAGATGCCGAACCTCCTCCCAGGCGCGGGATTTGCCCGGATTCATCAACCCTTTGGGATCGAGCCGTTTTTTCCAAGCGAGATGACGGTAATCCGGCTGCATGTGATTGCCCTCGATGACGTTGACATGGGCGTCATAGACGATGTGCTCATGCGCCTCGTAGATGGCGTTGATTTCGGCCAGCCGTTCGGCGCTTTTGAACCAGATGATGGGCAGATCGGCGGCATAGATCTGCCCGCTGCCCCGGGTGAATTCGTGATGCGGCCAGACATCGTCGCCAAGCGCCTCATGCACCTTGGCAACCGCATCGGCGTCGGACGGGTCAGGGACGCCGATCTGCTGATATGTCGCCGAGCGGTCCGATTTCAGCACCTGCAGCGTGGTGTGGTTGTAGGCGAAGTTGAAGACATGCGGGATCTTTTCGGCATCCAGCGTCGCCTCGTCCATTGCCAGATGCACGATGCCGTTTTGACCTTCGACGAGCGCGGTAAAGGCCCCGAGGTGGTCGCGCGGGATCAACGTAACCAGCAGGTGGCGCCCTTTTGGGACATGCGCCTCAAGCCGCGGAAAATAGGCCGCGATACGGGCGTCGCAGACCGAGCAGAGCTTGCGTGCGATCAGGTCGTCCGACGCGGACGCCAGCGCATATCCCGCGGCGTAGGCATCGCGATAGCTGTCGAACCCGGCCATGCAGCCCACCCAGTCCTCGGTCGGGACGGTGCGCAGCGTCACCTCTGTGATGGCGCCATTCAACCCCCAGGCATGATGAATGCGCAGGGCCTCGTCGGCATCGAACACGTGCTCGACCGGTTCCTTCTCCATGGAGAGCGCCTTGAGTTGCATGATATTGCCGTTTTCACGCAGCGGACCGTTCGCGATGGAGCCGATCCCCGCGCTCCCGCCGGCGACAAACCCGCCAATGGTCGCAATGTCCTGGGTCGAAGGGAACATGGCCATTTCCCATCCTTTGGCCATCAGTGCGGCGTTCACGTCTTCCATCAACGCACCGGCCTCGGCCCGCACATACCCATCGCCGATTTCCAGCACCTTGTTCATGGCGGTCGTTTCGATGATGAGCCCGCCGTGCAGCGGCACGGCCTGTCCGTAATTCCCCGTGCCACCGCCGCGCAAGACGACCGGCACGTCATGCGCGTAGGCGACGGCCAGGCAGTGTGCCATTTCGTTGGCACTTTTCGGACGCGCAACCAGATCCCCAAAGCTGCGCCGCAGTTCGGCGTTGAGGATGGGTGAATACCAAAAGAAATCACGGCTGCGTTTCTTGATGGTGACCGGATCATCGAGAACTTCGACAGGGGCGAGCGCCAGGGCGATCTGGGCCCAATCCGGGGTCGGGGCGGGGTCATTCGGCATGGGTGGCTCCGGAGACTTTGGAAAGTGGGATGGGGGCGGGCGGGTCGGCGATGAGACCGGACAGACTGGCCGTCTCAAAGCACAGGATGTCCGACACAGACGCGCCATCGACCGGCAGATCCGACAGACCAAGCGCGCGCCGCGCTGCCGACGTGATGGTCTTGAGGTGCGGGCCGTAGGGTGGATCGAGATGCCCGGCCAAAACGGCGAGGGACAGAGTGTAAAGCGGATCGTGCCGCCCAACGGGACAGAACGCATCGCGGACATTGTCGGTGCCGATCACGACATCCACACCGCGCGCGGCCAATTCGTGCAGGCGTGTCAGGCCGCGCCGATCCGGTGTGCCGCTGCGCCGGCCCTGCAAATAGAGATTGGTGGCCGGCAACGCGGCAACCGCGATCCCGGCGGCGGCAAGCTTGTCGGCAATTCGGGCCACGTCGGTCTTGGTTCGGGATGCGAGGCTACAGGCGTGGCCACACAGGATCGGGCCTTCAAATCCCGTGTCTGCCGCGACATCCGCGATCAGTTCCAACCCGTCAAGATTGGGATCAAGCCCCTCGTCGACGTGGAAATCCAATGCCAACCCAAAGCGATCGGCCAGGGCAAACAGATTGCGAAGCCCGTCTATCCGGTTGGGCTGCCGTAGCAGAAAGCTGCCCAGAACGTCGCCGGACGCAGCGACGATGCGCGCCACGGTTTCTGCGCGTTGGGCATCCCCCATCTCGTCGATGCTGGTCAACGCGGCGCGCTGCACGACAATGCCGTGCGCGGAGGCGTCTTCGGCCAGCTCCCCCAAGACGCCCCAGGCGAGCGGATGGGGCGGCTCTCCGGTGCCTGTGCCCCAGTCCACGTGGCTTCGGACGACGCGACAGCCAGATGCGATCAGTTCGCCAAGGCCGCGTTTGGCCCGAGCGCGCAGATCGTCCTCCGACCACAGGGTCTTGTCCCGGGTCTGGGCTGCGATGGCCGCAGCCAGATCGCCGCCCACATCCACGCAGCGTTCAACCGTGTGACATTTGTCGAGATGCACATGGGCCTCGACCAACCCCGGCAGGACAATCCGCGACACCCGCGTCAGGTCGGGATCGGGCTCGAGCCGTGCAAGGCGGCCGTGCTGAACCACAAGCGTCCCGCACAGAAGGTCGCCGACCGACGTTCCGCCAAAGCTGTGGGGCTCGTCGACCAGGGTCGCGGGGACCCCGACCTCCGATAGGCGGACGATATCCGTGTTGGCCGTCACAGCGCGGCCCCGCGGCCAAACACCGGGCGCATATCCATCAATTCACATGCCGAGGTTGCGATCCGCACGATCTGCCGACCCTTCCAAAATTGGACGGTTTGCGGCCCTAATATCTGTGCCAGAGAACGCGCAAACGATGCCACAGAGCGCTGGACCCTGCAACAGTTGAACACCGGTCGTTTCGTGCGACATGCGGGCGCTCCGGCTCACGGGTCGCGGCCTGTGGGGTTTTCGGAATGCAGCTTGTGCTGGAATTCGCATACACAAGCGGGTCGAGCGCGCCTAACCTCAACGGTCACTGGGTCGTGGCGGAAGGATGCGCACGGGGGCAAGTGGCATGGACCGTTCGAAAGCAGGCAAACCTGACCCGCGCCGCGGTCTCGAGTGGGTGCGACGCATCCACCCTGTCACCGAACACTACGCGCGCCGCCTGCAATCCCAGGATCTGCGCGGCACCACGGTGTGCGGCTGGATGCATTTGACCCCGAACACCATCTTGATCATCGAGCCGCTGATCGCGGCAGGCGCCCGCGTGTGGGTTGGCGCCTGCAACGCGCACAGCACAAATCCAGATGTGGTAGCGCACCTTATGGACCTTGGGGCCGAGGTGTATTCCGGCGACGAGACGTCCGGTGACTACCGGGCCCATTTGGATGCGTTCGCAGATCGGGCACCCGACGTTGTGTGCGACATGGGCGGCGAATTGATCACGGCCTGCGTTCGGCGCGGGGTCCGGCCCCGCGGCGCGTTGGAGGCGACGACGACAGGCATCGAACGGATCAAGGGACTGGCCCTGACGTTCCCCGTGTTCGATTGGAACGCGGTGGCGATCAAGGATGACCTTCACAACCGGCACCACGTGGGCGACGCGACGTGGCCTGCCTTTACGGCGTTGACCGGCATCACGCTGTTTGGACGGCGCGTGCTGGTGATCGGGTACGGCCCCGTGGGCGCGGGCGTGGCCGAACGCGCCAAGAGCCTCGGGGCCGTCGTGTCCGTCGTGGAACGGGATCCGGTGCGGGCGATGAAGGCCCTGCACGCGGGCTGTGACGTGCTTGCCATGAACGAGGGTCTCGCGCAGGCGGATATTGTTGTGACGGCCACGGGGAAGTCAGGCATTCTGACGTCGGCAGAATTCGCGCAGCTTCGCCCAGGGGCAGTGGTGTTAAATGTCGGTCATTCGGCGGACGAAATCGATACGACGGCCGCGTTCGCCCTGCCACATCGCGCGTTGATCGACGGCGTCCATGAGATCGAAACGCCACATGGCGGGTTCTACCTGCTTAACCGTGGTAGCCTGCTCAATTTGTCGGGCGCAGGTGGGTTCCGAACATCGGATGCGTTCGATCCGTTTTCGGCCATCATGCTGGCCGGCATGGCCTGGATCCTTTCGGATGCGTATGCGGCCCCACCCGACGGTCTGCATCCGCTGCCCCAAGCGATCGAAGCGGACGTGGCGCAGGCCGCTTTGGCGGCTCGGAGCCGCCCGCGCACAACGTAGACAGACCATTCGGCTCAATACATCGCGGCGCACACCGCCTTGTGTGGCAGGAGAAAGGTCCGGGGCCGTCGCAATCTTCAACGCATGATTGGGCTGGCTGTCATCCGTGCGGTCCGATACGACAGTCCATGAAGTGCGGCGTTGCGCAGAAGCATCGACAGGTGGAAGACGGGATATGACCGATACGCAAGCGACGATCGCTGTCATTGGGTTGGGGTATGTGGGCCTGCCGCTTGCTGTCGAGTTCGGGAAGGCGCGCCACGTCATCGGTTTCGACGTCAATTCGGCCCGCATTGCCGAGTTGCGGCGTGGTCGGGACCACACCTTGGAAGTGGATCCGGAAGAGCTGGGGCAAGCGACCGGTCTGATGGTCACGGACAATCACGATGATCTGCGCGCGGCGCAGATTTATATCGTGACCGTGCCCACCCCGATTGATGTGCACAAACGCCCCGATCTGACGCCGCTGATCAAAGCGTCCGAGACCGTTGGCGAGGTCCTGAAAAAGGGTGATATCGTCATCTACGAAAGCACGGTCTATCCAGGTGCCACCGAAGAAGACTGTGTGCCCGTTTTGGAGCGCGTTTCGGGTCTGAAGTTCAACGTCGACTTCTTCTGCGGTTACAGCCCCGAGCGTATCAATCCCGGCGACAAAACGAACCGGCTGACATCAATCAAGAAGGTCACCTCCGGCTCGACGCCCGAGGTCGCCGATACCGTTGATGCGCTCTATGCCGAAATTGTGCAGGCCGGCACCCACAAAGCCGAAAGCATCCGGGTCGCCGAGGCCGCCAAGGTGATCGAGAACACGCAACGTGATCTCAACATCGCCTTGGTCAACGAGCTTTCGCTGATCTTCAATCGTATGTGCATTGATACCGAGGCTGTGCTGCGGGCCGCGGGAACGAAATGGAACTTTCTGCCGTTCCGACCGGGGCTGGTCGGGGGGCACTGTATCGGCGTGGACCCGTACTACCTGACCCACAAGGCCGAGGCGATTGGCTATCACCCTGAGGTTATTTTGGCGGGTCGCCGCATCAACGACGGGATGGGGGCCTATGTGGCCAGCCAGATCGTCAAGGTCATGTTGGGGGCCCGGATCCAGGTGTCGGATGCCAAGGTCCTGATCCTTGGTCTTGCCTTCAAGGAAAACTGCCCGGACATCCGGAACACCCGGGTTGTCGATGTGGTCGAAGAGTTGAGCGAGTACGGCGTTGCCGTCGACGTCCATGACCCGACGGTCGACGCAGACCGGGCGAAGGCAGAATATGGCTTGAGCCTCGTCGAACGCCCGCAGGCGGGCCAGTATGATGCCGTGGTCCTTGCGGTCGCGCACGCGGCGTTCCGGGACATGGGCCTTGGCGCGCTGAAAGGGTTTGGCGCGGCCAACCATGTCTTCGTGGATCTCAAAAGTGTTTTTGGCCCGGACGACAGCGACTTCCGTCTTTAGCGCTGAGGTCGGGTTTGGTCCGATGTCCGGCGCGGGCTTGGCCCTTGCGTCGACGGCGGCGACTTTCTACGACGGATCGACTGCGGCTGGCCGCATTTGAGGGCGACAATGAAGACCGACGCACCCACACCCAAACGCGTTTTGCACATCCACTTTGGAAAGGAAGGCGGCGCCGAGCGGTTCTTCGTGTCGCTGTGCCAAAGCATGGCGCAGGCCGGGGTCGAGCAGCGGTTTCTCATCCGCCCGAAACGCACCTGGTTCGAACAGGTGGCAGCCCTGGGTGATGTGAAGCAAGCCAATTACCCCCGATTGGCACCGGTGCGGGCGCTCCTGCAGCGGTGGGTGGATCGGCAGGTGCGGGATTGGAAGCCCGACGCCGTCATCGCCTGGATGCCCAAGGCCGCAACATTGCTGCCCACGGCCCCCGGTGTTGCCAAGCTGGTCCGGCTTGGCGATTACCCGCGACATACCAAGCATTTCGAGCGCGCGACTTGCATCATCGGAAATACGCCCGGCGTGCAAGACCGTCTGGAGGCCCTTGGTTGGCCGGGCGCGGTCGAGATTATTTCGAACTTTCCGCGCGAGGATGAATCCGACCCATCCTCGGTGTCCTTCGATTTGCCCGACAAGAGTTTCGTCTTGTGCGCCGCGGGTCGCTTCGTGGCGCTCAAGGGGTTTGACACCCTGATTGAGGCGATGTCCCGCGTCGACGGCACGGCGCTGTGTCTTGTCGGGGACGGCGAAGAACGACCCGCGCTGGAGGCCTTGGCAGATCGCCTCGGGGTGCGGGACCGTCTGCAGATTACCGGTTGGGCACAACGACCTTTGGACTGGGTGGCGAAATCTGACCTTGTGTGTGTCACCTCAACCCACGAAGTCCTCGGAAATGTCGTGCTGGAGGCGTGGCTGTGCGGTGTTCCGGTTGTGTCCAGCCCGACACCGGGACCCAGTTGGCTGATCGACAGTGGAAAGACCGGCCTCTTGTTGGAGGACCATTCCGTCGAAGCGCTGGCACGTGGCATTCAAACCCTCGTCGACGACGCTGCGCTTCGGGCGGCCATGGTCGAGAATGGCGCGGCAAAACTGAAATCCGAATTCTCGCGGCACGAAATCACCCAGTCCTATTTTCGTGCCATCGAGAGATACAAATCTTGAACGGTGGCTGCGGGCACGCCTTTGGGCCCGCACGCACCTGCGCCGATCAGGTCTTCGCCAGGATCTTGGCCAGTTCAGCGTGGCTGTCCAACCAACTGGATGTTTCGCTTGAAAAATAGGTGAACGGAAGGTCTTCGGCGCGCATGAAATCCATGAGCGCCCGGTAGGCCGCTTCGCCTTTGACGCCTTCCACGTCTTTCAGGGAACCGAAGACGTGAACCAATCGTGTTCCAAATGCCTTGTGGGCCGCATAAATGACCTCATCCTCCGCACCCTCGCAGTTGATGCGGAGGATCACGTCGTAGTCCCACTCAAAATCCGACAGGAGTGATTTGAGGCTCTCGACGAAGACGTCCGGGTCCATGACAACACATGGCACGAAATCGCTTTGGGCAATGTTTGGCTTTGTTTCGTAGATGGAACTTCCTTGGCCCCCGATATCGGCATCCACCAGGAAAAGCTTGCCGAAGGACAGGTCCGATGCGTTCCGCTGCCCCAGGGCCAAGGCAAAGACCGCGTCCGCGTCTGCGTAAACGGGTTGGCTGAGGATGAACGGATTGGCCTCAACCATCACCGCGTACACCGATGCGCGGCGCGCCTTGAGCGCTTTGCGCCCGTGCCACACCGTATGAGCGTAGGCAAGAGCTTCCTTGAAAGACACGCCGGCCTCACGCTTGCGGACGTGTTTCAACAGACGGGACAGGATGCGCAGATCGCTCGAGAAGATCGAGCGGAACTCTTGCCCCCGGTGTGTGCCGACATCCAGCCAGACAACTTTCTTTTGGCGTGTCATTTCCTGCTCCTGGGTCGGCAAGTGCGTCGACGTGATAAGGGGAGGCTCTGCCGAGGCGTGGCCAAAGTCGCCTGTGGCGTCCCCCTGACCATGCTCGCCCTCAATCGCGCCTGTAATGAGCCGAACTTTGCGCCAAACGCAACACGGGATCGCTGACGCGTGCGGGATCGTCAAAATAAATCGATATTTGTTGCGCGAAACGTTTTTTCTTGGTGTTCTGTTTCGGAACCTCTGACTCCCGGTCCGCATGGCGGGCCTCGACACGAAAGGCACAGGCAGACCGATGCACGAGAAGAAGACCGAGGTCGCGATCGTCGGGGCAGGACCGGTCGGCATCCTTCTTGCAATTCAATTGGGGCAGGCAGGCAAAGACGTGATTTTGATCGAACGGTGGTCGGACATCTATGATCGTCCGCGCGCCGTGACGATGGATCACGAAGTGGCGCGCATCCTTGCCTCTCTTGGCATTGATTGCGACACCGACCCCGCCTTCGAAAACCATAAAGAGCTGTATTACTGGAAGAATGCGGACCTTCAGGATCTGCAGATTGTCGATTGGGAAAGTCTGGCGCCGTCCGGCTGGCACGTCACCTATTGGTTCAACCAACCCGAGCTTGAGGCCCGCCTGATGGAGATGGCCAGGGCGTTGCCGACGGTCACGGTGATGCGCGGATGGACGGCTGTGGAGATGGCGCAAGATGAAGCCGGCGTCGATCTGACCATTGAAGACACCGAAACGAAGACGCAACGCCATGGCATCCGGGCGCAGTTTCTGGTCGGGGCGGACGGGGCCAACAGCTTCGTCCGCGAAGAACTGGGGCTGAAGACCGTCGACAAGGGATACTTCTTCGATTGGCTCATCCTCGATATGGTTCCTGAGGCTGACTACAAGACAACCCCCGCCCAGTGGCAGCTCTGCGATCCCAAGCGCCCGACCACGATCGTGCCGGGCGGACCCGGTCGGCGGCGGTGGGAGTTCATGGTTCTTCCAGGTGAAGATAAGGACGACATCGCCACGCCCGAAAGTGCATGGCGCCTGTTGGAGCCTTGGGGCCTGACGCCGGACAATGCAAAATTGGAACGCAGTGCCGTTTACCGGTTTCAGGCGCGGTGGGCCGAACAATGGGTGTCAGGCCGGTGCATGATTGCAGGGGATGCGGCGCACCTGATGCCGCCCTTTGCGGGCGAGGGGATGTGCGCGGGCTTGCGCGATGCCGTTGCCCTCGGATGGCGGCTGCGGGCGATTTTGGACGGGCAACTGCCGCGGACGCTGCTGGACAGCTATCAATCCGAACGCATCCCCCATGCGCAGCACTACATCCAGTTCAGCCAAGATCTCGGCGAAATCATCTGCATTGCCGATCCGGTAAAAGCGGCGGAACGCGATGCGCGCATGATGGCCGATCTCAAAGCCCGGAACTACGAACCCATTACCGGCGACCTGGTCGAGCTTGGCCCCGGCGTATGGTGTGACACACCCGGCGCGGGTGAGCTGTCGCCCCAGGGCATCGTGCAGTTCAACGGCGCGCGCGACCGCTTTGATCAGGCCGTTGGGCAAGGGTGGGTTTTGGTCGCGGTTGAAACCGCGGCTGAGGGGCTTTTGTCCGAGGCGCAGGCCGCGGTCTGGGAGGCGATCGGCGGGCGGACACTGTCCCTTGGGCGGGCGCCGGGCGCCTTCGACGTCACGGCCGAGGATAACGCCTACTCTGACTGGATGGCCGAAGTTGACGCCGCGTATTTCATCGTGCGCCCGGATTTCTACGTGGCGGCGACGGCCAAGACGCCCGAGGCGCTGTCGACCTGTTTTGACGACATCATGGGCAAACTGGGCGCGACGGCGCGCTAGCGTGTTAGATGCGGCGGCATCTTGAGGCCGTGCTCCAGGAGTTCGGCCTCGTCCCAGTAGGCGATATAGATTCCTTCGGGCTCGCGGGCTGCGGTCATTTTTTCAATGATCTCTGGTGTCCGCGTGGTGCGGGCATGATGCTTCCGGGTCCAGTCGAAATGAAGCTCGCGCAGCCGGGCGATCTGGTCTTGGTGGGCCGGACTATCGCCAAGATCGTGCAGTTCGTCCGGATCGGTCTCCAGATCGAACAGCATGGGCCGCATGGTTTCGACATGGATGTATTTCCACCGCCCGTCGAACACCATGACCAGCCGGGCATCTTCCTGCGCCACTCCGACTGCGCCGCGCGCATCGCGGGTCGCATAGTCGTATTCCGAGATGCAGTGGTCGCGCCACGCGACCTCCTGATCGTGCAGCAGCGGCTGCAGCGACCGGCCTTCCATGATGTGGGGCTTGGCCGGTCCGCCGAAAAACTCGTGGAAGGTGGGGGCCAGGTCGATCCCTTCGACCAGCTTGTCCGTGGCGGACCCGCGGGTCGCGTCCGCTTCGGGGCGGGGGTCGTAGACGATCAGCGGGATGCGGGCCGAGCAATCGTAGAACAGATCCTTTTCGCCCAACCAGTGGTCGCCCATGTTATCGCCGTGATCGGAGCAGAAGACGATCATGGTGTCGTCCATGCGCCCGCTGTCTTCGAGATACGCGAAGAGACGCCCGAGATTGTCGTCCAGTTCCTTGATCAGACCCATGTAAACCGGTGCCACGACATCTCGCACGTCATCGCGCGAGAAACTCTTACAGATGCGGGTGTTTTCCCAGGCCTGCATCAGAGGGTGCCCATGTTCATCCGGGCTGCGAACGACAGGCGGTAGGTCGTCCTTGGAGTACATGTCGTTGTACGGGGCGGGGGCCAGATAGGGCCAATGCGGCTTGATGTAGCTGAGGTGGCACAGCCATGGGGCGTCGCCCTGGGCCTCGATGAATTCGATCCCGCGGGTCGTCAGCCACGCGGTTTCGGAATGCTCCTTGGGCACGCGTGCGGCGAGGGGCGCGTTTTCCAGCAGCCACCCGGTTTTCCACGCGCCGTCCGGTCCGACACCTGTATTGGCCCATTCTTCCCAAGGGGTTTCGCCACCCAGACCATGTTCACGCAAATAGCGTTCGTAGTCTTCCGCATGGCGGTTCTTGTCGGTTGCCGCGTTTGTCCCGTCGTCGCGAACGAAAACGTCGAACCCGCATTCGCTGACCCGCTTACCGATGTCGCTGTGCGGGTCGATGCCAAGGCGTGCCATCCCGTCGTGGTCGGGGCGCATATGCGTTTTGCCGACCAGCGAACTGGTGACGCCGACGTCGCGCAGGTGATCGCCCAAGGTTTCGGACCCAACGCTCAGCGGGAAGCCATTCCAAGTGGCTCCGTGGCTGCGGACATATCGGCCAGTGTAAAAGCTCATGCGGCTTGGCCCGCAGATCGGCGATTGCACATAGGCCCGGTCAAAGCGCACGCCCTTAGACGCCAGGCGGTCCAGATGCGGCGTGTCGATATGGGTGGCCCCGTAGCAGCTGAGGTAATCCCACCGGAGTTGATCGGCCATGATCCAGAGCACGTTCATCTTGGGCTCCCTTCTTGATGGGGTGTTGCAGTCAGGATGGCCACCATCCCATCGCGCCGAGACGCCGGTTGCGACCGGCGCACGCTCATTTCGGGGCGATGAACAGGCCTTCTGACTTCAGGATCTCGATATTGACGGCTTCACGGGCCATCGCGCGTTGGACAGCCGGTCGCTCATTGCTGAGCGCGTGGTGGCGTTGGATATTCGTGAAGGCCTCGCCGGGATACCCAACACCGGTGATGCGGCCCCAGGCCCAGTAGAGATATCCATCCACCGCCGACCATGTGTCGCCGTACCACCACGGCCCATCTTCCAGGCGCGCGTTGATCATCTTCATGATCTTGTGCATCGCCTCGATCCCGACGGGTCGAACGATCTCAAAGGACAGCGCCTTGTCCTCGATGAATTTCACCGGCATGGCCACCCGGGTGATGGTCGGGTGCACGGTCCCGGCAAAAAAGGCCAAGTCGGCGGTCTGCTTTACCGTGTCGAGCGTGCCAGTTGTCTTCGGCAGCAGGTTCGCGTCCGGGAAGGTGGCGTTCAGCCAGGTCAGAATGGCGACGTTTTCTGTCAACGGCTCCCCGTCGATCAGAAGCGTCGGCACCTTTCCCTTCGGATTGACCTTCAGGAATTCCGGCGAGTTCTGCTGATTGGCCGCGGTTCGGACCAGTTCGGTTTCGAACGGCACACCGATTTCTTCCAACGCGATTGTCGGGACGCGGGCGCATGTGTTGGGCGCAACGAAGAGCTTCAAGTCAGGCATTGAAAATATCAATAATCGAGTTATTAATCGAATGACAATAAAAAAATCGATAATTTATCCCCTGTCACAAACGGCCTGTTGGGAGAGAACGGTCGCAGATGGGGGCGGGACACGATCTAGGGAGGAAATCAATGTCGCGTACCATCATGTTCGGTTTCGCCGCTGCTGTCGCAATGACAGCAGGTGTGCAGGCGCAAACCATCCTGACCGCCGAAACCGCCGCGCCGAACACGACGCCGGGGATTTCGATCATCGCCCTGTCCGAGGCGGCCGCCCAGGAAGGGATTGCAAACATTCAGGTGAACTCGGGCCAGACGCTCACCAACTCGGTGCAGAACGTGGCCGAAGGAAACACCGACATCGCGGCGTCGCCGTTCATCTTGCCGTTCATGCTGTCGCGTGGGGTTGGTCCCTACGCGAACCTCGGCGAAGAGGCGGGTGCAGAGTTGGCCAGCAACCTGGCTGTTCTCTACACGTACCGCATCTCGGTTCAGGGGCTCATTGCATATGACAGCTCTGGGGTCGACGGATGGGGCGACATCGAGGGGCGTACGATCTACAACGGCCCGCCGCGCGGTGCGGCCTTGACCAATGCACGGCTTCTGATCCGGACGAACACCGGCTTGGAGGAAGGCGCTGGTTACACGGGCGTTCAGGTGAACTGGGGTCAGGCCGTCACGACCATGCAAGATGGGTCTGCCGATGCGTTCGTGCTGCCCATGTCGTTCCCAGACCCGCGCGTCGGTGCGGCGCTCGCGTCGGGCGCCATGTCGATCTATTCGGTGTCGCAGGAGGTGTTCGAGAGTGATGCCTTCCAGGCCATGGGCAACCTGCCGGGGACGGTTCCGTTCTCCATGCCGATTGCAGATATGGGCTATGGCGACGGGGTCACGATCGTCTCCGAAGATGACACGTTCCGGGGGCCGGCCACGGTTGGCGCCGATATCGTGAACGTCAACATGGACTTCGACATGGCCCGCGATCTGACGGCGGCGTTCATCGCGAATATCGAAACCCTGTACCACACCAAGGCGCCGTTCATGCCGGTGACCTGGCATGGCGAAACGGATATCGCGATCACGGATATGTGCGGCCCGAACCCGCTGCGCTATCACCCCGGTGCCGTCGCGGCCTGGGAAGAGGCGGGCTACACCATTCCGGACTGCGCCCGGTAAGCCACTGAGCGACTGGCCGGGCGCCCGTGCGCCCGGCCCTCCATTTCTGGGCAGGGGCAGGCATGACTGACGCGACGACCGAAGCACCGCAGCGCAGCTTGGCGCTTCGGCTGCTTTACGTCCTTTCGGTGGCGATGGTGTTGATCGGGCTGGTGAATTCCACGCCCGGTATTCCCGGGTATGACAACTGGGCCGCCGCTGTCACCGGTCAGGACGGAACGACCTTCCGCAAGTTCCCGTTTGAATGGTTCTACCCTGCGTTCTTCGCGCTGATGATGACGGTCGTCGTGCTGAAGCATTCCATCTGGCGCTCATGGCGCGACCGATCACCGGCGCGGCGCGCCTTCGGCCTGGCGCTGGACATTGCCTTCATCGTGATGGCGTTCACCATTTCGATCACCTACCTCGTCGAGATTGAATCGATCTGTCTTGTTGACCGGATCACGGGCGACAGGGAACGGTTGATCCAGCAAAGCCTGGCCGCATCGGCGGCCTTTCACGAAAGCCTGGGTCTTCCGGCGCCGACCACGGTCGAGGATCCCCAATGCGTGAACACAACCGGGGGCTGGCTGGTTCTGATTGTCGGCCTCGCGATCGTGGCCTTCCTGGCCTACAACGTGAAGGTCTGGGGGCTGCCGCTGGTCATCGTGGCAATCCTGGTGGCCGCCTACACCATCCTGACCGTGTTGGTGTGGTATTTCTACGGGTCCGAGGACATCAACAAATACCTGGTGACCCGTCTGGCTGGCGAACCGCGCATGCTGTCGGACGGACGCCCGCGCGTGCACGATATCCTGGTCAACAACTCCTCTGGCCTGTTGGGACGGTTCATGGACATCGTTCTGAACACGATCTTCCCCTATCTGGTCCTCGGGTCGCTTTTCGGCAGTTCGGCGGGTGGCCGGTCGCTGATCAAACTGGCCTTCCGCTGGACCCGCCATCTGCGGGGCGGCCCGGCCCACGCGGCGATCGTGTCGTCCGCCATGTTCGGCACGATCTCGGGCGGACCCATCGTGAATGTGCTGTCCACGGGGGTTCTGACCATCCCGATGATGATCAAGCGCGGGTTTTCCAAGGTCTTTGCCGGCGGGGTCGAGGCAGCAGCCTCTTCCGGCGGGTCGATCATGCCGCCGGTGATGGGGGTCGCGGCGTTCGTGCTGGCCTCGTTGACCGCCATTCCCTATTCCAGCGTGATCGTCGCCGCGATCATCCCGGCCTTGGCCTATTTCTTCTGCCTGTTTCTGTCGGCGATCTTCCAGGCGCGGAAACAGAACATCACGGCGATCGGCGAGATCACCGACGATATGCGGCTGGAGCGTCAGGATTTCTTCAATCTCCTGATGATCTTCATGCCGATCCTGTTGATCCTGGCGTTGTTGCTGACCCCAAAGGACGCGGTCGGGTGTGGCCTGTTGCATGGCATCATGGGGGCCGAGCGGGTCTTCACCGAGGGCGGGTGCCAGGTCGAAAGCCTCAGTTGGCTGTTGCAGGCCATTCAAAACTCGGCTGGTTCGGCGGGTGCGGCCGGCTGGTGGGCGGTCATGTTGTTGTTCGGGTTGCTTTTCCTGGACCCCGAAGTGCGCGCAGTCCCGCGCAAGGTAATCGACGCGCTGTCGCAGGCAGGTGTGCTGATCGCGACGCTCTACCTGATGTTCCTGGCGGTTTCGATCATTGACTTCTGTCTGTCCTTCACGGGTTTGCCGGTGTTCTTGTCGCTGGATGTGCTGGCGTGGCTGAACAGTCTGAACCTGGGCGGTGGCGGCTCGCAGTTGATCCAATTCGTGGCCTTGCTGCTGACCATGCTGCTGGCGGTTCTGCTTGGCATGGGCATGCCGGCTGTTCCGGCCTACATCAACGCGGCCCTGCTGATGGGGCCGGTCTTGGCGGGCTTGGGCCTGTCGCTGTTCACGGCGCATATGTTCATCTTTTACTTTGCCGTCGCCAGTGCCATCACCCCGCCCGTGGCCCTTGCGGCCTTCGCCGCAGCGACCATCACCAAGGCCGAACCGATGTCGACGGCGTTCTCGGCGGTGAAGTCAGGGATCGTCATGTTCGTGGTGCCGTTCATCTTCGCGTTCTACCCGGAGCTGTTGCTGATCAACGAAGCGATCCTCGACCCCAACTCGTCCGGAGGAGCCGAGTTTTTGCCGGGGTATGACGGGCCGGCCTCCATCGGGTTCATGGCGTTGCTCCTGGCGCGGCTGGTCTTCGCCCTTTACCTCGTGTCGTCTGCCTTGGCGGGCTTCGACAAACGCGCCCTAGCGCCTTGGGAGGTTGCGGTTCGGCTTGGCCTTGCGGTGCTGATCCTGTTGAAACTCGAGGTGGTTTGGATTGCGGCAGTCGTTGCTGCGGTCGGCCTCTTGTTTGTGCACAACAAACCCGTCGCGCAGGCCAACTCGCCAACATCCTGACGGCGTGATGTGATTGGTCTTTGTGCAGGCGCGACCGAACACGTAGAAGATCGCAGCATTGCCACACTACTTCGTGATTTGTTGCCGAAAATCGATTTTTTCCTTTGAGTTATTATCATCTGCAACGTATTATTGAGACAAGGAGTACCCCATGGAATCCCATCGCTCTCTGACGTCTTTCGCCCATGCCCGCATTCGGGAAATGGTTTTGTCCGGCGACCTTCAGCCGGGCGCACGTATCCAAATTGATGCGCTCCGCAAGAAGCTGGACATCGGGGCAAGCCCCGTGCGCGAGGCGCTGAGCATCCTGTCGTCGGAACAACTGGTCGTCCGCAACGAACAGCGCGGGTTTTGGGCACCCGAGATCAGCGCAGATGATTTCGGAATCCTTCTCGATACGCGCTGCCGGGTCGAGGCTCTGGCCTTTGCGGATGCAATCCGCAACGGGGGCCGCGATTGGGAAGAGCAGATCGTGCTGCTGCGGTACCGCCTGAATGCCCTGGACCGCACCCAGAACGCGCACGCGTGGGAAGTTGCCCACCGCGAGTTTCATCAGGTGCTGATTTCAGCCTGTCCCTCAAGCTATTTGCTGAACTTCTGCGCGCAGCTTTACGATCTGGCGGTTCGGTATCGCAACGTGGCCAGCTTGGCGGCGTATCCCGAACGCAAGGTCGAGGATGAGCATGGGCAGATCGCCGATGCAGCCTTGGCGCGCGATGTGGATCGTGCCTGTGATCTGTTGGTGGATCACTATCGCAAGACCGGCGAGTTCCTGTATAAGCAACTTGCCGAACGCGAGCAGGCGGCCCAGAAGGCCGCCAGCTAAAGTTCCATCAGCCTTCCGGCAGAATGAAATCGAAGTCGACCTTGCTGAAGGCGTCGGCAAGGCGCTGTTTGGCTTCGATATCGCCAGGCAGTGCGTCGCGGTCGCCGGGCGTATATTCCATCACCAGATCAGAGCGCACGCCAAATACCGCGTCTTCATCGAGATAGGGATCATCGCTTGGGAACACCTCGGTCACGAGGGTGCGGAACCCATCGGCCTGCACGATGAAGTGCAGGTGCGATGGCCGCCACGCATGGCGCCCCGTGGCATTCAGGAGATCGCCAACAGGTCCATCTGTCGGCACGAGGTAGGGGGCCGGACGGATCGTGGATAGCGCATAGCGCCCATCGGCGCCTGTCACCATCGAGATACGCAGATTGTAGTCGGCCTGATCCGGGTCCTGATTGGAATAGAGGCCGTTGTCGGCCGTTTGCCACAGCTCGATATTCGCCCCCTCGATCGGGTTGCCGGCCTGGTCCCGGACATAGCCTTCCACCACGACCTGCGGGCCGGGGTTGTCGCCGATCATATCGCCACCCACGGGCAGATCCGGCGCGCCAAGGATGTGGAACGGCCCGAGGACGGAGGAGTTGGTCGCGCCGTCGGGAGAATTGATCATATCGACCAGCGAACTCAGACCCAGAACGTCTGAAAACAGGACGAACTCGTTGCGTTCGGCGTCCGAGATTTCGCCTGCGCGGGTCAGCAGTTCCAGACCTTTGCGCCATTCGTCATGGGTCAGCCCGACCTCCTTGGCGAAGGCGTGCAGATGGGTGACGAGCGCGGTCAGCACCTCCTGCAGACGCGGATCCGTGTCCGGCCCGGACAGCCCCAACAGGGTGTCGGTCAGACTTTCTGGTGTGACATTGCGCATGGCAGGGCTCCGATCTTGGTTAGGGCAGCAACGCCGTGGAAAGGATGGGGAATTCGATAAGGATGATCAGCACGACAAGCATCACGGCTGCGAAGGGCAGGGCGCCCATGAAGACGTCTTTGAGCGTAATGTTGGGGTCGTTGATCGTGCTCTTGATCACGAAACACGATATGCCGAGCGGTGGCGTCAGCAGCCCGATCTCGGCCCCGATCACCACGATGATGCCGAACCAGACCAACGAGACGCCAAGCGGCTCGACGATCGGCAGGAACAAGGGCACCACGATCAGGATGATCGACGCCGTGTCGAGCAAGGTGCCCAGAAACAGCATCAGCAGGACCAGCATGACCATCACCGCGGTGAAGCCCAATTGATAGGTGTCCAGGAAATCGCCAAGGGCGTTCGGAATGCCGGCGATCCCCAACATCCGGCTGTAGATTGAGGCGGCGGTGATCAGGAACAGGATGGCGGCGGTGATATGGCCTGTCTCCAGAAGCGCATTCCAGAACCCCTTGAGGTCGATCTTGCGCCGGAAAATCGCCAGCAGCAGGCCCAAAGCAGCACCGGCCGCGCCGGCCTCCACCGGTGTCAGCCAGCCCGTGTAAATCCCGCCAAGCACCATCATCACAAGGCCGATCAGCGGCAAGCACAGCGCGACCATCTGGCCCCAGGTCAAAAGCTCGGCCCCGTCCCATTGACCGGCCCCTTCGTTCACAACGAACTTTGGATTGATCGCGGACATGCCACAGATCGCCACAATATACGCGATGGCCAGCATGATGCCCGGGATGACACCCGCAAGGAACATGTGGCCGACCGAGACCTCGGCCACGATGGCGTAGATGATCAGCATGGCCGACGGCGGAATGATCATGCCCAGAACGGACGACCCGGCGACAACGCCGACGGCGAAGCGCTTGTTGTAGTTCAGCTTGATCATTTCGGGCACGGCCACCTTGGTAAACACCGATGCCGACGCGATCGAACTGCCCGTGACCGCCGCGAACAAGGCGTTCGCGCCAACCGTCGCCATGCCGACGCCGCCCATGATCTTGTGAAACAGCGTGTTCATCACGCGGTAGACATCTTCGCCCATACCGGCGCGCGATACGATTAAACCCATGAAGGTGAACAGCGGTATGGTGGCAAAGGAATACTCGGTCACGCTGTCGCCGACCGCGATTTTCAGCAACGCCAGGGGAAGCTCAAAGCTGTCGCGCAGGATCCAGATCGTCACAAACGACACAAGGCCGAGCGCGATCGGAATGTAGACGCCGAGATAGATCATGGCGACCATTGCCACGACCGAGATCAGCCCAATCTCAAACGGGGTCATGCACCGGACTCCTCAAGGTGGAGCATTTCCGGGCGACGCCGCCCTGAAATCGATTTGGTCAAGAAAATCAAAGCACACAGCGCCGCCGAAAACGTGATCACCAGATGGATCGGCCAGTACGGCGCCGTGAAAATGCCCGGTGTGCCGAAATACATGTCTTCGGACCAGGACCGCTGGAACTCGGGCCACATGGCATAGGCAATCACCGCCATGAAGCAGGCCGAGGCCCCGTCGATGATCCGCGCGGCAAACCGTGCAATCGCGGGGCGACGGCCTGCGATCAATCCCAGGAACCCGTCGGACCGGGTCAATCGGTTGATGCGCACAACATCCGGCAACTGCAGGAACACGATCATGACCATCAGGAACTGCACGGCCTCATACGTCCCGGCAAAAGGGGCGTTGAACGCATTTCGTGCGACCACGTCGGAATTGATCAGAACCACCAGCCCAAGCACGACAAGTGTGCCCGCAGCATTGGCGACCTGTGCGATGGCGGCCATGAACCGGGCTGCCTGATTGGCAACCCGGGTCAGGGCAGAGCCGGCACGCGGCTCTGCAGTTTCAGGCTCGTTGCCTTGCATGGGTTAGGCCTTAGGCCATGGCCCAGTTGCGTGCGGGCGTTTCGCCGCCGGCAATCAGCTTTGCGATATAGGCATTCAGCATGCCGGTGCCGTCTTTGCCGTCTGCGTCCAGTCCGGCCGCCCATTCCGAGGCAATGTTCGGCATGTTGTCCGCCCATTGCGCGCGCTCTTCGGCTGAGAGATCGACGATTGTCCCACCGGCGGCCACGTAGGCCGCTTCACTTTCGGCAGCGCGGCCCATGGCGACCTCGGCAAGGCGATCGCGATAGGCGATCCCTGCTTCCCGCAGAACGATCTGCACCTCTTCATCGAGGCCGTCCCAGAAGCGTTTGTTCACCGTCAGGGTCTTGGAATTCACGGCACCCAGGTTGGCCCGCAGCATGTAGGGGGCCACTTCGGCGATCGCGAAGGTGTTGGCGGCCTCGGGCCAGAGCATGCCGCCGTCGGTCACGCCAGTTTGGATCATGTTGTAGAAGTCGGTTAGGCCGCCGCGGACACCAGTCACGTTGTCCAGTCCCTCAAGATAGCGCAGGTTGTAGCCCGCCCCGGCGAATTTCAGGCCCGACATATCGGCCAGGCCGTTGATCGGCTGGCTGGCGAACATCTGGTAACTGTCGAGCACGACGCCGGTCGCCAGATAGACCTGATCCTGTGCTTCGAACTCGGCGCGCATCGCGTCGAACTCGATGGCGATCTCGTCGACCGAGCGGGCAACCAGCCCGGCATCCGCCGAGATGAACGGCGTCACGGCGGACAACGCCTGGCTTGGCAGCGTGGACGAGTGGAAGATGGTGGTCACAACGCCGATATCGCCAAGGCCGAGACGCATCCCTTCGAGAACGCCACGCGGACGCACGATCGAGCCGCCATAGCTTTCCTGGAAGTTCATTGGTTCCAAACCGCGTTCTTCCAGCATCTGGTTCACCAGCGGCAAGTAGAAGTTGGACAACTCCTGCACCCACATTGACCGCTCGGGGTAACCGTCGATCACTGTGACGGTGCGCCCCTGTGCGAAGGCGGGCAGGCCAAAGCTGGCTGCACCGGCGGCAGCGGCGGTTCCGGCCAGTACGGCGCGGCGGTTCAGTTTAATCGTCATGGATTTGTCCTCCCAATCCAATTTTGATGTTGGGCGGCAAGGCCCATTCACGTGGCGCCCCTGCGACGCCCAAGCCCTCACATGAAGCTGCACGCCTCCTCAAACGGCAGCCGAGGGAGTTTCTGGAACAACGCCGACTCGTCGGCGTAGCCCAAGTTGAGAAGGAAGTTCGACTTCAGTGTCGTGCCCTTCAAAATCGTGTCGTCGATGACCTTGTTGTCGAAGCCCGACATGGGACCGCAATCCAGCCCGAGGGCGCGGGCGGCCAGCATCATGTACGCCCCTTGAAGGGTCGCGTTGCGGAACGCGGTGTCCTGGATGTGCGCGTCCTTGCCTTCGAACATCGGCTTGCGGTTTTCGTGCGGGAACAGATAATCAAGACGTTCCCAGAAACTCAGGTCCTGCGCGATGATCACCGTGACCGGTGCGTCCATCACCTTGGGCAGGTTCTTGGGTTTCAGGGCGGGCGCGATCTGCTGGCGTCCTTCGTCTGTGGTGACGAAGATGAACCGCGCGGGCGAGGTATTCATGCTGGTCGCGCCGAGGGCGGTGATGTCGTAAAGGCGGCGCAGCAACGCGTCGCTGACAGGTCGGTCTGTCCACGCGTAGTGAGACCGTGCCTTTGTAAACAGCAGTTCAATTCCGGCTTCGTCGAGCTGTTGAATACGGGCGCGGACCGCCCGGATTTCCTCCTGCGCGGCCAGCCGTGGATCGGTTTGCACGTTCATTCCGCCGCCTCGCTGCCCGCCATGTCCGCTTCGGCCACGATGGGATTGCTGCAAATGCCGATGCCTTCGATCTCGACTTCGACCGTGTCGCCTGCCTTCATCCAAAGCTGCGGCTTGCGCGCGTGGCCGACCCCCGGGGGCGTGCCAAAAGCGATCATGTCTCCGGGCTCCAGCGTCATGATTTCGGACACGATCGCGATGGTGCGCGCCACGGTGAAGATCATGTCGGAGGTGTTCGAATCCTGCACGACACGACCGCTGAGGCGCGTTTGGATCTGCAGGCCACTCGCGCCCTCGGGAACCTCGTCCGGGGTGACAACAATCGGCCCCACGGCGCCGGTGCCATCAAAATTCTTGCCAGCCGTCCACTGGTGGGTCTTGCGCTGGTATTCGCGCACAGACCCGTCGTTGAAGGTCGAATACCCGAACACATGGCCCAAGGCATCGGCTTCGGAGATGTGGCGCCCGCCCTTGCCGACAATCACCATCAACTCGGTTTCATAGTCGAATGTGTGCGACGCCGAAGGCAGGACCATCGGCGCCTCTGCCGGGATCATCGACGTGGCGGCGCGCATGAACATGGCCGGATAGTCCGGCACGTCATACCCACCTTCGCGGGCATGTTCCGCGTAGTTCAGTCCGAGGCACACGATCTTTCCGGGCCGCGCGACGGGCAGTGCCGGGGTGATATCGTTCACGTCGTACTCGGGTGCGTTGGCCGCAGGGGCAGGCAGCGCATCGCCTGCAGCATGTGCATTGATCATGGCCGTCAGGTCGCCAGCATTCTCGGACAACATGACGGCCTTTGTCCCTGCGACGGCAAACACAGAAGGCGTGCTCGCCCCCGCTACGGTGCCGGTCAGCAATTTCATCGACTCGTCCTCCCTCATGAGTTGAGTGTATTTTCGCTTCAAAAAACGAGTTGTCAATAAAAAGTCGATTTTTTATGATGTCGTCGAAATTGGATGGAATTTCCCATGGCGGACGACACTTCTCTGACCGGGCGACTGCGCAACCTTGTGGGACCCAAGGTGATGCCGCGGCTGTGGGGCGAAGGCTTTGACGCCAAGCAAAATGACCCGGTTGCGCTGAGCCACACGCTCATCGGGGCGCGCGGGGAGGCATCGGGAATCGCAATCGCGGATCGTGTGTTGAGCTTGCTCGAGGCGCTGGATGACGCGGACCTTAGAACCTATTTCACGACGCTGCGCGACGACTTCGATGTGAATTTCGACTCGATCATCGAAGCCGCACAAGCCGCGAAAGCGGGGGATGGCACCGCGTGGAAGACGTTGCAGATCGCGGCTGAATCCCGCCGGCAGGAGCTGTTTCGACGCCTGAATGCCGCGCCCAACGGCACCGCGCGCCTGGTCGACATGCGCCGGAAACTTCTGGTTGCATTGCGCGATGATCCCACCTTGGCGCCGATTGACTCGGACCTTCGACACCTGCTGCGAAGCTGGTTCAACCGGGGCTTCCTTGTGCCCGTGCGGATTGATTGGAACACATCGGCGACCATTCTCGAGAAGATCATTGCCTACGAGGCCGTTCATGCCATCCACGATTGGGAGGCGCTGCGCCAGCGTTTGGCGCCCGCGGATCGTCGCTGTTTCGCGTTCTTTCACCCTGCGATGCCCGACGAGCCCCTGATTTTTGTCGAAGTGGCTTTGACGAAAGGGCTCGCGGGATCCATCCAGGATGTGCTTGCGCCCGACCGCGACCCGTTGGCGCCCGAGGCAGCTGACACCGCAATCTTCTATTCGATCTCGAATTGCCAGGCGGGCCTCGCGGGGATTTCCTTTGGCGCCTTTCTGATCAAGCAGGTCGCCGCCGATCTCAAAGCCGATCTGCCAAACCTCCGCACGTTTTCGACGCTGTCGCCTGTCCCCGGCTTGGCGCATTGGCTTGCCAGGGAAGGGGTGTCCGAGGCCGAAACCGACGCCGCGCCCGACCTTCTGAATAGCCTTGCCGCGCAATACCTCATGGATGCCAAGACGGGCGCGGGTCTGCCCGATGATCCGGTGGCCCGCTTTCACTTGGGAAACGGGGCCGAATTGCACCGGGTCAATCTTGGGGCTGATCTCTCTGACAAGGGCCGCCGGCAAAGCCGCGGTGTCATGGTGAACTATCTTTATGAACTGGACGCAGTCGAGGCGCGCCACGAAGCCTATGCCGCCACTGGGGACATCGCGGTGGCACGATCTGTACGCGCCGCCGCGCGGTCACTTCCCAAACGTCCGCTTGCTAGCTGAAGGGCAAACGATGCCGACCAACGAAATCTTTTCCGCTTTCCTCGGCCACCAGCCGGATCCCGCACCATTCCTGTCGGCGCCGGACGGGACCACCCTGACCTATGGTGATCTGCGCGACCGCGTGTTGTCGGCGGCGGGCAATCTTGTGCTTCAAGGTGTGGCCCCGGGGGATCGGGTCCTGTGCCAGATCGCGAAATCGCCCGATGGCCTGATCCTGTATCTGGCGACCGTCGCCGCTGGTGGCGTGTTCGTGCCCCTGAACACCGCCTACACAGGTGCCGAGGTGGATTATTTCCTTGAGGATGCCGATCCGGCGCTCCTGATCTTGGACGAGACGACGGCAGCAGCACGGCCCATCGCACACGCCCGGGGCGTCGCCGTCGCGACTTCGACCGAGTTGACGGCCCACGGACCGCAGGTCGACCCGGTGCCGCGCGCATCCGATGATTTGGCGGCGATCCTCTATACCTCGGGGACCACCGGACGCTCCAAGGGGGCGATGCTGACCCACGGCAACCTTGTGTCAAACGCCCATTCGCTCTGCGCGGAATGGCGCTTTACGGACGAAGATACACTCCTGCATGCATTGCCGATCTTTCACACCCATGGCCTGTTTGTGGCGACCAATGTCACCCTGTTGGCCGGGGCAAACATGGTGTTTCTCCCGTCATTCAACGTCGATGGTCTGGTCGAACATTTGCCAAAGTGCACGGCCCTGATGGGGGTACCCACATTCTATACCCGCATGCTGGCCGATGCCCGGTTCACCCGGGACAGCTTGGCGCATCTTCGGTTGGTCATTTCCGGCTCGGCACCGCTTCTGGCCGAACACCACACAGAGTTTGAATCCCGCCTGGGGCACGCGATCCTGGAGCGTTACGGCATGACCGAAACGAACATGATCACGTCGAACCCCTATGGGGGGCAGCGGCGCGCGGGGACCGTTGGCGCGCCGCTGCCGGGGGTGTCGATCCGGCTGTCGCATCCGGATGAAAAAGGGATCGGCGGGATTGAGGTCAAAGGCCCCAACGTCACGCCGGGATATTGGCGCAATTCCGAAAAGACGGGTGAAAGCTTCACGTCCGATGGATGGTTCATTACGGGCGATTTGGGTGAGATCGACGGCGACGGGTACCTGTCGATCGTCGGGCGGCAAAAAGACCTTGTGATCTCCGGTGGCTTCAACATCTACCCCAAGGAGGTCGAAGTTGAAATTGACGCTCTGCCGGGGGTCGTCGAAAGCGCGGTGTATGGTGTTCCGCATGCAGACCTCGGCGAGGCCGTCGTGGCCGCGGTGGTGCTAGAGGCGCCGGGCGCAACCGACGAGGCGGCGATCTTGGATGCCTTGGCGGACAAGCTGGCCCGATTCAAAATCCCGCGGCGGATTGAAGTGTTGGCGGAACTGCCGCGCAACACGATGGGAAAAGTCCAAAAGAATGAACTGCGCAACGCCGCGGTGGCGGCGCAATAGATCCGGGGAGGAGGGGACAGAATGGCTGGACCGATGAAATGGGACGAGTACGGGGAAAAGTGCCGGGAGAACGGTAATCTCGCGATGGAGGTGTTTGTCTGCTTCACAACACCGATCAATCCAGGGCCGCCGCCCGCCGACGTTTTGGCCGCCCACAAAGCCTACATCGCCGGGCTTGAAACCAGTGGGCAGGTGTTTTTGGCCGGTCCGCTTTCCAACGAAGAAGGCACGCATATGAGTGGTGCCGGAATGATCGTTCTTGCGGCGTCATCGATTGAAGCAGCGGCCGAGTTGGCCGCGGCCGACCCGATGCATTCCGAGGGCGTCAGGTCCTTTAAGATCCAAGCATGGCGTCTGAACGAGGGTGCGCCGCTTCCGGGTGTGCGTCTGTCGAACCGCAGTTTCGACTTCGGATGATGTGCGCGTAGATCAACCCACCGGACACGTAGGACGCGACGCGATCTTGATGATTGGACATCTGCGGCGGCTGGTGGGACTGCACCGACCGCCAAATTCCATCTGCAAGAAAGGCGTTCAACTATTTCATCTAAAAACTTGATGACCTCATTTTGGTATCAAAAGTCCTTTTTTTGTTTCTGAATAACGAATTACAGGACTGCTGCGGCCGTTTTCGTTGACCGAGAAATTCAAAATATGCTGAATGGTTAACACTGGTAAACGTGGGATTCGGACCTAGTCTCCCCGTTCCAAGGCAAGACGACTGGGGGCAGTTGACATGAATATTTCAAGGCATTCGTCCGCTTTTGCGGGGCAAACTTCTTATGCAAAAACACTTTTGAGTTCTGTTCTTGACCGGGGTTCGGTCGTTCCGCGCGCCTATGTGCTTGAGCAGTCGGAGCCAGTTGAGAAACTAAATGCCCATATCGCAGCCGGCGGAAGTGGCGCCTTGCGCTTCAGCCTGCCGACAACCCCCGATGGCCGGCGCCGCGTCGCCAAGGCGTTTCGCAAAATGAACAAGGCCCGCCTCCTGGCTGGCCTCCCGTTATTGGTGCTTTTCCTCCCACAGGACGCCTTCGCGCAGGCAGTTGCCGATCTGGTGTCGGTCAATGGCATCGAGGGTGTGCGATCCGCGACCACCTTGCCCGACGGCAGCGTTGAGATCGTCCTGGAAAACGGAACGACAATCGTGGTTCCCGCCGAGAGTGTCCAGGTTCTTGCCAATGGCGACATCCTCGTTGGGCAAGATGTGGTTGCCTCAATCGGCGATGCCGTCGTCTCCGGTGCCGGCGGTGGCGGTGCGCTTGGAGGTTTGGGCGGCAGCGGCGTCGGAGCGGCCGGACTGGGGGGGCTTGCCGGTCTGGGCGCACTGGGCGGTGGCGGCGCGGCCGCAGCCGCGGTCGGTGCTGCAACGGTCGTGACATCGGGCTTTGTGGTCGATGGGTACGTTGCCGGCGCCACGGTTTTCCGGGATCTGAACGACAACGGCCAGCTCGACGTCGGAGAGCCGAACGTTCTGACTGATGAGCGAGGTGAGTTCACCGGGCTTGAGGTTGATCCGTCAAACCCGGATGCCAAGATCCTCAGCACCGGTGGTATCGATATCGCAAGCGGCCAGCCCTTCACGGGCACCCTGTCAGCACCGGCCGACTCGACCGTCATCACGCCGCTGACCACATTGGTGCAGGCGCTCGTCGAAGCGGACCCGACCCTGTCGTCCCAACAGGCGGCCACGCAGTTGGCGAATACGTTGGGGCTGAGCAGTGACACCGACTTGCTGAACGACGACCCTGTCGCAGACGCAGAAGGCGGGGACGCCAGTTCGCTTCAGGCGGCCGTGCAGGTCGCGAACGTCATCAACCTCGCTGCGGCGGGCAGTGAGGGCGACAGTGCCGACGCGAGCGAGGCAGCCGCCGCCGCACTTGCAGCGGCCATCTCGAACGCGGGCAGCGATGCACCGCTCACCGACCCAACGGCCCTGGAAGACGTTCTGGACGATGTGGTCGGCGACGCGCGCGCCCAAGATATTGCGGACGCGGCCAGTTCCGCCAACGAAGTGGTCGACAACTCTGGCAACGGGGCCGAGGCGTTGATCCGGATCGAACAGGTCCTGACCGTTGTGCAGGGCGATCTCGTTCAGGCGGTGGAAAGCGGGGAAAGCGTCGGTGATACCGATGTTGCCGCTGAGGCTGCAGCGGTTGTTCCATTGCGTCCCACCTTGGATCGTGGGGCAACCGAGCTGAACGCCAACGACAAGGCGGCCGGTATCACCTTTTCCGGGACGGGCCGCCCAGGCACGGAAGTGACGGTTGATTTTGGAGGGGCGGCCAAGTCGACCACCGTTGCGGCTGACGGAACGTGGTCCATCGGATATGCCTCCGGCGAATTCCCGCAGGATCCCGCTGGAGGCACCGTTGAGGTTCGTGCCACGGCGAAGGCCTCGGCTGACAGCCCGGCAAGCCCCGCCGCAACGCGGACGATTGCGCTCGACAGCACGGCCCCCGGGGCCGTCGCGAATGTCAGCGTGGCCAGCGACGACACGATCAATTCCGTCGAAGCCGCGGCCGGGTTTGCGGTCACCGGGACGGGCGAGGCCGGTACGACGGTGACCGTCACGATCGTGGGTTTGCCGACACAGACGGCCACTGTGGCCCAAGACGGCACGTGGAGTGTCACCTACAATGGGTGGACCGGCGCCGATGGGGCTGGCACGGGGACGGTCGATATCGTCGACGCGCTCGGCAATGATGGGCCTACGACCCAGATCGCGTTCAATGTTGATACCGCCGCCACGGCTCAGCCTGTGTTGGATACTCCAATTGCGGGTGACGGGACGATCAATGCCGACGAGGCCGCGGCGGGTGTTTCGATTTCTGGCACAGCGGAAGCCGGCAGCTCGGTTACGGTTACGCTTGGCGATGCGTCAAAAACAACTCAGGCCGGCGCCGGTGACGGTCGCTTCTCCGTTGATTTTGCGCCAGGCGAAATCCCGGCGGATGGGTCCGTTGCCGTAACAGCGGTGGCAACGGATGCCGTGGGGAATGCAAGCGACGCGGCAAGTGTGCTCATCGACATTGATCGTGCGCCCCCCGGCGCGCCCAAGATCAATCGTATCACCGACGACAACGTGCTGAACGCCGACGAACTGAACACGGAATTGGTTTTGTCCGGGACGGTCGATGCCGGGTCCACCGTTTCGGTGACCATCAACGGTATTCAGAAGGCTGCAACAGTCACGGGTGGGACGTGGACCGTAACCTATGCCGCAAATGAGCTTGGCGCGGATGGGCCTGTTGCGATCTCCGCCATTGCGACAAGTGGCACTGGGAACGTGGCCACGTCGAGCCGCACGTTCATCCTTGACACGTCAACGCCCGAGCCACAGTTGAACCCGATCAGCGGCGGGACGATCAATGCGGCGGACGCCGCCAACGGCTTCCAGGTGTCCGGCACCGCGGAAGCCGGCGCACAGGTCACGGTTGCCCTCGCAAATGGGGGGCAGAAGGTCGTCACGGCCGCCGCCGATGGCAGCTTCACCGCGAACTTCACGCAACAGGATCTGCCCGCCGCGCAGGGTCAGGTCGGCGTCACGGCGCAAGCCGTGGATGCAGCCGGAAATACCAGCTCGGTCGGAACAACCACCTTTACCTTGGATTCGGCCGCTCCGACGGCGCCAGCGATCAACCCGGTGTCCGGCGGCACGATCAACCGCAGCGAGGCGCTGAACGGCGTTGAGGTTACAGGAACCGCGGAGGCGGGGTCGACCGTCGCAGTGACCTTCGGCGATGTCACCAAATCCGTCACGGCGGCAACGGACGGTACCTGGAGCGCGCAGTTTGCGTCCTCTGAATTGCCAGCGGATGGGACCGATGTGGCCGTGTCGGCCACCGCGACTGACGCGGCGGGGAACACAAGCGCCGCGGGCACGACAACCGTGAATGTCGATACGTCGGCCCCCGGAAAGCCCACAATTAATGCCGTCGCAACGGACGACACTGTTTCGAGCGCCGAGAAATCGGCAGGCATCACCGTGACGGGCACGGCAGAAGCCAACGCCACCGTAAAGGTTCGTATCGGAACGACGGAGAAAGAACCCGTTGCTGGACAGGACGGGACCTGGACGGCCACGTTCGCCGCCGGCGAACTTCCGGCGGACGGGAACCGCACGGTCACCGCCCAGACCGTCGATGAGGCTGGAAACGCAAGCACGGCGACAAACCGCGACGTGGTCTTTGACACCACAACGCCCGCACCGACGATTGACCCGATTGGCAGTGTGACGCTGGATGTCGTTTCGGCCGCCGAGAAAACGGCGGGCGTGACGATCACCGGTTCGGCGGAAGCGGGCGCGACTGTCACTGTCACTGTGGAGTCCGTCAACAAACAGGCGACGGCCGACGCCAATGGCGCGTGGAGCGTGACCTATGCGTCCGGGGATCTGCCGACCGATGGGGGCTATGACGTCACGGCGTCCGCCGTGGATACGGCGGGCAACAGCTCGGCCACGGCGACGCGGTCGATCAACATTGACAGCCAGGCGCCGGGTGCTCCGGCCATTGATGAGTTCAACAACGCGTCTGGGACCAGCACGGTCAACTCCGAGATCGCCGATGCGCCGGTCAATGTGCTGAGTGGTACGGCCGAGACCGGCGCAACGGTCGCAGCCTCCATCGAGTTCCAGGACGGGACCGTGCTGGATTTGGGGACAACGACTGCGGGCAACAACGGCGTCTGGGAAATAACCGTCCCCGTCGGTGGTTTCCTGGGCCATGCGCAGGGCGACTTTACCATCTCGGCCACTGCAACCGATGCGGCCGGGAACACGTCCCCAACCGGCACGTTGACCGCTCTACTCGACACCACTCCGCCGGCGCAGCCCACCGTCGCGTCTGTCACCGATGATGACGTGATCGGAGAAGCCGAAGCGCAGGCTGGAGTCGAAGTGTCTGGCACAGCGGCCGGAGCAACGACGGTCGAGGTCACGTTCGGCAGCAACAATCCCGTGACGACCGGCGTCGTCAACGGTGCGTATAGTGTCACGATCCCGCTGGGTGCGATCCCGGGCGACGGCCAGATTGAGGTGTCGGTTGTCGCCATCGACGACAACGGCAATCGGAGCGATCCCGGCACGCGCTCGGTGACGATTGAAACACAAGCCCCTGCCGCGCCGACCATCGATGCGTTCAATGCCGGGTCGGGGACGAGCGTGGTCAATTCCGAGATCGCGAATGCCACGGACAATGTTCTCGGCGGATCGGCGGAAGCCGGGGCGACTGTGAATGTCACGATCACATTCCAGGATGGCGCGACGCTTGATCTGGCCGCCGCGGTCGCAGACCAGAATGGAACGTGGGAAACCCCCGTGCCTGTGGGCGCCTTGCTCAACCGTGCGCAAGGCGACGTCACGGTCACAGCCACGGCAACCGACGCCGCCGGGAATGTGTCGCCCGCCGGAACGCTTCAGGCGCTGCTCGACACGGTCCCACCCGGCGCTCCGACAATCGAAGACTTTGATGGCGATATTGGCAACGTTGTAAATGCGCAAGTTGCAGCCGCCTCGGACAACAGTGTCAGCGGGACGGCAGAAGCAGGGTCAACTGTCACCGTGACGATTACCTTCAGCGACGGGGCAGTTTTGGCGCTTGATCCTGTCGTCGCCGGCGAGACCGGAGCGTGGGACGCACCCGTGCCGTCAGGCGCCTTGCTCAACCGGGCACAAGGCAACGTCACAATCTCGGCAACGGCGACCGATGCGGCTGGGAACACGTCGACCGCGGGCACGCTTTCGGCTTTGGTTGACACGACCCCGCCGGCTGCACCCGTAATTGGCACGGTTGCGGGTGATGACGTGATCGGTTTTGCCGAAGCGCAATCTCCTGTCGAAATCGGGGTCACAGCGCCAGGCGCAACCACGGTCGAGGTGACGATCGACGGTGTGCAGGGTACGTTTGATGCTGTGTTGTCGAATGGGGTCTTCACGGCCTCCATTCCTGCGGCCTCGTTGCCTGACGACGGCACCGGGATCACCGTTTCTGCCTTTGCGATTGACCAATATGGGAACCGCAGCGTCGCCGGCACGCGGGATATCGACATTCAAACCCAGGCACCGGGCACCCCCACGATCGCAGCGATTGCGACCGATGACGTGATCAATGGGTCGGAGGCGGATGCGGGTGTCGAGATTTCGGGCACCGCAGCCGCGAATACCACCGTCACGGTAACCTTCCGCGGCACTGGCACGTCATCCACGACGACCGCTGACGCAAACGGGGATTGGACCGTCACTGTTGTAAAGGCCGGTTTGCCAGCCGATTCAGCGACACCCTACACCGTCGACGTGGTCGCGACGGACGGGGCAGGCAACGCCTCCCCGACCGGCTCCCGTCAGGTGACAATTGACACCACGGCGCCGTCGGCCCCGGGGATCAACTCGGTAGGAACAAACAACGACAATGTCGTGAATGCGGCGGCCGCGGCATCGCCCGAGTCGCTCGACGGCACCGGAGAGGTCGGCGCCACCATCGACGTGACCGTCACCTTCGCAGACGGAAAAGTTGTCCAAAAACAAACCGTTGTCGCCGAAGGAGGGACGTGGTCCGTTCCGGTGACCACGGCGGATATCGGCGGCGATGGTGTTGCCAGCATCCGCGCGGTTGCCACCGACAGCGCTGGCAACGAATCTCCGACGGCGCTTCTGAACTTCACTTTGGATACCCAAGCGCCGAATGCGCCGACAATCGCGCCGGTCGACGGGGACAATACGGTTAATGCCACCGACGCAGCGGACGGGATCACGGTGTCCGGCACAGCACCAACCGATGCAGCGCAAGTCCGCGTCAGTTTCGGAGCGGACACCGAGACCGTTGCCGTAAACAATGGGTCCTACACCGCGACCTTCAACGGACCGTTCACAGACGGCGCCGCCTCTGTGTCGGCCATTGCGATTGACGCCGCGGGGAATGAAAGCGGCGCCACCAACCAGGCCTTCACGATTGACACGTCTGCCATTTCAGCGCCGTCGATCGACACGTTCAATGACGGGTCAGGTACAAGCGTTGTGAATTCCGCGATTGCGGATGCCGCCAACAATGTCGTCAGTGGGACGGCAGGTGCCGGCCTCGACGTCGTAGTCACAATCACATTCCAAGACGGCACGGACCTGGCACTCGGGTCGACGACCGCAGATCAGACGGGCGTATGGGAGATCGCAGTACCGGTCGGCGGCTTGCAGAACAAACCGCAGGGTGCATTCACCATCTCGGCCATCGCAAGTGATGACGCGGGCAACACATCCCAACCTGGGACACTCAATGCCCTGTTGGATACCGTTGCCCCATCAGCACCCGGCATCAATCCCGTGGACGGTGACGACACGGTCAACGCCTCGGACGCAGCGGACGGGATAACGGTGTCGGGCACAGCAGCGGGCGCCGTCGAGGTCCGAGTGAGCTTTGGAGCGCAATCGGAGACGGTTGCCGTCACCAACGGTGCCTTTTCGACCACCTTCAACGGTCCATTCCCAGATGGGGCCGCGTCGGTATCGGCGATCGCAATCGACGAAAACGGCAACGAAAGCAGCCAGACCGATCGTGCGTTCACGATCGACACCTCCGCTGTCGCGGCACCAAGCATTGGCGCGGTGTCGACAGATGATCTGTTGAACGCCACCGAAGCCGGCAGCGATCTCGTCATCACCGGCACCGCGCCTGCCAATACGTCGGTTGAGGTGACGTTTGACGGCGGAACGCCGATTACGGTTCAGGCCAATGGCGGCGGAGCATGGACGGCGACCATCCCGGCAGCGTCGTTGCCATCTGGTGCGTCTGAGACGGTCACGGTTTCTGCCGTCGCCGAAGATGGCGCCGGGAACCGAAGCTCTGCGACCACGCGCGATCTGACTTTTGATACCGTCAATCCGACGGTCACCCTGTCCGCATTGACCGAGGGCGCAGAAATCAACGACGCCGAGCGTGCGGCTGGTGTTGACGTAAGTGGATCAACGCAAGCCGGCTCGACCGTCACGGTGGTCATGACGTTGGATGACACGTCTACGGTGCAGAAAGTTGTCACGGCTGACGGAAACGGCGACTTCACGGCAACCTTCGCTCAAGGCGAACTACCGACGAGCGGTGGCGTCAGCTTTGCCGCCAGCGCTGTGGACCCTGCCGGAAATGCGGGCGGTGCATCGGCGCCGGTGGCGGCAACCGTGGTGCTGGCGCCAGTCGATACCACGCCGCCGTCCGCGCCGACGGTCGATCCGTTCGGCCTCAACGACTCCAACACCTTGAATGCTGCTGCGGCTGCCAACCCGACACCGTTGACCGGCACAGGTGAACCCGGCGCCACGATCTCTGGCACGGCGACATTCTCGGATGGGGCGACGCTCAGCAAACAGACAACGGTTCTTGGGGATGGCACATGGTCGATCCCGATCACATCTGGCGAGATCGGAGTTGATGGTGCCGCATCATTGTCGGTGACGGCGCGCGACGCTGCCGGCAACACATCGACAGCAACGGTCGTGAACTTCCTGATTGATACCCAACCGCCAAATGCGCCTACCTTCGATGCGGGGTCCGCAACGCTGACGTCGAACGGCATTGATCAGGTTGAGATTTCCGGCAACGCCGAACCCGGCGCGACCGTCACGTTGAGCTCTGCTCTGTTTTCGGCGGACTTCACGACGGTCAGCCAACAGCAGGTGCAGGCGGACGGAACGACGGGCAATTGGTCCGTCACGGTCGATCTGAGCCTCGCACCGGACGACGACTACACGATCACGGCGGTCGCGACGGATGCCGTTGGCAATTCCTCGGGCGCCGCGAACGCCACCCGCACCGTCGATCTTGTTCCGGAGCCGACGCAGCAGATCACGCTCGACAACGGCTCGGTGGACGGTGACCTTGTTCGCGTCTATGCGCAGGGTTTTGATGGCTTCGCGCAAGGCAGCAGCAGTTTCATAAATGGCTCTGTCACCAATGTGCCCACTGGTACGACCGTGACGGCCACGTTCACGCCGGGGCAGGGGGCGGCGAACACCGCGCCGCTGACCTTCAACGCTTCGACAGACGCCAACGGCGCCTTCAGTATCGAAGTGCCGAACTCGAACTTCTCAGACATTGATGGAATGGTGAAGGCCGGGACGCTTGTGATCACGGTTGATGGATCTTCCGCGACGATCAACCAGGGCCTTCTGGTCAACTCTCAGGTGGGGGCTGCGAACAGCACCAAGTTCGAACTTGGCACCAAGATCATCGATCCGGTGGCCGATGTCCTTCAAGTTGTCCCGCAAGGCGCACAAGTGGCAATTGGCACGTCCGAGTTGCAATCCACGGACCTGCAAGTCTTTGTCATGAACGTCACCGCGACTTGGGAGGACGGGTTCGACTTCAAGGTAATCGTGGCTTACGCCAAGGATTCCGAGGATCCGATCCCGGCTGAGTTCATTACACTTGATGGCACGGCGGGCCTGGGCACCCCGGGCGCCCCGGGAACGGATTTCCCGGCTTTGACGTCTGTGCCCGCCGTCTTCAACGATACCCTGTTTATCGCTCAACCGGGTTTGTCCGGGGATTTGACCAACGGTATCCAGCATGATGCCGACGCCTTGTACACGATCTACACGATACCTGCGGCCAGCGTCGCGGATGCTATACCGGGGCCGCTGAACAACACGCCACCGGCCACGAACCTCAACTTCGGAGCGGCGGGTATCACGTCGCGTATCGTGAAGCTCGAGGATGTTGATCCGACGTGGACACCTGGCGACACCTTGCCGCTCAACATCATCTACATCGCGTCCGATTATTCCAATCCCGATGGCACCTTTGTCGGGATTGTGGAACGTCAGAATCTGGCCGGCGGAACGGAAGAGGTCTTCCTGTTCAAGATGAACCTCAACACCGGCGCCACGGAGTCGGTGAAGCTTGCCTTGAGTGGCGTCACGCTCGACAACAATGGGACGATTGAGCTGGATGAGTTCAAGATCAATCAAGCCATACAGTTCGATCAGCAGACCGGACGCTATACCAGCCTGCAATTTGACCGCGCTGACGGAAACGGGACGGTGTCATACGATTATTCCGGCGGTGCGTTCGCGCTGACGTCCGTCGCCGGAGATGACTCGAACGATCTGATCCGGGCGAGCGGTGTCCCAGAAGTCATCGACGGTGGGTCACGGTCCGACCCGAACGGCGCCACCGATGATGATGTGATCCTCCTGGACAACATGGACGGGACTGAGGGTGTTCTGAACGCCGCGATCGTCGCGCCGGTCGCACCGGATACTCACGAAACGATCAAGATCAGTGTCAACACAGGAGCGTTGACCGGCTTCCTGTCCGGTGCATCGGGCGTCGTCGATTTGGTTGCCCGAGTGACCGTTACAGGAGATATTGCATTCGTCTCCAACAGCTTAGGGTTCGAGTCGCCGCTGATCACCGCGGCCCAATCCTTCCTGCCGGGTCAGTCGCTTCCGGATGGAACTGTGGTGACAGGTGTCGATATCATCGACGTCCGGACGTTCGCCATTTCCGTGTCGTTGGACACAGCACAGTTGCCATCGCCGGGCAGCTTCGGGCCGACCGACACAACAGACCTTGCGTCGTTCGGCGTGACCATTTTTTTGCGGGCAACGCATTGAGTGCAAGCGCGGAGTTTTGGGCTTTCGGTTGGGAAGTTGATGCGACCTTGCCCACATTTGGCAGCTTCCAACTCGTCAATGGCGTCGATGGCGCGGGCCAACAGGTGGTTGTGCTGACCGACAGCCAGGGCAGCAACGGGTTCGACAAGATCATCGGGTTCGACCCGATCAACGACGATGTGATCCGGATCAATGTCTTCAATGCGCAAAGCTATGGCGGACCAAATGTGCAGGTGCTTGGTCCGAACGATCTGAGCGGAACACCGTCGATCAATTTCGACACGGGTATCCTCATCCTTGATCTGGGGTCAGGGACGCCATTGTCCGAGGATGCGAACGTCCAATCTGTCTTTGCGGACAACGGCTGGACCTCGCGGCGGGGCAAAACCTGATCGTCCTGACGGCCGATGACAGCGCGATCCATATCTGGCGCGTGGATCAGGGTGGAGATCCGAGCCTGAATGACGGATTCCGCACCGACAGCATCGCCCGCTTGGACGGGCTAAGCTACGGTGACCTGTCGAGCTTCAATGGCAACAACATCCAATTGCCCGAAGTCGTGTTCAAAGGCTCAGACGACACAAATGACCTTCTTGTGACGCCTGGAGCGCCAGTCACCATCGATGGGGGAACACGCAGTGATCCGCAGGGGGCAACGGATGACGACGTGATCATTCTGGACAGTCTCGCGGGGACCGAGGGCGCGCTGCAAGCGGTCATCGTCCCGCCGGCAGATCCAAATGCGCAGGGCGCTTTTGAGTCCATCCAGATTGGTGTGAACACCGGCGCCCTGACGGGGTAAGCGGTGCGGTTCCGCTTGTTGCGCGAATTGTCGTGACGGGTGACATCGCCTTCGTGTCAAACAGCCTCGGGTTCGACGGGACGTTGATCACAGATGCGGCCCCGTTCTTGCCCGGCGACGAATTCCCGGCAAATTCTGGTGAGTTTGTGTCCGGGGTCGATATCTCGGGTGCGCGCACGTTTGTGCTGTCGGTGACTCTCGACACAAACGAATTGCCAGCTGCCGGCACATTTGGAGCGAATGACGTGACCCCGCTGGCAACGTTTGGCGTGACCGACCTGGCGGGGAATCCGCTCAGTGGCAGCACGGATTTCTGGGCGTTCGGTTGGTCTGTTGACGTCTCAACGCCCGAGTTCGACACCTTCCAGCTTGTCAGCGGGGCGGACGGAACGGGATCTCAGGTTGTCATCCTCGAAGACAGTCAGGGCGTGAACGGTTTTGACAAGATCATCGGGTTTGATCCCAATGGGGATGATGTCCTGCAATTCGACACGCAGGCCCACAACACGTATGGCGGCAATGCAGTCCAAAAAATCTCGCAGGGGGATTTGAACGGAAACATCGTCCTCAATGCAGATACGGGCATTCTCGTCTTTGACGTGACCACAGGAAGCTCATTGGCGGAAGATGCTGCGGTCAAGGATCTCTTTGATCTCAATCTCAACCTCGGCCCCAACCGCGATGTTATCGCCCTAACGGCCGACGAAAGCGCCGTCTTCGTCTGGCGGGTCGATCAGGATGGGCTGGCGACCGAGAACGGCGGTTATCAGACTGACAGCATCGCACGTTTGGACGGATTGTCGTTTGATGATCTCCAGAACTTCGATGCGAGCAATTTGCGATTGCCGGAAGTTTGAACGGTCGGCTGGCGCGCCGAGCCGTGCGCGCCGGCCCTACACATTAGGTCTTTCATGCACACACCCCTTTCCTTCGATGCCCATGCAGGGCTGGCCTGGCGCCCGCCATCGCGGGAAACGGCCGTCATTGAAGATGTTGTGTCGGTATCATTCGCCGAATTGAATGTCCTGGCCGTGCGCTTTTTGCTCCTGTTCACCGGCGCTGGCGCGCGGCCCGAACCGGTACTCCCCGTACGGTACCAGGCCAGCAGCGTTGTCGATGGTTTGGGCACGTGGCGCGCCTCGGTCCTTCCGGGCGCTGCGGCGCACGGCCCGTTTGGACTTCTGTCCAGCGCCGCGGGCGACGTGGTCGTGGTTGATGACGCCCAGTTGGTGCCGGACGTTTCGTCGGGAGCCCATCCGTTGTTCGAGGCGCAAGGCGTACTCGCGCCCCAAACCAAAGCGCACCTCACACGCCTTCGCGCATGGCGCAGCGGTCGACAGGCCATTCGTCGGGCCGCTCAAGCGCTGGAGGATGCAAATATCCTGACACCCGACGCGCGCTACCCCGGGTTTCGGATTGCTGATCTGGACGCGCTCGATCGCGCCGATCCGGCGACTTTATCCCGCTTGCAGGACGCGGATGCGCTGCGGTTGGCCTTTCTCGTCGACGCGTCGCGCGCATCCGTGACGCAAGTGGCCCCGCAGCTTGTGCAGCCGCGCCCATCTGGACACGGTGCTGCCGTTCTACCGCCGTCCGACGCGCCGGCCGCAACCGCGTTTCTGCAGGCCCTTCGCGAGGATGTGGCATGATTGGAATGAGCAAACCGTTCGTCTTCAGTCTGGTTGCCGTTGCTGCTTTCGCGGCCGCCTGCACTCCGACCAACCCGATTGCACGCACCGCTCCAGAGCTGCAACCGGTTGACCAATTGGCGGTAGCGCCGTTGGCCGCCGCCAGCTTATCGGACACCCCTCTTGGACAGGCGTTGTCGGCCAGCCTGATCAACGGGCCAACGGCGGTTGCCGCACGCGCCGCCGAGTCTGTCGCGCGCGCCGGCGTTGCCACGGAAGCGGCCGGACGCCGACCGGCGTTGAACCTTGGCGTCACTGCGGGCGGGTCCACAGCCTCGGATGATACGACGTTCACGCCCGGCATCCGGTTAACCCAGTTGCTCTATGATGGTGGGGCCACGTCCCTGCGCGTGGAGGCCGCGGAGGCCGGTGTGCGTGCAAGCCAAGCGGAAACGGTAACGCGTTTGACCGAGCGGACTCTCAGTGCCGTCGCGGCTTGGGAAGAGGTGTATCTTTCCCGTCGCCTGGTCGAAATCGCACGTCGGTCGCTGGCGCACCACGACGATATTGCTGCTCGGGTCGATCTTCGCGTGTCGTCTGGTGCAGCCGGAAGTGCCGAAACGCTACGGGTTGCGTCGCGCCGGGCCGATGCCGCCGCCCTTTTGGCGCGGGCGCAAGGCCAGCGCGCGGAAGCCGAGGCCCGCGCGATGGAGATCTTCGGACGCAGCATTTCGGCATCTCCAGTGCCCCAGGCGCCAGCGGTCTCGACGCCATCGGCGTCGAACCCCACCCTGCTGGCCTTGGCCGCGCGGCGGGACGCAGCGCGATCGACTTTGGAAGCGCGACGGGCGGAACGGAACCCGGGATTGTTCTTCGATTTGACCGGGACGGTGGACGGTGATGGTGGCGACGTCGGCGGGGGCTTGCGCTTGGATTACCCGATCGACACGTCTGGCCGCCGCGGCGCGGCGATTGAAGCCGCGGAGGCGAACCTCGCTCAGGCGAATGCTGAATACGATCTGGCCGAGTCTGAACTGCAACGCCTTGCCAGCAGCGCGGCACAACGCCAGCGCACACTGTCCGCCGAGGCCCGCGCCGCCCGCACCGCCGTCGATGCGGCGCGCACAGCTCTGGAAAATGCCGAGGCCGGGTTTTCCGGGGGACGCACCAGTATCCTGAACCTCCTGGACCTGACCCGGGAGGCAAATCAGGCGGCCCGAAATCAGGCCGAGGTCGTGTCGGCCCTGCGTGTGGCCGGGTACGAGCGCTTGGCCGTTTCTGGCGACCTGCTGGCCATCTTCGGCATCGACCCGAGACAACATGCGGGACGCTGAGTTGCAGATCGACGTCCCGGACGGGGCTGCGGACGCAGTGTCTGCCGTGCCGGTTCGTCTGGCGCCGGGCGCCAACCATGATGTCGCGCAGCTTGTCCAGCGCTGTCTTGCGCGCGCGGCGCAGGTCCACGAGCGGCCAATTTCGCGCGCGTTGTTCGAAGATGCCGAACGCTCGGACGAAACGGACGGGCTGAAAGCCGGGATTCGCGCTGCAGAAAGCGCGGGTTTCGAGGTCGGAATTGGCCCGTTGTCCTTGGGGGCGCTGGACGACAGTCTGCTGCCGGCGGTCGTTTTGACCGAGGCAGGCGCTCTCTGTTTGGAGGCCAGAACGCAAACCGGGTGGGCCGTATTCGATCCGCGCCTGAGCGAGGGGGGCAGGGCCGTCGCCTTGAGCGATGAGGACCTCGGCAAAGTCGCGACCGGCCAAGTTGTGTTGCTGCGCCCACGTGCCGATTTGGCCGCCGACAGCCGCCCGGACGGACATTGGTTCCGGTCCGCGCTCGCCGCCAATCGTTGGAGCTATGTGCAGGTGGCGATGGCTGCGGCGATTGCCAATGTTCTGGCGCTGACAACATCGATCTTCATCATGGTCGTCTACGACCGCGTCCTGCCCAACCAGGCGTTGGAAAGCCTCGTGGCGTTGACCATTGGGGTGGCGGTGGCGTTGGGCTTCGATTTCGCCATTCGAACGCTTCGAGCAAGCTTCATCGATCGAGCGGGTCAAAGGGCCGATCTGCAAATGGGTCGAACGATTTTCGACCGGGTGCTGTCGCTGCGGATGGCGTCGCGACAGGGATCGACCGGCGCCGTTGCCGCGTCCTTGCGGGAATTCGAAACCCTGCGGGATTTCTTCACATCCGCCACGCTGGTGGCGATTGTCGATTTGCCGTTTATCCTGCTGTTTGTCGGCGTGATTTACCTGATCGGCGGACCGTTGGCCGTTGTCCCGCTCGTTGCGGTGCCATTGGTTCTGGTCGTCGCCCTGGCGACGCAGCCCATCCTTGCGCGCCTGGCAGAACAAAGCTTCCGGGAAGGCCAATCGAAGCAATCTGTTCTGGTCGAAGCGCTGGCGGGGCTGGAAACGATCAAGGCGTCGCGCGCGGAAGGCCGGATGAAGGCGCGATGGGAGCGTGCACTGCGCCAGCAAGCCGAGCACAGCGTCAAGAGCCGTGCGTTGAGTCAACTGGCCCTGAACTCAACAGCTTTTGTCCAACAGATGTCCCAGATCGCCATCGTAATCTATGGTGTCTTCCTGATCGTTGGCGGCACGATTTCGATGGGTGCATTGATCGCCAGCGTCATCCTGACGGGACGGGCCCTGACCCCGTTGGCGCAAATTGCTCAAACCCTGACCCGTATCAGCCAGACGCGTATTGCCTACCGCGCGATTGACCGGATGATGCAGGCCGAAAGCGAGCGACCCGAAGGCCGCCAATACCTGTCGCGCGATCGGGCCGACGGCGCGATCAGCTTCCACGACGTTTCCTTTTCGTACCCCGATGCTTCGCAGCCGGCGTTGTCTGGCGTGTCCTTGGACATAGCTGCGGGGGAGCGCGTCGCCATTCTGGGGCCAATTGGGTCGGGCAAAAGCTCGTTGGCCCGGATGGCGCTTGGTCTGTATCAGCCGTCTGAGGGCTCTGTTCGGCTTGACGGGACGGATCTTCGCCAGATCGATCCCGGCGACCTGCGTCGAAACATCGGCGCTGTTCTGCAGGACGCATGGCTCTTTTCCGGAAGCCTGCGGGAGAACATCGCGATCGGCGCACCTCGCGCGACGGATGCAGAAATCCTGCAAGCGGCTCGTATTGCCGGCGTTGAGGACTTTGTCGCAAAACTGCCGCATGGATATGACACGCAGATTGCCGAACGCGGCGATGGGCTTTCGGGAGGGCAAAAGCAATCCATTGCGATGGCGCGCGGTCTGTTGGGCGATCCGCCCATCCTGGTTCTGGACGAGCCAAGGGCGGCCATGGACGTGATGACGGAAACGCGTTGATGGCGCGGCTGTCCGAGGCAATGGGCGATCGGACCCTCATGTTGATCACCCACCGGACCAATCTCCTGGCCCTCGTGGATCGCGTGATCGTCATGCAGGATGGCAAGATCATCGCCGATGGCCCGAAAGATCAGATCATCCCGCCCGCCCCGAGGGCCGATTGACATGGCCCGGCACATCAAGACGGCTCAGGACATGGCCCGCGAGGTACAGGGCGGGAACCCAGTGCGGTCTTCGCTCCTGTTGCTCCTCATCCTGGCGTTCCTGGTGTGCTTCTTCATTTGGGCCAGCCTGACCGAAATCGACGCGGTTACGCGCGCCGAAGGCCGGGTTGTTCCATCGGCCGAAGTGCAGATTGTGCAACCGTCGGAGCCGGGTGTGATTACCGATATCCATGTCACTGAAGGGGCCTTGGTCGATGCTGGCGCGCCGTTGATAACCCTCGACGGCACCGCCATCGAAGGGGAATTGGTCCAGGCGCAACGACGGGTGCGGGCGCTGCAGTTGCGCATCGACCGCTTGCGCACCGAGATCGACGACACATCGTTCGTCCCCGATCCGGTGGCTTCGGAAGAAACGCCAAACTTGGTTAGCTCCGAGCAATCCCTTTTTGAGGCACGCCGCGTGGCTCTGAGAGACGAGATTGCCGTGCTGGACCGCCAGCAAAGCCAGCGCCAGCAGCAGGTCCAGGAAGCACGGGCACGGATCGCAACGGCGCAAACAACGCTCACCTTGGTCGAAGACGAAATCGCGCTGATCGCGCCCCTCGTTGCCAGCGGGGTGGAGCCGCAAACCTCGCTCATTCGGCTGGAAGGGCGCCGGGCCGAAGCGAGCGGTGTGCTGGCCGAGGCGCAATCCTCTCTGCTGGTGGCTGAGGCCGCCGCCGCCGAAATCGACGACCGCATCGGGGCGGTTCAATCTGCGGCGCGCTCGGCCGCGTTGGATGAATTGGCCCGAACCGAAGCCGAACTGTCGGAGATTCTGGTGCGCCTTCCCGCGATTGAGACGCGGTTGACCCGGGCCGTGCTAACTGCCCCAGTCCGGGGCGTTGTGAACCGGCTGCAAATGAACACGCTTGGTGGTCTGGCGCGCGCAGGGGATCCGCTGGTCGAGATCGTGCCGGTCGAAGACGAATTGATTGTTGAGGCTTACCTGCCGCCATCTGATGTCGCGTTTGTGCATTTGGGTCAGGATGTGCGCATTTCGATCACCGCGTATGACCCGTCGCGCTATGGCGCGATTGATGGGAGCATTCTGCGCGTTGGGGCGGATGCTGTGACACGGCCGGGGCGCGAGGACAGCGTGTTCGTGGTCGAGGTCCAGACATCAGGTGTTCTGCTGGATGGAGACGATCAACCGGTCGACATTCTGCCCGGCATGGTGGCGACCGTGGACATTCTGTCGGGTCGGCGCACCGTGTTGGGCTATATCACCGAACCCATTGTTCGGGTGCGAGATACCGCGCTGCGGGAGTGAGCCGCCTTGCCCGTTTGGCGCGACGAGGTGGCGCTGCAATCAACCATTGGGGCACGTTAGCGATAGCCTAGGCCCAGTTGCCCGCGGAAATGCCAATAGAAAATGGCTATTGGCCGTCTCAAGTCGCCAGACGGTCTTGGCTCGTGTGACACAATGCCCTAAGTCGGATTGCATAACAAAACTGAGTTACGGGAGGATCTCAATGAAACTGTTCCAGGCTATTGCCGCGACCGCCGTGCTTGCGGCTGCGCCGGCATTCGCACAGACGCAGCTGTCCGTCGCGACCGGCGGCACCGGCGGCGTGTATTTCCCGATGGGCGGCGGCGTTGCCGAAGTCATCAACAACCATGTCGACGGCTACTCGGGCACCGCAGAGGTGACCGGCGCATCGGTCGAGAACATGGGTCTGATCGCGACCGGTGACGCGGATATGGGCCTCGGCCTCGCGGACACCGTGCAAGCCGCATACGCGGGCACCGGCCGTTTCGACGGTCAGGCGCTGCCGATGCTGCGCGCAATGGCGTCCATGTACGCCAACATGATCCAGATCGTGACGCTGGAAGGTTCGGGCATTACCTCGTTGTCGGATCTCGCGGGCAAGCGCGTTTCGGTGGGTGCCCCGGGTTCGGGCACCGAAGTGAACGCGCAGATCATCCTCGAAGCCAATGGCATCACCTATGATGACATCGACGAGCAGCGCCTGAACTTCAACGAAACCGCAGATGCATTGGCCAACGGCGACATCGACGCCGGCTTCTGGTCGGTTGGCGCACCGACGTCGTCGATCCTGAACCTGTCGACCACCCAGTCGATCCACATCATCGAACTGAGCGAAGAAGAGTTCGCAGCCGCAATGGCCGCGCAGCCGCTCTTCGCCCGCACGACCCTGGCCGGCGGCACCTATGACGGTGTTCCGGACACCTCGGTTCTGGGCGCTGCCAACGTGATGACCGTCTCTGACGAGATGGACGAAGAACTGGTGTACCAGATCACCCGTGCGATCTTCGAGAACATTGATGATCTGCGTGCGGTCCACCCGGCGGCCAACCAGACCACGATCGACTTCACCATGTCGGCCACGCCGATCCCGCTGCATCCTGGCGCGATCCGCTACTACGAAGAAGCCGGCGCAACTGTGCCGGACGCTCTGCGCCCCTAAAGCCCAGTGCGCTCCAAGATCGGAGGAGGGTGTCTTGCCCTCCTCCTTTTCACGACTTTTGCGAACGCGGAAACTCTGACCGCCACCGTTTTGGGTGGTTCGGAGATTGCGCGTTTTGACGTGCCGGACGGGTCCGAATGGTGCGTGCTGTGGCGACACTCGGTCCAAGGGTTCGAGGTGTCTGACTGCTACGCCAACCTTGATGGACAAATGGTGCTGATCTGGTCGCATCTGCCCGATTTCGCGGCTGGCTTGGGGCATATTCCCGGGCGGGGCCGTCAGGTGTCAGATGGCCAGGGCGGCTATCTTATTCTCGATATCAATGAGCCCGTGCCGGGCAACGCCTATGTGCTGCGCCCCGGGCGCGGCTTCGTCAATCATCGTCTGCGCGTGGGCGAGCGCGAGGTGTCGTTGTCCGACGCCGCGCCGCGCGGACGGGTGCGCATCGCCCTGACGGAAGGGACCAACTGATGGCAACCGAAGCTGAAATCCAAGCGCCACCCCCGCAACCGTGGTTCGTGTTGAAGGCAATCACCATTGTCGGCATCTGCCTGTCGCTGTTTCAGCTTTACGCCGCCGGGGTCCAGCCCCTCGGACTGTTCTACCAGCGCCCGATCCACTTGGGCTTCATTCTGGTTCTGTGTTTCCTGATCTACCCGGTCTTTGGCCGCCACCGCCCCCGTGGCGTGTTGGGATGGGCCATCGATGGCACTCTGATCGCCTGCAGCGTGGTCGTCGGGGCCTGGCTGCCGGTCAATATCGACACCATCGCCAACCAGATCTTCCCGCGCGACATTGATGTGTGGGTCGGCATTCTGACGGTCTTCATCGTGCTGGAGGGGGCCCGTCGCGCGGTGGGTCTGGGCATGACCATTATTGGCGCGGTTTTCATCGCCTATGCCTTCGCAGGCTCGCGCGGGGAGTTGCCGTTCCTCGCCGATTGGATGCCGGGCATCCTCAACCACCGCGGCTATTCGCTCGAACGCCTTGCCAGCCAGATGACCCTGGGTGCCGAAGGTATCTTTGGCATCCCCCTGGGCGTCGCCGCGACCTTTGTTTTTGTCTTCGTGTTGTTCGGCGCCTTCCTTGAGGTCACGGGCGCGGGCAAGTTCTTCATCGATCTCGCCTATGCCGCCACGGGGCGGCAGCGGGGTGGGCCGGCCAAGGCTTCGGTCATTGCGTCGGCGGGCATGGGGTCGATCTCGGGCTCGGCCATCGCCAACGTGGTGACCACAGGTGCCTTCACAATCCCGCTGATGAAGCGGCTTGGCTACAAGGCCAAGCAGGCCGGCGGGATCGAGGCCGCGGCGTCCACAGGCGGGCAGATCATGCCGCCCCTGATGGGTGCGGGGGCCTTCCTGATGAGCGAGTTTACCCAGGTGCCCTATGTCGAGATCGTGCTGGTTTCGATTTTCCCGGCCTTCCTCTACTTCGGGGCGGTCTATCTGCTGGTCCACATCGCTGCCGTGAAACAGGGCTTGCGCGGATTGCCGGCAGAAGAGCTGCCAAGCGTCCGCAAGGTGCTGGCCGAGGGCTGGCATTTCCTGGTGCCGCTGATCGCGCTGGTTGGCTTCCTTGTGGCCGGGTATTCGCCCATGCGGGTTGGGTTTTACGCCATCCTGACCATTGTGGGTGCCGCCGTGGCACGGGCGCTTTGGAACTTCTTCACGGACAAGCCGACCATGGACGGGTTCGTGGCGCTCAGCCGCCGGGGCATCGAGCTGACTTTCCAGGCGTTGGCCTTGGGCGCGCGAAACGCGGTTGCCGTGTCCATGGCCTGCGCGGTGGCCGGGATCATCGTAGGCGTTGTCGGCCTGACGGGCCTTGGCCTGAAGTTCTCGGCCATGATGATCGCCTTCTCGGGCGGCAATATCGTCCTCGCGTTGATCCTGGTCTTGATCGCGAGCCTCATCCTCGGGATGGGGCTGCCTGTGACCGCGGCCTATATCGTTCTGATCATCCTTGTCGGTCCGGCCCTGACGACCGAGTTCGGCGTGCCGCTCCTGATCGCCCATCTCGTCGTGTTCTGGTATTCGCAGGATTCCAACGTCACGCCACCCGTGGCTTTGGCGGGCTTTGCGGGATCTGCCATCGCGGGATCGAAACCGATGGAGACCAGTGTCCAGGCCTGGAAATACGCAAAAGGCCTCTACCTCGTGCCGCTCTTCATGGTGTTCAACGAGGAGATCATCCTTGGCGGACCGTTGCCCGTGGTGATCTGGGCGGGCTTCCTTGCGATCGTGGCGCTGATGGCCTTTGCGGCCGCGTTGGAGGGGTATCTGTTCAGCAACGTGCCCCTGTGGCAACGCGCCGTGCTCGTGCCCGGTGTCATCGCGATTTTCTGGCCTGACTTCATGGTGGAAGCCATTGGCCTTGCGGTGGTGGTGGCCATTCTTGCACTGAACTGGATGGGCCGCGACCGGGACGGGAGCGCGCCAAAAACCGTGTCTGCCTGAGCCCAAAAGCCCATCGCCGTTGTTGAAATTGCGTCGGTGTTGCCGCACTGATTGGATCAGCGCGGGCCACGCAGATGCGCCGGCGTGCGGTTTGAATAATGGATTGATGCGAAGGACAGGTTGATGGCCCCCAGTTTCGGCACGAGTGGCCTCCGCGGTCTTGCGGTGGAATTGACGCCCGAATTTGTCGCCCGGTACACGCGCGCCTTTTTGGCAAGCTGCGACCACGGCGGCCGGATTTTCATCGGATGGGATTTGCGTCCGTCGTCGCCGTCGATCTCGGACGTGATTGCCAGCACAGCCAGCGCTGAGGGCGTTGACGTTGTCCGGGCCGGTGCCGTTCCCACACCCGCGCTGGCGCTGGCGGCGCAGGACGCGGATTGCGGCGCCATCATGGTCACGGGCTCGCACATTCCGGCGGATCGCAATGGCATCAAGTTCTACACCCGTGCCGGCGAGATCACCAAGCCTGAGGAAGAGGCGATCACCGCAGCACTTGACGCCGAGGCGGCGCCATCGACACCCGCCACGATCGTGGACGATGCCGAGGTTGGCCGCCGGTTTGTGCATCGCTACGTGACGGCCTTTGGCGGTCAGGCGCTGGCCGGTCTGACCATCGGGGTCTACACCCATTCGGCGGTGGGGCGCGATGCGTTGATGGATGTCCTGTCGGCCCTTGGTGCAACGGTGCGTGAATTTGGGCGGTCCGACACCTTCATCCCGGTGGACACCGAAGCCGTCGATCCCGACACGCGGCAGCAGTTCAAGGCATGGGTCGATGGTTTGGACGCGCTGGTCTCGACCGATGGGGACAGTGACCGTCCGATGCTGACGGACGCCGCGGGGCAGGTGATCCCCGGGGACATCCTGGGCCAGATTACCGCCCGGCTTTTGGCGGCGGACGCGGTGGTCACGCCCATCTCGTCGAACTCCAGCGTCGGCGCGCGCGGGTTCGACCGTGTGGCCTTCACGCGGATTGGCTCGCCTTATGTCATCGCTGGCATGGAGGCCGAGACCGGACGGGTGGTTGGGTATGAAGCCAATGGCGGGTTCCTCCTGGGATTTGATGCCGACGCGCCGGCCGGAGTTTTGCCGCCCCTGGCCACGCGCGACAGCTTTCTGCCGATCATCGCGCCCCTCGCAGCGGCCCAGGCCGAGGGGGTCAGCGTCGCGGATCTGGCCGAGCGCGAGGCGATCCGCCATACCGCTGCCGACCGGCTGAAGGATACACCCACCGATCTGTCACGGGCGTTCATCGCAACCCTGCAGTCCGATGCCGGTGCGCGCGCCGCTTTGCTGCGAGATGCAGGGCTTGGCGTCGAGGCGGGCGTGGACGAAACGGATGGTTTGCGGATCACAGATGAAACCGGGTCGGTTCTGCACCTGCGGCCATCGGGTAATGCACCGGAGTTGCGTGTCTACATCGAAGCGGAAACCGCTCAATTGGCGCAGCAGACGTTGGCCAAAGCCCTCGGCGTGGTCGCGGCGCGGGTGGCCGCAGCCTAGACCGGCGCGGCCACTTTCACGTCCGACATCACCTTGGCGGAAATGTCGAGCAACATGGCGTCGAGGTCGAAGGGAAGGTTCACCTTGGCCATCTTGCCGTCGATCATCAAAAACGACAGGCCGTGCACAAAGCTCCAAAGCTGGAAAGCACGGCGGTCATCGGCCTCCTCGATCGTGGCGCTGCCCCGGTAATCCGCGACCTCGGCCTTGACGATCCCGAAGGTGTCGAAGCCCTTCTTCACCAACGCATCATCGTCTGCATGGTCGTCGGACAGCGCGAACATCAACCGAAATACGGCCGGCTCTTTCTGGGCAAATCCGACATAGACCCGGCCAAGCGCCACGAAACGTTCGAGGCACCGCGGGGGCAGGGGCACGATGGCCGCGGCCATTTGATCGTGCTGACGCTCCATGCCGCCGAGTGCGACCGCGCGCAGCAAATCATCCTTATCTTTGAAGTGCTTGTAAGGAGCGGCGGTCGAGACACCAGCAATGCGACAGGCCTCTGAGACCGACAAATGATCGGGGCCCTTTGCCTCGACCAATTGTCGGGTGGCTTCAATCAATTGCGCCTTCAGATCGCCGTGGTGGTACTGCGCGCGCCGTTGCGGTTCTGCGTTTTTTTTCATGATCCAGATGGTTTCAGGTTTCGTAAGACTTGTCAAAGTAAGTAACACTAACATATGTAAGAGACACTAACTTTGAAGGGGCCGATCATGGCGGACGTGGAAAAACCGACAGCAATGCGCCGCGTGATGCGGGCGACTTTGAACACTTCAGTCACCTTGGCCGTGCTGGCGGCATCCGGCGGTGCGGTGGTCTACGGCTCAAGCTTTCTGGCCGAACGGGCCGAGGCCAGTGCCATCGTCGAAACGGCGGATCTGATCCCCGTTGCGGTGACCCCCCTGTTGGCCGAACCGGGCTACAGCGTGTCCCGGCACTTCGTCGGGCAAGTCGAGGCCGCTGCAAATGTCGATGTGTCCTTCGAACTGGGCGGTCGGTTGGCCGCGCTGCTGGTCGACGAGGGCGATTTGGTCAACGAAGGCCAGCTTTTGGCGCAGCTCGACACCGCCTTGCTGGAGGCGGAGCAGACCCGACTGGAAGCCGCCCGTGCAGCGACAGAGGCGCAGCTGGAATTCGCAGAAGGCCGGCTGTTGCGCGCCGCCGCCCTGCGCGAGGAAGGCTTCGCAAGCGAGGAAACCCTCGATCAGGCGCGCGCCACGCGGGACGAGCTGACGAACCGCATCGCAGAAACGGATGCCGCAATTGCCGCTGTCCGGATCAACATCGAGAAGTCCGACCTGCGCGCGCCGTTTGAGGGCCGGGTTGGGCAACGCGTCGTCGATGGCGGCGAAACCCTTGGCGCGGGTGGCCCGGTGCTGACGCTCATTGAAACGGCCGCGCCGCAGGTCCGGGTTGGCTTGCCCTTGTCCGTCGCGACCGAAACGCTGAGTGACGTGACAATTCTGATCAACGGTGCGGAACACGCGGCCCGCCTGGCGCAGCTGCGACCCGACATTGATCCGGTGACACGCACGCGCACCGCGGTCTTCGACGTACAGGGCGACATCGCGCTGGCCTTTGGGCAGACGGCAACCCTGGCGCTGGAAACGCAGGTGGATTTGCCGGGTGCCTGGGTGGCGTTGGATGCGCTGCAGGAAGGGCTTGGCAGCGCGTGGACCATTCTGGTCGTTGAGGACGGCACCGTCCGGACGGCTGCGGTCGAAGTCCTGCATTCGGATGCCGAGAATGCCTTTGTGCGCGGCACATTTGAACCCGGGGCCCAGATGATCCGCACCGGCGCCCATCGCGTCGTGCCGGGCCAGCAGGTCACCGTGATCGCTGAAGCGGAGTAGGGGCCATGCAGACGCTGACCTTCCGCCAACCCCGCCTCGTTGCCCTGATCATGCTGGTCCTCGTGTCGGCCGGTGTGTCGTCGCTGCTGTCCATCGGGCGTCAGGAAGATCCCACGATCACCAACCTGTTCGCCACGGTGACCACCAGTTTCCCGGGCGCTGATCCCGCCCGCGTCGAGGCGTTGGTAACAGCTGAAATCGAAGAAGAACTGCGCGAGATCGCAGAGGTCGACACGATCGACTCGGTGTCTCGAACCGGGGTCTCGGTCGTCTCGATCGAGTTGCTGGAAACGCTCGACGAAACCACCATCGAACAAGTGTGGTCCGAGGCGCGGGACGCGGTCGAGGACGCCCGGCGAAACTTCCCCGCCGGCGTGCTGGCCCCGGAATTCAACTCTGAAGGGATTTCCGCCTATTCCGCGGTTGTCGCGATAACGGCGGATCATGATGCGGTGCCGCCGACCCTGACCCACGCTTATGCAGAAAGCCTTGCGGACCGCCTGCGCGCGATCCCGTCGACGCGCGCGGTCGATCTTTTCGGAGAACCGGAAGATGAGGTTCTGGTCGAGATTGACCCGGACGCGACCGCGGCCCTCGGATTGTCCGTGGCGGAGGTGTCGCAACGGATCGCGGCGGCCGACGGAAAGGTGCAGGCCGGTCGCTTGGACAGTGACGACACGTCGCTCACGGTCAACATTTCCGGTGAAATCTCGGAACTGGACCGGTTGTCCCGCGTCGTCGTGCGTGAAGGCGCCGATGGCGCCACGGTGACGGTGGGCGATGTCGCCCAGATCTCGCGCGGGCCACGCGATCCGGCGACGGAATTGGCCTATGCGAATGGCCGCCCGGCGGTTCTGGTCGCTGTTTTGGCCCAAGACGGTGTTCAAATCGACCGTTGGATGGGCTTCGTTCGGGACGAATTGTCCGACGGCGCCGCGTTCGTTCCGGCCGGGCTGACGGAGACCCTTATTTTCGACCAAAGCACCTACACGGCCAGCCGCTTGGCCGAGGTTGGAACGAATATGGCGATCGGTGTTGCGCTGGTGGTTGCTGTCCTGTTCGTCACGCTTGGGCTTCGCGCCGCGACGATTGTGGCCCTCGTGCTGCCGATCGTCTCGCTGGCCACCTTGGCCACAATGAATTTCATGGGCCTGCCCATACACCAGATGTCTGTGACGGGATTGATCGTGGCCCTTGGCCTGTTGGTCGATGCAGCCATCGTGATGGTGGACGAGGTGCGCCAGCGTTTGTCCCGTGGCATGGCGCGTGAAGCCGCCGTCCGGGACGCGGTCACCCGCCTTGCCGCGCCGCTCTTGGCGTCGACCATCACGACCGCGCTCAGCTTCACACCAATGATCCTGTTGCCCGGCCCTGCTGGTGATTTCGTCGGTGCGATCGCAATCGCCGTGGTGGTGATGTTGCTGTGGTCGCTGTTCATTGCCCTGACAGTGACGCCCGCGTTGGCCGGGTGGTTCATCAAGTCGGGTGGGCGCGGGGGGCTGAGCGTTCCGGCCTTCGGGCGGGCGTTCACGGCCTCTATCCGGTGGTCGGTTGCGAACCCGATCAAATCGATTGCCCTGTCGCTTGTCCTACCGGTCATGGGCTTTGCCGCCTTCCCGACGCTGACGGCACAGTTCTTCCCCGGGGTGGAGCGCGATCAGTTCTACCTCGAGATTGAAATGCCACCCGGCAGCGCGATCACCGAGACTGCGTCCGTCGCGCGCGCGATCGATGCCGAGCTGTTGGCGACCGATGGGATCGACCAGATTTATTGGTCCGTCGGCCAATCTGGCCCGGCATTCTACTACAACATCACCGGCGGTCGCGCGCAGGAGCCGAGTTATGCCATCGCGATGATCAAGACGGATACGGCTGCAGACGCGGCCCGGATTGTTCCGGTCCTCCAGGCCCGCCTGGATGCAGAATATCCGCAGGCCAGTGTCATCGTGCGCAGCCTCGTGCAGGGCCCGCCGGTCGACGCCCCGGTCGAGGTGCGCCTTGTCGGGCCCGATTTGGCGGTCTTGCGCGACTATGGCGATCAGGCACGTGCGCTTATGGCGGACATCCCCATCGTCACCCAGGTGCGGACCCAGGTGTCCGGCGGTGCGCCGCAGGTGCGCTTCAACATTGATGAAACGGCTGCCCGCTTGCTTGGGTTGAATGTCACCGATATCGCCGCGCAGTTGGAGCAAAGCTTGGTCGGCGTCACGGGCGGCAGCTTGGTCGAAGGGACGGATCAACTCCCGGTCCGTGTCCGCTATGATCAAGACCGCTACGCGGACATCGGCACCCTGTCCGATCTGCCGATCCTGTTGCCCGGTGCGGCGGCAGTCTCGGCGTCGGGGGCTTTTCCCGCCGTGCCGCTGTCCGAGCTTGCAACCCCGGTCCTGGAACCCGCCGAAAGCGTCATCACGCGCCGCAACGGGGAACGGGTGAACACCGTTCAGGCGTTCATCGTGCCGGACATCCTGCCCGAAGAAGCGCTGCAATCGGTCCTGGCGTCCTTTGACGAGGCGGGCTTTGCCCTACCGCCCGGCTACCGCGTCGAACTGGGCGGTGACAGCGACGCACGTTCCAGCACGGTCGGCAACCTCTTGGCGTCGGTCGGTCTGATCGTCACGCTGACAATCGCCACGATCGCGCTGACTTTAATTCGTTCCGATTGACCGCGGTGGCGCTAGTTGTGTGTGTCTTGTCGGCGGGCCTGTCGATGTTGTCCCTCGCGGTCCTGCAATACCCGTTCGGGATCAATGCCATCATCGGCGTGATCGGATCGATCGGTGTGTCGATCAACGCGGCCATCATCATTCTGACCGGCTTGCAAGCCGATCCCGACGCGGCCGCCGGCGATCAGGAGGCGATGGCACGGGTCGTCAGCGGCTCCAGCCGGCACATCATTTCGACCACGATCACCACCTTTGGCGGGTTCCTGCCCCTGATCCTGGGCGGCGGCGGGTTCTGGCCGCCTTTCGCCGTGGCGATTGCCGGTGGGGTGCTGCTGTCGGCGGTGATCTCGTTCTACTTCACGCCGCCGGTGTTCCGGCTGATCTACCGGCGCCAGAAGGCGGTTGAACCCGTCGGTTCGACCGTTGGTGCATCACATCCCCCAGTGATGCAGTTGGCCGCCGAGTAGCGTCGGACCAAGGCGGGCGGTCGCGCGATGCGACCGCCCGCTCCCGTCAGATGTCGAGGGTGTTTTCCTTTTCCCATCGGCTGAAATGGGACACGAAACTGGTCCATTCGGCGTGCTTCAGCTTCAGGAAGGCGTCCGAAAACTCTTTGCCCATCGCGGCCTTGAGCGTGCTGTCCTTGTCGAAGGCGCGCAGCGCGTCCAGCATGTTCAACGGCAGTTTGACCGCGCCGCGGACCTTGTGACCTTCGGCATACATGTCGATGTCATGACGTTTGCCAGGGGTGGCGCCGGTCGCGATGCCATCCAATCCTGCCGCGATGATGACGGCCTGCAGCAGATAGGGGTTGGCCGCCCCGTCGGGGAGGCGCAATTCGAACCGGCCGGGGCCGGGTACGCGCACCATGTGCGTGCGGTTGTTGCCCGTCCAGGTGACCGTGTTGGGCGCCCAGGTCGCGCCAGACAGCGTCACCGGTGCGTTCAGGCGCTTGTAGCTGTTAACGGTGGGGTTGGTGATCGCCGCCATGCCCGAGGCATGCTTCATGATCCCGCCCAAAAACGCGGCCCCTTGATCCGACAGGCCAAGCTCGGACGTGGCGCTGCCCGGCGTCGGATCGACGGCGAAGACGTTGGTCGTTGCCGCGTCCCCCGGTGCATCCCAGACCGAGACATGCGTATGGCAGCCATTGCCGGTCAGCCCCTCGACGGGTTTCGGCATAAAGGTTGCGCGGAACCCGTGTTTTTCGGCCACCGATTTGGTCATGAACTTGAAGAACGAATGCTTGTCGGCCGTGGCCAGGGCATCGTCAAATTCCCAATTCATCTCGAACTGGCCGTTCGCATCTTCGTGGTCGTTCTGATACGGCCCCCAACCGAGATCGAGCATGTAATCGCAGATCTCGCGCACTACCTCGTACCGGCGCATGACGGCCTGCTGGTCGTAGCAGGGCTTGGCCGCAGTGTCGTATTCATCCGAGATCTCGGAGCCGTCCGCGGTCAGCAGGAAGTATTCCGCCTCGACCCCCGTTTTGACATGAAGGCCCTGGTCGGCGGCTTCGGCAATCAGCTTGCGCAACACATTGCGCGGGGCTTGGGCGACCTCTTCACCTTCCATGACGGGGTTGGCCGCAACCCACGCGACCTCGGGCTTCCAGGGCAGTTGGATCACAGATGACGGGTCCGGCACGGCCAGCATGTCGGGATGGGCCGGGGTCATATCCAGATAGGTGGCGAAGCCCGCGAACCCGGCGCCCTCTTCCTGCATCTCGGCAATGGCCTGGGCCGGGACAAGCTTGGCGCGCTGTCCGCCGAACAGGTCCGTGAAGGAGATCATGAAGTATTTGACGCCGGTCTTTTCGGCAAACTCAGCGAGGTTTTGGGTCATCACGCGACCTCCCTTTCCAGTGTGTCCCTGTGCTTAGTAGCCCGATCCGGGCTTGCCCGGGTACCAATCCGTGCCGGCCAAAGGCACCTGGGCCATGGCGGCTGCCTCCATCGTAAGCGCGCAGAGGTCTTCTGGTTCCAAATTGTGCAGATGATTGTGTCCGCAGGCCCGCGCCAAGGTCTGGGCCTCGAGCGTCATCACGTTGAGATAGTTGCGCAGGCGTCGTCCCCCTTCGATCGGATCGAGCCGCGCCGCCAAGGCCGGATCCTGGGTCGTGATGCCGGCGGGGTCATTGCCCTCGTGCCAATCGTCATAGGCGCCAGCGGTCGTGCCAAGCGCCTGGTACTCAGCTTCGTACTTCGGGTCATTGTCGCCCAAGGCGATCATGGCGGCCGTTCCGATGCTGACGGCGTCTGCGCCAAGCGCAAGCGCTTTGGCCACGTCCGCCCCATTGCGAATGCCGCCAGACACCACAAGCTGAACGTCGCGATGCAGCCCAAGATCCTGCAGCGCCTTCACGGCTGGACGGATGCAGGCGAGGGTGGGGATGCCGACATGTTCGATGAACACATCCTGCGTGGCCGCCGTTCCGCCCTGCATCCCGTCGATCACAACGACATCGGCGCCGGATTTGACCGCCAAGGCCACGTCGAAATAGGGCCGTGTCGCCCCCACCTTCACGTAGATCGGGACCTTCCAACTGGTGATCTCGCGCAGCTCGAGGATCTTGATTTCCAAATCGTCGGGGCCGGTCCAGTCCGGGTGACGGCATGCGGACCGTTGGTCGATCCCCTGGGGGAGGGTCCGCATCTCGGCGACACGGTCGTCGATCTTCTGGCCAAGCAACATGCCGCCGCCACCGGGTTTGGCGCCCTGACCGACAACAACCTCGATGGCGTCTGCCTTGCGCAGATCGTCCGGGTTCATCCCGTAGCGCGACGGCAGGTACTGGTAGACAAGCTTCTTCGAATGGCCCCGTTCCTCGGGGGTCATGCCGCCGTCGCCCGTGGTCGTCGAGGTGCCCGCCAGGGTCGCGCCCCGGCCGAGGGCCTCTTTCGCCGGTCCCGACAATGCGCCGAAACTCATGCCCGCGATGGTGATCGGAATGTCCAGCTCGATCGGATTTTCCGCAAAGCGCGTGCCGAGCGTCACGTTGGTGCCGCAGGTTTCGCGATACCCTTCCAACGGGTAGCGCGACACGGATGCCCCCAGAAACACGAGGTCGTCAAAATGGGGCAGGTGCCGTTTCGCACCGCCACCACGAATGTCATAGATCCCGGTCGCCGCCGCCCGCCGGATTTCAGCGTTGACGGGGTTCGAGAACGTCGCGGATTGGATCGGGGCCGTGCGCGGGATGTCATTGCTCATGGACGGATCCTCAGTACGCGTTGTCGATGTGGAAATTGTAGAGTTGCCGGGCCGAGCCATAGCGCCGGAACTCTTCCGGTTTGGCGTCACTCTCGGCGCGCGCCAGAAGATCGGCCAGCAGGTCCAGATGTTCGGGGCGCATTTCCTTTTCGACGCAATCCGCGCCAAGGCTTTTGACGCTGCCGCGCACGAAGAGCCGTGCCTCGTAAAGCGAGTCGCCCAGTGCGTCGCCCGCATCGCCGCAGACAACCAGCGTGCCCGCCTGACCCATGAACGCGCTCATGTGGCCAATGTTGCCGTGCACCACGATGTCGATCCCCTTCATCGAAATGCCGCACCGGCTGGAGGCGTTGCCCTTGATGACGAGCAAACCGCCATGCCCGGTTGCCCCGGCATATTGACTGGCATCGCCTTCGACGACGACGGTGCCCGACATCATGTTCTCCGCCACACCGGGGCCGACCGACCCGTCCACGCGGATCGTGGCCTTCTTGTTCATGCTGCCGCAATAGTACCCGGTTGAGCCTTTCACGGTGACATCGACGGGCGCATCCAGACCCACCGCGATTGCGTGACTGCCCTTCGGGTTCACGATGTCCCAGGGTTCGTTCGGGGGCGTGCCGGCCAACGCGTGAAGCGCTGCGTTCAGACCCCGCAATCCATCGGCTTCCAAATCATAGGTAGGCATATCAATGAGTCCAAAAGTAAACGGTTGCCGGTTCCGGTTCCCAGACCCGCGCCTCTTCGATCCCCGGCAGGTTGACCAGCGCGCGATATTCGCTGCCGAACGCGACGTATTGATCGGTTTCGGCCATCACGGCGGGTTTGCAGGCGATCGGGTCGCGCACAACGCCAAAGCCATCCTTGGTGCCGACGACGAAGGTGAAGAACCCATCGAGGTCGACAAGCGCGCTTTCCAACGCTTCCCCGAGGCTGGCGCCTTGCTGCATTTTCCACGTGAGGTAGGCGGCCCCGACCTCGGTGTCATTCTCGCTCTCGATCCGCACGCCATCGCGGGTCAGTTTGCGCCGCAGGGCATTGTGGTTCGACAGCGATCCGTTGTGGACAAGGCATTGGTCGGCCCCTGTTGAAAACGGATGCGCGCCTTCGGTGGTTACAGCGCTTTCGGTGGCCATGCGGGTGTGACCGATGCCGTGGGTGCCCGACATGCCTTCAAGGTCGAACCGCGCCGCGACGTCGCGGGGCAGACCCACCTCCTTGTAGATCTCGATGACATCGCCGTCGCTCATCACGCGCAGGCCCGGCACGTCGGCCTGTAGAACGCGTCTGGCCTGATCCGACAGGCCCTCGGGTACGGTCAGCACCGCGTGCGTGTCGCGGCGGTCCAGCGATACGGGCCCACCAAGCGCCGCGGCCAGCTTTGCGTCCAAGCCATCGAAGGCCGCGTCGGGATCGTCTGCCTGTACCGTCAGCTTGGCAGCGCCATCCGGTTTGGCGCCGTAGATTGCAACGCCCGCACTGTCCGGACCGCGGTCGGTCATGGTGACCAGCATTTCGGTCAGCATCGCGCCGATGTGCGGTTCCAACGATTTGTCTTTCAGAAATAGCCCAACGATCCCACACATCGCCGTGCCCTCCATCCCCAAGCCTATTTCAGGAGGGAATTATCACTCTGGGGAATGATATTCAACTGCCATGAAAGTAATTCAGCAGCATCACCCGTCGCCGTCCCGGTAGGAGATGATGGACAGGAACCGGATCGGAAGACGTTCCAGAACCTCCGGGCCATGCGGTGCGTCCGCATCAAAGAACAGGGTGTCGCCGGGTTCGAGCCGGAACAACTCTTTGCCGTGGCGGTACCGCACAACCCCCTCCAACATGTAGATGACCTCGGCCCCGTCATGCTGAAAGGTTGGGAACACGTCCGACGTATCGGTCAGCGAAATCAGGTAAGGCTCGACCCGAACACCGTTCGAGATGGCGCTGAGGTGACCCAAAAGCTTGTACTGGTGACCGGCGCGTGTGCCCTCGCGCACCATCTCGACGCCCTGATCAGCCTTGGTATGGATGACCTCTCGGCGTTCTTCGTAGCGGCGAAACAGCGCTGTCAGCGGGATGTTGAGGGCGTTTGCCAGTGCCTGAAGGGTCGTCAGCGATGGGGACGTTTGGCCGTTTTCGATCTTGGACAGCATCCCAATGGACAGACCCGTCTGCTCGGACAGTTCCGTGACCGTGATCCGTTGCGCCTGCCGGTAGGCCCGCACCTCTCGACCGATGGCCACCTCGAGGTTGCGTTCGGGTTCGGGGGACACGCGGTGGGGATCCTGAGCCGTCTCGGGCCGAAGCGGCGGTTTGGGCATGGCGGACGAACCTTTGCGTCGGGAACAGCCCGGACCTTAGACCGGGTCGCTGCGGGACATAAAGCCTGATCGGCCAAGGATCTGACGGGATGCTGCGCGAAACCGTGCCGCATCGCCTTGGGGTTGTATGGGGCAGAGGTGCAAGATATTTGCATCTGAAGGATTGTGCACAGGACACACGCATGGCCGACGGCCCCCAAACAGACACCTCGAAAGGGCAGCCGCCGAACGCAACCGAAGAGCGTGAAAAGTCACGCAATATCGGAAGTTTGCGTGCGCTTTTGCCGTTCCTGATACGCTACAAGGCCATGATCTTCGGCGCAGGGGCCGCGCTCGTCACGACGGCGGTCGTGTCCTTGATGTTGCCGCTTGCCGTGCGACGTGTCGTGGATGGGTTTGAAACCGAAACCACCGAGCTTCTCGATCAGTATTTTCTGGCAGCTCTGGGCATCGCCGTGCTGTTGGCGCTGGGAACGGGGCTGCGCTATTACCTCGTGACGCGGCTTGGCGAACGGGTGATCGCCGATATTCGAATGGCCGTCTTCGACCGCATGATCAGCATGAGCCCCGCGTTTTACGAACGTATCATGACGGGCGAGGTGCTGAGCCGGATCACCACCGATACGACCCTGTTGCTGAGCGTGATCTCCTCCTCGGTTTCTGTGGCGCTGCGCAACATCCTGATCCTCGTTGGGGGGATGGGTCTGATGCTGGTCACATCGCCAAAGCTTTCGGGTTTGGTCCTGCTGATCGTGCCGGCCATCATCGTGCCGATCGTGGTGCTTGGGCGGCGCCTGCGCCGCTTGTCCAAGGAAAACCAGGATTGGATCGCGGAAAGCTCGGGCAACGCGTCCGAAGCTTTGCTCAGTGTCCAGACGGTTCAGGCCTTTACCCACGAACGGCCTTCGGCTGACGCGTTTGATCAGGTCACCGAGCGCAGCTTCGACAGTGCGAAGGATCGGATCGCGACCCGCGCCGTCATGACGATCATTGTCATTTCGCTGGTGTTCGCGGGCATTGTCGGGGTGCTCTGGATCGGGGCCCGGGATGTGCGATCCGAAGTGATGAGCATCGGGGAACTGATCCAGTTCCTGATCTACGCGATCATGGTGGCAGGCTCCGTCGGTGCCTTGTCCGAGATCTGGGGCGAGTTGCAGCGCGCAGCCGGTGCGACCGAACGCTTGGTGGAACTGCTCGAAACGGACGACAGCGTTGACGATCCCGCCGCCGGTCGCCCTCTGCCGCAGGGCGGGCGTGGCGCAATCGCGTTCGAAGATGTCCGGTTTTCCTATCCCACGCGCCCGGAGGATGCGGCGCTTGATGGGGTGAGCTTTACGATTCAGCCGGGCGAAACCGTCGCGCTGGTCGGTCCGTCGGGCGCGGGGAAGACAACGATCCTGCAGTTGCTCCAGCGCTTTTACGACCCGGCAAGCGGTCGGGTGACCCTGGACGGGGTCGACCTAAAGGACATGGAACGCCCAACCTTCCGCAGTGCGTTGGCGCTCGTTCCTCAGGATCCGGTGATTTTTGCGGACTCCGCACGCGAAAACATCCGCTTTGGCCGCCCCGACGCGACCAATGATGAAGTCGAGGCCGCCGCCCGGGCCGCCGCCGCGCATGGGTTCCTGAGCGAGCTGCCCGACGGATACGACACCTATGTCGGTGAGCGCGGGCTCATGCTGTCCGGGGGCCAAAAGCAGCGCATCGCCATCGCACGCGCCATTCTGCGGGATGCGCCTATCCTGTTGCTGGACGAGGCCACCAGTGCGCTTGACGCAGAATCGGAACGCGCGGTGCAGGACGCGGTCTCGGCGCTCAGCCAGGATCGGACGACCCTCATCGTGGCGCACCGGTTGGCAACGGTGAAACAGGCCGACCGCATCTTGGTGTTCGAAGCCGGGCGCATCGTTGCCGAGGGAACGCACGACAGCCTTGTTGCCCAAGGTGGTCTGTATGCGCGGCTTGCCCGATTGCAGTTTACCGCGGGGCTCGCAGCCGAATAGCGGACGCCGCAGGGTCACGCTTGCGCAATGCGGGCCAAGGGCGCATCCTGTCCGGCACCGGAGGGCCTAAATCACAACAACCGCCCCCGGCCGTATCGAAGGGGAGGACGACCACATGGTGACTTTCGCCACACCGGAAGACGTGCGCAGAATTGAGGCCGAGCGCCCGTGGCCAGAAAGCCAACCTGCGACGACGCTTTACGAGCTCCTTAGTCAGCGCAAAGCACAGCACGGTGCCTTGAATGCCGTGACCTTTCAGATGTTCTCGGGCCCGACCGATCCGGCCGAAACACTGACATGGTCTGATCTGCACGCCCGGGTCACCCAAACGGCGAACATGTTTCGTGCCCTCGGGATCGGTCCGACAGATACGGTCGCCTTCGTGCTGCCAAACTGCAATGAAACCGTGACGACCATTCTGGGTGGCGCTGTGGCCGGCATCGTGGCGCCGGTTAACCCGCTGCTGGAACCCGAACAAATGGGCGCGATCCTGCGCGAGACCGATGCCAAGATCGTTGTCACCTTGAAGGCGTTCCCCAAAACAGATGTCGCGCAAAAAGTGGCCGAAGCCGTCAGCCATGCGCCAAATGTGAAGACCGTGCTGGAGGTGGATCTCCTGCGCTATCTGACCGGTTTGAAAAAACTGATCGTGCCGTTGATCCGACCCAAAAACCCGACGCGGCACCATGCCAAGGTCAAGGATTTCAACGCCGAAGTGGCAAAGCATGCGAAGGACGCGTTGACGTTCGAGGACGCCACCGAGGATCGCGTGGCCGCGTATTTCCATACGGGCGGCACGACCGGGATGCCGAAGGTCGCACAGCACAAATATTCGGGCATGATTTACAATGGCTGGATCGGGCACACACTGTTGTTCACCGAAGAGGACAACGTGATTTGCCCGCTGCCCCTGTTCCACGTCTTTGCGTGTCACGTGATTCTGATGGCGATGTTGGCGTCGGGCGGGCATGTGATCTTTCCGACCCCTCAGGGGTATCGCGGCGATGGCGTGTTCGACAATTTCTGGAAATTGGTCGAACGCTGGAAGGTGTCCTTCATCATCACCGTTCCCACGGCAATTGCCGCCATGATGCAGCGGCCGGTGGATGCGGATGTCTCGTCGGTCAAGACGGCATTTTCGGGGTCGGCGCCTTTGCCCGTGGAACTGTTCCACAGGTTCGAGCGGGCAACCGGGGTCACCTTGGTTGAAGGGTATGGTCTGACCGAGGCCACCTGCCTTGTCGCCTGCAACCCAGTCGACGGTGAGAAAAAGATCGGTTCCGTCGGGGTGCCCTTCCCCCATTGCCAGGTGAAAATCCTCAAAGAGGGCAAGGAGGACTTCGAAGAATGCGCGGTCGACGAAGTCGGCGAGATTTGCATCGACAACCCCGGCGTCTTCGAAGGCTCGACCTACACCGAAAGTGATAAGAACATCGACCTTTTTTGGGGGGATGTGTTCTTGCGGACAGGCGATTTGGGGCGCATTGATGCGGACGGGTATGTCTGGATCACCGGGCGGGCGAAAGACCTGATTATCCGGGGTGGTCACAACATTGACCCGGCCGAGATTGAAGAGGCGCTTGCCGGTCACGAAGCCGTGGCCTTCGCAGGCGCGATCGGCCAGCCAGACAGTTTCGCGGGCGAATTGCCCTGTGCCTATGTCGAACTGGTCGACGGGGCGGAGGTCAGCACCAAAGATCTGATGGCTTGGTGCCGCGACCATATTCACGAGCGCGCTGCCATCCCCAAGCGTCTGGAAATTCTTGACGAATTGCCGAAGACCGCCGTCGGCAAAGTCTTCAAACCTGACCTGCGCCGCAAGGCAATCACCCGGGTCTACAACGAAGCGCTGGCAGAGGCAGACCTGGATGCGCGCGTCGTTTCGGTTCGGGAAGACAAGAAGCTTGGACTGGTCGCCGAATTGCAGAAAAACGGTGACGTTGACGAAGACAAACTGCGGGCCGTGCTTGGCGAATACACGCGGCCATGGTCCTGGGTTTCGGAGGCCTGACGGGGGCTGATGACATGAGGGACGGGGCAGGGGACGCGCGCCCGGTGCTGACAAATGCGCAGGCCCGGCATCTGTTCTTGCACCGTCACCGCTTGGCCGAGACGCCCGGCGGGCCGGCGACCGGGCAGGCGCTGCTCGACCTGATCACAAGCCTCGGGTTTGTTCAGGTCGATAGCGTCAACACGGTGGCCCGTGCCCATGACCTGATCCTGTGGTCCCGGCGTCCAACGTACAAACCCGCCAGCCTACGTTGGCTCAACGACCGGATGCGCGGGACCTTCGAACATTGGACCCATGATGCCTCCAAAATCCCGGTGCAGTTTTTTCCCTACTGGCGGTTGCGTTTCGACAGGGATCGCGCGCGGTTGGGCGAGAAATGGGAAAAGTGGCGCGGCCCGGCGTTTCAAGGGGAGTTGGATCGCGTCCGCCAGCACATCGCGGATCACGGCGCCGTCTGCAGCGCCGACATGGCCGGAGACCACCCCGCCCAATCGGGCGGATGGTGGGAATGGCACCCGTCGAAAACCGCGCTCGAATACCTGTGGCGCGTGGGCGAATTGTCGGTGACGCATCGATCCGGTTTTCGGAAGTTTTATGACCTTGTCGAGCGTGTCATCCCACCCGAGCACCTGAACGCGCGTGTCGCGGACGGCGATATTGTCGACTGGGCGTGCGGCGCCGCCCTGGACAGGTTGGGCTTTGCAACATCAGGAGAGCTGGCCGCGTTCTGGGCCCTGATTTCGCCGCGCGAAGCCAAATCTTGGGTCGCGCAGGGTTTGGCCGGTGGCCACCTCGTGGAGGTCGATATCCAGTGCGTCGACGGGGCCACCCGGCGCAGCGTCGTGCGCCCGGACACGCTTGTGCAGCTCGAAGACATACCGGATCCAACGGCGCGTCTGCGCATCCTCAGCCCTTTTGATCCCGCCCTTCGCGACCGCAAGCGCGCCGAACGGTTGTTCGGCTTTCACTATCGGATCGAGATTTTCGTGCCCGAGGCGCAGCGCCGGTTCGGGTATTACGTGTTTCCCATGCTGGAAGGCGATCGGTTGGTGGGGCGCATCGACGTTCAGGCGGATCGTGCGGCCGACACGCTGGCTGTGCGTGCGGTCTGGCCCGAGCCCGGGGTGCGGTGGGGCAAGCAACGGCAGGCGAAACTCGAGGCGGAATTGCACCGCCTGACGCGGTTGGCCTGCGTCGAACGGGTCACATTTGCAGACAATTGGCGCCGGGCAGCCTCGAACATGGTTTGAGAGCCGGTCAGCATTCGTAAGCTGCTGGCATCAGATCCTGGGGAGGATGGAGATGACACGCAGCCGTTTCGCGGCCAAAGCCGCTCTGGCGGCGGCACTTGCGCTGGCCGCCTGTACACCGACGAGCCAATCTGGTCCGGGAAGTTGCGCGGTGTCGCGCGATTTGGGTGTGTTCGAACCGGGGGCGGGCACCGTGGCGGTCGCGGGGGATTTTCTGCTGCACCGATTGATCCAATCGGACGCTGCGCGGCGAGATGATCACTTTTTGCCGGCCTTGGCGCCGATGGCGCCGTTCCTGTCCAATGCCGACGTCACGGTCGTCAACCTCGAAGGACCGGCTGCGCGCAATGTTCTGCCCGGTGGGCGCGATGCGGGCCGGGATCCCGGCACCCGCTTCGACAATCGGATCTATGCCGGATACCCCGCGTTCAACTATCACCCCACGATTGCCGAAGCGCTGGTTGCTGTTGGCGTGGATGTGGCGCAGACCGCCAACAATCACGCGCTTGATCGCGGGCCACTTGGGGTCGAACGCACCTTGGCCGCCCTGGCCGAGCAGAACTTGCAATGGACCGGCACCGTGCCGCGCGGCCAGACCGGGCCGTGGCATACGACCGTTGATCTATCCATGTCGGGCGGACGGGCGCGGGTTGCACTTCTGGCCTGCACATACAGCGTCAACGGGCTGCCTGACCCACATCGACAAGCCTTGCGCTGCTACGGGGACAATCCGTCGGTTCCGTCTCTGATCGCCAACCTGCGTGCGGAAAGCGATATCGACGCCGTCATCCTGCTGCCCCATTGGGGCGCCGAGTACACGCACACGCCCAACGCGCGTCAGCGAGCACTCGCACGGGCGGCCATCGACTCGGGCGCGGCGGCTGTCATTGGGGCCCATCCGCATGTTCTGCAGCCGATCGAGGTGGTGACGGCTGCGGACGGGCGCACAGGGTTCATCGCCTACTCGCTTGGGAATTTCATTTCCGGCCAATGGGCGTTGCCGCGCCGGACGGGGGCAGTGCTTTATTTCGACATGCGGCGCGATGCGTCCGGTCGCGTCGTTGCGATGCCGCCCCGTGCCTTGCCGACCCGCGTGAACCGCTATGAAGGGCGCGGCGTGACCGTGGCGCCCGCCGCCTTTGCCGCGGATGGGGCGTCCAGCATTTCCCACGCCGGGGCTATCCTGGGGCGGGAGCTTTTGCTGACGCCGCAAGACTTGGGCGTCTCGGTCGAGGGGGCGGGCTGCGCCGACTAGGCGCGCGCGGATATCGCGCGGTTGATTGACCCCGTCCGCTCGGGCATCCTGAGGCTGTTCTTTGTGTTTTGAGTAGTGAGTAACATGCGTAAAACCATTCTTTTGACCGCCGTATCCCTGGGCCTTGTCGCCTGTGTCCCCGCCACGCCCATTGTTGCAGAATACAATGGCGCAAGCGTCACCATCGTCACCTCGCAATTCGCCAACCAGCAGGAGGTCCGAAGCGCCGCCGCAGCGGAGGCCGAGCGCATTTGTCGGACCGGTGGGGCCAGCCGGGCCGAATACGCCTCGACCCGGTCAAATTCGCAAACCTACGAAGACGCGCATTTGTTTTTGTGTTTGTAGGCGCGGGGGCGGCTCTGCCCCTCGGTCCAAGGCCGTGCGGGTGGCCCGGAGCGGCTTTGGCGGGCAGCGGGGCGCTTAACCCATCAAGTGTTCAAAATCGGGATGTGCCTGGAACCGCCAATTGCGTCGTGGTCCCGCCATGACGTTCAGATAGTACATCTCGACGCCATAGGGGGCCCCGCAGGGGTGATGGCCCCGAGGCACCAAGACCACGTCATGATCGCCGACCGCCATCTTTTCGTCGAGGCTGCCATCTTCGGTGAAGACGCGCTGTAGCCCGAACCCGCGCGCCGGGTTCAGCCGGTGGTAATAGGTTTCTTCGAGGTATGTGATGCGCGGAAAATCATCCTCGTCGTGGCGGTGGGGCGGGTATGACGACCAATTGCCAGCCGGGGTGAACACCTCGGTGACCAGCAAACTGTCGGCCACGTCGCGGCCTTCCATCGCGATGTTGTAAATGTAGCGCGTGTTGGCGCCTGTGCCGCGCTCTTCAAGCGCGATGTCCTCCGGCCCCAGGCGCTGCGCGGGTCGCCCACCCGGGCTTGGGGCCGTGCAGACGCCCAAGGTGACCGGGGTCGATGCCTCCACGTGCCAGTCCTGCCCGGGAGGAACATAGATGCAATGCGGCGGCGTGCGTTCGAACACGTCCAGTCGGTCGCCCATCGCGCCAAAATCCTCGCCCGCAGCCACGATCCGGGCATGGCCTTCGACCAGGACCAAGATCACCTCGCGATCCCCGGTGGAGGCCGTTGCGACTTCCCCGGCGGCCAATCGCCAGGCGTCGAACCCAACATACCCCCATCCGGCGCTGTCCGGCGTGATCGCATGGATGTGGCCCGACGTTCCCCTTGGTTTGCACAACAGATCGCTCATGATGAACTCCTTCTTCAGGGGGCCCGCCGTGCGGCCTGTGCCAGCAGGGCACGGGACACATCATCTGGCGTCATCCCATCCGCGAGCGCGCGCTGCATGAGCCCGGCCTGCGTCTCAGGCGCGAGGCCACCGGTCGGGGGGTCGGTATCCAGATTGGTGGGAAAGGCGTAACCTTCAGCGGCCGCCGCAATCGCCGCGGCGCAGTCTGGTTCTTCAAGGGTGCCGGCCTGCATCAGGTCCTGCAACACCGGGTAAAGCGCCGTGCACATCCCAAGGCGATCAACGCTTTCCATGGCGCGGCCAAATGCGGAGGACACCTGCAGCAGGTTGGCCATCCGGTGAATGTCGTCCGATCGGTTCTCGCCGGCGGCATGGAACAGGGCCGGGTTGAAGAAAACGGCGTCTCCTTTGGCCAGCGGCACCTGAATCGCGTGTTCTTCAAAATAGGCGCGGAAGTCGTCGCGCCGGTAGGCCATATAGCCCTCTGGGAACAGTTGCGAAAACGGAAGCAATTGTGTCGGGCCGCTTTCGACCGGCATGTCGCAATGGGCAACCGCGCCTTGCAAGGTCATGACCGACGACAGCGCGTGAACATGTGCCGGGAACTGCGCCGCCACGTCGGCCGTTTGAAAGCCGAGGTGATAATCGCGGTGGGCTTGCTGCGCTTGTCCCCCCGGGCGCACCAGATTGACCTGCGCGGTCATCTGATACCCCGGCCCAAGCCAAGCTTCACACACCGCGGCAATGGCCGGGTTGGCGAAGTAACGCGCGAAGACGTCGGGATCGTCCATGCACAGCTTTTGAAGGGCATTCCAGATCCGGTCGTTCGCGCCGGCGGCGGCAAAGTGATCGGCTTTTCCGCCCGTATCCGCCTTTTCGCGCGCGATGATGTCGTTGAACACACGTGTGGCGGCATCAATCGCCGCTGTATCCGCGTAGGCAGACTTCAAAACGACGACGCCCGCGGATTGGCCCAGGACCTGTGCCCATTCGGCCATCAAGCCCGACGGCGCGTCGGCGCATCGAGATGGTCGCGCAGCACTGCCATGTCGTAGATCGGCACATTCTTTTCGATGCCGCTGGCCAGCGGCACTGCATCAGGCGATAGGACCTGTTGCGTGATCGCGGCGAACCGATCCAGTTCGCCGCTTTCAAGTTTGTAGAACATCTCGTCTTTCACGTGCTGTCCCGCTTCAGACTGTGCCGCCAAGCGACCCTTCGAGGGCCACCATTTCCTGCCCGCCGGCCATCATGTCCTGCAACTCTTCCGGTGTGATCTGCCCGCGTTGCGCCGTGCCGAGGGTCTTGCCCCGGTTGAGCACGGTGAATCGGTCGCCGACCGCCAAGGCGTGCCGCACATTGTGCGTGATGAAGACCACGCCAATGCCCTTGCCGCGCACCTTGTCGATCGTCGACAGAACGTTCGCGGTTTGGCGCACCCCAAGGGCCGATGTCGGCTCGTCGAGGATCAGCACCTTGGCCCCAAAATAGACAGAGCGCGCGATGGCCACGGTTTGCCGCTCGCCGCCCGACAGGGTGCCGACGGCCTGATCCGGAGAGCGCAGGTTGATGCCCATCTTCCGCATTTCTTCCATCGTGACCGAGTTCGCCTTTTCGAAATCGATCATCTTGAGCGGGCCAAACCCCTTGGTGGGTTCTCGGCCCATCCAGAAGTTGCGCGTCACACTCATCAGCGGGATCATGGCAAGATCCTGGTACACCGTTGCGATACCGGCCTCCATCGCGTCCCTTGGGCTGGAGAAATTCATCTCCGTGCCCTCGAACATGATCTTGCCTGAGGTCGGTTTGTGCACCCCGGACATGGTCTTGATGAAGGTCGATTTGCCAGCGCCGTTGTCGCCAAGCAGGCAATGGCATTCGCCCGGCCGGATGTCGAAGCTGACGCCGTTCAGGGCGATGACCGGGCCAAAGTGTTTGGCGATATCGGTCATTTCCACGATGGGGTTGTGGTCGAAGCTGCTCATCTCAACGCTCCCCCGTGATGATGCGACGGATGTAGGTGTTCAGGATCACGGCAAAGAGAAGGATCACACCAAGGAACACGCGGAACAGGCTCGACTCGACGCCGGCGAAGAACAGACCCTGCTGGACCACACCGAAGATCAGGGCGCCCAAGGCCGCGCCAACCACCGAACCATACCCGCCAGTCAAAAGCGCGCCGCCGATCACGACGGCGATGATGGCCTCAAACTCTTTCAAGAGCCCCCGGTCGGCACCGGCCGATCCGAATTCCATCACCTGGCAGGTGGCGAAAACGCAGGCGCAGAACGCCGTCAGCATGAACATGTAGATTTTCACGCGCTCGACCGGCACCCCGACATACCGGGCCGCCTGGGCATCGCCGCCAGCCGCGAAAATCCAGTTGCCGAACCGCGTCCGCGTCAGCACGAAATGGCCCGCGACGACCAGAACAATCGCCCAAACGATCAACATCGGAAGACCGTCAATCACGGGCTCCCCTGCACGGGTGCCGCGCTGGAACGTGTCGATCAGGCCGATATCGGCCAGCCAGTAGAAGACGAACCCGAGGATCTCGCCTCCAAAGACGGGGGCCAGCCAATCGCCGACAGCCGCGTCATCGATCCCGCCGATGATGGTGCGGCGTTCAATGACCTGCGGGAAGAAGATCGTGAACCCGCGCAGGATGAAGAGGAACGCCAGCGTCACAATGAAGCTCGGGAGACCGGTTTTCACCACGATCAGCCCGTTTATCGCACCCAAGGTGATGCAGAGGGCAAAGGTGATCAGGATGGCAATCCAGATCGGCAAGCTGAGGGTGACGCCAAAGATGGCAATCGACATGCCTGCGAACCCGATCATAGAGCCGACCGAGAGGTCGAACTCCCCGGCGACCATCAGCATGCAGGCACCGACGGCGATGATCATGAATTGTGCGCTCACCTGGCTCCAGTTCATGATGCCCTGCGCGTTGAACATGCCGCTGTCGCCCGCGAAGATGATGAAGAAGAGGAACACCGCGATCGTCCCGACGATCCCCCCCAGTTCCGGACGGATCAGCCACTGGCGAAAGCCGCCCATGGATTTGATCCGTTCGTCATTTGGCCCTCCGGCCGGTTGTGCCTCTTCAGACATTGCTCCGATTGCCTCCCCTCAAGCGGTCTGTGATGAAAAGGGGGCGAACAGCTCGTCCGCCATCCGCCCCCAGTTTCAGGTCGTTTCTGGGCTTGTCGCTTAGCGGTATTCGCCCGCGAACATTTCCACCATTTCCAGCGCGTCGGCGGTCACGAAGCCGGGGCCGGAGTTGATGTTGTTGCCCGGCAGGACGCCGTAGCGGTGGTAGTTCGACAGAACGATCACCGGCATGTACGCCTGCAGGAAGGGCTGCTGGTCGATGCCCCACTGGATGACGCCGTCCCGCAGGCCCTGCACGATGTTGTCGCCCAGGTCGAAGGTGCCGAAGTAGATGTCACCGGCCAGGCCAAGCTCATCGAGGGCCAGGATGGTCGGGTCAGCCGAGGTCGGCCCAAGCGTCAGGATCGCATCGGTTTCCGGGTTGGCGTTCAGGTAGGCCATCACGCGGTTCTGGATTTCCGACGGGTCCTGGCCACTGTCGATCATCTGGCTGCCCAGTTCGACACCCAGACCATCCGCGAAGCCCTGGCAACGCTCGGTCGAGGACGGCGAGGAGATGTAGTGGTTCACGCACAGGAAGCTGCCAATGCCATCGCCGGCTGCGCGCAGACCTGCGGCGTATCCGGCATCGTATTCCGGCTGGCCCACATACATCAGGGCGCCGACTTCACGCGCCTGCGCAGGCGTGCCCGAGTTGATGATGACAACGTCAATGCCCGCATCAACCGCGGCCTGGATCGGGCCGGACAGCACATCCGGGTCAGCCAGCGTCGTGATGATGCCATCGGGGCCAGACGCAGCCGCCTGCTCGATGATCCGCGCCATGTCGGCAAGGTCGCCGGTGGGCGGATTGCGATACTCGACCTCGACACCCATCTGGTCGCCGGCCAATGCAAGACCGTTCTTGATGGTGTTCCACCAGCTGTCGCTGTCCGGCGCGTGGCTGACCAGAACATAGCGATGCGAGCCATGCGCATCTGCATAGGCCATGGAGCCGCCGACCAATGCGGTCGCTGCAACTGCGGTCGCGGCCACAGTCTTGATGAATGCGTTCATTGATACCTCCCAATATCTTTTCGCGGCGTGTCCGTCGGTGCACGCAACCTGCGCGCCCCCGCCATCCGCACGCTGAAACGGTAGCGGCGATTCGGATTTTTTGCAACCGGTTGCAATTTTTCTTCTAGGCACAGAGCATATATTGGTATTTGCGTCGGTCCGATGGGGTCGGGATGCCGGGCGAACAGGACGGGATGGAATGGCGATCACGCTAAAGGATGTTGCGGAACGGGCCGGGGTTTCGCGGTCGGCGGTGTCCCGTACGTTCACCGAGGGCGCGTCCGTTTCCAGCAAGACACGGGCCAAGGTCGAACGTGCGGCCGAGGAACTGGGCTACAGCCCCAACGCTTTGGCGTCCTCACTTACGACAGGGCGGACCAAACTGATCGGCCTGATCTCCAACAACTTCCATAACCCACTGTTTCTGGAAGTGTTTGACCTCTTCACCCGTGGCCTGCAGGACAGGGGGTTGCGGCCATTGCTGGTCAATCTCAGCGACGAAACAGATCCGGCGCAATCCGTCCAGATGCTGCGCCAGTATTCGGTTGATGGCGTGATCGTCGCCTCATCGACCCTGTCGCCAAGCTTTGCAGAGGCGTTCAAGACCGCGGGAATGCCCGTGGTGCATTCCTTTGGTCGGTTTTCGACCGCGCCGAACGTCCATGTTGTCGGCATCGACAACGTGGCCTGCGGTCGGATGGCCGCCGAGGCGCTGATTGCACGCGGTTACAAACGGGTAGCCTTTCTGGGCGGGCCAGAGCTTGCGACCTCGACTCAGGACCGGGCGATGGGGTTTTTCGGCGCGCTGCGCGAGCACCCCGAGATCGATGTGACGATCAGCTATGCCAGCGCCTATTCTTTCGATGCGGGTCGGGTTGAAATGACGCGCCTTCTGATGACGGAGCCGGCCGAAGCGTATTTCTGCGGGGATGACGTGCTGTCGATCGGCGCGCTCTCGGCGATTGAGGAGGCCGGGTTGTCAGTGCCGGAGGATATCGGCCTGATCGGACTGAACGACATGGACATGTCGCGTTGGCAAAACATTGACCTGACGACCATTCGCCAGCCCATCCCAGAGATCATCGGCGCATCAATTGACCTTGTGATTGGCACAATCGAAAGCCCGGACCGCCATCCGGAAACCCGTCTGTTTCCGTGCCGTGTGATCGAACGCGGCACCCTTCGCCGGTTGTCGCACGGCGCCCCCCAAACTTAAGCGCGCCGTGGCCTAGCGGAACATTGGCGGGCGGGCATCCGTCCATTGGCCGTCAGCCTTCGCCGAAGCGACCGCGGCATATACGGCGGCCATCGACCGCAGGCCGTCCTCTGCCGTGGGCAACCCGTCGCGGTTTTCGCCGCGAATTGCGGCTGCGAGATCAACGTAGATATTGGCCACGGCCAACGGAAACCCCTCGGGATGGGCGATGGCAACGCGGCTCAGCCGGGCGGCTTCGTCCGAGAGGCCAGATTCGCCTTTTTCCATGATCTGCGTGCGGCCCCCGACCGGCGTATAATACACTTGGTTCGGCTGCTCGGACGCCCATCGCAGCCCACCGGTCTCGCCAAACACCTGAATGTCGAACCCGTGCTGCCGTCCAATCGCCACAGATGATGTCCAAAGGCGTCCAACGGTGCCGTTGTCCATGCGGAAGTTGACCATTGCATCATCCTCCAGCTCGCGACTGGCGATGGTAGACGCGAAATCGGCCGAGACCTTCTGGACCTGGTGCCCTGCGATGAAGCTCGCCATGTGGAGCGCGTGGATGCCGCAATCTGCGAACTGCCCGGACACCCCGGCCATGGCCGGATCGTACCGCCACCGGACGCGGGGGTTGTCGGCATCAGTGGCGTCGCCATGATGTCCATGACTGAAGTTCGTGACGATCAACCGGACCTCGCCCAAGGCCCCCGTGCGGACCATTTCGCGCATCTCGCGCACCATCGGATAGGCCGAGTAGCAATAGTTGACCGCACAGATGCGCCCACTTTTAGCAGCGACCTGCACGATCGCCTCGCCTTCCTCGACGGTCATGGTCATGGGCTTTTCGCACAACACATTGAACCCGGCTTCGAGGAAGGCCTTGGTGATTTCAAAATGGGTCGAATTGGGCGTGGCCACTGTGACGAGATCAACCCGGTCATCGCGGGCGCTTTCGCCGGCCAGCATCTCTTGCCAGTCGCCATAGGCGCGGTCGGGCGCGACCCCAAGCCGTTCGGCATAGGCCCGCCCCTTGGCGGCATCGACATCCAGGGCCCCGGCCGCCAGAACGAAATTTCCATCAGCCTGCGCGCCCAGGCGGTGCGCCGGTCCAATCTGGCTGCCTTCGCCGCCGCCGATCATCCCCCAATTCAAACGCGTCATGGTCAGTCGTCCCCCTCAGAACCCGATGGATTGCAAATAGGTCCGGTTTGCCCGGGCGTCGTCGATGGGCGAGATATCAAGGGTCGGGTCACAGTCCTGTTCCACCGTGCACCACCCTTCGAATCCGGCATCCAGCAGGATCTCCCGAACCGTTGGAAAATCGACGTCGCCTTGGCCGAGATTGCAGAAGATGCCTTGACCGCACGCGTCGTAGAAACCCGTCCCTTTTGCAATGACATCGGCCTTCACGATCGGGTCGATGTCCTTGAAATGCATGTAGGAAATCCGGTCGATGTGGCGACGCATGAACGCCACGGGATCGAAACCCGCATAGGAATGGTGGCCTGTGTCGAAGCAGATTTTGAGGATGTCCTCCGGCACTTCGTCCAGCAGGCGTTCCAATTCGGGCTCAAAATCCATGAAGCCAGCAGCGTGCGCGTGGATGCCCACTGTCAGGCCATAGTCCTCGGCCCCCATCTTGGCGACATGGGCGATGCGGTCGCGGAACGCAGCCCATTCGTCGGGCCCCATCTGTTCAGCTGCATCCGCCCGGCCCGCCGTCGGCGCGCGGCGCGGCGAAATCGAGTCGATCAGCACAAGGTGCTGCGCCCCGTGTGCCGTAAGCGCCTTGCAGGTCCGGACGGCCCCATCGAGGACATCCTCCCATTGATCTGGATCGTGGAAGGCCCGGAACACCACGCCGCCGATCAACTCGAGGCCCGTCTCGTCCAAGGCGTCTGCAAGGATGGCGGGATCCTCGGGCATGAAGCCCACAGGCCCGAGTTCGATGCCCGTATACCCCGCCGCTGCGCAGTCCTTGAGGACGGAGCGCCAGGTCGGGTTGCGCGGATCACCTGCGAATTCGACGCCCCACGAGCAAGGCGCGTTTCCGATGCGGATGGTCATGTTGGGGCCCTTTCACTCTTGCGGGACGCGTTGCCACTGGCCTGTATCGTGAGATTTGAAGGCGGCTTCAATCACCTCCGCCACGGCCAATCCTTCGTGCAAGGTCGGCCAGACAGGGTGGCCGTTGGCAATGGCCGCCAGGAAATCCCGCGCTTCGATGATGATCTGATCCTGATACCCGGTGCCGTGCCCCGGTCCCTGGCAAAATGGCAGGTAATCCGGGTGGGCGGGACCCGTCAGGATCTTCGTGAACCCGCGCGTGGCATCCGGCCCGTCGGCACGGTAGAGATGCACCGCGTTCTGATCTTCCTGATCGAACCGAATTGAGCCCTTTGTCCCATGGGTTTCATAGGCATAGCCCATCTTGCGGCCGGTCGCGACGCGGCTGAAGAACAGGTGTCCCTTCGCGCCGGAGGCAAAGCGCACCATCATGTGCGCCTGATCGTCATTGTCGACCGGAAGTGGCCCCTCAGGGCCGGGGCGCAGGGGGTGGACGGTTTCGATCTCGGCGAACACTTCGGCGATGGGTCCCATCAGGGCGCGGGCGCAATTGATCATATGGGGCGCAAGATCGCCCATGGTTCCGTTGGCGCGTCCGGTCGTGCGCCAGGTGGCGGGCAGCGCCGGGTCCGCGAAGAAATCCTCGGTATGCTCCCCCCGGAACCAGGTCACGTCGCCAATGGCGTTTTCGGCCAATAAGGTCCGCACGAATTGCGTCGCCGGCGTGCGCACGTAGTTGAACCCGATCATATGCGGAACACCGGCCGCGTCGGCGGCCGCACAGATCGCGCGCGCGTCATCAATGGATGCACCAAGCGGCTTTTCGCAGAACACGGGCTTTCCGGCGGCGAAGGCGGCTTCCGCGATGGCGCGGTGGGTCTCTTGCGGGGATGCGATCACGATGGCCTCGACCTTCGGATCGGCGACAAGTTCGGTCCAGGTGTGGGTCGCCCGGGCGAATCCGTAAGCGGCCAGATATCGTTCCGCCGAGGCAGCGCTCGACGCACAGATCATTTCGAGTCGGGGGCGCAGCGCGGTGTCGAAGACAGCGCCGACGGACGCCATCGCGACCGCATGGGCTTTGCCCATATAGCCCCCACCAATCAGGCCGATGCCGATCTCTGTCACGCTCGCCCTCCCTCGTGCGCAATGCCGGTTGCAACCGGTTGCAAAACTCGTATCCTGAGTCCCAGAGCGACGCAACTGGCAAACGACGGGCCGCCGTCATTCCGGTCACGAGCGCCTCGAAACAGGGAGGAAACCATGGCCATGTCGGATCAGACCGTCCGGTTGACGGTTGCGCAGGCAATCGTCCGGTACTTGATGAATCAATACATCGAGATTGATGGCAAGCAGACCCGAATTTGCGGCGGTGGTTTTGGGATTTTCGGCCACGGCAATGTCCCGTGCCTGGGCGAGGCATTGTATCCCGTTCAGGACGACCTGCCACTCTATCGCGGCCAGAACGAGCAGAGCATGGGGTTCGCGGCGGCGGCCTATGCCAAGTACCATCTGCGCCGGCGTTTCATGTTCTGCACGGCAAGTGCGGGCCCCGGCACGGCGAACCTGCTGACGGCCTCAGCACTGGCGCATGCGAACCGGTTGCCGATGCTGATGTTGTGCGGCGATACGTTCCTGACGCGCTTGCCGGACCCGGTGCTCCAGCAGTTGGAGCATTTTGGCAACCCGTCCTTGGGCCTAAACGATGCGTTCAAGGCGGTCACCCGCTACTGGGATCGCATCACGCACCCTGCGCAGATCATTCAGTCGCTCCCGGCGGCGCTGGCGACCATGTTGGACCCGGCGGATTGCGGCCCGGCGTTTTTGGGGCTCCCGCAAGACCTGCAGGGGTGGGCCTATGATTATCCGGAAAGCTTCTTCGCGCCCCGGGTGCATCGCATCCGGCGTCAGGCGCCCGACGCGGCGGAGGTCGCGGCGGCGGCGGACATGCTGCGCGCGGCCAAACGCCCGATGATCATCGCGGGCGGCGGCGTGCAGTATTCGGGCGCCGTGGCCGAACTGACGGCGTTCGCGGAACACCACGCCATTCCCGTTGTGGAAACGATTGCGGGGCGTGCCAATTTTGTGGCGACCCACGATTTGAACATCGGCCCGATCGGCGTCACGGGGTCGGACAGCGCGAATGCGATCGGCGCGGACGCGGATGTCATCCTGGCCGTTGGGACGCGATTGCAGGATTTCACAACCGGGTCGTGGACGGCCTTCGCAAAAGACGCACATATCATAGGGCTGAATGTGGGACGCCACGACGCGTCCAAGCATCTGTCGCAGCCAGTCGTCGGGGACGCAAGACTTGGGCTCGCGACGTTGGGCGCCGCCTTGGAGGGATACCAGGCGCCGGACACTTGGACCGCGCGGGCCCACGAAGAGCGCCGCGCCTGGGATACCTATGTGGCCGAGAACGTGGCGCCGGGGAATCGACCGAACTCTTACGCGCAGGCGATTGGCGTGGTGAATGATCTGTGTGATCCGCGGGACCGCGTGGTCGCGGCAGCCGGCGGTCTTCCGGCCGAGGTCACAGCCAATTGGCGCACCCTGGACATCGGCACCGTGGACGTGGAGTTCGGGTTTTCCTGCATGGGCTACGAGATCGCCGGCGGTTGGGGCGCGCGCATCGCGCAATCCGAAGGCGAGCCCGATCAAGACACCATCGTTTTCACAGGCGACGGGTCCTATCTGCTGATGAACTCCGACATCTATTCCTCTGTTTTGACGCAGAAAAAGATGATCGTCCTGGTCCTGGACAACGGCGGGTTTGCCGTCATCAACAAGCTGCAAAACAACACGGGCAACGAAAGCTTCAACAATCTGATCGCGGATTGCCCGACCGTGCCCGAGGCGTTCGCCGTCGACTTTGAAGCCCATGCCCGGGCGATGGGGGCCGATGCCGTCACGGTCGCCAACCCCGCGGAATTGGGCGAGGCATTCAAACGGGCGAAGGCGTCGGACAAGACCAGCGTGATCGTCATGAACGTCGACGCCTATGATGGATGGACGACCGAGGGCCACACGTGGTGGGAGGTCGGCACGCCCGAGGTATCGGACAGCGCCTCGGTCCGCGAAAAGCACGCCGAAATCGAGGCCGAGCGCGTCAAGCAACGGCAGGGGGTCTGAGATGCACCTGTCCGGCAATCGTTTTGTCATCGTGGGGCGCGCCGGGATGGATTTCTATCCCGATCCGCCGGGCACCAAGACCGAACACGCGACTCAGTTCTTTTCGTGCCTCGGCGGGTCGTCGGCCAATATCGGCGTCGCGATCTGCAAACTGGGCGGCTCCGCCGATCTGGTGACCTGCGTGTCCGACGATGCGATCGGACGGTTTGCGTTGAACCAGTTGGACCATTACGGGATCGGCCGGGCCCATGTGCGATCGGTCGGCGGGGAAGCCCGCAATTCGCTGGCGGTGGTCGAAACGACCATCGAGGACCATCAATCCGTCATCTACCGCAACGGCGCGGCTGATTTCGAAATGACCGAAGAGGACGTCGCGGGCGTCGATTATTCCGCCTACGATGCACTTATCACGACGGGCACGGTCTTTGCGGCGGAGCCGTCGCGCAGTGCGGCCTTTTCGGCCTTCGAGCGCGCGCGGGCGGCCGGGCTGCCGCTGATCTTTGACATCGACTATCGCCCGTATTCATGGCCTTCGGCCGATGTGGCGGCGGATGTCTATTCCAGGGCAGGGGCCATGTGCGACGTGATCGTTGGCAATGACGTCGAGTTCGGGTTCATGGCCGGCGACTACGACAAGGGCTTGGATAAAGCCCGGGCGCTGGTTGCCGACGGGGCAAAGATCGCGGTCTACAAGATGGGCGAAAAGGGCGCGATCACAATCACGCCCGCGGGGGAAATTCAAACCGGTATCTTTCCAACCAACGCCCTGAAGCCCACGGGGGCCGGGGACAGCTTCATGGGCGGTTTTGTCAGTGGTCTGGCCGACGGCTTTTCCATCCGTGACACCGTGCTTCAGGGCTCGGCGGCCGCGGCCATGGTCGTGGCCCGTGTCGGTTGCGCCCCGGCCATGCCGTCCCGGGCAGAGCTCGACGAATTCTTGATGCAGCATGAGGGGCCGAGCGCGGCCTGAAACAGAGGAGAGCCCGATGCATATCGCGCCCTACGACAACAAAAACCGCGCCATCGTGGATGTGAACGACGCCCACGTCCCGCTGACGTATTTCAACATCGTCAAGCTCAAGGCTGGCGAGCACTTCGACTATCGCCTTGCCGGGTATGAAACCTGCGTGGTGCCGGCCACGGGCACCGTGACCGTCGAGGTCGGTGGCGAGACGTTCGCAGACATTGGCAACCGTGGTGTCGATGTTTGGGATGGCGAGCCGGAAGGCGTGTACGTGCCGACCGATATGGGCGCCCGCATCACGGCATTGACCGATACCGAAACCTTCATCGCCGGTGCAAAATTCGGGGAAACACTGACGCCATTTGCCGTGCGGCAAGCGGAATTGGACTTAGTCCAGTACGGATCGGACGACACAAAGACCCACCGCAAGATCAAGCACATCTTGGGGGCAGGCCACCATGATCGCGTTGGGCGCTTGCTTGTGTCTGAACTGTTCACGGTCGGGGCTGGTGGGTGGTCCGGTTTCCCGAGCCACAAACACGACACCGACCGGCTTCCCGACGAAACGCGGCATGACGAATGCTACAACTTCCGGTTCAAGCCGAACTATGGATCGGGGCTCCAGATGTTGCAGCGCGAGGACAACAAGCCTGGCGATGCGTACCACATTGTCGACGGCTCCACGGTGTTGATCGACAAAGGGTATCACCCGTGCTGTGTGCTGCCGGGCTATGAGATGTATTACTTCACTATTCTCGGCGGGCTCTGTCAGCGGTCGTTGAAGCAATACTTCCAACCCACCCATGCCGAGCAGCTCCACACGATCCCCGGGATCATGGATATGGTGGCCAAATTCAAATGACGCGGGCCACCTTGTCCGACGTGCTGCAACCCGCCTTGCGCGACGGCTATGCCGTGCCCGGGCTGGTGTGCCTGGGGTGGGAAGACATGCGCGCCTACACCATGGCGGCCGAAGCCGAGCGTGCGCCCGTTATCCTGCAAGCGGGCCCGTCCTGCCGCGAACACACCCCGCTTCCGATCCTTGGCAAGATGATGGGCCATCTGGCTGACTCTGTAGATGTCCCGGTCGTGATCCATCTGGACCACGGCTATACCTTCGACGAATGTCAGGAGGCATTAGACAGCGGCTTTACCTCGTTGATGTTTGATGGATCGCGCAAACCTTTGGCGGACAACATCGCCGAGACCCGCAGGATTGCCGACTTGGCCCATGCGGCCGGAATTTCCTGCGAAGGCGAGATTGGCTTTGTCGGGTATTCCGGTGGGGACGCCTCGGCCGGAACTGACCCGGAAGAAGCCCAAGTGTTTGCCCTCGAAAGTGGCGTCGATGCGATGGCGATTTCGGTCGGCAACGTGCATCTGCAACAGGATCAGGAGGGCGGTCTGGACGAAGACCGTATTCATGCGATTGAGGCCCTGACGCAGGTGCCTTTGGTCATTCATGGGGGCTCGGGTGTGCCTGCGGCGCAGCGGGCCGCCTTGGCTGAACGGTCGCGGATCTGCAAATTCAACATCGGAACGGAATTGCGCATGGCGTTCGGAGCCGCGCTGCGAGCCTCCGTCGTAAAAGATCCAGATCGGTTTGATCGTGTGCAGATCCTGAAGGAAACCCATGATCCGGTGATGGCCGCGGCGCGCGCGGTCATCCGCGGGCTTGGCGCAGCCGGGAGGGCTTAAGATGCTACGGATTGGTGTGTTGGGGTGCGGTCGGATCGGACAGGTTCACGGGCGCACCATCAAGGGTATGGATACGGCCCGTGTCGTCGCGGTGGCCGACGCGATGCCCGAAGCGGCAAGCGCTCTGGCCGCCGACGTCGGGGCCGACATTCGCAGCGCCGAAGACATACTGGCCTCCGATGACGTCGATGCCGTGGTCATTGGCACGCCCACCGACACACATTTCGACCTGATCCATGGGGCGGCGGAACAGGGCAAAGCCATCTTCTGCGAAAAGCCCATCGATATGTCGGTCGACAACATCCGCGCCTGCGTGGCCGCGGTCGAGGCCGCCGGCGTCCCCTTCATGACCGGATTCAACCGGCGTTTCGATCCGAATTTTGCGTCCCTGCAGGCCCGCATAGCGGCAGGCGACATCGGCCCAGTCGAATTGGTGACCATCACCTCGCGTGACCCGGCGCCACCGCCAATCTCGTATATCGAGCGCTCGGGCGGGCTGTTTCGCGACATGATGATCCATGATTTTGACATGGCGCGATTCCTGATGGGCGAGGCCTTTGTCCGGTTGCACGCAGTGGGCTCGGCCCTGGTGGACCCGGCCATCGGCACGGCGGGCGATGTCGATACGGCGGCTGTCATCCTGACGAGCGCGAGCGGTCGGATTTGCCAGATTTCCAATTCTCGACGCGCAGCATACGGCTATGATCAAAGGATCGAGGTGCATGGCGCCAAGGGGATGCTACGGGCCGAGAACCAATTGGAGTCGACGGTGGAATTTGCCACCTCTGACGGCTTTGCGCGCCCACCGGCGCAGCATTTCTTCTTGGAGCGCTACGAGGCCGCCTACCTTGCCGAGATGACTGGCTTTGTCGAGGCCGTGGCGACCAACTCTGCGATGACACCCGGCATACAGGACGGGTTGGAGGCCCAAATCCTTGCGGACGCTGCGGCGCAGTCCCTCGAGACCGGACTGCCGGTGGATCTCTAGGCGTCGTCGTCCGGCGCGTCTGTCCACGTGACGATCAGTTGCCAGGCGAGATACCCGCCGATGGCGGCGCACAGATACGCCCAGATCTCGCTTCCATAGCTGTATTCGACCGTTGCCCACACGAAAGGCGCGGCGACAATGGCGTAGCGCCGCCAGGCCGGGCGTAAAAAGGGGTGGGACAGGTCTATCAGGCGCATGTGCCGGGTCCATTGGCGGTTGCTTCGCCAGGCCAGAGTGACGGCCGGATGCCGATCCAGCAACACCAAACGCACATTCCGCATGGCAGACGTCGGTCTGGCCCGGCGAGGGTGGGGATTGCCATGATTGGAGGATGGTGCCGCAGGGGAGGATTGAACTCCCGACCTCACCCTTACCAAGGGTGCGCTCTACCACTGAGCTACTGCGGCGCCGGGCGTGTGGGCGGCTCTTAGACGCTTCCACGGGGTCACGCAAGCGCAATCTGGACGACCTGTAGCGCGGCATGTAAACCCCGCCCTATGGCAGAGCGTGACAACGGCAATTCCAAAGGGAAATCCGCGCCGCCCGCGGGCAAAGACGCCCGGGCGGATCGGTTGAAGGCTGCGCTGAAATCCAACATGGCCAAGCGCAAAGCCCAAGCCCGCGCCCGGGCGGCCGAAGGTAACGCGACGGGCGACCCAAAAAACGGGAATTATATCGCAAAGTAACATTTTCCTTGCCCCTAGTGACTCTGTGATATAACATATAGTCACTTCAAGAGGTGAGCTATGACACAGAAAGCACCCGGCAAGCATCAGCGCAAAGGTTTGACGCTTCTGCAAATCGCGGACATGTTCAGCGATGAGACCAAAGCGCGAGAGTGGATCGAGGAACAACGTTGGCCGGATGGTCCTTATTGCCCGCATTGCGGATCGGACAATGTTCGGGTTGGCGTTAACCACAAGAGCATGACCCACCGTTGCCGGGATTGCCCCAACAAGCCGATGTTCACAGTTCGGATTGGCAGTGTCATGCAGAGTTCCAAACTGTCTTACCGGGTTTGGGCCGTTGGAATTTACCTGTTTACAACCAGCCTCAAGGGTGTGTCTTCGATGAAGTTGCACCGGGAACTTGGGATCGGCCAGAAGGCTGCTTGGTTCATGCTGCATCGCCTTCGGGAAGCCTATGCGACCAAGACGCCGATCTTTGACGGCCCGGTTGAGGCCGATGAGACCTATATGGGTGGCAAGGAGAAGAACAAGCACGCGAAGAAGAAGTTGAGAGCCGGGCGCGGGGCGGTGGGCAAGAGCGCCGTTTCTGGTGTCCGCGACCGTGCGACGGGAAAGGTTCATGCCAAGGTGGTTGAGAGGACCGACGCGGAGACGTTGCAGGGTTTCGTGACCGATCACACCGCCGATGGCGCACAAGTCTACACGGATGAGGCCAAGGCGTATAAGGGCATCGACAGGCCCCATGAGGCGGTAAACCATTCAGCGGGCGAGTACGTCCGCGATATGGCTCATACAAACGGGCTGGAAAGCTTCTGGGCACCCATGAAGCGCGGCGTTGATGGCGTGTATCACAAAATGTCGCCCAAACACCTGCAACGCTACGTGGACGAGTTCTCGGGGCGCCACAACAACCGCCCAAAAGATACCATCGACCAGATGGGCAGCTTGGTCTCGGGGATGGACGGAAAGCGGCTGCGCTACGTGGACCTGATTGCCGATAACGGGTTGAGCAGCGGAGCAAAGCCAATCACGCGCAATGGTGCGTGATCATGGCACAAAACCTTATCTCGGCCAGAAAGGCCAAGAACGATGAGTTCTACACGCAACTGTCAGACATAGAAAACGAACTGCGTCACTATAAGAAGCATTTCAAAGGCAAGGTTGTCTATTGCAACTGCGACGATCCGCGCGTCAGCAACTTCTTTCACTATTTCAGTCACAACTTCGAGTTTCTGGGTCTCAGGAAACTGATCACCACCTGCTACAAGAACCAGAATCCGGACCTTTTTTCGCGGCATGACTGCGAGCGGGCGATCAAACTGGAATATGACGGTTTCCGGGACGGGGATGTTGTACCAAGGGCCGAGGATATCGGCATTACCCATCTGGATGGTGACGGCGATTTTCGCACTCAGGAATGCATCGACATTCTCAAGCAAGCGGACATCGTGGTGACGAACCCGCCCTTTTCATTGTTCCGCGAATACGTCGCGCAGTTGATGAAATACGACAAAAATTTCTGATTATCGGAAACATGAACGCTGTCACCTACAAGGACTTTTTCCCACTGATCAAGGATAACAAGGTCTGGTTCGGCCCCAGCATCAAGAGCGGGGATCGGACGTTTGGAGTTCCGGATCACTATCCACTTGATGCTGCGACGGCATGGATTGATGAAGGTGGAAACAGGTTTATCAAGGTCAAAGGCGTTCGCTGGTTCACGAACCTCGACCATGACAAGCGGCACGAGGAACTGATCCTGTACCGCAGGTATGCGCCTGAGGATTACCCGACTTACGACAATTACGACGCTATCGAGGTCAGCAAGACCAATGATATTCCGATGGATTGGGCCGGAGCGATGGGTGTGCCGATCACCTTTCTGGACAAGTACAATCCCGATCAGTTCGAGATATTGGGGTTTTCGTCTTTGTGGGACCATGGCTTCAAAAGCCATAAGTTCTATGACGACTACGTTGAAAAGAGGCTGGATGGGGGAAGGAAAACCGGATTGTCAGGCCAAAAGGCGAATGGATACCCTATGCTCAAAGGGAAGCCTTCCCGGGGAAACTATCTGGAGGATGAAAGTGGAAACGACGTAGTTCATTGTATTTATAGACGAATTTTTATAAAATCCCGTAAGTTCCAGTCATGAAAATTGACTTGCGTACAGTGACCGTCCGGGAACTGGTTGAAGGCTACTGCGACGGCGGGGACGGCGGTGTCCGGGGATATGGCGGCAAGCTTGATATACGGCCTGCCTATCAACGCGAATTTGTCTATGGCGACAAGCAGCGTGACGCCGTGATCAACACGATCCGCAACGGGCTTCCCCTCAACACCATGTATTGGGCCGATATTGGCAATGACAGGTTCGAGATCATTGACGGCCAGCAGCGCACCATCTCGGTTTGCCAATACGTGAAGGGTGCTTTTTCCATTGACGGGCTGGCTTTCCACAACCTGCAAGCTGACCATCAAGAGCAAATCCTGAACTATGATCTCATGATCTACACCTGCTCCGGGACGGACAGCGAGAGACTGGAGTGGTTCGAGGTGATCAACATTGCGGGCGAGATTCTGACCGACCAGGAATTGCGAAACGCCGTCTATCACGGGCTTTGGGTGTCGGATGCAAAGAGGTATTTCAGCCGACCAAACTGCCCAGCTTACAGCATCGGCAGCAAGTACCTGAAAGGCCATTCCATCCGTCAGGACTACCTTGAAACTGCGATCAGGTGGATCAATGACGGTGATGTTGAAAGCTACATGTCGGCGCATCAGCGCGACAACAGCGCCGTTACGCTATGGAACCACTTCCGCTCTGTCATCGATTGGGTGCACGCGACGTTTCCCAAGTATCGCAAAGAGATGAAAGGCGTTGCATGGGGGCCGCTCTACAACCAATTCAAAGAGACCGATCTGGACCCTGACACGCTTGAGGCAGAGATCAAGCGTCTGCTCATGGATGATGACGTGACACGGAAAGCGGGCGTCTATCCTTACGTGCTGGACGGCGATGAGCGGCACCTGAGCATTAGGGCGTTCACAGGCGCGATGAAGCTTGAGGCGTTTGAGCGTCAAGACGGTGTTTGCCCGATCTGTAACGAGCAATTTGACATAAGTCAGATGGAAGGTGACCATATCAAGCCTTGGTCACAAGGTGGAAAGACCGTGGCGGATAACTGCCAAATGCTTTGCAAGTACTGTAACCGCCGAAAATCAAACAACTAAACGCGAGCGCCAAACATGACCAACAAACCCAAAACGCTTAAAGAAAAGCTGGCCGATTCTCACTTCCAGCCAACCAAGGCCGAGATGGAAACTGAATACGACATGCCGGGTGCGGATATGGAAGACTTGGGCGGCGCGTTCTTTAATCCGCTCAAAGCCGGGAGGCCAAAGCTGGAACAGGAATAATCCAGAGCAGTGTTACTTTGCGATATAATTCCCCTTTGTTGCTCAACTGCACCACAGTTGGGCATTGCAGGGCGATGTTGCGACAAACGCGCGCTTTTGGCCGCGATTTGACCGCAATGGTGATTATCCGTAGCAACGCGCCATGCATCCCGCCATGGTGCGTTTTGTTCGTTTGGAAAAGAGAATCACGTGCCCGACCGCCGCCGCCGCAATCTGGTTCTTGGCGCCGCTGCCTTAGCAGGGGTGTCTTTTGCTGCGCCGGCCTATGCGCAATCGGCCGCGCAGGCGGCGACGCAACAGCCTTTGCGCCCCGAGGGCCCTGTCACCGTCACGCGCGTGGATACACCGCGCCCCCAGGTGGCGCTGACCTTCGACGATGGCCCGCACCACTCGCTTACGCCGGCCGTTCTGGATATGCTCGCCGCGCGCGGGGCACGGGCCACGTTTTACGTGTTGGGGTCGCGCGCCGCGCGCCACCCGGAACTTCTGCGCCGGATCATGGGCGAGGGCCACGAGATCGGGAACCACACCTGGTCCCACCCGAGCCTGACGGGATTGTCGGACGCCAACGTGCTGAGCCAGTTGGACCGCACCAACCGCGTGATTTTCGATGCCGTCGGCCGCCCACCGATCACCTTGCGTCCGCCCTATGGCAACCTGTCGCCTCGCCAGGCCCAGATGGTCTTTGACCGCCGCGGCATGACAAATGTCCTGTGGTCGGTCGATCCGGAAGACTGGCGTCGGCCGGGCACATCCGTCGTGGCACAGCGCATCATCAACCACAGCCATACGGGCGCCGTGATCCTGGCGCATGACATTCACGCCCCGACGGTGCGCGCGGTTCCAGCCGCCATCGACGGGTTGATCGCGCGTGGCTTCGAACTTGTGACCATCTCCGAATTGTTGGGCTGGCCCAGTTGGAATCAGCGGAATCTGCGTCTCGCTGGAACCGCATGACGGCTAAAGGTGGCGTTTTGGCCACCAAATGCTGATGAAACCCCAACATTTTGTGGGAAGCGACTAGCGGCAAACCTGTGTTCGGCCTATGCTGTTTCCTAACGCGAAACAGTGCGGGCGCGGTCGGTCGGGCCGCACAGCGCAGTGCAATAATCAATGCCCCGCGGGGCCAGGGAGGGGCATCAGACGATGGCGCGCAGTACCAAGACAACCACGAAGACCAGCAAAGCGACGTCCGCGGGCCGGACCAGCGCGCGGCGCAGCACGCCGAAAGTATCTGCCAAGAAGACCGCCCCGGAAAAACCACTGGTAAGCCTTGTCAGCGACACCACCGAGGGTGGGGACGCGCCGACGTCAGAAACGATCCGCCGTCCGGACCTGATCCAGGCCGTCGCCGATCGCGCCTCCCTCAAACGCTCGGACGTCAAGGATGTGTTGGACCTCGTGCTGGACGAACTGGGCAAAGCGCTCGACGCGCGCGATGAACTGGTATTGCCGCCGCTTGGAAAAATCTCGGTGAAAGGGCGGCGCGAGGCGCAGAATGGCGATATGCTGACGATCAAACTGAAGCGGAAGGGCCCGCCCAAGGCCGAAAGCACCGAAACGGGTCTTGCAGAGGCCGGGTCGGATAGCTAAACCACCGCCACTCGGCGGGTGATTAGCTCAGTGGTAGAGCGCTTCGTTCACATCGAAGATGTCGGGAGTTCAAATCTCTCATCACCCACCATTTCCCCCTTTTGATCCCCGTTTGCGTCGGGCAGTGATTGCACCATGATGACCTGTCCAGAGCTTTTCGTGCTGCGCCACGGCGAGACCGAGTGGAACGTCCAATCGCGCTTGCAAGGCCATTTGGACAGTCCGCTGACAGCGCTTGGCGTGCAGCAGGCGAAAGCCCAGGGTCAGATTTTGCGGCGCCTCGATGTGCTGGATTTGCCCGTTTTGGCCAGCCCGTCGCCGCGGGCCATGCGGACGGCCGAGTTGGCCTTGCCGGACACAGCGATCGAGCCCGACGCCCGCCTTATGGAGATCGGATTGGGGGATTGGACCGGGCAGACACTGGATGACATCGCGGCAACGACCCCCCATGTCGCGCAGGACACTGACCCGCACCTGTGGAAGTTTTCGGCCCCCGGGGGAGAGTCCCTTGAGGATATGGTGGCGCGGTGCCGGTCGGTCCTGGACCGTTTGACGGGCCCCACAATCCTTGTGACGCACGGGGTCACGTCGCGCGTGCTGCGGTCCTTGGCGTTGGGATTGCCGCCCGAATGCCTGTCGGATCTTCCAGGCGGGCAGGGCGTTGTGCACCACCTGGGGCCGCACGGGGCGCGTGTTGTAACGGCCTAAGCGCAAGCTCTCTTGCGCCCGCGGTCAACCTTGGCTAAGTCGCGTGCAGCCTGATGTGGGGTGGTTAGCTCAGTTGGTAGAGCGCTTCGTTTACACCGAAGATGTCGGGGGTTCGAGTCCCTCACCACCCACCAGGTTTTCAAGTGACATGGGCATACACCGCGGTCACGGCGTCGGGCCGTCCCTTGATTGTCGTTGCCTGTTGGTGCAATAGTTTCGGCTGCAATGGAATAGGCCGTGTGCATCCGCCTGTCGTGAGGCGAGCGCGCGATCCTTCCAACAGAAACTAAGAAGCAGGGGTGGCGTGCAATGAGCCCCAAAGACATGGCGTCCGACGACGTCTTCCTCCACTACGTGGCGCAAACTCTTGTCGAGATTCCCGACACGCGGGACCTGAGCGCTCGCGCGGGGTTCGGTGCGGACCGGGCGGCAGAATTGCTGCGGCGCATGGCGGTTGAATTGCGGGCCGGCGGCTGTGGCGATACGGCAAAAGCCTTCCAGGATGCGGCGTCCTCGGTCGGGGCCCTTTCGGCAGCGCTGAGCCAATCGGAAGACTTTGACTAAGCTGAGCGAATCCAGCAAAAACGCACGTTCACTTCTCTCAGTCTATTTTTCGTGCATTTACGCACATAACCGGTTCGCCGATTGATCTGCCGCGCGCTGCGAATCCGCGCTAGAACGCTCATCAAAGCAACCTAACCGATAGGTGTAGACATGAGCTGGAACCCTGCCCTCGATCCCGACTGCCCGGTCGGAGATGACGTTGACGCGATTGAAACCGTCATTGTGCCACGTGCGCGTGATCTGGGAGATTTTGAAGTGCGCCGGGCCTTGCCCGCGCCTAAACGCCAAATGGTTGGCCCGTTCATCTTTTTCGACCAGATGGGCCCCGCCGAGTTCGTGACGGGACAGGGCATTGATATCCGCCCCCACCCGCATATCGGTCTGGCGACGGTGACCTACCTTTACAAGGGCAAGTTTCACCATCGCGACAGCCTCGGCACGGATCAATGGATCGAACCGGGCGCCGTGAACCTGATGACGGCAGGCCACGGGATCACCCACTCCGAACGGGTGGATGGCGAGATGCTGAAGAACCCGTACAAGCTGTTTGGCATCCAAACCTGGATTGCCTTGCCCAAGGATGCCGAGGATACGGCGCCCGCCTTTGTGCATGCCGGTAAGTCTGAGCTTCCGATGATGGAAGGTGAGGGTAAAGAAGTCCGCCTGATCCTGGGCAATGCCTACGGCGAACGTGCGCCGGTGAAAACGGCATCCGAGATGTTCTATGCCGACGCGGTTCTCCAGCCCGGTGCCAAGCTGCCCTTGCCCGATGATCACGAGGATCGCGGTGCCTATGTGACCAGCGGTTCGGTCGAGATTGCCGGGCAGGTGTATGAACCGGGACAGATGATGGTCTTCCGTCCGGGCGACCGGGTTTCGATGACCGCAGGCCCCCAAGGCGCGCGGGTCATGCTTCTGGGCGGTGAAACGCTGGAAGGGCCGCGGTACATCTGGTGGAACTTCGTGGCCTCGTCCAAAGAGCGGATCGAGGCGGCCAAGGAAGCATGGCGCGAGGGCGATTGGGAGCATGGACGCTTCCAGCTTCCGCCGACGGACAACGCCGAATTCATCCCGCTGCCGCCGCGCTGACAGCGCTTGCGGGCGGCCAGACTTGGGGGCAGGGTGCCGTCCATGACGATTGCCCTGTGCCCCGTTCTGGCCGTTCCCGCCGATCTTGCCGACCTGCGCGCCTTGCATCTTGCAAATTGGCGGTTGGATTATGCTGGCGTTCTGCCCGCCGACGCGCTCGCCGCGCCGGCCGAGGCCTACATGGACGAGAAGTGGTCCGCCATTGGCGCCGGCGGGATGGAGGTGTTCGTCCAGCGCGACGGGGCCGGGTTGCTTGGCTTTGCCTCGATCTACGACCACGGGCCTCAGGGAGTTTTCCTCGACAACCTGCACGTCGCAAAATCGGCACGCGGGCGCGGTTTGGGGCGCCTCTTGTTGCAGGCGGTCGCCGCGCGGGCCGGAGCCCGGTCCGTGGCGCTGGAGGTTTTGGACGGCAACGCGAAGGCCCGGGCGTTTTACAGGGCCCTCGGCGGCACCGAGTCGCCGCCGCACACCGTCTTTTTCCTTGGAACAGACGTGGTTGAACGCCGGGTCACGTGGCCGTCGGGGGATGTATTGGATGCGGCTGTGTCTGCGGGGATGCCGGGATGACATCTGCCCCATCCGCCCCCCGGCTTGGCATCGCGCTGGTGGTGCTTGCCGTTACGCTGATTTCAATCAACGACATGATCGTAAAGGCTTTGTCGGGGGGCTACCCGCTGCACCAACTGGTCTTTCTGCGCTCGGCCATTGCGATCTGGATCGCCATCGCAATCTTGCGGGTCGAAGGGGGCGTGTCTCTGCTGCGGACCCGAACCCCGGGCCTGCACGCACTGCGCGCGGTCATGCTGGTCTTTGCAAACCTGACATTCTTCACCGGGTTGGCGGTGATGCCGCTTGGATTGGCCACGGCGGTTTTTTTCGTCGCGCCCTTGTTCATCACGTTGCTGTCGATCCCGGTGTTGGGGGAAACTGTTGGCGTCCGGCGCCTGTCGGCTGTCTTGGTCGGATTTTTGGGTGTCCTCGTGATGATGGATACTGACGGCCTGGGCGACACCCCACTGTGGACCTACGCTTTGCCGATTCTTGCGGCCCTGTTTTATGCGGCGATGCAGGTGATGACCCGGTACCTCGGGGCGCACAGCGCGGCCTCGGCCATGTCGATCTACATCCATGTCGCGTTTCTGGGCACCTCGGTTGTCTTCTTCTTGGTGGCGGGCGACGGGCGTTTCCTGCCCTTGGTCGAGAACGAGAGCATCCAATTCCTGGTGCGCCCCTGGATCTGGCCTTCGACCGAGGATTGGATGCGGATCTGTGCGATGGGCGTGATGGGCGGCTTCATCGGCTATGGGCTGAGTCAGGCCTACAGGATCGGCGATGCGGCGGTCATTGCGCCCTTCGAATACGTGTCCTTGCCGATGGCCATATTCTGGGGGTGGCTGGTCTTCGGAGAAGAGCCGGGCCTGCGCCTCTGGATCGGGTCGGCCATGATCGCCGGGGCCGGAATTTACGTGGTTTTGCGCGAAGCGCGTTTGCAAGAGCAATGAGGACGATTTTCTGTGCGGTTGCGCTTGACGGCCCAAGCGCGGGCGCATAGACCACACGCCACGTCGGGGCATCCCGGCGGCATGGCTGCGCGGTTGTAGCTCAGTTGGTTAGAGTACCGGCCTGTCACGCCGGGGGTCGCGGGTTCGAGCCCCGTCAACCGCGCCACCGCCATGTCCGCCCACTGTCCCTGCGTTGCGCGCGGTTGTAGCTCAGTTGGTTAGAGTACCGGCCTGTCACGCCGGGGGTCGCGGGTTCGAGCCCCGTCAACCGCGCCACTTTCAGCACATTCTCACATAGGTTCGGGCGCGTGATGATGAAGCATTCCTTCGCCCTTGCTTGCGTCTTAGCCGCGCTGGTCGGACCGCTGCGCGCGACCAGTCAATCCGCCGATCCAGCGTTGGATTTTCCCTTGGGCGCGATCCTCGACATCGCCGAGTTGGCCCATCTGGATGCCCCGCGGTTCCTCGACGCGTTGGGCGGACCGCTTCCCCTGACCACCGTCGAGGCGCCGCCCGTGGTGTCCAGTTTCCCGGATCCGTTTCTCTGGGCCGCCTCGGGCAGCTTTGGAGGGCAGGGGGCCAGTCCCATTCCCGGCGCGATTTTCCTGTGCGGCCGATATGGATTGGCCACACGCGACGCCTTCGCCGAGCGTGGCTTTACCGATCGCGAGACCTTTGGCCTCATGGGACGTCTGCAACCTGCGACCGACGACATTGCGGCATGGCCGGACGGGGCTGTGGCCCGGCTCAGCTGCACATTTGTATGGGATGATGCGCAGACGGTGGCCATTCTGCCCGAAGAGGGGGTTCGGGGCGTGCTTGAACCGCAGTTCGCGTCCCTGGCCCGTCGAGGCGACCCGCCGGCCTCGGCGCCGGTCTTCGGTGAGGATGGCTTTGAATTGATTGCACGGACCGGACGCAACGATACGTTGGTCGTGGTGGACCGGGCGGTCGTGGTCCTGACCCTGGGCCATCAGAGCGTGTCCTTCCGCAGTTTCCTGATGGGCGGTGGGATGTAGGCAGCGGCGCGATTCCGCCGAACCGGCGCGCCCGACTTGCGCAACCGGCGCGTGCGGGCGCACAACGGGGCACCACACACGCTATCGAATAAAGGAGGGCCCATGCGGATCCTCGTCGCTCCATTGGCAGCTCTCATCCTTCTGACCGGATGCGGTATGATTTCGTTCGGACGGGCCGAGCCCGCCGCGCCGGCGGTGATGCGATGGGATCACGTGCCGGGAAACGATGCGTGGGAGGCCGCAAGCTTCGCCGCCGTGCAAACCTACGCTGCGATCCTTCCGACATTGGAACCCGATGATATTGATGAATGGTGCCCTGGATACCGGGACAACGACCTGGTCGAACGGGAACAGTTCTGGGTCGGTTTGATGTCGACCCTGGCCAAGCACGAAAGCACCTGGCAGCCCGAGCTTGTAGGGGGCGGCGGCCGGTGGTTTGGTCTTGTGCAGATCTCGCCCGCAACGGCCCGGTTCTATCAATGCGAGGCGACGAGCGGGCAGGCCTTGCTCGACGGGGTGGCCAATGTCAGTTGCGCCTACCGGATCTGGGCGCGCACCGTCCCGCGCGACAACATGGTGTCCGAAGGCAATCGGGGGGTCGCCGCTGATTGGGGGCCGATGCATTCAAGCCAAAGCCACAAACGCGAAGATATGCGCGACTGGATTCGTCAGCAGAGCTATTGCCAAGGTTGACCCAAGGGTAACGGTTTTGCTTGCCTTGGGGGCGCGCGCTCGGCAGTCTCCCCCGGATGCGTATGACGTGGGGGATATTGCGCATGCCATCGGTCGGGGCCGCAATGGGGCTTTGGCTTGGCATTCTGCCGTCCGGCCTTTGGGCCGAGGCGGGGCCGAGCCCTTTGGTCGCCGCCCCGTCCGCTGAATTGGAGATGGCGCCCGCCGCATCCGACGCCGCTGCCGTCTCGAACACGCCGATGGCCGATGGTCCGCCCGACAGCCCGCTGGCCCCGGTGTCCAGCGCACGACCTGACCGCCGCGAAGGCTGGCCGCTGGCTGCGGCGCGGTGGGACGATCACCCGCAGGGCGCACGCTGGTCGCGCGCTGTCATGACGGCCTTGCGCGGACCGGGGACCGGGCGCGCCGCTGCTGGACGTGGTGCCACGTGACATTGTCCATTGGTGTCCCGGATATGTGCAGGCCGATCGGGCGGGACGGGCCGCGTTCTGGACGGGGCTGGTATCGACCCTGGCCTGGCATGAAAGCACGCACCGGCCCACGGCTGTGGGTGGGGGGGGCGCTGGTTCGGCCTCGTGCAAATCGCACCGGGCACCGCCCGCTATCGCAACTGCGCCGTCCGCTCGGGCCAGGCTTTGTTGGACGGTGTGGCGAACTTGCGCTGTGGCATTCGGATCATGGCGATCACGGTTCCGCGGGATGGGGTCGTGTCCGAAGGGATGCGGGGCGTGGCCGCCGACTGGGGGCCGTTTCACTCGGCCCGAAAACGGGCTGATATGCGCGATTGGGTCCGCGCGCAGGACTATTGCCAATCCCGCCGGAGGCCGGATCCACGCCCCGGAGATTTGTTGGCGCGGGCGATCGCGCCGGGCGCGATGCTCCACGCACCAAGCCAGTCGCGCGTGCCGTTGCCGCGCCCGTGATGATCTAAGCCTTGGGGGTGGGGGGTTAGCGTTGCTGCACAGTAATGCCCATCGCACGGGCATCCGCGACGAGGTTGCCATGCAGCTGGTCATCATCAAGTGGCACGTCCAACTCGATCCCGTTTGACAAGACGACGCTGGCGTGGGCTGCGTCACTGCGCTCGACCACGCGGAGATACGCGATCTCAGACGCGGCAATGCGCATGTCGTTGATGCCGTCCATGATCACCCACTCAGCCTCACCCATGCGCAGGCCAAAGGTCGGCGTGACGACGGTTTGGTACATGCAGATCAGGATCGAAGGGATCAGGAGCAAAAGCACGTAGCCCGGTGCCGTCTGCCAGAACAGGGCCGCCAGCACAGACAAACCGCCCAGGGTGATCAGGGTCAGCCCGACATGGCCAGGGCGCGATGTGTATTCGATGTATCCGTCCATAGGGCAAGATTGGCCGCAGGATTGTGCCGAATTTTGGGCAGGTTCGGGACATCCCCCGGGCAAGCCCGCTTTCCCGTGCGGTCCCTAGGGGCCCGTCGTGTTCCAGCCCAACGGTGCACGGACCCGTGTGCCGCCAAAGGACGTCCGCAAAAGCGGTTGTCCAAGGCTTTGCCGTTCGCCCAAGGACAGGCACGCGTCCCGAAGCTGCGCAATGGCCACGTTGCTTTGCGGCGAGAGGTCATCGGGCGCGATGGGCTGACCGATCCGGACTTCAAAGCGTTGCCGCCGCTTGTTCAGGGTTTCGTGGAACAGCGTGATGTCCCGCAGGCTGTGGTGCAGCAGGTCGAAGGCGTAAAACATCGCAGAGTTTCGGGCGCTGATGTGAACCGGGATCACCGGGACGTCGAACTTGCGGGCAAGCATCGCAGCGGACGCCATCCATGGCCGTTCGACAAGACTGAGCCAGTGTCGCTTTGCCAACCGGCCAGACGGGAAGATGACCCCGATGCGACCTTCGTCGAGCGCGCGCCGCGTATAGGTCATTGTGGCGCGCGTCTTGGCGTGGGTGCGGTGGTCGTGGCGCCATTCGACGGGCGCGATCACACGGTCCAGTTGGGGCAGGACCCTCAGAATGTCCGCATTGGCAAAAAAGAAGGCGTCAGGACGCCTGCGTTGCAACAAGCGGTAGAGCACGAGGCCGTCGGCAATTCCGGTTGGGTGATTGGCGACGATCAGGGCGCCGCCCGATCGCGGAATATGGGCAAGACCCTCGACCTCGACCCGGCGCGCGATCAATCGCGCCATCCGTGCCATGACGGTATGGGCGCTCTCATCCTTGAGGGTCTCGGCAATCGCCAGAGTTTGGCGGTAGCGCAACATTCCGTCCAAGGCCCATTTGGCCCAGTCACCAAGGGGGGACCGATCGGCCATCCAAGGCGCGCGCTCAACGATCAGCGGGTCTATTCGGTCCTGCATCACCATGGGCGCGTCACACCAAATGGAGGTAACACGCATATGACGTGCCGTCCGGCGTTGGGATGGCCCTAGGCCCCCTGTGGCCCCGCTGCTACGGTCCCACGCAATGACGAATGCCGATCCGATTCAAACAGACGCCGCGTTGCGCCCCCGGGGGCGGCTATATGCCTTGGATGTGGCCCGCAGTGCGGCGCTTCTGGCGATGGCGATCTACCATTTCGTCTACGACCTGGAGCTGTTTGGCCATCTCGCGCCGTTTACCGCGTCGACGGGGGGCTGGCGGATACTGGCCCTGGCCACAGCGGGCAGTTTTCTGGCGCTGGCGGGGATGAGCCTTTGGCTGGCCCATGGGGCCGGGATCCAATGGCGGGGTTTCCTGTGGCGCTTCGGCAAAATCGCCGCCGCCGCTGCCTTGATCACGGGGGCAACGCTGGTTGCTGTCCCCGACGCGTTCATCTTTTTTGGCATCCTGCACGCGATCGCGCTGAGCAGCTTGATTGGCCTCGCCTGCTTGCGGTTGCCCGACTGGGCTGTGATTGCACTTGCCGTTGCCCTGTTTTGGCTTGCGACCCAACCGGGGCTCGCTGCGTTTGACGCGCCCGTGTTGTGGTGGACAGGGCTGCAGGCGGTGCCCATCCGATCGGTGGACTATGTGCCATTGGTGCCGTGGTTTGCGCCGTTTCTTCTGGGCCTTGCCACGGCCAAACTGGGGGACCGGATCGGGCTATGGGATCGCCTTGCAAGGGCACCGGCGCCGCGGTGGCTGGTGCGGGCCGGTGTCCCGGGTCGCCACAGCCTGATCATCTACCTCGTGCACCAACCGGTGCTGATCGCGCTGATTTGGGGTGTGAGCCTTATGTTGGGCTGACCACCCGCCCTCAGGCGTCCAGCATCCGGTCCACCATCTCGCCCAGATCGCGCGACAAACCGTCTGTCGACCGGATGCGCTGCAGCTGGTCCCGGATCAGTGCCTGCCGGTCCACGTCATAGCGCTTCCATGTCTCGAAGGCGGTCGACATGCGCGCGGCGGTCTGCGGGTTCTTGGCGTCAAGTTTCAGCAGCCAGTCTGTCAGGAACCGATACCCGTTCCCGGAGGCCGCGTGGAACCCTGCGGGATTGCCGGCCGTCAGGCCCGCCATCAGGGACCGAAAGCGGTTGGGGTTCTGCCAGTCAAAATCCGGGTGGGCCGTCAGTTGCTCGGCGGTTGCGACGGCGGTTCCCGGCTCGGCATGGGCCACCTGCGCCATGAACCATTTGTCCATCACCAAACGGTCCGATTTCCATTGGCCATAGAAGGCATCCGCAATCGCCGCGTCGCCGGCCTCGAGCAGGACGGTGAATGCCGCCATCTGGTCGGTCATATTGTTGGCGTCGGCGTATTGTGTTCGGGCGCGGTCCGGTCCCTCGACCTTGGTCAACAGGGTGAGTGCGGTGTTGCGCAACGCCCGTTTCGCCGTGTTCTCGGCATCGGGGGTATAGATCGGGCCAGTGGACAGGCTTTCGTAGAGTTCTGCCAGCCCGTCCTGCATATGCGCGGCCATTGCAGCGCCCATGGCGTCACGGGCCGCGTGGATCGCGTCGGGATCGGGCACGAGGCCGGCATCGACGACGGCTTGTGTCAGATCGTCTTCGGAGGGGCGGGACAGCACAAGCGCGCGGAACGCCGGGTCAAGGTCAGCATTGAGCGCCGTTTTCTGCAACGCGTCCAGAAGATCGCTCGGGACGGCAGCGCCATGCGCGATCTGCTCGACCAAGGCCGTGCGCATCAGGCTGCGCCCGGCTTCCCACCGATTGAACGGGTCGCTGTCATGGGCGAGCAGGACAAGCCGATCTTCCGCCGTGAGCGGCGCGTCAAGAACCACGGGTGCCGACAGGCCGCGCAGCAAAGACGGCACCACATGTTCCGGCGTCGGCACGCCTGCGGCTTCGGCCAAGGCTGCGAGGTCAAACCGCTGCGTGCACTCGGGGCCGTCAAGCTCGATCAGGGTATCGGCCAACACTTCCGTCCCGTCTTGGGCGATCAGGCCCATCAGGATTGGCAGGACTGCGGGTTCCTTAAGCGGTTGTCCCGGCGTTGGTGGGACGGACTGCCGGAGATGCAGCGCAAGCGTGTCACCGTCCCGCGCCCAGGTTGCGGTGACCTGCGGTGTGCCGGCTTGACTGTACCAGCGTTTGAATTGGCTCAGGTCACGTCCGGTGGAATCCTCGAACACCTTGATCCAATCCTCAATGGTGCAGGCCTGGCCATCGTGGCGCTCAAAATACAGGTCCAGGGCCGCCCGGTAGGCGTCCGGCCCCACTAGAAGGTGGAGCATGCGGATGACCTCGGCCCCTTTTTCGTACACGGTAGCGGTGTAGAAGTTGTTGATTTCGATGTAGCTTTCTGGACGCACGTTGTGGGCCAGCGGTCCGGCATCTTCCCGAAACTGGCGGGCGCGCAGTTGCAGGACATCCTCGATCCGCTTCACCGGGGCGCTGCGCATGTCCGCGCTGAACTGCTGGTCGCGAAAGACGGTCAACCCTTCCTTGAGGCACAGTTGGAACCAGTCGCGGCAGGTGATGCGGTTTCCGGTCCAGTTGTGGAAATACTCATGGGCCACGATCCCCTCGATCAGGTCGTAGTCACGATCCGTCGCTGTCTCGGGCGAGGCCAGAACGTATTTGGAGTTGAAGATGTTCAGGCCCTTGTTCTCCATTGCGCCCATGTTGAAATCGTCGACTGCGACGATGTTGAACACGTCCAGATCGTATTCCCGGCCATAGGCGGTCTCATCCCATGCCATCGACCGTTTGAGCGCATCCATTGCATAGGCGCACTTGTCCTGATCGCCGTCGCGCACCCAAATGTTGAGCGCAACGTCACGGCCCGATGCGGTTGTGAAACTGTCGCTATGGGCGACCAGATCGCCAGCAACCAGGGCAAACAGATAAGCCGGTTTCGGCCACGGATCATGCCACTCGGCCCATCCCGGGCCGGACGCCGTCGGGTCCCCGTTCGACAAAAGCACCGGCAGGTCCGCGTTGATGCGCACCGAGAAGGGCGCCATCACGTCTGGTCGATCCGGATAGAATGTGATTTTCCGAAAGCCTTCCGCCTCGCACTGGGTGCAGAACATTCCGTTCGACACATAAAGTCCTTCGAGTGCTGTGTTTGATTTCGGGTCAATCTCGACGACGGCTTCGAAGGTGAAGGTTGGGCCGGGGAGCTGCGCCGCCGGTATGGTCAGGCCCGTATCGGTCAGAAGATAGTCCAGCGCGGTCAGGTCCCGCCCGTCGACGGCCACACGGATCAGCCGCAAGCCTTCCCCATCCAGAACCAGATTGCCGTCCGGCAGCCCGCCCGGATGGGCGCGGAACGCGATGCGTGATGTTACGCGGGTGGCGCTCTCGGCCAAGTCGAAGGTCAGGTGGACCGCGTCGACCGCGTAATTGGGCGGGCGGTAATCGGCCAGGAGCGTGGGCGTCGGGGCAGGGGCGGCGGCGTCTTTCATCGGGGTCCTTTCGCGGGGCCTGAACCGGGAAGGCTAGGGCGAAGCCGGGGGCGCGGCAAGGCCGTGTCCGGCAGGCGTGGGCGCAAATGCGTGGCGCGGAATGTCGCGTTTTCTTGAAGCCTTGGGGCAAGCGCGATAGGTGTCGCGCGGAGACGACGGAGGGTGGTCCATGGCCGAACGGCGCAACATTTTCGAAGAGGTGACCGAAACGCAAAAACCCGCGGCAACGCCGGGTGGCGTCAGCCGGGACCGAAGCCGTGCGCGCCGCCTTGTCCGTGGCTGGTTGATGAGCCTTTTTGCACTTGTTGTCATCATGATTGCCGTGGGCGGGCTGACACGCCTGACCGACTCGGGGCTGTCCATCACCGAATGGGCGCCACTGTCGGGCGCCATCCCGCCCCTGGATACCGCGGCATGGGAGGCCGAGTTCGAAGCCTACCGCGCCATCCCCGAGTACCAGTTACAGAACCGGGGCATGACCCTGGCCGAGTTCAAGGTCATCTACTGGTGGGAATGGGGCCATCGACAGTTGGGCCGTGTGATCGGCCTGGTCTGGGCCATCGGATTTGTGGGCCTTTTGGCAACGCGCAACATCCCGACGGGGTGGACCGGGCGGCTGTTGCTTCTGGGCGGCCTTGGTGGGCTGCAAGGGGCGATCGGGTGGTGGATGGTGTCCTCAGGCCTGGCGCCCGGCATGTTGGATGTCGCCTCATACCGTCTGGCCATTCACCTTGGTCTGGCATTCGTGATCCTAGCCCTGATCGCGTGGTTCATTTTCAAACTGGGCCGCGATGAGGCGGCTTTGATGCAGGCCCGCCGTGACGCCGATCGCCGCTTGAAGGGCATGTCGACCGGGCTGCTGCATCTGACGCTGATCCAAATTCTGATCGGGGCACTCGTGGCCGGGATCGACGCGGGGCGCAATTACATCGATTGGCCCTTGATGGCAGGCGGCTTCACCCCGCCCAACATGTGGGCGATTGAGCCCATCTGGCGGAACCTGTTCGAAAACGACGGGACGGTCCAGTTCTTCCACCGCATCGTCGGCTACGTCCTGTTCCTGTTCGGTATGGGGGTTTGGTTTGTCGCCCGAAAGTCCCCACGTCAGGCCACCAAACAGGCCTTCAATTGGGTCGCCGCCATGATGGTGGCGCAGGTCATCATCGGCATCGTCACGGTCATGAATTCGTCGCCATGGTATTTTGCCATCGTGCACCAGTTTGGGGCCGTTGTCCTGATGGTCCTGATCCTGCGCGCCCGCTTTCTGTCGATGTATCCCTTGCCACAATCCGTGCGGAGCTAACGCCACATGACTGCGCTGTCCGATCTGCTGGCCCACCAGCGCCAGACCCAAGCCCTGAGCCAAGTGATGATGCGCCTGGGATGGGACCAGGAAACCATGATGCCCGAAGGCTCTGCGCCGCAGCGGGCCGAAGAGATGGCCGCCCTCGAAGCCGTGCTTCACGCCCGCCGCACCGACCCGCAGATGGGAGAGTGGCTGGAGGCCGCCGCGCCTGAAACCGAGGTGGAGGCCGCCCATCTGCGCGAAATCCGGCGCGGGTTCGAGCGCGCATCGAAGGTGCCCGCCGACCTGGCCACCGAGATTGCACGCGTCACCTCCATGGCGCAGGGCATCTGGGCCAAGGCGCGCGCGGCCGAGGATGTCGCCGCGTTCTTGCCCACGCTGGACACGGTGGTCGGATTGCGCCGCCAGGAAGCGCAGGCCATCGCGGGCGACAGCGATCCGTATGACGCCTTGGTTCAGGACTATGAACCGGGCATGTCGGGCGATGACATCGCGCAGCTGTTTGACCGGATGCGTCCCCGCCTGACGGCGCTGCGGGATCGGGTGATGGACAAGGCCAGCGCGACCCCGGCCTTGGCGGGATCGTTCCCGCGCGACATGCAACTGGCGCTGAGCGATCAAATCGCGCGGGCGTTCGGGTATGACATGAGCCGCGGCCGGATCGACCTCGCGGTGCATCCGTTCTCGTCGGGGTCCGGCGCGGATGTGCGGATCACGACCCGGGTGGACGAGGCGGAGCCGCTCGGCTGCATCTACTCGACCATCCACGAGGTCGGCCATGCCGCATACGAGCAGAACATCGACGATGCCTACGGGCTGACCGTCTTGGGGCAGGGCGTCTCGATGGGCGTCCATGAAAGCCAAAGCCGCATCTACGAGAACCAGTTGGGCCGCTCGCCCGCGTTCACCGGGTGGCTGTTCGGGCAGATGCAAGCACAATTCGGAGAGGTTGGGATCGCATCCGCCGACGCCTTCACACAGGCCGTGAACGCCCTGCGCCCTGGCTATATCCGGACCGAATCCGACGAGGTGCAATACAACCTGCACATCATGCTGCGCTTCGACCTTGAACGCGCCCTGATGCGGGGGGATCTGGCCGTCGCGGACCTTGAAGCCGCATGGAATGACCGGTTCCTTGCCGATTTTGGCATCGCCGTCGACAAACCCTCCAACGGGATGCTGCAGGATGTGCATTGGTCGGTCGGTCTGTTCGGCTACTTTCCGACCTACAGCCTGGGCAATGTCTATGCCGGGTGCCTCTACGCCGCGTTGCGGCGCGATGTACCGGATCTGGATGCACAGCTTGGAGCGGGGGATCCGACGACAGCGACAGCCTGGTTGCGCGAAAACGTCCAGCAACATGGCGGCCTGCGCACGCCACAGGATACGATCCGCCACGCGACCGGGGCCGAGATCAGTGAAGCCCCGCTTCTCGATTATCTCGACGCGAAGTTCACCGGCTTGTTTGGCTGACGCCCCTTTGGACGCGGCGGATCAATCCGGCTGCGTCCATTCTGGCGTGCGCTTGTCCAGGAACGCCGAAATGCCCTCGTCCGTGTCAGGCTCGAGCATGTTTTCCACCATGACGGCGCCGGTCATTTCATACGCCTTGTCGAGCGGCAGCTGCAGCTGGTCATAGAAGGCCCGTTTGCCGATGCGGACGGCCTTGCCCAGTTTGCCGGCGATCTTCTCGGCCAGGGCTTCGGTTGTCGTGGACAAATCCGCCTCGGGCACGACACGGTTGATCAGCCCGAGGTCGCGGGCCCGGTCGGCGCTCAGGAATTCCCCGGTGGTCAGCATCTCGAAGACCTGTTTGCGCGGGATATTGCGGCTGAGCGCCACCATCGGTGTTGAGCAGAACAGCCCGATATTCACGCCGTTCACACCGAATTTCGTTCCGTCCGTCGCGACCGCCATGTCGCAGGACGCCACAAGCTGGCAGCCGGCAGCGGTTGCGATGCCATGCACTTCTGCGATGACCGGCTGCGGCAAACGTGGAATGGTCTGCATCATCGCAGCGCAGCGGTTGAACAAATCCCGCCAGGCTGCCGCCCCGCCATCGGGGTTCTGGCGCTTGGCTTGCATTTCCTTCAGGTCGTGGCCTGCGCAAAACGCTTTTCCCACGCCGCGCAACACAATCACCCTTTGGGTGTCACTGTGCATGAGGTCGCCGAACGTGTCCGTCAGCTCGGCGATCATGTCGTCGGACAAGGCGTTCAGGCGCGCGGGGCTGTTCATCGTCAGATAGGTGATGGCGCCGCGGTCCTCGCGCAGCAAAAGGGGCTCGGTCATGTGGGTGATCTCTTGTAGCCGTCTCGTCCTCCCGGCAAGATAGCGAGGCTAACGAGATGTGAAAAGCACGCTCTTTTTCGGGGCACAGGCAAGGACCAATGACGATGGCAGCAGATCCCAAAATGGATATCCCGGCGCTGACGGCCTTCCTGGAGGAGACATTTCCCCAGGTGAAGGACGATTTCCGTGTGGAACATGTGGGGCCGATGTCGATCCGTGTGCGTTTGGTGGTGGGCGAGCAGCATCTGCGCCCCGGGGGAACCGTATCGGGGCCCTCCATGTTCGGTCTGGCGGACGTGTCGGTGTATCTGGCGATCTTGGCGATGATCGGTCCGAAGGCGTTGGCGGTCACGACCAATTGCTCAATGGATTTCATGCGCAAACCCGCGGCGGGCGTGGACCTGATCTGTGAATGCCGGGTCTTGAAGCTTGGGCGGGTTCTGGCGGTTGGGGAGTGTTTGCTGTTTTCGGATGGTGTCGACGGGCCGGTCGCGCGGGCGTCCATGACCTATTCCATTCCGCCCGAGCGGTAACGCGGATTTCCCATGGTCGAAGGGGCGCTGCCCCCGGCCGTTGGTATCGCCCGGGATATGTCTGAAACAGAGACGGGGTGCGCGCTTAGCCCGGGATCAGCCGCGAGACGTAAGGCGGCAGGGCGAAGGCGGCTTTGTGCACCTCGGGCGTGTAGTAGTCCGTCTCGAACGCGGCGGCGGCGAAACGGTCTTGGATCGTCTCGAGGGCCACGTGCCGGGCGTCGCTGTCGGTTCCCCGTCCAAATGCCATCGGCCCGCCCGCATAGGTGGGGATCGTCGCCAGATAGCAGGACGCATCAGCGAACAGGGATTGGAACGCCCGCATCGTCCCGGTCAGTTCGTCCCCTTGCAGGAACGGAACGCCGTTTTGCGTGACCAGAATACCGCCCGCGGTCAGGCGCGCCTTGGCGTGGCCGTAGAAATGGTCGGTGAACAAAACCTCGCCCGGGCCGATTGGATCGGTGCTGTCCACGATGATGACATCGTAGCTGTCGCGGTTCTTGGCCATGAAATCGGCACCATCGGCGATAACGAGATCGAGGCGCGGATCGTCGAACGCCCCGGCGGAGATGCTGGGCAGGTATTGCTTCGAGAAGTCCACGACGCCGGCGTCGATCTCGACCATCGTGACCTGCTCGATCGATGTGTGCTTGAGCACCTCGCGCGCCATGCCGCCATCGCCACCGCCAACGATCAGCACACGCGTCGCGGCGCCATGGGCCAGGATCGGCACATGGGTCAGCATTTCGTGGTAGATGAAATTGTCCGCTTCCGTGACCTGCACCACACCATCAAGCGTCAGGATACGCCCAAAGGTCGGGTTCTCGATCACCCGCAGACGCTGGTGATCGGTGTCGCTGTCATAATGTTCGGTCGTGATCCGAAGCCCCTGAAGGTGGTCGGCATGCAACCGTTCGATGTTCCAATGGGGCGGCCAGCGGTCTTCATCGCTCATGTTCGGATCTCCTACAACAGATCGGGAAGGGCGCATCCGCGCCCCACCCGGTTCGCGTCGGATGGCAAGGGTCAGGCGGCGACGACGTCGCTTACAAGACCTTCCCCGCGGCGCAGTTCTTTGACATGCACACGCTCGGTGCCGAAGGCGCGTTTCAGCACGCCCACGGCGCGCCACGGCTCGGCATCCCCGCACATGAACACGTCAAAAGCACCGTAGCCGATTTCCGGCCACGTGTGGACCGAGATATGGCTTTCGGCCAAAACGGCCACGCCGCTGACGCCTTGGGGCGAGAACTTGTGCGTGTGGATATGCAGCAGCGTCGCGCCGCATTCCGTCACGCAATCGCGAAACGCCTGCTGGATGCGGTCTTCGTCATCCAGACCGTGGCCATCTTCGACTTCAATGATCAGATGCGTGCCTGCAAACACCGCACCGTCGCGGCGAATGAAATGATCATCCCGATCGTCATCGAGCACGTCCCGAGGCATGTCGTTTGCAGCCACAAGGCTGCTTGTGTCTTCCGCATGGGCGCCTGTCTCCAGACCAGTCCCCAGTTGGAAGAGGTCGGCGCTGTCCATGGCGCTCCCCCTTCTTTCCAGTAGAGTGATGTGGCGGGTCCTTAGCGCCCCCCCATACATGGGGTTGGGATCGGTGCCCGGTGGAGGCGCAGGTAGGGCGCAAGGTGAGTCGGTGCAAGGGGAAAGTCGCGGATCGGTGCGATTTTCTGGCGCGGTGCCGCAGCCTCCGCATAATTGATCCATGTCAAAGTCAATAGTTACCAATGTAAATTAAGCCACCTCCAAGACTGGGATGATTGGAGGAGGGTACCGTGACCCAAGATTTTGACAGCACACGCCGTGCGTTTTTGGCCATGATGGCCGCCGGGGGGGCGCTTGCAACCTTGCCCGGCGAAGAAGCGGGCGCCGCGGGTGTCGGCCCGACGGTCAGCACCAATGCAAAGGTGGTCATCATCGGGGCAGGGGCCGCAGGCACGGCCCTGGCCAACCGGCTTTTTCGGCGCATGGAGGGCGGACAGATCACCGTCATCGACCCCCGCGCGCGGCATCTGTACCAGCCGGGCATGACCTTGGTCGCGGCCGGCCTCAAGCCCGCGGACTACGTGGTGTCGCAAACCACCGATTGGATCCCGTCCGGGGTCGATCTGATCCCCGAGCGTGTCGCACTGGTCGATGCCGAAGCGCAGACCGTAGCCACCGAAAACGGACGCACCGTTGACTATGATTTTCTGGTCCTTGCCCCAGGTCTCGTGCTGGATCACGACGCGATCGAGGGCTTCTCGCTCGACATGGTCGGCAGCAACGGGATCGGCGCGCTCTATGCCGGGCCGGAATATGCAGCACGGACATGGAATGCCGCGTCGCAATTCGTCGAAGAGGGCGGGCGCGGCATCTTCACCCGGCCCGCGACCGAGATGAAATGCGCCGGCGCGCCTTTGAAGCACACTTTCCTGATCGATGACCGCCTGCGACGCGCGGGCAACCGCGAGAACGCGGAAGTGATCTATGCGGCCCCGCAGGGTGGTCTCTTTGGTGTGCCGATCGTGGCCGAGAAGGTCCGGATGCTGTTTGGTGAACGTGGGATCGACACGCAGATGCAACGCACCCTGACCCGGATTGATGCGGATGCGAAGATCGCCACCTTCGACACAGCGGATGGACCGGTCGAAGAGGGATACGATTACCTGCACGTGATCCCCCCACAGCGCGCGCCCGAGTTCATCGTGCAATCGGGCCTGCATTGGGAAGACCGTTGGGTTGGCCAGGGATGGGCCGAGGTCGACCAGTACACGCTGCGCCACAACCGCTATCCGAATATCTTTGCCGCCGGGGACGTCGCCGGTGTTCCGAAGGGCAAGACCGCGGCAAGCGCCAAATGGCAGGTTCCCGTGGTCGAAGACCACCTTGTTGCCGCCACGCAAGGCCAGGAGGGCACGGCCATCTTCAACGGCTATACCTCTTGCCCGATGATCACCCGGATCGGTCGCGCCATGCTGATCGAGTTCGACTACAACAACGATTTGGTTCCAAGCTTCCCGGGCGTGATCGCCCCGCTGGAAGAGCTGTGGATCAGCTGGCTGATGAAAGAGGTCGCCCTCAAGGCCACCTACAACGCCATGCTGCGCGGCCGCGCCTAAGCCCCAACCGGAGGAGATCGACTTATGGAAGAGCTTACACTTGGCACCTTGATTGCCGTCTTCGAAGAGATGTTTGGCCGGGGCTTGTTCTGGGGCTTGGTGGTGGCAGCCGGGATCGTCACCGTCGCCTACCTTTATGTGCTGATCCGCGACCGGCACATCGGATGGCGCAAGTTCCTGATTGCGCAAATGTTCATGCCGGTGGGCGCTGTCGCGGCGGTTTGGTTCGTTCTGGCCGTCACCTCGTCCCGACTGTCGGATATGGGCGGGGCCATCGACGTGATCGTGCTGCTCGGGATCGCGGCCGTGGGTGCGGTCGGCGCGGCGATCTTGGTTTATACGATCGAGTCGCTGTTTTTCCGCTCGGACAAGGACACGCGCGTGAACACCGCGCGGGACGATGTGCGGGACGCAGTGGGCCAGCCGGCCGAGTGACCGCGCGCCGTGAGGGAATGCAAAGGGGGGCTTCGGCCCCCTGTTTTTGGATCAAAGAAATCCGGCGGCGCCCCACAGCACACCGACAAGCATCGCGGCGGCGGTCAACAGGGCGGAATACCCGGTCAGCTTCCAGGTCGAGAACGGCCGTTCGCCGTAGCACCGTCCGTCGATGCCAGAGACAACCACCTTTTTGGCGGTTCCCTCATAGGTGTAGTGGACGATCCAGACCGGGAGGAGGATCCGCCTGTAGTGGATGCCGGACGTGTCGGTCTTGTAGCCGAGGTTGCTGACCGAGCCGCCCTTGATGTCTTTTCGGATCCGATTTCGGATCAGAAGGTCCTTGTCGTCGGCATTCGACGCCAACCCGTCGGCGACGCTTTGGTGGTGCCGTTCGGCCGCGAACCCGGCAAGGTAAGCTTCGTCGTAGGGCAGCAGGCGGTCGGGGTCGAATTCATGCAGAATGCCATCCCGGATCAGGGGGGTGACATGGGGGGAGGCCGGGACCAGCAGATCGTTGAACCAGATCCGCAACGACCCGCTGACCGAGCGTGTGCGCCTGTTCTTGCCAGATCCCGTGGTGACCTTGGCCCAGTAGTCGACCGCTTCTTCGGTGTCGAAGGTCCAGAACGGGGCGTAGAGGCCCGCCATCCGCCCCGCCGACACGGCGGTGCCCAGGTCGCCCGGAGCCGCCCACCGGGCCCCGACCCAAGCGTTGGCGCGGGTCCATGCATCCTGACCCGCGATGGCAAAGGGGATCAACGCCATCGTCCGATAGCTCGGATCGTCGCCGCCCAACACCACGGCGCCATCGCAGTAGGGGCACTGATCGGACAGAGCCGCGCCGGTGAACACGACTTCACCCCCGCAGGTGTCGCAGTGATGGGTCCGCCGGTCGGGGACGTCGGCAGGTTCGGTCTCGGGCGTGTCGCTGTGATAGGGGAACTCGGCGGCGGCCTTGTGATCCACGGGCGGCACAAGGGCCTCGGGCGTGCCGCAACTGGCGCAAACCAGCCCGCGCGTCTCGGGATCATAACGCCGCTGGCCGCCGCAGGCGGGGCAAAGCAGGGGGATCTGGGTGGCCGATACCGTGGAGGACATTACGAATCCGACAGGGCGGCCGCGATTTCAAGCAGCACGTAGAGCCGGAGCTCGGCACGTGCGAGCGCACCCTCCAGATCGCCTGTCGCGCCCCAATCGCCAATGATCGTCGCAAAGAACCACACCGCCATAAGCCAGAAGGCAATGACGGCCCACCCCCCGACGCTGCGCAGAAACCCGGCCGATCCGTGCTTTAATTCGTGCTTCGCCTCGGTGACCACGATCAGCTTGCGCATCGGCCAAATGCCGATCAGGGTGCCAGCGACCAGCAATCCGGCGGCAGCGATGAATACGGCAGGGTCCATGCATGCGATCCTTTTCGCCGAGGTGCTCCTAAGATGTGACGGAGCACCGCGTGTGGTGCAAGGCAAACCCGGTGATATCAGGCCAATGGCGGGTCTTGAGAATTGGGGTAAAATAATACCGCATATTTAACCCCCTGTTTTTGCTACAAAAACGCAAATTCGGATATCTTGACCTGACCCCGAAAATGCTTAGAACACCCACATCTCACCGAGGGGCCACGGCCCCTCGTCGTCATTCTGGTCGCCGGCATTGGATCGGCGCCCCCGAAAGGACCGAACCATGAAAACCTTTTCTGCCACTCCGGCGGATATCGACAAGAAATGGATCCTGATCGACGCCGAAGGCGTTGTTCTGGGCCGTCTTGCGTCGATCATCGCCATGCGGCTGCGCGGTAAGCACAAGCCGTCTTTCACCCCGTCGATGGACATGGGTGACAATGTCATCGTCATCAACGCCGACAAGGTGCAGGTGACCGGCGACAAGCGCAACAAGCCGAACTACTGGCACACCGGATACCCGGGTGGGATCAAATCCCGCACCACCGGTCAGATCCTGGAAGGCGCCCATCCCGAACGCGTCGTCATGCAGGCCGTCAAGCGCATGCTGCCCGGCGGCCCGCTGAGCCGCCAGCAGATGACCAACCTGCGCGTCTATGCCGGCGCCGAACATCCGCATGAGGCACAGTCGCCGGAAGTGCTGGATGTCAAATCGATGAACCCCAAAAACACGCGGAGCGCATAACCCATGGCCGAGACTCTGACCTCGCTCGATGAGCTGAAGGGCGCCGTGGATGGGGCCGATGCCCCCGCCGCGACCCCGATCTTTGACGACACCCCCCGCGAACCTGTGCGCGACGCACTGGGCCGGTCCTATGCCACCGGCAAACGGAAAGACGCCGTTGCCCGTGTTTGGATCAAGCCGGGTTCGGGCAAAGTGACCGTGAACGGCAAGGACATGGACGCCTATTTCGCGCGCCCCGTTCTGCAGATGATCCTGCGCCAGCCGTTCCAGGTTGCCGGTGTTGAAGGTGAATTTGACGTGATGGCCACGGTCAAAGGCGGTGGCCTCTCGGGCCAGGCTGGTGCCGTGAAGCACGGGATTTCGAAAGCGCTGCAGCTGTACGAACCCTCGCTGCGTGGCGCGCTGAAAGCCGCCGGTTTCCTGACCCGCGACAGCCGCGTGGTGGAACGGAAGAAATACGGTAAGCGCAAGGCGCGCCGGAGCTTCCAGTTCTCCAAGCGTTAAGCGTTTGCTCAGATATTTCGAGAAGGCCGCCCTTTTGGGCGGCCTTTTTCGTTGAACCGTCGTTCGTTCGGTGCCGCCGAGGTCAGGGCCGCTGTGGCCTTGGTCCGCCACCGCCGCCGGGTCCGCGGCCGCGTCCGGTGTCAAAGCTCGCATCGGGTGTGCCCGTCAGGCAGCGCGGGATATACGGAAAGCCCTCGGTCAGGAAGTAGGCGTAGGTGCCGTTCGGAAACTCGGCCGAGACGGTAAACGCGCCGTTGCATGCGTCCAGATCTCCCAATCCGGCGACATACTCGTAATCCTCGACGAAGGCCCCGTCATAGCGTCCGCCCGGCCCGGATGCGCCGCCGGGGCGCTGGCCGTCGCGCAGACGGTACGAGCTTTGCATGGATTGGACCTGACCCGTCGGCGCGCCGGTCAGCGCGTAAATCGGAAACCCGTCGGCGGCCCATCCCACAAGGGGCGAGTGCGTCGTGGGGCGCCACCCGACCTGCTCCAACAATCCGGTGGGGATGCCGTGGTAGTGGTAGGTGCCATCCCGCTGGACATGCGCATGGTTTGCGTCAACGCCAAGCGGCACGGCCCCGCCGAGCGCATCGTAATTCCAGCCGCTGCGCGGATTGCCCTGATAAAACTCGGCGGCCATGGGGTCGAACACGACGCCATTGATCGCGACACCCATGATGTAGCGCACGCCGAGTTCCGTGGGGCGCCGCGCCTGGGTCGGTGCCGTTGTGACGGAAAAGACCCGCGTGCGCGCCGCGATCTGGTGCGGATTGCCACGGTTCGGGAAGGCCCCGACGCGGTGATTGGGGACACCGTTGGTTGTGATCGTGCGCGTGCGGCCGCGGGTTGAAATGGAGACCTCGGTCGGCCCGACCGAGCGGGTCGTGGCGACGGGCCGAACGGTTTGGGACTGCGTGGCGGTGTGGGTCCGGAACCCTTGCGCTTGCGTCAGAATCGGGGTGAGGGAAAGACCGGCAGCAACGGCCAGACCAGCGATTGCAGCGGCGGGGCGATAAGTGTGTGGCATGTGACGTCCTCTCGGCACGGATGAGGCAGGGCCTTGTGTGATCCCTCTGTCTTGCACGGCGCAGCTTTGGTTTTCCGTCGCACTTATCTTGACATACCCCCCGCGCTTTCGTTGCTGTAACGCTGTCGCAGCGAAAACGGGGGTGACATGTATCTGACCATGAACCGATTTCGGGTGCGGGCCGGACAGGAAGACGCCTTCGAGACCCTTTGGGCGACGCGCGACAGCCACCTGAAATCCGTCGATGGCTTCGTCAGTTTCCACCTGATGAAGGGAGAGGCCGATGGCGACGTCCGTCTCTACGCCTCCCACACGCTCTGGCGCGACAAGGACGCGTTCCTGGCCTGGACGAAGTCCGAGGCGTTTCGGGCGGCGCACAAGGGCGCAAAGACGTCTGAGGGAATGTACGATGGCCCGCCTGTGCTGGAGGTGTTCGACAGTGTTCAATCCATCGAAGCCGCGGCACCCCAAACGTCGGTCGGGGCCTAGTCGGTCATGGCGTGGCGATTCCGGGTCAGCGAGCACCACGTCCGGATGTGGCGACGCCTTCTGGGCGGGATGCACCGCTTTACTTTCCAGACAATCCGCCCGACGGGACAAAACAGGTTCAGCTCAGATCCGGGACGGTGACGGTTGGGCGCTTTACCTACGGCCACACGGACATCGAGCTTTCCGAGCGCGGCGACGGCGCCAGCCTTGTGATCGGCTCGTTCTGCTCGATAGCCCCGGGGTTGAAGGTGATGCTTGGGGGAAACCACCGCACGGATTGGGCGACGACATATCCCTTCGGGCATGTTTTCGCACGGGAAATGGGGGTGGATTGTGTCCCGGGACACCCGGTCACGCGTGGAGACGTGGTGATCGGTAACGATGTTTGGATTGGCAAGGACGTAACGATTGTATCTGGTGTGCACATCGGGAACGGCGCGGTGATTGCGGCCGGTTCGATGGTCAGCAAGTCGGTTGGCGCCTATGAAATTTGGGGGGGCAACCCCGCGCGGCTCATCAGGTCCCGGTTTTCGCCAGATCTCGTTGAGGCGCTGCTGTCGTTGAAATGGTGGGATTGGCCGACCGAAGACATCATTGCGGCGATCACGGTTCTGTGCGCGCCCCCGTCGGTCGCGGCTTTGGACGACCTGAGACGTCCACAATCCGACACAGCCGAGCCGTGACGCCGGTCGCCGCTCACCCATTTCTGTTGCACTGGGGCGCGATCCCGCGCACCGTCGGAGCCCGAGCTTTTTTCATTGGGACACAGGATTGGCCGGTCTAGCGAAAGCCCTCCGAAGTGAAGCGGGGCGGGGGTATACCCTGATCAGCCCGGCCTTGGCCTATGCCCTGGTGCTTTTGGCGGCGCCGCTTCTGACGATCCTCCTGTTCAGTTTCTGGACGCAATCGTTCCTGACGATTGACCGGACCTTTACCTTTGCCAACTACCAAGAGGCGCTGACAGACCCGCTGTACCGGGCCTTGATGCAGCGGTCGCTCTGGATTGCGGGCATGGTCACGCTGGTGACGGTCGTTCTGGCCTTCCCGGTGGCGTATTTCATCAGCTTCCATGTGCGGCCCGACAGAAAATCGCTGTGGTTGTTCCTGATCACCATTCCGTTCTGGACCAGCTACCTGATCCGCGTGTTCCTATGGCGGGTTATTTTGGCCTTCGATGGCCCGGTGAACGGGTCGCTGATGGGACTTGGGCTGATTGATGAACCGCTGAGTTGGATCCTCTACAACGCCAACGCCGTCGTCATCACCTTGGCCCATGCCTTTGCGCCCTTTGCGATCCTTCCGATCTTTGTGAGCCTCGAAAAAATCGACCGATCCCTTTTGGAAGCGGCGCGCGATCTTGGGGAAAGCAAGGCCATGACATTCCTTCGGGTGACGCTGCCCCTTGCCATGCCGGGGGTGTTGGCGGCGGTCCTGATCGTCTTCATCCCGACGGTCGGTGACTACGTGACGCCGCGCCTGGTTGGGGGCTCGGGCGGGACGATGATTGCCAATATGATCTACGCGCAAATCTTCGACCTGAACGACCGCCCGATGGGGGCGACGCTGGCGGTCTTGGCGATGGTGATTGTCACACTCGTCCTGCTATGGGTCGTCACCCGATTGCGGGCGTGGCTCTGGCTGGCGGGCACGTCCGCGGGGGCTGCGGCCGTCTGGTTGGTTCCGACGGTGATCGTCGCGGAAGTCGCAGTGATCTGGGCGCTGTTCACCCAAGCCCCCGCGCTGATCGGGCCGATCCCGGCCTTGGCGCTCCTGGCGGGACTCACCGGGGCGCTGTCCGTGGCGATCCTGCTGCGCCTGCCCAAGGGGAGGTTCGGGATATGACACTGCGCCCCCTGACGCTTTTTGCCGGGCTGTACCTTCTGGTGCTCTACGCCCCCATCGTCCTTCTGCCGCTGTTTGCGTTCAATGAGGGGACGGTCATCGCGTTTCCCCTGCAGGGCTTCACCACCGAATGGTTCGGCGCCTTGTTGGACACGCCTGCCTTGCACGAGGCGACGCTGAACTCGCTGATCATCGCGATGTCGACGGCGGTCTTTGCAACGACGTTGGGGTTGTTCGCGGCCCGCGCCGCAACACGCTACCGGTTTCCGCTGAAGGGCGGGATCGTGGGCTTCATCATGCTGCCGCTGGTCCTGCCGGAGGTGATTGTCGCGATTTCGCTTCTGGTCGTCTTGATGCAGGTCGGGATCAATCCGGGCACATGGACAATCATCCTGGGCCACACCCTGATCTGCACGCCGTTTTCCATCGCGATCCTGCAGGGCAGTTTTTCGAACATGGACAAAAGCCTCGAGGAAGCGGCCATTGATCTGGGTGAAACGCCTTTATCGACGTTCCGGCTGGTCACCTTGCCATTGGTGATGCCGGGGATCATCGCGTCCATGCTGATCTGTTTTACGATCTCGCTGGACGAATTCATCATCGCCTTTTTCCTCAGCGGCAACGAGCCGACATTGCCCGTCTATCTCTGGGGGCAATTGCGGTTCCCGGCGCGCCTTCCGATTATCATGGCGCTTGGGACGATCCTGGTGGTGTTGTCCATTGGCCTTTTGGTCATCGCCGAAGCCATGCGCCGCCGCGGGCTGCGGCGGGCGGGACTTGAAGACACTGGAGGGTTCCTGTGACCAACGCGCCGATCATCACGCTGAACGCGGTCGAGAAGTATTACGGCGAGTACCACGCCCTGCGCGGCATCAGTGCCGAGATCGGGCGGGGCGAATTCTTCTCGCTTCTCGGGCCGTCGGGCTGCGGAAAAACAACCCTGTTGCGCGCCATTGCCGGGTTCGAAGACATCTCGAACGGCCACATCCTTCTGGATGGGCGCGATATGGAAGGTGTCCCGCCGAACAAGCGTCCAACCAACCTTGTGTTTCAGTCCTATGCGATCTTCCCGCACCTGACCGTGGTCGAAAACGTGGGGTTTGGCCTGCGCAAATCCGGCCTGTCGGTGGCCGAGAAACGCGCCGCCGTTGCCGAGGCGCTGGATATGGTCGGGCTGGCGGATTTCGGGGGACGCGCCGCGCACGCGCTTTCGGGGGGGCAACGACAACGGGTGGCCCTCGCCCGCGCCCTGATCCTGAAGCCAAAGGTCTTGCTGTTGGACGAGCCGCTGTCGGCGTTGGACAAGAAAATGCGCGAACAGATGCAATCCGAGCTGCGGCGGCTCCAGCGGCAGGTCGGGATCACCTTTATCCTCGTCACACATGACCAGGAGGAGGCGCTGATCATGTCCGACCGCATTGCCGTGATGTTCGAGGGTGGCATCGCGCAGTTGGCGGACCCGCAGACGCTCTACCGCCGACCGGCGAGCCGCACGGTGGCGGAGTTTATCGGTATGATGAACTTTTTGCCGGCCAAGGTGACGACCAGTGGCGGGGGTGCGGTTGCGCAGGTTCCGGGGCTCGGTGCGGTGCATCTTGCGGCCGACCAGATCCCGCAAGGCGTGCCCTCAGGCGGCGCAGAGATCGGCGTGCGACCGGAAAGCCTGACGGTGCTGTATGATGGACAGCCCGCGCCGGAGTTCGGCGCAGACGGGCAGGTGACCGAAGTTACATACTACGGTGACATGACCTACTATGACGTCCTGCTGGACGGCGCACCGCGCCCGGTTTCCGTTTCGATGCGTAACATGCTCGGTCGGCCCGTGCTGGACCGCGGCGCGCGGGCCCGTCTCGCCTGGGATCCTCGGGCGATGGTGCTGTTCCCGGTTGCTCAAACGCGCCCTTAGACGCTTTTTTCAACAAGAAAGACGAACGCCCCGTCCATTTCCGCGGTCTCGCGCAAAACGTGGCCTTGTTCGGTGCAGAAATGCGGCACGTCGATCTGCGCCATCGCATCGCTGGCGCGCAGGCGCGCCACCTGCCCGGGGGACAGATCCTGCAGCGCCTTTCGCAATCGCAAGACGGGAAGGGGGCAGCGCAGGCCGATCGCGTCGATATCAATGTCCCAAGCCATAGGTCGCTGGCCTACCCGCGAATATTTCAGACGTCCACGGGAATGTGAGACTTTGCCGGGATGACCTTTGCGAGCGACACGGTTACATCAGGGTCATGTTTGGCATTGATCTGTTTGATGCATCGCTCTTGCCCGCGATGATCGTGGCGCTGACCGCGGGTGTGCTCAGTTTCCTGAGCCCCTGCGTCTTGCCGATCGTGCCGCCGTATCTGGCCTATATGGGCGGGATCACGATGTCCGATATCCAGACCGAGGCCCAGACCGCCCGGCGCAAAGCCATGTTGCCGGCCGCGTTTTTTGTTCTGGGTCTGTCGACGGTCTTTATTTTTCTGGGGTTCACTGCCTCGATATTTGGGCAGTTTTTCCTGCAGAACCAGATCCTTCTCGCCCAGATCTCAGGCGCGGTTATTGTGGTTTTCGGTCTGCATTTCCTGGGTGTGTTCCGCATCCCGATCCTTGATCGCGAAGCCCGGCTTGACGCAGGCGACCGCGGCGGTTCGACCTTCGGGGCATATGTTCTGGGTTTGGCGTTTGCCTTTGGGTGGACGCCCTGCATTGGTCCGCAATTGGGCGCAATCCTGTCGATGGCGGCCACCGAAAGCAGCGTTGAGCGTGGCACGGTTCTTTTGGGGGTCTATGCCATCGGTTTGGGCATCCCATTCCTGATCGCGGCGGCCTTCATTGACCGGGCCATGTCTGTGATGAACCGGCTCAAACGGCATATGAAGACCATCGAGCGGGCGATGGGCCTTTTGCTGGTTGGGGTTGGTGTCGCCCTGATGACGGGTGCGTTTTCGGCTTTTGCCTTCTGGCTTTTGGAGACGTTTCCGGCGCTTGGGCTTTTGGGCTGAGGGTCAGAAATTCGCCTTCTGGACGCCGGAATTTGCCGCTAGCCTGCAGGCATGAGCCAGGCGGACCCCGACCAGACAGAGACGCAAGGTGGCGCACCAACGGTGCGTCGTCGGCGCGTGCTCTACATCCCCGGCTATGATCCCGTGCCGCCGCGGGCCTACCGCGAACGATACCGCCGGGAATCCGCCCTGCAGGCCGAGATTTCCGGCTACCGGATCACGATGGGTCCGAAACAGGGCGACGGACGCTTTGCCTGGCACGTCAACGCCGAGATGGAGGGCGCCGCGTCCGAGGCCGAGATCGAGGTGCTGTACTGGGCCGATATTGTGCGTGGCTCCATGGCGCAGGGCGTTTTCGGGACGTATTGGCAGCTTGTGCGCACCGCTTGGGCCTATATCGCCACCGGCGCGCTGTTCCGCTTGATGCGGCTGCGCAAGGGGCCGGTGATTGCAGCGCTCTACCCGGTGCTTGTGCTGGTGGCCCAACTGGGGCTGGCCGCACTGGTGGCGGGCGTGGCGGCGGTGGCCTTCTACGCCTTCACATCTTTTCTGCTGTACTGGATCGAAGGTGACACCTTTCCGACCCAATCCTTCTGGGTCGAACGCGCGTTCTTCTCGGTGCTGGTCTTTGGACCGCTCGTTGGGTGGGCGCTCCTGCGCTGGTTTCAGAAACGGGACCACGTGCTCGCGTGGTATCTGATGCATGATTACGCGTTCTCGGCGCAGTTTGGCGGGGCCTATCCGCCCGAGCAGGAGGCGCGGATGGCGTTTTTTGCCGACCGGATCGCAGCCGCCTTGGCCGACGACGTGGACGAGGTGCTGGTCGTTGGCCATTCCTCCGGGGCCTACATTGCCGTGTCCGTCCTTGCCGATTTGCTGCGCGACGGGCGTCGACCGGCCTCGGGGCCTGACCTGTCGCTGCTCACGCTTGGGCATGTCGTGCCGATGGTCAGCTTTCTGCCAAAGGCCACCCGATTGCGGGCCGATTTGGCGTATCTTTCTCGACAAGCCGATTTGCCTTGGGTCGATGTGACGGCCCCCAGCGACGGCTGTTCCTTTGCGCTGTGCGATCCGGTCGCGGTTTCAGGCGTCGCGCCCGCGGACAAGCGCTGGCCCCTCGTGCTGTCGGCGGCGTTCAGCCAAACGCTCAGCCCAGACCGGCAAAAGGCCCTGCGGTGGCGGTTGTTCGAACTGCACTTCCAGTATCTCAACGCGTTTGATCGGCCCGGGGATTACGACTATTTCAGGATCACCGCCGGGCCACAGACGCTGGCCCAACGCTTCGCGAAACGCGCACCGTCCAAGAGCCGGATTGAAACGCCGGTCAATCGATACACGGATGTCGCAGCATGACGGCGCTGCCCCCGAAACCGACGCCGCGGCCCGACCGCGTCTCGCCTTGGACCTATCTGCGGATGTTTCGGCGCGATATCCTGTCGGCGCAGCCCGCGCGTCTCTACCGGGCCTGGATGGCCGAGTTCCGGACACCGTTCTTCCGTTCGTTCATGGTGAACCAGCCCGACCTGATTGATCTGGTTCTCAAAGAGCGGCCGATGGACTTTCCGAAATCGGACCGCGTGGGCGAGGGGTTGCGCCCCCTTCTTGGAGACTCCGTTTTTCTGACCAACGGCGAGACGTAGCTGCGCCAGCGTCGGATGATCGACCCGGCCTTCGAGGGTGGGCGGTTGCGGGATACCTATCCGGCGATGTGGGCGGCAGGGCAGGCGGCCGTGGCGCGGCTCCCCCGGGGGCAGGTCGAGATTGAAGAACAGATGAGCCACGCGGCCGCCGATGTGATCTTTCGCACGCTCTTTTCGATCCCGATTGAAGACGAGATCGCGACGCGGGTCTTCCACGAATTTCGCGCCTATCAACGGACGCAACCAATCCTCAACGCGGCCGCCTTTGTGCCGTTGCCGCGCTGGCTGCCGCGTGGGCACCGGTCCAAGACCCGGCAAACCGCCCGGTCTATTCGCGGCCTGATCACGGAACTTGTGACGCGGCGGATGGCCGAGATCGAGGCGGGCACCGCACCGGACGATCTGGCGACCAAGATCATGACATCGCGCGACCCGCACGACGGTCAGCGGTTCACCATCGAAGAGATGGTGGATCAGGTCGCGATCTTCTTTCTGGCGGGGCATGAAACCAGCGCCAGTGCCCTGGCCTGGACCTTGTATCTGCTGGCCACCCACCCGGAGTGGCAGGCGCGCGTGGCCGACGAAGCCCGGGCCGTACTGGGCGAGACCGCGCAGTTTGCCGATGTCGCGAAGCTGAAGCTGGCCCGCGACGTGTTTCGCGAGGCGCTGCGCCTCTACCCGCCTGTTCCGATGATGGTGCGCGAGGCGACCTGCCCGGAACGCTTCCGCGACCGCAGCGTGCCCACGAGCAGCCAGATCGTGCTGTCGCCTTGGCACCTGCACCGGCACACACGCCTATGGGACAATCCGGACGGGTTCGACCCGAGCCGTTGGCACACGGAGAACGGAAAATCCTGTCAGCGGGATGCCTATATCCCGTTCTCGGCCGGGGCACGGGTGTGCACGGGCGCCGGATTTGCCATGGTCGAAGGCCCGCTGTTGCTGGCGCTTGTTGTGAGGGCGTTCGAGATGTCGCCGGTAGCGGGCCGGGTGCCTGTGCCCGTAGCTCATTTGACCGTGCGGGCCGAAGACGGGATCTGGCTTGACGTGACCCCGCGGTGAGATCAGCGGAATTGCCGGCAATTCCGCGCCCGAAATGCCGGCCTTTCGGACCCGTTTTCGTCGATGAAAACGGTCCCCGGCACCAAGCGGATCGGCTCTGCATTGCAAAAGATGACCATTTGGCCGGCGTTTTCGACGGCGGCGAACCCGCGCCGCGACAACTCATTCAAGAAACGCTGGCGTCCCACGTAGCGGTCGATGTCACGGATGGCACGCCGAATGACCTTGCCGTCGCGGACCGCTTGCGCGCCGAAGACATGGGCAAGAAAAGCCTCGGGCGAGGCGTGTGGGGGTGGCGACATGGGGCGCATGACACCCCAGATACGGCCGCTTGGTTAACGGCCGGTTAGCGCCCGGCCTTCACTTCATTGAGGACGAACACGCGGATCGCCGCGGCCAAGCCAGAGGATAGGCCCCGCGCGGCGTCGATCTCGGCGATGAGCGCATTGACGGACTGACCGCGCGCGTCCGCAAGGCGCTGAACTTCGATCCAGAACGCGTCTTCAAGCGATACGCTGGTGCGGTGTCCGCGCAGCGTCAGGGAGTGTTTTCTGGGGCGGCTGCTCATTCCGGGTCACGCTTGTGCGCGTCGAGTGTCTTGTCGGTTTTTGCGGCTTCGGCGCGGTCCAAGGCCCGATCGGCCTTGCTGCGCCCGAACGCTTTGGCATTCGCGTCGGCCTGGCGTTTCTTGGCGTCGCGGGCCCGGGACTTCCGGGCGCGCGACAGGCTGACGAGTTTGCCGGTCACTTGGGCCCGATCATCGTTTCGGGGCGCACGACCCGTTCGAAGGTTTCCTCGTCGACGAAGCCGAGGCCGATTGCCTCTTCCTTCAAGGTGGTGCCGTTCTTGTGCGCGGTCTTGGCAACCGTGGTGGCGTTGTCATAGCCGATCGTCGGGGCCAGAGCCGTCACCAGCATGAGCGACTCGTTCATGATCTTCTCGATCCGCGCGGTGTTGGCCTCGATGCCGACCACGCAATTGTCGGTGAAGGCCACACAGGCATCGCCAATAAGTTGCATGGACTGCAGGACGTTGTAGGCCATCATGGGTTTGTACACGTTCAACTCGAAATGGCCCTGGCTACCAGCAAACCCGACAGCGGCGTCGTTGCCGATGACATGGGCGCAGACCTGGGTCATGGCCTCGCACTGGGTGGGGTTCACCTTGCCCGGCATGATGGACGAGCCCGGTTCGTTTTCCGGCAGCATCAACTCGCCCAGGCCGCAGCGCGGGCCGGATCCCAAGAGGCGGATGTCATTTGCAATCTTGAACAGCGCAGCCGCAACCGTCTTCAGGGCGCCTGACATGCCCACCATGGCATCGTGGGCAGCCAGCGCTTCGAACTTGTTGGGCGCCGTCACAAAGGGCAGGCCGGTGATCCGGGCCATGTTGGCCGCCACCTCTTCGCCCCATCCTTTGGGGGAGTTCAGGCCGGTGCCGACGGCCGTGCCACCTTGAGCCAGTTCGTAGATATCGCCCAGGGCAGCTTCGACACGGTCAATCGATTTCTTCACCTGATGGGCGTAGCCGGAGAATTCCTGCGCCAGGGTCAGGGGCGTCGCGTCCATCGTGTGGGTCCGGCCGATTTTGATGATCCCGTCAAACTCCGCCACTTTGGCCTCGAGCGCGGCGTGCAGCTTTTTCAGGCCCGGCAGCGTGACGTCGCGGGCCGTCATGGCCGTGGCGATATGCATCGCGGTCGGGAACGTATCGTTGGACGATTGGCCCATGTTGCAGTGATCGTTCGGGTGCACGGGGCTTTTCGAGCCGATCTCGCCGCCCAGAATTTCGATGGCGCGGTTCGCGATCACCTCATTGGCGTTCATGTTTGACTGGGTGCCAGACCCGGTTTGCCAGACCACCAGTGGAAAGTTGTCGTCCAACTTGCCGTCGATCACTTCCTGCGCGGCTTCGATCATCGCGTCGCCGAGGCCGTCCAGTTTGCCCGCCTTATGGTTGGCTTCGGCACAGGCCCGCTTGATCACCCCCAAAGCGCGGACGATGGCGACGGGCTGCTTTTCCCACCCGATCGGGAAATTCATGATCGACCGCTGTGTTTGCGCGCCCCAATACTTGTCGGTGGGCACCTCCAACGGGCCAAAACTGTCGGTTTCAGTACGGGTCGCGGTCATGTTGATCCCTCCGGTATGCGGTTGCATGCCGTGTATCGCGGCGCGCCCGGGGGGGCAACGGAATCAATTGGCGCAGGGGGGCGGGTCTAGATCGGTTGTGAAAAGCGATAGACGCGGGCGGGGGGCAGATTGCGCCAGATTTTTGCGCTGACCCGCCAGGTCAGGTCCAATTCATCGCGCACCACTTTGGTCACGGGCGGTTTCGGCCCGTAGGTGAACTGCACGTAGCTGCCGCCCGGGCGCACCTTTTTGGCAAACCCAGTCAGAATGGCCCGCTGCAACGCGGTCGGCATGGACAGGAGCGGCAACCCCGACACCACCGCCTGGACCGTTTCAACGGGAAGATCGGCCAGGTCCCCGGCGCTCATCTGGTAGACGTTGAGGCCGGGGATCTCGGCCCGCAATCGGGCGCAGAACTCCGGGTTCATTTCGATGGCGTGAATTTGGTCGGCCGGCAGGCCACGGGCGATCATGGCGCGGGTGATATTGCCGGTGCCGGCGCCCAACTCGATGACAGGTCCGGCGGTGGGGTTGATCTCGGCCGCCATTTCCCGGCAGAGACCCTCGGATGATGGGGCCAGGGCGACCACCTGGTGGGGTCGACGGACGAGTTGGCCCATGAAGAGGGCAAGATCGCGGTTGGACATGAAACCCTCTGAAGCTGCGAAACCGTGTGCGCGGCGCGGACCCCTGCGTGACCTAGCGGCTATTCCGGCGTGTCAATGCGGGCTTAGTGGCTTTTGCGGAACCGGTCTAGGCTGACAACCTCGGCATCCTGCGACGCCGGGGCAGGGGTGTCGTCCGTATCGCCACCGGGGCCGTCATCATCGGGGGTCGGTGGCTCGTCCTCCGGGTCGTCCCCGGCGGTGTCCGTGCTTTCGAACCGAAGCCCGAATTCGACCGAGGGATCGACAAAAGTCAGGATCGAGTCAAAGGGAATCCGCAGCGGTTCGGGGTTGTCCCCAAAGTTCAACGTGATCGAAAACCCGTCATCGTCCACCTCAAGGCCCTCGAACCAATGCTGGATGACAATCGTCATCTCTTCCGGGTACCGATCGCGCAGCCAATCGGCGATGGCCACGCCGTCATGCCGGGTATCGAACGTGATGAAGAAATGGTGCGCGCCCGGCAATCCGTCCTTCGCCACATCGGTCAAAACCGTCTGGATCAGCCCGCGCATGGCGTGGTGCATCAAGCGTCCATAGGCGATGGTTTGAGACGGTTCTGACATGGAAAAGGGGGCACTCCGAAGCTTGCCCCCTCACCATAGAAGATTCGTTTTGATTTGAAAGGCTGGCTCAGAAGTTGGCGATCACCAGCCAGGCCGCGAGCGCCGCTTCGCATCCAAAAAAGGTCCAGCTCTGCCGCGATGCCGCATTATCGCGCAGAATGGAGGTCACGCGCCCAACCGCTGCGCCGGCATAGGCCAGGCCCAGAACCACCCAAGCGAGCGGTTCGTTGAGGATCATCGCGCCCAGGCCCATCCCGACGAACAGGCAGCCCGAGACGGCTGATACCTCGGTATAGGCCATGTTGGACGGGCCGGACTGCATGTCGAGTTGCTGCATGGTCCAACGGGGGGCCAGCCAACCCATCATCCCAAGGACGATGGTCAGAAGGGCGACCGCCATATTGATGAAGTCGATGGCCGTAAATGCGCCAATCATGAAGATGCTCTCCGCGAAGAAATTCGGTGTCTTTGATGGGTTAAACGGATGGGGCCGCCGATTGGATCACTTGCAGTTGAAAAAAACTTCACAGCCGCGTGAGGAGGGGCCCCGCCTTGGCGGTGGGCGAGCATGTACTGAGGGGGAGGAAATGCAGGCTTCTGTTGCCAGGTGCCTGCGGACCCCGCCTTACGCGGCTAGGCGCAAGGGCTTAAATTTCGATTCCTCGAACTGCTTACGCAGCCAGAGCAACCGGAGCACGATTGTCATTGGCAATTGTACTTAGCGGACCGATAACGGTGGTACCCCGCCGGGACAAAGCTAACCCCTTTAGACGTTCGTCGATCCTGTTTCGGCCCCAGAACCCGCCAATGACCGGGTGTTTGGTGGAGCCGCCGGGTACCGCCCCCGGGTCCGATCCGCTTATTACGAGCGCGTTTATGTCCATAGTCCCCGAAGGAACACGTCAGAGATACGCAGCTTGCCCGCCGTATTCAAGTCGGCGCGCGCTGTGGTCTCAGCTTTCGCGTTCGGTGGTAAAGGTCAGCGGATAGCCCATCCGTTCCGCCATCTCATTCGCTTGGTCTGTTTTTTCTTCCGCAACTTCAAGCGTATAGACCGCGACGACACAGGCGCCTTTCTGGTGGGCTGTTAGCATGACAGCCATCGCTTCCCCTTCGCCCATCCGAAAGACGGACTTCAGGACCGTCACGACGAACTCGCGCGGCGTGAAGTCGTCATTCAGCAAGATGACCTTGTAGAGCCGAGGCCGTTCGGGCTTGGGCTTTGCCTTGGTCTTGCGGGTCGGCAGAAGGGTGGGGTCAGCGGCCATCTGGCTCAATCCGGGCGAGGGGCACCATCCGTTCAGTGTAGGGCAGTTTCGTGCGCGCGCCTAGCGGCGGCGTCAGGCGGCCGGCATCTGTTGCGTGGCGCAATGGATGCCGCCCCCCAATTCCCCCAACGGATCGACGTCCAGCATCACGACCTCGCGTCCGGGATAATGACGGGACAGGGCATCTGCCGCGATGGCGTCCGTCTCTTGGTCGCCGAACTGTGCCGCGATGATTGCCCCGTTGCAGGCGTAGTAGTTGGCGTAGGAGGCTACGAAATCCGGGTCATTGACCCGGCGGCGGTTGGGTTCCGGGATCACCTCGACGTCCCATCCGGCAGCGATAAGACTGTCATGGGTGTCCAAGGCCGCCATGTGGAAGGGGTCGCCGGCATCCGGTTCATCCGGCAGATTGATCAAGACACGCCCGGGCCCAGTGAACCGGGCGAGGCTGTCGATGTGGTAATCCGTGATGTCGAGCCCTTCGACCCCGTCCGCCCATATCATCCGCTCAGCCCCATAGGCGCGCAAAAGGCGGGTTTCGATCTCGGCGAGGGACAGGCCCGGATTTCGGCTGCGCGTCGCCCAGGAGCTGACATGGGCCATCAACAGCCCGTGCCCATCATGTTCGACGCCCCCGGCTTCGCCCACAACGCCCGACGGCACGAGGCGCAGGCCCAGGCGCTCGGCCACCCGGGCGGCGATCCGGCCGTCGTTGCGATGCACTTGCTGGTTGCCCCATCCGTTGAACTGGATGTGGCTGACAACAAGCTCGTCGTTTTCGTCAAAGGCAAACAAGGGGCCCGCATCCCGCGCCCATAGATCCTCGGTCGGGATGTCCCACAGCTCGACCCGGGCAGACACGCGGCGGCCAATGGCGCCGTGATGGGACCGGTCGGCCAGCAGTGTCACAGGCTCAAACTCTGCGATGGCGTTCGCCACGGCGATGATGGTGTCCTGCGTCATCCGCAGGAACACCCCGTCGTCGTAAACGGCCCGCGATACGGGCCACTGCATGAATGTGCGCTGATGGGGCGCTTCCTCTGGGGGGACGTAAAGCGACTGGGCCATTTGCGCACGACCAAGCTTGGGCAGCGACACCGCTGCAATGGCCCCGGCGCCGGATGTCAGAACACTGCGCCGGGGGAGAGGGCGGGCGCGGCGGATCAGAAACCCGCCTTGATGCGTTCAAAGGCCTCTGCCTGCCGCTCGCGCTGCTCGTTCGAAATCGGAAGCTGCGCGAGGACCGGGACGGTCACCTCGCCAAGGCCCGCCGCCCTCATCGCGTCGGCGCCAAGGGCTTCCAGCGCGGCGGAGTTGGCCGAGCCAAACCCCGCATCCAGAAGCGGACCGGCGCTGGCATCTGACAGCAGGGCGTTCACATAATCATACGCCATGGCCTCCGACCCCTCGCCCTCGGTCATGTTCACGTATCCGCACAACCAGACCGAGGTGCCTTCGGCGGTGTTGCGCGCAAAGCCGACCGGGAAACCTTCATCAGCCAAGGCCACCGGAACCTCGTTCCAGACCCAGGCGGCCAAAACCTGCCCCGATGCCATCAGTTGCGAAATCTCGGCCGGGTCGACCCAGTAATTCAGCAGGTTCGGGTGAATGCCGCGCAGCCAATCGGTCGCGGCTTCGAATTCGGCGTCCGAGACATCGGCCCAGTTCGACACCCCGGTCGCCAGATAGGCAAGCGCATAGGCGTCATCGACATTGTCCGGGATCGACAGGCGACCGGCGAATTCAGGGTCATTGAACACCTCGAGGCTTGCGACCTGCTCGGCGATAACTTGTTCGACGTTGTAGGCCAGCGCGGTCGAGCCATAGTCCGTCGGGAGGAAGTACAGCTCGGACGAACCGGCCAGTACGTCTTCGCCCACCAGATCCGCGTTCAGCGTGGCATAGGCGGCAATCTGATCACGATCCCAGGGCTCGATAATGCCGGACGCCTGCCAGCGCGGGACCGATCCGGCGCAGATATGGGTGACGTCGGATTGAAAACCGGCCAGGAGACGCTGGAAGGCTTCATCCTCATCCCCGAAAAACACGAACTCGGGGCTTGCGCCGTGGGTGTCGACGAACGGTTGGTGGAACGCAGGATCCTCAAAGCCCGAGTAATCGAACACAAGAAGGTCGTCGGCAAAAGCCGGCGTGGCAAGCACGGCGGCCATCGCGGTCGCATAGGTGAAACGGAAGGTCATAGGCAGCATCCCTGTTGGACAAGTGGTTTTGCCCGAGACGCTAGTTAATCAGGCAGGGGTATCGCAAGCGGAATTCCGGGCCGCGTCGCGCGCATCAAAAACGGATCGGGCCAGTTCCCGCGTATAGCGTTCCAAATCGCTGAGCGCGCGGGCCGTTTCGTCAGCGTCCCGGGCCTCCAACGCGTCGGCCAGACGCGTGTGCAGGCTGACGATGGCTTCCCGGGATCGCGTGGTGAAGGTGATCATGTTCATCAAGGGCTGCATTGCCTCGACGGCACCCGCCAACTGATAGGACAGAACCGGGTTCTGGGCGCCATCAACTAGCGCACGGTGCAGCGCGACATCGGACGCGCAAAAGGCCTCGTCCGTCAGACCCGGTTGGCCTTGTCGGTGGATCTCGGCACGCATCGTCGCCAGATGATCTGCGGTACGGCGCTCGGCCGACAGCGGCGCGCAGGCGCGCTCCAACGCAAATCGCGCCTCGCAGGCGACGTCGAAACTGACGGCATTCATGCTCAGAAGTAGGGTCGAGGTCGTGATTTGCTGCGCGTAGGCCTCGGGGTAGGACAAACGGTTCACGAAGGCACCGCCGAACGCGCCGCGTTGGGTGCGAATGAGCGATTGGGCGGCCAGCCGCTTGAGCGCTTCGCGCACCGTGGATCGCGACACATCGAATTGATCGGCCAGCTCAGCCTCGGAGGGCAGGCGGTCGCACACGATCAAGTCCCCAGACACGATGGCGTCGCGGATGGCGGTGGCGATCTGGGCGGACAAATCCGCCGAGCTGTTCGGATCAATTTTCATTTGTCAGACATTTAAAGGTCTGACATTAACGGGGCAAGCATTGAGTCTGTCTTTTGGGAGGGGCGACCGTGTCACATCCTTGGGTTCGATCGGGCCTGTGGCTCGGGTTTTTCGCGCTGATCCTTTGGGCGTGGGCGTGGCTTTATATGATGGCGACCGGCATGGGGCTGGACATCATCGGGCGCCCAAACGCGATGGCGGCCCGGATGGCCGCGATGGATCCCCGGATGGACATGTACATGCCCATGGCCGAGTTCGGGCCGCTGTTTGGCATGTGGGCGGTGATGATGGCCGCGATGATGCTGCCCACCCTCGTGCCCACCCTGCGGACGTATGACGACCTTATCGCCAGCGCCGATGGGAGCCGGTCCGGGTGGCTTGGGGTTCTTCTGGGCTACGCGATTGTCTGGATCGGATTCGCAATGGCGATCACCGGCGTGCAGCTTGCCCTGTTGTTTGGCGGCGTCATCGACATGCTCGGGATCGCGAAATCGCCATGGGTCGCGGGCGGCTTGCTGATTGTGGTGGGGGCGTTCCAGTTCACGCGCGCGAAAGAGGTGTGCCACGGTATTTGCCATGCCCCGATGAGCTATTTCCTCGGGCATTGGCAGCCCGGGTTTGTGGGCGGGCTAAAAATGGGCCTTGGGCTTGGCGCCTTTTGCGCAGGGTGCTGCTGGGGCTTCATGGCCTTGGGCTTTGTCGGTGGCATGATGAGCCTGCTTTGGATGGGCCTGGCCACGCTGTTTATGGTTTTGGAGAAACTGCCCCAGATCGGGCATGCTGTGATCAAGCCACTGGGTGTGGCGCTGATCTTGGGAGGGTTGGCGGTGCTTATCGCACCAACGCTGACCGCATAGGAGGGACAAGGAATGAGTGTGAAACGCCGCCCCGAGGCCGATCGTCTGCCGGTCAGCCAGCGCATTGATCAGCGCATGGACAACCCCAAGCGGCGCCGGATGACCCCGCGTGACTGGGCCATCAAGGGCGAATTGTTCATGAACTGCTCCTGCCACGTCTTTTGCCCCTGCGTGGTATCGCTTGGAAAACACCCCCCAACGGAAGGCGATTGCAAGGCCTGGATGGCCATTGCCATCGACGAGGGCCATTTCGAGGGCGAGGATCTGTCGGGCTTGAACGTGGGCCTTATGGTCGAAATTCCCGGACGGATGGCCGAAGGCGGCTGGCAGGTCGCGGCCTATGTCGACGACCGCGCGAGCGGGAAAGCATACCAGGGCATCCTCGAGATTTTCTCGGGCAGTGCGGGCGGTACCACCGGCCTGTTCACCATGCTGGTCAGCGACATCATCGGGGCCGAGCGCGAAAAGGTCGAGATCGTCCGCGAAGGGCGTCGGCGCGGCCTTTATATCGGGCGGAAGATTCAAGGGGAGATCGAAATCCTTGAAGGCGCCAACTCGGATCATCCGATGCTGATCTCCAACACCAAGTATTGGATGGGGCCGGACATCATCCCCGCGGTGGGCCTGAAATCCAAGGTCCGTGACTTCGGGAAGGTCTGGGATTTCGGCGGGAAGTCGGCCGAGGTCTGCGCCATCGACTGGAGCGGCAGCGCGAGCGGAAAGAAATGACCAGCCCGGTCTACGCCCAGACCATGGCGCGCTACAACGCGTGGCAGAACCATTCCATCTACACCGCGGCCGCCGGGCTTGATGAGGACGCGCGCGAGATGGAGCGGGGCGCTTTTTGGGGCAGCATCCGCAAGACGTTGGCCCATCTGATGTGGGGGGATCTTGTCTGGATCGCGCGGTTTGACGGCGGGGAGGGCCCCGAGGTTGGCGCACAAGAGGCGTTCGAGGCCTATGATTGGTCGACCCTTTGGGCACGGCGTCCACAACTGGATGCACGCATCGCGGGGTGGGCCTGGTCCACCGTCGACAGCGACTTTGACGGCGACCTGACCTGGTATTCCGGGTTCCTCGGTCATGACATGACGCGACCCAAGGCGCTGTGCGTCATCCAGCTTTTCAACCACCAAACGCATCACCGGGGCCAGGTGCACGCCATGCTGACCGCAGCCGGCGCGAAACCCGATGATACTGACCTGCAGCTTTTGCCAGAGGATGTTCCGGAATGGCACTGATCACGCCGTCGCGCCGATTGCGGCGCACCCCGTTCTCCGATGGTGTCGAGGCCGCGGGGGTCAAATCCTATACCGTCTACAACCGGATGCTTTTGCCAACCGTGTTCCGTTCTGTCGAAGAGGATTATCGACACCTCAAGGATGCCGTGCAACTTTGGGACGTGTCCTGCGAACGCCAAGTGGAATTGCGTGGACCGGACGCGGGGCGTCTGATGCAGATGCTGACCCCGCGGGATTTGCGGGGGATGCTGCCGGGGCAGTGCTACTACGTGCCGATCGTGGATGAGACCGGCGGTATGCTGAACGACCCTGTGGCGGTGAAACTTGCCGAAGATCGCTGGTGGATCTCGATTGCCGACAGTGACCTGCTGCTGTGGGTGAAGGGGATTGCCAACGGGTATCGCCTGGACGTGTTGGTGGATGAACCCGACGTCTCACCCTTGGCGGTTCAAGGGCCGAAGGCGGACGATCTCATGGCCGCGGTGTTCGGGGATGGCGTGCGCGACATCCGGTTCTTCCGGTTCGGGCATTTCGATTTCATGGGGCGCGATCTGGTGGTCGCCCGCTCGGGGTATTCCAAGCAGGGCGGCTTCGAGATTTACCTCGAGGGCGCCGATCTGGGCATGCCGCTGTGGAACGCGCTGATGGAGGCGGGCGCGTCGATGGATGTGCAAGCCGGTTGCCCCAACGCGATCGAACGTGTCGAGGGCGGCTTGCTGAGCTACGGCAACGACATGACCGACGACAACACGCCCCACGAGTGCGGCCTTGGCAAATTCTGCAACACCGCGACAGCCATCGGGTGTATCGGACGCGACGCCCTGTTGCGCGTGGCCAAGGAAGGGCCCGTCCAGCAGATACGGGCCATCGAGATCGAAGGGACCATTCCGCGGTGTGATCGCCCCTGGGCGCTGATGTCGGGCAAGAAGCGTGTTGGGCAAGTCACCTCGGCGGCCAACTCGCCCGATTTCGGTGTCGGGGTGGCCGTTGGAATGGTGCGCATGACCCATTGGGACGACGACACCGAACTGACGGTCGTGACGCCGGAGGGCCCAAAGCGGGCCCTGGTGCGAGAGAATTTCTGGATTTGAACCAAGGCCTTGTGCGCATACCTTCACGCGCCACCTGAATGTAAGGGGATCACTTATGAGCTTTACCGCACTGCTTGTCGAAAAGGATGATGACGGCAAAACCAGCGCCTCCGTCCAATCGTTGGAGGACGACCGTCTGCCGGAAGGCGATGTCACCGTTGCAGTCGAGTATTCGACCCTGAATTACAAGGACGGGCTGTGTGTCGGTCCGGGTGGCGGGCTGGTCCGCACCTATCCGCATGTCCCCGGCATTGATTTCGCTGGCACCGTCGAGGCCAGCGATGACCCACGCTATGCGCCGGGCGACAAGGTGGTTCTGACCGGCTGGCGCGTGGGCGAGGTGCACTGGGGCGGCTACGCGACCAAGGCACGCGTGAAAGCCGACTGGCTGGTTCCTCTGCCCGACGGGTTGACGACCCGTCAGGCCATGGCAGTCGGCACGGCGGGGTTCACGGCCATGCTGGCTGTGATGGCGTTGGAAGATCACGGGCTCAGCAAAGACAAGGGCGAAGTCCTGGTCACCGGCGCCGCGGGCGGTGTCGGCTCGGTCGCGACGGCGATCTTGGCCAACCTTGGCTACCCGGTGGCCGGAGTCACAGGCCGCCCCGAGCAAGAGGCTTATCTGAAGGATCTTGGCGCGACCCGCATTGTCGCGCGCGAAGACCTCGCCGAAACCGTCAAGCGCCCGCTGGAGAGCGAAACCTGGTCCGGCTGTGTCGACGCGGTTGGCGGGGCCATGCTGGCGCGGGTGCTCGGCCAGATGGTGTATGGCGGCTCCGTCGCGGCCGTTGGGCTGGCGGGGGGCGCTGGTTTGCCCGCGACGGTCATTCCCTTCCTGTTGCGGGGGGTGAACCTACTGGGCATCGACAGCGTAATGCAGCCTTATGACAACCGCCTGCGGGCTTGGGGCCGGATCGCAACCGACCTGCCCATGGACAAACTGGAGGCCATGGTGCACCCGGCCACGCTGTCGGACGTGCCCGACCTTGGGCGTGCGATCCTCAAGGGGGGTGTCCGCGGACGCGTCGTCGTCGACGTCAACGCCTGAGCCGCGATCCGACCTTGGCCATCTTGACCCGGGACCGGGCGCGCTAGGTAGTGCGCCCGGACAACGTGTAGGGCGGGGTAGATGGCACAAGCACCGGTGATTTGGTGGGTCAGGCGGGATTTCCGTCTGGCAGACAATCCGGCCCTGGTGGCAGCGGCATCGGGGGGGACGCCGGTTGTGCCGGTCTTCGTTCTCGACGAGGTGGTTGAAACCCACGGCGCGGCCCCGAAATGGCGCCTTGGCCTTGCCGCCGAAGCCCTGGAAGCGCGGTTGACGGCCCTTGGCAGCACGCTGATCTTTCGGCGCGGTCCCGCCCTGCAGGTGCTGCGCGATCTTGTGGCCGAGACGGGGGCCACTGCCGTCCATTGGAACAGGCTCTATGACCCGGCTGCGCGCGATCGGGATGAAGGCGTCAAGGCGGGCCTAAAGGCGGATGGCACCTCGGCCGTCAGCCACGCCGGCCATGTCTTGCACGAGCCCTGGACCGTCGCGACCGGCAGCGGCGGCTTTTACAAGGTGTATTCCCCGTTTTGGAAGGCTGTAAGGGGCCGGGACGTGGCGGCCCTTTTGCCGGAACCGACGCTGCAGGTGCCAGACCGTTGGCCCCGGTCCGAAAAGATCGCAGACTGGCGAATGGGCGCTGCGATGGCCCGCGGGGCGGATGTGGTGCGGCCCCATCTTCGTGTCGGGGAAGCGGCGGCGCGGGCGCGCCTGGATCACTTTCTGGCCGAGAAGATCGCACCCTATGCCGAGGCGCGCGACCTGCTGGCCGTGGATGGCACATCCGGCCTGAGCGAAAACCTGACCTATGGCGAGATCTCGGCCCGCGCTTGTTGGCACGCGGGATGGCGCGCCATGGAAGAGGGAAATACGGGGGCCGAAACGTTCCTGAAGGAAGTCGTTTGGCGCGACTTCGCGTACCACCTTGTGTTCCATACCCCCCATATCACGACGGGCAACTGGCGGCCGGAGTGGGACGCCTTCCCCTGGAAGACCGATCCCGCGGCCGCGGACGTCGTGGCCTGGAAACAGGGCAAAACCGGCATGCAGATCGTCGATGCGGCCATGCGCGAGATGTATGTCACGGGCCGGATGCACAACCGGGCCCGCATGTTGGTCGCGTCGTATCTGACCAAGCATCTGCTGAGCCATTGGAAGATCGGTCTGGACTGGTTCGAGGAATGTCTGGTCGATTGGGATCCCGCGTCGAACGCGATGGGCTGGCAGTGGTCGGCTGGATCGGGTCCGGATGCGACCCCGTATTTCCGTGTCTTCAACCCTGAAACGCAGGCCGAAAAATTCGACAAGACGGGGCGATATCGGCGCCGGTGGTTGGCTGAAATCACCCCGAAACCGACGGATACAGCCCTGAGTTTCTTTTCTGCGATCCCCAAAAGCTGGTCGATGCAGCCCGGTGATCCATATCCCAATAAGCCAATCGTTGACGCAGCCGAGGGGCGGAAAAAGGCCCTTTCGGCATACGAGAATCGCGGATTTTAACCGCGTTTGGCACGATCTTCCCTTGTGGATGTCAAGGCAGTAGCGTCAATATGGCGTGACAGATCGAGGACTAAATGACGATCAAGACGACCACCAAAGGTGAAGCCAACCTGCCGCGATATTTCCCCGCGGTGTTCGAAAAAGCCCAGAAAATGAAACATGGGCGCTTGGACATGGTTCTGCCCGATGGGCGCGTTTTCCGAGCCGAGGCGCCCAATGCAGGGCCGGTGGCCGAGGTGCATGTGCACAATCTCGATGTGTTCGCCCGCCTGATCCGCGAAGGCGATCTGGGGTTTTGCGACGCCTACCTGGACGGATGGTGGACGACCCCGGACCTGCAGGCCTTCATGGATTTGGTCCACGCGGACAACAATGAGATTTACGATGGGTTCCTCGGCTTCGAGGTGATCCGTGCCTTCGAGCGGTTCCGCTTCTGGCTGCAGCGCAACACCAAGGCCCAGGCCCGGAAAAACATCTCCGCGCATTACGATCTGGGCAACGATTTCTACAAGCTGTGGCTGGACGACACGATGACCTATTCGTCAGCCATCTTCACCACAGGACAGGAATCGACCGAGGCCGCGCAGACGGCCAAATACGCCTCGATGGTGGATCAAATGGGCGCGCAGCCGGGCGATCATGTTCTCGAGATCGGCTGCGGATGGGGTGGCTTTGCCGAATACGCCGCGAAGGAGCGGGGTCTCAAGGTGACTGGGCTGACCATCAGCCAGGAACAGTACGCCTACGCCGTCGACCGGATGGAAAAGGCCGGCCTCAGCGATCAGGTGCAGATCAAGCTGCAGGATTACCGCGATGAAACAGGTCAGTATGACGGGATCGCATCCATCGAGATGTTCGAAGCCGTCGGTGAGAAGTACTGGCCAGTGTATTTCGAAACCCTGCACAACCGGCTGAAGCCCGGCAAGAACGCAACCCTTCAGATCATCACCGTCCAGGATGAGCGGTGGGAGATTTACCGCAAGGGCGTCGACTTCATCCAGAAATACATCTTTCCCGGCGGGATGCTGCCCGCCCCGAAAGTGTTGAAATCCGAGGTGGCCAAGGCCGGTTTGAACGTGAAGGGGTCGATTGAATTCGCTGAAAGCTACAGCCAGACGCTGCGGCGCTGGCACGAGACGTTCAACGACAAATGGGATGATGTCGAAGCCATGGGCTTCGATGATCGGTTCCGGCGCATGTGGAATTTTTATCTGACCTCTTGCGCTGCGGCCTTTCATTTCGGAGTTTGCGATGTGACGCAGATCACGGTGACGCGTCCCGCCTGACCGGAGCCGAACGACCCATGCCCACCGCCGCCAAGCTAATCGGAGCCCTCCTGTTTTTCGGGATCGGATGGGTTGCGGCCCTGTTCGTGCTGGACACCTTTCCCGAGGAAATGGTCGCGACCTACTTTCCGCTGACGATTGCCCTGTTGGGATTCTGGCAAGGCTGGATGGTATCGGGCGGCAACGCCGGCAAGGGGATGAACGCCGCAATCGGGAATGGCCTGCGGACCTCGGTTCAGATGGCGTTTTTCGGTCTGGCGATCTTCGCGCTGCGCACGATGTTCCTGCGCGCAAGCAACCTGCGCTACGACGGGGCGGGCGAGGCCACCGTGGCAACGCTGGAGATCTTTCTCGAGTACCTCATCCAATCGCTGACCGTCCCGATCTGGGGCACACTGATTGTCGGCGGGATGGTGGCCGGAGCGATCGTCGAGGCGGTGTCGCGCGTTTGGCGCTAAAAGGGGCTGGTTCATGACATCGGTGGTGTTTTTCGGGACGTTGCTCCACGCGCCCTTGTTCGAGGTTGTTGCCGGGCGATCCCTGGATGGTCGCCCGGTTCATTTGCCCGGGGAAACCGTGATGGAGGCGGCCGACGGCGCCTATCCGGTGTTGGTGCCGGGGGCGGGGGTGGATGGCCTGTTGGTCGAGTTGGACGATGCCGCCCTTGCACGGATCGATTTCTACGAAGCCTGCTTTGAGTATGTCCGGCATTCGGTTGACGTGTTTGTCGATGGCGAACCCGTGACCACCCAAGTCTGGCGGCCCAAAGGAGCGTCGACGGCCGGGACGTCCGCCTGGGATATCTCAGGTTGGAGCGCCACCTGGGGCGCCATCAGCGTTGAGGCAGCGCGCGAAGTCATGCGCCAATTCGGATCGACCCCGCCCGAGGAGGTCGGAGCCCGCTTCTGGATGATCCGATCGCGTGCGCAATCCTATCTGTCTGCCCGCAACTGGCGCCGCGCCGGCCTTGTCGGGTCCGGATTTGGGCTTGAGGCGGTGGATGTGCAGGAACACCGGTTTCCCTACACCAAGTTCTTTGCCGCCGAGGAGATGCGGGCCCGATTTCGGCGGTTTGACGGTGGTTGGTCTGCCCCGGTCGAGCGGGCCATGTGGCGTACGTCGGACGCCGTGACGGTCCTGCCCTATGATCCAAGGCGCGATGCGATCCTGCTGGTGGAACAGGCCCGCTTTGGCGTGCTGGCGCATGGGGACGCCTTTCCTTGGCTTTTGGAACCCATCGCGGGGATGATCGACGCGGGCGAAACGGCAGAACAGGCCGGTCGACGGGAAGCGATGGAAGAGGCGGGTCTTGATCTTGGCGCGCTTCATTTCGTGGCCAAGTACTATCCAAGCCCCGGCGGCATCGCACAGGTGCTGACGTCCTATGTGGGGATCGCCGACCTGCCGGAAACGGCTCAAAGCATTGGTGGGTCGCTGGCCGAGGACGAAGACATCCAAAGCCACGTCGTTCCCTACGACAAAGCGGTCGCACTTTATGAAGGCGGCGATCTGGCCGACGCGGCGTCGGTCGTCAGCTTTCAGTGGTTGATGCTCAATCGGGATCGGTTGCGCGCCGCGGGTTGAGTTTGGCCCGCCACAGGCCTATCCCTGAACTCCACGAATTCGACCGCCGACATGGCTTGGAGCGCGCGCATGACCATCCACAAAGATTTGGCTTCGGCCGTTGGCAATACCCCATTGATCCGCCTCAACAAATTGAGTGACGCGACGGGGTGCGAAATCCTTGGGAAGGCCGAATTCCTGAACCCCGGCCAATCCGTAAAGGACCGCGCGGCGCTGTACATCATCCAAGACGCCGTCGCGAAGGGGCAGTTGAAGCCCGGTGGGACGATCGTGGAGGGCACTGCGGGAAACACCGGGATTGGGCTGGCGCTGGTTGGGGCGTCCATGGGGTTCAAAACGGTCATCGTCATCCCCGAGACCCAAAGCGAGGAAAAAAAGGACATGCTGCGCCTGGCCGGCGCGGAACTGATCCAGGTCCCTGCGGCGCCATATTCGAACCCGAACAATTACGTGCGCTACTCCGGTCGCTTGGCTGCGGCACTGAACGAAACGCTGCCGGGCGGTGCCGTCTGGGCCAACCAGTTCGACAACGTGGCCAACCGGCAGGCGCATATCGAAACCACCGGTCCCGAGATTTGGGAACAGACCGGCGGCAAGGTGGACGGGTTCATCTGTGCCGTTGGATCGGGTGGGACCGTTGCCGGGGTCGGGGCGTACCTGCAGCCCAAGGGCGTGAAGGTCGGCCTGGCCGATCCGGAGGGCTCCGGGCTCTACAAGATTTACACGGGTCAGGAGGCGGGCGGAAACTCGATTTCCGAGGGGATCGGCCAGGGCCGCATCACGGCCAATCTCGAAGGTTTCACGCCGGATGTCAGTTACAAGATCCCGGACGCCGAAGCGCTCCCGATGGTGTTTGACCTGTTGGCCGAAGAGGGGATCTGCCTCGGTGGATCGTCGGCGATCAACATGGCCGGCGCGGCCCGCATGGCGCGTGACATGGGGCCGGGCCACACGATCGTGACTATCCTGTGCGACTACGGCACGCGGTATCAGTCCAAGGTCTACAACCCCGACTTCCTGCGCGAAAAGGGCTTGCCCGCCCCCGCATGGATGGATCGTGCGCCTGCCGATATCCCAGACGTGTTTGAAGACAGCTAATGGTCACGGTCCTGCGCCTTTGCCTGGTCGCGTTTTGCGTCCTTCTGGCCCCGGTTGCGGCCCCGGTATGGGCGCAGACGGAGGTGGCCGCCGAGGCGGACAGCCTTGCCGTTGACTTTGCCGCCTGGGAGGAAGAGGCCACCCGCGCGGAAAACCTGATCGAGGCCGGGGGCGCATCGACCTCGTTCTTCCAGAATCTGCGGGCAACGCTTGTCGATTGGCGGGTGGAGTTGATCGCCGCGCAAGGTTTGAACGCAGACCGCATTGCCACGTTGGAAGCCCAGATCGAGGCGTTGGGCCCGGCGCCTGACGATGGCACGCCTGAACCGGATTCGATCGCCGAGCGTCGTCAGGAGCTGACCGAACTTCTGGTCCGCGCGCAAGAACCGGTCCGGGCCGCGACCGAAGCCGCCACCCGCGCCGAAGGGTTGATCCGTGAAATCGACACGCTTCTGCGGGAGCGTCAGCAAAGCGAATTCCTGGAATTGGCGCCCACACCGGCCAACCCGATCAATTGGCCCACCGCGTTGACGGCGCTTGGGGATGTAGCGGTCAGCCTGCAATCGGACTTGCAAACCCGCCTATCGAATTCGGCACAGCGTGAAGCAGCCGCTGAAAATGCGCCCATCATTCTTTCGCTGTTGATCCTGGGCTTGTTGGCAATTTTCCGGGGAACGGTCTGGACGGCGCGCTTCACCCGCCGGCTGCAGCGAGACGCCCATCTGCGCGGTCGGGCGGCGGTCACTTTCCTTGTGTCGCTGTCTCAGGTGGCGGTTCCCCTGGCCGGTGTCGTGGCCATCCTGGCCGCAGTGGCGGCGAGCGGGATGTTTGGCGCGCAGGGTCAGGCGCTTCTGACATCTCTGGGAACCTTGATCCTGGCGGTCTTCGCGGCCCGGTGGCTGGCGTGGCGGATCTTCCCCGAAGGCGACGGCCCGCTTGGGGCGTTGACCTTTGACGAAGCGCAGACCGCCTCCGTCAAACGCGTGCTGGTCAGCATCGGGTTGTTCTTCGGCCTTGGCACCGTGGTTGAAACAGTGTCGGCCTTCAATCAGGTCTCGCCAGCGGCGCGCGCGGTGGTGACCTTGCCGGTTCTCGTACTGCTGGCCTTGGCCTATTGGCGGTTGTCCCGGCTGATGACCGCCGGGTTGGGCGAACCGGCCGCCGAGGATCACTCGGGCTTTTCTCGCGGCTTCATTGCGCTTTTGGCGCGCGCCTTGTCTGCCGTGGCGATTGGCGGCCCGGTGCTGGCGGTCGTGGGTTACACGAACGCAGCAGAGTCGATCATGCTGCCCACGGCGCAGACCCTGGGCATCATGGGCGTTCTGGTTGCGCTGCAACCCGTCATTCGCGATCTCTATGCGTTGGCCTTCCGCACGACCCGCAGTTCGGCGTCCGAGGCCTTGCTGCCGGTCGTGGTGAATTTCCTCTTGGTGTTCGCGGCTGTGCCTCTTTTGGCGCTGACCTGGGGCGTCCGTCCAGACCAACTGGCGGATTTCTACGCGCGGTTCTGGCAAGGCGTCGCGGTCGGTGAAATGCGTCTCACACCCGGGATGATCCTGTCCGTCCTGGCGATCTTTGGCATCGGGCTTCTGGCGACGCGATTGTTGCAGGGCGCGCTGAAATCAACGGTTCTTCCGCGCACCCGTCTGGATACGGGCGCGCGGAATGCGCTGACCTCGGGTGTGGGGTATATCTGCATCGGGTTGGCGGCGATGGTGGCGATCACCGTCGGCGGGATTGATCTGACCGCGCTTGGCTTCGTCCTGGGGGCCCTGTCGGTCGGGATCGGCTTTGGCCTTCAGAACGTGGTCAACAACTTCGTGTCCGGTTTGATCCTGTTGATTGAGCGTCCGATCTCGGAAGGAGATTGGATCGAGGTCGGCGGCAACATGGGCATCGTGAAGGCCATTTCGGTGCGCTCGACCCGGATCGAAACCTTCGACCGAACCGACGTGATTGTCCCGAATGCCGATTTCATCAGCGGCACGGTGACGAACTGGACCCGGGGCAACAACATCGGACGCGCCGTCGTCACGGTTGGCGTGGCCTATGGCACCGACACCCGCCGAGTTCAGGACATCCTGACCGAAATTGCCAAGGAAAACCCAAACGTCGCGACCTTCCCGGAACCGGGCGTGGACTTCGTCGGATTTGGTGCCGACAGTCTGGACTTCCGGGTGCGTGCCATCCTGCGGGACGTGAACCAGCTTGTGACTGTGAAAACCGAGATACATCACCGGATTGCCGAGCGGTTTGCCGAAGAAGGCATCGAAATTCCCTTTGCTCAGCGCGACATCTGGCTGCGCAACCCCGAAGCGCTGCGCGCCGCGCCCGGCGATCCAAACCCGTCCGGTGACACGGCGACCGACAACCAAGAAGACACCACACCATGACGATCAAGACGTATGCAACGGACCCTTACCGCAAATCGGCCAATGGCGTCGTCACCGCTGTCACGGAAGAGGGAGGCATCATTCTGGATGCGACGATCTTTTATGCCCGGGGGGGCGGACAGCCCGGAGACAGCGGCCATCTGACCTGGGAGGGCGGGCGCATTCCGATTGCCACGGCCGTGAAAGGGGACGGGGACGATATCGTGCTTGTCCCGGCCGAACCCGTGGCTTTGCCGCCGGTGGGCGCCGAGGTGAAGCAAAGCCTCGATTGGGATCGCCGGTATGGCCACATGCGAATCCATACGGCGCTGCATTTGTTGTCCGTGGTCATCCCGCTGCCGGTGACGGGCGGTGCCATCGGCGCGGACAAGGGCCGCCTGGATTTCGATATGCCCGAGGCCCCTGAAGACAAGGCCATTCTCGAGGGGCAATTGAATGCGCTGATCACGCGGGATTTGCCCGTGACCGAGACATGGATCAGCGATGCCGAACTCGACGAAAACCCCGGTCTCGTGAAAACCATGTCCGTGATGCCGCCCAAGGGCTCGGGGCAAGTGCGCCTTGTCCGGATTGGGGAAGGCGCCAGCCAGGTCGATCTACAGCCCTGTGGCGGCACCCATGTCGCCCGCACCGGAGAGATTGGCAAAATCACCTTTGGTAAAGTCGAGAAGAAAGGCCGCCAGAACCGGCGTGTGACGATCACATTGGCCGAATAAACCGACCCCGCTGGTGGGCGGTGTTATCTCATGGATTGTCTGGGGGATGTCCGCGGCCCGGCTGACCGGCACGAGGTGCACCTGTAGCCTTGAGGGTCCGATCCGCCGGGCTTTGAAAGCGGACATATCTTGGAGAGTCCCAAGCAGAGTGCCACATTTTCGCAACATCTTCCAGAAAAATGTCGCTCTATTTCTCAGGCCTCGCGCCCTCGTGATTCGAACCGGGGCAGCATGGCCGAAAAATCCCGTCCGGCGCCGTCTTCATCCTCGACGAACGTGGCATAAAGCGCCTGTGCCAATGCGCCCATCGGGGTGTCCGCATCTGCATCTGTTGCGGCCTGCTGACTGAGGCGCAAATCCTTCAACATCAGATCCGCCGCGAAGCCGGGCGTGTAGTCATTGTCGGCCGGGCTTTGGGGACCGACACCCGGGGCAGGGCAATAGGCGTTCATGGTCCAGGAATATCCCGAGGACGTGCTGACAACATCGAACATCGCCTGACGATCCAATCCCAGTTTGTCCGCAAGGGCAAAGGCCTCGCATGTTGCGATCATCGTGACGCCCAGGATCATGTTGTTGCAGATCTTGGCGGCTTGGCCGTTACCGGCCGGCCCACAATGCACCGCCTTCTGGCCCATCACGTCAAACAGCGGTTTTGCGACGTCAAACGCGTCCACACCGCCGCCGACCATGAAGGTCAGGGTGCCCGCGGCTGCACCGCCCACGCCGCCGGAAACCGGCGCGTCCAGGGCACCGAGGCCTGCGGCTTCGGCATCGGCTGCGACCGCCCGGGCAGACGCCACATCGACGGTCGAACAATCCAAAAGCACGGCACCCGCGTGCATGGCGGGGATCACGTCGGCTGCGACCGCCCGCAAGATCGTGCCGTTCGGCAGCATCGTGATCACCACGTCCGCCCCGGCCGCGGCCGCTGCGGCACTGTCGGCCGGCGCAACCCCGTCCGGTGGAGCTGCGGCCGTGTCAAAGCCGGTCACCTCATGCCCGGCCGCGACCAGATTGGCCGCCATTGGCGCACCCATGTTTCCCAGTCCAATGAAACCGACTTTCATGGGCTTATCCTTCCTTCGCTAGTTTGAGGCCTTCCGCTCCCAATGGACGCAGCATCATGCTGACCTCGGCAGGGCTGACGGCGGCCAGATCCTTGTGTTTCCAGCCCGGCGCGCGGTCTTTGTCGATGATCGCCGCGCGAATACCCTCTAGGAAGTCCCCGTGCTCCATCGCGCGGTAGGTGAACCGGTATTCCTGCTCCAGGGCGTGATCGATCGTGTCGCGCGTGCGGGCGCGGTGGACCAATTCGACGGCACAGGCCACCGACAGTGGCGCGTTCTTTGCCATGGCGGCCAGGGCTTTCTGCGCGAAGTCGGAGCCGCTGTGTTTCAGCATCGTCAGGATATCACGCAACGTTTCGCCACCGAACAGATCGTCGATTTCGGCTTGATCCGCCGCCAACGGCGCGTCTGGCGGGGGCAGGGCGCACCGGTCGACGGCCTCCCAGTCGCCAGTTTCGACAAGTGTTTCCTTGAGCGAGGCCCAATGCGCTTCGGGGATGTAGTAGTCTGCAAACTCGGCCAGGATCGCGTCGCCTGGACCCATGCGCGCAGCCGTCGTGCCCAGGTATTCGCCCAACCGCCCCGGCGCACGGGCCAGCAGGAGGGAACCACCCACATCCGGCACAAGGCCGATCCCGACCTCGGGCATCGCGATGCGCGAGCTGTCGCACACGACGCGGTGTGAGCCATGGCAGCCAATGCCGACCCCTCCGCCCATCGTGAAGCCCTGCATGAAGCTGATGACGGGTTTGGGGAAATGAAAGAGCTTGGCATTCAAGCGATACTCGTCGGCCCAGAACTTCTGGCCGAACGCAAAATCGCCGGCCTTGCCGGTGGCATAAAGATCAGCAATGTCGCCGCCTGCGCAGAAGGCTTTTTCCCCGACCGCATCGACGATCAGCAGGCGCACCACGGGGTCGTCCCGCCACATATCCAAGGCCGCTTCGATCCGGTTGGCCATATCATAGGTCAGCGCATTCAACGCCTCGGGCCGGTTCAAGGTGATCCGGCCCGCGCGTCCTTCGATGCGGATATCAATCTCGTCACTCATGCGGCCCTATCGTCCCCCGTCCAAATCAGCTGGCGCATCGCCAAGGCATCACTGCCGCCTTGATCCCCTGATCAGCCGCGTTCGGCAAGCATTTGACGCGAAACGATGAGGCGCATGATCTCGTTCGTGCCTTCGAGGATCTGGTGCACGCGCAAATCGCGGACGATCTTTTCCACCCCGTAATCCGCGAGATAGCCGTATCCGCCGTGCAATTGCAGGCATTGGTCCGCGACGCGGCTGCCAACCTCGGTCACGAATTTCTTCACCATGGCACAGGCCTTGGTTGCATCCGGCGCGCCCGTATCGAATTTCCACGCCGCCTGGCGCAGGAACACCCGGGCGGCCTCCAGCTCGATCTCCATATCGGCCAGTCGGAACTGCAGGGCCTGGAACTGGTCGATGGATTTCCCAAAGGCCTTCCGCTCGCCCATGTATGTCACGGTGGCGTTAAGCGCTGCCTGTGCTGCGCCCAAAGAACAGGCCGCGATGTTCAGTCGCCCACCGTCAAGTCCTGCCATGGCATAGCGGAAGCCATGCCCTTCTTCGCCCAGGAGATTGGCGGCCGGCACGGCGCAGGCATCCATCTGGACCTGTCGCGTGGGTTGCGACCGCCATCCCATCTTGTCCTCAAGGCCGCCGAAGCTCAGCCCCGGAGCACCATCTTCGATGTAGATCGCCGAAATGCCGCGCGGGCTGTCGTCGCCGGTCCGGGCCATCACGATGTACCCGTCCGAATACCCGCCCCCCGAGATGAACGCCTTGGTTCCGGTCAGGGCATAGCCTTCATTGGTGCGCTCGGCCTTCGTCTTGAGCGCGGCGGCATCCGAGCCCGAGCCAGGTTCGGTCAGACAATAGGAAATCACGGTTTCCATTGTCAGGGCCTTCGGCAGCACCCGCGCGCGCATCTCGTCCGACGCAAACTTGTCGATCATGGCGGCGCACATGTTATGGATCGACAGGAACGCCGCGACCGACGGACAGGCCATGGACAGGGCCTCGAAAACCAGTGTCGCGTCCAACCGGCTGAGGCCTGATCCGCCAGATTCCTCGCGTACATAAAGCCCGCCCAATCCAAGCTCCGCCAGTTTGGGCCAAAGATCCTTGGGGATTGTTCCGTCTTTCTCCCATTGGGCCGCGAAGGGCGCGATCTCCGCGTCACCGAACGCTTTCGCCATGTCAAAGATGGCTGTTTGTTCCTCGCTCAGAGCAAAATCCACCGGCTGCCCTCCCGTTTGCCGCCCGAATTGAACACTTGTTTAATTAACGAGTGTTGCAGAAGTTTTGCAAGCCATGCGCCGGGGCTTGAAAGAGCGTCACAGCCCGGTGTGGAATTCTTCGATCAGGTGTTTCACAACCGCATTCAACGCCGTCTTGCGATCCTGTCCGGCGTCGATGGCGTCGGCGTATACTTGTCGCTGTCGATCCGCACTGGTGCCTTGTTCGGCCATGACGTGCAGATGCCCGATCTCGGCCATGCAGCCGAGGGCCACGGCGTCTTCTGCGATCAACTCGTGAATTTCGGACACAAGCTGCGGCATCGGGTTGATCTCGCGGCGCCCAAAATCAACCAGTCCCTCGGACGTGCCGTAGCGCACGGCCCGCCACCGGTTTTCGTTGATCAGGAAGCGGTCATAGATGCGCCAGCGCAGGTTCGAGTTTTTCAACCGGCTGAAGAACCGCGTCAGGCATTGCACAAGCGCGGCCAGGGCAATTGCATCCTCCATCCGCGGACACACGTCGCAGATCCGCGTTTCCAGCGTCGGGAACCTGTGCGACGGGCGCAGATCCCACCAGATCTTTGTCGTGTCTTCGATCAGCCCCAAGTCAATCAAGGCGCCGGTCGTACGCTCATACTCGGCATACGAGTTGAACCGCGGCGGAAGCCCGGTGCGGGGCAGGTTGTCGAAAACGGTCAGGCGATAGGAGGCCAGCCCGGTGTCTTCGCCCTGCCAGAAGGGCGATGAGGCCGAGAGCGCCAGAAGATGCGGCAGGAAGTAGCTCAACTGCCCCATGAGATCGACGCGCATTTCGTCGTCCGGCAAGCCCACATGCATATGCATGCCGCAAATCAACATGCGCCGCCCGACGCCCCCCAGATCCCGCGCCAAATCGTTGTAACGGTCGCGGTCGGTATGGGTCTGATCCTTCCAGTCCGCGAAGGGATGGCAGGAGGCCGCGATCGGGGCAAGGTTGTGGTCCGCGGCGTGCCGGGCCACGCAACTCCGCAGCCGCTGCAGATCTTCGCGTGCCTCCGGGATCGTGGCGCACACGCGTGTCCCGATCTCGATCTGGCAATTCAAAAATTCGGGGCTGACTTGCCCTTCCAATTCGGCCTTGCAGGCTTCCATCAGGTCTGGCGGCGCATCGGCCAGCGCTAGGCTGTCTCGATCAACCAAAAGGTACTCTTCTTCAATCCCGAGGGTGAGGGCTGTGTCCGGCATAATGGCGTCCCGCATCTTTTTTCGCAGGATGGGACGGCAAGGCGCCGTTTGCCAAGAAAAAAGGGCGGTGCTGGTGCGCACCGCCCAAGACAGATGGGATTGAAACCAGCGCCCGCAGGCGCGGCGTCATTCCATCACAGGGATCGTGAACTCGCCGCCTTCCTTGATGCCCGACGGCCAACGCGCCGTGACCGTCTTGGTCTTGGTGTAGAACCGGAACGCATCGGGACCATGCTGGTTCAAATCGCCAAAGACCGATTTTTTCCAGCCGCCAAAGGTGTGATAGGCCAGCGGCACCGGGATCGGCACGTTGATGCCGACCATGCCGACGTTCACGCGGTTCGCGAAGTCGCGGGCGGCATCCCCGTCGCGGGTGAAGATGGCCGTGCCATTGCCGTATTCATGATCCATCGCCAGACCAAGCGCTTCTTCGTAGGTTTGCGCACGCACAGTCGACAGGACCGGGCCAAAGATTTCTTTTTGGTAAATCTCCATGTCCGGCGTCACGCGGTCGAACAGGTGCGGGCCGACGAAAAAGCCGTCTTCATAGCCTTGCAGGTTGAAGTTGCGACCATCGACGACCAGTTCCGCACCCGCATCCACACCGGATTGCACGAGGCGTTCGATGTTTTCTTTGGCCATCGGGGTGACCACCGGGCCGTAGTCCACGTCGTCGCCGGCGGTGTAGGGGCCGACCTTCAGGGCTTCGATCTTCGGGACCAGCTTTTCGATCAGGCGATCCGCGGTTTCGTCGCCGACGGGCACGGCCACCGAGATGGCCATGCAGCGTTCACCCGCTGCCCCGTAACCTGCCCCCACCAAAGCGTCGGCCGCTTGGTCCATATCGGCGTCCGGCATGATGATCATGTGGTTCTTGGCGCCACCGAAGCACTGGACGCGCTTACCGTTCGCACAGCCGCGTTCGTAGATGTATTGCGCAATCGGGGTCGAGCCGACGAAGCCCACGCCCTCGATGGTCGGGTTGTCGAGGATCGCATCAACGCTTTCCTTGTCGCCATTGACGACCTGCAGGACGCCGTCAGGCAGGCCCGCTTCCTTCATCAGTTCCGCCAGCATCAACGGGACCGACGGGTCACGCTCGGACGGCTTCAGGATGAACGCGTTCCCACAGACAAGGGCAGGGGCCATCTTCCACATTGGGATCATCGCCGGGAAATTGAACGGCGTGATGCCCGCGGCAACGCCAAGCGGTTGGCGCATGGAGTACATGTCGATACCCGGGCCAGCGCTGTCGGTAAACTCACCCTTCAGGTGGTGCGGGGCACCGATGCAGATCTCGACCACTTCCAAGCCGCGCTGCACATCGCCCTTGGCGTCCGGCAGGGTCTTGCCGTGTTCCCGGCTCAGCGCCTCGGCCAGCTTGTCCATGTCGCGCTGCAAAAGGCCGACAAAGGCCATCATGACGCGCGCCCGTCGCTGCGGGTTCATCGCGGCCCAGGCCGGTTGCGCGGCGGCGGCATCCGCCACGGCGGCGTCCAATTCCGCCTTCGAGGCCAGCGCGACCTTCGCCTGCACCTCGCCTGTCGCCGGGTTCCAAACATCCGCAAAGCGTCCGGATGTGCCCGCCACGCGTTTGCCGTTGATCCAATGTCCAAGCTCTTCCATCGCTTGACCTCCCATAACTGCACTTGGATGCAGTCTAGTCTTGCAAAGACGCTTGGAACAGAGGCAGCTTGCTAAAGTCATTTTGCAAATTTGCAAAACGGAGATCAGGATGAACTGGGATGATTTGCGTGTTTTCCTGGGCGTCGCGCGCGCCGAAAGCCTGACTGGCGCCGCGCAGCAGTTGCGCCTTGATCCCGCGGACGGCCGGGCGTCGCATTGCGCGCCTGGAACAGGCTCTTGGCTCCGTGCTCTTCGCCAAGTCACCCCAGGGCTACACCTTGACCGAGGCCGGGCTGCGCCTGTTGCCGAAGGCCGAAGCGGCAGAGGCCGCCCTGCGCCCGGGCCTTGCGCCCGAAGGCGACCGTTTGACGGGCACGATCCGGATCGGGGCGCCGGACGGATGCGCAAATTTTCTCTTGCCGCAAGTGTGCCAGCGGATTGCCGGGGATCACCCCGACCTCGACATTCAGATTCTCGCCTTGCCCCGCGTGGTGAACCTTTCCCGGCGCGAAGCCGATCTCGCGATTGCGGTCTCTCCACCAGATACCGATAGGTTGCAGGCGGAAAAGCTGGCGGATTACAGGCTTTCGCTGGCGGCGAGCCGGTCCTGGCTTCAGGCCAACTCGGCACCGAAGGGTCTGAAAGATCTGAAGGGGGCCCGGATGATCGGATACATTCCTGATATGATCTTCGATGCCGAACTGGATTACCTGTCGGGCCTCGGCGTCGACCGCGTGCCCTTGGCCTCAAATGCGGTGTCGGTCCAACTCAATTTCGCGCGGGCCGGTGCGGGGCTGGCGATTGTCCACGACTTTGCCTTGCCGGCGGCCCCCGATCTGGTTCGCCTTTTGCCCGATGTCATCAGACTATCGCGGACCTTCTGGTTGGTCAGCCACGCTGGCCCGCGCGATGGCCGGCTGGACCGGTTCGCCCGCCTTCTGAGCGATGGCGCGCGCCGCGAATTGGCACGGCTTGAAGCGGTGGCGGCATCCCAGACTCCTTGACAGACCGTCCTTTGGTGGAGGACGCTGAGGGTGGAAACGGGAGAGAGACGCAAAAATCACGCAAGGGAGGCCCTCATATGCTGGTCCAACAGATCCTCAAGTCCAAATCCGACGATGGCGTGGTGACCATCGCGCCCGACAGCAGCGTGGCAGATGCGGCAGCCCTGTTGTCGACGCGCCGGATCGGGGCGGTTGTCGTGTCTCCGGACGGGAAAGCGGTGAAGGGGATCTTGTCCGAGCGCGACATCGTCAGGGTGCTTGGCACCAAAGGCGCATCCTGCCTGAGCGACAAGGTGTCCAGCTTGATGACATCCGACATCGTCAGTTGCGCCCGTCAGGACAGCTCGGATGACGTGTTGGTCAAAATGACCCAAGGCCGCTTCCGCCACATGCCGGTGATGGAAGGCGACGAGATGATCGGCCTGATTTCCATTGGGGATGTCGTCAAGGCGCAACTGTCCAAGCTGGAGATGGAGAAAGAAGCGCTGGAAGGCATGATCAAAGGGTTCTGACCCTCACGGCGCGGCCCGTTCCAGGCTGAGAAGGCAGAGAAGTCCGAACCCGATCAGCAAGCCCGCCATGCCCGGCAAAAGAAACTCCAGGGGCACTTCGGTTCCGCGGCGCGTGATGGTCATCTTTTCGATTGGCGCATAGAGCCAGATGGCCGCGCATCCGAGCCCGAGCCCCCCGAACCCCAGTCCGATCCGGACCAGAGCCGCGTTGCGGCTGATGCCCTTGCGCGTCATGGATTGCCGCGCGACGTTTTCAATGAAGCCAATTCGCATGGATCGCACCTTTCCTTCGGGCGGAACGCCGCCTTGGCATAGGTTGGGCGCCCCGGGACGCCAAGGCGGGGACGCCCGACTTGACGCAGGTCTTTTGGTTGCAAAGCGCGGCTGCAAATGGTTCGGTGCGCCCCGAGAGACGACAGGCCAAGGGACCAGCTATGCGGACAGGGCTTTACCCCGGCACATTCGACCCCATCACGTTGGGTCATATCGATATCATCAAGCGCGCCTGCACGCTGGTGGACAAGCTTGTGATCGGCGTTGCAATCAATCGCGACAAGGGCCCGCTGTTCACGCTGGAAGAGCGTGTCGCGATGGTCGAGGCGGAATGCGCCAAGCTCTCCGAGATCACCGGAACCGAAATCGTCGCGCACCCGTTTGAAAACCTGCTGATCTCTTGCGCCCGGGATGTCGGGGCCCAGATTATCATCCGCGGCCTTCGGGCCGTGGCCGATTTCGAGTACGAATTCCAGATGGTCGGGATGAACCGCAAACTCGATTCAGAGATCACCACGGTCTTTCTGATGGCCGAAGCAGATCGTCAGGCGATTGCCTCGAAACTGGTCAAGGAAATCGCGCGCCTGAAGGGCGATATCACGCCCTTCGTGACCCCGCAGGTCAAAGACGCGCTCTATGAAAAATTCCCGCGCTGAGCCGCGGGTCCCTGTCACGAACACAAAGGATCGACCACAATGGCCGAGATCAAAGACCCCGAAAACACCATCCTGATCGAGCTGAAGGACGGCACGGTCACCATCGAGCTTCTGCCCGATGTGGCGCCGGCCCACAGCGCCCGGATGAAGGAACTGGCCCGCGAAGGCGCGTATGATGGCGTGGTTTTTCACCGTGTGATCGACGGGTTCATGGCGCAGACCGGTGACGTTCAGCACGGCAAGGACGGCGGCAACCTGCGCATGGCAGGCACGGGCGGCTCCGATAAGCCGGATCTGCCGGCCGAGTTTTCCAAACTGCCTCACGATCGCGGCACCCTCGGGGCGGCCCGCTCGTCGAACCCGAACTCGGCCAACAGCCAGTTCTTCATCAACTTCAACGACAACCATTTCCTCAACGGCCAATACACCGTGTATGGCCGCGTGATCTCGGGCATGGAACATGTCGACAAGATCACCCGGGGCGAGCCGCCGGCGAACCCGGACAAGATGATCTCGATGAAGGTTGCCGCCGATGCGTAAGGTCTTGGCGACGCTTGCGGCCTTTGCCTTGGCGTCGCCCGCCTGGGCAGCGGGGCTGGAGATCGACGTCGCGGGCGAGGCGGAAGGCACGATTGTCATCGACCTGTTCGAGGACGTCGCGCCGCAACATGTGGAGCGGATCACCACTCTCGCGGCCGAGGGGGCCTATGACGGCGTCGTGTTTCACCGGGTGATCAACCGTTTCATGGCGCAAACCGGTGATGTCGAATTTGGCCGGCTTGGCCAGGATATGCGCTATGCCGGTCGCGGTGCGTCTGCCTATCCCGACCTCGAGGAGGAGTTCTCGAACATCCCGTTTGAGCGCGGGATCCTGGGAATGGCGCGGGGCAACAGCCCGGATTCGGCAAATTCGCAGTTCTTCATCACCTTCGAAGCGGCGCCCCATCTCAACGGGCTGTACACGGTCTTTGGCCGGGTCGTGGATGGCATGGACGTGGTCGACGCCATCAAGCGGGGTCGGGGCCGCAACGGGGCCGTCATTGGCGAACCGGACCGTATGGTTGCCGTTCGGGTCCTCGATTTCGATCCCGAAGAACCGCCCCTCGAAGACACGGCTGTTTCCGAGTAAAGTCGCCGGTCGACACGTGGTGATCGCGTGATCCTAGACAGAACACGCGGTCACACATTGGCGTGACAGGGGCTGGTCGCGCCGGGGTTCCATCGGCAATTTGGACGCAAGCGTTTCTGCGAAAGGAGCGGACCGATGCGTCTGACTGCACTTGTTGCCGGTACCTTGGCCCTTGGATTGGCGTCTGGTGCCCTGGCTCAACCGGCGGGATTGACCGCCCTCTGGCCCAACACGGATTTCAACACCGCCACCGTTGATCTGGGGGACGTGATCTCGGGCGGCGTGCCGCGGGACGGGATACCCTCCGTTCAAGACCCCGTGTTCCTGCGTGCCGCCGACGAGGACCGGCTTGGTGGGCGCGAGCCTGTGGTCACGCTCATCATCGACGGGGCAGCGCCACGGGCCTATCCCATCCGGTATCTCACCTGGCACGAGATCGTGAATGACGACGTGGCCGGCGTCCCGGTGGCCGTCACGTTTTGCCCCTTGTGCAATTCCGCGTTGGCCTTCGACCGCAGGGTCGGCGGTGACGTGTTGGAGTTTGGCGTGTCAGGCAATCTGCGGCACTCGGACATGATCATGTATGACCGCCAGACAGAAAGCTGGTGGCAGCAGGCCATCGGCGAAGGCATCGCGGGCACCCATGCCGGGGTCGCGTTGACCAGTCTGCCGATCTGGATGGAATCCTGGGACAGCTTTCGGGCCGCCTATCCAGATGGCCTCGTGATGGACCAGCCCGACGCGCGTCGGCCCTACGGCCGGAACCCCTATATCAACTACGACAGCGCCGCCCGGCCGTTTCTCTACAACGGTGAAAACCCGCCGCATGGTATCGACCCATTGGCGCGCGTGGTCCGCGTGGGGGACGCGGCCTGGCCGCTGGACCGGCTGGCCGAGATCGAAGAGATCTCCGAAGCGGGCGTCACGATCACATGGGCGGCGGGCAAAGCCTCGGCCCTGGACAGCGCCGAGATCAATGCCGGGCGTGATGTCGGACAGATCCGGGTCCGCGACGCCAATGGCAATGACGTGGTCCATGACGTGATGTTTGCCTTTGCCTTCCATGCGTTCTGGCCAGACGGTGACTGGATGCTGGGCGGCTGAGCAGGGGCGCGCCGCCTGCGGCGTCGCCCGGGGGAAGCGGCGCCCGGGGCCCTGCGGACCCCTGACCCCGCTCGCGCCGTGACGGGCGCGGGGGCCCGAGGCGGGGCTTGTGCTTGACCCCACCGCCGGGCGGGCTTAGCTGCGCCGCATGGCACGCGCACCCCTTCTTCAACTGACCGACATTTCCCTGACCTTCGGCGGCGATCCGGTTTTCTCGGACCTGTCCGTGGTCGTGCAAGGGGGCGATCGCCTTGCGCTGGTCGGGCGCAACGGATCGGGCAAATCCACCTTGATGAAGGTGATGGGCGGTCTGGTTGAACCGGATCGCGGAGCGGTCGTGACACCGGACGGTGTCTCGGTTGGCTACCTCGAACAGGAACCCGATTTTTCCGGGCATGCCACGTTGGGCGACTTCGCGCTGGCCACGCTCGGCACCAGTGAGGCGTGGCGTGTCGAGGCGGTGGCCGAAGGCCTGAAACTGCGACTTGAGGCCGACAGTGCCCAGGCCTCGGGGGGTGAACGGCGGCGGGCGGCGCTTGCGCGGCTTCTGGCCGAAGCCCCGGACCTGATGCTGCTGGATGAGCCGACCAACCATCTCGACATCGACGCGATCACCTGGCTCGAGCGGGAACTGTCCGGCACCAAGGCCGCCTTCGTCCTGATCAGCCACGACCGGGCGTTCCTGTCGGCCCTGACGCGCGGCACGCTTTGGATCGACCGGGGTGTCGTCCGGCGACAGGACAAGGGGTTTGCCGACTTCGAAGCCTGGCGCGACAAGACCTGGGAAGACGAGGACGTGGCCCGTCACAAGATGGACCGCAAGATCAAGGCCGAAGCGCGGTGGGCCGTCGAAGGCATCAGCGCCCGGCGCAAGCGGAACCAGGGCCGCGTGCGCGCGTTGCAAGCGCTGCGGGCGGAACGTGCCGCGATGATCCGACGTCAAGGCACGGCGGCCATGGCGCTTGAGGCGGGCCCGCAATCGGGCAAGCGCGTGATCGAGGCCAGGGGGATTTCAAAGGCCTATGATGGTGCGCCGGTCATCGCGCCCTTTGATCTGCGGGTGTTGCGCGGGGATCGGGTAGCCTTTGTGGGGCCCAACGGGGCGGGCAAGACAACGCTTTTGAAGATGCTCACCGGTGAATTGGCCCCCGATACCGGCGACGTCAGCCATGGCACTCACCTTGAGATGGCGGTGTTTGACCAGACGCGATCGGCCCTTGATCCGGACGCCACGCTTTGGGACAGCCTAACGAACGACCCGACGATCGGGGTCAATGGACGCTCGGACCAGGTGATGGTGCGGGGCACGCCCAAACACGTTGTGGGCTATCTCAAGGAGTTTCTCTTTGACGATGCGCAGGCGCGGGCGCCGGTGCGATCCCTTTCAGGGGGCGAAAAGGCCCGTTTGCTTCTGGCGCGCATCATGGCGCGGGAATCGAACCTTCTGGTCCTGGACGAGCCGACGAACGATCTGGATGTCGAAACGCTGGATCTTCTACAAGATATGTTGGGGGACTATCCGGGCACCGTGCTGCTTGTCAGCCATGACCGCGATTTCCTGGACCGCGTTGCCACAAGCACCGTGGCGCTGGAAGGCCGCGGCAAGGCCACGGTCTATGCGGGCGGTTGGTCGGATATGATTGCGCAGCGGGGCGATCGCCCGGTTGCCACGCCCGACACGGTGCCCGCCAAGAAATCGACGGCACCGAAACCGGCGAAGCCGAAATCCGCCGCAAAAGGGGGCCTCAGCTTCACAGAACAGCACCGCCTCAAGGAACTGCCCGACGTGATTGCACGGCTCGAGGCGGAGATGGCGAAACTGTCCGAGTTGCTGGCCGACCCGGATCTTTTCACGCAAGCCCCGGTCAAGTTCCAGAAGGCCACCGAAGCCCTGGCGGAACGGCAAGCCAAACTGGATGCCGCCGAAGAAGAATGGCTGACCCTTGAAGAAAAGGCCGAAGTGGCAAGTTAGCCGCGCCCGGCGACCTGCGTCAGCGCCACGCCCCCTGCCATGACCAATATGCCGGCCAGGCGCGTCATCGTCAGCGGCTGCACCTGGGCGCCGAACAGGCCGAAATGGTCAATCAGGGCGGCCGAAATCAACTGCCCGAGCAGCACGAAGAACACCGCGTTCCCGACCCCGAAGGTGGGCGCGATGAACGTGATCGAGAGCACGTAGAACGCCACCAACACGCCCGCGAGGAACAGGTGCGGCGGCTGGCCCGCGACAAGGCGCAGGGCCGAGGGGCCCGTGACCAAGGTGACCACCAGTGCGCTGAGCGTTGCGACAAGAAACAGGATCAGGGCCGCCGCGGCCGGCGCGCCGATATTTGCCCCGAGCCGGGCGTTCAACGCCGCGAGGATCGGAATGCCGATCCCGGCCAGAAGCATGATGAATGCGTGCATCGCCATCGGGCGTCCTTTCGCGGATGTGGTCATGAGCAAATCCCCCGACGGGGTGTGCCGTCCCAAGGAATGAAGGTCGTCGCGGCATCTGCCCGGTCCTGCCAGGGGATCACAGGCATCACTTGGGCAATCAGGCGCTCCAGACGGGTGGTGCGTGCGCCATCGGGGTCGACGGCCCGGCAGCACACATATTCTTCTACAAGAGACGCCTGGGCCTCGAAGCCGTAGTCCAGAAAGCGGCGGTCTTCGGTGGTGTCGAACAGATACGGGTCGTCAAACCGCACATGCTCGGCGAAGGCGCGGGTCGGGTGGTAGCCGGTCAATGCGCGGTTCTGCCATTGCCATATATGCGTCATCTCATGGGCGAAGAACATCACGGCATAGAGGTGCTGCCGCCCATCTGCCATCTGGGCGTAGTTTGGCACGTTGAAATCGGGGCGGACATGCATGGTGTTGAACAACACGACGCCGGCGGTGCGGGATTCCACGATGGCGGTTTCGGGTGGCGGGATCACCCGCTCGCGGCAGGTGGTCTGTGGGCGCGCGGGGTAGCGATGCACGCCAAGTCCGATGATCGGGTTCTCCACCACCCGAACGGGCGCCGGGTCAAAGGTGTCGCCCTGAAGGGCGGCCATGTATGCCGCGTCTGCCTCGGTCAGAGGGCGACCACAGGCCACCACGAGAAGGGCGGTCAGAAGAAGGAGGGCAGCACGCATGCCCCGAGGCTAGGGCGCGGGGGCGGGGCTTTGCAAGCCGGCATTGATGCGGATCAAGGTGCCGTGATGCGATGGCGCGCAGGGTGGGCGCGTGGGGGCCGAGATTGGACGCGAAACGAAGAGGAGGCGACCATGGTCCGATGGGTGATGTGTCTGCTGGCGCTGACCTGTGCAGCCCCGGTTTGGGCGCAGGATGCGGCGCGCGGCACGGTCTTGTTTCAATCACATTGCGCGGTGTGCCACGGGGAAACCGCGCAGGGCGACGGGCCAATGGCGGATGTGCTGTCGGTCGAGGTGCCGGACCTGACGACGCTGACCGGGACGGATGGCTTTCCCTTGCTCCGGGTCATCGCGCGGATCGACGGGCGTGATCCTGTGCTGGCCCATGGTGGGCCGATGCCACTGTTCGGGGATTGGTTTCAAGGGGATGGCCCCGATGTGGCCTTGGCGGGTCCGGGTGGGCAGCCGGTTTTGATGAGCCAGGGGCTGGCGGATCTGGTGGCCTACCTGATGGAGGTGCAGTCATGAAATGGATCGCAGCTTTGGGCCTCGCCGCCGCCGGCCTGACCGCGCCGGCCTTTGCGGAGGATGCCGAACGCGGCGCGCGGCTCTACCAGCAGCATTGTGCCGTCTGCCACGGCCCCGGCCTGCGCGGCGATGGGCCGATGGCCGAGGTGCTGACGGTTCAGCCCCCTGACCTGACCCGGATTTCCGAGCGCTATGGCGGCTTTTCCCGCACCGGGATCGCCTGGATCATCGACGGGCGTGACCCGATCCTGAGCCATGGGGGCGAGATGCCGATCTTTGGCTATGTCTTTGGCGAGATGAGCACGGTCTTGCGCGCCCCGGGGGGGCAAACCCTGCTGACGGCGCCGGAGGTGGTGGACCTCGTGGCGTTCCTCGAAACGCTTCAGGCGGAGTAGGGACGGCGGCCTAGGCGGGCAGGGCCAGCGTGCCCGACGCCAGCGCCACCGCCTTGCCGCTATCCGCATCGGTCAGCGTGGCGCGCCCAAAGGCCAGCGCGCGGCCCGCCCGCGTGATCTCGGCCCGGCAGAGGATCGCGCTGCCGCTGCCCGGGCGCAGGAATTGCGTGTGCAGATCGGTTGTGGCCGCGGGGATAAACGCATCGCGATGGGCAAACAGCGCCAGAACCATCGCGGTGTCAGCCAAGGCCATCAGAGCCTGCCCCGACACAATGCCGCCGACCCGGGCCAAATGCGGGCTGAGCGGCATGCGCAGAACGGTTGCATCAGGCGTCGCCTCGGTCACCGTCAGGTCAAGGTCACGCACCCAGGGGGCGAAGTTGTCTGCCAGAAGCGATTGTAGATCGGATGGGGTCATGGGCCGGCTCGGTCAAATCGTTGCGGTCTGGCCAGACTTGGACGTGTTACCCCTCCGAAATCCACCCTAAAATCGATCGGGCGAATGGAATGTTGCCGACAACACCGTCCACAAACCCGTCCGCCATGTTCGACACAAAAACACGGGGGTCCAAGGCTTGTTCAAGCGCGTTTGCGGCGGCTTGGGCACGGTCGAGGCCCGTGGGGTCGCCATCTATGGCGTCATTTATGCCATCCAGTGCCTGGCCAGCCAAATCGAACGCGCTGGCGGTTTGTCCGGCTTGTGCGGCCACCGCGCCAAACGGACCTGCGAAGGGCGCGGTCGGCGATACCGGACCAGGCAAAGTGCCTGCCAGATTGTTGACAATCGCCTCGTATTCCTCCGCATCCACGTCGCCGGACGCGGCCGCGTTGAGGATACCACTGGCTGCGGCCAGTCCGGAAATGGCACGGGTCGGGCCTGACGCCGGCGAAATCGGATCACTGAGGTCGTCGCGCAGCATTGAAACGCGCCGCGCTTCTTCGGTTAGGGCAACCAGCGCGGCGCTGCGACCTTCGGGTGTGGTTGCTTGCGCTGCAAGCAATGGCGCAAGGTGCCCCACCCGATCCAGCATCCCGTCTCGCGCCAGCTCCAGAAGGGCATCTCGTAACGACCCATTTGGCAGTGCTTCGACGTGATCGAGGATGGGACCAACCGGATCGCGTGAAAATGCGTCCAGTTCGGCCAGCAAATCCAGGAAGGAAAGAAACTCTTGCGTGGACGGTGACGGGTCAAGTTCCAATAACGTTCTGGCGAGACCCAGTGCCTGACCCAAGGCCGCATCCCCGCCTTCTTCCAGCACCCGATCCAGCAACTGCCCAGTGGTTGCGTCTAAGTCGGCTGGCCAGTCATAGGTGCCCTGGTTGTCCGAGGGCACCGGCGGGATCGTGGTGATCGAGGCGACGTAGCCATAGGATGGCGAATTGGAATCCGCGAATGCGTTGTCGGCCATGTGGCCATAGTATTCGTGCAGGCCCCCGCAACACTCGACCGAGAATTTCAGGTCCAACCACTGTGCGCGTTCGACGTAGTTCGCGATGTCGTCGCGAAACCAACCCGGCACTTGGGCGTGCACGGCGCGCAAGCGGGCCATGCCGGTATCGAGAAGGGCGATCACCATATCCTCGTCATAGCCGTGAAACTGGACCGCGACACGCCAGTCACCCAGTCTGTGTGCCGTCCCACCGTACAAGTCTCGCAAGACCGACCAGTCAAGGTACATGGAACTGCCCCATGCTGGCACGTAGTTCATCGATTGCCCGATACCAGCGGCCTCAAACGCTTGGGCAAGCGTCGGCGGCGCATTGTTGTAGCTGAGCCAAGCGTCATGCTCGGCGAGGAGTTGCTCAATCTCCGCGCGATACTCTGCGACCACGTCGTTTACGCCTGCGGACGCGGCTGAGGCCGAAATCAAAACGGCGGCAATTGTGGCTTTGAACATGCGACCCTCCCCCAAGTGTGCGGGCGCAAGTCTAACATGAGCGTCCATTTGCTCAAACTTCGAGGGTGTTTGTCTCTGAGTTCCCCTGGTCGGCGCGGTGGTGTTTGGCCCCAATCCAAGCGGTTCTTGCGTTCCGGTGCCGCAGTGTCAGACGTCCAACTCCTCCACGAACCGCGCGTTCTCCTGGATGTACTGAAAGCGCAGTTCGGGCTTTTTACCCATTAACCGTTCGACCAGATCCCCGGTTTCACCCGGGGCGTCTTCGTCCACGCTGACCCGGATCAGCTTGCGCGAGCCCGGGTCCATCGTGGTTTCCTTCAAATCCTTGGCGTCCATCTCGCCCAGGCCCTTGAAGCGGGAGACGTCGATCTTGCCTTTGCCGCCCAGACCCGCGTCGAACAGCGCGTCCTTCTCGGCATCGTCCAGCGCATAGACACGCCGCGCGCCCTGGGTCAGGCGGTAGAGCGGCGGGCAGGCCAGATACAGGTGTCCACGATCGATCAATGGCCGCATCTGCGTGAAGAAAAAGGTCATCAGAAGCGAGGCAATATGCGCCCCGTCGACATCGGCATCGGTCATGATGATGACCTTGTCGTAGCGCAGATCCTCGATGTTGAACTTGGTGCCCATGCCCACGCCAAGCGCCTGACACAGATCCGAAATCTCGGCATTCTGGCCCAGTTTCGAGCTGGCCGCGCCAAGCACGTTCAGGATCTTCCCCCGCAATGGCAGGAGGGCCTGCGTTTTGCGATCGCGCGCCATTTTGGCCGATCCGCCCGCGCTGTCGCCCTCGACGATGAAAATCTCAGTCCCGTCGCGGGCCGATTGGGAACAATCCACCAGCTTGCCCGGCAAGCGCAGCTTCTTGGTGGCCGATTTGCGTGCGGTTTCCTTTTCCGCGCGGCGGCGCAGACGTTCTTCGGCGCGCAGGACGAGGAAATCGAGGATCGCGCCCGCCGATTTGGTGTTCGCCGCCAGCCAGTTGTCGAAATGATCGCGCACGGCGCCCTCGACCATGCGCGCGGCCTCGGTCGTGGCGAGGCGGTCCTTGGTCTGGCCCACGAATTCCGGCTCCGCAATGAAGCACGACACCAGCGCCGAGCCCCCGGTGATCAGGTCATCGCGGGTGATCTGACCGGCCTTCTTGTTGCCGGCAAGCTCGCCGTAGGCGCGGATGCCCTTCAGGATGGCGGCCCAGAACCCTTGTTCATGGGTGCCGCCTTCGGGCGTCGGCACCGTGTTACAGTAGGATTGGATGAACCCGTCGCGTGCGGGCGTCCAGTTGATCGCCCATTCGACCGAGCCCGGCGCGTTGAAACGCGATTGGAACTCGACCTTTCCGGCGAAGGGCGTCTCGGCATAGGTCGCGGCTTCACCCAGTGTTTCGCTGAGGTAATCCGACAGCCCGCCGGGGAAGTGGAACGTCGCCTCTTGCGGGGTCGTTCCATCGTCGATGGCGGTCTTCCAGCGGATTTCCACGCCCGAGAACAAATAGGCTTTGGAGCGCACCATCTTCATCAGGCGCGCCGGCTTGAACTTGTGGCTGCCGAAGATCTGGGCGTCGGCATGGAAGGTGACGGTCGTGCCGCGCCGGTTGGCGACGGGGCCCGCGGCCTGCACTGGCCCTTGCGGCAGGCCGCGCGAAAACTCTTGCACGAAAAGCTCACGGTTGCGGGCCACTTCGACGCGCAATTGGTCCGACAGGGCGTTAACAACGGATACACCCACACCGTGCAAACCGCCGGAGGTCTGGTAGGCCTTGCCCGAAAACTTGCCGCCCGCATGCAGGGTGCACAGGATCACCTCGAGCGCCGATTTGTCCGGGAACTTCGGATGCGGATCAATCGGGATGCCCCGCCCATTGTCACGCACGGTCACTGAATAATCGGCGTGCAGCTCCACCTCGATCCGAGAGGCATGTCCGGCCACTGCCTCGTCCATCGAGTTGTCGAGCACTTCGGCCACAAGGTGGTGCAGCGCGCGTTCATCCGTCCCGCCGATATACATGCCCGGGCGTTTGCGGACGGGTTCCAGCCCCTCCAGGACCTCGATCGAGGAGGCGTCATACGCGTTGGGGTCCGGCGCACCGGACAACAGATCATCGGCCATGGGTTTGGAACCTCAACTGCTCTATCTTGTGGGGCCTGCGCGCAATCATGGCAGGTTTGGGGGCGGGGGGGAAGAGGCACGGCCGGATCACCTGCGGGCCGCCACACCACATTTTGTCCACAAACCGCGCAAATTGGTCTATGGTCGCCCGCAACACGCCCACTCCAAAGAAAAACCGGGCAACGAGGCATGGCAGAGGTCCTTAGAGGCGGGATCACGATCAGCGAAGTGCTGGCCGATCCGACCGGGTCATCGGGGTCGTTCGACACCGATGGCAGTGGGCGTGCGCGCGGTGCGGACGAATTCATCGAACTGCAGAACACCTCTGGCGCGGCCATCGACATATCCGGCCTAGAACTGTGGGACGCGCAGCGCGGCAACTGGTTCACCTTTCCCTCTGGCACCGTGCTGGAGGCCGGCGCGCGCGCGATCGTCGTGCGGAACGTTCAGGGCGGTGGAGACCTACCCGAAACCGAAGGCGACGATCTCGCGTTCGATGCCGATTTCAGCCAGGGGGTGTTCAACAACGCCCGTGACAACTTGGTGGTCTACGACGGCCTGAATGACGAATTCATTCAGGCCATCTACAACAACGATAACGTCGACGACCCGCCCAATGACTATTCGGGGTTTTCGTCAACGGCCAGCCGTGTTGGCGCCGTTGAAGACTTTGGATCCGATATTGATGGCTTTTCCATTCAGCGGTCCGGCGGCGGGTTTTCCAATGATGGCGTTCCGACCCCCGGCGCCGAGAATGTGTGCTTCGCCTCGGGCACGCGCCTTTTGACACCCGACGGATATCGCCGCATTGACCGGCTGCGCCCGGGGGATCTGGTGATGACCCGCGATGCGGGGCCGCAACCGATCCGGTGGGTCTTTGCCCGTCGCGTGTCCATGCGCGATCTGAACGAAAACCCCAACCTGCGGCCCATTCGCCTGAAGGGACCGGGCTTGGGCCAAAGCGTCTTGAGCAATCGGCCATTGCGGGTGTCGCGGCAACATCGTGTCGAGATCCGTGGACCGATCGTCGAGCGGATGTTTGGCACGTCGCGCATCCTGGCTCCGGCCAAGGATTTGCTCGGCGCGCCGGGTGTGTCTGTGGATGACCGGCCGTCGGCCTTCCACTATTTCCATGTCCTGCTGGACCGCCATCACGTGTTGAACGCCGATGGATTCGCGGCCGAAAGCCTGTTCATGGGGCCGATGGCCTTGACTGCGATGAGCGCGGATGCGCTGGCCGAACTGGACATCCTGTTCCCGCATGGGGTTCCCGAGGATCTGACCTGCCCCGAGGCCTCGCCGCATCACCTTGTGCGGGGCAAGCGCGTTCGCCAATTGATGGCCCGCCACGTGAAGAACGACCGGCCCTTGGAGCTTGGGTTCCCAACAGCCTGACGGGCAGCGCGGACGCGCTTCCGGGCATAGATGGGTCCGCGGGCGCCAAGGCAGCACAAATTGGTTTTGTGACAGTTTCTTGACATGCCTCAAGGCGCAGATCCGGCAGATGTGGCATCGGCTAAGGAAACCGAACTTGCTGCGAAGGGACACTGCACATGAAGGACTTGGATATCGGAGTGGCCGAAGGGACCTCGGGCGCGGCGGCCCCCAAAACGACCGCCCCGGCCCGGCGTAGCCGCAAACCGCAGCCGACTGCCGCCGAGATTCGGCAGGGGTTCGAACTCGGGGTGTATCCCTACGACACAAAGCTGAGCCGCCGCACCTATGAAGCCCAGAAAGCGAAGCTGCAGGCCGAGCTTTTGAAGGTTCAAAAATGGGTCGGTGAGACCGGGCAGAAATTTGTGATGCTGTTCGAGGGCAGGGATGCTGCGGGCAAGGGCGGCACAATCAAGCGCTTCACCGAGCATCTGAACCCACGGGAAGCCCGCGTTGTGGCCCTCAACAAACCCACCGACGAGGAGCGCGGCCAGTGGTATTTCCAACGCTACGTGCAGCACCTTCCCACCGCGGGCGAAATCGTTCTGTTTGACCGGTCTTGGTACAACCGGGCTGGCGTCGAGCGTGTCATGGGGTTCTGCGAGCCAAGCGAGTACCTCGAATTCATGCGCCAGACGCCTGAGTTCGAGCGCATGCTGACGCGCTCGGGCGTCCGTCTTTACAAATATTGGTTCTCGGTGACGCAGGATGAACAAAAGCGCCGCTTCGCCAGCCGCGAGACGGACCCGCTCAAACGTTGGAAACTAAGCCCGATCGACAAAGCGAGCCTCGACAAATGGGATGACTACACCGAGGCGAAAGAGGCGATGTTCTTTTACACAGACACCGCTGATGCGCCTTGGACGATCATCAAATCCGATGACAAGAAGCGCGCGCGCCTGAATTGCATGCGGCATTTCCTGTCGACGCTGGATTACCCCGACAAGGATCCGCATATTGCCGAAGCACCTGATCCGCTGATCGTCGGGCAGGCGGGCCATGTGATCCACAAATCCGAGCACATTCTGGGCGCCTCACTGCACCCCGACACGCGCCGGAACGCGGCCAAGTGACCCGTTCAAGGGGCCGAAATCGTCAGAAGTAGGTCATGTAGGCGGGGTCCGCCCCGCCGAAGCCGAAATAGTAGTCCAGCGTATCATCATCGACGATGTTGCGCTGGTACGCGACGGACCCGAGCGAGATCAGAAGCGCAAGGTCTTCCTCGGTCAGTTCCCCGTTTTCCATCATGGCGATGCCGGTTTCGAGACCCGCGACCACCTCGTGGTTCAGCAGGCTGTTGGCGTATTCGAAGTAGTATTCGCCGTCTTCCGTCGACAGCAATTGAGCGCCAAGCGCGTCCTCGTAATGGCCGGACAGGAAGGTGACAAAACTGTCGTTCAACTGCTGGCTGCGCAATTCGCCGTCGATCCGCGAAACCAGCCCTTCAATGCCGCCTTCGATGACCGTAACGGTGGCCAACGCCATGCTGACTGCAGCCGCGCTAAGCACGGTCCAGTCAACCGAAACGGCTCCGGTCTGAGAGGACAAAAACTGGCGGATACTGGCCATCATGCGCAAGGGTCTTTCCGTAAATCACCATGGTCGTTTTGGCCCTAAATCCGGGCGAAAATGTGGCGGATTATCCTGCATTCCGGCAACAGTTCTATGCATGACGCAGGGTCAGTTTTTGTCCGAAAGGCCTGGGTCGAGATCGGAGGCTCGGCGGCAAACCGCTATATGGGATTGCTATAGGGGGCCAAGCCGCCATATGTGGGGCATGCGTTGGACCCTTCGCCTTGCTGGTGCCGTTGGATTGGCCGTCTCCGGGACTGCGCTTTGGGCGCATCCCCACATCTTTATTGATGCCGGCTTGATTCTGACCCGGGACGCGGCAGGGCGCGTCGTCTCCGTCGATGTGACGTGGCGGTATGACGAATTGTACAGTCTTTTGATCCTCGAGGATTACGGGCTGGATCCGGATTATGACCTCGTCCTGACCGACGCCGAAGTGTCTGAAACGCTTGGGTTCGATCTGAATTGGGGTGCGGGGTTCGAAGGGGGGTTGGTTTTGTCCCAAGGCGGGACGCCCCTTGTGCTTGGGGCGCCGGAACCGGTGTCGCTGACCCTTCTGCCGTCCGGGCAGCTGCAATCCACCCACCGCCGCGCTGTCACCGGTGCAAGCCCGGGCCCCCTGACCACTCAGATCTATGACCCCGATTTTTACATTGCCTTCGAGATGATCCTGGAGTCGGCCGTCGCGGATGAGCCGGAGTGCCAGTTGGACCTCGTGCGCGCCGATCTCGATGCGGCCTATGCCGTCCTTGAGGCCGCGTTGGTTGAGATTGGCGGGGCGGTGGCGGCGGAAGACAACTTCCCGGCCGTTGGCGCCCATTTTGCCGACCGGGTGGAGGTCCGATGCCCCGATTGATTGCCCTCCTGAGCGTTCTGATCGTTGGCGGCCTCGTCGCGCTATACTGGAGCGGGGCGGATCAGGTGGTGCAGCAGTGGGCGCTTGAGGGGCAGCGCGATGCACAAAATGCGATGGCCCGCGGGCTGCGCGCGCTTCGGAGCGGTGAACCAGCAGCCCTGATCGCTTTGCTGACGGTGTGTTTCGGATATGGGTTCTTTCATGCTGTCGGCCCGGGGCACGGAAAGCTGTTGATTGGCGGGTACGGCGCGGCGGCCGACGTGGGCGCGGCCAAACTGTCTCTGGTGGCGCTGCTGTCGTCGCTGGCGCAAGGGGCAACGGCGATCTTGCTGGTGGGGCTTGGCTTGCTCCTGTGGAATTGGAGCCGCACAGAGGTCACCGGCCTGGCCGAAGACGTCTTTGCCCCGCTAAGCTTTGCGGCCATCGCGGCGATTGGTCTTTGGCTGGTGGTGCGGGGACTGCGCGGGCTGCGGGCCTTGGCGCGCGAGACTTCAAGCGCGCATGACCATGGCCACGCACACCCCCATGACCACGAGCATGGCTCGGACGGAGTGTGCGACACGTGCGGGCATGTCCACGCGCCGTCCCCCGAGGCCGTGGCCAACGCGCAGAACTGGCGCGAATTAGCGGCCCTGATCGGCGCGGTTGCGGTGCGCCCCTGTACGGGCGCGCTGTTCCTGCTGATCCTGACCGCCCAGATGGGCATTTTCTGGGCCGGGGTGGCGGGCACATTTGCGATGGCGCTTGGCACCGCCAGCGTGACCATCGCGGTGGCCGTGTCCGCCGTGGGCCTGCGCCGCGGCGCGCTGATGGGGCTTGCGGACAATGCCGCGCTGGCGCGGGCGCAACCGATCCTCGAGATCGCGGTGGGTCTGGTCGTGACCGTGGTCGCGGGCCAGTTTGCGCTGCGCCTGATATAATCGCGCAACGCCCCTTGTCCGGGCCTTCGCCCGGGTCTAAGGGCGGCATATGTCCACCTTCAGCCATCATCTGCGGGCGACCCTGTCGCTTGGTTTGCCGTTGATCGGCAGCATGCTGGCGCAAGCGGCGATCAGCCTGACCGATACCGTGATGATGGGCTGGTACGGGGTGGCCGAGTTGGCGGCCGTCGCGCTCGGCGCCAGCTATTTCCACGTCATTCTGATCCTGGGCATGGGCTTCGGCCTTGCCGTCATGCCCATGGTGGCTGCGGCGGCGACCAATGGTGACCGGCGCCAGGTGCGGCGTGTGACCCGGATGGGATTGTGGATTGGGATTGCATTTGCCGTGCTGGTGATGCCGCTGTTCTGGTGGTCCGGTCCCATCTTTCAAGCCCTTGGTCAGGCGGATCAGGTGGCTGCGGACGGCCAGACCTATTTGCGGATCAAGGGGTGGGGTATAGCGCCGGCGGTCTTGCTGATCGTGCTGCGCAGCCACCTGTCGGCCTTGGAACATGCCCGGATCGTGCTTTACGCGACGCTGGCAGGGGCGGCCTTGAACGCCGGCCTCAATTGGGTGTTCATCTTCGGCAATCTGGGCGCGCCCGAGCTTGGCATCCAGGGGGCGGCCCTTGCCTCCTTCGGCACCCACACGTTGATCTGCCTGATCCTCGCGCTCTATGCGGCCCGGGCGCAGGATCTGCGCTCTGACACCTTGTTTGCGCGGTTCTGGCGGCCGGACTGGGGGGCGATGTGGGAGGTGTTCCGCCTTGGCTGGCCCATCGCGCTCACCTTGTTGGCGGAGACCGGCCTGTTCATGGCAACGCTGATCATGATGGGCTGGATTGGCGAGTTGGAACTGGCGGCCCACGGCATCGCGATCCAGATCGCCTCGACCACCTTCATGGTGCATATCGGCCTGAGCCAGGCGGCGACGGTGCGGGCCGGCCAAGCCTGGGGCAAAACGGACCGACCGGCCTTGCGCCTTGCCGCGGCGGCTGCGCTTTTGTGGTCGGGTGTGATGGTGGCGCTGACGGTGTTTGCGTTCGTCGTGTTCCCAGAGACACTGATCGGACTGTTTGTCGACCCGACCGATCCGCTCCGCCCGCAGATCATCGCGATCGGCACAAGTCTGTTGTTCGTTGCCGCCCTGTTCCAACTGGCCGATGCGGCGCAGGTGATGGCCCTTGGCCTGCTGCGCGGTGTGCAGGACACGCGGGTTCCGATGATCTACGCGGTGATTGCGTATTGGCTGATCGGGTTGCCCTGTGCCTATCTGTTCGGCTTCCCGCTTGGTCTGGGCGGACCGGGCATCTGGTTGGGGCTGGTCGTTGGTCTTGCGCTGGCTGGTATGGCGATGATGACGCGGTTCTGGCGCGGGCCCGCACGGGTACCCGCGCCAGCGGATGAGCCGACTTAGGCGCCCTTCGCGATCCCGTGCAGGATGCGCGCCCACGAGCGCGTGCCGCGATGGAAGCTTTCCAGATCGTATTTCTCATTCGGGCTGTGGATGGCGTCGTCGTCGTTGCCAAACCCGGCCAGCATCGAGTCCATCCCGAGGATGTCCTTGAAATACCCGGCCACCGGGATCGAGCCGCCGGCGCCAATAAAGGCGGCCTCGTTCGGCCATTCCTGGCTGAGGGCCTGGCGGGCGATTTCAAACGCAGGATGCGACGTGTCCATCCGGCTGGCGGGCGATGCGCCGTGATCCTCGAATGTGACCTTGCAATCCGATGGCACTTGGGCGCGCACCCAGGCGCGGAAGCTGTCGCGCAGCTTCAGGGGGTCCTGGCTGGCCACCAACCGGAAGCTGACCTTGGCCGAGGCTTTGGACGGCAGCACCGTCTTGAACCCCGCACCGGTATAGCCACCGGTGATGCCGTTGATCTCGCCGGTTGGCCGCGACCAAAGACGTTCCAACCCCGTGCGGCCCGTTTCTCCGGCCGGGTCTGCGAGGCCAACAGCATTGAGAAACCCGGCCTCGTCAAAGCCCAAGCCCGCCCATTGTGCGGCCAAATCCTCGGGCAACTCTTCGACATCGTCATAGAAGCCAGGCACCTGCACGCGTCCGGTTTCATCGTGCAAACCGCCTAGGATCCGCGTCAGCACGCGGATCGGGTTCATGGCCATCCCGCCGTAGCCGCCCGAATGAAGGTCGATGTCGGGACCAGTGATGGTGATCTCTTCCCCCAAAAGCCCGCGCAGCTGCGTGGTGATCGCCGGGACACCCGGCGCAAACAAACCGGTGTCGCAGATCAGCGCCAGATCCGCCTTCAACTCTTCTGCATTGTCCTGAAGGAACGGAATCAACGATGGCGACCCCGATTCTTCTTCACCCTCGAAGAACACGGTGATCTTGCAGGGCAGGGATCCGGTCTCGGCCTTCATCGCCCGCATCGCCTCGACAAAGGTCATCAACTGGCCCTTGTCGTCGCAGGTGCCGCGACCGCGGATCACTTGTTTCTTGCCGACGGTCTGAAGCTCTGGGTCAAACGGATCCCGATCCCAAAGCTCCAGCGGGTCGACGGGTTGCACGTCGTAATGGCCATAGAACAGAATGTGGGGTCCGGGTCCGTCGATATGTCCAACTACAATCGGATGCCCCGCGGTGGCGCGGGCCGATGCGTCAAACCCCAGGCTTTCAAGGTCTTTCACCAGCCAATCTGCGGCGCGGGCCACGTCACCGTCGAACGCAGGGTCGGTCGAGATCGAGGGGATCCGCAGTAGATCGAAAAGCCGATCCAAGGCGGCCGGCATGTCGGCGTCGATCCGGGCAAGTACAGCGTCGAGGGACATCAAAAGCTCCGTCTGGTTTGGGTGGTATGTGGTGCGGCGACCTTACTGCCCGCACCCGGCGTGTCCAGCCACCCGCGAAATGGTGAAGGCCCCGGCAAATCAGCACAGTTGAGCCAAGGGAACGCCTGCGCTATGTCGCCATTTGGGACCTGCTTAGCTGTGGGAGACGGCATGTTACGTGGAATTTTGGCTGGTCTGACCTTGTCGGCCATCGGCTTTACCGGCGCTTCGGCGCAAGAGCTTCCCAATCTGCGGGAGGCGCGCAATCTGGTCTTTGCCGAGCGCGGCGCGATCGAATGGGAGGTGATCCCCCATGAAGATCTGTCACCGGTCGATATCGCGACCCTGAACCAGCTGAATCAGATCCAGCCGCAACCCTATTACGGGGCGATGGCGATTGATCCGGCGGCCGGCCTCGCCTCAGAGCGGACGTCGCTGGCGGCAAATTACCACGATGTCGACAGCGCGTCGGCGGCGGCCTCGGACGCCTGCGGCGAGGGCTGCGTTGTGGTCCTTGTCATCCGCCCCGAGGGGTGGGAGCCGGGCCGGTCCCTGCAGCTGTCGACCGAGGCGGCCGCGGCCTTGCGCGCCGAGTATCGCAGTCTGCCCAGACGCAGCCGTGCGATGGCCATCAGCGATGCGACCGGACAATGGGGTGTCGGCGAAGGCCGGGACGCCGCGTTGGCCGCCTGCGGGGCCGAGGATTGCCGGATCGTCGTCGAAGGCTAGCTCCCCCTGACATCCAGTTGATCCAAGTCAAAGTCGGCCGCGCGTCAATTTGTAACTTGGCCTAAATGGGGGCTGCCCCCTACCTACCGCCTACGGCTGCGACCGGACCTTGTCCAAGACCGGCCCGGAGATAAGCCAGCGTCTTGGGCGCCCGGACCGGGGGCCCCGAAGGGAGACTGCCAGTGAACTACGACACCGCGCTCGACACAGCGATCCGCAACCTGCACGAAGAAGGCCGGTACCGGACCTTCATCGACATCGAGCGCAAGCAGGGTCAGTTTCCCCACGCTGTCTGGAACAAACCGGACGGCACCAAACAGGATATCACTGTATGGTGTGGCAACGACTACCTGGGCATGGGGCAGCACCCCGTCGTTCTGGATGCGATGCATGATGCGTTGGATGCAACGGGTGCCGGTTCTGGCGGCACACGGAACATCTCCGGCACGACCGTGTATCACAAGCGGCTTGAGGCCGAGCTGGCCGACCTGCATGGCAAGGAAGCCGCGCTTGTCTTCACCTCCGCCTACATCGCGAATGACGCGACCCTGTCCACGCTGCCCAAGCTTTTCCCGGGCCTCATCATCTACTCCGACAACCTCAACCATGCGTCGATGATCGAAGGCATCCGCCGCAACGGTGGGGCCAAACGGATCTTCAAGCATAATGATCTGGACGATCTGCGCGCCAAGCTTGCGGCCGACGATCCGGCTGCGCCGAAGTTGATCGCGTTCGAATCCGTCTACTCGATGGATGGCGATTTCGGCCCGATCAAAGAGATTTGCGATATCGCGGACGAATTCGGTGCGCTGACTTACATCGACGAGGTTCATGCGGTCGGCATGTACGGCGCCCGCGGTGGCGGCGTGACCGAAGCACAGGGACTGGCCCATCGCATCGACATCATCAATGGCACCCTGGGCAAAGCCTTTGGCGTGATGGGGGGCTACATCGCGGCCTCGGCCAAGATGTGTGACGCAGTCCGGTCCTATGCGCCGGGCTTCATCTTCACCACGTCCATCCCGCCCGTCGTGGCCGCCGGGGCCGCGGCCTCGGTCGCGCATCTGAAGACCGATCAGGCGCTGCGTGACCTGCATCAGGAACGTGCCAAGGTGCTCAAGCTGCGCCTGAAGGGGTTGGGCCTTCCGATCATTGACCATGGAAGCCACATCGTTCCGGTTATCGTGGGCGATCCGATCCACACCAAGGCGATTTCGGACATGCTGCTGAGCGATTTCGGGATCTACGTGCAGCCGATCAATTTCCCGACTGTCCCGCGCGGCACAGAACGGCTGCGGTTTACCCCATCGCCGGTGCATGACCCCAAGATGATTGATCATCTTGTGGGCGCAATGGACGCGCTTTGGAGCCACTGTGCGCTGAATCGTGCCGAGTTGTCGGCCTAGCGCTTTCTGCGGGTGCAACACCCCCAATTCCCATGCTAACTGAACCTCGGACACAGGGGGTTTGGGGAATCACCTGGTATTAGGGTAACATCTTGCCAAAGGCCTTGGGCGACTCGCGATATATTGGGGGTCGATACAAGCAATAATATGGGGCAGGGCTGCATGGGCCAAGATATGGGCCAATACGATCAGGATGGGCGCCTGGTGTCTGCCAACACCGGAGACGACCCGCACGCCTTCCAAGGGTATGACATGCACGATGTCGCCTTGGGGGACTTGCTGCGCGGCGAACGCGCCACCCTCGGAAAATCCCTGCTGGACGTGGAACGCGAACTCAAGATTCGCGCGGCCTATGTGGCCGCGATCGAGAATGGCGATGTCGGGGCCTTCGCGTCGCCCGGCTTCATCGCCGGCTATGTCCGGTCTTACGCCCGCTACCTCGGCATCGACCCGGAATGGACGTTCCGCCGGTTCTGCGAAGAAACCGGTTTTCAGGGTGTGCACGGGTTTTCAGCCCACCAAGCACAGCAGGCCAAACGCGATTTCGGCGCCGCACCGCGCCTGCTTGACCCCAACGAGGTGATGCGGTCGTCCCGCACGGCCTTTGCCCCCAGTCCGGAAAGCTGGATGTCGCGGGTGGAGCCGGGCGCACTCGGATCCTTCGCGGTGTTGGTGGCCTTGGTTGTTGGCATCGGGTACGGCGCCTGGGCCGTGCTGCAGGATATCCAGCGGCTCCAGATTGCGCCCATTGACGAAGCCCCCGTTCCCCTGGCGCAGCTCGATCCGCTTGCCGGTGCCTCGGAAGGGGCATTCGATGTGGCACAGGAATTCGACATCAACATGCCCGGTCCCGAGGCGTTGGAGCGGCTTTATCGCCCGCAAGCGCTCGAGGCGCCGGTCCTGACCCCGCGCGATGGCGCTTTGGCCACGCTGGACCCGGACGAAGTGGGCACATTGGGCGGCTTGCAAGCAGCCCGCCAGGCGCCGGGCTTGGCCCCGACGACGGCGCTTGCGTCGGCCGCGACGGCGGCCAGCGATGTTCAGGTGACGACGGGGCCGCTGGACGAGGTTCTGGTGTTTGCTGTCCGCCCGTCCTGGGTGCGCATCACCTCGGCCCGCGGCACGGTCATTTTTGAAGGCACGTTGAACGCGGGCGACAGTTACGCCCTTGCCCCCTCTGACGTGGCGCCGACGCTGCGCGCGGGCAATGCGGGCTCGCTCTACTTCGCGGTCAATGGGGTCACCTTGGGTCCGGCAGCCCCGGGCACCGAGACCGTGCGCGATGTCGAACTGTCGGCCGACGCGCTGACCAGCACCTACGCGATGGCCGATGCCACGCGCGATCCGGACCTCCCCGAGGTCGCAGCCCTCGTTTTGCAGGCGCGGTCCGGACAAGAGTGACGCGGGCGTGTTGTTCCGCGGTCACGACAGGTCTATCTTAAGGCGAAATGAATACAGCCTTGGGCTGTAGGCCCTGAGAAAGACTGCACGATGTCCCACAACCCGATCCGTTCCTGGCGCAATATCGAGCGCCGTGAAAGCCGTCAGATCCATGTGGGTCCGGTGCCGGTCGGTGGCGATGCCCCCATCAGCGTGCAAACCATGACCAACACGCTGACGACAGATGTGAAGGCGACCATCGCGCAGGTCCAGGCCTGCGCCGAGGCCGGGGCCGATATCGTGCGCGTGTCGGTGCCCGACGTGGACAGCTCCAAGGCCCTGAAAGAGATCGTGGCCGAAAGCCCCGTGCCCATCGTGGCGGACATTCACTTTCACTACAAACGCGGGATCGAGGCGGCGGAAGCCGGGGCGGCGTGCCTGCGCATCAACCCGGGCAATATCGGGGACGAAAGCCGAGTCAAGGAAGTGATCAAGGCCGCGCGCGACCACAATTGTTCGATCCGGATCGGGGTAAACGCCGGCTCGCTGGAAAAGCATCTGCTGGAGAAATATGGCGAGCCGTGCCCCGAAGCGATGATCGAAAGCGGGCTGGACCACATCAAGATCCTGCAGGACAACGATTTCCACGAATTCAAGATCAGCTGTAAGGCTTCGGACGTCTTTCTCGCCTCGGCGGCCTATCAGGGGCTGGCCGAAGCGACCGACGCCCCGATCCATCTTGGCATCACCGAAGCCGGCGGTCTGACCTCGGGCACAATCAAGTCGTCAATCGGTCTGGGCATGCTGCTGTGGATGGGCATTGGCGACACGATCCGCGTCTCCCTCAGCGCCGATCCGGTCGAAGAGGTGAAGGTCGGCTACGAAATCCTCAAATCGCTTGGGTTGCGCCATCGCGGGGTGCAGATCATCTCCTGCCCCTCCTGTGCGCGGCAAGGGTTCGATGTCATCAAGACGGTCGAGGTGCTGGAAAAGCGGTTGGAGCATATCAAGACCCCGATGAGCCTGAGCATCATCGGCTGTGTCGTGAACGGACCGGGCGAAGCGCTGATGACCGATGTGGGCTTCACCGGTGGCGGCGCAGGGTCCGGCATGGTCTATCTGGATGGCAAGATCGCCCATAAGCTTGCCAATGATCAGATGGTGGATCACATCGTGGCGCAGGTCGAGCAAAAGGCCGAGGAACTTGAAGCGGCCCGCGCCGCCGAGGCTGCGCAGGCCGCCGAATAAGGCGCAGCGGGCGCGGGGGCCTGCGGCCCGTCGCGCGTCGCTGCGGGGCGCGGCACCCGGATGGCCGGCGCAGGTTTGGACGACAGAAGTGTTTTGGGACGCCCTTTGCGAGGGCGACCGATCCGTTGAGGGAACGATGGCAAAAAAGACAAGTGGCCGGGGCCAGCGCGATCTGCGCGTGCGGGTGAAGACAGCGCGGGGCCGAAAGCTCAGTTCGACGCGTTGGCTCGAACGGCAACTCAACGACCCCTACGTGCAAATGGCCCGACGCGACGGGTATCGGGGGCGCGCGGCGTTCAAGATCCTCGAGCTGGACGACAAGTACCGGTTTCTGGTGCCGGGCGCGCGCGTGGTCGATCTGGGCTGCGCCCCCGGCGGGTGGAGCCAGGTGGCCGTCAAACGCGTGAATGCCTTGGGCGAGCGCTCGGGCAAGCGGCAGGGTCGCGTCCTGGGCGTTGACCTGCAGGAGGTCGAACCGATCCCCGGCGCCGAATTGCATGTCCTGGATTTCATGGAAGACGGCGCCGACGACAAGGTGAAGGCGTGGCTCGGCGGCAAGGCCGATGTGGTGATGAGCGACATGGCCGCCTCGGCCTCCGGGCACAAACAGACCGACCATTTGCGGATCATCGCGCTGTGCGAAGCGGCGGCCGATCTGGCCTTCGACGTGCTGGAAGACGGCGGCACCTTCGTGGCCAAGGTTCTGGCCGGGGGGGCGGAAGGCAGTTTGCAGCAGCTGCTCAAGCAGCGCTTCAAGACCGTCGCCAATGTAAAGCCGCCCGCGTCGCGGTCGGACAGTTCCGAGAAGTTTGTCGTTGCGACGGGCTTCCGGGGCGCCCCCGCCGCGGATGCGGCCGAGGACGACGATTAAGCGTCCTTGAGAAACATGAAGGGGCCTTGCCCTGCATGGCCCACAAGATTTGGGTTTTCTTCCGCCGCGGTCCGTGGGATAGGGACGTGCCAACGCACCCCTTCCAAGGAGATCCCGGATGGAGATTCGCGAGGCGCTTACCTTTGATGATGTGTTGCTTGTGCCCGGGGCCAGTTCGGTCTTGCCGGCAGATGCGGACACGCGCACCCAGGTCACCAAGTCGATCGCGCTGAACATCCCGTTGCTCAGCTCGGCCATGGACACCGTCACCGAGGCGCGGATGGCCATCGCCATGGCGCAGGCCGGTGGGATGGGGGTGATCCACCGCAATCTGGATATGGAGGCGCAGGCGCGCGAAGTGCGCCGGGTGAAGCGGTTTGAAAGCGGCATCGTCTACAACCCCGTGACGCTGACCGCGAACCAAACTCTGGCCGACGCCCGCGCTTTGACCGAGCGGTACGGATTTTCCGGCTTCCCGGTCATCGACGACCAGCGCCGCGTGTTGGGAATTGTGACGAACCGCGACATGCGGTTTGCGCAGGATGATACGACCCCGGTCCATGCCATGATGACGACCGAGAATCTGGCCGTCCTCCGCGAACCGGCCGATCGGGGCGAGGCCATCAGCCTGATGAAGGCACGCCGGATCGAGAAGCTTTTGATCACCGACGCCGAGGGCAAGCTGACGGGTCTTCTGACCCTGAAGGACACGGAACAATCGGTGTTGAACCCGAATGCGTGCAAGGATCAGCTCGGGCGCCTGCGCGTCGCGGCGGCCACCACGGTTGGGGACGCGGGATTCGAACGGTCCGAGGCGCTGGTGGATTCGGGCTGCGACCTCATCGTGATCGACACTGCGCACGGCCATTCGGAGGGGGTCGCGGCGGCGGTCAAGCGGGTCAAGGCCCTGTCGAACGAGGTTCAGGTCGTGGCGGGCAATGTGGCCACGGCAGAGGGCACCCGCGCCCTGATCGACGCGGGCGCGGACGCAATCAAGGTGGGGATCGGCCCGGGGTCGATTTGCACGACACGGATCGTGGCGGGTGTGGGCGTTCCGCAGCTGACGGCCATTTCGGATTGCGCCAACGCGGCCGCCGCATCCGGCGTGCCGGTGATTGCCGACGGCGGCATCAAATACTCGGGCGATTTTGCCAAGGCCATCGCGGCCGGCGCGTCCTGCGCGATGGTCGGCAGCATGATCGCGGGCACGGATGAAAGCCCCGGCGAAGTCATCCTGTATCAGGGCCGGTCGTTCAAATCCTATCGCGGCATGGGGTCGCTTGGGGCGATGGCGCGCGGCTCGGCGGACCGGTACTTCCAGAAGGATGCGGCCAGCGACAAGCTTGTGCCGGAAGGGATCGAAGGCCAGGTGCCGTACAAGGGGTCGGCCGGAACGGTGATCCATCAGTTGGTGGGCGGTCTGCGGGCCGCCATGGGCTATACGGGCTGTGCGACGGTCGACGAGATGCGCCAGAACTGCGCCTTCGTTCGCATCACGGGCTCGGGGCTCAAGGAAAGCCATGTCCACGATGTGCAGATCACCCGTGAAAGCCCGAACTACCGGCTTGGGTAGGCGCGCGTGACACCGGCGGCCCGCTATGCAGCGGCCATCGACGTGCTTGAGGCGTGGCACCAAGGCCAGCCGGCCGAGCAGGCGCTGACCCGGTGGGCGCGTGGCGCGCGCTATGCGGGGTCGAAGGACCGGGCTGCCGTGCGCGACCATGTCTACGACGTCATCCGGTTGAAACGCACGGTCGGCGCTCTGGGCGGCGGCGATGGAGGCCGGGCTTGGATCCTGGGGCTTCTCCGCCACACGGGCATTGCACCGGAAACCGTGTTCACGGGGGAGGGCCACGCGCCCGCCGCTTTGACCCAAGCGGAGGCGCAGAGCGCCGGGTCGGCGGCTGGTGTGGTGGATATTCCCGACTGGACGGTGCCCCTGTTCGAAGCGCGCTTCGGTCCGAATACGGCAGAGGTGCTTGCGCGGATGCAAACGCGCGCGCCCCTCTACCTGAGGGTCAATCACCGGCGAACGACGCCGGACACTGTCATGCCCGCGCTTGCGGCGGATGGCGTTGTCGCACACCCCGTCGCGCAGGCCGAGGGGGCATTGGTCGTCGAAGACGGGGCCCGCCGCTTGCGGCAATCCGCGGCCTATCAGTCGGGCCTTGTCGAGATTCAGGACCTGTCCGTGCAAATGGCCGTGGCTGCCGTACCGTGGCCGAACGGCGGTCAGATCCTCGACTATTGCGCCGGCGGAGGCGGCAAAAGCCTTGCCGTTGCGGACCGATCTGAGGCCCGCCTGTTTGCCCATGACGCCAATCCGAAGCGCATGACAGACCTTGATCCACGGGCCGATCGGGCCGGCGTCCGGATCGCGACGCTGTCCTCGGGCGCGCTTGGTGATCATGCTCCGTATGACGCCGTCCTTTGCGATGTGCCCTGTTCCGGGTCGGGCACGTGGCGACGGGACCCGGAAGCGAAATGGCGGCTGCAGCCCTCGGATCTGGCGACCCTTGCCGAGACCCAGGACACGATCCTGGCCGAAGCCGCACCGCTGGTGCGCCCCGGAGGGGTCCTGATCCACATGACCTGTTCTGTCTTTGCCGATGAGAACGAAGCGCGTGTCGCCCAGTTCTTGCGGACGCACTCCGACTGGCGGCTCGAGGCGGATCTGTTTTTCTCGCCGCTTGATGCCTCGGATGGGTTCTACGCGGCCTGGATGCGCGCGCCGGACGAGACCCCCTAGTAAAACCTGCGGATTCTGGCACATTTTAAGGGTGGTTTAACGATTTCCCGCTCAACTTGGCCAAGTTGGGCAGGTTGGTACGGAAAGGGGCCCTCGCGTGAAGCGGACGGCAGAGTTCAGTGATCGCATGGGTCTGCCCAATGCGCGCGCATCGATTCAACCCATCTTTGTTCTGACGCTTGGGGTCATCGCCCTGAGCGGCACGTACTTCTTTCCAACACCTCAAAGCCAACTGGTGCTGTGGGCCATTGTCGGCGGGTGCTTTGCGGCCGCCGCCGTCTTGGCGGGGCGGCTCATGCGCTATCGCTGGCGGGTGCGCGGCGACCTGGATGCCGCGCGCCGATTGATGGAGCATGATCCCGCCCCGTGTTTCTGTACCGATGAAACCGGGGCCATCCTCGTGGCGAATGCCGCGGCTGAGCGCCGGTTCGGCGATCGCACCGGACAGGCCATGGCGCGGGCGATCTCGGGGCTTCTCCCCAATGCCGCCGCCGTCGTGTTCCGGCACGATTCCACGTTGGAAAAACGCGCCGTGGCGCACGAAACCGTTCACACACCGCGCGGTCCGGTGCGGGTAACGGCCTATCGGCTGGTCCGCGGCCTGTTCTGGCGCATTGACGACTACGGCACGGCCGCCAACCAAAGCGGCGAAGGGATCAGCCTGCCCATGATGATGGTCAGCCCCAATGACACGATCCTGTCCATGAACGCGGCCATGCGATCTGTTCTTGGGCGGCGAACCACCGGGTTGGACGAGGTGTTTCCTGACCTCCCGCTTGTCTCCGGGCGGCGCAGTCGAATGTTGGCGCAGGAGGGTCCCATCGAGGTGATCCCGGTTGTGGTCACCTCCCAGGATGGGCGCCGCGAGGTCTATGCGGTTCCAGGCTTGGCAGAGCCGCCAGCCGCCAGCATCGCGGCCCGTGCGTTCGAAGCGTTGCCGGTCGCGCTGCTGCATATCGGCAATGACTGTACGGTTCTGGCGTCCAACCGCCACGCACAAACGCTTCTGGGGATCGAGGCCGACGCGACGGGACGTTTGTCGCGATTCGTCGAAGGCTTGGGGCGCCCGGTCAACGATTGGGTGCTGGACACACTCGCGGAGCGGGTCCCGAACCGATCCGAGGTTGTGCGCGCCCGCCGCCGCGCCGAGGAATGCTTCTTGAAGATCACGCTCAGCCGCATCACCGACGGCACGGGGCCTTCGCTGTTGGCGGTCCTGCATGATGCGACGGAGTTGAAAACGCTCGAGCAGCAGTTTGTGCAAAGCCAGAAAATGCAGGCCATTGGCGAATTGGCAGGCGGCATTGCGCATGACTTCAACAACCTTCTGACCGCCATTTCAGGGCATTGTGATCTGCTGATGCTGCGTCGGGATCCGGGTGACCCGGACTACGCGGATATGGCCCAGATCCACCAGAACACGAACCGGGCGGCTGCGCTTGTTGGCCAGTTGCTGGCCTTTTCGCGCAAGCAAACCCTTGAGCCGGAAATCCTGGACCTGCGCGAATCGATCGCGGATCTGACCCATCTGCTCAACCGTCTGGTGGGCGAACGGGTCACCCTGTCGCTCAGCCATGACCGCGCGTTAAAGGCCATTCGCGCCGACCGCCGCCATTTGGACCAGGTGGTGATGAACCTTGTCGTCAATGCGCGCGATGCCATGCCCGATGGGGGCGAAATACGGATCGAAACCCGTCTGCTGCATCTGACCGACCCATTGCACCGCGATCAGGCCGAGGTGCCGCCGGGGCGCTACGTCACGCTGCGGGTGCGCGACCAGGGCCGGGGGATCGCACGGGACAAGCTCGACCGTATTTTCGAACCCTTCTTTACCACCAAGACCGCCGGGGAAGGCACGGGCCTCGGGCTCTCCATGGCCTATGGCATCGTGAAACAATCAGGTGGATATATCTTTGTCGACAGCACCGTGGGCGTCGGGACGAGCTTCAAGATTTATTTCCCTGTCTACGATGTCTCTGCGTCCGAGGCGGCGCTGGCGGCGACGCAGGATCACGGGCAAAGCCGCACCCGCCCCGGCGCGACCGGGCCCGCAGACGCCGGCGCTGTGATCCTGCTTGTTGAAGACGAAGCCCCGGTGCGCGCCTTTGCGACCCGGGCGCTGCGCCTACGGGGATATACTGTGATCGAAGCGCAAAGCGCAGAGGAGGCCTTGGAACGGCTGAGCGACCGCGCGCTGCATGTCGATCTGTTCGTAACCGATGTGGTGATGCCGGGGATGGACGGCCCCACCTGGGTGCGACAGGCGCTGCAGGACCGGCCCGACACACGGGTCGTCTTTGTCTCGGGCTATGCCGAGGAGGCGATTGAAGATGGCAAGATCGAAATCCCGAACTCGGTTTTTTTGCCCAAACCGTTCTCGCTCAGCGACCTGACCGAAACGGTTGCCAACCAGCTTGGCTAAGCATCGAACACCCGCTGCCACAATGCAAAGTCGTCCGCGGCCTCCCGGCGCAGGCGTTGCTCCATGCGCTCGGACAGCTCGACCGGGCGCTTGGGCGAGGCGTTGCGCCGCTCCAGCGCCAAGTCCACGCCGAGCCGATCCTCAAGAAACGAAACCGCCGCCGGCAACGCCTCATAAGCGAACAGGTGATCGACGCCGACCTCCCCCTCGGGGGTCGAGACGAATCTGGATTGCCGACCGACCCGCGCAAACTCCGGCTCCGGCGTTTGCAACCAACCGTCAACAAACGTGTCGAAACTCATACCCTCCGTCGAAACCGGCTTTCCAGACACCGCCGGACGGGCGCGGTACCGATACCAGCTTCCGAGCCAATCAAGCGGCTCTCGAATGATGGCCATCACCTCCATCGGACGCGCACCGCGATCCTCGAAATAGGGGGCCAATTGCGAGCGATACCGGCGCAAAGGCGTGTGTTTCATATTGGGTGGGTTCAGAATCGCCGCATCCGCGTGGGGCAACAGCGCGTCTTCCAAGGCCGTCGTCCCGGTCTTGGGCACGGCCAAAAGCACCAGTTTCTGCTTCCAAAACACCAACATACCAAACACCCTTCAACCGCTTGTGCCGCTGTAAGACCTTCTTAACCGTTCTGACCAATGATGCCGACCCAGAAGATTTTTCTTGAAGTGTTCGCGTTTTGTTTGCACAAAGGGCGCAGAACAAGAGGTGAACACGAGCATGACATTGCCGCCTAGGGTGGCGTGTGGAATAAGGGGCAAAACGCCATGGCATCTGCGACTCTCCTGGACATGACTGACCGTAAACAAGCCGACAAACAAAAGGCGCTCGACAGCGCGCTCGCCCAAATCGAACGCCAGTTCGGCAAGGGCTCGATCATGAAACTGGGGGGCGACAACGCCATCCAAGAGATCGAGGCCACGTCGACGGGATCGCTTGGTCTCGACATTGCGCTTGGAATTGGCGGTCTTCCGAAGGGCCGGATTATTGAAATCTATGGGCCGGAAAGCTCGGGCAAAACCACGCTGACGCTGCACGCGGTGGCCGAGGAACAGAAAAAGGGCGGCGTATGTGCCTTCGTGGATGCCGAGCATGCGCTCGACCCGCAATACGCCAAGAAGCTTGGCGTGAACCTGGACGAGCTTCTGATTTCGCAGCCGGACACGGGCGAGCAGGCGTTGGAGATCACCGATACGCTGGTCCGCTCGGGCGCCGTCAGCCTCGTGGTGGTCGATTCGGTGGCGGCCCTGACCCCGAAGTCCGAGCTTGAGGGGGATATGGGCGACAGTTCGGTCGGCGTTCATGCGCGATTGATGAGCCAGGCCATGCGCAAGCTGACCGGGTCGATCGCGCGGTCCAATTGCATGGTGATCTTCATCAACCAGATCCGCATGAAGATCGGCGTGATGTTCGGCAGCCCGGAGACCACGACCGGTGGCAATGCCCTGAAGTTTTACGCGTCTGTCCGGCTCGATATCCGCCGTATCGGCGCGATCAAGGATCGGGACGAAGTCGTGGGCAACGCCACCCGCGTGAAGGTGGTCAAGAACAAGGTCGCCCCGCCGTTCAAGCAGGTCGAATTCGACATCATGTACGGCGAAGGCATTTCCAAGACGGGCGAATTGCTCGACATGGGTGTGAAAGCCGGAATTGTTGAAAAGTCGGGCTCCTGGTTCAGCTACGGGGATGAACGCATCGGACAGGGGCGCGAGAACGCCAAGGGCTTCTTGAAAGAGAACCCGGAGGTGGCGCACGAGATCGAAGACAAGATCCGTGCCGCGCACGGGTTGGATTTCGATATGGATCCGAACGACCCGGACATGATCGAAGACTGACCCTCGGGATCACATCCTGGGGTAGGGAGGCGGCCGGTTCGGCCGCCTTTTTTCGTCGCAGACGCGTCGCGGGCAAAATCCGCGCGGATGTTGCACCGTTTTCCGTGCGGAAAACGCCGTCGCCCGCTTTGCGGGCCGCAATGCTGTGCGTGAGCGGTGGACTTGGCCTGTGGGTGGGGCTACACCCCACAGTCGACCCGTGACTGATGGACTGCCGAGACCCCCTATGGCCAGCTTGAACGATATCCGATCGACCTTCCTCGACTTCTTTGCCCGCAATGGGCACGAAGTGGTCGACAGCTCCCCCCTCGTGCCGCGCAACGACCCCACCTTGATGTTCACGAACTCGGGCATGGTGCAGTTCAAGAACGTGTTCACGGGGCTGGAGCATCGCGATTACAAACGCGCGACAACCAGCCAGAAATGTGTGCGCGCCGGGGGCAAGCACAATGACCTCGACAATGTGGGCTACACCGCGCGGCACCACACGTTTTTCGAGATGCTCGGCAATTTCAGCTTCGGGGATTACTTCAAATCCGATGCCATTCCCTTTGCGTGGGAGTTGATCACCAAGGATTTCGATATCCCCAAGGATCGGCTCTACACGACCATTTACCATACCGATGATGAGGCGTTCGAGATCTGGAAGAAGGTCGGGGTCCCCGAAGACCGGATCATCCGGATCGCCACGTCGGACAACTTCTGGCAGATGGGCCCGACCGGTCCCTGCGGGCCGTGCACCGAGATCTTCTATGACCATGGCGATCACATCTGGGGCGGTCCTCCGGGCAGCCCCGAGGAAGACGGCGATCGTTTCATCGAGATCTGGAACATCGTGTTCATGCAGAACGAGCAGTTCGCGGATGGCTCAATGGTGCCGCTGGACATGCAGTCGATTGACACGGGCATGGGGCTGGAGCGCATCGGCGCGCTTTTGCAGGGCAGCCACGACAATTACGACACCGACACGATGCGCAGCCTCATCGAGGCCTCGGCCAACGCGACCAGTGTGGATGCGGATGGCGAAAAGAACGTGCATCACCGCGTGATTGCGGACCACCTGCGCTCGACCTCGTTCCTGATCGCGGATGGTGTGATGCCGTCGAATGAAGGCCGTGGGTACGTGTTGCGCCGGATCATGCGCCGCGCGATGCGTCATGCGCATTTGCTTGGGGCGAAGGATCCGCTGATGTACCGCCTCGTGCCGGCCCTGGTCAGCCAGATGGGGCAGGCCTATCCGGAACTGGGCCAGGCGCAGGCGCTGATCACCGAAACCCTCAAGCTGGAAGAAGAACGGTTCCGCACCACGTTGGACCGGGGCCTGAAGCTTTTGGACGATGAGTTGAAGGCGTTGCCCGAGGGCGGCGATCTTCCCGGCGCCGCGGCCTTCAAACTGTATGATACCTACGGCTTCCCACTGGATCTGACGCAGGATGCGCTGCGCGAGAAAGGCCGTGCGGTGGATGTGGACGGCTTCGACGCCGCCATGGCGGAACAGAAGGCCAAGGCGCGTGCGGCCTGGGCCGGGTCGGGCGAAACGGCGGATGCCGCGATCTGGTTCGACCTCGCGGAAGAGCATGGCTCGACCGAGTTCCTGGGGTATGACACCGAGAAAGCCGAAGGCCAGATCCTGGCCCTGGTTCAGGACGGCGCCGCAACCGACAGCGCCGCGGCGGGCCAATCCGTGACGATCGTTGTGAACCAGTCGCCCTTCTACGCGGAATCGGGCGGCCAGGTGGGGGACACCGGCACGGTCAAGACGGACACCGGGTCTGCCCGGATCACGGACACCAAGAAGGTCGAGGGCGTATTCCTGCACATCGCGGAGGTGACCGAGGGCGAGGTATCGACCGGTCAGGCCGCTGAACTGGATGTGGACCATACGCGCCGCAGCACCATTCGGGCGAACCATTCGGCGACACACCTGCTGCACGAGGCGCTGCGGCGGGCCCTTGGCGATCACGTGGCGCAGCGGGGCAGCTTGAACGCCCCTGACCGCCTGCGGTTCGATTTCAGCCATGGCAAGGCGCTGAGCCTTGAGGAACTGGGTCAGGTCGAAGCCGAAGTGAATGACTTCATCCGCCAGAATGCTCCGGTCGAAACCCGGATCATGACGCCGGATGCCGCCCGGGATCTGGGGGCACAGGCGCTCTTCGGCGAGAAATACGGCGATGAAGTGCGCGTCGTGTCGATGGGCACTCTGTCGGGGTCGGGCAAGGGCACCGATGGGGAAACCTACTCGCTCGAGCTGTGCGGCGGCACCCATGTCCGTCAGACCGGCGATATCGGCGTGTTCGTGACCTTGGGCGACAGCGCATCCAGCGCCGGTGTGCGCCGGATCGAAGCCCTGACCGGGCAGGCGGCGTTCGACTATCTGAGCGCACAGGATCACCGCATGGGCGCGCTGGCGTTGGAGATGAACGCCCAACCCGGCGAGGTGCTGGACCGCGTCAAGGCGCTGAAGGACGAGCGAAAGAAACTTGAAAACGAAGTCGCGCAGCTGCGTCAGCAATTGGCGATGGCGGGTGGCGCCGGTCAAGCCGCGCCGTCGGCTCGCGAGGTCAACGGGATCGGCTTCCATGCGCAGGCCCTGAGCGGCGTGACCGGCAAAGACCTGGCCGGGCTGATCGACGCGCATAAGGCGCAGATGGGGTCGGGCGCGGTGCTTTTGATCGCGGATGCGGGTGGCAAGGCGGCCGTAGCGGCAGGCGTCACCGACGATCTGACCGACCGTGTCTCTGCCGTTGATCTTGTGCGTGCGGCGGTTGCCGAACTTGGCGGCAAAGGCGGCGGCGGCCGGGCCGATTTTGCGCAGGGCGGGGGCAAGGATGCCAGCGCCTCGGACGCGGCGATTGCTGCCGCAGAAGCAGTACTTAAGGGAGTGTGAACCATGCCAGGTGCCTATTGGGTGGCCCATGTCACCGTGACCAATGAAGAGGCGTATATGAAATACGCCGCCCTCGCGACCGAGGCGATCCAGGCCCATGGCGGCACGTTTCTGGCCCGGGGTGGCCAGGCGATCCAGAAGGAAGGCCGCGCCCATCCGCGCAACGTCGTGGCGCAGTTCCCATCGCTGGAAGCGGCCAACGCCTGCTATGAAAGCGACACCTACCAGGAAGCGCTGAGCCACGCGCGCGGGGCATCCGAGCGTGACCTGGTGCTGATCGAAGCACTGGACTGACGCCGTCCGTCACGCGGGCAGGGCGGTCGTGTCCTTCATGCGCTCCATCACGAAGCTGGCCGAGACGTCGCCCATCTCGATCTTTGCGGTGAGTTGCTGGTAGAGCCGGTCGTAATCGGCGACATCGGCGACCTGCGCCCGGATCAGGTAATCCAGATCGCCGGTCATGCGGTAGACGCCGGTGATTTGCGGCAGCGTTGATATCGCCCGCGAAAAGCGCTGCATCCAGTCGGCCGAATGTTCGGCGCAGCGCACCTGGATGAAAACCGTCAGGCCAAGCCCGATCGCCGATGGGTCCACCAGCGCCACGCGGCCGGTGACAATGCCGCGATCCTCCAACGCCTTGATGCGACGCCAGCAGGCGTTCCGGGACAAGCCAACCTCAGCCCCCAGGTCTTCAAGGGATTTGCTGGCGTCCTGTTGCAATGCGTTCAGGATTCGGCGGTCGATGTCATCAATGTCACTCATATACGCGATATAGTGGGAAGAAATCCCAACCGAAAGGTCTTTTGCCGTATCTTTGGGATCAATTCCCCACCATCGGCAGCAACACTGGCCGCGCAACAGGACCAGGAGCAGGCCATGATCGCGCGGATTTTTCTCTCGCACCCCCAATCAGTTGACGAAACCTATCTTGAGCATGCGGCCTTTGCCGGGCGGTTCTCGGGGCGGTTGTTTTTGGCGGCTGGCGCGGCCGCGATCCACGCCCTGATCCCGTGCCTGTTCGAGAAAACCGCCAGTCGGATCGTCGCGGAACTTTACGCCAAAACCCACAACCGGGGGCAGTAGCGCATGTGCCGTTGGGCGGCCTATATCGGGGCGCCTGTCTTCATGGAAGACTTGGTGACCCAACCCGGTCATTCGCTGATCGAACAAAGCAAACATGCGACGGAGTGCAAGACCGAAACCAACGGCGATGGCTTCGGTCTGGCGTGGTATGGTGTCAAGCCGGTGCCGGGGTTGTATCGGGACGTGTATCCGGCGTGGTCCGATTGCAATCTGAAAGCGCTCTGCGCACAGGTGCAATCGCCCTTGTTCCTTGCCCATGTCCGGGCGTCGACGGGGGCGGCAACCAGCCGGAACAATTGCCACCCGTTCGTGGTCGGTAAGTGGAGCTTCATGCACAACGGCCAAGTGGGCGGGTTCGAGGCGTTCCGCAAGCGCGCGGATATGGCGATTGCGGATGAACTCTATGCCCATCGCACCGGCTCGACCGACAGCGAAGTGTTGTTTCTCTGGGCGCTTGGATTGGGATTGGACGCTGATCCGGTTGCGGCCATGGCCCAGGCCATCACCCGCCTGGAAGCCATGTCGCGCCGCTATGGCCACGCGCCCCATATGCGCGTTTCAGCCGCCTTCAGCGATGGTCAGACGCTCTATGCATTGCGGTATTCGTCCGACCATATCTGCCCCTCGCTCTACTATCGTTGGAGCGAAACCCGCCAGGGATGGGCGGTTGTGTCCGAGCCGCTGGAGGTCGATGAGCCGGGGTGGCACGCTTTGCCACCGGGGCACATCGCCCGGTTCACGCGGACCGAGGTTCACCTGATGCCGATGGACGGGGCGGCGGGGAGTCCGGCCCAACCCGCCGTTGTCCAACCCGCCTGAGGTCTATCCTGCAAGCGCCTTGTTCAGGTTCTCGTCGATCTTTTCGAGGAAGCCCATGGTGGTCAGCCACCTTTGATCCGGTCCGACAAGCAGGGCCAGATCCTTGGTCATGAAGCCCGACTCCACCGTTTCGACGATGACCCTCTCAAGCGTTTCCGCGAAGTGCTTGAGTTGCGCGTTTTCGTCCAGCTTGGCGCGGTGCTTGAGCGCGCCGGTCCAGGCGAAAATGGAGGCGATCGAATTGGTCGAGGTGGCCTCGCCCTTTTGATGCTGGCGGTAGTGCCGGGTCACCGTGCCATGCGCGGCTTCGGCCTCGACGATCTTGCCGTCCGGCGTCATCAGTTGGCTGGTCATCAGCCCCAGAGAACCAAAGCCCTGCGCAACCGTGTCGGACTGCACATCGCCGTCATAGTTCTTGCAGGCCCAGACAAAGCCGCCGGACCACTTCATTGCGCTGGCCACCATGTCGTCGATCAGCCGGTGTTCGTACCAAATGCCGGCTTCGTCGAACTTGTCCTTGAACTCGTCCTCGAAGATGCGCTGGAAAATCAGCAGGAACTGGCCATCATACTGTTTGAGGATGGTGTTCTTGGTCGACAGATACAACGGCCAGCCCAGGTTCAAACCATAGTTGAACGAGGCGCGGGCAAAGTCCTCGATCGATTTGTCGAGGTTGTACATGCCCATGTAGACGCCCGAGGACGGGGCGTCATAGACCTCGTGTTCGATCTCGGTCCCGTCTTCGCCGACAAACTTCATCGTCAGTTTGCCCGGGCCGGGGAATTTCATATCCGTCGCTTTGTACTGGTCGCCGAAGGCATGGCGTCCGATCACGATGGGCTTGGTCCAGCCCGGCACGAGGCGGGGCACGTTCTTGCAGATAATCGGGGCGCGGAACACGACGCCGCCCAAAATGTTGCGGATCGTGCCATTGGGGCTGCGCCACATCTTTTTCAGGCCGAACTCTTCCACGCGGGCTTCATCGGGGGTGATCGTGGCGCATTTCACGGCGCACCCTACCTCTTTGGTCTTTTCGGCGGCGTCGATGGTGATCTGATCTTCGGTCGCGTCACGGCTTTCGATGCCGAGGTCGTAGTACAGCAGGTCGATGTCCAGATAGGGCAGGATCAGTTTGTCCTTGATGAACTGCCACATGATCCGGGTCATTTCATCGCCGTCCATTTCGACGATTGGGTTTTCGACTTTGATCTTCGACATCGTGCGTCTCCGGCAAAGGGGAATGGGATTGCCGCCTGTCTACCGGGAATTGAGTGGCAACGCCATTGTGTATGCCATTGTATACCGGCGGCGCGATGTCGCAACGCCGCCGATTTGCGGCTGACACCTAGGCGGGGACGGCCGCGCCGATCTCGGAGACCGTGTCGTAGAAAGCGAACTGGGGGCCGAACGGACCGATCCGCTCGGTCACCGTCGGGCCATGGGCGGCGCGGAAGGTTTGGAAATCCGCTTCGCTGTCCCATTCCATATAGTTGACCACCCGCGGCTCCCCTCCGGCGTGACCCATATGGACGCGCGCGCGGCGGAACCCGGGCTGGCGGCTGACGAGATCGTCCAGAATGGCATGGACGGCGTCGTAGTTGCCCTCGACCTGCGCGGCGGAGGGGGTGAAGCTGACGATGACGATAAACATGATGCGGTTCCTTTGCGTTTGGGGGTGTGACGCAAGGGTGCCGACCGGCGGCGGATTGATTGAGTCCCAAGACTGGAGCAACTCCACTACAAATAAAGTAGTGGATTGGGGGCGCAGGAGCCCGCAAGCTTGCACCACCCAAAGGAGATACGCTTATGTCATCCCCCGGCTACGCCCTGTTCTGCCCCGTTTCGATGGCCTGTCTGCTGCTCGAACCGCGATGGACCATGCTCATCCTGTGCGAGATGTATTCGGGGTCCGAGCGGTTTTCCGACATCCAGCGCGGGGTGCCGGGCATGTCGCCGAGCCTGTTGTCCCGCCGTCTGAAAGAGATGCAGCAAAGCGGGCTGATCGAACGCGTCCCGGGCAGCCGTGGCGGGCAAGCCAGCTACATCACGACGCCAATGGCTGATGAGTTGCGGCCCATTATTGGGGCTTTGGGGGATTGGGCGCATCGCAATCTGGACCCGGAGCCAGGGTATCAGGCGCTCGACGCGCGGGTTCTGATGTGGAACTTGCGCCGCAAGGTGAACTATGCCGCGCTTCCGAACCGACGGGCGGTTGTGAAATTCACGCTGACCGAAGCGGAGAAGCCGGATTATGAAGCCTGGCTCGTGCTGCGGCCCGGGCACGGCACGGATCTGTGCATGATCGACCCGAAAGATGAGGTGGACCTGTTCGTGCAGGCGGATCTGCGCGCCTTTACCGAAGCCTTTATGGGCCATTCAACCTTCGCACGCGAGATCGATGCCGGTCGCATCGAATTGATCGGGGATGCCGCTATGGCGCGGTCTTTGTCCAAATGGCTGATCCGGAGCCGGTTCTCAGGCGATCCGCAGGACATGCTGCATCTGGATCACGCAGCGGAGTAAGCGCTCAGGTCTCGGACTTGGCGAAAAACGCCGCGATGCGCGGGCGCAGCCAGGACCAGAGCGCAGGGGCGCCGCGGTCGATCTTGGTTCCGACGCGCGCCGCGATCTGGTCTTCCGTGACGTTGTAGTCGCGCCAGGACCCGCCGCCATTGGCCATGTTCTGCAAGGGCGCGGGCAGGCGGTCCAGCGACTTGGCAAAGACCGCGTCCGGGGTTTCGGCGGCCTCGAACTCATCCCAGAGCGCGCGGAGGCGGACGGCCTGATCCTCGGGCAGCAGTCCGAACAACCGGTCGGCGGCGTGGGCTTCGGCCTCGGCCTGCGCGGCGGCGTCCACCTGCCCATGGATCGGCGTATCGCCCGCGTCGATTTCGACAAGATCGTGGATCAGGAGCATCCGGATGACACGGTCGATATTGACGTCGTCCGTGGCATGCTCGGCCAGGATCACCGCAAAAAGCGCGATGTGCCATGAGTGTTCGGCGCTGTTTTCAAAACGCGATCCGTCCACCAGCCGCGAGGCGCGCGAGACGGATTTCAGATGATCCGCTTCCAGCAGAAACGCCATTTGCGCATCAATGCGCGCGGATGTCATTCCTCGGTGCCGGGGGGCGGGGCCGCGTTCACGGGGCCGGCGGCGATCTTCTGGTCCAACACCTTGCGCGCGCGGCTCAGTGCGATGCGCACCCGCACGGCGGTGCGAAACAGCTCCTCAGTCGTGGGGGACGAGGCGCCAATGGCCTGTGCGATGGTCTCGGGCAGGCGATCGTCGTCCAGATCTTCGGAGGCCTGGATGACTTCGACCGCCAGTTTGTCGACCATTTCGGCATAGAAACTCATCGCGCCGTCCTCAGTTCGTCAGCGGGTGTTTTCGGTCAGCCGGCGTTTCACATAGGCCTGCACGGTGTCGATCATCGGATCCATGTACGGATCTTCGAAGAAGTGTCCGGCGCCTTCCATCTCATCATGGGTGATGGTGATGCCCTTTTGCTCATGCAGCTTGTCGACCAGGATACGGGTGTCCTGCGGCTTGGCCACACGGTCGGCGGAGCCATTGATGATCAGGCCCGAGGACGGGCAGGGGGCCAGGAAGCTGAAGTCATACATGTTCGCGGGTGGCGAGACCGAAATGAACCCGGTGATCTCGGGCCGCCGCATCAGCAACTGCATGCCGATCCACGCCCCGAACGAGAATCCGGCCACCCAACAATGCTTGGAGTTGGGGTTCATCGATTGCAGGTAATCGAGCGCGCTGGCGGCATCGCTCAACTCGCCGATGCCCTGGTCGTATTCGCCCTGGCTGCGGCCCACGCCGCGGAAGTTAAACCGCAGAACCGTGAAGCCCATATTGTGGAAGGCGTAGTGCAGATTGTAGACCACGCGGTTGTTCATCGTGCCGCCAAATTGCGGGTGCGGATGCAGGATGATCGCGATGGGGGCGTCCTTGGCCTTTTGGGGGTGGTAACGGCCTTCGAGCCGGCCTTCGGGGCCGGGGAAAATCACCTCGGGCATTGCGCCTCCTTTGTGGGTGTCTGCGGCGCGGGCCCGCTTGACGGGTCTGGCACAGAAACCTAGAATCGTTCCAAATATCCGGGCCGTTCCACAAAGCGGCCGCAGGGCTGCCTTGCAGTTAAGCTTGCAGCACAGAAAGGTCAATCTTTACGGGGTCTCAGCGCGTCGGTGCATCCGATCGGGCCGCGTAGAGGGAGGGAAGGCACGGCATGAAACTGAGCACCAAGGGGCGGTATGCAATGGTGGCGATGGCCGACCTCGCCATGTTGAGCGATCAGGACCTGACGCCGCTTTCAGATATTTCGAAACGCCAGGACATTTCGTTGCCCTACCTTGAGCAGTTGTTCGTCAAACTGCGCCGGGCCGAACTGGTCTCATCGGTGCGCGGTCCGGGCGGCGGGTATCGTCTGGCGCGCCCGGCTTCGGAAATCCGCGTTGTCGACATTTTCGCGGCGGTGGATGAAACCGTGTCGGCGCTGCATACGGGCGCGGGCGCGTCGGGGGCGGTGTCGGGCAGCCGGGCGCAGAGCATGACGAACCGCTTGTGGGAGGGGTTGTCGGCGCATGTCTATGTGTTTTTGCACCAGACCCGCCTGTCGGACGTGGTGGCAAACGAACTGACGCCCTGTCCGGCCGTGCCGAACCTGTTCGAGGTGGTCGACGACGCCTGAGGGCAGCGAGGGAAAATCGTAACGATTTTCGCGCCTGTCTGCGGTGGTCGATCCGGACAGGCGGTGCGCCGGTGGCGGGCCGGGGCCTCCGGCGGGGATATTTTTGAAACAGAGACGGGGTGCTGTGCGCCTTGTGTCGAACCGGAGGCGCAGATGGCGCGGGTTTACCTGGATTACAATGCGACCGCGCCCCTGCGCCCGGAGGCCCGGGCGGCGATGGTCGAGGCGATGGATGTGATGGGAAATCCGTCCTCGGTCCATGCCGAGGGGCGGGCGGCCAAGGGCTTGATGGAGCGCGCCCGCGCCCAAGTGGCCAGCGCCCTGGGGGCGGAGGCGGCCGATATCGTGTTCGTCTCGGGCGCCACCGAGGCGGCCGCGCTTGCGCTGCGGGGGCGGGCGTTGCACGGGGCGGGCGTGGAGCATGATGCCGTCCGATCGTGGATCACGGAGGATCTTCCGGTCGACGCGGAGGGTCGGGTTGGGATTGCGGACCCTGCCACCGCCACGCTGCAATATGCGAACTCGGAAACCGGTGTCATTCAGGACCTGCCCGCGGGATTGGCTGTCAGCGACTGGAGCCAGGCCTTTGGAAAGATCCCGGTCGCCTTCGACTGGTCCGAGATCGGGATGGTTCTGGTCTCGGCCCACAAGATCGGCGGGCCCAAGGGAATCGGCGCGTTGGTGATGCGCCGCGGGTTGGACGTGGCGGCCCAGATCAAGGGCGGCGGTCAGGAGATGGGGTGGCGCTCGGGCACGGAGAACCTGATCGGCATTGCGGGATTTGGGGCCGCGGCTGCGGCGGCCACACAAGATTTGGAGACCGGCGCGTGGTCTCAGGTGGACAAACTTAGAAATATTCTAGAAAAGACTCTGGAAGACCGGACAAATGAGACTATTGTTGTCGGGAAAGGCGCCGAGCGCTTGCCCAACACCTCCTGCATCGTGACGCCGGGGTGGAAGGGCGAAAGCCAGGTGATGCAGATGGACCTTGCCGGGTTTGCGATCTCAGCAGGCTCGGCCTGTTCCAGCGGCAAGGTCAAATCAAGCGCGGTTCTGCGCGCAATGGGTCTGGATGAGCGAGCCGCGGCAAGCGCGATCCGCGTGTCGCTTGGACCCACGACGACCGAGGCGGAGGTGTTGGCCTTCGCCGAGGCCTGGGGGGCGGCGCATGACCGCTTCCGCAAACGGGCCGCATAACAGGAGCATCGGCACAACCCGGTGCAGGAAACGATGCGGCCCGCGACCGGCCGCAAGGGATGTTGGGGCTCACCCCCCGTAATGGAGGTAAGGATGACCGCTCTGGATACCGATGTTCGGGAAGGTGTGGACCGCGAAACCGTCGAAACCGTTCAGGCGATGGGCGGCAAGTACAAATACGGGTGGGACACCGACATCGAGATGGAGTTCGCCCCGAGAGGTGTGAACGAAGATATCGTCCGGCTGATCAGCGAAAAGAACAATGAGCCGGAATGGATGCTGGATTGGCGTCTGCAGGCGTTCAAACGCTGGAAGCAGATGAATGAGCCGGAATGGGCGATGATCGACTACCCGCCGATCGATTACCAGGACCAGTATTACTACGCCCGCCCCAAGAGCATGGAAGAAAAGCCGAAATCGCTCGATGAGGTCGATCCGGCCCTTCTGGCGACCTATGACAAGCTTGGTATTCCGCTGAAGGAACAGATGATCCTGGCCGGCGTCGAAGGGGCCGAGGATGCCCCTGCGGAGGGCCGCAAGGTGGCGGTCGATGCGGTGTTCGATTCCGTTTCGGTGGGCACGACATTCCAGGCCGAACTGGAAAAAGCAGGCGTCATCTTCTGCTCGATCTCGGAAGCGATCCAAAAGCATCCTGACCTCGTGAAGAAGTACCTCGGCTCGGTTGTTCCGATCACCGACAATTTCTTTGCGACGCTGAATTCGGCCGTCTTCTCGGACGGGTCGTTTGTCTACATTCCGCCGGGGGTGCGCTGCCCGATGGAGTTGAGCACCTATTTCCGCATCAACGCCGAGAACACCGGCCAGTTCGAGCGGACGCTGATCATCGCCGACAAGGAAAGCTATGTCAGCTACCTGGAAGGCTGCACGGCGCCCATGCGGGACACCCATCAGCTGCACGCCGCGGTGGTCGAGCTGGTCGCCTTGGACGATGCCGAGATCAAGTACTCGACGGTGCAGAACTGGTATCCGGGCGACGAGAACGGCAAGGGTGGCATTTACAACTTCGTGACGAAGCGCGCCGACTGCCGGGGTGACCGGTCCAAGGTGATGTGGACGCAGGTGGAGACCGGCTCGGCCATCACCTGGAAATACCCGTCCTGCATCCTGCGCGGCGATGACAGCCAGGGCGAGTTTTACTCGATCGCGATTGCCAACAACGCGCAGCAGGCCGACACCGGCACCAAGATGGTGCATCTGGGCAAGAACACGAAATCGCGGATCGTGTCCAAGGGCATCAGCGCGGGCCGCGCCCAGAACACCTATCGCGGCCTCGTATCGATGCACAAAAAGGCCGTGAATTCACGCAACTACACACAGTGTGACAGCCTTCTGATCGGCGATAAATGCGGCGCACATACGGTTCCGTATATCGAGGTGAAGAACAATTCCTCGCGCGTCGAGCATGAGGCGACGACGTCAAAGGTCGATGATGACCAGATGTTCTATTGCCAATCGCGCGGCATGGACGAGGAAGAAGCGGTCGCCCTGATCGTGAACGGGTTCGCCCGCGAAGTGCTTCAGGCGCTTCCGATGGAATTCGCGATGGAGGCACAGCAACTCGTCGCAATCAGCCTGGAAGGGTCGGTTGGCTAAACGCGTGTGCCATTGATCGTGCCGCCGGGCCATGGGCCCGGGGCGGGACAATCATTCGAACAGCAGGGGACATCTTACCCATGAATTGGAAGTTCTGGCTGACCGGTGCCGAACCTCGACCGCGTTATGCGTTGCTCGTGGCGCTTGGGGTCGTGATCCTGATGACCTTGACCTATGGGGTGTGGTCGCCGGGCGGACCGGCGCTGGCGGCCTTCGCGGCGGTGACGGCGGTGGTCGTGTCCCATATCTCTGCCAAAATCATCATGCGGAAGTGACACCGTGATGTGCCGCTTCCCCCAACACCACAAGACGGTCGGTCCAACGTCCGCTCGGCTGCACCGGCCCGATGGCTGTCGCGCCGCGTGCAAGGGGATGATCTGATGGGCATGGGATTCGATGCAGATCGGACGGCATATTTGCGTGACCATCTTGCGCCGGCCCGCCTGACGCGGGTCGTGGATGTGGGCGCCAACCCCCTAACCGCGTCGCCGTATTCTGGTTTGCTGGCCATGGGCGGGTGCGAGGTTTGGGGGTTCGAGCCGCATCCTGCGGCTTACGAGGAACTGCAGCGCAGCGCGGGCGAACACGAACATTACCTGCCCTACGCCGTGGGCTCGGGCGCCGTCGGAGAGTTGCGCATTTGTAAAAGCTCGGGGTTCACGTCGTTGTTGGAGCCCAATCAGGCGACCATGGCGGCCTTGGGTCGGTTTGAACAAGCTGCAACAGTCGTTTCGCGCGAGCCGCTTGAAACAAAGCGGCTGGATAGCATGGACGAAATCCCCGACTTCGATCTGCTGAAGATTGATATCCAGGGGGGTGAGCGCGACGTCTTCAAATCCGCACGGGTCAAGCTGAAATCCGCGCTTGCCGTCATTACCGAAGCTGCCGGCGTGCACCTTTATGTCGACCAGCCCTTGTTGGATGAGCAGATGGAACTGTTGCGCCGATATGGCTTCAGTTTCCATAAGTTCCACAGCATGAAGACTGTTGCCTTCCGCGGCCCGTTCGCCGAGCGCATGCACCGCCGCAAATTCCGAAGCCAGTTCGTGGACGGCGACATGGTCTTTGTCCGCTCGATCCTCGAGATGGACCGCCATGACGACGAAGCACTCAAACATCTGGCGATCCTGTCGGACGCCGTTTTTGACAGCCAGGACGTCACGGTCGCGGCGCTGACCATCCTCGTGGAGCGCGGGGTTTTCAGGGCCAACGCGGTGCACGGCTATTTGGATTTTCTCCCGCACGTCGAACCGCGAACTGAAGAGGATACGGCATGATCGTCACAACAACCCCAACCGTCGAAGGGCAGACCATTGAAAGCTACCACGGCATCGTCGTGGGAGAGGCCATTTTGGGGGCCAACGTGTTCCGGGATATTTTTGCCGGGATCACCGACATCATCGGTGGGCGCTCGGGCGCGTACGAGGAAGAACTTGGGCGCGCGCGTTCGGTGGCGCTCGAGGAAATGGAAGACCGCGCGCGGGCTGTCGGGGCCAATGCCGTCGTCGGCGTCGATCTGGACTACGAAGTGATCAACAACATGCTGATGGTTTCGGCCTCGGGCACGGCGGTGCGTCTGGGATAATCGGAATGCGCGCGGCCCCCAAATATCGCCACATTTCCATGGTGTCTTGCCGCCCACGATCGGAGTGGACGGATGCAAGACCCGTTGGATCATGCGGTATCGCCGGAATTCTCGGAACGCCTGAAGCGGATCGAGGCACAGCACGCGCGCGTCAACCGCAAAAAGGCGCGGATCGGGCCGGGCGGAAGCTTCGGCTATCTGTTCTCCCTGATCGTGGCACTCGGGATCGGGTATCTCGTGATCGTGTTGGCGCGCTACGCCCGCTTTCATCTGACCGGGCTTTTGCCGGGCGAAAGCGGGGTGGATGTTTCGGGACTGGGGCTCGAGCTGACGATGGCGTTGATGGCCAGCCTGGTTCTGCGCATGGTCTTCGACTTCAAATCGGCGGAACACGCGGGCGCCAAGGGTGTCGGCATGGTCGCCGGGCTGTTCACGATGCATTTTTGGGTACACGCCTTCCCCGAGCAGGCGGCCATCCTGTTTTCCGAGGCCTGGGTCAACCGTGTGATCTGGCTGACCGATCCATCCACGCTGGCGGTCTTCTGACGCCGCATGATGGTGTGGGGGGGATCGGATGATGGATCCTCGGTCTGTGATGTCCCCTGTCCAGAAACTGGAACGGTTGCGCGCCGGCGCCCCGGTGTCCTTCGCGGGATACGACATCGTGCGCAGCAGTTTCCGTGGCAAGCGCGTCGCCTTTGCGGTGCGGGATGCCCAGGATGTCATCCAGCGTCACCACAGCGAAGGCCGCTTTTACGAGCTTCCCGAACTGCGCCTGATACGCGCGGCATTTGCCGAGGGCGGGACCTTTTTTGATTTTGGCGCAAACATCGGAAATCACACGCTGTTTGCGGCCATGTTCCTCAAGGCCTCCAAGGTCGTGGCGGTTGAGCCCAATCCGCTGGCCTATGACAACCTGATGGCCAATGTCGCGCTGAATGCGATTGAGGGGCAGGTCGATGCGACCTGGCTTGGCTATGGCGTCAGCGATACAGCCGCGGATGGGTACGGGTTGCACATGCCGGGGCCGCGCAACCTGGGCGCGGCCCGGGTCGTTCCGGGCGCGGAGGCCGACGCGGGAACGGGTCCGTTCGCCGTCGTGGCCGGAGACACGATCGTGGGGGACACCCGCGCCGATTTCATCAAACTGGATGTCGAAGGGATGGAGCTTCAGGCCCTGACCGGCCTCGCGCGGACCATCGCCCGCGACCGTCCCCCGATCTTCGTCGAAATCTTTGACGACAGCCGTGACGCCTTTTTCGATTGGCTGACGGCCCATGACTACGAGGTGGTCGACACCCACCGCCGATACAAACGCTGTGAAAATTTCCTGATCGCCTGTCGACGCGATCAAACTACGGGAGCAAAAGATGCTTGAGATCAAGAACCTGCACGTCAAACTTGAAGAAGAAGACAAACAGATCCTGAAGGGCGTAAACCTGTCGGTCGAGGCAGGCAAGGTGCATGCGATCATGGGGCCGAACGGCTCGGGAAAATCGACGCTCAGCTATGTTCTGTCGGGCCGCGACGGGTATGAAGTGACCGATGGCGCCGCGACGCTGGACGGCGAAGACCTGCTGGACATGGACCCGGAAGAACGCGCTGCATTGGGCCTGTTTCTTGCGTTCCAGTACCCGGTGGAAATCCCGGGCGTTGGCAACATGACCTTCCTGCGCACAGCGCTCAACGCACAGCGCAAGTCGCGCGGCGAGGACGAGATGAGCGCGGGCGACTTCCTCAAGCTGGTGCGCGCCAAGGCCAAAGACCTGAAGATTGACGCCGATATGCTGAAGCGTCCAGTCAATGTGGGGTTCTCGGGAGGTGAGAAGAAGCGCAACGAGATCCTGCAAATGGCCGTTCTGGAGCCCAAGATGTGCATCCTTGACGAGACCGACTCGGGCCTCGATGTGGATGCGATGAAACTGGTCAGCGAGGGCGTGAATGCGCTGCGCGACGCCGGTCGCGGCTTCCTGGTCATCACGCACTATCAGCGCCTGCTTGATCACATCAAACCGGATGTCGTGCACATCATGGCCGATGGCCGCATCGTGAAGACCGGTGGCCCGGAATTGGCGCTTGAGGTTGAGCACAACGGCTATGCCGATATCCTGGCGGAGGTGGCCTAAGATGGCGGTTGCACAAGCAAAAACCGACCTGACCGAGGCGCGGCTGTCCGCCATGACGCTGCCCTCGGGCGCGGCATGGGCCGATCAGGCGCGCGCCGACGCCTTGGCCCGGGTGCGGGCGATGGGCCTGCCGACGCGACGCGACGAATACTGGCGGTACACGGACCCGTCCAGCCTGACGGCTGTGGCCGGTCAGCGCGCGGCCCTGTTCGAACCCGGCGATGAGGTGCCGCTTTACGACGGCATGGATCGGCTCAAGATCGTGTTCGTCGACGGTGTGTTTGATGCCGATGCATCGGACGACCTTTCGCTGGAAGGCGTAACCATCGAGCGTCTGGCCGATGTCCAATCGACGGATATCCATTGGGCCAAGGACGTCTACGGCGTTCTGGAAACTGCAGGTCAGGATCCCGTGGCGCGCCCCTTGGCGGCGTTGAACACGGCATTTGCCCATGATGGCGTGGTCATTCGGGCAACCGGCAAGGTCGCCAAGCCGATCAGTCTTGTCTACCTGCACCGCGATGAAACGTCGGACACCACGCTCCACCACGTTGTGCGTGTGGAAGACGGGGCCGAGGTGACGATCCTGGAAAACGGTCCGGCCGCGGCACGATTCAACAAATGCATGGAAATCAGCGTCGCGGATCGTGGCACGTTCCACCACATTCGGGCACAGGGGCGCGATCATGAACGCCGCTGCGTCAGCCACATGTTCGCGCGGTTGGGCGAGGAAAGCGTCTACAAATCCTTCTCGCTGACGGTGAATGGGGTTCTGACCCGAAATGAACATGTCATCGAACTGACCGGGGATGATGCGATTGCCCACGTCGCCGGCGCAGCGATGGGGGACGGCAAAAGCGGCGATTTCCATCACGACGACACCGTGTTCGTCACCCATGATGCAGAACGCTGCGAAAGCCGCCAGGTGTTCAAGAAGGTGCTGCGCAACGGCGCCGAGGGCGTGTTCCAGGGCAAGATCCTGGTCAAGCAGGGCGCGCAGAAAACCGATGGCTACCAGATCAGCCAGGCGCTGCTGCTTGATGATGACAGCAGCTTCCAGGGCAAGCCCGAGCTCGAGATCTACGCCGACGACGTGGTCTGCTCGCACGGGTCGACCACGGGCGCCATTGACGAGACCGCCTTGTACTACCTGCGCTCGCGCGGTGTGCCCGAAGATCAAGCCACCGATCTGCTTGTGCTTGCCTTCCTCGCCGAAGCGATCGACGAGATCGAGGACGAGCGCCTGCAGGATGACATCAACGCCCGCCTCCAGCAGTGGTTGGAGCGGCGCCGGCAAGGCTGACCCATGGGTGTTGCGTCAGACATAGTCGCCTCGTGGCGGCGACCACGAGAGGTCATGCGCCGGCATCTGGCCATGGGGCAGCGCGAGGATCGTGCGCTCATGTTCCTGATGCTGGCTTGCTTCCTGATCTTCGTCGCGCAATGGCCGCTGCTCAGCCGCCAGGCGTTCGAAGATCCGTCCGTGCCGCTTCAGGCGCGTCGGCGGGGCCTTGATGGCGTGGCTATTCTGGGTGCCGCTTCTGTCCTATGCGCTGGCGGCGATGTCGCACCTGATCGCGAAACTTTTTGGCGGGAAGGGCACGTGGTACGGCGCGCGCCTTGCCCTGTTCTGGAGCCTTCTGGCGGCCAGCCCGGCTTGGCTGTTGCAGGGCATGGTGGCGGGCTTCGTCGGACCCGGTGTCGCCCTGCAGATCGTGGGTGCAGGCCTTCTGCTTGCTTTCCTGTCGATTTGGGGCATTTGTCTGCGGGTGGCAGAAACCGAGCCAGAGGCACAGGCCGTCTCATGACCGATATCACGTCCCTGAGCGGGCTGCTGCGCTTGGCCCGTGACACCATCTCGAACCCCCGTGAGGGGGCCGAAACGGTGTTGAGCCTGGCGCCGCCGCGCGAGGCCCTGATCTACATGTTCGCCTTGGTCGTCGTGGTGTCGATCTTCCTGGGCGAAGTGGGCGCTCTGTTCACGGGCCCGACGCCCGAGGGCCTTTTGACCGGCCGATCGCCGATCTGGCTTGGATTGGTACAAGCTGCGTTTCTGTTTGCGATGATGCACGCGGTCCACCGCATCGGTCAGTGGTTCGGAGGCAACGGCGCGTTTGAAGAGGCGGCGCTGTTGGTCATCTGGCTGCAATTCATCCTGATCCTTCTTCAGGTGCTTCAGGTGATCGTCATCGTCGCGATGCCCGCGTTCATCGGGCTGATCGCTGTGATTTCCATCGGGGTGTTCTTCTGGCTCCTGGTGAACTTCATCGCCGTGCTGCACGGCTTTACGTCGCTTGGAATGGTGTTTCTGATGACCCTCGGATCGGGGTTCTCGATCATCTTCCTGCTGTCCCTCGTTCTGACCCTATTGGGCCTCGTTCCAGACCCCGGAGCCCCGTCTTGACCTACGATATCGAAAGAATCCGCGCAGATTTCCCGATCCTCTCGCGGGAGGTGAATGGAAAGCCGCTGGTGTATTTGGACAACGGCGCCTCTGCCCAGAAACCGCAAGTGGTGATCGACGCCATCACGCAGGCCTATTCGATGGAATACGCGAACGTGCATCGCGGTCTGCATTACCTGTCGAACCTCGCGACCGAAAAATACGAAGGCGTCCGTGGCACCATCGCGCGCTTTCTGGGCGTGGCCGATGAAGACGAGATCGTGTTCACCTCTGGCACCACCGAGGGCATCAACCTCGTGGCCTATGGATGGGCCATGCCGCGGATGCAGGCGGGGGACGAAATTGTCCTGAGCGTCGCGGAACACCACGCCAATATCGTGCCGTGGCACTTCTTGCGCGAACGTCAGGGCGTGGTTCTGAAATGGGTGGATGTGGACGCCAATGGCGATCTTGATCCGCAAGCGGTGATTGACGCGATCGGGCCCAAGACCAAGCTGGTTGCGCTCAGCCATATGTCGAATGTTCTGGGCACGGTCTTTGACGTGAAGCCGGTGATTGATGCGGCCAAGGGGCAGGGGGTGCCGGTCCTGATCGACGGCAGCCAGGCGGCGGTGCACCTGCCGGTCGATCTTGATGCGCTTGGGGCCGATTTCTACGCGATCACGGGCCACAAGCTTTACGGCCCAAGCGGGTCGGGCGCGATTCACATTCGCAAGGACCGGATGGCCGAGATGCGCCCGTTCCTGGGTGGCGGCGACATGATCCGTGAAGTGCACCGCGACATGGTGACGTGGAACGATCCGCCGATGAAATTCGAGGCCGGCACGCCGGGCATCGTGCAGCAGATCGGGTTGGGTGTGGCGCTGGACTATATGATGGGTGTCGGCATGGACGCGATTGCCGCCCATGAAAAGCGCCTGACCGCCTATGCACGCGGGCGGCTTGACGGGCTGAATTGGCTGGACGTGCAAGGTCAAAGCGCCCATAAAGGCGCCATCTTCTCGTTCACGCTGGAGGGCGCGGCACATGCCCACGACATCTCGACCGTGCTGGACAAGAAGGGCGTTGCCGTCCGGGCGGGCCATCACTGTGCGCAGCCCTTGATGGAGCATATGGGCGTGACCGCGACCTGTCGGGCGAGTTTTGGCATGTACAACACCGAGGCCGAGGTCGACGCATTGGTCGACGCGCTCGAGCTTTGCCACGAGCTGTTCGCGTAAAAGCAGCGCTCCCGCGCGTCCCGGAGGCCATGCGGCCCCCGGTCCCCTTGGGCCCGGCGCGGCGGGCCCGTGCGCTGCACGTGCGTTGCCGCGCGGTCGCGCTTTCCGATCGGCCAAGCGTGCATTTGCGATTGCGGGACGGCAGGGCCTTGGGTAAGACAGGCGCCACGCGCACCCATAGCTCAGCTGGATAGAGCGCTGCCCTCCGAAGGCAGAGGTCAAAGGTTCGAATCCTTTTGGGTGCGCCACCATTCAAAATATATATTTAATATCAGCTACTTAACATCAAAAGTTGGAACTGGATTCGGGAAAGTTGGAACTTTTGTTCCCGATATGATCTTTCTGCGGTCGGCTTTTCTGGTGTAATGCGCGACCTCAGACAAGCTCTCATGGCCTGTCCATGCGGCGATCTGGTGCTGGGTTGCTCCGTTCTCGGCCATGGTGGCGGCCCGTAGTTTGCGCAGCCCATGCGCGGTGCGATCTTCGGACAATCCCGCCCTTTTCGCAGCTGCGGAAAACCATTGCGAGGCGGCTTTCACGGATCGCGGCTTGCCGTGCGCCGTCACCATGAAGGTCAGGTGCCGTTCGGGCCGCGCAGTAAGGGCCGCATGGAGGTGAGCCGGGCTTTCGGCAAAGGTGGGCGTTTCAGCAAAGATCGGCACCGCGACGGTGCCGCCGGTTTTCTGCTGGGTGTATTCAAGCCAACCGTCCGCGCCGATCATACCTTCGGAAAGTCGCACCGCGTCAGATATCCGCGCGCCCGTCCAGTACATCAATTCGAACGCCAGCCGCTCCGCGTTTTCAATCGGCCAATGTGTCCGGAATGTCGCCACGTCTTCGCGGGTCCATTGGGTGTGGCCGAGGCTTGCGGGCGTCTCTCGGCGACGGACGGAGGCCGCCGGATCGTCAGCGATCAGCCCTGCCTCTGACGCCCATTTGCAGAGCGCCCGCCAGACTTTGAGGCGGTTGTTGGCCGGATGTGGTCCGCGTTCAGCCAGATCAGCTTGAATATGTTTTGGGCGGAGATTGGCAAACACCGCATGCCCGTAACGTGTGTCGATATCGTCCAGCATCCGGCACCACCGTGCTCGTGTGCTTGCGGCGCGGCTGAGATACTTGTCCGAGGCCCTGAAAGCCCGTATCCCGGCCCCGAGAGAGCCGGAGGGCCGTTCCGGGCGCGGCGGTTCGGTGAGGCCTGCGGCTTCGGCATAGGCGGCCAGAAACGCCGGGTGGTCGGTGGGTAGGTCCGGCAGACGCACGCCCTTGCGCCCCTTGGGGCGGTAATAGTACCGGGGGTTGCCGCTTGGCCGTGTGCCGGATCGGTTGAGATGTTTCAAGCGCACGTGGTTCCGAAGATGTCGTCGCAATCGCTGACCTCCCGTCCGTCATAGGGCAGGTTGTCGGCGTATGCGTCAAGGTCGGCGATGTCGTAAAGCTTGTTTCCCCCGTCGCGTTTGCACGGCAGATCGAGTGTGCGCAGCTTGCTTGGGGAGATGCCGAGATAGTGCGCCGCCGCTTTGGCCTGCATCAGTCTTGGGGGAAAGTGGTGGGTCATGGGGGTTACGCTGCGTCCTGCCGGTCTCCGGCACCGACGTCTTCGCCCCAGGGGGTGTCGAAGTATTCCTGTATCGGACGCCCATAGGCCTTCGACCACTCCCACGCGTAAAGAATATCGAACACCGCTTGCGCCTTGATCTCTTTGCGGGTGGTGCCGCGCATGGCGAGCAGGGTGTCCGGCGCGTGTCGGTCAAGTTCTTTCAGAAGCGCGGACTTTGTCGCTGCGCGCCGTTTCGGCAGCGCCCCGGTTCCGGCCTGGTCACGGCGTTGATCGATTCTGCGCCGCTTGCCTGTCCACATCTCACGATCTCCTTTCGATATCATCTTTCAGCGCATTCAAAAGCGCCTGTTGCGTCACGTCCTTGCGGGCCAGGGCGGTCAGCACGGTCTCGTCAATGGTGTTCCCGGCCACCAGGTGGTGCACGATTACAGGCCGGGTTTGCCCTTGCCGGTGCAGCCGCGCGTTGAACTGCTGGTAAAGTTCCAGTGACCAGGTCAGGCCGAACCAGATGATCGTGTGGCCGCCACGTTGAAGATTGAGCCCATGGGATGCGCTTGCGGGGTGCGCCAGCAGGATCGGGATATCGCCCCGGTTCCAGGCGTCGATCTGGGCCGGGTCGCGGCCCAGCACCTGCGCGTGCGGAAACCGCTCTTGCAGACGTGTCACATCGCTCTTAAAAGCGTAGGCGACCAATAGAGGCGTCCCGGCGGTCTCGGCCACGATGTCAGCGAACGCGTCGAGCTTGGCGCTGTGGGCTTCCGCCCAGACCCCCTGATCGTCTGTGTAAACCGCTCCGTTGGCGCATTGCAGGAGCTTGTTCGTCAACGCTGCGGCGTTGAACACGGCGACTTCCTCATCGCCAATCTCGGTGAGGAAGTCGCGCTCCAGTTGCCGATAGGCGGTTCTGGTGCGGGCAGGCAGATCGATGGCAACGGTGGTGTCGATCCGGTCCGGGAGATCGAGATAGTCTTCGGCCTTCAACGTCAGGCAGATATCATCGAGTTGATCGTAAATCTTTTGGTCCGCACCCTTGCGCAACGCCCAGGTGTAGCCGTGATAGTCGCTGGTGAAGTGACGGTTGCGGAAGCCGGTGAAGGTCCGACCCAGCCGCGCACCGCGATCCAGGAGGAAGATTTGCGACCACAGGTCTTCAAGATGGTTGCTGGCAGGGGTGCCGGTGAGTTCGATCAACCGGTGCACGGCAGGCAAGGTCTTGCGCAGGGCCTTGAAGCGTTGCGTTTTGGCGGACTTGAAACTGGAGGCCTCATCGATCACCACCACATCGTAAGGCCAGCCGCGTTTCGTCTTCTGGCAATGGGCCACCAGCCAGGGCACCAGCTCACGGTTGATGATGTGGATGTCGGAGCGGTCTTCGGCGATGATCCGCGCCCGGGTGTCCGGGTCGCCCTGAATGTTGCGCCAGGAGAGATGGCCGAGATGCTCCCATCCGGCGATCTCCTGCGGCCAGGTGGTGCGTGCGACCCTGAGTGGCGCGATGATCAGCACCCGGTGGATGTCATAGGCGTCCCAAAGGTCCGAGAGCGCCGAGAGCGTGGTGACGGTCTTGCCGAGGCCCGGCTCCATCCAGAGGGCACAGCGGGGCGTGTCCTTGATGAACTGGACGGCGCGGCGCTGGTAGCCGTGCAGCCGGTCCCGCGAGGAGACCGGCAGGGGGTGGGCTCGCGCGGTCACGCGGCCAACTCAGCCAAGACATCGACGGGATAGCTGTTCACCCGCCCGTTGTCTTTTGCCGTCAAGACGCGTATAGGATCGGACCTATGGCTGTGATGAATGCAGAAATGTATGACGCGCTGATCGCCGCGACGGTGCTGCCGCTCGTGCGGGATTTTCTGGGCTAGGGAATGGCTGTGACCGATATCGTGTTTGACAAGCTCATCTACGTGGACCGGCTTAAGTCTGGTGGTTTTTCCGAGGAACAGGCGCGGGCGCAAGCCGAGGCGCTGGGAGAGGCTTTGCGTGAGACTGTGGCGACGAAATCCGATATTTTTCGCCTGGAGAGCCGGATTGAGACCTTGGAGGCCAAGGTTACCGGCGAGTTGCGTCTGGTCAAATGGATGCTGGCGCTGGTGATCGCCGCGACGGTGCTGCCGCTCGTGCGGGATTTTCTGGGCTAGGGAGCGTCGATGACCGATATCGTGTTTGATACCCATCGTTTCGTCAAGCGGCTCACCGGGGCCGGTATGCCGGAGCGGCAGGCCGAGATACTGGCGGAGGAATAGGCGCGGGTGCAAGCCGAGGCATTGGACACCGCCCTGCGCGAAACCGTCGCCACCAAGGCCGACCTTAGAGCGCTCGAATACCGTCTGACCCTGCGCATGGGTGGGATGGTCGCTGTCGCGGTCAGCGCGGTCGCGGCGCTTGTGAAGCTGCTCTGATCTCAACACCCCAACACGCTCCGTCCTGCGGCCACGCTGTCAATCACGTGGACGACATAGCCTTGTGCGCGGAGGTCTTCGTGCCGCCAGGCCTGGAGCCGCGTGGGGCGCCTGCCGGGGGCCTTGAACTCGACAAAGACCACCCGCCCTGGTTTGGTGAAGGTGCGATCCGGCCAGCCGCGGGTGCCGGAAGCCGCTTTGGGGTGAACGAGCCAGCCCTCTGCTCTGGCGAGCGCACAAACGCGAGCCTCTATGCTGCGTTCCCGCATCATGCGTCCGCCGCGGCAAACACGTCGTCAGCCACGGTGACCTGCAATTCGACCGTGGACACACGGAACCCGCACGATCCGCAGACCTTGCGCCGCCGCACTGTGGCAAAGCCGTAGCCGTCATGGGGGCGGCTGTCCGTCGTTTTCAATCGGGTTCCGCAGTCCGGGCATTTGTTGCAGTTCAAATGGGGAGCCTTTATCGTCATTTGCGGTACCGCTCCGCGACGAAGCCCGCCGCCGCCAGGGGCAAACCCGGGGCCCAGTCCGGCCCCTCGGCCATGATCGCCGCCAGCCGTTCGGCGCTCAAATCGTTCGAGACCGGCGCTTCGGTCACGACCTCGTCATGCACGGTGAGCACGATCGCGAACCCCGCCGCCTCGATGCGTGGCAGGCTCTGGGCCAGAATATCGCGGGCAAGGGACTGACACAGATTTTCCGCCAGCCGGCCGCCATATGTGTCCTGCCGTTCCCATTGTTTGGTCAGGCTATTGACGCCCATATGTGTGAGCGTCCCGTCCGCTGTGATGCGGGGATCGAAATAGGTGAGAAACTGCCCGGACGGCATCTTCGCCAGAAGATAGCGATGACCGGCATGCGGCATGACTTTGTAGATCACATGGCGCCCGGCCCGGAAAGCCGCACCTGGGGTCTGGATCGCCTTGCGGGCGGCCGCCTCGCAAGCGTGCCAGAAGGTGGCGATGGCAGGATGGCGGTCGCGCCAGGCAAGTTTGACGGCGTCCGAGGCGACCCACTCCATCGCGCAAGTCTCTCCCGCCCGTTCAAAGCCCCAGGCGTCATAGTTCTCGCGCGCCCGGGCCACCGCCTGTGGGGCGGCGGCCTGGATCACCGGCAGGAGCGCTTCCATCTTGCCTTTGGCGAAGTTCTGGATCGCACCGACGCCGCCCGCATAACCCAGGGCCAGTTCGGCCACCTTGCCGAGCCCGTTGCGCTCTGCCTCTGTAACAGCCGGGACGGGTTTGCCGAGCATGCGCCCGGCGGCGACCCTGTAGAGGTCCGGCCCGCAGCCCCGGTCGTAAGCCGCAAACGCCTCAAGCTTCCAGGTCTCGCCCGCCAGCCAGGCCGCGATGCGGCCCTCGATATTGGAGAGATCGGCGATCACCAGGCGTTTGCCTTTCGGGGCGACCAACACGCCGCGCAGGGCCGCTGAACCGTAAAGCATCAGATCATCGAACAGGATATCATGCGTGCCCGCCTTGAGAGCCCGGATGTACTGATCGATGCTGCGCTGGGGTGGCAGACCACGACTGCTCAAATTGTGGGGTTGGAACACCTTTCCGGACCATCTTCTGGTGCGCGCCGCGCCGGCAAATTGCAGCCCGCCGCGAAACCGCCCATCGCGGGAGATCGCCGGGTCCAGCGCTTTGTATTTGGCGGTCGAGCTTTTGTTGGCGGCGATGCTGATCTGCATCAGCTCGGCACAGGTGTCCGGCACGGCCCGGTCCGGATCGCTCAGAATGTCCCTGAATGTGGCGGATTGCGTGTTGGCGAGGTCCAGTCCAAAAGTGTCGTTCAGATAGCGCCGGAACGCCTCGCGCTGCGTGGGGCGTGTCACCGCGCCCCCTGTCAAAGCAGCGAAACGCGCACCGAGGGCCTGTTTCTCGGCATCTGCCGCCCGCCGACCGGCCGCAACCAGATCGCGATCTATGGCAATCCCCCGGTCATTGATCGTCTGATCGAGATGCCAGAGGCCTAGCTCACCCCTGCGGTAGTTCCAATCGGGCAGCCGCCGGTCGAGGGCGCGCATGGCCTCGATATCGCGCATCGCATAATCGCAAAACCGCGCCCAGTCATCGGGATGCGTGCTGCGATCATAGCGATCTGCTTTGTGGTTTTTCGGGGCGGGCTTGCTGAATCGCTGGATCAGTCGCTTGCCCGCTTTAAGCTTGGCCTGGTCCTGCGGCAGACCGAAGATGGTGCCGAGCTTATCAAGGGCGCCCGGAAAGCCGTGCGTCAGCGCCTTGGCAAGCGTACAGCGCCAGCGCGTGATGTCTGTCTCAACGCCGAGCGCGAGCCGTAGGACTGTGCGGTCGAACGGGGCATTGTGGGCCGTGATCAGAACCGCCGGATCGCCCAGCGCGTCTTTCAGCGCGCCAGGCATCTCTGCACGGGTTCCGCAGTCCCACAGAGAAACCGGACCCTTGCCCAAGGCATAGGCGACCAGCAGAACCTCCGCCGTCTCGGCATAGGCGTGGGTGCCCGCAGAGATGTCGGTCTCCGCGTTATAGGTTTCCAGATCGATCCAGAGCATGGGCGGGTGTCCCGTGGACGCTGCACGGGTTCCCGGGCCGCGCGTGGGGACGCCGTCAAGCATCAGGCGGCGAACATGTCGTCGTCAGCGTCGACCGTCCCGAACCCTTCGGCTGCGACGTCCTCGCTGATATACGTGCCGTCGAGCGCCGCGCCATGGACGGCAAACTGGATGGCCACAAGTTCGGCGTTGACACGCTTGCCGTATTGGTTGTCCTGGAACCAGAGCCGAATTTTGGCGTTGACGAAGCAACCCGCATAGATCGCGCTATCGGTCGCTTCCTCAATCCGGGTCTTGCCGTCGCCGCGCAACACCAGCGGTTTGCCGCGGCTGTTGGCCGAGAGGACGTGCAGCCCTTCATATTCCGAGCGGCCCTTGTCATCGCCGTCACGCAAGCAGAGCTTGTCGGAGGGCAGTTTGCGGCCCTTGTTCTTCTCTTTGCAAAGCGCCGCGATGGCGTCTTCGATCTTCTTGATCTCAGCGGCGTGGGTTGCCGGGTCCAGCATCAGGACAGCCCCGCATTTGCCCTCTTCGCCGTTGATCACTGGGGGCGTGAAGAGATGCGGGAAGGAAACGCGGGCTTTCGGGATCATGATGAAGTCGTTTGACATGGGGGGTGTCCTTTCGAGGTTTGGGGGTCAGGTGACGTTTGAAAAGCCCGCCGTGGGGTCGGTTTCGACCCGGGCGCGCGGATCGGAAATCGGCGCCAGGGTTGGTGCCCCTTCCGGCTTGACGACCAGCCCGGCGATCCGGTCTTTGCGGGCCCCGAGCTTCTTTTCGGCCTGCGCCGGGCTGATCAGGGTCTTGGTAAACAGGTCCGGGACTTTCAGGCCGGCGGCGCGGGCAAGCTTGCGCAACACCGCTTCCGCTTCATCCGTATCCGACCAGACGCGGTGCCCGCCTCGGCCGCGCACCAGCTTCCAGCCGGGCACGCCCTCACCCTGTTCAATCAGAGTTTGCGCGTGGGCTTTCACGGATTTGGTCCAGGCGGTGATCGTGTCGAGCTCTGACAGGATCGAAGCCAAAGCATCCGGCGTCAGAGATGCCGCATCGCTCAAACGCACGGGATCACCAGCCGTGGTGAAACCTTCCGCGGCAACCGACAGGCTGTGGTCTACCAAAGCCCGGCATTGACCGGCGGCGCGGCAGAACCGGCACTGCGTTTCGCCGGGATTGAACAAGGCGTCCGCTACCAGCGTTGCGGCGGCCCCGGGGGCAAGCACCGTTTCTGCCCAGTCCAGCAGGTCCCTGCGGTCAATCTCCCATTCGCTGATTTGGTCCAGCCGGGGTTGGTGGATCACCATGCGGATGCGGCGGATGTCGTAGAGATGGTCGAACGCGTCCAGCGCCCCGAGCGCGTAACACATCGCTTGCGGGTTCTCTTGCGCCATAACACGTACACCGCGTCCATATTTGAGATCGATCACGGTGAGCACAGTGTCGTGTAGAATGATCGCGTCCGATGTGCCGAAGCCATCCGGGACCCAGCGGCTGAAGTCCACACGGTGCTCAATAAACCGACGGCCGAGATGGTCGCGCACGAAGCCAATGTAAGCTTGCACCGCCTCGACCATCTCGGCATCGACGGAAAACGTGAACCCGTCAGCGGCGAGCTCTTCGTCGCGATAATGGCGCGTGTCGGTGCCCAGACGCAAACACCGTTCGGCCAGTTCATGGGCGCAGGTGCCTTGGGCCGCGAACGCACTGGCGCGCGTCTCCGGGATGTGGCTCTCCATCGCGACCGAGGCGGGACAGGCCAGCCACCGCGCCGCGCTGGAGGGGGAAAGTTTGGCGTGGGCGGTCATGCGGCTTTGCCTTCCGTTCCGACGCAGGCCATGATCAGCTCCGCGTAACGCGCATCCGGCACCTCTCCCAGGGCTACGCGGGTTACGCCTTCGGGCAGGAAGGTCTCCAAAAGCGCCTTGGCGGCCTCACGACCATGGCGTTCACCAAAGGCCATCAGGGCCTCACGGGCATCTTCAAGGGCAGGGGGGTCCGGCTCAGGTGCCGCATCGGGTGCCGCATCAGGTGCCGCATCAGGTGCGGGCGCGTTCCATGTGCTGGCGGCGTCGCGTTCCAGCGTGACGAGAATACGGGTCAGCGTCTCGCCGATGGCATCGAGCCGCTGGTTGGTGGCCGCGATTTGGTCTTCGAGCATGTTTGACTCCTTCAGTAAGGGGCGCTTACGCGGATCGCGATGGCGCACGCGTTAGATCGAAACACGGCAACCCGGAACACATTTCCAGACAAGCTGGACGCCGCACGTTCACCGTTTCATCCGGTTTTGGGGTGAGGGTGGGGGGGGGTAAGGGCCCCCACCCTCGTCGTCACAGACCGGGAAAGGAAGTGAAGCCATGAAACCTATCCAGGTTCGTGTGACGATCTCCGTGCGCATCGACATCGCGGCATGTCTTGCCGCTCTGGCGATCCTCGTGAATATCGCGCTGTGACAGGCCGGGCGGTGTCTCACGATACGGCCCAGCTGAGCACCAACAGCACCCACCTCGTGGCGAAGAGCGCCAGCGCGCCAACCGCATCACCGACATAAGGCCAGCCACCCCAGCCGAGCACCGCCCGGAAAAGGCCCCGACGAACGAACCGTGCGTTCGTCGGGGAAGTCGAGGCGAGTGCCTCGGGCAGGGAGGTCACGGCGTTCGCCCCCACCGCAGGGGATTGGTTAAGACGGGTCACGCCGCACCTCCCGTACGGACCGCGTCAGCGTATGCGTCGGCGACGGCGTCTTCCTGTGCGCGAAGATTGTCCTTGCCGATGATCGCTTCGACCATGTCACGTGAGAGCGTCAGCCCACCGAACCTGGCGGCAAGCAACTCTGCGCCAATTTCGATTTCCGTGCCGCGCGAGCCGCCCCAGGAATATGGCTCGGCAGGGTATTCTCCACCTTCAATGCCGAAAGCGGCGGGGCATTCCAGAGAACCTTCCTCGGTGTCGAGGATCAATGGGGCGTCCGTGGTGTCGGAAATGCGGGTCACTATATCACCTCGCCGAAGACCCGCGCCTCGCCGGAGACCCGCGCCTTGCCGAAGACCCGCGCCTTGCCAAAGACCTGCGCCTTGCCAAAGACCTGCGCCTCGCCGAAGATCTGCGCCTCGCCGGAGACCCGCGCCTTGCCGAAGACCTGCGCCTCGTCGAAGACCCAGCATGTCCCATCGTGAGAGAGGTTGGCGGCGCTTTCGACCCAACCACCTACGTCTCCAGCGGTTACGTTATCGAAATCCCGCAACGCCCGGATGCGGTGCAATGTGATGGTACCGAGCTTTTTCGTCTCGTCGGTGAGTTCGTATTTGAGTGCGCCAGTCATCGTGTTCTCGACTTTCCGTGTTCTCGTGTTTGCCCCCGCGATCTGGCCCCTGTTGGCACGCTGGCCGGGTCGGGTGTCGCCGTCTTCCTGCGGGGTGATGCGGGGATTAATCGCACAGAGCGAATATTACGTCAAGCAGAATAATCGCTAACTGCGATTTTTCTGCGATCCCCCCGCTTAGCTGGCTGGACGGCGCGAGATTGCCCGCCTGATTCGGGTGCGGTAGGGTGGGGGGAGATCGAAACACGTCACTCGAAACCACGATAGGAGGTCTGTTATGAGCGTTGCCCCCTTTGCCGCAGCGCGTCATCTGTGCGCCCTGAGCGACTGGACCGTGTCAAATCTGCGGCTGCAGAAAATCCTTTACATCGCGGATATGAACTTCGTGGGATGGGGCCGTGGCCGTTTGATCAACGAACTTTTCGAGGCTTGGGACTACGGCCCGGTGCTTCCATCGGTTTATCATCAGTGTAAGGCGTACGGCGCAAGACCGGTGCAAGATGTTTTCTGGGGGGCATCACGTATCGACGATACGTCCGAAGCCGAAATGCTCGCCCTGGTCTGGGAACGCCTGCGCCAAAAGACGCCCGGGCAACTGGTGGCCATCACCCATTCTCCGCTGGGAGCCTGGACAAAAAACTACGTACCGGGGGCGCGTGGCCGTATCATTTCCGACGAAGACATGGTGGAAGAATATCGGCGGCGGAAACCGGCGGGCACCACACGTGCCGTCTGAAGATGACGTCCACGATCTGGCTCTCGACGACGCTGATGACCCGAACGTCTCAACGCAACTCGTTGAAAACATAAGCCGACTGGAAGACGAACTCGCGCATGAACGCGACGCTCGACGAGAAGAGCGGTTCCTTTGGGTGTTTGCCCTGACCCTTGTTGCAGATGGAGGTCTGATTTGGAACGGCGTCGACTTTTCCGGGGTCGTTCTCCTGCTCTTGCAGATCGTATTCCTGATGTTGCTTGCGTGGCATTTCAAAATTGATTGGGCTTACAAATTGCTGGGTGACCTGTTCGATCACCTCAAAAGGCGCGACCCGGAGGATCCACCATAACAAAGCCCGGCACCACGAGATTGCCCGACTGATTCGGGTGCGGTAGGCTGGGGGTGTGAAGGAGACGCCAAAACGGAGTTGATACTATGACGAGGCGCCGAGAAGGCTGGGGCGGCGGAGCCTAATCCGATTTTCCGCAGAGACATCACACATAAGGACGTGAAGGGAGCCACCACCAAATGTCCTCCGAAAAACTGGATCCGAAAAAACTGTCCGTTGAGGACGATCTAACGGCCCCCGTGGTCGTCGCGGACGCAGTGATGGGGGCGATCGAAACGGGCGGGCTGATCACGTTCAGTTTGGCCCAGACCGTGTTCAGAGTTCATTCTGACGAGGATATGAGTGCCGAAACAAAAGTGGTCTTGCGGCTTGCAATACCTGTTGGCGCGTTCCCGGACATGGCCGTGTATTTCAACACGCAAGTCCGTAAAATGCTGGAAGACGGTCGGCTGAAATCCCCAGAGGGTCGAAATGAACCCGATCAGTCAGACATCGAGTAAACGTGACGCCCCCGACACGGAGGGTGCGGTTGTTCGGATCAGCAACTGGACAGCCTACACAAACGACGCAGGAAAAAAGCGGCACATGGACTCCGGAGCAAAACACTACATAGACGCCAGCGCACGTGCGACCCGCGCAGAAAACAGTGCGCGCTTTTCCGAGCTGGAAGCCAAGATCGAAACCAATGTCTCGCGGCTGGAAGCCAAGATCGACGCCATCCGACCGGGGGCAACATGGCAGCAAATCGCGGGCATGCTCGCCGCCGCTGTGGCGACAGCATTTGGCCTTATGTTGACGGCGCTTTCATACGGCGGAGATCGGTTCGACAGTGGCGCGTCCCTGATGCGTCTTATGGAGCAGCGGCTGTCGGAGCAACGCGAAATCGACGCAGAACAGAACGCGCGCCTCAATGTGATTATTGATACGCTGGAAAGGCAGAACGCGCCCGCAAACGGGACTGATCCATGACCCTTGCCTATGACCACTGGCGCAAACACGGTATTGTCGGGCCAATCGTTCATGTACGGCAGGCGGATATGTGCAATGATCTCGACCTGACCCGGGCCATCCTTGCGGCAATCCGGGACAAGGACAACCTCAACCCGACCCCGGTGCAAATTCCCGACTACCCGCCGGTTCTGGTCATGCGCCATGTCCAGCGTTTGGTGAATGACGGCCTGGTTGAAGGCGTCGTCTGCAAGGGGGAGGACCCGGAGGTTCCGCTTGTGCTGGTCACGGACATGACAACCGACGGCCATACGCTTCTCGCGGCACTCGAACACCGCAATATCTGGGACCGGCTGACAAAAGCCCTTAGTTCGGACGACATGGCCGTTTTGTCGATACGCGAGATTGCCGGGCTGGCGAAAGACCTGGCTCTGGTCGCGGCCCGGAATAAGCTGGGGCTTTGAGCGTTCACGCAGACGCAGGCACCTTCTCCCGGAATCCGTCTTCCGCATAAAGCTGCTTGGCTTTTCCGGTACGGGACCCCGCAAGCCGATCCTCTAGCGCCTGCACACGTTTTTCCGCCGCGTCAGCTCGCGTCCGCGCGGCACTCAAGGCGTCTGAAAGCGCGGCGATCCGCTGCTCGACAGCCGTCATAGCCGCCCCGGGCGGATCGATGGTGGCATCGCGCGCTTTCTGTGCATCCATCCAGCAGTCAAACGCGTCCAGCCCGTTCTCCAGAGCCTCTTCGCGGGTCTCGCCATCAGACATGCAGCCCGGTAAATCAGGGAAATACGCCACAAAGCCGCCCCCATCTTCTTCGGAAAGAGGCGCAATCACCATGGGGTATTCAGCCATTCGCGGACCTCCTTTGTCGACGCATATGCGCCGCACTGTAACTCACAAGGCGCTTGATATAAATCGGCTTAATCGGTGTCTTGAATTGTATAATCAGCGTGTCCTGCAAGAATGAGCTCGTGACCGTGTAGTGCGATCCCCGGCGCGGCGTGCGCAAGTCGCACCCCGTCTGACGACACAATTTTTCAACATCCGATATCGTCCAGTCGTTCGCGGGGTTGTCCCGCATGCGTTGCAAAAGCGACCGTTTCCGCGCCATTCACGGACCCCCTTCCAGTCGCCGCGCACTGTCACGCTCGCCCCGATTCCCTTTCTGGTTAAACCTGGCTATTATGCTCCGCGATACACTCCGAAACCGGGAGAACGTCATGATACCTATGAACCAGCACCAAAACCCTCCCTGTCGCGAAGATTGCGACCGTCTTTCGGAATATGCGTTTCAAAGAGGTTGGCGGCTTCCCGCAAAGCTTTGGGAACTTCCTGTGCTACCATCTCTCGAAGTCTGGCTAGAGTTAGTGTATCATTTCGGGGAAAGCGAAGCGTTAACCCTACTTCGTGCCCGACCTTCGCTTGCCCGAGAGGGGCTAGGGATATCATCACCTGAACAACCGTTGCCCCAGGCCAGCCAGGTGCCTTGTCCGACTGGGTGATTTTTTCAATACTGTATTCGTACAGTTTTGCCATTGCGCAATCCCCCCTTTATGCCCTCAGTCCCGCATGAAGTCCTATTCCATTTCCGACGCAAGTGGACTATCATGCAACCCGAAACTCGTGAGGGCTGAAATGACTGAACAACCACACGGCACAGTTAGTCTGGATTATCCTTCACAAGGTGGATTTTCGGCCGAGCGGATTCGCCATCTTCTCCAAGTTCTGCGCTCCGAAGAGCGTCAAGGAGTTGCGCAACCGTCTCATTCCGACGTGTCTCGACCAACACCTGAAGCGCCCGAACAATCAGGTTGTGAAGTTCAGGGTGATCCAATTTGATGGCACACAGTAGTGCTTCGGTAATCTGACACTGACCTTTGATCGCCTCGGTCAGGCGGTCTATCACGTCTTGAGTTGTCTCGAATTCGGGCATCACGTATCCCCCTCTCACCCCCCTCAGTCGCGCATGAAGACGGCGATCACAACGCCAATGGGGCCCAGCAGAAAGCCCCAGAGGGCCGCCATCCCCTTCTTGCCGTCCGCGGCCATAAGATAAGCAAACAGGGCGCACAACACCCACAAGATGCTGTCACAGGATGATGAAAAGTTGCACCGGTTACCGCTTATTCAGTTTGGCTCTGAGCTTACGACTACGACTTCCCGGCGACCACCTAATGACAGGATTAACCCGATAAAAAGCAGCAAGCCTCCCACCCACCAACTCAGTATCCCAGACAGAAACGCTATGGTGCCACCCGCCAACAAGCCTGCAGTCGCACCGACGGCGTCTTCCTCAGCGGCCACAATCGATCCAGATAAAAGAATAGTCGATATGGGAAGTACAAACACGGCGGCCCCTAACACACAAAAAGACCTGCCAAAGGCCCGGCGTACTGTTGGAGCTGACGCAATCACCAAGGAAGCCAAAAGGAAAATAATCAAACTTGTTGGTAGGTGAAAACGCTCAGGCATGGCGCTTATGGCAGGCGCCATCGGCAGCAAAGATACGGATGCAAAAACGACCGCCACAACGGACTGAAACACGAAACGCAGAAATGTCATGGTGCCTCTCCGTCGCATCCGCCCAAAACATATTCAAGCGCGTCATCATTGACAGATAGACCGCTGAAACGTGCGTGGGATGTAGAACCCCGATAGTCCGTGATCTCGAAAACAAAATCTTCGCGCGATGCGAGGCCCGCCAAGAAATCCTGGTAGCCACGCGGCAAGAATGCCGCCGTTCCGCTTGTCGATTCATGCCAGCGCTCTTCTACGGGCACGTTGTCGCCAAATCGAAACCTCATCGGGATTCGATCGTTCCGGCTTCCGATGTAGCCATCGCTGACCATGATAACTTCGAAGCCCGGAGGGTCCGGCGAGCAACGCACGACCAGAGCCCTCGGATGGTCATAGCCGACTGCGGAGTCCGCATCGGAAGGAAAGACGGCACGAGAAGTGTTCGCGCCGCTAAACGGGTCCCGCTCTTCAAAAAACTGCCACCCGGGCGAAGATCCAAGTTCGTCGGCGCGGAGGGGTGCCGTCGCGAGGGTCAGCAAAATCAATAGCGCAAAGCGTTTACGTATCATCGGCGTGTTCTTGTTCGGGTGGCGCAGGTTTTGTGTCTTAAGTTGACGCGAAGTCGGTGTTGCGGAGACGAGGGTGGCGGCGTATTCGATGGCGATGAAAAAGCAGTCGCAACCAAACATCAGTGCGCTTGAGTTCATCGTTTTGGTGCTTAGTATTCCAGAACACCTCAGACCATCCGTATACGATCAAGTATGGGGTCGCTGGAGCAGAGGCTGCGGGCGTGGCGGCAAACCGCTTCCTGATCTTCCGGAGACAAACTCATAAAATAGGTCATATGCTCCATCACTAATAGGTCTTGCTCCGATTCTGGTTCAAAAATTTCAGATTCGAGAACTTCGAACACTTTGGCCAACGCCCGAAGCATCGGTATGCTACCAGTACGCTTTCCGCGCTCCAAATCGGACAAGTAGCCTTGAGATGTGCCGACTTTTCGCGCCAGCTCCGCAAGTGTCCACCCTTTCAGGGTGCGCAGGTGTTTGATTCGATATTTCATGGCCTGCATTCTGCCTCCGCTCGCCTACGCAACAAAATCTCCCATAGCGATTAATCTGCTTGACGCGATATTCGCTATGTGCGATTATTCCTTCATGGAACTGTTTCGCCGATATCTGAAATCCACCGGAACCTCGCTCACTAAAATCGCGGGCCAGCTCAATTCATCGAAAGGGTGCGTCCACGATCTACTCTCTGGCCGTCGCCGCCCCAGCTTGCGCTTGGCGTACCGGATCGAAGAAGTGACGGACGGCGCGGTCCCGATGACCTCGTGGTTCGCCGAACACGCCCACACCCCCTCCGCCCCCGACACGGAAGACGCGGCATGACATTCCAGATGGTCTCGCATCTTGTGGTCTTCGCAGGTCAACTCGTCACCTTGGGCGCCATGTGGATGCTTTTTCGCGTCTTGCGGGAGCGGGACTCATCTTTCCAGGACCAGACAAACCAGATCGAGGCGCGTGTGGCGCGGCTGGAAAAGGCGAACCTGGCTTTGCCGGAAAGCGAGAAACTGTAATGGTCGCCGTTTCTTCTTGTGCGCCGCCCCGCTGGCACAAACCTGTGCAAGGGCACATTCTCGACGCCCGCCCAGTCCACCGGGTGCCCCGGTCCGTGAAAACTTTGCGGGATATCCTTTTCAGCGATAAAGATCGGGTACCGGGCGTCAATGCCTTCAAGGACGTAGTCGGCAGTCTCTTGATTGCGGACAGTGACGCCAAGATGCAGAACATCCGGGATCAGGGCGTCCTGCTCTGGGGTCACTTCAAAGATCGGTGGCTGTCGCATGTCCTTGCGTCTCTGTCTTTTGTAGGTCCAAACCCCCGTCAAGGCGGCGACGGTGCTCGCCCAAGCAGCGATGATGCTCGCAACGGCGACGATCCATTCACTCAAACCCCCCAACATCCATGCCGCTTTCCTTCCCGAGCGCTGCGTGGATCGGCGCGGCCCGTCGGTCGGGGCGGGTCGCGCCACACAGTCTAACAGGGAAAGGATCGCGTGACATGACCCCTTTCTCCGGCACAGCGCGTGACGCTTTCCTGGACCGCATCCGCGATCTCAAGGACGAGGATCTGATGGACGCCATTACAGGGGAAGTCCGCGAGACGGATGGCGCATGGGTGACGCGCAAGACCTTTCCGTTCTCGCAGATCACCCTGCACGGGATTGAGGCGGGCGGCGGCGATGATCTCGATGCTGCGCTCAGCTGGACGTATCTGGCTGAGCTGGAGCGCAAAGACGTGGAAGACCTCGAGGACGATGGTTTCGTAACCGCGTACCCGGATGTGGGAGGGACGTTGTGAAAGACCTCGAAGCCCGCACCACGCTGACCGATGGCCAGTACAACGCCATGATGAAAGTCATTGCGGCCAAAGGCATGACCCAGGCGGGTTATATCCGGCATGTGATCCTCCAGGACATTGCACAGTCGCAAGACTATGTTGCCCTGATCACCGCCGTCACCGAAGCCTCGGAAACCGGCAAAGCGCCGACAGAATTCCGGCAGAAAACCTCCGGATTTCCGCAAAGGAGGTGGAAATGACGCAGACCACCTTGACACGTGCGCCCAGGTCAGACACCTTGCCCGTGCAGATCGGCAAACTCCGGTCTGTCGGGATTAGAACCCTGTCTGTCACACGGCGCTCCGAAAGCCGCGCCTCACAACGCGGCTTTTCCTATGGTCGGATGCGCAGGGGCACCTTCGGGTGCGCCGCACCGTGTGGCGGTAGTTCTAATCCTGCTGCATCCGGCCACCCGGAGATTAGAACCTCCAGTGGTCGGGGAAACCCGAACACACGGAGGCTCATCATGAGCACAGACACCCGTACCCTTACCCTTGACCAACTTGATGCCCTGCATGATGCGCTCTGGCGTATTCGCCGGGCCAGCATCTGCGCGTCGCGCGAACTCTGCAATCTCGATGCGTCCACGGGCGCGTTGGACGCCGTGGAGACGCTCACGCTCTTCCAGGACATCATCGAAACGCAAGCCGTGCGGGCGCAGGAGGTGGTGTCGTGAGTGTGTCCGTCGCCGAATTGTACAACATTCATGAGACAAGCGGTCCCGCGGTCTGCCAATGGATCGCTTTTTTCGATGTTTTGGGTGTTAAAGTAGATTGGCCCGTCCCGCCAATCTTCATGCCCGAAGGTCCGGAGCGCCAAGCGTTCTGCATACCCAAATACAACCGTTTGACGACATACGACCACTACTGGTTCTTTGTCGGAACCGAACCCTTCTCAGATCAAGATGAGGAACACCTCGGTGATCTTGTGAAAAGGTATCTGGAGCCTTTGGTTTGGGTTTGTGGGCCTCCCGCGAAAGAGTTTGAACGTCTCTATTGCGAGCCCCAGACATGGCCAAACTCGCCCACAGAATGTTGCTGGTGCGGGACCGATTGGGGTGGCCCGGAAGAAGATCAGCCCAAAGCGATTTACGAAGTGGGCGGCCGGTTTTTGTGGGCGCAAGACACAAGCCGCTCTGACTCAATTCCAGGGCATGTAAGTGCCATCGATACCGCACTAAGGACCGCCCGAAGCCTTCATTTCGACACGGAGGCTTCCGAATGACCGTGCCCGCGACACCCATCCACGCGGGCCGCAAGCTGGGAATGGCAACTGGCAAGAGCCGCACCGACGCCCGCATGAAGGCCTCGACGATGACCTGGAGCGAGATCGTGCAGCGCATCCACGCGCCACAGATCACTTCAGAGACCATAGCCGATTACCGGAAACTGCCTCCCGAACGGCAGGTCGCAATCAAGGATGTGGGCTGTTTCCTCGGTGGCACCTTGATAGGCCCCCGGAAGAAAGCGAACGTCCAGAACCGTGACCTCATCACCCTGGACGCCGATCACGACACACCGGGGTTCGAGACCCGGTTGACTGAGGCCATCGGGTCTTATGAATGGGCGTTCTACACCACCCATAAACACAAACCCAAGAAGCCCCGCTACCGATTGCTCTTCCCACTCACACGGAGTGTCCTGCCTGCCGAATACGCGCCGATCGCGCGGAAGCTCGCTGAGAAGATCGGGATCGAGGCGTTCGACGCCACAACCGATCAGTTCGAGCGGGTCATGTTCTGGCCCTCACACGCCCGTGATGGGGAATACATCGTCAAGAACAACGAGGGTCGTTGGGTCGATCCAGACGACATTCTGAATGAGTATGACGACTGGACCGATGTCGGGACCTGGCCCCGGTCGAGCAGGCACCCCGGTGTTCAGCTTTACCACAAGGCGAAAGCCGAAGATCCGCGCACCAAGAGCGGCATGATCGGCGCCTTCTGCCGGGTCTATGACATCCACAGCGCCATCACGACGTTTCTGCCCGACATCTACACACCGACCCATGGTGAACGTTACACCTACACAGGCGGCTCAACGGTCAACGGCGTACATACCCACGAAGGATTATGGTCTTTCTCTGAACATGAAAGCGATCCATGCTCCCGCCAATTGGTGAATGCGTTTGATCTCGTACGTATCCACAAATTTGGTGAGAAAGACGACGCCGTCAAACCCCAGACGAACATCACCAAATATCCCAGCTTCAAGGCGATGATGGCCTTCCTGGAGGAAGACGAAGCCACGAAAGCGGAATACGTTCGGGATGCTGTCGAAGGGTTCGATGCGGTTGAAGACACCCGGTGGCTTGCCAAGCTGGATATGGAAGATGGCCAGATCAAGCCCAGTTTGCGAAACTTGCACACGATCACCACGCATGACGAAGCCCTGAAAGGTGTCATGCGGAACGACATCCGGCACTGTGTGTCACGGCGATGTGACATGCCCTGGTCAACGGTCGGGGATCGGCGCAACGGTGATCCCTGGGGAAACGCCGATGATTTATGTCTACGGCTTTACATCGAGACCAAATATCGTGTCGAGATGTCGGCTCAACGCGCAGCAGACGTCGTAAATCTGATTGCGTCCATGAGAACCTACAACCCTGTGTGTGAATACCTGGGCGCGCTGGTCTGGGACGGCAAAGCGCGGATCGACACGATGTTACACCGGCATTTGCGCGTGGAACGCAATGCCTACACGGAAGCTGTCAGTCGAAAGTTCATGTGCGCGGCGACCGCGCGAGCGATACAGCCGGGCATCAAGTTCGATCACTGCCTGATCCTGGAAGGGCCGCAAGGCCTGGGGAAATCAACCTTCCTGCGCACGCTCGCTGTGGACCCGACCTGGTATGGCGACGACGTTCCTGCGCTGAAAGGCAAAGAGATCATCGAGAACAATCAAGGACGGTGGATTGTCGAGATGTCCGAGCTTCAGGCGTTCAGCAAATCAAAGATCGAACAGATCAAGGGCTTCATGTCCCGCACAGTAGACCGGGCGCGATTGTCCTATGAGCGCCGAGCAGAAGATTTTCCACGCTGCACGGTGTTCGCAGGCACCACCAATGACAGAGATTATCTGAAGGATGACACCGGGAACCGACGGTTCTGGCCGGTGACGTGTACCATCGACCGCTTCGACGTAAACGCCCTTGAGGGGGAACGTGACCAACTCTGGGCCGAGGCGGTTTACCGCTGGAAGGCAGGTGAGCCCCTGTATCTTCAAGAAGACGCCGTCGCTGCGCTCGCCGAGCAAGAACAAGCAGCACGCAAACTGGATGATGGCGGCTGGAGGGCCCGGATCGAAGCCTGGCTGGACGAGCAGGTCGAGGTGTTCGAAGGGCAAGGGCCGCCGAGCTACAGGGACAAGGTGTGCGCCCCGATGATCTGGGTGGAGTGTTTCGGCGGCGATCTCAAAGACAGCAACCGAACTGTGTCAGACAGGATCGGACGCGCCATGGGCCAGATAAACGGGTGGACCCGCGCGCCTAACCCTTTGAATTTCGGCGCATACAAAAAACAAAAGGGTTGGACTCGCGATGGTTGATCCACCTCGGCAGAAATTCACTCTCCAGTTGTTAATTCTGGCAACCAGCCTGGCAACCAGTGGCAACCAGCGTCGTTTCTGGTTTCCACTGTTTTTTGGCGTTGGTTTCCACTGGTTGCCACTGGTTGCCAGGTTAGTTGCCACAAAAATATATATAAATCATGTACTTAACCTATTTTGGAAACCTGGAAACCAGGGTTTTCATATAAGTATTAGTAGAGCATGGTTAGCATACTTAAACCATGAACATAAGAAGAACATTAGTGTTTATCCCTATGCTCTCGGCTATTACATTATAGGAATTTGCTTTAGTTGCCAGAATTGGTTGCCAAACCCCCGACCGGGGCAGTCCTATGACTGTTAAAAAAACACAAAATAACAGGATTGGCACAGGCAAACCGGGTCCGGGGCGTCCGAAAGGGTCGCGCAACAAGACGACGGTTCTGCTGCAGGACGCCATCCTGCAGGCGGCCACGGAAGCTGGGGGCGGTAGTCTGGTTCAATACCTCCGCGATCAGGCCAAGTCGTCCCCCGGACCGTTCCTGGCCGGCTGGGTAAAGTTCTCCCAACCCACATTAACAGTGATACGGGCCTGCCCATCGTCCACAAGATTGAGATGGTCGCGGTGATGCCGGAGCCGTTCCCGGAGGACGACGACACCCCATGACGACGACGCAAACACCCCCCAGCGCCACAGAGACGCCCGCTGAGCGCCATCTCGCTCTTTCCGGCACCCAGACTACCCAAAACACCGCAACGGCTCTCAGGGAGCCGCTGAGCGGCCAGAGCGAGCTTCCCTACAAGATGGCCTGTAACTTCAAGCGGCCCGCCCGACACCGGGTCTTCTATGGCGGACGCGGCTCCGGCAAGACCCGCAACCTCGCCATGGCCGCCGCGATCCGGGGCTACCAGCTGGCCTATCAGGGCCGAAAGGGGGTGATCCTGGCGAGCCGCGAGCATCTGGGCTCGCTTGAGGAAAGCTCGATGCATGAGATCAAGCAGGCGATTGCGGCTCTTCCCTGGCTGGCGGCGGGCTATGACATGGGCGAGAAATACATCCGCACCCGCAACGGCAACGTGCGCTTTGTCTTCTCCGGGCTGCGCCACAATATCGACAGCATCAAGTCGAAGTCGCAAATCCTGCTCAATTGGACCGATGAGGCCGAGACAGTCTCGGAGATTGCCTGGAGCAAGCTGATGCCGACCTTGCGCGAACCCGGCGTCGAGAACTGGGTGAGCTTCAACCCCGAAAGCCCGGATAGTGCCACCTGGCGGCGCTGGGTCGCGGACCCGCCGGATGCGTGCGTGGTCACGCAGATCAACTGGCGCGACAATCCGTGGTTCACCAAAGCGCTCAACGCCCAGCGTCTGGACGACAAGCGCAAGCGCCCCGAGACCTATGATCACGTCTGGGAGGGTGAATTTCTAACCCTGACCGATGCCCAGGTCTTTGCCGGTCACTGGGAGATCGCCGCATTCGCGCCGCAGGACGCTTGGGATGGGCCTTACTATGGTCTCGACTTCGGCTTTGCCCAGGACCCGACGGCAGCCGTCGCGTGCTGGATCGGCGACAAGCGGCTCTACATCCGCCACGAGGCGGGACGCACCGGGCTTGAACTGGATGACACCGCCGCCTTCGTCACGGCGGCGATGCCGGAGATCGCCAGACACGTGGTGCGGGCCGACAGTGCGCGGCCTGAAAGCATCAGCTATCTCAAGCGCCACGGCCTGCCGCGCATCGAGGCCGCGCCCAAATGGTCCGGCTCGGTCGAGGACGGGGTGGCGTATCTCAAGAGTTTTGATAAGATTGTCCTGCACCCCGAGTGCCCCGCCACGGCCCGCGAGATGCGGCTCTACAGCTACCAGGTGGACCGCTCGACGGGGGATGTGAAACCGAAGATTGTGGATGCGCATAACCATTATATCGACGCGATCCGCTATGCTCTGGCCCCGATGATCCGCAACCGGGGCGTGGTGGGCATGCTGGTCAAGAAACGGCATAGGAGAGCGGCGTGAGCGAGAGCGTGACCAATGACCTGTTGTTGGAGCATCTGAAGCGCATTCAAGCCGGGCAGGCGCGGCTGATCGCCGATGTCGGCGATTTGAAGATACGTATGACCGCTCTGGAAGAAAACACGGCAGCTACAGCACAGTCATTGGCTGCACAGTCGCGCAGAATTGATCGGATGGAGGCCCGCCTCGACCGGATCGAACGGCGGCTGGATTTGACGGAGGGCGTATGAGCGAGACAGAACCAGAAAGCCTCGTTTTGCGTTACCTGCGCAGACTGGATGAGCGCACGCAGCGCATGGAAGACGCACAAAAAGACATGTCCGCCGACATCCGTATCCTGAAGAACCACATGTCGTCCTTCATGCAATCGGAAGTCAGGCAAGATGAAGCGATGGCGCAAGTGCAATTGCGCCTCGACCGGATCGAACGGCGGCTGGATTTG
>CAWUEW020000001.1:677500-1231371 GCA_963921255.3 Paracoccaceae bacterium | reverse complement strand
GCATGACGCCAATCGGGCCGTTCAATGCCAAACGCGGCCTGCGTGGCCGTGCAGTCCAGCCGCGAATTCCTGGGCCGCGGGGCCGGCGCGCCATAGGCCTCGGTCGTGACATCCTCAACATGCACCGCTTTGCCCGCAATCTCAAAGATCGCGCGCGCAAACTCCGACCAGCTTGTGTCCGGCGTGCCCGCAAAATGGTAGATGCCCGATCTGGACGGGTCCGTTCCAAGGGTATCGACCATCGCCAAACAGGCTGCGGCAATCGCATCGGCCGGTGTCGGTCCCCCGACCTGATCGCCGACAACCGTCAGGTGGTCGCGCGTCTCGGCCAGGCGCAGCATGGTCTTGACGAAATTCGCCCCGTCCGCGCTGAACACCCAGGACGTGCGCAGGATGCCATAGACACCCCCGGCCGCCTGAACCCCCTGCTCACCCACCAGTTTCGAACGACCATACGCTCCCAAGGGCGCGACCGGATCGCCGGGCGCGAAGGGCGCATCGCCCCTGCCCGCGAACACATAGTCGGTCGAGATATGGACAAACGGAATGTCCAGCTCCGCGCAGGCCTTTGCCATCGCCGCCGGGGCCGCGCCATTGATGACAGTCGCCAGCGCCTCTTCGGTTTCGGCTCTGTCCACGGCGGTGTAGGCGGCGGCGTTGATGACGGCGGTCGGGCGATGCGCGGCAATCGCCGCGACACAGGCGGCGGGGTCGAACAAATCCGCGGCCTCGCGCCCAAGCGCCGTGGCGTGTGGGGCCTGGCGTTGCAGGGCCAGGGCAATCTGGCCGGTCTGTCCGAACACCAGCAAACTCATGCCGTGCCCAACCGTTCCCCGACTCCGGCGCGTTCCAGCAGCGGACGCCACCAGTCTTCGCGGTCCAGATACCAGTCAACCGTGCGGGCCAAACCCTCCTCCAGCGTGACCGAGGGCCGCCACCCCAGTTCCGTGCGCAAACGCGTCGGGTCAATCGCATACCGCCGGTCGTGGCCTGGGCGATCCGTCACGAACTGGATCAGGCGGTCGTGCGGCGCGCCGTCAGGGCGGCGGTCGTCCAGGATCGCGCAGATGGACCGCACGATGTCGAGGTTGGTCGCCTCGTTCTCGCCCCCGATATTGTAGCTGCGCCCCACGGCGCCCTTTTGCAGAACCAGCAGCAGGGCATCCGCGTGATCCTCGACAAACAGCCAGTCGCGCACATTCCCGCCATCGCCGTAGACCGGAAGCGGTCGACCGGCCAGCGCGTTCAGGATCATCACCGGGATCAGCTTTTCGGGGAAGTGGAACGGACCGTAGTTGTTCGAGCAGTTGGTCAGCAAGACGGGCAAGCCAAAGGTTTCGTGCCAGGCGCGGACCAGATGATCGCTCGCCGCTTTCGATGCCGAATAGGGCGAGCGCGGATCGTAGGCCGTGTCTTCGGTGAACTTCACCGCCGGGTCGTCCGGCAGCGAGCCGTAGACCTCATCGGTCGAGATGTGGTGGAACCGAAACCCCTCGGGCCGACCGGCGGCCTCCCAATAGCTGCGCGCGGCTTGCAGCAGGGTGTAGGTGCCGTCGATGTTGGTCTTGATGAAGGCGCCGGGCCCGTCGATCGAGCGGTCCACATGGCTCTCGGCGGCCAGGTGCATGATCGCATCGGGCGCATGGTCCGACAGGATGCGCGCCATGGCGTCCGCATCGCAGATGTCGGCGTGTTCAAAGTGGTAGGTGATGGCGCCGTCAACCTCGGCCAGCGACGCCAGGCACGCGGCATAGGTCAGCTTGTCGACATTCACGACGGTATGGCCGTCGGCAATGGCGCGGCGCACGACGGCACTGCCGATGAACCCCGCCCCGCCGGTCACCAACAGCTTCATGCCGCCCCCTCATAGACAAACGGGCTGGTCCAGTCGGCAAAGCGCACGGCATCGGTATCCTTGGCCGACAGGACCGGTGTGCCAATGTCCCCCCAGTCGATGCCACAGCTGTCCCACGCGACCGAGCAATCGTGGTCGGGTGCGTAATAGTTGGTGCATTTGTAGATGATTTCGCTGTCCGGTTCGCGGGTGACAAAGCCATGCAGAAACCCAACGGGGATCCAAAGCTGCTTGCCGTTTTCAAAGCTCAGATCCAGGCCGAACCACTGCCCGAAACTGGGCGAGCCCACGCGCGCATCGACGGCCACGTCGAAGATCCGGCCACGCCCGCAGCGCACCAGCTTGCCCTGCCCCATCGGCGGCGTCTGGCAATGCAGGCCGCGCAAGGTCCCGACTTTCTCGGAAATGGAGTGATTGTCCTGGACGAAATCTGCGTCGATCCCGGCACTCTCCAGCCGCTTGCGGTTCCACGTTTCCGAAAAGAAGCCGCGCGCATCGCCAAACCGATCCGGTGTCAGAACCAGAAGGTCGGGGATGGGCGTTGTCTCAAGTTTCATGCTGCCTCCCACGGGCCGGTCCCGACCGGCCGCGCACTTCACCACATTCCAAGCAATCGCAGGTCGAGGTCAATCGTCCTCGGCGCTGCCATAGCCCAGGTAGTAGCCGCTGTAGGCATAGTTTTCCTGCCGGTACTGCTGGTGGCTGAGCACGGTGTAGAAATCCGCCTCGGGGGCCATGGATTCCATCAAGGCCTGCGCTGCAACGCGGAGATCGCTTTGGTTCGTGCTGGCGTAGCGCGCCGGCATCACCACCGCATCGGCATAATGCGCGATATAGCGGGCATCCACGACGGGCAGCAGCGGCGAGGTGTCGAGGACAATCATGTCAAACGCGCGCTGCGCTTCGACCATGATCCCGTCGAATGTCGCCGACCCAAGCAATTGGTCCGTCGGCGTGTTCGACCGACCGGCCCCCATGATGAGCGACAATCCCGTTTCGACATCCTTGATATAGAAACTGGCCGCCATGTGATCCTTTTCGGGATCCATCAGGTAATCCAGAAGCCCATATTCCGGCGCGACCCCGATCTGGCGATGCACCGACGGTTTGCGCAGGTCGGCGTCAATCAGAAGCGTCTTCTTTCCCGACAGCGCGTATACCCGCGCCAACGCCAGGGCGAGGGTCGTCTTGCCTTCGGCCGGAACGGTCGAGGTGATCATGACCACGCGGCCTTCGCGTTGCCGCTGACCCGTCGCCGACAGCATCGGATCGGCATGGTTCGAGGCACTCAATCTACGTTTCCGGAAGCCGTGATCGATGCTGGCCCGCAACCGTCGCACGGATTCCGAATAGAGCGACAGGGGCTCGGTCACGACCTTGTCGGCAATCGAATGGCCTTGCTCAACCTTGTCCAGCGACAGGGGCACCGTCGTGGCAACCGGAGCCCCGAGGACATCGCGCAATTGGACCGCGCTGGTGATGCCGCCCACATAGTACTCGTTCAAGAATGCCAACGCGGTGCCGACGCCCAATCCCGCGACCAAGGCAAAGGCCACGATCAGGCGGGTGTTCGGCGCGCTCGGGTTGTTCGGGGCCAGGGCCTCGGACACGATGCGGCTGTCGGCCACCTGCAAGGCGGCCTGCGCCTCGAGATCACGGACCCGCAGCAAAAGCGTCTGATACTGGTTGCGCGCGATCTGGGCTTCCTGCTGCAGCTCAAAGATCTGGGCGAGGCTTTCCGAGGACAGGTCAGACGTCAGAAGTTCCTGACGCACCTGTGTCCGGAAATCGTTTTCCTGGGTGCCGAGCGTGGCCAGCTCGCCGCGCAGATCGCCGATCTGCGCTTCCGCCCGATCTGCGATGTCGCTGTCGAGCGACGCCAGAACGGCCCGCAATTCCACTTCGGCATCGCTGCCCCGCGCCAACTGGCCCAACTGCTGCTGAACTGCGGCGCGCTCATTCGCCAGCTCGGTCAGGGCCGCGTCCCCCAGACTATCGGCCAGATCGGCGAAGTTGCCCGCTTCAAGGTCGCCGCGCGCGCCTTCCACCAGAACCTCGGTGGCCAATTGTTGATCGCGCAGCGCATCCAGGTCGCCGCGCAATTCGGCCAGTCGGGGATTGCTGAGGTCGTCGCCAAGCGCGGCCAGAATGACGTCAATGAAGTCATCCAACGCCGAATCAGAGCGCGCGACAGCCGCAAAACTCTCGTCGATCTGAGATTGCAGCACGTCCCGCGCGGCCAGGGCGCCCGCAATTTTCGCTTCGACCTGGTTCAGGATGTAGGTTTCGGCGGTGATATTGGCCAAACGGGCCGCGCGATCCGGGTCGTCCGAGGTGAACTGGATCGAAATCAGATAGGTCAAACCGCGCCGGCGCACCGATACGGCATCCTGAAACCGTGAAATCACGCCTTTCAACAGCGCGTCGCCGGTCGGAAGGGCCCCATCGTCCAACCCGACAGCCATCAAAAGACGCTGACGCATGCCGAGCGACGGTCCAAACTCGGGGTCGCTGATGAGGTTGGCCGCTTCAATGACGGCCAGCGCCATGGACGACGATCTCAGAATCTCGACCTCGCTTTCGATGCGGGCATTGTCCGAGGCGGCGCTGGTATTTGTTCCCGTTTCGCCTTCCAGCAGGTTGGTTTGGCGCGGATCGACCAGAACCAATGTCTGCGCGGTGTAGGTCGGCGTGACCGCCACCAGATAGGCCAGGGCCAGCGCCAGAATGATGCCCGTGGCCAGAAGGATCAGGCGCAACTGCCGGCGCAGAAGCTCGATGATCGACTTCAGGTCAATCACGTCACCGTCTTCGGTGGCATCATGGTTCAGGGCTTGGTTCATGGATTCTCAGGTCGCTCTGGGCACAGCAGGGTCCTAACAGATCACCCCCACTGCGACTAGGTATGGTTTTGCAGTGCAGCAACGGTCGCTTCAAATGGCGCAAAAAAAAGGGAATTATATCGCAAAGTAACACTGCTCTGGATTATTCCTGTTCCAGCTTTGGCCTCCCGGCTTTGAGCGGATTAAAGAACGCGCCGCCCAAGTCTTCCATATCCGCACCCGGCATGTCGTATTCAGTTTCCATCTCGGCCTTGGTTGGCTGGAAGTGAGAATCGGCCAGCTTTTCTTTAAGCGTTTTGGGTTTGTTGGTCATGTTTGGCGCTCGCGTTTAGTTGTTTGATTTTCGGCGGTTACAGTACTTGCAAAGCATTTGGCAGTTATCCGCCACGGTCTTTCCACCTTGTGACCAAGGCTTGATATGGTCACCTTCCATCTGACTTATGTCAAATTGCTCGTTACAGATCGGGCAAACACCGTCTTGACGCTCAAACGCCTCAAGCTTCATCGCGCCTGTGAACGCCCTAATGCTCAGGTGCCGCTCATCGCCGTCCAGCACGTAAGGATAGACGCCCGCTTTCCGTGTCACGTCATCATCCATGAGCAGACGCTTGATCTCTGCCTCAAGCGTGTCAGGGTCCAGATCGGTCTCTTTGAATTGGTTGTAGAGCGGCCCCCATGCAACGCCTTTCATCTCTTTGCGATACTTGGGAAACGTCGCGTGCACCCAATCGATGACAGAGCGGAAGTGGTTCCATAGCGTAACGGCGCTGTTGTCGCGCTGATGCGCCGACATGTAGCTTTCAACATCACCGTCATTGATCCACCTGATCGCAGTTTCAAGGTAGTCCTGACGGATGGAATGGCCTTTCAGGTACTTGCTGCCGATGCTGTAAGCTGGGCAGTTTGGTCGGCTGAAATACCTCTTTGCATCCGACACCCAAAGCCCGTGATAGACGGCGTTTCGCAATTCCTGGTCGGTCAGAATCTCGCCCGCAATGTTGATCACCTCGAACCACTCCAGTCTCTCGCTGTCCGTCCCGGAGCAGGTGTAGATCATGAGATCATAGTTCAGGATTTGCTCTTGATGGTCAGCTTGCAGGTTGTGGAAAGCCAGCCCGTCAATGGAAAAAGCACCCTTCACGTATTGGCAAACCGAGATGGTGCGCTGCTGGCCGTCAATGATCTCGAACCTGTCATTGCCAATATCGGCCCAATACATGGTGTTGAGGGGAAGCCCGTTGCGGATCGTGTTGATCACGGCGTCACGCTGCTTGTCGCCATAGACAAATTCGCGTTGATAGGCAGGCCGTATATCAAGCTTGCCGCCATATCCCCGGACACCGCCGTCCCCGCCGTCGCAGTAGCCTTCAACCAGTTCCCGGACGGTCACTGTACGCAAGTCAATTTTCATGACTGGAACTTACGGGATTTTATAAAAATTCGTCTATAAATACAATGAACTACGTCGTTTCCACTTTCATCCTCCAGATAGTTTCCCCGGGAAGGCTTCCCTTTGAGCATAGGGTATCCATTCGCCTTTTGGCCTGACAATCCGGTTTTCCTTCCCCCATCCAGCCTCTTTTCAACGTAGTCGTCATAGAACTTATGGCTTTTGAAGCCATGGTCCCACAAAGACGAAAACCCCAATATCTCGAACTGATCGGGATTGTACTTGTCCAGAAAGGTGATCGGCACACCCATCGCTCCGGCCCAATCCATCGGAATATCATTGGTCTTGCTGACCTCGATAGCGTCGTAATTGTCGTAAGTCGGGTAATCCTCAGGCGCATACCTGCGGTACAGGATCAGTTCCTCGTGCCGCTTGTCATGGTCGAGGTTCGTGAACCAGCGAACGCCTTTGACCTTGATAAACCTGTTTCCACCTTCATCAATCCATGCCGTCGCAGCATCAAGTGGATAGTGATCCGGAACTCCAAACGTCCGATCCCCGCTCTTGATGCTGGGGCCGAACCAGACCTTGTTATCCTTGATCAGTGGGAAAAAGTCCTTGTAGGTGACAGCGTTCATGTTTCCGATAATCAGAAATTTTTTGTCGTATTTCATCAACTGCGCGACGTATTCGCGGAACAATGAAAAGGGCGGGTTCGTCACCACGATGTCCGCTTGCTTGAGAATGTCGATGCATTCCTGAGTGCGAAAATCGCCGTCACCATCCAGATGGGTAATGCCGATATCCTCGGCCCTTGGTACAACATCCCCGTCCCGGAAACCGTCATATTCCAGTTTGATCGCCCGCTCGCAGTCATGCCGCGAAAAAAGGTCCGGATTCTGGTTCTTGTAGCAGGTGGTGATCAGTTTCCTGAGACCCAGAAACTCGAAGTTGTGACTGAAATAGTGAAAGAAGTTGCTGACGCGCGGATCGTCGCAGTTGCAATAGACAACCTTGCCTTTGAAATGCTTCTTATAGTGACGCAGTTCGTTTTCTATGTCTGACAGTTGCGTGTAGAACTCATCGTTCTTGGCCTTTCTGGCCGAGATAAGGTTTTGTGCCATGATCACGCACCATTGCGCGTGATTGGCTTTGCTCCGCTGCTCAACCCGTTATCGGCAATCAGGTCCACGTAGCGCAGCCGCTTTCCGTCCATCCCCGAGACCAAGCTGCCCATCTGGTCGATGGTATCTTTTGGGCGGTTGTTGTGGCGCCCCGAGAACTCGTCCACGTAGCGTTGCAGGTGTTTGGGCGACATTTTGTGATACACGCCATCAACGCCGCGCTTCATGGGTGCCCAGAAGCTTTCCAGCCCGTTTGTATGAGCCATATCGCGGACGTACTCGCCCGCTGAATGGTTTACCGCCTCATGGGGCCTGTCGATGCCCTTATACGCCTTGGCCTCATCCGTGTAGACTTGTGCGCCATCGGCGGTGTGATCGGTCACGAAACCCTGCAACGTCTCCGCGTCGGTCCTCTCAACCACCTTGGCATGAACCTTTCCCGTCGCACGGTCGCGGACACCAGAAACGGCGCTCTTGCCCACCGCCCCGCGCCCGGCTCTCAACTTCTTCTTCGCGTGCTTGTTCTTCTCCTTGCCACCCATATAGGTCTCATCGGCCTCAACCGGGCCGTCAAAGATCGGCGTCTTGGTCGCATAGGCTTCCCGAAGGCGATGCAGCATGAACCAAGCAGCCTTCTGGCCGATCCCAAGTTCCCGGTGCAACTTCATCGAAGACACACCCTTGAGGTTGGTTGTAAACAGGTAAATTCCAACGGCCCAAACCCGGTAAGACAGTTTGGAACTCTGCATGACACTGCCAATCCGAACTGTGAACATCGGCTTGTTGGGGCAATCCCGGCAACGGTGGGTCATGCTCTTGTGGTTAACGCCAACCCGAACATTGTCCGATCCGCAATGCGGGCAATAAGGACCATCCGGCCAACGTTGTTCCTCGATCCACTCTCGCGCTTTGGTCTCATCGCTGAACATGTCCGCGATTTGCAGAAGCGTCAAACCTTTGCGCTGATGCTTGCCGGGTGCTTTCTGTGTCATAGCTCACCTCTTGAAGTGACTATATGTTATATCACAGAGTCACTAGGGGCAAGGAAAATGTTACTTTGCGATATAATTCCCAAACCCGATGGCCCGCCGAACAATGGTTTCGAACCATCGGATCTTTCGTTCGATTTTTGCAACGAAAGACTGAATCACGTACTTGCCACCAAGCGTTTTGACGTTTCGGTCGTCAGTCGACCTTTCCTAGACAGAGAAAAAGGTATTTTCGCGAATATTGACAAGAAGCCAGACACCCTCCCAGGTTCACTCAACAATCAAGTGGTTCAGAACGACACGCCGGAGTTAGACAACATCGTGAGGGTGGTAAGGTGGCACTATTCAAAAGCAATTACCTTTCATAATGAGGGAAAGACGATCTCTCCGGGGGACTTCCGAATCCATTCGCTCATATCTCCAAATAACGAAGTGGCTATCGATAATCGATATCTTGCGGCCTTCAACTATCATTGGTTGCTCTTTTTGTATTTTGCATCCCTTAGGAAAATTTGGAGGAGGGAGGATAAAAACTTTATGCCCAACATTGGAACATGGGCTTTCCCCTCATATATGAACGCTGTCGGTGTATTGATTGCATTAGTATCAATTTCCGTTGGTATTGGTTTAGTTGTTTATGGTTTCAATATACCGCCTGGCGCCGCCCAAGAAACACAACAAATAGCGGCAACGATAGTAAGAGACTTGCAGGCGCTCTATCTTGTGATCTCCGCGCTCCTAGCTGTTCTAGTGCTGGTTCTGCTTCAATTGAGCATTCGCGGCTGGCTGCAACTTGTGTATGGTTGTAGAACTGTCAAAGCATATTTTTTTCAGTTTTTGCCTTTTAGAATGATCTATCTAATTGATATGTATGGCGATCTGCTTATTGAGAATGACAAAGGCGAGGAAAGTTGGTTCAGTGACGAGGCTACCAAAGGTTCACATCGCGAGCCCCCGGTCTATCCGGGCCCCTATTATGCGGGAGTAGCCATTGCAAAAGACTGGAAGAACTCGCAACTTTCTAAGTTTTAGCTGGGCCCTGCAATTTGAACATTTTTCTGACTTCCCAGTTTTCCTGAAGGCATATACTAGAACGAGGCAAAAAGGCGTTTTTGAACAAGGTTAGTCCCATACGAGTCAGGATTACAATTTTTTCGTGCCGGCTGGACAAATCTACAAACCTAAGCTTCCGTAGCGAACTCTGGTATTTTCTGGCACAGTGGGTTTGCGGTCGTCGCTCCACTTGTGGCGACATTCCGCTCGGGTCGGTGTTCTTGAGAATAAGTGTGGCTGCTCAACTCTTTGGGCAAGATCAGATTTTTTGCGCGGAGTAATTCGTTCGACAAAGTGAAGTCCTCGAAAGATCTATGAAAATATTCGGTTACCCCCCCGCTCACGCGTGAGCGGCCGGGTCAATCCTCCACCCTCCCCCGCAGTGCCTTGACCTCCCCCCGGACCTTCTTGGCCTTGATCCGGCGTTCGACCGAGCCCTTGGTGGGCCGGGTGGGGCGGCGCTTTTTGGGGGTGATGGTGGCCCGTCGGATCAGCTCGGCCAGCCGGTCCCGGGCGATCTCCCGGTTCCGGGCCTGGCTGCGTTCTTCCGAGATTTGCAGGACGACCGCCCCCTCCTTCGTCCAGCGCCGCCCCGCCAGCCGTTTCAGCCGCCGTTTCACCGGCTCGGGCAGGTGTGGCGACCGCTCGGCCTCGAACCGCAGCTCGACCGCCGTCGAGACCTTATTCACATTCTGCCCGCCCGGCCCCGAGGCCCGGACGAAGTTTTCCGTGATCTCCCAATCGGCGATCTCGATCGTATCTGTGACGCGCAATCCCATGGCCGGCCTTTAGCACAACGAAAAAGGGCTGCCCAAGATAAGCAGCCCTTTCGAAAGATCAGGAGGCGGAAAGGTTAGGATATTCCACCTTGGAAGGGGCTTTGACCCCCGAGGGTTGCCTCAGCGGCGCACCTCCCAAGTTGTCCCGTCCCGTTTCTCCAATACCCTTCTAGACACTGGATCACCTCCTTTCGAATTTGTTTCGGTTGAGATGAGCGTGCCACAGATTTGGTATTTGTCAAAAATTTTTTACGCAGGATGTGCCAAAATCTTTCGGGTGATGATCCGGAACGGGATCAGTGCGATCAGCGCGATGGTCATCTTCACCATCCAATCCGCCACCGCCAGCGACACCCAAAGCGGCGCGTCGGGGCCGACGCCAAGCAGCGGCAGACCCTCGCCCGCCCAAGACACGTCATTGCCGGGCTCCAGCCAGGTCAGGCTGGCCGAAAAGGCGATGGAGAAGAACAGGAAGGTGTCCACGCTCGACCCGATGATGCTGGAGACCACCGGCGCCTGCCACCAGGTTCCGGCGCGCAGGCGGTTGAAGATCGCCACATCCAGAAGCTGCGCCGTCAGGAAGGCGAGGCCCGAGCCGACCGCGATCCGCAGCGTGACCAGCGGGCCGAACTCCCCCACGATCTGCGTGCCGATCAGCGAGCAGGCGACGCCGACCAGAAACCCGATGAACACAACCCGCCGGGCGGCGGCCGCGCCGTAGACCCTGTTCATGATATCGGTGACAAGGAAGGCGAGCGGATAGGTGAACGCACCCCAGGTCAGCCATTGGCCGAACAGGAATTGCACCAGGATATTGGAGGCCACCACGATTGCGGCCATCGCCAGGATACCCGGCAAGTATTTGGAAGACATAAGCTTTATCCGTTTTGACAAGGTGGTCGGAGACTTGGCCCTTGCAGGCAGACCCGCCCCTTACACCCCGGTCAACGCTTAGGCAAGCACTTCGGCCATGGCGCGGGCAACGTGGGGAATGCGCGCTTCGGTCAGACCAGCCACGTTCATCCGACCGTCCCCGACGAGGTACAAGGCATGGTCTTCGCGCAAGGTGGCGATCTGGTCGGGCGTGCCCGGAATGATCGAGAACATGCCCTGATGCGCGGCCAGAAACCCGAACCGGTCCGAGCCGGTTTCAGCGCGCAGAGCATCGGCCAGACGGCGTCTGTTGAGGGCCATGGTATCCCGCATCTGGGTGAGTTCATCGTCCCACACACGCCGCAAGGATGGGTCTTGCAGAATGGTTTGCACGACCCGCGCGCCGTGATCCGGCGGGAAGGAAAAGTTGTTGCGGTTCATGGCCGTCAGTTGCCCTTGGGCGGCTGCACGGGGCGCGCCCTCGGTCGTGACCGCCAGCGCGACACCGGCCCGGTCGCGGTAGAGACCGAAGTTTTTGGAACAGCTTGCGGCCACGAACAGGGTCGGCACCCGTTCGGCCAGAATGCGGGTGCCCGCGGCGTCGGCGTCCAGTCCGGTGCCAAATCCCTGATAGGCCATGTCGATCAGGGGAATGGCGCCTGTATCGTTGCACAGGGCGGCGACCTCTTCCCAATCGGCATCGGACAGATCGGCGCCGCTTGGGTTGTGGCAGCAGCCATGCAGGATGATGACGTCACCCGCCTTGGCCTTCCTAAGATCGGCCAGCATTCCATCGCGGTTCAGCGCGTTGTTGCTGCGGTCGAGATACCGATACGCCCGCCGCGCCAGCCCCAGGTGATCCGTCATGGCGGCATGGATGGGCCAGCTTGGATCGGACACCCAAACCTGTGCCCCCGGCGTCAGCGTGCGGACCAGTTCCAAGATCTGACGCAGTGCGCTTGTCCCACCGACGGCGGCCACCCCGGCCACGCGGGTTTCGGGCAAAGATGGGCCAAGCAACAGCTCACGCATCCCGCCGATGAAGCCATGGTCGCCCTCGAACCCAAGGTAGGCCTTGGTGTCCTGGCCGTCCAAAATCATGCGCTCGGCGTCCTTCACGGCGGCCATGACAGGCGTGACGCCATCCGCATTCCGGTAAAGCCCAACCAGCAGATCGACCTTTTCGGTGCGCGGGTCGGCGGCGAACTGACCGGTGAGTTGGAAGATCTTGTCTGGCGCCGGGGCGGACAGGGTTTCGAACATGGATGGGCCTCCGCCGTCAGGGGAACCGGGATGGATCGCGGTCATAGACCAGAACGCGGGTGCGGTCTTCGCGCTCAACCGGGCTGAAGCCGAGCTTTTGATACAGCGACAGCGCGCGGGGATGGTCCAACGTGCAGGTGTTCACGGTCATCTTTTCGACGCCGTCGCCCGACCAACCTGTCAGAATGGCCGTCTCCAGAAGCGGGCACCCCAATCCGCCGCCAACCGCCTGCGGCACCAAGCCGAAATAGGCCAAATCGCACACAGCCGGTTCGCTCCAGTCGAGCACGAAGAAGCCTTGCGGCCACCCGCCGCGCAGGGCGGTCCAGATCACCACGTCGGGATTGCGGACAAAGGCCTGAAGGGCGGCCGGGTCGGTTTCGGCCTGATCGAACCGATCCTGCCATTCATAGTCGCGCCCCACGGCATCATAGAGCGACAGAAAGAACCAGACGGGCGGGTCGATGGCCCGTTCAAGACGGACATCCCCGGGCAGGGTCGGCATCGGGAAGGTCGGCCGCTCGGTCATTTCCAGATATGTGATCGTGAAGGGAACCTCGGTTCCCGCGGGGATCACGCTCATCCGGTTTCAACCTTCAACTGGTCGAACTGGCCCCATTCCGCCCAAGACCCGTCATAAAGCGAAACGTCACGGTTGCCCAAGCGCGTCAGGGCGAGCATCAGGATCGCCGCGGTCACGCCTGAGCCGCAGCTTGTGATGGTGCGCGCCGCCGGATCGACACCCGCGGCCTCGAAAGTTGCGCGCAACCCGTCGAGATCCTTCATCGTGCCATCGTCGTTCAACAGCGTTGCGTAGTGGACATTCTTTGACCCCGGGATGTGACCGGACCGCAATTCCGGGTGCGCCTCTGCTTCCTCTCCGCGGAAGCGGGCGGGCGAACGGGCATCAATGATCTGCCAGTCCCCGAGTTTCGAGGCGGCGGCCACCTGGGTCACGTCGCGCACAAGGCTTGGATGGCGCTGAACCGTGATGTGCCGGTCGCGCAGGATCGGTGGCATATCTTCGATCTCGCGGCCCTCGGCCTGCCATTTTGGGAACCCGCCATCCAGAACCGCGACGTCGGTTTTGCCCATCAGGCGGAAATTCCACCAGACGCGCGCGGCGGAAAACAGGCCCATGCCGTCATAGACCACGACCTGGTGGCCATCCCCCACACCCATCGACCGCATACGGCTCATGAATTTTTCGACCGGGGCGGCCATGTGGGGCAGGGCGCTGCGCCCGTCCGAGATTTCGTCGATGTCGAAGAACCGCGCGCCGGGAATGTGGGCGGCGTCATATTCGGCCTTGGCGTCCCGGCCCATCGCGGGCAGGTAGTAGGACGCATCCAGGATCCGCAGGTCCGGATCGTTGATATGCGCCGCCAACCAATCGGTCGAAACCAGGGTCTTTGGGTCGTCTTCAGCCATCTCGCGGCCCCCGTCGCTTGGGATGCGTCGTTCCGGCACAAAGCCCTACGCCGCCGCTGGCTTGGGCGCAAGTCTTGGCCGGTGGGTCGGCGGGGCCTATGCTGCCGGTATGACGCCGTCTTCGACCGATGTGATCACCGCCCTAAGGGCCGCGGCAGTGGCCGATGATGTGGCCTATGTCGCGCGATTTTATGCCGGCACAACCCCGGACAATCGCGTGATGGGCGTGCGGATGCCCAAGGTCTTCCCCATCGCGAAAGCCCACGCCGATCTGTCGCCGTCCGAGATCGAAACTCTGCTGGAGGACAGACATTACGAGGTGCGCATGGCCGCGGTGTCGATCATGGACGCCCAGGCGGCCCGCGCACGTTTACCGGACGAGACCCGCGCCGCCCTGTATGACCTTTATTTGCGCCGACATGATCGGATCGACACGTGGGATCTGGTGGATCGCGCTGCCCCGAAGGTCATCGGTCGATACCTGGTGGAGCGCGACCGAAGCGTTCTGGATCGCCTCGCGCTGTCTGACAACCCGTGGGAGCGCCGAACAGCGATCGTCGCGACCTTTGCCTTTCTCAGACTGGGCGACGTCGCGGACACGTTTCGCATCGCGGCCACACTGGCCGGGGATGCCCATCCGTATGTGCAAAAGGCCATTGGGTCTTGGGTGCGGGATGCGGGCAAACGGGACGAAAGCGCCTTGGTGGCGTTTCTCGACGCGTATGGATCGACGCTGCCGCGTCCGACGCGCACCACAGCCACGGCGAAACTGTCCAAGTCGCTCCAGGCGAAATACCGCGGCTGAGCCGATCAGCGGTTCTGCTTCAGCAGGCGTTGCTTTTGCCGGTTCCAGTCGCGCTTGGCCGAGGTTTCGCGCTTGTCGGCCACTTTCTTGCCCTTCGCGACGCCGATCTTCATTTTCACAAGGCCCTTGTGATTGAAGTACATCACGAGCGGCACGAGGGTCATGCCCTGGCGTTGGGTCGCGTTCCAAAGCTTTGACAGCTCTTTGCGGCTGACCAGCAGCTTGCGGCGGCGGCGCTCCTCGTGGCCGAACGTCTTGGCCTGGATATAGGGCGCGATATAGCTGTTCGTCAGCCACAACTCGCCATCTTCCACCGAGGCATAGCTTTCCGCGATATTCGACTGGCCTTCGCGCAGGGATTTGACCTCCGAGCCTTCCAGCACGATTCCAACCTCAAGATCGTCCTCGATTGCGTAATCGAAACGGGCCCGCCGGTTTTCGGCGATCACTTTGTAGTTGGTGTCTGCGTCTTTCTTAGCCATGGCCGCGGATATAGGGGCTCACCCCTCGGGGCGCCAGCCCGGCGGGACATCGACTGTGCCAATCCATGGTTTGATGTCGAGGACCGGTGTGCCGTCGAAGGCGTCGATGGCGTCAATGCCGAGGGTGCCGGCCTCGAGGTCGAGGGATTGGATCACGACCGTGCCCAGGGCAATCGGATTGGGCCGCACGGGCGATCGCAGCGCAAACGTCCCCCGCGGTTCGGTCACATGCTTGGGCGATTGCAAAAGCAGATCGCGCTGCCCACGGTCGACCCAATAGAGCACCTGAACGGCCTGCCCAACGGCCAGCCCCTGCAACGCGGCCTCGTAGTCGGGGCGCAGGACAATGCGCGCGCCCTGACCGGTTTCGCGGGCCTGCCGGATGTTTTTGGGCGCGGTCCCCTTTTTCCAGGGCGAGGCGATGTGGCCAATGAACACGACCCCCGCCTCGACCCGGTCGGCCGGGTCGAAGGGCAGGGTTGTTTCCCCTGCCCGAACGTCCCGCCCGTCGCTCAGTTGATCACACCGGCGTGGCGCATGCCGTTTTCAATCAGCGCCTTGGTCTCGTCGCTGACCGTGGTGAGCGGCAAGCGCACCTCGTCGCTGCACCGCCCCAGGACGGACAGGCCATATTTCGCACCGGCCAAGCCCGGTTCGGCGAAAATGGCCTCGTGCAGCGGCATCAGACGGTCCTGATAGTCCAGCGCGGCGGCGTAATCGCCCGCCAAGGTCGCGGCCTGCATTTCGGCGCACAGCTTTGGCGCGACATTCGCGGTGACGCTGATGCAGCCCTGACCGCCCTGGGCGTTGAACCCGACGGCCGTCGCATCCTCCCCGGACAGCTGGACGAAATCGGGACCGCAGGTGATGCGCTGCTTTGGGACGCGCGCCAGGTCGGCGGTTGCATCCTTGACCCCTACGATGTTCGGAAGCTTCGCCAGCTGCCCCATCGTGTCAGGCACCATGTCGATCACCGAGCGCGGCGGGATGTTGTAAATGATGATCGGAAGGCCGATCTCGTTCAGCGCCTCGAAATGGGCGATCAATCCGCGTTGGGTTGGCTTGTTGTAATAGGGCGTGACAACCAAGGCCGCGTCGGCGCCAACGGCCTTGGCGTGTTCGACAAAGCGTAGCGCCTCGACCGTGTTATTCGACCCGGCCCCGGCGATCACCGGAACGCGGCCAGCCGCCGCCTGAACGACCGCTTCGACCACTTGCTCGTGTTCGTCATGGGTCAGGGTCGGGCTTTCGCCGGTTGTGCCGACGGGCACCAATCCGGTGCTGCCTTCGCCGATCTGCCACTCCACCAGTTTCTTGAGCGCGTCGAAATCGACTGCGCCGTTCGAGAACGGCGTGACGAGGGCGGGCATAGAGCCTTTGAACATATCACGCATCCTTTTGTGGTGTGAGCGGCCGCCGGGGAAATCCCGCCGACCATCGGCAAATTCGCGCGGACCCTATAGCCGGGCGCGCGGAATGCCAAGTTCGTGTGTTGCGTCATTGCGGACAGAGCGTATCCTTGTTGCAGCAGGATCAGCAGGCCCGTATGCGTCACGTTTTGTTCGTTTTCTTCCTTGTCGCGGCCCCTTGGCGGGTGGCGGCCGATGCCGATGCCCTCGGGCTCGCGCTGGATGCTTTGGCTGCCCGCGACATGGACCTGGCCACCGAAGCGGTTGATGCCATCGACGATCCCGTCGCCCTGGACGTGGTGACGTGGCACTTGCTGCGCATGGGGCAGGGCAGCTTTGGCCAGTATGAGGCGTTTCTGGCCGAGAACGCCGATTGGCCCGGTTTGCCCTACCTGCGCGGTCAGGGGGAACCGTCCATCGGGCCGGGCACGGACCCCGCCCGTGTGATCGCCTATTTCGACGTGCAGCCGCCGCGCACGGGGGCCGGCGTCGTTGCCCTGGCCCGTGCCTATGATGTGGCGGGGAACCGCGCCGCTGCCGAGGCAGAGGCCATTCGCGGCTGGACGACCATGACCCTGACCGGGGATGAGGCCACCAATCTGCGGCGGGCGTTCGGGGCCGTCCTGAATCGCGGCACGACCCATATCGACCGCCTGGACCATCTGCTGTGGAACGGCGCGGAAGACCGCGCGCGGGCCATGTTCCCGCTGGTGCCCGAAGGATGGCATGCGTTGGCCGAGGCGCGACTTGCGCTGCGGGCGCGGCGGCCGGGTGTGGACGACCTGATCCGGGCTGTCCCGGCCGACCTTCAGGACGATCCCGGCCTCGCCTATGAGCGTTTCCTGTGGCGCATCCGGTCAGGGTATTGGGATACGGCCGGTGCGTTGATGGCTGAGCGGTCCTTTTCCGACGGCAGTCTTGGCCGGCCCGAAATCTGGGCTGATCGACGCGCTGATCTGGCCCGTGACGTGATGCGCGAGGGTCAGTTTCGGACCTGCTACACTTATGCGGCCAACCATTACGTGAGCGCCGAGACCGATTACCTCGCCTTTGCGGATCTCGAGTGGATCGCCGGGTATTGCGCGCATCGACTTGGGAACAACGACCAGGCCATTCGGCATTTCGAGAATTTCCGCAGCGTGGTGTTCAGCCCGATCAGCGTCGGGCGCGCCGGCTATTGGCTTGGGCGGGCGCATGAGGCGGCGGGCAACACCGAGGCCGCGGCCGAAGCCTATGCCTTGGGCGCCCAGTATCAGTCGAGTTTCTACGGCCAACTGTCCGCCGAGCGCGCCGGTTTGCCAAGCGACCCGGCCTTTCTGGGGACCGAGGATTTCGGCGATTGGCGCGGCGCGGATTTCACAGGCTCAACGGTGTTTCACGCGGCGCTTGTCCTGTACGAGGCTGGTCAGATCGACCTTGCCGAACGGTTCCTGACCCATCTGACCGAAAGCCTGTCGCGGCAAGAAGCGGGCCAATTGGGCAATTTCGCGCTGGAGATCGGGGATCATCACATTGCGCTCCGTATCGCCAAGCGCGCGGCCCAAGCCGGGCACGAGATCATGCGCGCCTACTATCCGCTGACCCCGCTGGCGACGGATGCCTACCCTATTCCGCCGGCGCTGTCGCTTGCCATCGCGCGGCGCGAATCCGAGTTCGATCCAAGCGTCATCAGCCACGCGGGGGCCATCGGCTTGATGCAGGTGATGCCGGGAACGGGCCGCGATACGGCCCGCGATCTGGGGATCGTCTATGACGAGCCGCGCTTGTTGACCGACCCCAACTACAACGCACAATTGGCCACCAACTACATCGCCGGTCTGATCGAGCGGTTCGACGACAACCTGACATTGGTGTCCATCGGCTACAACGCGGGACCCGGCCGCGCCAACCAGTGGATCGAACGATTTGGTGATCCACGCCGGGCCGAGGATATTGTCTACTGGATCGAGGCTTTGCCCTTCTCCGAGACGCGCAACTACGTGATGCGCGTGGCCGAAAGCATCCCGATCTACGAGGCGCAACTGACCGGCATCTTGCCCACGCCCAATCTGGCGGAACGTCTGCAGGACTAAGGCGGCGCGCCCGTCACAGCGAGGCCGTGGTGCTGAGCATTTTGGGGTCGAGCGCCAGTTCAATGATATGAAGCCCGCCCTGCAAGGCAGTCTCGAAGGCCGGACCGAATTGATCCTGGTGCGTGATGTGGTGGCCCGTCCCCCCATAGGCCCCGGCGAGGGCCACGTAGTCGGGGTTGAACAGCTCGGTGCCCGACACGCGGCCGGGATAGTTTTTCTCCTGATGCATCCGGATCGTGCCGTAGCGCCCATTGTTGCAGACGATCACGATGATATCTGCGCCGTACTGGCGGGCGGTCGACAGTTCTTGCATCGTCATCTGGATGCACCCGTCCCCGGCAAAGCAGACAACCGGTTGATCGGGGTTCTTCAGTTTCGCGGATACCGCAGCGGGCAGGCCGTAACCCATTGAGCCACTTGTCGGGGCAACTTGTGTGCCGAATTGGCGAAACCGGTGATAGCGATGGACGAAGGCGGCATAGTTCCCGGCGCCATTGGTGATGATGGTGTCCGCCGGCGCATGGTCGCGCAGCCAGCAGACGACATCCTCCATTCGGACGGCCCCCGGTGTGGGCTGTGGATTTTGCCACGCCTCATAGGCCGCTCGGGCCGCGCCCGCGCCCCTGTCCGGTCCGGCATTGGGCGACAAGGCCGCGTTCAGGGCGGCGAAAACGGCGGATGGCGTGGCGGCGAGGGCCTGCGCGGCAGGATAGTGCTTGGACAGGGCATCAGGGTCCGCGGCGCACTGGATGATCTTGGGTGGTTCCGCGGGATCGATCAGCGAGAAATCCTTCGTGGTGATGTCGTTCAACTCGGCCCCGACCAGAAGGATGGCGTCTGCGTCCGTCAGCCGTTGGCCAAGTGCCGGGTTCATGCCGACGCCCAGATCCCCGGCGTAGTTGGGATGGTCATTGTCGATATAATCCTGACGCCGGAAGGTGACGGCAATCGGTGCGCCCAGGAGGCGGGCCACCTCGGCGGCAGTGTCCCTGGTGTCCGCATCCCAGTGCGATCCACCCACGACGATCATGGGTGCCTCAGCCGCCTGGAGCAGGTCCAGCATCTGCTGCGCCTGATCTGGCGAGACCGTCGATTGCACGGTGGCGGCGGGCTGAAAGGCCGAGGTCTCCGCCGCGGCGGACAGCACATCTTCGGGCAGGGCGAGGACGACGGGACCGGGACGGCCGGATTGCGCGACCTGAAAGGCCCGATCGACGTACTCGGCAATGCGGTCGGTTTTTTCGATTTCAGCCACCCATTTGACGAGCGGTCCAAAGAAGGCGCGGTAATCCACCTCCTGGAACACGCCGCGATCCCGATGCTTCAGCGGCGCTTGCCCGACAAAGCAGACAAGCGGCGTTGCGTCATGCATGGCAATGTGCAAGCCCGCACTGGCATTGGTCGCGCCCGGACCGCGCGTCACGAACAGCACGCCGGGTCGATCGCCAAGCTTGGCATCGGCTTCGGCCATCATGGCAGCGCCGCCTTCCTGACGGCAGACAATGTTTTCAATGTTCAGATCGTACAACCCGTCCAGCGCGGCCAGAAAGCTTTCCCCCGGAACCGAAAACACCCGCTGCACCCCATGGGATGCGAGACGGTCCGCCAAGATTTTTCCGCCATGCTGCTTTGCCAACTGAGCCTCCCGCCTTAGATGCGCTGAAACGGTTTTGATCGGAGGCGCGGGCCATGTCCAGCGGAACACTACTGGGGATTTGCGGATCGCTGCGCGCGGCATCCCTCAATCGCAAACTCATGCTTGAGGCGCGGCGCCTGTTCGATCCGGCGGAATTCATCGAGGCGAACCTGCGCCTGCCGCTGTACGACGGCGATCTGGAAGGCGCCGAAGGCATCCCGTCCGATGTGCAAACCCTCGCCGATCAGATTGCTGCGGCGGATGCGGTGGTGATGGTTGGCCCCGAGTACAACAAGGCCATGTCCGGCGTGCTCAAGAACGCTCTGGATTGGGTCAGCCGCACCAAGGGCAGTCCCTGGCGCCACAAGCCGGTCGCCTTAATGTCCGCTGCGGCGGGGCGGGCGGGGGGCGAACGCTCCCAGATGACCATGCGCCATGCCATGACGGCGTTCCGGCCCCATCTTCTGTATGGCCCGGAGGTGTTCATCGGCAGCGCCGGCAAGGCATTCGACGATGACGGTCGCTTGATCGATGAACGCTCGGTCACTTTGGTGGGCGAGTTGATGGACGACCTGCGCAAAGCCGCGAACTTGGCTTAAGGCGCCGCCGCCTTCGGCAGGCTGGCTTCGGGTTTGAAGCTGTCGGGAATGCGGTCGATCCCCTCGAGGACAAGATCGGCCATCAGCTCGGCACAGATCGGGGCCATGCCAAAGCCGATCTTGAACCCGCCATTCGCGATATAGGCCCCGTCCTTCAAAGGGTGGCGTCCCAACATCGGGGCGCGCGATTTGGCGCGCGGGCGTACGCCTGCCCATCGCGCAATCACGTCCGCCCTGGCCAGAGCGGGGCAGGCGGCCCTTGCTTTCGCGATCACGGCATCCAACTGCGCATCGGTCGTCTGGGCGTCGGCATAGTCCCGTTCCGAGGTGGAGCCGATCGCAACCGTTCCGTCCGCGTGGGGCACGATGTGTACCCCGTCCGCGAACACCTGCGGCAGGCCCGGTAGATCGCAGTCCAGCAAGGCAGCCTGACCCTTCACGCCGTTGCCCACTGTTGCGTTGAGTGCCTCGGATATCTCGATCAGCCCGGTCACCCCTGTGGCCCAAATCTCGATGGCCGGGCGGTCGGGTGTCGCTGTGGTGATCTGGCCGCCCTTTGCCTGAATGGCGGCCGCCAGGGCATGGGTCGCCCGGTGCGGGTGAATGCGTGCGGTGAGGGTGTCACGGATCATGAACCCGGTCGGGCTTGGCGCAATGCGCGGGTCGGCTTCGACCACGTCCCACGAAAAGAGGCCCCGCCAATGGGTGTCGGCCCCGTCGGAGCGGTGCCGCGCCAGGGCAAGTTGCGTGTCCTCCAGCACCGGTTGCACCCGTCCCAGGCGCGCATAGCCCGGGTCTTGGCCCGAAACCTCGGCCACGTTGGCCCACATCGCCTCGGCCATGACGAGGCTTTGAAATTGCAACTCTTTCTTGTCGTTCCAGTTTTCTGGCGTGTGCGGGGCCAGTGCCCCGACCAGGCCGCCAGACGCACCGGACGCGACCCCGTTTCGCTCGACCACCGTCACCGTCGCACCGCGCTGCAGGCACGCCCAGGCCACGGACAATCCGAAGATGCCAGCGCCGTGCACGGTGATTTGGGCCATTGCCAAGACCTTCGAACGAGATAAATCTCCGCGCCAGTCCTTACGCGAGACGAGGCCCATGAGCCAGAGACAGGAAATCGAATGGCGCGCCGGCGCGGTGCCGGTCTCGCGCCTGTTCGATGATCCGTATTATTCGCTCGAGGATGGATTGGCCGAGGCGCGCTTCGTCTTCCTGGGCGGCAATGACCTGCCGACCCGGTTTCGTCCCGGGTTCCACATCGCCGAGCTTGGGTTCGGCACCGGCTTGAACCTCATTGCCGCGTGGCTGGCGTGGCGTGCGGCCGATGTCGACGGCCCGTTGACGTTCACCAGTTTCGAGGCGTTCCCGCTGTCCGGGGCCGATATTCGCCGGGCACTGGCGGCGTTTCCCGAGGCGGCCCCGTGCGCCGATCAGATCGCGACCGCGCTCGACGGGGCAACGGACACGCGCGCCCATCTCAAGACCGAGGATCTGAACCTGACCGTGATGATCGGCGACGCCCGCGAAAGCGTGCCAGCCTGGGACGGGCGTGCCGATGCCTGGTTTCTTGACGGGTTTGCCCCGGCCCGAAACCCCGAACTTTGGGATCCCGACCTGCTGCATGCCGTTGGATCCTGCACGGCGCCGGGGGGCACCTGTGCGACCTACACTGCCGCGGGCGCTGTGCGCAGCGCGTTGGCGGATGCAGGCTTTGCGGTCACACGTGTCCCCGGGTATGGGCGCAAACGGCACATGACCCTTGGATCAAAACCATGAGCAGCAGCAACACACGCCTTGGCATTCTGCTGATGGTGGCAACCACCTTCGTCTTTGCGATGCAGGACGGGATCAGCCGGCATCTGGCGTCGGAATACAACGTCCTGATGGTCGTGATGATCCGCTATTGGTTCTTCGCAGCCTTTGTCATGACGATCACGGCCCGGCAAGCGGGCGGACTGCGCGCTGCGGCCAGAACCGATCAGCCCGTCCTGCAGGTCTTTCGGGGCGTCCTGTTGGCGGTCGAGATCTGCGTGATGGTCCTTGCCTTTACAATTCTCGGTCTCGTCGAAAGCCACGCGATCTTTGCTTGCTATCCCCTGCTGGTCGCGGCGCTTTCTGGTCCGATCCTCGGCGAAAAAGTCGGCTGGCGCCGGGTGCTGGCCATCGGTGTGGGGTTCATTGGGGTTCTGATCATCCTGCAACCGGGTTTGCGGGTTTTCGAACCTGCCGCCCTGATCGCACTGACATCGGCTTTCCTGTTTGCGCTTTACGGCCTGCTGACCCGCTACGCGGCCCGCAAGGACAGCGCGGCGACAAGTTTTTTCTGGACGGGCACCGCAGGTGCGGTGGTGATGACCGGGGTCGGGATCTGGTTCTGGGAACCCATGAGCGGACCCGACTGGGCATGGATGGCCCTGCTGTGCGTGACGGGTGCCTTGGGTCACTACCTTCTGATCAAGACCTATGAGGTGGCCGAGGCCAGCGCAGTGCAACCTTTCGCGTATCTCCAGCTGGTCTTCGCGTCGGCGCTTGGCATCGCGGTGTTTGGGGAAACGCTGGCTGGTAATGTGGTCATCGGGGCTGGTCTCGTCGTGGCGGCGGGCCTGTTCACGCTGTGGCGGGCCAATCAGGCCGAGAAGACCTGAGCTCCGGTCTCTGTTTTCCAAATATCCCGGGGGAGGCCGCAGGCCGGGGGCAGCGCCCCCATGGAAGACCCGAATGCGCCTGCAAGGCGCGCCGCGGGATCGCGCCTCAGACGCTTGCGCAGCGGCGCGGGCTTCAATACATCACCTCCCATGACCCATGTTTTCGATATCGGCGATCACACGCGTCTGCCCTGGCGGTTTCACGGGGCGCGCCGCTCGCGTCTGGGGGGGCTCGGCTAGGCCGACGCGCTCATTCCCCCTTTCCTTTTCGATATCACCGCCACGAGGATCCGCCCATGCCCGGCAAGACACTCTACGACAAAATCTGGGACGCGCATTTGGCCCATGAGGCCGAAGACGGCACCAGCCTGCTCTACATCGACCGCCACCTCGTTCACGAGGTCACCAGCCCGCAGGCCTTCGAGGGTCTGCGCATGGCGGGCCGGTCGGTGCGCGCGCCTGAAAAGACCATCGCGGTGCCGGACCACAACGTGCCCACCACAGCCGGCCGCGAAAACCCCGAAAACATGACCGAAGACAGCGCCATTCAGGTCGCAGCCCTGGACAAGAACGCCAAGGATTTCGGTATTCACTATTACCCGGTCACGGATATTCGCCAGGGCATCGTCCATATCGTCGGCCCCGAACAGGGCTGGACCCTGCCCGGCATGACGGTTGTGTGCGGCGACAGCCACACCGCCACCCACGGGGCGTTCGGTGCCCTTGCGCACGGCATCGGCACCTCGGAAGTGGAGCATGTTCTGGCCACCCAGACCCTGATCCAGAAAAAATCGAAGAACATGAAGGTCGAGATCACCGGCCAGCTGCGCCCGGGCGTGACCGCGAAGGACATCACCTTGTCGGTGATCGGCCATACCGGCACCGCAGGCGGCACGGGCTATGTGATCGAGTATTGCGGCGAAGCCATCCGCTCGCTCAGCATGGAAGGCCGGATGACGGTCTGCAACATGGCGATCGAAGGCGGGGCACGCGCGGGCCTCATTGCGCCGGACCAAACCACCTTTGACTATGTCCAAGGCCGCCCGCACGCCCCGAAAGGTGCGCAGTGGGAAGCCGCGATGGACTGGTGGAAAACACTCTATTCCGACGATGATGCCGAGTGGGATCTGATCATCACGATCAAGGGCGAAGACATCGCCCCGGTCGTGACCTGGGGCACCAGCCCCGAGGATGTGCTGCCGATCACCAGCGCGGTTCCGGCTGCGGATGATTTCGAAGGCGGCAAGGTCGGGGCGGCCCAACGGTCGCTGGACTATATGGGCCTGACCCCTGGAACGCCGCTCAACGAGATCGAGATCGATACGGTCTTCATCGGGTCCTGCACCAACGGCCGTATCGAGGATTTGCGCGCCGCCGCCGAAATCCTCAAGGGCAAGAAAGTGGCCGTGAAACGGGCCATGGTTGTTCCGGGTTCGGGCCTCGTGCGGGCGCAGGCCGAGGAAGAAGGCCTGGCCGATATTTTCAAGGAGGCCGGGTTTGAGTGGCGTCTTGCGGGCTGTTCGATGTGTCTTGCGATGAACCCTGACCAGCTTCAGCCGGGTGAGCGGTGTGCCGCAACATCGAACCGCAACTTTGAAGGCCGTCAGGGCCGTGGGGGTCGCACGCATCTCATGTCGCCCGCGATGGCGGCAGCGGCAGCGGTCACCGGCAAGCTCACGGATGTCCGCGAGCTGATGTAAACGCATATGGCACCGACCCTGCGCGATGTTGCGGCCGGGTCGGTGCCGCCCTCGGACGATCCGATCTGGGGCCGCGTGCGCGCCGCACTTGCCGCACAGGATCCGCTTTCGGACGACCTTGCCCCTGCCATGTCATTGCTTTCCTTCCGGGCGGCCGCCCGAAGCGGTGGCGATCTGTCGGCACTGATATCGGATGGCGAGACGGCGCAGATGGCGGCCCGTCTCGACGCGGCGGGTCTGGCACCAGTGGCAGCTGCATTGCTTCGGGTGACCCAACCCGACACCGTGCAGGCCGCCGATCGTGCCTTTCGCACCACGATGGCGGGCGCGCTGACATCCGGCGCGTTGGACGCGGCGGTGTGGGGGTTTCTGCAGACCTGCCTCGACAAGGCATCCGAGGCGGATCACGCCATCCAGATCCCCTGATCCGGTGGCCCCGTCAAACCGGACGCTGCAGACGCCACATCACGGGCACCAGGGCGATGGATAGCCCGACACACCAAATCCCCATTGCCACGCCCTGATCGGGGAACATCACGCCCCCATCAATGAAAAGCCCGGTGACCCCGGGACCGATCGCCGTGCTGAGCACCATCAAGGCGATGGCCATTGCGCGGATCGCACCCAGGTGGTCCGTGCCATAGACGAACGGCAACAAGGTGCCCGTCACTGCACCCACAAGTCCCTGGCTGATCCCGATCAGCGCCAGCACAAGGAACCATCCCCACACCATGTCGAGCGGCCCCAAGAGGGTGATGCCAAGCCCCATCGGCAGCATCAGCACCGGCAACAGAAGGGCGGGCCCATAGCGATCACAGATCCAGCCGCCGACGAACAGAAACGAGATCGTCATCGCGGCATAGGCCGTGTAGCCGGGGGTCATCGCGGCGAGGCTCCAATCCTTCACCTCCGAAACATGCACCTGGTGAAAGAAAATCACCGTGCCGATGAAGCCTGGGGTCAGAAAAAACGGCACGAGCGCCCAGAACAGCCAGTGGTTCAACGCCTGACTGCGGGTCCAATGCACGCCGCCCAAACCCGCACTGCCTGCGGCCGGGCCGTCCGCCCCGCGCGGGACCCGATCCTGCGCGAGGAGCTTCAAGAACAGAGGGACGAACACAACCAACAGAACGGCCGCCACGATGCCCCAGGACGCCCGCCACCCGATGGCACCGATCAGCAGAATGACCGGCAGCGGCATCAGGACCTCGCCCAACGGGAACCCAAGGTTCGTGATCGCCAAAGCGCGCCCGCGTGTCGTCACAAACCACCGGGCGATGGCGGTCACCTCGATATGAGTGAACATGCCCTGCCCGCAAAACCGCAGCAGGAACACCGCGAGCCCAAGGGTCCAGACGCTCCAACCGATGGCCATCAGCAGGGCGCCGCTGGCAAAGCAGACGGTAATGGCGATCACCAGTCGCGACAACGGCACGGTATCGGCCAATGAGCCCCGTCCAAGCAGCAGGGCCGCGGAACTGAGCGTTGCGACGGTGTAGATCAGCCCCCAGTCACCATCGCTTAGGCCATAGCTGGCGCGGATTTCGCCCGCGAAAAGGGAAATGAACCACGTCTGTCCAAAAGACGACCCGAAGGCGAGCAAGAGCCCGGTCGCGAGCCACCGGCGGTTTTCGGTCAGAAAGGCGATCATGGCATCCCGTCAGAGCAAGGTGCGCTCCACGAACCAATAGGCGCCGATCGCGGCAATGACGAGTGACGCCGGTATGGCGATCGCTTTGCGATACCAGCTTCGGTGAATGAACCATCCCACCAAGGCAAACGCGCCGGCGATCACGGCCAACTGGCCGATTTCGACGCCGATGTTGAACCCAACCAGCGCCACGGCAAACCGCTCGGATGCAATCCCGTAATCCCCCAGGACGCTCGCGAACCCAATTCCATGGAGCAACCCAAACGCAAAGACCAGCAGCGTCCGGCCGCGCACATTCCCCCACCCGAGGCTGTTTTCCACCCCGACATAGACGATGGACGCTGCGATCAGGGGCTCGACGATGGCGGCGGGGGCGTTGACCAACCCGGTTGCAGCCAGCGCGAGGGTGATGGTGTGGGCCACCGTGAAGGCGGTCACCTGCCACAACAACGGCCCGAGTTTGGTTGCAAAGAAGAACAGGCCCAAGACGAACAGGATGTGATCCAGACCCAGAGGGACAATGTGTTCGAACCCGGCGCCAATGTAGCGCAGAAAGACCGATCCCGCCCCTTCGGTCAAAATCTCGGTCCGCGACAGTTCTGGTGTCAGTTCGCCACCGCTGAGAAAGCCCTCATACGCGTCTTCGCCACCGCCGATCTGACGGGGAATGAAGGCGCCGAAGCCGGTGGCCAACCCAAGGCGCACGCCCGCATCGCCCTCGGGCAGGGCGGCGGTGATCGTCAGGATGGAGTCGCGCGGCAATTCCACGTTTCCGACGCTCGGGATCGAGACGGATACGATCTCGGGATCAAGCCGCTCCCCCTCGACCTCGATCAGGAAACCACGGGAAATCCGAGGCCAGTCGGCGCGAAACGCGGCTTCGAGGGCCGCACTGTCCATTGCACGCAGCTGGTCATAGATTGCGGCTTCGGGGGCGTCGTTGGTGTTCTCGACGGCGTCGACGTTGATCCCGGCGATCAACGTCTCCAGAGTTACGCTCACCGTCATGGTCACCGCGCCTTGGTTGACCGTGACATCGGCGATGGTCGGACGGATTTCATGCGCCGTGGCCGAGAGGCCAAAAAGCGCGACACACATTGACAGCAGAGCCGCGCGGAACATCGTTAGGGGCGACATGGAAGGGCAACTCCGATGAAGACAAGATTGTTGGTGGCCACCGTTGCCGCATTGCTGTTGAGTGGCAAGGGGCAAGCACATGAGTTTTGGATCGATGCCGTCGACTACCAGCTGGCCGCCGATGCAGAGATCGTAGCCCATCTGCGTCTGGGAACCGCGTATGAAGGCGCGTCAATGGCCTATATCCCGCGCAATTTCGAGCGGTTCGACATCGTACAGGGCGCACGCGTTCTGCCGGTCGAAGGACGCATCGGCGATCGCCCGGCACTGGATATGGGCGGGCTTTCCGAAGGGCTTGCGATTGTTGTCCATCAAACCCAGGAACAACGCCTGACCTGGCGGGAATGGGAGCGCTTTGTCGGCTTTATCGAGCATAAGGATCTGGGGGATCCCGTCGCCCTTCAAGCCGAGCGCGGTCTGGACCAGATCAACGTGCGGGAGGGCTATACGCGGTTTGCCAAGGCCCTTGTCGCCATGGGGGACGGTGCCGGCCAAGATCAACGCGTCGGATTGCGGACCGAGATTGTGGCGTTGGCCAATCCGTACACGGACACTCTGGATGACGGTCTGCCTGTCCAGGTTTGGCTTGAGGATGCCCCGCGGCAGGATGTGCAGGTCGAACTGTTCGAGGCAGCCCCTGACGGAACGGTCACGATCACACTTCTTCGGACGGACGCGAATGGAGTTGCGGTTTTGCCCGTGTCCGCCGGGCATCGCTACATGGTGGACGCCGTCGTCCTGGAAGCCGTGGACCCGGTCGGCGAAACCGACCCGGAGTGGCTGACCCTATGGGCCAACCTGACCTTTGCCCTCCCCCAATAGACTGCGCGGGTCGGCTTGCCGCCACCGGGCCAAGGCGCTAAACCCGCGCCAACACGTTTGGAGACGACCCAATGGACAAGTTCACCACCCTGACCGGCATCGCCGCCCCCCTGCCGCTGATCAATGTCGACACCGACATGATCATCCCCAAGCAGTTCCTGAAGACGATAAAGCGTTCGGGACTTGGCGTGAACCTGTTCGACGAGATGCGCTATGACGACGATGGTCAGGAGATCGCGGATTTTGTCCTGAACCAGCCCGCGTATCGCAACGCGGAAATCCTTGTCGCCGGTGACAATTTCGGCTGCGGCTCCAGCCGGGAGCATGCCCCTTGGGCGCTGCTCGATTTTGGCATCCGCTGCGTGATTGCGCCGTCCTTTGCCGACATCTTCTTCAACAACTGCTTCAAGAACGGCATCCTGCCGATCGTGTTGCCGCAAGAAGAGGTCGACAAGCTGATGGATGATGCCTCGCGCGGGTCAAACGCGGTGATCAGCGTCGATCTTGAAAACCAGGTGATCACCGGACCGGACGGTGGCTCGATCAGTTTTGACGTCGATCCGTTCCGAAAACACTGCCTGCTGAACGGGTTGGACGACATCGGCCTGACCCTTGAAAAGGCGGCGGAAATCGACGCGTTCGAAGCCCAGGCCGCGCAAGCACGCCCCTGGGTTTGACGCCAATCCTGTGATGCAAAGCTGCGACACCACCCCGGAATGGGGCGGAAATATGGCATAAATGCGACCAAATCCTTGCCAGAGCGCCGCTTTTTCTTCACCTTTTCAACAAACAAAACGCCGTGCGAACCGAAAAATCGGCGCAATTGGCGCAGTATAAAAACGCGTGCATTTTTGTGATGTACCGGATTTGAGGTGAAGGCAGTGGTTTCGCAGCTCTTGGGCGCTGTGGTGCGGGCAGCCATCGTGATGCTGATCTTGGCGACGCCGTCGCTGCTCCTGCCGGGGACCTCTCCGGAAGGCGCTCAGGTCGTGATGCTGGTGGCGCTGATCCTTGGGGTGTTCATTACCTTCGAATACGCGTCTGCCTACCCGGCCCTGATCGAATTTCGCGACGCGCCGCCGTTCAACCGCGTGCGGGCCCTGACGCTTCTCCTGATGCTGTTTTGTTTGAGCCTTGTGGCGCGCGGCGATGCCGAATCCACAATGACACTGGTGCTCAACGCGGTGGGGTTGTTGGTCGGACGCGCGTTGGATTTCCCGTTCAGCCCGGTGCGCCTGTTGTTGGATCACCTGCCCGAGACCGCAACCCATGTTCAGGTCCTGCAGGTTCAGATCATGGCGGGCCTCGCCGTGTTCATCACACTGTTTTCGATGTGCGTCTTTGCCATGCTGATCCGCTTGCACCAATGGCCGCACCGCGACAGTGCCTTCAACGTCTGGATCAACCTGCCGACCTTTGACCCGACGACAGGGGGGGACGTCGTCAAACGCCTGATCCAGGATGGCCGCGTTAACGTCATCTTAGGATTTGCGCTGCCATTCGTGATCCCTGTAATCGGCGTGCTGGCCGTGAACCATATGGGGATCACGGTGCTTGGCTCGCCCCATTCGATGGTTTGGGGAATCGGTCTGTGGATGTTCCTGCCCCTCAGCATGTTCATGCGGGGCCTGGCGATGGCCCGTATCGCCGACATGATCTCTGCGCGGCGGGCCCGGCTGGTGGCCGATATCAGCTCGGACGCGCCCGACTCCTTGGCCGAGCAGGGCTCATCTGGCTAGTCACCCTGCCGGCGACTGCCGAAACGATCCGCATCGCGACCTACCACACGCAACTGTCCCGCGACGGACCGGGCATCCTTCTTTCCGACGTGCTGGCTGAGGACGATCCACAGATTGGCGCAACGGTTGCCGTCATCGCTGCGGCCGACGCGGATATTCTTGCCCTACAGGAAATCGATTTTGATGCCGAAGGTCGTGCGCTGGCCGCCCTGGCCGATCAGTTGGAAGATCTGGGTTACCCTTACGCGTACAGGCTCACCCTGCGCCCGAACACCGGCTGGCCAACCGGGGTTGATCTGGATGGAGATGGTCAGACCTCTGGGCGGCGGGACGCGCAGGGCTACGGCGCGTTCAACGGGCAGGGCGGAATGGCCGTGCTGTCGCGCGTCCCGATTGCACATGCAACCGACTTCAGCGCGGTTCTTTGGCGGGATGTGCCGGGTTCGGCCGCTGACGGCCTTGTTCCGCCGGGGGCCCTGTCTACGGTGCGCCTGCACGAAGTGGCATTCTGGGCGGTCGAGTTTGATTTGCCGGGTGGGGCGTTCACGTTGCTGACGACCCATGCCAGCGCACCGGTGTTTGATGGACCGGAAGATCGCAACGGGTGGCGCAATGCCGACCAGCTTCGGTTTCTGCATATGCTGCTGGAGGGCTGGCGACCGGACGGGATTGACCTGTCCCTAGCGCCCGGGCGCTACGCCGTGGCCGGGACGCTGAACGTTGATCCTGATGCCGGGGAGGGACATCGCGACGTGTTGCGGGCGCTTCTCGACCACCCGGCGCTTCAGGACGTTTCACCTGACAGCGCGCGCGGCCTGCCAACCGCCGATTGGCGGGATCCGGAACCGGGGGATTTGCGGGTCGACTATGTGCTGCCCGCCGCCGGAGTGGGGGTCCTCGATGCGGCTGTCATGTGGGGCTCACCCGATGGCCCCGAGGCTGTCGCCTCCGACCATAGGCTTGTTTGGGTCGATTTGCGCTTCTGAGGACAGCCGGCCTTTCTTGACCCTCCGCTGTGTCAACGCTAGGCGATGCGCGACCAGTTTTGACAAAAGGACCGCCCTGATGACCGACCGCACGCTCTTGATCCTTCCCGGTGACGGGATTGGCCCCGAAGTCATGGCCGAGGTGCGCAAAGTCATCGACTGGTTCGGCACGCAAGGCCTGGCCTTCGAGGTGAGCGAAGATCTGGTTGGTGGCGCTGCCTATGACGCCCATGGCACCCCGTTGCATGATGACACGATGGCCAAAGCCCAAGAGGTTGACGCCGTGCTGCTTGGCGCCGTCGGCGGCCCAAAATACGACGCCCTTGATTTCAGCGTGAAACCGGAACGCGGTCTGCTGCGCCTGCGCAAAGAAATGGACCTGTTTTCGAACTTGCGCCCGGCCCAGTGCTTTGACGCTCTGGCCGATTTCTCGTCGCTCAAGCGGGACGTGGTTGCGGGCCTGGATATCGTGATTGTGCGGGAACTGACCTCGGGCGTCTATTTCGGTGAACCGCGCGGCATCCACAAGGAAGGCAACGAACGCGTCGGAATCAACACGCAGCGCTACACGGAAAGTGAGATCGCGCGCGTGGCCCGCTCTGCCTTTGAACTGGCCCGCCGGCGCGGCAACAAGGTGTGCTCGATGGAAAAGGCCAACGTGATGGAGTCGGGCATTCTCTGGCGCGACGTGGTCACCGAGGTGCATGCGGCCGAGTACAGCGATGTGGAACTGAGCCACATGTATGCCGACGCAGGCGCGATGCAGCTCTGCCGCTGGCCCAAGCAGTTCGATGTGATCGTCACCGACAACCTCTTTGGCGATCTCCTGTCCGACGCGGCGGCGATGTTGACCGGATCGCTTGGCATGTTGCCGTCGGCCTCTCTGGGGGCCCCGATGGCCAATGGCCGCCCCAAGGCCCTGTACGAGCCGGTCCACGGGTCGGCCCCAGATATCGCCGGTGAGGGCAAGGCGAACCCGATTGCCTGTATCCTGAGCTTTGCCATGGCGCTGCGCTATTCCTTCGATCTCGGGGATGAGGCGACGAAGCTGGAACAAGCGGTCGAGGCCGTTCTGGCCGACGGCCTGCGGACGGCGGACCTGCTTGGCGAAGACGGTGTCGAACCTGTCAGCACCTCGGATATGGGGGACGCAATAGTCGCAAAGCTGGCGGCGGCCTGACCATGGCCGTTGCATTGGTCACGGGTGCGGCCCGCGGGATCGGGCTGGCCACCTCGAAACTGTTCCTCGAACAGGGGTGGCGCGTGGTCATGGTCGACCGTGATGCGCCGGAACTGGCCACTGCAAGCGAAGGTTTGGTGGACGCGACTGCCATTGTGGCGGACGTGTCCATCCCGGAAGAGGTGGCGCGGATCATTTCCGAAAGCGGCATTGCCGAAACAGGGCTGAACGCGCTGGTGAACAATGCCGGGGTTGCGGACTTCGGTCCGATTGAAGGCACCGATTTCGACCGGTGGCGGACCGTCATGGAAACCAATCTCGACGGGGTTTTCCTGATGACACAGGCCGCCACGCCGGGCCTGAAACTGGGCCAGGGCGCCATCGTCAACATCGCCTCGATCTCCGGCCTGCGGGCCAGCACGCTGCGGGTCGCCTATGGCACATCGAAGGCGGGGGTCATCCAACTGACGCAACAGCAGGCCGTCGAACTGGGAGAATATGGGATCCGGGCCAACGCCATCTGTCCCGGCCCGGTCCGCACCAAGCTGGCCATGGCGGTGCACAGCCAGGACATCATCGACGCCTATCACGACGCGATCCCGCTGAACCGCTACGGGACAGAACGCGAAATTGCCGAAGCCATCGTGTTCCTGTGTTCGGACAAGGCCAGCTACATCACCGGGCAAACCCTGTCGGTTGATGGCGGGTTCGAGGCGACGGGTGTCGGTTTGCCGGCCCTGCGCCGCTGAGCGCCGTGCAAGGCAGGGTTGCAGAACGCCCGGGTTGACCGATCCTTAGGATTGGGTTTGATCGAACGGCCCCCGTGAAAGACCTGTCTGATGTCGACCCCCACTTCCAACCCGCGCACCGGTGTGCTTTTGGCCCTGGCGGCCTTTGGCATTTTCGCCACCCATGATGTGATCATCAAATATCTTGGGGGCAGCTACAGCCCGTTCCAGATCGTGTTCTTCAGTGTGCTGTTTGGGTTCCCGCTGGTGACGTTCATGCTGATGCGGGATGCGCGCGAAGGACATCTTCGGCCCGTTCATCCTTGGTGGGTCGCGATCCGAACCGCGGCATCGGTCGTCACGGCGAGTGCCGCGTTCTACGCCTTCAGCACGCTTCCGCTGGCACAGGTCTATGCCATTCTTTTCGCCGCGCCCCTGCTGATCACCCTTCTGGCGATCCCCATTCTGGGTGAAACGGTTGGATGGCGCCGCGCCCTGGCAGTCATTGTCGGGCTTGGGGGCGTGATCTTCGTGCTGCAACCCGGCGCGACCGTGATCGAGCTTGGCCATATCGCGGCGTTGGTGGCCGCGGTGGGCGGGGCGCTGGCCTCGGTCATCGTGCGCAAGATCGGACAGGACGAACGGGCGGTCGTTCTGATTCTTTATCCCATGATGACGAATGTCGTCCTGATGGGGGCCGCAATGCCCTTCGTCTATGAGCCCATGCCGGGTCAGGACATGGCGGCGCTTGGCGTGACGGCGGCGCTTGCCCTTCTGGCGACGGCCCTTCTGATCCGTGCCTACAAGTTTGCACCCGCCGCCACCGTTGCCCCGATGCAGTATTCGCAGATCGTGTGGGCGTCGATCTTTGGCGTGCTTCTTTTCGACGAAGGGTTGGCGTGGCAAACGCTTGTTGGCACGGCCGTCATTATCGCGTCGGGGATCTACATCGTCTTCCGCGAAGATCGCGGCGGCGGGTCGACCACCACGCCGGTCCTGCGGACCCGGTCGCGCATGGCGTCCCCCTCGGCCCCGCGCGTTGCCCCGTTCCTTCCACAGGAACAGCGCGGACCAAGCGCACCGTCCGGCCCACCGACGAAGCCGCAATAGGCCCCTTGCAAAGCCCCCGCCACGGCGCTATCCCGCGCGGCACGGTCGGAGTGTAGCTCAGCCTGGTAGAGCACTGTCTTCGGGAGGCAGGGGTCGGAGGTTCGAATCCTCTCACTCCGACCAATCATCCATATCTTCGGGATCCCGGGGGCCTTTGGGCAGCGTTCGACTGCGTTGGTGGTCGCCTTGGTGGCCGCTCGTCAGATCGCCTGGCGGGCAAGGGTCGTCCAGAACGCCACGCCGTGCGCAATCGCATCATCGTTGAAATCATAGGACGGGTTATGGAGCGGCATGCCATTGTGGCCGTCGATTCCATTGCCCATCAGGATGAAAGCCCCCGGGCAATGATCGAGGAAAGCGGCGAAGTCCTCGGAGAAACCGACGCGTCCGTAGGCTGTGTCGATCTGGCCGACACGGCCCGCGGCGGCGGCGATCGTTTCCGTTGCATGTGGGTCGTTGACCAAAGGTTGGAAGGATGTGGCGTAGTCGACTTCGGCCGTCGCCCCGTGGGCCGTGCATACGCCTTGGACAATTTCGCGCATCCGGCGCGCGATCGTGGCCGACACGTCGGAGGAAAATCCGCGGCAGTCCCCCCGCAGTGTGACGTTGCTTGGCAGGATGTTGCGTGCGCCGTCGGTCAGGATCTCGGTCACCGACACGACTCCATGCGCGCTTGGCGGCAGCGATCGCGACACGATGGATTGAAGCTGCAGGACGATATCTGCGCCCACCACAATCGGGTCGATCCCCTTGTCCGGCATAGAGGCATGCCCGCCCTGACCAGTGATGCGAATCTCGAAGTTGTCTTCAAAGGCGCAGAACGGGCCGGCCTGTGTCGCGAAGGTGCCAAGCGCCATACCGGGCATGTTGTGCAGGCCAAAGATGGCGTCCATCGGGAAACGCTCGAACAAACCATCCGCAATCATCGCGGCGGCGCCTTGCCCGTTCTCTTCATCCGGCTGGAAGATGAAATGCACCGTCCCGTCAAAAGACGGGTCGTCGGCAAGCTGCAAGGCCGCCCCAAGCAACATGGTGCTGTGGCCGTCATGGCCGCATCCATGGAATTGACCGTCGATTTGCGACCTGTGGGGCAGGTTTGTCATCTCCCGGATCGGCAGCGCATCCATATCTGCCCGCAGGCCGATCGCCTTGCCCGACGTGCCCCGGCGCAACGTGGCAACCAGACCGGATCGGCCAACATTGCGCGTGACATCCAGCCCTGCGCGTTCGAGTTCCGTGGCGATACGGTCCGGCGTGCGCCGAAGGTCGAAGCCCGTTTCGGGATGGGCGTGCAAGTCCCGGCGGAAAGCGGAGAGATCAAGCATCGGCAATGGTCCCCTCGGACAAGATGATCAACGGCAAGTCAGCCTCCTCTGCCAGGCAGGCCGCAAGACCCGCCGCGCCTGACGGGGTTGTGGCAAATCCCAAATCGCGCGCTTGTGCGACGGCGGCCGACGCATCCTGGTCACGGATCGTCACCCAGTCATCTGCGGAGGCCATCAAGATATCGAGGGCGAGCATCGACGGGGCTTTGCAATCCAGCCGTCCCATGTTCGACACGGGGCCTGCGACCGTCACCATCTTCCCGGCCGCCGCGCTGTCGCGGAGGCAGGGCGCGGCATCCGGTTCGACGACGATAATCTTTGGCTGCACGGGCCAACGGGTGCGTACGACGTGCGCCACAGCGGCGGCCAATCCCCCGACACCGGCCTGAAGGTAGACGTGACTGGGCCACGTGCCGCGTTCAAGAATTGTTTCGCGAAGTTCCTCCCCGATGACGGTGTAGCCCTCCATGACAAGGCGCGGCGGTTCGGTGTAGCCCGGCCACGACCCGTCGGCGAGGTGCACGGCACCACTGATCGCCGCGTCTTCGATGGCCGCTGCCACGCTGTCCTCATAGGTTTCGCCGGAGCGCGCTACCTCGGCCCCTGTGTCACGGAGGCGACGGGCAAAGCTTTTGGGCACGGTATCGGACAGGTGAATTCGGGCTTTGGCCCCGAAAAGCCGCGCCCCGGCTGCAATTGCCATGCCGTGGTTGCCGGCGCTGGCGCACACGAATGTCAGGTCGGCCGCACCCCTCCGCACCGCGTCGTCCATAAACATCTCGGCCGATAGGGGGCGCCCAATATGCGCTTCGATCAGCTTGGCCACGGCATAGACCCCGCCGAGGGCTTTGAAGGCGCCCAAGCCCATCCGGTGGGTCTCATCCTTGATGAGGAGGGGGCGCCCGCGATGGGACACCTGCGTCAACGGGCTTGGCGCGTAGCGGGGGCAGGCCGCCAACAGCGCCAGCGGCTTCGCGACATCGAGGGAAACGGGATGTGTCATGGGAAGACAGTAGCAGCAATCCGTGATCAACTGCGAGCGTTGGACATAGAAATGGCGGGAAAATTTTTCGTCAGAGGAGCCGGTATCGTGAAACTTGATCAGATTGACCGAATACTCCTCCGCCTGCTGCAGGCGGATTCCCGGCGTGGTCTCGACGCCCTTGCAGTCGAGACGGGGTTGTCGGTGGCCTCAGTCCAAAGGCGGCTGCGGGCCCTGCGGGAGGCCGGGGTTATCCTCTCCGACGTGGCCGTGATTGACCCCAAGTCGGTCGGTGTCGCGATGAGCTTTGTCGTCATGGTCGAGTTGGAACGGGAACGTCAGGATCAGATCGACGCTTTCGCCCGCCAGGTGCAGTCTGACCCGCGGGTCCAGCAGTGCTACTACATCACCGGAGATGCGGATTTCTGCCTGGTCTGCAGTGCGGCGGACATGGACGATTTCCAAGACCTTACGAAGACGCTGTTCTTCGACAATTCAAACGTACGACGGTTTCGAACCTCTGTTGTGATGGGCCGGAAGAAGGTCGGGTTGGGTGTGCCGGTCTGACGGTTCGCGGGGCGTCTCGGGCGTCAGGCGGAGATATATCAAACCCGATTGGAACGGCCCGGTGGTTTCTACAGCGGCCGTGTTTGGCAAGGCATCGGACCCGCAAGTCTAAGCGCCCGCCGTCATGGCAGAGGGGTGGCCCACCTGATGGCTTGCATCGCCCCAAAACGTCACGTTATATCATAACAAATTGACCCTTCGCCGATCCAAAAAGTGATCGGTGCCCTGTCGTGCCTATGGAGCCATCGCATGTCTGACGCCCGCCTTCCCGTCACCGTTCTGTCCGGGTTCCTTGGTGCCGGGAAAACCACGCTTCTCAACCGCGTCCTGAACAACCGCGAGGGGCGCCGCGTCGCCGTCATCGTCAACGACATGTCCGAGGTGAATATCGACGCCGACCTCGTGCGGGCCGATACAGAGTTGAGCCGCACAGACGAAACGCTGGTTGAAATGTCGAACGGCTGTATCTGTTGCACGTTGCGCGATGACCTTTTGGACGAGGTGCGCCGCCTCGCCGCTGAAGGACGGTTTGACTATCTGCTGATCGAATCCACCGGGATTTCAGAACCTTTGCCGGTCGCTGCGACCTTTGATTTCCGCGACGAGGAAGGGGAAAGCCTGTCCGATGTTGCCCGGCTGGACACGATGGTGACAGTCGTCGATGCGGTGAACCTGCTCAATGATTTTTCGTCCCACGATTTCCTCAGCGACCGGGGCGAAACGATGGGCGACGAGGATGAACGCACCCTCGTGCATCTGCTGACCGACCAGATCGAGTTTGCGGATGTCGTGATCCTGAACAAGATCACGGATGCTGGTCCCGAACGTGTCGATGCCGCCCGCAAGATTATCCGCAGCCTCAACGCCGATGCCGAGATCATCGAGACGGATCACAGCCACGTCGCGGCCGAGGCGATCCTGGATACAGGCATGTTCGACTTTGAAAAGGCGCATGAGCATCCGATGTGGGCGAAGGAGTTGTATGGCTTTGCTGACCATGTGCCGGAGACCGAGGAATACGGCGTTGCCTCCTTCGTCTACCGCGCCCGATTGCCCTTCATCCCCGAGCGCATCCTTGAAACGCTGAACGGCGATCTTCCCGGTGTAATCCGGGCCAAGGGTCATTTCTGGATCTCGACGCGCCCGAACTGGGTGGCCGAGTTCAGCCTTGCCGGCGCGTTGTCGAGCGTGAAGCCACTGGGCACATGGTGGGCCTCTGTCCCGCAGGACCGGTGGCCCGACCACGACAGCGCGCGCGCCTACATGGCCGCCCATTGGGATGAGCCGTGGGGCGACCGGCGGCAGGAGATCGTCTTTATCGGCGCAGGCATCGACTGGCCGGCCCTGAAGGCGAAGCTGGACGCCTGCCTTGTGCCCGCTGTGGCCGCGACCGGCCCGGAGAACCTGCCGGACTACCCGGACCCTTTCCCGATCTGGCGGACGGCGGATCAAGCGGTATGAACGCGATCATGGAACCCGTTGCGGATATGCCCGCAGGCGTTGGTATCGCAGACGGCCCCGAGCATCTGTCGGTTCTGAAGGAGCCGGGCTGTGCCGCGGCGCTGTGGCCCCGCCAGATGCCTTCGGACGTCGCATACTGGTTGGCGAACCTTGATCCCGAGACCTTGCCGTCGGGACGGGTGATCCTTCAACCGAAGGTCGTGCCGGGGGCTGTCCGGCAGCTGTGCGATATTGCCAATACGCCGCGCTGCGCCGCGCGGGATTGGCTTGAAGCCGACATCGCGCACATGGCCGAAACGTTTGCTGCCCTTATGTCGGCCAACTTTCTGCGGTTGCGCTTGGACGTCGTGACCAACAACGCCTGCCGCAAGTTCCACATTGATGCCGTCACCGCGCGCTTGGTGTGCACCTATCGCGGGCAGGGGACGCAGTACGGGATTTCACAGAACGGGCAGGACCCGACCGAGGTGTTTCAGGCCGCCACCGGTGCGCCCATCCTGTTGCGTGGCACCCTTTGGCCCGAGACTCCGTCGTCGGGCCTGCGCCATCGCTCTCCCCCGATCGAGGGCACGGGCGAATCCCGGCTTCTGCTGGTGCTGGACCCCATTTCCAATCCGGAGGATGAGGGATGAACCGCAATCTTGGCGACACCAGTTTGCGGCGCAGGCGTCGGGCCAAGGACCCGATGCAGGCCTTTGACGCGTTGCCGACCCCCTTGCGGCACTGGTTGTCCGAGGCTGCTTTGCCCTGGTCGCCGCAGTCGGTCCGGAAAATCTGGGTGCGCGCGCGGGCGGAGGGGAAGTCGGCCGACGAAACCCTACAAAGCCTGTCAGAGTTGGAGGCCCGCAATCTGGCCAAAGACAGATGGGCGACCGAGACGCGCATCACTTAGGTATGCTTGCCGTAGAATGAAAAAACGCCGGAGGATGATGCCTCCGGCGTTTCTTTTTGCATGGGAAGACTGCTGCTTAGAGACAGTCGGCCAGCGTCGTCGCCATGTTCCGGATCACCTGCGGATAAAGGTCCGGGCCAAGCTCCAACTCAAAGCCGAGCGGGTCGATGACGGCGGTATTTGCGTCTGTTCCCTGAAGCACGGTCGCCACGATCCCCGGGTTGTACTGCGGCTCGGTCAGGACGCAGGCGACGCCCTCGTTCTGAACGCGCCCCTGGATCTCGGCAATGCGGGCCGGGCTTGGGTCGGCGGCGTCGCTGAGCGATATTGCACCGGATGCGGGGAAGTCAAACGCAACTTCGAAGTACTGGTAAGCGTCGTGGAACACCACGAAGCTGCCACCGCGGACTGGATCGAGGATCGCGTTCACCTCGGTAGACAGCGCCTCCATCTCCGCGCGCGCCTCGGCGGCGTTGGCGAAATAGGTGCCGGCGTTGTCCGGGTCAGCCGCGGACAGTTGGGCGGCAATGACGTTCAGCCACGTGCTGGCAATTTCGGGCGACAGCCAGGCGTGCGGATCATGCTCCCCGTGGGCGTGATCGTCATGCCCATGGTCGTCGTGTTCGTCCTCGTGGGCGTGGTCATCGTGCCCGTGGTCGTCATGTTCGTCTTCATGGGCGTGATCGTCATGCCCGTGGTCGTCATGTTCGTCTTCATGGGCGTGGTCATCGTGCCCGTGGTCGTCATGTTCGTCTTCATGGGCGTGGTCATCGTGCCCGTGGTCGTCATGTTCGTCTTCATGGGCGTGATCGTCATGCCCATGGTCGTCGTGTTCGTCTTCGTGGGCGTGATCGTCATGCCCGTGGTCGTCATGTCCGTCGTCATGGGCGTGGTCATCATGCCCGTGGTCGTCATGTTCGTCGTCATGTTCGTGATCATCATGGTCATCGTGCCCGTGATCATCGTCATCGCCGTGGGCATGCGCTTCGAACAGGGCCCCTTCGCGGAACGACAGCAGCTCAATCCCGTCCGCCTCAAGCAGCGTGGTCACCGTCGCGTCAGCCGCCAAGGTCTCGACCGCGTCTTCCATCCAGGGCGTCAGGTCTTCGCCAATCCAGAAGACCAGGTCCGCGTCTTGCAGGGCTGCGGCTTCGGAGGGGCGCAGGTTGTATTCGTGCGGGGAGGCACCGGCAGGAATGACAAGTTCGGGCGCGCCAAGCCCTTCCATCACGCGGGCGACCAGAGCATGCACCGGCGCAATATCAGTGGCGACATTCGGGACGTCGGCGATGGCCGTTCCGCCCAACAAGGACGCGGTAAGCGAGATCGGAAGAAGCGTTCTAGACACTGGAACCCCCATGTGATTTTATAACATTAACGGCGGCATAGATGATATGAAATAACATGACAAGTCCCGCACATCCCGGCGCCCACGAAAAGCCGGTCCCCTTGGGGTTCCAACAGCATGATCACGGTGCGTGCGTTGCAGATGCGATGCAGGCGGCGGAAGCACGCTGTCAGGAAAAAGGGCTGCGCCTGACGCCCGTGCGCCAGAAAGTGTTGGAGATTCTGCTGCAGGAACATCGGGCCTTGGGGGCCTACGCAATTCTCGAACGTCTCAGCGAGGCCGGGTTCGGGTCACAACCCCCGGTCGCCTACCGGGCGCTAGAGTTTCTTACGGCCAATGGGTTCGTCCACAAGATTGAACGGCTGAATGCCTTTGTCGCCTGCGCGCATCCGGGCGAATCGCACTCCCCCGCCTTCATGATCTGCCGGGTGTGCGATGCGGTGGCCGAGGCGCAGTCCCTTGTCACCAAGGGCGCGCTCAGCGGTGCCGCCAAGGCGACCGGGTTCCAGATCGAACGGACCGTCGTCGAGGCAGAGGGCGTCTGCCCGGCCTGCGCCGAGAATGCCGACGCATGAGCCTCATCGCCGTCGAAGGTCTGAGCATCCGCTACGGCGGGCACACTGTCCTGCAGAATGTCAGCATGACGGTCGAACCGGGGGAGATCATCACCATCGTTGGTCCCAACGGGTCGGGAAAGACGAGCCTGCTCAAGGCCATGGTCGGGGCCAATCGGCCCGCCCGCGGGCGTGTCAAACGGAAGTCCGGCTTGCGGATCGGATACGTGCCGCAGCGGCTGCACATCGATCCGACGTTGCCCATCACGGTCGACCGCTTCATGCAGCTGACGGATCGGGTCGGACGGGATCAACGCAAGGCCGCGCTGGACAGGGCGGGCGTGCCCAATCTGCTGCACCGACAGATGTCGCAACTGTCCGGTGGGCAGTTCCAGCGTGTGTTGCTGGCGCGGGCGCTTATCAATCGACCCGACGTCTTGTTGCTGGACGAAGCGACGCAAGGTTTGGATCAACCCGGATCGGCGTCCTTCTATCGTCAGATCGAGGATGTGCGCCAGGACACCGGATGCGCGGTTGTCATGATCAGCCACGAACTGCACGTGGTGATGAGCGCATCGGATCGGGTCATCTGTTTGAACGGGCATGTCTGCTGTGAGGGTGCCCCCGAGGTGGTGGCCTCGGCCCCCGAATACCGTGCGCTCTTCGGGACAGGCACGGGCGGGGCGCTGGCGCTTTACCGGCACGACCATGATCACGATCACGATCACGCCCATGGGCATGACCACAGCCACGAGGCCGCCGAGTAATGTTCGACGATTTCATGACCCGGGCGACCTTGGCAGGTATCGGCGTGGCCTTCGCGGCCGCGCCGCTTGGGTGCTTTGTGGTGTGGCGGCGGATGGCGTATTTCGGCGACGCCACGGCCCACGCCGCGATCTTGGGGGTTGCCCTGTCGATCGCGCTGGAGACGTCGATCTTTGCGGGGGCCATGGCGGTTGCGCTGGTGATGGCGGTGACCGTGACGCTTCTGGCGGGACGCGGCTATGCGATGGATACGCTTCTGGGCGTTCTCGCGCATTCCGCGCTGGCCGTCGGCCTCGTGGCGGCGTCGTTCCTGTCCGGGGTCCGGATTGATCTGATGGCCTATCTTTTCGGGGATATTCTGGCCGTTTCCACCACGGATCTGATGGTTATCTGGGGCGGGGCCGCGTTGGTGGTCGCCCTGATCGCGTGGCGGTGGTCGGCCCTGTTGACGGCCACGCTCAGCGAAGAACTGGCCTATGCCAGCGGCCTTGATCCCAAGAAGGAACAGGTGATCCTGACGCTGTCTCTGGCCGTCACGGTCGCGGTCGCCATCAAGGTCGTCGGTGTGCTGCTGATTGCGGCGATGCTCATTATCCCGGCGGCGGCGGCCCGTAACCTGGCCAGAACGCCCGAGGCGATGGCGCTTGTGGCCGCCGGGTTGGGCGCGATCTCGGCCGTTGCAGGGCTGCGTGCGGCCTACATTTTTGACACGCCCGCCGGTCCGTCGATTGTTTGCTGCGCGGCCGCCCTATTTGCGCTGTTGAGCATCTACGGCCTGCTGACCCGGCCACGCCAAGCGTAATCCTTTCGGCCCAATGGGTCCGGGACGCGACTATCGACTGGTCCAAGTGGGTGTCGGTCGCTACATCCCCTCTAGTACTCGAGACATTGCAAGGGGGGCGGGCGCCATGGCGACCAACGCATTGAATATCGCGGTCATCGCGGGGGACGGGATCGGCAAGGAAACCACGCCCGAGGGATTGCGCGTTCTGACTGCGGCTTCCAAGCGCTTCGACATCGGGATGGAGTTTGCCGAGCACGACTTTGCGTCGACCGACTACTACGTGAAGCACGGCGAGATGATGCCGCCGGATTGGAAGGACCATCTGGACGGCAGCGACGCGATCTTCTTCGGCGCCGTCGGCTGGCCCGAGATCGTGCCGGATCACATCTCGCTCTGGGGGTCGCTCATCCAGTTCCGGCGCGAGTTTGACCAGTATGTCAGCCTGCGTCCGGCCCGGGCGATGCCGGGCGTGCCGCTGCCCCTTGCAGGGCGCAAGCCGGGTGACATCGACATGATGATCGTCCGCGAGAACACCGAAGGCGAGTATTCGTCGATCGGGGGCCGCATGTTTGGCGGGACCGAGCGCGAGGTGGTGATCCAGGAAACGGTGATGAGCCGCGTGGGCGTCGATCGCATTCTCAAATACGCGTTCGATCTGGCCCAGAAGCGCGGCGGTCATCTGACCTCGGCCACGAAGTCGAACGGAATCTCGATCACCATGCCCTACTGGGATGAGCGGGTCGAAGCGATGTCCAAGGCCTATCCCGACATCAAGGTCGACAAGTATCACATCGACATTCTCACCGCACAGTTTGTCCTGAACCCGGACTGGTTCGACGTCGTGGTCGCCTCGAACCTCTTTGGCGACATCCTGTCGGATCTGGGGCCCGCCTGCACAGGCACCATCGGGATCGCCCCGTCGGGCAACATCAATCCCGAAGGCCGCTTCCCATCGCTGTTTGAACCCGTACACGGCTCGGCGCCCGATATCGCCGGGCAAGGGATCGCGAACCCGGTTGGCCAGATCTGGGCCGCAGCAATGATGCTGGAGCATCTGGGTCACATCGAAGCCGCCGACAGCATCGTAAAGGCCATTGAGCGGGTGCTGGCCGAAGAGGCCCTGCGCACGAAGGATCTAGGCGGCAGCGCCGATACGGTGACCTGCGGCGCCGCAATCGCTGACGCGGTTGCGGATGGCATCTGATGGCACAGCCCTCGGCGTTTCTGCCCGGGTTTGAAACGCGGTCGGCGCGGGTGAACGGGATTGACCTGACCTACGCGATGGGTGGGGGCGGCCCGCCGCTTCTGCTGCTGCACGGCCATCCCCAAACGCACATCGTCTGGCGCAAGGTGGCCCCGGCCTTTGTCGCGGCGGGCTACACGGTCGTCGCCCCCGATCTGCGCGGATACGGCGACAGTGACAAACCGCCGTCGACCGCGGATCACGCGCCCTATTCCAAACGGGTGATGGCGCAGGATCAGGTGGCCCTGATGCGCGACCTTGGGTTCGATCGGTTCGCTGTTGTCGGCCACGACAGGGGCGGGCGCGTCGGACATCGCATGGCGCTTGATCATCCGGACGCGGTTGAGAAGCTGGTGGTCGTCGACATCGCGCCGACCCTGACCATGTACGACCGCACGGATCAGGCGTTTGCGACGCGCTACTTCTGGTGGTTCTTCCTGATCCAGCCGGCCGATCTGCCGGAACGGATGATCGGCTCGGACCCGGAGTACTTTCTGCGCCGCCATATCGCGGGTCAGGTGAAGACGGACGGCGCGGTGTCGGAAGACGTGTTTGCCGAATACCTGCGGTGCTACCGTAATCCGGCGACCATCCACGCCATCTGCGAAGATTACCGGGCCGCGGCAAGCATCGACCTCCAGCATGACCGGGCCGATGCAGCGGCCCGCGTGCGGGCCCCGCTGCTGGCGCTTTGGGGCGAAAAGGGCGTGGTCGGGCAAACCTATGATGTGCTTGAAACGTGGCGCGAGAAGGCGCTGGACGTGTGCGGCACAGCGCTGCCCTGTGGCCACGCCGTGCAGGAAGAGGTGCCAGACGCCTTCGCGCGCGAAGTGCTTGGGTTCCTCAGCGCATAGGCGTGTCGGCTAGTTGGACTTCTTGTCGTCCACGATATTCATCTGTGCCAGACCGCTTTCGCCGATATCGACGGCTGCGAACGGGCCACCGTGGGTCATCTGGGCGGGATCAGTCGGATCACCCGGCGGTGCATTGGCCAGGATGTCGGCTGCGAAATCCTCGGCGTTGTCCTTGGGACGATAGCCAAGATAGGCGGCCGAGGCATTGTTCACCGGACTGCGGTCGTTGTTGGACACACCGTAGACGATGGTGAAGCCGGTGGTGGGGGTGTCGAGCGACCGGGTCACCAGTTGGATCAGGTCATCATAGCTGAGCCATGTGCCAAGGGATCGCGGGTTGTTGACCGAGGAACAGGACAGGATGCGCAGATGCACCGATTCCAAGCCGCGCTTTTCCCAGTACATGCGGCCCAAATCTTCGGTGAAGCATTTCGCCAGCCCATAAAATCCGTCGGGGCGGTGAGGATCGTCAATGCCCACGTGGTGTTGGCGGGGATACATGCCGACCGCGTGGATCGAACTGGCGTAAACGATCCGGCGCACACCCGCCTGATACCCGGCTTCCCAGACATTGTAGGACCCGACAAAGTTCGGCCCCCACAGAACCTCGAACGGGGCTTCGTCCACGATGGCGCCGAAATGGACCACCATCTCGGCCCCGTCCATCAAGGGCGCGATCTGGTCCATCTCGGCAAGATCGGCCTGAACGTAGCGCTCGCCGGGATAGAGGTTGCCGATGTCGTCGGCAATGTCGGTCGACAGCAGCTCATCGCACATCTTTGACAAGGGTTCGCGCAGATACGATCCAAGCCGCCCCGCGGCACCCGTCAGAACGATTTTTTTCATATCACGGCCCTTTCCAGGATGGGTTGGTTTGCGAGGATGCGATCGAAATGGAACATACGCAGATCGAAGCTGCGATAGTCCCCGTAGGTCAGCCACTCGGCCGTTCCGCGCCCCATGGCGGGGCTTTGTTGAAGCCCGTGACCCGAGAACCCGTTGAGGAAGATGAAGTTCTCGATCTCGGGATGCGGCCCAGTGATCGCATTATGATCAAGTGTGTTGTAGGCGTAATGCCCTGCCCATTCCGACTGCACCTTGATCGCTTCGAATTGCGGAATGCGCGTCGCGATTGCGGGCCAGATGTGGTTTTCCCAAAGGCCGTGATCCATCGTGAAATCGTCGAACGGGACCGCCGGGTCCAGATCTGCGTGCCCCCCGGCGAGATAGGTGCCGCCGCCGACTTCGCGGAAATGAACGCCGGACGGGTCGATTGTCAGAGGCAGCTCCTGGTCCAGGGGCTCGGCCGCTGAAAAGATATAAGAAAAGCGCTTCCTCGGCTCAACTGGCACCGTAATGCCGGCCATGGCTGCAGTACGGGCGGCGCGCGGGCCGGATGCATTGACCATCTGCCCGCAGGCAATGACCTCGCCCGAGGATAGGGTCACACTGTCGACCCGCGTGCCGGCCGCGTTCAGGGTGATGTCGACCACTTCGTTGTGGACATATTCGACGCCCCGTTCACGCGCCTGGCGCTTCCACCAATCGAACAGGGCCGCGCCGTCAAAATACCCTTCGTTGACCGTGTTGATCGAGCCCAGGAGGATATCGTCGGTGTGGTAGAACGGATACCGCGCCTTGATCTCGGCCCCGGTCAGAAGCTCAGTCGCAGCCCCGGCATCGCGCTGGACCTTGGCGTTTGCGCGCAGGGTGTCGGCAAAACCCTCGCTGTCGGCCATGTAGAGGTAGCCGAAGGATTGGATGCGCAGCTCCGGAACACGGTCGTCCCCGCCCATGTAGTCGCGGAGATTGTGCACGAAATCCGCGGTGAACTGGGAAATCCGAACGTTCAGCTCGGTCGAGAACTGCTGCCGCACGCAGGAGTTCGTATGCGCGGTCGAACAAAACTCGTAGCTTGGGTCCTTCTCGATGACGAGGACGGAGCCATTGAAATCCGGGTTGGCGGTCAAGAACCACGCGGTCGAGGATCCCATGATCGCACCCCCCACGATGACGACGTCGTACCGGGTGTGCTTGGGTGTTTTTTCCATTGGGCCAAGTGCCATCAGAACGCCTCCCCCTGTTTCGCGCGCGCCAGAGTGTCCGCGATGTCGGCAGCACTCAGGCCGTAGGTGCGCGCGGCGGTCTCGGCGCTGATATAGCCAAGGGCCAGGTCCCGCCGCACTTGCGCGGGGTCCCGCTCGGACGGTGCGCCGTAGCCCGCCCCGCCGGGGAAGGCCATCTCGACGCGACGCCCATGTGGCACGAACTGGCGGCCCTTGCCGTTCATCGACGTCCCGTCGTCCTGCGCGATGCGGGTTGCCGCGCCGGCTGCGCCGCCCTGGCGACCGCGGGCCGGATGGTGCACCCGGTCGAACATGGCCGAAATGTCGAACTCGTGCCCGTTGCGGGCGCCGACATCCATGTATTGGCCCAACCCGCCACGGAACTGGCCTGCGCCCCCGCTGTCGGGGCGCAATTCCTTGCGCCAGATGATCACCGGGCCGACTTGCTCGGTTGCTTCGACGGGCATCGTCATCACGCCGGACGGAAAGGCGGTCGCGTTCATCCCGTCCAAAGTCGGGCGTGCACCCGAACCGCCAGAGTTGAACGTCAAAACCTCGGCCCGCACCGCGTCCTCCGGGGCCTGGGCATCGGTCCGGGGGCGCAGCGAGACTTGGAAGTTGCACAGGCACCCCGCCCCTTCTGCAGGCACAAGGCCGGGCAACAATTGATCCAGGGCGGCATAGACCGTGTCGGGCACCATATGGCCGATCACATGCCGCAGGGCCACGGGGGCCGGATGCAGCGCATGGACGATGCTGTTTTCGGGGGCGGTGATTTCGAACGGCGCGAGCGAGGCGGCATTGTTCGGAATCTCGGGCGCAATGGCGCATTTCAGGGCATAGCAGGTGTAGGCCTTGGTGTAGACCAGCGGCACATTGATCCCCTTTGGGTCCAGACCGGATGTGCCATCCCAATCGCTGATGATCCGATCCTGCTCGATCGTGATCTGCACCTTCAAATCCACCGGCGCGGCATAGCCGTCAATGCGCATGTGACCCGCAGCCGTGCCCGGGGGCAGGGCGTTGATCCGCTCCAACGTGGCGTCGCGCGATCGGGTGAGAATGAAATCCGAGATGCCGGCCAGATCGGACAGGCCAAATTCCTCGACCATCTCGATCAGGCGCGCATGACCGATGTCGTTGCAGGTGGCCAGCGCATAGATGTCGCCCACCAACTGATCCGGTTCCCGAACGTTCCCGCGAATGATGCGCATCAAGGTCTGATCGACCGTGCCCCGATCTGCAAAGCGCATGATCGGGATATAGAGCCCTTCTTCGTAGACCGAATTCGCATCCGCACCAAATCCGCGCCCGCCAATATCGACGATATGGGCCGTGCAGGCGAAAAAGCCGATCAGCTCGTTCTTGTAGAAGGACGGCGTCACGACCGTGATGTCGTGCAGATGGCCCGTGCCCTCCCACGGATCGTTGGTGATATAGACATCGCCCTCGGCCATCGTGTCGCGTCCGATGCGCCGGATGAAATGACCGACGGCATCCGCCATTGCGTTCACATGGCCGAGTGTACCCGTCACGGCCTGCGCCAGCATCAATCCACCCGCGTCGTAGACCCCGGCGGACAGATCGCCCGCTTCTCGGACGCTTGTCGAAAATGCGGTGCGCACAAGGGCCTGGGCCTGTTCCTCGACGACCGAGATCAGGCGGTTCCACATCACCTGATAGGCGACTTGGCTCGGTTCGCTCATGTGGGGCCTCCGCTTGCGGGAATGTGGACGTCCAGACTGCCGTCGGCCAATGCACGGACCGCGCGGCTGGATGGGACCACGACGGTTGTTTCGGCCTCGGTCACCAAGGCGGGGCCCGACGCCTCGGCACCGGCGTCAAAGCGCGCGCGGTCGAACACCACGGCCTGTGCCGCCGCGCCCTTGGCGGGATCAAACACCTCGCGCTGTCCGTCCGCATCCACGCGTCCGAGGCGCTCCGGCTGTCCAAGGCGCTCGGTCGGCGGCACGTGCGTGAACGAGTTCACCGCCCACACCGTGATTTCAACCGCCATGCCTTCGACAGTGCGGGAGAACAGCTTTGCGTAGGCGTCTTCGAACAGGGTCATGATGGTTGCAGCGTCGGGTTTGGCGGCCAGTTCCGGCGGCAAGTCGATGGGGATTTCCCACCCCTGTCCCGAGTAGCGCATGTAGAGCTTGTGCTCGGTCGCGATCTCGGCATCGGGCGCGCAGGTCCGGACAAAGCCCGAGGCCTCGGCCTCCAGTTCGGCATAGATGCCTGCGACGGCCTCCGGATCAAAGTCGGACATGCGCATGAAGACGGATTTTGTCGCCTCGAAACTGAAGGGTGCGCGCAGAAATCCGATGGCACTGCCCACACCCGCGCCTTGGGGTACGAGACAGCGGTCGATCCCAAGCTTTTCGCACAGCCGGGCGGCGTGCAGCGGCGCGGCGCCGCCAAACGCGATCATGGTGTAGTCGCTCAGATCCTCGCCGTTTTCGACCGCGTGGACGCGCGCGGCATTCGCCATGTTTTCGTCGACGACCTCGGCCAGGCCCCAGGCCGCTTCGGTCGCGGTCATCGCCAGCTCCGTGCCCAGATGGTCGGACAGCGCATCTTGTGAGGCCGCGCGATAAAGCGGGATCGATCCGCCCGCGAAATTGTCGGGGTCAAGCTTGCCCAGGACCAGATCCGCATCGGTCACCGCCGGACGGGTGCCGCCTCGCCCATAGCAGGCCGGGCCGGGTTCCGAGCCCGCGCTTTCCGGGCCAACGCGGATCTGTTTCATGGCATCGGCATGCGCAAGCGAGCCGCCGCCGGCCCCGATCTCGACCATGTCGATGACGGGGATCGAGATCGGCATCCCGGACCCCTTCTTGAAGCGATAGCTGCGTGCGACTTCAAACACGCGCGCGGTCTTGGGCGTTTGTGATTTGATCAGGCAGATCTTGGCCGTCGTGCCACCCATGTCGAAGCTCAGCACCTTGTCCAGCCCGTGCCGCGCCGCGATGTCAGCGGCAAAGATCGCGCCCCCGGCCGGGCCGGATTCGACCAAACGCACGGGAAATTCAGCCGCGCTTTCCAGAGACATGATCCCGCCGCCCGAATGCATCAGGAACACCGGGCAGGCCGCGCCTTCGGCGGCCAGACGGTCGCGCAGGCGCCCAAGGTAAGACGCCATAAGCGGTTTGATGTAGGCATTTGCGATGGTCGTGTTGAACCGTTCGTATTCCCGCATCTGCGGTGACACATCCGAACTGAGCGAGACCATCGTGCCCGGCATTCGGTCTGCCAGAACTTCGGCGATCATGCGTTCATGCGCATCGTTGGCATAGGCGTGGATGAGGCCGACGGCGACGCTTTCGTATTGTGCGGCGGCCAGTTCATCGGCCAGCGACTCGATGTCTGTCCGGTCGAGGGGGATCAGGACATCCCCACGCGCGTCCATCCGTTCGCGCAGGGTGTAGCGGCGGTTTCGGGGCAAAAGCGGCTCAGGCAGGCGCAGGTTCAGGTCATACTGTTCGAACCGGCTTTCGGTTCGCATCTCGATCACGTCGCGGAACCCTTCGGTGGTGACCAGCGCGGTTTTTGCGCCACGCCGTTCAATCAGTGCGTTGGTGGCAAGCGTTGTGCCATGGATGATCTGAGAAATCTCCGAGGGGCTGACACCGGCCTTGGCGCACACCTGCCGCATGCCGTTGACAATCGCATCCTCCGGCGCGGCGTAGGTCGTCAGAACCTTTGTCGACGCCAAGGCCCCGGCGCCTTCCAAAACCACATCCGTGAAGGTCCCGCCGATATCCACCCCAAGGCGCAGATCTTGCCGTGCCATTCATCCCCCCGATGATTTGCTTAACGGCACGATAGGCACAAAGACCCAGGAGTTTCCAACCGGAAGATACGGGGGCTGCGATGATTTTCTGTGATGGCGCGCCTCACGCTAAACCATCTGGATCACATCCTTATCGATCGCCAGAACATAGCCGCGCCGGGCGATGTTCTTGATCAGGAGTTCCGAGACGATCTGGTTGCCCAGGCTGTCCCGCAGACGCTTGATGCGCGTGGCGCCGGCTGCCTCGTCCGCATCGGCCGAGGATTTCCCGGATACCATGGCTTCGATCTCGGCCCCGCTTAGCACTTCGTCATCCATCCGGGCTTCGACCAGAACGCTCAGCGTTTCCATGGCGGCGTCCGTCAGCTTGAATTCGAGGTTGTTGATCAGCACCACACGCTCTTCCCGGCTGAGCATCAGGGACGAAACCGTAATGCCCGAGCGCTCGATCTCGCCCATGCGACGGTTGAGGTTCACAATGGTCACTAGGAACACAAGGCACGCGATCATCAGGGCGGTGGCGAATACCATCAGCACGAACATCACGGCCCGGTAACTGGTCAGCACGGCGGAAAATTCGGTCCCCGATTGCGCCATGATCTCCAGCATGCGGGTCGCGTCCGGGTTCCGGATATCGCCGGTCACGAACAGATCGCGAATGGCTTCGTTGAAGGCGTCCGCATCAGGCAGGTTCACGAACAGCAGAACGGCCGTCCCGATCAGGACGCCCACGATGGCGAGGATGCCCCATTGCACGATCCGTGCGCTGGCCAGGCGCGTCTCAGAAACGGAGGTAGTAGGTTCCGGCATCGGCTCTCCTGGCGTCCAAACCTGCGTCATCAAAAACCGAGATGACCTGCAGCAATTCCCAACCGCCCGCTGCAATGCGTTGCGCGATGACGGGCACGGCGGCCGTCACGGAGCACTGATCGTCGGGCACCTGGATCACACCGTAATGCAGGCGCAGCGGGTTATCCATGCTGGCACGGTAATCCGCATAGCAAGCGGCGGATGCGGGTCCGGCAACAACCAGGGCCATTGCGGCAGCCAACGCGGTTCGGGGCAAAGCAAAAAGCGATCTCATGGGGCTCGATCCTCAGGTTCTCTTTTGTGCCGGATCACGGCCGGTTCGATAGCGACCTTATCACATCAGGTTGATGCGTCATCCAATGACAGACCGGCCGGATGGCCCTGTTATCCGATAACTCTGGGGCGCTATTGAGCGTCAATCCGGGGGACGGCCAGGGTTGGGACATCGCACTTCACAGCAAGTGCACACGTCACAAGATCACCCGCCTGAAAGGACCTACCTCATGTTTGCCTCGCTTGGAAAAACAGTTACCGCCGGCGCCCTCGCGCTGACCATTGCCGTCACCAGCCTGGGTGCCAGCGCCACCCCCGCCCGTGCCAACGGCGACGAAGCCGCTGCGATCTTTGGGGGGTTGCTTGCGCTGTTTGCGATCAGCCGCGCGATCGACATTCACAACAGCCGACAGGGCCAGGCGGCGGCACAGCCCGCGCCGCAGCAGCCGCACCGTCCTGTGATCCAGCCCGTCCAGCCGCGTCAATTGGTTGCCCCCGCACAGTGCCGTCGCGAATTCCAGACCGCCAATGGCGTCTTCCGCGGCTACAACCAGCGGTGCATGCAGCGTAATGTCGCGCGCCCCGAACGCCTGCCCGAGAACTGCATCCGTCAGGTCCGCACCCAGAACGGCATTCGCAACTTCTATGCAGGTCGGTGCCTGCATCGCAACGGATGGGTGCGTGGGTAATCCGCACCTCACCTGATCGAGCAGTCGCACAACAAGCGACAGGCACGGCGGTCCGGGATGTCTCGGGCCGCCGTTTTCTTGTGTCCCCGCGCAGGCCGTGGAACAAGCGGGCCATGGATGCGCCGAACCTGAACATGGAAACCGAACTCGGCCGGCTGGTGGCGGGGGTGGACGAAGCGGGCCGCGGTCCTTTGGCCGGACCCGTGTCTGCGGCTGCGGTCATACTGGACCCCGACCGCATCCCCGTTGGCCTGAACGATTCCAAGAAACTGTCAGCGGCACGCCGGGTCGTGCTCTATGACGCGCTGATGGTGTCCGCCACCGTCAGTCTGGCCTGGGCCACGGTCGAAGAGATCGACGCGCTCAACATTCGGAATGCCGCGCTCCTGGCCATGCGCCGCGCGGTTGAGGGGTTGCCGACCGCCGCCCGTCACGCGCTGATCGATGGCAACGCCATTCCACCAGACCTCCCGTGCGCGGCGACGGCCGTGGTGAAAGGCGACGCGCGCTGCCTGTCTATCGCAGCGGCTTCGATCATTGCGAAAGTCGCGCGGGATCGCGTGATGGCGGACCTCGCGAAGGCCCATCCCGGGTATGGGTGGGAGGGCAACCAGGGCTACCCAACGGCAGAACATCGCGCTGCCCTACTACATCTGGGGGTCACCCCGCATCATAGACGATCGTTCAAGCCGGTGCACAACATATTGCATTCTGACTCCGCGCAACACACTGATTCCAATAAATAAATTGACGCCGAATCGGTTTTCGGCGACTCTGTGGATAACCAAGCAAAAGCGCCCTTCAGAGGCGCGGTTAGAAGGCAGTGAAATGACGAAAACCACCCAGAAGGCGGCGGCGACGTTGCCACGCAATGTTATTTTGGACGGCGACTGCATCGAGGTGATGCGCGGTCTCCCCGATGCGTCGGTCGATCTGATCTTTGCGGATCCGCCCTACAACCTTCAGCTCAAGGGCACCTTGCACCGCCCGAACAACACGATGGTGGACGCCGTCGACGACCATTGGGATCAGTTCGACAGTTTCAAAGCGTATGACAGCTTCACGAAAGCCTGGCTGGCCGAGGCACGGCGGCTTCTGAAGCCCAATGGCGCGATCTGGGTGATCGGCAGCTACCACAATATTTTCCGCGTGGGCGCCGAATTGCAAAACCAAGGCTATTGGATTTTGAACGATGTGGTGTGGCGCAAATCGAACCCCATGCCCAACTTTCGCGGCAAGCGGCTGACCAACGCCCATGAGACGATGATCTGGGCGTCGAAATCCGAAGGCGCGAAATACACCTTCAACTACGAAGCTTTGAAGGCGCTCAACGAAGGCGTGCAGATGCGCTCGGATTGGGTGATCCCGATCTGCAATGGTGGCGAACGCCTCAAGGACGACAAGGGCGACAAGGCGCATCCAACGCAGAAGCCCGAGGCCTTGCTGCACCGCATTTTGGTCGGCTCGACGAACCCCGGCGACGTGGTCCTCGACCCGTTCTTCGGAACGGGGACAACAGGCGCGGTGGCCAAGATGCTTGGCCGCGACTTCATCGGGATCGAGCGGGAAGACAGCTACCGCGCCATCGCGGAAAAGCGTTTGTCCAAGGTCCGCCGGCTGGATCGCGGGGCACTCGAAACGGCCACGTCGAAACGCGCCGAGCCGCGGGTGCCGTTTGGCCAGTTGGTGGAACGCGGCATGCTGCGCCCGGGCGAAATGCTGGTCAATGCGCGCGGCCAGATGGCCAAGGTGCGCGTGGACGGCACCCTGATCGCCGACGATGTCAAAGGCTCGATCCACCAGGTCGGGGCCAAGCTTGAAGGTGCGCCGTCCTGCAATGGGTGGACATACTGGCACTTCCATCGCGACGGGAAGACGGTGCCAATTGACGTGCTCCGTCAGCAGATCCGGTCCGAAATGGCCAACTGATCCAACGCACATCAGCGCGCGGGGCCGCCCCCCGCGACGCGCACTTGCCCCGCCGACCTCCAAGACGGCGGGGTTTTTTCGTCGTCGGCCTTGAATTAACTGGAACTACCTACTAGTTGGTAGGCCATGGATACGAAACACCACCTCCTCACCCATGCCGAAGACCTGGCCCGCAGCCGGGGTTTTGATGCGTTCAGCTTTGCGGATCTCGCCAAAGGGGCGGATATTCGCAAGGCCAGTGTCCACCATCATTTCCCGACCAAAGGGGATTTGGCCCTTGCGGTCATGGACCGCTACGCGGATCGAACACTGGCCGAGTTGGCGCAGTTCAATAGAGCGCGAGCGGCGGTGCGCCTTGCCGCCTTTCTGGATCTTTATCGCGATGCGCTGGAGGGCGGGCGCAGCCTGTGCCTGTGCGTCTCCTTTGCGGCTTCGCGCGCGTCGTTGCCCGACGACGTGAAAGACCGGGTGGCCAAGTTCCAGGCCGACATCACGTCCTGGCTGGTGCAGGCGTTCCGTGAAGCCGAAGCCGACGGCACCATTGCCCACACAGCCGATCCCGCCCTCGAGGCACACCATGCCTTTGCCTTGGTCGAAGGCGCGCAACTGGCCGCGCGCGCGGCGCAATCTCTTGAAACCTATGACCATGCGACGGCCCTTTTGCGCCGTCGCCTTTTGCCGGAGCACCTGACATGAATCTGAACGCTGATTTCTCCCAACGGGTCGTGATCCGGCCTGACGACTACGCTTGGGTCGCCTCTCCGGCGAGTGGGGTGGAACGTATGATGCTCGACCGGATTGGCGATGAGGTGGCCCGGGCCACGACGATCGTGCGTTTCGCGCCCAACAGCCAGTTCGACGCCCACAGCCACGGCGGCGGCGAGGAATTCATGGTGCTTGACGGGGTCTTTTCCGACGAACACGCGGACTATCCGGCAGGCACTTACGTCCGCAATCCGATCGGCACCGCCCATACGCCCCGGATCGGACCCGAGGGTGCAACCATACTGGTCAAGCTGCACCAGTTCGACTCTGAAGATGTCGAGCAGAAGGCCATCGACACCAACACGGCGCAGTTTCTGCCGGGACAAGTTCCGGGATTGACCGTTCTGCCGCTGCACAGCGTACCCGGTGAAAACGTCGCCCTCGTCCGGTGGGCGCCGGGCACAAAACTCGGTGAGCATAGTCATTGGGGCGGTGAAGAAATTTTCGTGCTCGAAGGCACGTTCCAGGATGAGCATGGCGACTATCCCGCCGGGACCTGGATCCGCAGCCCGCACCTCTCCCGCCACAGTCCGCGGGCGGACGACGGGGCGCTGATTTATGTGAAGACCGGCCATCTTCCCTTTGCCGCCGCGGCATAAGGTCATGTGATCGTTTCATTGCGCGTGTTTATCTTTCTGGTGAAAGGAGACGCGCGATGAAACTCAGCATCATTGGGGCCAGCAAAGGCATCGGCAAAGAGACGATGATCTACGCGGTCGAGCGGGGACACGACGTGCGCGCCATGGCCCGCACCATCGACAGCGTGGACCTTGAAGCTCCGAACCTGGAGAAGCTGCCGGGTGACGCGACCGACCCGGCAGACCTTGCCAAAGCGATTGCTGGCGTAGATGCCGTGATCCTTTGCCTTGGTGTGCCGCGCGACATCCGGGTTTTGAATGTCACGACGCTGTTCTCCAGCGCGACCCAGGCGCTGCTTCCTGCGATGGAAGACGCGGGGATCAAACGCCTGATCGCGGTGACGGGGTTCGGCGCCGGGGACAGCTATTCGTTCCTGTCCTTCCCGGAAAAGATTGCGCGAAACGTGTTTCTGGGGCGCGCCTATTCCGACAAGGCCATTCAGGAAGAGTTGATCAGGGGCAGCAGCCTCGATTGGACCATCGCGCGGCCCGGCATCCTGACGAACACAGAACGCACCGGAAAGTACCAGGTGTTGGTCGAGCCGGACACTTGGCGCCAGGGGCTGATCAGTCGCGCGGATGTTGGTCACTATCTGGTGACGGCGGCGGAAGACGGCCTGCATATTCACAAGACGCCCGCCATTCAGCGCTGATGGATTGCGTGAACCGGGGGCCGGGGCCTATCGCGGCGCGGGGTTCAGGCCCTTGTTGTACGGGTGCCAGTCATCAATGTCGGAATAGTGCTGTCGTCGCCATGCTTTGACCCGCGGGTTCATGACCCGCTTCCACAGAGGCGGGATCATCGCGGCGGCGGTCATGACCGGATACCCGAAGGGCAGCTGTGGTGCGTCGTCCTCGGTGTAGTTCTGCAAAAGCGGAAAACGACGGTCGGGTTTGTAGTGGTGGTCGGAATGGCGCTGCAGATTGATCAAAAGCCAGTTCGATGCCTTGTGGGCGGCATTCCAGGAGTGCCGGGGCAGGACATGCTCGTACTTGCCGTCACCCAGATGCCGCCGCGTCAGCCCGTAGTGCTCGACATAATTGGTGAGCTCCAATTGCCAGATTGCCGTGAAGGCCTGCACCGCGAACAGGACCACACCCTCCCAACCGCCGATCACCGCGGCAAGGGCAACCATGCCGCCTTCCAAGGCGGCATACCGCCAAAACGGGTTGGAAAGGGACCACGCCGACGTGCCCTTGCGCGCCAGCATCGCGGCTTCGGCCTTCAGGGCCGACGCAAGGGATTGACGCAGGACGCGCGGGAAAAAGCGATGAAAGCCCTCGTTGTAGCGGGCGGTCACCGGGTCGCGGTTGGTGCCGACATAGCGGTGGTGAACCAACAGATGTTCGGACCGGAAGTGTGAATACAGCACCGAGGCCAACAGCAAATCGCCCAACCAGCGCTCCAACTTGGATTTCTGGTGCATCAACTCATGCGAATAGTTGATGCCAATCGTCCCCGACAAAACACCGACCCCAAAGAACAGGCCCCATTTTTCCACACCGCTCAGGTGGTCGGCCTGAGTCGCGTAGCCAATCATCCCAAAGATCACCGCGAACTGCAGGGGAAACCAAAGCAGGGTGACAAGCCGGTACCAGAACAGGTGATCCTCATCCGTGCCGAGATCGGCATTCTCAAGGTTCAGACCGGTCACCGCATCCAACAGCGTGAACAGGGCCCAGGTGCTGAGCGGCACAAGCACCAGCCACCAGCCGCCCATGCCCGCGACGAAGACGATCAGCGGGATCAGCAACAGCGACAGCCAGAAGGGCAGCGCATTCTGTAGGCGGGCCACTTGTGTGGCGGGGATCATGGCCGGTCTCCGTTTTCCCGTTCCGTGTCTTAGAATCAGGGTAAACGCATAGTGCGTCAATCCTCAGGCCAGGCCCCTCTCGTGACGTCAAAGGCTTTGCGCATGACGGTTGGAAGATCGTCGGGGCGAAAGGCGGCGCGGTCCACAAAGGTTCCTCGATCGGGTGTCGCGGCCAGGCCTACCCGGGCAAGGCGAAGGTCCAGACGCAGATGGAAATGCGTGAATGTGTGGCGCACGTCGACGCCGGGGTCGTACCAGTCTGCATTCAGGGGCGGCACGTCTGTTGGTGTGTCCTCCGTCCAATCCGTCCCGGGCCAACCGAGCATCCCTCCCAAAAGCCCCTTTTCGGGCCGCGTTTCCAGCAACCAGGCGCCATCCGCCCGCTGGACGAGATAGGCGATGCCATGGCGGGTTGGCTTGGGTTTCTTTGGCAATTTGCGCGGAAGGTCCGCCGCGATGCCCTGCGCGCGCGCCGCACAGGCCGACATCAACGGGCAGATCCCGCAGGCTGGGGATTTGGGCGTGCAGATCGTTGCGCCAAGATCCATGACGGCCTGGGCGTAACATCCGGGTCGCACTTGTGGCGTTTGGGCCTCGGCGAGGGCCTTCAGCTCGGGCTTGGCGGTGGGCAAGGGGGTCTGGACGGAAAACACCCGCGCCAGCACGCGCTCGACATTCCCGTCCATCACGGCCGCCGCTTTGTCGAAGGCGATGGCGGCGATCGCGGCCGCCGTGTAGGGGCCGATCCCCGGCAGGTCGCGCAGCGCGGTTTCGGTCCTTGGAAAGACGCCGCCGTGATCCTGCGCAATGACGCGTGCGCATTTCAGAAGGTTCCGCGCCCGCGCGTAGTACCCAAGCCCGGCCCAGGCGGCCATCACATCGGCATCCTCTGCCGCCGCAAGATCCGAGACCGTCGGCCAACGTGTCGTAAACTTCAGGAAGTAATCCCGCACGGCGGCAACGGTCGTTTGCTGCAGCATGATTTCGGACAACCAGACACGGTAGGGGTCTGGTCGGACACCACGGGCCAGATCCGCAGGGCTGACCCGCCACGGCAGATCGCGCGCGTGGCGGTCATACCAAGGGAAAAGGGCAGGGCTGATCTGAACCTCTGGCATGTTTTCCACGCTCCCCACGTAGATGTTATTGGTTAGCACCCGGTGAACGCATAGATTGACGCCGATGATCGAAAGGCAAGGCATGACTCGCGCCCCGTCAGAAACACCCAAGCGCAGAAAGCGCGGCTTCGAGGCCGCTGCGACGCTCTTGGCGGGGGATTTGAAGGGGCCTGCCGAGAAACGGGGCTTTGCCGACGCCAAGCTGTTGACCCATTGGGCCGAGATCGTGGGACAGGACATTGCCGGGATCGCGCGCCCCGTGGAAATCACACACGGGCGCGGTTTTGGTGGCACGTTGGTTGTTCTGACGACGGGCGGGAACGCCCCGGTGCTCGAGATGCAAAAAGACCGACTGGTGGAGAAGGTGAACGCCTGCTACGGCTACCGCGCCGTCAGTCGGGTCCATATCACGCAAACGGCGCCGGTCGGGTTCTCGGACGGAAAGGTAGCGTTTCAGGAACAGCCCGCCCAACCGCGCCAACCAGATCGGGCGAAACTGGACCGCGCGATGACCGAGATTGAAGAGATAGAAGATGAAGGGTTGCGCGACGCGCTTGCACGCCTGGCCCGAAATGTAACAACCCCGCGAAATTCGTAAGGAGCAAGAGCATGGACCGTAGAACCCTGATGATGGGCGCAGGTGCCGGATTTGTCGCTATCGGGGGCGCGATGATGTTGCGTCCGCGCGCTGAAACTCTGCCATTGATGCCGGTGGGTGCGGCGCATGCACAAACGGCAACCGAGGCGACGGGTACTCCAGAAGTTCTGGAGATGGTGATCGGCGACCCGAACGCGCCGGTCGAGGTCATCGAATATGCCTCCTTCACCTGCCCGCATTGCCGCCGGTTCCACGAAGTCGTCCTGCCGCAGATCAAAGAGGCCTATATCGACCCCGGCCATGTCCGGTTCGTCAGCCGCGAGGTGTATTTCGACCGCTACGGCCTTTGGGCCGCGATGGTGGCCCGCTGCGCCGGACCCGAGCGGTATTTCGGGGTGGTCGACATGATCTACGCGCAGCAGGCCCAATGGACGCAAGGCTCCCCCGGTGAGATTGCCGAGAACCTGCGCCGCATCGGCCGGATGGCCGGCATGTCTAACGATCAACTCGATACCTGCATGACAGACGCCAACATGGCGCAAGCCATGATCGACACCTACGAGGCGAACCGTCAGGTGCACGATATCAGCGGGACACCGTCCTTTGTCATTGATGGCGAGCTTTACTCGAACATGAGCTACGGCGATTTCTCCGAGATCCTCGACGCACGGATCGCTGCCGCGCAATGACGACGGCCCCGCTCAAGGGCCTTCGTGTCCTCGAACTTGCACGTATTCTGGCCGGCCCTTGGGCCGGTCAAAACTTGGCGGACCTTGGCGCAGAGGTGATCAAGGTCGAGGCACCCGGCGGGGACGATACCCGCCGATGGGGCCCCCCGTTTGTTGACCGGGACGACGACCGCGCGGCGGCCTATTTCCACAGCTGCAACCGTGGCAAAAAGTCGATCACCGCCGATTTCCGAACCGAGGAAGGGCAGGCCCGCGTGCGGGCGCTGGCGGCGGACGCGGATGTCCTGATCGAAAACTTCAAGCTTGGTGGCCTTGCGAAATATGGGCTCGACTACGACAGCCTGCGCGCGATTAATCCGGGGCTGATCTATTGCTCGATCACTGGCTTCGGCCAGGACGGCCCCTACGCCCATCGCGCCGGGTATGACTACATCATCCAAGGGATGAGCGGCATCATGTCCGTCACGGGGGCGCCGGAAGGCCAGCCGCAGAAGGTGGGTGTGGCGGTCACCGACATCCTGACCGGCCTGTACTCGGTCAACGCGATCCTGGCGGCGCTGCGTCTGCGCGATCAAACGGGACAGGGCCAACACATCGATATGAGCCTGTTGGACGTCGCGACCGCGTTCATGGCCAATCAGGCGATGAACTACCTGACAACCGGTGTCGCGCCAGCCCGCATTGGCAACGCGCATCAGAACCTGACCCCCTACCAGGTGTTCGATTGTGCGGACGGGTGGATCATCATCGCCACGGGAAACGACCCGCAATACCAGCGCTTGTGCGGCTTGCTTGGACTTGAGGATATGGCCGACGCGCCCGCGTTTCGGACCAATGCCGACCGGATCGCCAATCGTGACGAGATGACCCGCCGTTTGACCGAGGCGACCCTCACCCGCAGCAAGGCGGATCTGTTGGCCGCGTGCGAAGCCGAGGGTGTGCCGGCAGGTTCAATCAACGACCTGGCCGAAGTGTTCGATGATCCGCAGGTTCGGGCGCGCGGCATGCGCGTCGACCTGGGCGGTGTGCCGGGCGTGCGCCCGCCTTATCGGTTTTCGGATGCCGAGGTTGCCTTGAACCGACCCGCCCCGAAACTCGGCGAAGATGACGATCTGGTCGGGTGGTCGGAGGCGCCGGACTAGGGGGCCAACACCCGGTCCAATGCGGCGTCGATCGTGGACCAATCGTCGATCTCCAGCCGGACCGGCACGGTCATGACCCGTTGGCGCATCTCCGCAGGCAGGCGCACCGCGTCTTTTTCCGTGGTGACCATCTGGGCGCCGAGTGACTTTGCCTCGCGTGCAAGGCGCCCCATCAGCACTTCGGTCAACGGCTGGTGATCCGCCAGGGCATGCGTGGCCCGCAGATCGGCCCCCATTGCTTCGAGCGTCGCGAAGAACTTTTGCGGGTATCCGATGCCGGCAAAGGCCAGAACCGGCAGGCCCGCCAACGGAAGTCCAGTCGGCAACGACGCAAGGTGGCCCACTGCACGGGGCACGTGGGCGACGTGCCCCCACCGGTCGTCGAAGCGGGATTGCGCTGCGTCCGTGCCGATCGAGAGCAGCAGGTCAGCCCGGGTCATGCCGGTGGCAACCGGCTCGCGCAGCGGCCCGGCAGGGATGACGCGGCCGTTTCCAAACCCGCGCTGTGCATCCACAACAACGATCGACAGATCGTAGGCCAGGCTCGGGTTCTGAAACCCGTCGTCAAGGATCAGAACATCCGCACCACCCGCCACCGCCGCACGTGCGCCCGCAGCACGGTCTTTGGCGACCCATGTGGGCAGGAAGGCTGCCAGCAAAAGGGCCTCATCACCGGTTTCATCTGCCTTGTGTTCGATCGGGTCGACCTGGATCGGGCCGTCCAGCGATCCGCCGTATCCGCGCGTGATGGCGTGCGGGACCCGGCCGCGCGAGATCAGGCGTTGGGCAAGGGTGATGGCCGTCGGGGTCTTCCCCGTGCCGCCTGCCGTAAGGTTGCCGACGCAGATCACGGGAACGGCAAGACGCTCCCGCAGGCCGGTGCGCAGGCGCCGCGCTGTCCCGGCGGCATAAAGCGCGCCCAAAGGGGACAGCAGGGCCGACAGAAGGCCCGGGTCCTGATCCCAGAACAGCGGCGCGCGCATCAGCCCGACGCCTCGCTCCGGCTGAGATGCTCCAGGACCACATCAACGGTCAGGTCCGTCACATCCGCACCGGACGACACCACCTCCCACGCGGCATGGGCCATGGCAGCTGCACGGTCGGGCGATTGAAGTTCGTTGACGGCTTCAGCCAACGACTCGGGGGATGACACAAGGCGTGCCGCGCGTGCTTCGGACAGACGCTGGTAGATATCAACGAAGTTCGTCACGTAGGGACCATGCAGGATGGCAGAGCCCAATGCCGCCGGTTCAAACGGGTTGTGGCCGCCAATCGGTTCCCAGGACCCACCGACAAAGCTGATGGGGGCCAATCGATACCATAGGCCAAGTTCGCCCATCGTGTCGGCCAAATACACCTGTGCCTCGCGATCCGGGGTCTCGCCTGCCGACCGGCGGTTGAACGCCCACCCCTCGGTATGCAGGGTTTCGGCCAGGGCATCGCCCCGTTCGGCGTGGCGCGGAACCAAAACCAGCAGGAGCCGCGGATTCGCGCGCACCGCGATGCGATGGGCCGCAAGCACCTTGTCTTCCTCTCCCGGATGGGTCGACGCCGCCAGCCAGACGGGGCGGCCGCCGAGCGCATCCCGCATTTGAGTCAGGTCGCTGTCATTCGCCGGGAGCGCCGCGGCCCCTTCCTTCAGGGTGCCGGTCACTTCCATCTTTTCCGGGGGAAACCCAAGTCGCCGCAAGTAGATCTCGGTCAGGTCATCCTGCACCAGGGCATAGTCAAATCGGCTCAACAGGCTGCGGGCCATCCGGCGCAAAAAGCGCCATTTGTCGTGGCTGGCCTTGGACATCCGCGCGTTGACGATCAGCATCGGCTTGCCGCGTGCGTGGGTCTCGCAAATCAGGCTCGGCCACAATTCGCTTTCCGTCCAGATCGCCACATCCGGTTGCCAGTGGTCCAGAAACCGCCGGACAAAGGTACGCGCGTCCAGCGGGATGAACTGATGGATGGCGCGGTCGGGCAAACGGTCGGCCATCACGCCGGCGGACGATACCGTGCCCGTGGTCACCAGCACGTGCAGGTCCGGGCGTTCGTCCAAGAGGCGCCGGATCAGCTCCAACAGGGCAAGCGATTCCCCGACGCTGGCCGCATGAAACCAGATCAGCGGCCCGGCGGGGCGCGATTGGCTGGCGATGCCGCGCCGTTCATCCAGCCGCGCGGCATCTTCCTTGCCCAGGCCCAAACGCTCGGTCAGTTTGCGTTCGGCGTACCGCTGCCCACCGCGTGCGGACCACGCCAGATAGGCACCAAGGGCAAAGGAACGGGGCATCAGAGGAACTTAGTCTCCAAGCTCTTCGGTGGCGGAGGCGGCCGTTTCTTCGTCCCGAAGGCGGTGAAGATGGGCAATGAAGTAGCGCATGTGCGCGTTGTCGACGGTGCGTTGTGCCTCGGCTTTCCAGGCGTTGTAGGCAGTGTCGTAGTCCGGGAACATGCCGACGATGTGGATATCGTCAATGTCGCGGAATTCGTTGCGCTGCGGATCGACAAGCTCTCCGCCGAAGACAAGATGCAGGCGTTGGGGCATGGGGGGGTCTCACCTTTGGTCTGGGGAAGGGATCGCGCACACCCTACGGGTTCACCCTGCGCGGTCAAGCGCTGCGCCGGGCCAGAAGGGCGGCGTGGAGCCGCGCCCCGGCAGCCAGGACGCCGTCCACCTGTGGGATTGCCCCGTTCAGGGACAGGCGCCCGCCCTTCGCGTCCGTGACCGTGGCCCCGCCTTCCGCGGCGATCAGGGCGCCCGCGGCGATGTCCCATTCCCAGGTTTGGCGAAAGGTCAGCATGCAATCGTGCCGACCGGTGCCGACCAAGGCCATGCGATAGGCCAGGGACGGACGGTAGCTGCGGTTGAAAACCGGCACGCCGCCGGGCCAATGATCGGCGTGAAGCGACGCGCGTGTTGCAAGCACGGTGGCATCTGCCTCCCGCGCGGGGTCCGATGCCACGATCTGCGCGCCATTCAGGGTGGCCCCTAGCCCAACGGCCGCCGCAAAAAGGCGATCCTGCGCCGGCAAATGGACAACGGCCGCCACGGGCGCGCCGCGATGGACCACGGCCAACGAATGGGAAAACGCGCTTTGGCCATCAATGAAGGCGCGGGTTCCGTCGATCGGATCGACGATAAAAACGGTGTCCTTCGACAAACGGTCCAGATCGTCCTCGGTTTCCTCGGACAGCCAGCCGTAGTCTGGGCGCGCGGCGGTCAGGCTTTGGCGCAGCATCTGGTCGATCTCGAGATCGGCCTGCGTGACGGGGCCGGCGCCATCCCCCTTGTCCCAGGTGTCCGGGTCACGTTTGAAATAGTGAAGCGCAATCTTTCCCGCTTCGCGGGCCGCCTCTGTCAGGAGGGAAAGATCGTCGTTCAGGTCAGGATCCGGCAATCGTCAATCCTTCGACCAGAAGCGAGGGCACCACGCGGCTCAGGTGCGGGCGCGCGTCATTGGCCGGACGGATCGTCATGAGCATTTCGCGCAGATTGCCCGCGACTGTGCATTCGTTCACCGCGTAGGTGATTTCCCCGTTTTCGACCCAGAAGCCCGAGGCACCGCGGGAATAATCGCCGGTCGTTGCGTTGATCGACGCGCCGATCAACGAAGTTATCAGGAGCCCGGTGCCCATCTCGGCCAACAGCGCGGCCCGGTCCATGTCCCCTTGGGTCAGGGACAGGTTCCCAACACTTGGCGAGGGCGGCGCAGATGGTCCGCGCACCGCGTTCGCGGTCGAACTGAGCCCTAGTTTGCGGGCGGTTGCCAAGTCGAGGGTCCAACCGGTCAGGACGCCGTCCGATACGATCTCGCGTTGGTGCGTCGGCAGCCCTTCCGCATCGAACGGACGCGACCCGCTGACGCGCGGCCGGTGGGGGTTTTCCAGAATGGTCAGGCCCTTGGGCAACACTTGATCGCCTTGTGCATCGCGCAACCAGGATGCGCCGCGCACGATGGATGACCCGTTGGTGGCGGCCACCAGATGTCCGATCAACCCCGACGAAATACGTTCATCGAAGACGACCGGGTAGGCGCCGGTGGGCGGCTTCTTTGCGCCGGCGCGCGCAACCGTGCGTTCGGCGGCGATGCGGCCCACGTCTTCCGGTGACATCAAGTCGGCGGCGTGCAACCGCCCATCGCCAAAATAGTCGCGCTCCATCGCCAGACCTTCGCCCGTGATGGCCACGCAAGACAGACCATGGTCGGATCGCTTGTACCCTCCGGAAAACCCGTTCGAGGCCGCGAGGTGGATGTCCCGCCGCGTGAATCCCGCCGCGGCGGTGGACACCTGGCTGATCCCGTCGACGGCAAGGGCGGCGGCCTCGCAGGCGCGGGCGGCGGCTTCCAGGCTGGCCGGATCGGGGTCTTCGGAGGGGTCGTAAAGATCCAGCGCATCGGCATTGCGGACCGTGCTCAGAATGTCGGGCTCTGCCAAGCCGATGGTCGGATCGATGGGGGCCAGTTGCGCCATGGCCACCGCGCGTTCCGCAATTTCGGTCAATGTGTCGGGGTTCACGTCCGAGGCCGACACGCAGGCCTGGCGCTGCCCGACCATGGCCCGCAACCCAATCTCGATGCCCTCGGCGCGCTCGGCTTGTTCCAGAGCGCCTTGCCGCACTTCGATGCTCAGGGATGTGCCGTCGACGGCAATGGCATCAGCGGCGTCCGCGCCGGCGCGTTTTGCAGCCTCAAGCATGGCCTGGGTCAGGTCGGAAAGCGAAATCGGCATGTGTGATCCTTCGATGCGGCTAGGAGCGACCTAGGTCAGCCGCGGCGGTCCTGCAAGGCGCGGACCTCGCAAAAAAAGGCGCCGCTGGCCGAACCAGCAGCGCCCCCTGTCGATTTATGTGCGCCTACTGCAGGGGAACGCCGTTGGCCGTGATGCCGCCACCGGGCGTGAATTCGATGGTGCTTTCCAGCGTGTCGGGCATGGCGCCCGGGCGCGCGAAGGCGCCGATCATGCCCCGGGCCATGGCCAGTTGCTCGATCGGGATGATGCCGGTGGCTTCCAGACGGTCCATCAAGGCGAAGGCCCCGGCCAGTTCAAGATCAACCGACCCGACGGGCATGGGCACCATCTGCCCCGCTGCAAACGTCATGTCGCCCGAGCCGGACAGTTCGGCGCCGCCGAACCCGAGACGCAATTCGTTGATCGTCAGCGACCGCAGCTCGCCCGGAGGCGCATCGATGCCGTTCGGGTCAATGGTCATCAAATCGACCATCAGCTGCGCGGTCCCCGAGATGTCCAGCACCAGCGAAACCGGATCGCGCGGCACGGCTTGCATCGGGTCCGCCATGCCCCAGAGCGCGTCGCTCATGGTCACATCCTGATACGCGAACCGGGCCGCGAAGGGTTCGGGCGCACCCGTGGCACTGAGCGGGATCTCAAAGGCGAACTCGGCGCTTCCGACGGATGCTTCGACCGGAACGGGCAGGTCAGGTGCTTCGGCATAGAGCGCAGCATTCTGCGTGTTGAACCCGTAAGCCAGCGATGTTTCGGAAAAATCGAACATGAAACCGCCACCATCGTTGGTGTAGGAGGCGACCACGACATCCCGGCCATCCCGGAAATCAGATTCCAGCGCGACGCTGCTGTACCCAAGCTCGGCATCGAAATCGAACCCTTCGGGCATGGTCCCGGGGTTCGCCGCCACGGTCGCGAAGTTGCCCAAGTTGCCTCCACCGGACGAGGTCAAGTCCGTGATGCCAAAGATCATCTTCAGCTCACCCTCACTGCGGTCCTCCGGTGCGACAGATACACCTGCCGACATACTGCCGAGGCTGCCCGTGCTGTCGTAGCCCAGGTTGTTCGGGTCGGTTCCGTCCACCGTGTAAGCGGCAGCCAACGCATCCATGGAGATCAGCACGTCGATCTCGGGCGTTTCGCCGTGTCCTTCAATCCGGCCCGCGGTGATCGTGACGCTGTTTGCGGCGTAGGAATATGACCGAGCGGCCTGTGTTCCGCCGACCTGCATGTCGAACCCGTCAAAGGCAACCAGCAGTTCGATCAACCCGGTTTGACCCGGTGTTCCGGTCTCGAATTCGATTTCGACACTGTAGGGCTCGATCACGCTGACCGAGACTGTTCCGTCGCCATTTTCGGTCAGGGTCAACCCGGCAACTCGTGTGGTGGCCGAAACATCGGCATCTGAGTAAACCGTTGTCACATCGGTCAACTGGAGGCCGGAACCGGTTGTCGCGACCTGGGCCGCGGCCAGCGCCTGGCCCTGGCTTGCGGACTGGGTCTGCCATTCCGCCCAGAGTTCGGACGCGGTGACCTGTGCCATCGCAGGGGCGGCGCAGGTCAAAGCCAAGGCAGAAAGGCTGAGGGCGAAACGGGATTTGGTCAACATGGGGTCCATCCAAGGCTCACGGGAAATTGCAAACGATGTTCCGCGCGCGCATCCGTCCCGTCAAGGCCCCAGATCCATACCATTCAGGGATGGCCCCAACCTCGGCAAGACTGTAGCACTTGGGCGTTGCCACATTTGGGGAGCGGACCGATGTCATCACATGTTTCAGGAAAGACAGTCGCAATCACGGGGGCCAGCCGCGGGATTGGAGCGGCTGCCGCGCGCGCGTTTGCCGATGCCGGCGCGAACGTTGTCCTCATGGCGCGCGACCGGGATTCGATCGCAGAACTGGCCGGGGACATTGGGGACAAAGCCCTTGCCGTTCCATGTGACGTTGCCCGCTACTGGGAGGTTCAGGCCGCCATTTCGGCAGGCGTTGAGGCGTTCGGCGGGCTTGATATCCTGATCAACAACGCCGGGATGATTGAGCCGATTTCCCGCCTCGACGTGGTCGACCCCGACGCGTGGGGGCAGTTGATCGACGTGAATCTCAAAGGTGTGTTCCATGGTGTCCGCGCGACGCTTCCCGAGTTGCAAGCACGGGGCGGCGGAACCATCATCAACATCAGCTCTGGTGCCGCGACGAACGCGCTTGAGGGGTGGAGCGCCTATTGCAGCTCGAAAGCGGCCGTTCTGATGTTGACCCGCTCCATCCACAAGGAATTCGCGGAACAGGGCATCCGGGCCCTTGGGTTGTCCCCGGGCACGGTCGCGACTCAGATGCAGAAGGAAATCAAGGCATCCGGGGTGAACCCTGTTTCGCAGCTGGACTGGTCGGACCACATCCCGCCCGATTGGCCGGCAAAGGCGTTGGTATGGATGTGCGGCCCAGACGCGGACGGCCATCTGGGCAATGACATCTCGCTCCGTGATCCCGACGTTCGCCGCCAGGTTGGTCTGATCGAATGATCGACGTCGAAAAGGATGGTGGTCTTTGGCTGGTCACGCTGAACCGCCCGGACAAGGCAAACTCGCTGACCGAAGGGATGCTTGGGCGCGTCGCTGACATCGCGGAAGAGGCCGCGCAGTCGGCCGATGTCCGCGCCTTCGTGCTGACCGGCGCAGGAGACAAGGTGTTTTCCGCTGGCGCAGATCTGGAAGAGGCCAAGGCCGGTCTCGCCGTCTCCCCGGTATGGGAACGTGTTTCCGGTGCTGTCGCCGCCATTCCTTGCCTGACAATCGCCGCCCTGAACGGGACCTTGGCGGGCGGCGCGTTTGGAATGGCACTGGCGTGCGATCTGCGCATCGCCACGCCGAAAGCGCGCTTTTTCTACCCGGTCGCCAAGCTTGGGTTTTTGCCGCAGCCGTCGGACCCGGGCCGATTGGTATCCCTGATGGGGCCCGCGCGGGCGAAGCTGCTTTTGGTCGGGGGCCAGAAACTGTCCGCGGCAGAGGCGTTTACCTTCGGCCTGGTGGATCGGGTGGTCGAAGACGGGTCGGTTCTGGACGCCGCGCGCGAGATCGCAAGCGATGCGTTGGCCGGAAAGCCTGAAACGCTGCAGCGCATCAAGGCGATGTGCCAAGGGTGACGGCCTTAGCGCCGTTTCCAGCCGCGCCGGGCGCCGGGCGTCTTGGAATGAAAATCGGCCGGGCGCTTCGCCACCCATGCGATGAACTTGGCGAGCCGATCGTGCGTCCGGAGCGCCGCGATGGTGTTGTAGCTACGGGCCAGCTCGGCCTCGGATAGGGTGGCGTGGATCTCGTTGTGGCAGATCTGGTGAAGCAGAACCGTCGGCCCGCCCTTGCCACCTCGAAGACGGGGTACAAGATGGTGCAGGCTTTGCTTCGCGTGCGATGGTATGGGCCTGTCGCACAACGGGCAGATGGGCGGGTCGCTGTCCATGCCTCAAGGATGTGGTCGCGACGCAGGCGAAGGCAAGAAGGCGCGCATGGCAGAAGACATTGACGCTTTGGTGGTCGGCGCTGGCCCGGCGGGGCTGATGGCGGCGGAATGCCTGGCGCAGGCCGGGCGTCGTGTCGTCATCGCAGAGGGCAAACCGTCTGCGGGCCGCAAATTCCTGATGGCGGGAAAATCCGGCCTGAACCTGACCAAGGATGAGCCGCTGGACACCTTCATCGGCGCCTATGGTGATGCGGCCCGTTGGCTGCGCCCGATGGTGACGGCGTTTGGTCCGACCGAAGTTCAACGCTTTGCCGAGGGCCTTGGCCAAACCCTGTTCACAGGCAGCTCGGGCCGCGTTTTTCCCACGGTGATGAAGGCCTCACCGCTGTTGCGGGCGTGGATGCAGCGCATCGGGGCGGAGTTGCGCCTGGGATGGCGGTGGGTCGGATGGGACGGTTCGGATTGGGTGTTCGACACGCCGGACGGGCGTCAAGCTTTGGCGCCCAAAGTGGTCGTCCTTGCCCTAGGCGGCGCAAGTTGGGCACGGCTTGGATCGGACGGGGCCTGGGCCAGCATGTTGGCAGCGAAGGGTGTGTCGCTGGCGCCCTTCCAACCGGCGAACATGGGCTTCCTGGTTTCGTGGTCCGCGCATATGCGTCCCCATTTTGGGGCAGCAGTAAAATCTGTGGCGCTGCAGGGCGCTCAAGGGACGTGGATACGGGGCGAGTTTGTCGTGTCCGAAAACGGGGTCGAGGGCGGTGGCGTTTACGCTGTGTCCGCGCATGTGCGGGATGGTGGGGCGTTGGTGGTCGATCTTTTGCCTGACCTGACGGTCGAGGCCGTTGCCGAACGCCTTGCCCGAAAACCCAGGAAACGTGCGCTTAAGCAGTATCTTCTGTCGGCCTTGAAGCTGTCGCCCGCCAAATACGCGCTTCTGATGGAATGTGCGCGACCTTTGCCGGATGGACCCGAACTTGCGCCTGTTTTGAAAGGCCTGCGCATCGCGCACACGGGGCCGCGCCCTATGGATGAGGCTATCTCGACAGCCGGCGGCGTCCGGTGGGCGGCTCTGACCGAAGACCTGATGCTACGGGATCTCCCCGGCGTGTTTTGCGCAGGGGAGATGCTGGATTGGGAGGCGCCGACGGGCGGTTACCTGATCACCGGGTGTTTGGCGACGGGGGCCTGGGCAGGTCGCGCCGCGGCCCGTTTCTAGGCGCGCAGTCGCCCGGCCTATGCCTCCATCGCGCGTTGGAAGGCGGGTCGATCGCGCATTCTGGATACGAATTCGCGGAACTGGGGCTCGACGATCGGAAACTTTGCCCCCACGGCCCATCCGCCGCAATGCGCGAGCAGGATATCTGCAATCGTCATCGTCTCGCCCATCAAGAACGGCCCATCTTCGGCCATGCGGGGGATCAACGCCTTCTGGCTGCGCTCAAACTCCCACTTCAGGCTGTCCTTGACCGCCGGCATGCGCTTGTCCTCGGGCAGTATGAAACTGTGCTTGGCCGCCATCCACAGCAGTTGGTCGAACTCGTCCACGATGAACTGGGTGAGGCTGTCCTGCCGCGCCCGATCCACGCTCCCGGCGGGAAACGTCAGTTTGCGGTGCTTGTCGGCGAGATAGGTCATGATCGCGACGGAATCGGTGATGGGCACTCCGTCATCCACCAGCACCGGGATTTTCCCCGCTGGGCTGAAGCGCTTCACTTCGTCCGAGCGGGGCAAGGCCGGAACATGTTCGTAGTCCAGCTCCATTTCCTCCAACGCCCATAGCACCCGCAAGGCGCGGCTCTTGACGCCGCCGATCACCTGATACCCCATCTATCCCCTCCCTCGGGCTGGCATCATGGCCAGCCGGATTAATGTCCGTTCCATCACCGCCATGTCCGGCGCATTCGAGGCCGAGCGCAAGGTCAAATCCGTGTCGACCAATAGCGACAAGGCCTGTTCCAACTGGGCCTGTCCCCATCTTTGGGCCTGCCGCTGCATCCGGTCACGGCGCGGGCCGAAAACAGGTGGACGTTGCGCGGACAGCCCGGCGGCTGGTCCGTTCGGATGGCTGGCGGCGGCGTGAAGCGCCTTGAAATGACGCATGGCCGCAATGCAAAGGCCCACGGGTTGCACGCCTTGGCCCCACAGGCGCGCCAGCAGCGGGCCGATGGCACCTGCTTCGGCCTCGGCGGCCGCGTGCAAGATGTCGTCGAGATCTGCGTCGCGGGTCAGGGGCGCGACCGCCTCCAGATCGCCAGAGGACACCGGTGACGGGTCGCCGGACTTATAGAACCCAAGTTTGTCAATGGTTTGCCTAAAATCCCCGGGGGGCAAACTGCGTGCCAGGGCTTCGAGATCAGTCCAGGCATCGCGGTCAAATTCGGGCAATTTGGCCGCACGGGTCAGGTCTTCGATCTCGGCCCGCGACGGAGGATCATCATAGACGCCCGCCGCATAAGCCGCGTCGTGCGATTCGAAGGTCTTTCGCAATGCGGATTTGGCCGTCAGCCGCCCGGCCGTGGCGATGATTTGCGCATCTCCGGGGGTCCATTCCTCAAGCGCGGCAACGAAGATCTTCGCCATGCCGTCGGTCGCGGCGTCGACAAAAACTGCGCGGGGGCCCGGGAAGAAGCCAACCGCTTTCACCGCATCCAGCAGGGCGGCCGGGTCGCTCCGCACGTCCGCGGCAGACAGCCGGGTGAGGCGCATTTCCTCTTCGGCATTGTCGCCCAAAAGCGCCTTCAACACTTCCTGCCGGCGCAATGCGACCCTCATCGCATCTTCACCAAAGATCAGAAGGCCAGCCGCATCCGCTTTGGGGGACCGAAAGTACGCCAGTGCATCACGGGCAGAAAGCTTCATATCCAGTTCGGTGCGTCGGCCTGCAGCCGCGAGATCAATTGATCCGCAAGTGCGATCATCAAGCGATCTTCCGCATCGCGGCGCGCCGCGGCCGTGGCGACCGGCGAGCCGGTCGTCGAATAGGCTGTGAAAGTTGACACGGTGCCGGTCTGAACGGGCGTGTTGGTCGCGCCTTCAGTCACCGCAAAGGCGAGCGAGCCGCTGAGGTTCACGCGCGTGATGTCCGATGTGCCACTGATGGCGAGCCCGGAGTCCGAGGTTTCCAGTACATAGGTCAACACGTGGGACGGGGACGCTGCCCGCCCAAGGCGATTCTCAAGCCGCGAAACCAATTCGAACTCGAGCCGGTCGGTTGGGGGCTCAATGCGCAAACGATCCCGCAATGCGCCGCCCGCGCCGCCGGGGCCGTAGACCGGCTCGAACCCGCAGGCCGCGAGCGGGGCTGCGGCCAGCAGGGTAATCATGGAGCGGCGGTTAAAGGACGACATTCACGATCCGGCCCGGGACGACGATCAGTTTCTTGGGTTGGCCACCGGCCAACGCCTTGACCACAGCGTCGTCTGCAAGCGCGATCTTTTCAACCTCTTCCTTCGAGGCATCCTTGGGCACCACGATTTCGGATTTGCGTTTGCCGTTGATCTGAATCGGCAACGTGACCGTGTCTTCGACCAACATCGCCTCGTCGGCGACGGGCCAGGCCGCCTGTGCAACAAGACCTTCGCCGCCTTGATGCGCCCAGATATCTTCCGCCAGATGCGGTGTCATGGGCGCCATCAGTTGCGCCAACGTCATCACGGCCTGGCGCTGCGCTGCATAGGAGGCTTGCGATTTCGACAGCGTGTTGGTGAAGGCGTAGAGCTTGGCAATCGCCGCATTGAACCCAAAGCTTTCGACGCCATTTGTGACGTCAAAGATCGTTTTGTGCATCGCGCGCATCAGGTCTTCGTCGCCGGTTCCGGCCGCGTCCTTGTCCATTTGCGCAATGCGGTCGCACAGTATCCAAACCCGGCCCAAGTGTTTGTAAGCAGCTTCCGCCCCGGCGGCCGTCCACTCGACGTCGCGTTCGGGGGGCGAATCGCTCAGAACGAACCAACGGGCCGTGTCGGCGCCGTACTGGCTGATGATGGCGACCGGATCGACAACGTTGTTCTTGGATTTCGACATCTTGGCCGACGGAATGATCTCGACTTCTGTGCCATCGGCCAGGAAGCCTTTTCCGTCCCGCAAGTCCACGTCCTCGGGGTAGTGATAGACCGGGCGACCTTCGCCATCGCGGGTCTGGAAGATGGCGTGCGTCACCATCCCTTGGGTGAAGAGCGCATTGAATGGTTCTTTCGCGGTTTCCGGCAAATGCCCGCAGATGTGCATCGCCCGGGCAAAGAAGCGCGAATACAGCAGGTGCAGGATCGCATGCTCGATGCCGCCGATGTATTGATCGACGTTCATCCAATACGCCGCCGCCTCAGGGTCGGTCGGTGTGTCGGCATGGGGGGCCGTGAACCGGGCGAAATACCACGACGAGTCGACAAAGGTGTCCATCGTGTCCGTTTCGCGCTGCGCCGCGCCTCCGCATTTCGGGCAGGTGCAGTTGCGCCAGGTCGGATGCCGATCCAGCGGGTTGCCTGGGATCGAAATATCCACATCGCGCGGCAATTCGATCGGCAGGTTTTCTTTCTTCTCCGGGACAACGCCACAGGTCGGGCAATGCACAACGGGAATCGGGCACCCCCAATAGCGCTGGCGGCTCAAGCCCCAGTCGCGCAAGCGGAACCGCGTGACCCCTTCGCCGACACCGTCGGCTTCACAGCGGCCAATCGCATGGTCGATCGCTTCGTAGCTTGTCATCACCTCCGGCCCGGCCAGGGCGCGCAGATACCTAACGATCACATCCTTGTCCGGGACATAAGCCTCGGTTGAAACCGGAACGCCGTCCGTTTCGGCGACAAAGACATCAACGATATCAAGCCCATACTTCTTGGCGAACTCGAAATCGCGTTGGTCGTGGGCTGGGCATCCATAAATTGCACCCGTGCCATAATCCATCAGAACGAAATTCGCGATGAAGACAGGCAAAGCGCGATCGGGTTGGAACGGGTTCACAACCGTGACTCCGGTGTCAAAGCCGATCTTTTCCGCTTTCTCCAAGGCTTCTTCGTTGGTGGCGCCCTTCCGGCACTCCTCGCAGAAAGCCGCAATCTCGGAATTTTGCTCGGCCAATGCCCGCGCCAAGGGGTGGTCAGCCGCGATGGCGGCAAAGGTTGCGCCGAGGAACGTATCGGGCCGCGTCGTGTACATTTCCAGACTGTCGAAGCCTTCTGGAGCGTCCTGCGTCGCAAACCGGAACTGCAAGCCGCGCGATTTGCCGATCCAGTTGGCCTGCATCAGCTTCACTTTCGCAGGCCAGTCGTCGAGCCCGTCCAAGGCGTCCAGCAGCTCTTCCGAATAGTCACTGATCTTGAAGAACCACTGCGTCAGCTCGCGGCGTTCGACCTCGGCGCCCGAGCGCCAGCCCTTGCCGTCAATCACCTGTTCATTGGCCAGAACGGTCATGTCGACCGGGTCCCAGTTGACGACGGCGTTCTTGCGGTACACCAGCCCTTTTTCCAGGAAATCCAGGAACAAAGCCTGTTGTTGCCCGTAGTATTCCGGGTCGCAGGTGGCAAACATCCGGCTCCAGTCCAGGCCAAACCCCAGGGGCTTCATCTGGGCAACCATCGTGTCGATGTTCGCGTAGGTCCAATCGGCGGGATGCCCGCCCGATGCCATGGCCGCGTTTTCGGCAGGCATCCCAAAGGCGTCAAACCCCATCGGGTGCAGCACGCTGTGCCCCGTCGCCAGTTTATAGCGCGCGATCACGTCGCCCATCGTGTAGTTGCGCACGTGGCCAATGTGGATGCGCCCCGAGGGATACGGGAACATTTCCAACACGTAGTATTTCGGTTTGTCCGCGCTGGGCTCGGCCAGAAAGACGTTGGCGTCTTCCCATGCGGCTTGCCATTTCGGCTCCAGGGTCGCGGGATCGTAACGGGACATCTGGCTATCGTCCTTTGTCGGAGTGGCACACGAAAACGCCGGGCAATTGGCCCGGCGTGGTGTTTAGGCGGGCCTAAGGCCGGGGTCTAGAGGCTGCCGTCGCGGATGCGTAGCTGACGCGCGCGCGTTAGAATCGCGTCCTCGATCTGGCGGGCCGTTTCGCGGGACACGGCTGCACCACCGCGCGATTGCACCGCCACGCGGAGGCTGCGCGCCTCCAGAGCCGGATCCTGAATGTAAACCGTCGCCCGATACGACCGCGCACCGCCCGGGGGGGTGCCATAGCCAAAGGCGATGATTCCCGAGAACGGATCGGCCGCTTCGACCGGCATGAAATCCAACACGTCCAGGGACGCATTCCAAAGGTAACGGTTGACCTCGACGGTAACGTTCGGATCGTCCGAAACCGCGAACAAATCCCAGATTGTTTCGCGATCCTCGGGGACCAGAACGCCCGATTCGATCAAACGGCGCCGTGCTTCGGGGCTCATCTCACGCGTGATGGCTGTTTCACCGTCAACGGGCGAACGTCCGAAGAGGCCGCCGCCACCGCAACCCGCCAGGATTGCGATCAAGGCCATGCCTCCGCCAAATTTTGCAAGCCGCCCCATCATGCGCTGGGTCCCCACGTCTATAGTGTTCTTCGAGACATGTTCGTATAGGACGCCCCCCATTGCGGCAAGAGCACTTGGTCTTTCAGGGCCGGGATGCGGCGTTAACCCCACTGTGGCATGTCTGCACCACGCCTCTGGCAAGTTTTCCGAGTCCCCGGAGGCTTCCTTGCAATCTGAAGGGTGAAAAGCGAGAGAGAGGCATACTCTTTACGGATTCCCCGTACTGAGGTGCACCTTGATATTAATCACGAGGGAAAAACCATGAAAAAGGTTCTCTTCGCTACGACGGCTCTGGTGGCCACCGCTGGCGTTGCCCACGCTGACCTGGAACTGACCGGCGGCGCAATCTTCGGCCTGAAAGACGACGGCGTTGCCGGTGGCGACGTCTTCCTGCACGGCGAAATCGACATCAACATCGTTGGTTCGGGTTCCACCGACAACGGCCTGACCTTCGGCGCCAGCATGGATGTTGACGCAGACGCAGGCGCAGGTGCCAACACCCCCGGTACCAGCGACTTCGAAGCGTTCATCTCCGGTGACTTCGGCACGATCTCGGTTGGTAACCTGTCGCAAGCTGGCGACCGCATCGGCCTGGACGACGTAGGCTTTGACGGCGTCGGCGTTGACGACGACCTCGAAGGTCTGCGCGTTGGTGGCGCTGACGTGACCTACGCGATCACCGTCGGCGGCTTCGACATCATCCTGTCGGGTGGTATCGGTACGACGAACGGCGCTGACGCAATCGAGGGCGACTTCGGCATCGGCCTGGGCTACACCATCGATGGCTTCACCATCGAAGCAGCCTACGACAACGACGAGTCGGCAAACGCGACCTCGACCGGCATCGAGCTGGGCTACGCGATGAACGGCTTCGACGTTGGCGTGACCTGGATCCGTCAGGACTCGGCAGTTGACACCACCGGTTACGGTGTTGACTTCGGCTACACCATGGACGCTCTGTCGATCGGCCTGGCATGGGGCGACACCGACGCAGCTGGCGACGACGCTGACTTCGGCATCGGCGCGTCCTACGACCTGGGCGGCGGTCTGTCGATCCAAGGTGGCGTTGGTAACGTCGACGGCAACTCCGTCTGGGATCTGGGCGTTGTGATGTCCTTCTAATCCACTCTGGATTAGACCTTATTGGGAAGAGCGGGCCTTGCGCCCGCTCTTTTCTTTTGGCCTAAGCTCATCCCATGGGACTTCAGGATATCAAAGAGCGTATGGCCACCGCCCTGCACAAAGCAGGTCGCGCCCCCGATGCTGCAACCTTGATTGCCGTGTCAAAGGTGCAGCCGGCCGAACGGGTGCAGCCCGTGCTTGAAGCGGGCCATCGCGTGTTCGGGGAAAATCGCGTGCAGGAGGCCGCAGGCCGTTGGCCCCCCTTCCTTGCGCAATACAGCGATATTGATCTGCATCTCATCGGCCCCTTGCAAACCAACAAGGCCCGCCAGGCCGTCGAGATGTTTGGCACCATACAGACCCTGGATCGACCGAAGCTTGCACGGCGGCTCGCCGACCTTGCGCAGGAGCGCGGGGCCACGCCGGATGTGTTCATTCAAGTGAACACCGGGGAAGAACCGCAAAAGGCCGGCATCCTGCCCGACGCGCTGGATGGATTCGTGGCCGACGTACGGGCCATGAACCTGCCGTTGGTCGGGTTGATGTGCATCCCACCGGTTGAGGAAGAAGCCAGCCTGCATTTCGCGCTTCTGGCCAAGATGGCGGAACGCAACGGGTTGACCGGCCTGTCGATGGGCATGAGCGCGGATTTCGAAAAGGCGATCGCCTTTGGGGCAACGCATGTGCGCGTGGGATCGGCCCTGTTTGGGGAGCGCGACTACGGGGGCGCCGCCGGCTAACGGGCCAAGCTGTCTGGCACGATGAGGCGCGTGCCAAACCCGATCCGCTGCACCATCCACCTTAAATCACCGGGGTCCAGCGCGACGCAGCCTGCGGTGGGCTGCCCTAGCCCCCGCCACGCATGAACAAAGATTGCCGACCCGCGCCCGCGTTCCGGGTAGGGCCAGTTCCAGTCGGTCAAAAGAATCAGGTCATAGAGTCGGTCCGCGCGCTGCAGCCGTTCGTGGCGCGCCGCATAGGGTGCGCGCACCATCAGATTGTAATCGGCGTCCGCGGGATCATCGGACCAGAGATCGCCCGGACGAATGGGGACGGCCCAATCGCAGGGCTTGCTCATCCGGTCGGGACGATACAGGCAGCCGATGATCCGGTGTGCGCCAACCGGGGTTGCACCATCGCCTTCGCGTTTGCGGGTCGAAACACCCCCGCGCCCAACCGTGCACGGCAGCACGCGACCGCGAAACCGCAGACCCATGGGCGTCAGGACCACATCCTGTGGTGTCACAGCAGGTGCCCGGACTTCGCGCGTTTCACATCCAGATAGTGCGCATTGTGGCGGTTGGTTTCGGTGATCAGCGGGACACGCTCGGTCACAGCCACCCCCTCGGCCTCCATCATGGCGACCTTGCGGGGGTTGTTTGTCATCAGCCGAACGGACGCAAAGCCGAGCCGCCGCAGCAGGTCAGACCCAATGTGGAAGTCCCGTTCATCATCCTCAAACCCCAGGCGATGGTTGGCCTCAACCGTATCAAAGCCCTGATCTTGCAGGGAATAAGCACGCATCTTGTTGGTCAGGCCAATGCCGCGCCCTTCCTGGTTGAGGTACAGCAGGATACCCGCGCCTTCCTGGCCCATGACGGAAAGGGCCGTCCTCAATTGTGGACCGCAATCGCATTTGAGCGATCCCAGGACGTCGCCGGTGAAACAGGCCGAATGCAGCCGGGCCAGCACCGGTTTGTCGCGGGCAGGGCGCCCGATTTCGATGGCGTAATGCTCGATCCCACCGTTTTCGGGTCGGAACACGTGCAGGCGACCGGCCTCGGATGCCTCCATCGGCAATCGTGCGGCGGCCACGGGCAGCAGGGGATGATGCACCGCTATGTCGTCCGCCACCATGTCCGGCGTCAGCACCGACAAATCCTGCGCCTCCGCCAGTGCCGCAGCCCCGTCAACGGGTTTGGCCAAGATCGTGGGAAGGAGGTGCGCCGACTTCGCCAGCAGAAGCCCCATGCGATACAGCTCTGCGGAACCGCCGCGGGCCGTTTCCAGGGGGCCCTTGAGGGGGGAGTCCAGATCCTTGGCCGGATCGGCAAGGCACCGCAGCCATCCGACATCCGCCCCGTCCGGCAAAACAACACGCGCGAGATCGCCGTCATAGGCCCGCGCCTTTAGTGTTTCGGCACGCCACGATGTCACTGCCGCGACGGGACGATCCCCAGGCAGCTCAAGGATGGTGCGATAGCGCTCCGATGACAGGGTTTCGGCCGCGGCCACCAAAAGCCCGGCATCCCCCGTTCCGATCACGACGGGCAAACCCATACGCATGTCGGCCCGCGCCCGGGCGACTCGTTCAGAAGCTGTCGGCAAAAGCGCCATGTGGTGTCCTTCTTCGCACTTCATCCCTCCTACTTTGTTCCTGCCGGATTTGAAACAATCCCCCCGCATCCGACACGGCTGCGTGAGAAACTCTTTCAATCGGTTGTCAAACGTCCGTCTCGACCGCATTTGCACGGAAACCACCGCACAGGGAGCCCGAAACATGGCGACGCTTAAGAAAATCCTGCTGGTCGACGACGATGACGACCTGCGCGAGGCTTTGTCCGAGCAACTGGTGATGACCGAAGATTTCGATGTGTTCGAAGCGGGCACCGGCGCCGAAGGCATGGATCGGGCCAAGGAAGGTCTCTACGACCTCGTGATCCTGGACGTTGGCCTTCCTGACACGGATGGCCGGGAACTGTGCCGCTTGATGCGCAAGCAGGGTGTGAAATGCCCGATCCTGATGCTGACGGGCCATGACAGCGACGCCGACACCATCCTCGGGCTCGATGCTGGCGCGAATGATTACGTCACCAAACCCTTCCGCTTTCCCGTCCTTCTCGCACGTATTCGCGCGCAACTGCGTCAGCACGAACAGTCCGAAGACGCGGTGTTCCAGCTTGGGCCCTATACATTTAAGCCCGCGATGAAGCTGTTGGAAACGGACGACAACAAGAAAATCCGCCTGACCGAGAAAGAGACGAACATCCTCAAGTTCCTCTATCGCGCGCAGGACGGCATCGTGGCCCGTGATATTCTTCTACATGAAGTCTGGGGTTACAACGCAGGCGTGACCACCCACACGCTGGAAACACACATCTATAGGTTGCGCCAAAAGATTGAGCCCGATCCCTCCAATGCGCGGCTTCTGGTAACCGAGTCTGGTGGTTATCGCCTCGTTGCATAAGATTTCTGCACTCTGGCTGTGCAATCGTTCAGATTTGACGCAGATCAAAGTGCAACCCAAGGTTGTTGCGTAGTTAGTCTTCATTACCTCCCTGTTGGACTGGCCCGGACATCGCGTTCGGGCCGTTCTTTTTGTCCGGTGGTTTGTCGCCCATCAGGTACCGTGGCCCCGGGCCCGCCCGCGCGGCCTGGTCTGTCGGATTGAACAAGGCGCAGCGCTTCATCGACAGGCACCCACATCCAATGCACCCATCCAAACTGTCCCGCAGTTTGGTGAGGGTTTCGATCTGGGCGTCCAGTCGGGTTCGGAACCCTTTGGACAGACGGGCCCAATCCGCCTCGGTCGGGGTGCGGCCTGCGGGGAGCGTGTCGAGCGCCTCGGCAATCTGTGTCAGTGTGAAGCCAAGGTTCTGGCAGACCATCACGAAGGACAGGCGACGGATGTCCGAGCGTTTGAAGCGCCGCTGCCCGCTGGCCGTGCGCTCGGACCGGATCAAACCGCGCGACTCGTGATATCGTATGGCCGATACGGCCAGACCTGTACGGCGGGCCAGGGCGCCAATGGTGATTTCTGGATCGATCGGCATATCTCGTGCCTCGCGAAGAAAGGGCTTTACCTCAAGTTAGGTTGAGGAATTACACCAAGAATCACAATGATGAACTGATCCAAAGCTTGGAGGAAAAGAGATGGCGGCAATTCGGTTGGAGCATGTGAACGTGACGGTCAGCGACCCGCAGGCCACGGCAGCCTGGCTGTGCGACGTCTTCGGCTGGCACATCCGGTGGGAGGGGGAAGCCATCAACGGCGGCTATACGATCCACGTCGGCGAACAAGACAGCTACGTTGCGATCTACAACCCCGCCAAGGCCACGGGCGCGGTGGATGACAGTTATTCGACACGCGGGGGTCTGAACCACATTGCCGTTGTGGTCGACGACATCAAAGCGGTCGAGGATCGGGTTCGCGCCGCCGGGTTTGAGCCGGGCAAGCATGCGGACTATGAGCCGGGCCAACGCTTCTACTTCCGCGATGCCGACAACATCGAGTTCGAGGTCGTGCAGTACGATTAACAGCGCCCCCGGGTTGTGCCGGTGGCGGGGCAGGGGCTAGGTATCCGTCGATACCCCTGAAGGATGCCGTGCCCATGCCCTTTTCGCTTGCCACCTGGAACATCAACTCTGTCCGCCTTCGGGCCGATCTGGTGGTCAAGCTTCTGACGGAAGAGGCGCCAGACGTCCTGTGCCTGCAGGAGTGCAAAAGCCCGGTCGAAAAAATTCCGGTCGAGGTCTTCGCCGCTGCCGGGTACCCGCACATGGTGGCGCGGGGTCAAAAAGGCTACAACGGCGTCGCGATCTTGTCGAAGCGTCCGCTTGAGGATGTGGGTCACCGCGATTTCTGCGAAAAAGGCGACGCGCGCCACGTCGCGGCCCGACTTGAGAACGGGGTTACGATCCACAACTACTACGTGCCCGCCGGCGGGGACGAACCGGATCGTGAGAAGAATCCGAAATTCGGCCACAAGCTCGATTTCCTGACCGAGATGCGGGATTGGTTCCGCGAAGACACGCCCACAAAATCCATCCTGGTTGGGGATCTGAACATCGCGCCACGCGAAGACGACGTTTGGTCCCACAAACAGCTTTTGAAAGTCGTGAGCCACACGCCCATCGAGGTCGACCATATGGCCGAAACGCAGGATGCGGGTGGTTGGGTGGATATCACGCGCCAGGATATCCCCGAGGGCCTTCTGTATTCCTGGTGGTCCTACCGCGCCCGCGATTGGGACAGCGCGGACAAGGGCCGTCGTCTCGACCACATCTGGGCCACTGGCGATATTTCGAACGCCGGTCACTCCAGTCGGGTTCTGCGCGCCGCGCGCGGATGGGAAAAACCGTCCGATCACGCACCGGTCTTCGCGACCTTCGACCTCTGACCCCTTGGCGTCCGACCTTGCCGCGCGCATATAGAGCGCAACACGTGACTTGACGGAGCTTTCCCATGTTGGAACTGGGCCAAGGCGGCGGGGCTGACGCCGCCACGGATTTGATCAAAGACGGAACCGAAGCGACCTTCATGGCCGACGTCATCGATGGCAGCGCCGAGATTCCGGTGATCGTAGACTTCTGGGCCACGTGGTGCGGCCCCTGCAAGACGCTTGGCCCGATGTTGGAAGACGCTGTCAAAGCCGCCAACGGCAAGGTGAAAATGGTCAAGATCGACGTCGATCAGGAACAACGCCTTGCCGGCGCTCTGGCGCAGCAGGGTCTGCCCCTGCAGTCGATCCCGACCGTGGTCGCGTTCCACCAGGGCCGCCCGGTCGATATGTTCCAGGGCGCCGTGCCGCAAAGCCAGATCAAGGACTTCATTGATCGTCTGTCCGCCCTCGCCGGCGATGGCGGATTGGGTGAAGCGGTCGCGGCGGCTGAAGAGATGCTCGAAGAGGGGGCTGCCGTCGATGCCGCACAGGTCTTTGCGGGCATCTTGGGCGAAGACCCGGAAAATGTGGCCGCCATGGCAGGTCTGGCCCGATCGCATTTGGCTTTGGGTGAGGTCGACAAGGCCGAAGGCATCCTGAACACCGCCCCTGACGCCATCGCGACGGCGCCCGAACTCGAGGCGGTTCGCGCGCAAATCGAACTTGCGCGTCAGGCCGAAAGCGCTGGCCCGTTGGCCGACTTGTCCAACGCCGTCGAGGCCAACCCCGATGACGCCCAGGCGCGGTTTGACTATGCGCAGGCGCTGCATGCGGCCGGCGAGGTGCAGGACGCGGTTGACCAGTTGCTCGAACTGTTCCGCCGGGATCGGGAATGGAACGATGGGGCCGCAAAGGCACAGCTCTTCACCATCTTTGACGCGCTGACACCGCAGGATCCCATCGCGCTGAATGGGCGGCGCAAGCTGAGCTCAATGATATTTGCCTGAGCGGCTGGCGGGGCTAGGTCCATCCATATGCTATCGCAAGCCGATCTCCCCGACACGATTGCCGTGTTCCCACTGCCTGGTGCGCTGCTCTTGCCGCGCGCCCGGTTGCCGCTTCACATCTTCGAGCCGCGTTATCTCCAGATGCTGGACGATGCGCTGAAGACACCGCATCGCCTGATCGGCATGGTGCAGCCCTACGAGGTTCCCGGCGGGGGCGAAAAGAGGCTGCACAGCATCGGATGTGCCGGTCGTGTCACCCAGTTCTCCGAGACGGAGGATGGGCGCTATATGATCACGCTTTCGGGGATCTCGCGCTTTCGCGTGAAAGAGGAGGTGACGGGCTTTTCCCCGTACAGGCGCTGCGACGTATCTTGGGACGGGTTCGAAGCCGACCTCGGCCCCACCGAAGTGGATCAGGGCTTTGACCGTGAACCCTTCCTGGATCTTCTGGGTCGGTATTTTGACGCGATGGCGCTGTCGACCGACAGGGAAAGCCTGAAAGAGGCAGAGGACGAGTTGCTGATCAACTCACTGTCCATGCTGTGCCCGTTCGACCCGGAAGAAAAGCAGGCCCTGCTGGAGGCGCCGTCGCTGACCACACGCCGCGAAACCCTGGTCACGTTGATTGAGTTTGTGTTGCGCGGCGGCGCGCCCGAGGATGCATTGCAATGAAGGATCAATCCGCCGAGGGCCGCCCCCCGATCGACCGGCGGATGCTGGAGGCGATGGTGTGCCCCGTCACGCACGCGCCGCTGAGTTATGACGCGGAGCGGCAGGAATTGATCTGCAAGGCGGCGCACCTTGCCTACCCGATCCGGGGGGCATTCCGATCATGTTGGAAGAAGAAGCCCGCAAGCTCGATTAACCGGCTCTACAGGCGCCGGCCCTGCAGCAATTTCGGCAGATCACCCGTCAGCCCCGCCGCCTGCCGCATGAACCCGCGCCGCAGGGCTGGAACAGCGCTGACCACACCCATCCCAAGATCGCGGGCCAGGCGCAGCGCCGGATTGTCGTTTGAAAACAGCTTGTTGATGCCATCGGTTGCGACGGCCAGTGCCGTTGTGTCGAAGCGGCGCCACCGCTGGTAACGCTCCAGCACGTCGATGGCGGCGATGTCTTCCCCGCGGCGTCTGGCGTCGACCAGCGTTTCCGCAAGCGCGCCGACATCGCGCAGCCCCAGGTTCAGGCCCTGACCGGCAATGGGGTGCACGCCATGCGCCGCGTCCCCCACGAGGGCCAGGCGCGGTTTCACGAAGCTCTGGGCCAATGTCAGGTTCAGGGGATAGCTGAACCGCGCGCCTGCCAAGGAGATGTCCCCAAGGAAATCACCGAACCGCGGCCGCAGAACGTCGAGATACGCCGCGTCGTCCATGTCGGAGATTTCCGCGGCGCGCGCATGAGTTTCAGACCACACAATTGACGACCGATTGCCGGGCAGGGGAAGGATCGCCAGGGGTCCCGGCGGCATGAAGAACTGATGGGCGACGCCGTTGTGCGGCAGCGCATGGGCGATGGCGCAGACAAGGGCGGTCTGGCCGTAGTCCCACCCGGTCCGCTTGATGCCGGCGCGCGCTGCGGTTCCACTGCGGCGGCCGTCGGCCCCGACCAGCAGGTCGGCGGTCAGGGTCCGCCCATCGTCCAATGTGATCGAAGCCACGCCGTCGGTGCTTTGCGCGATGACGCGCGCCCCGGGCATATGGGTGATGTTGGGATGCGCAGCCATCGCCCCGAGCAGCGCCTGCCGCAGATAGCGATCCTCCAGCATGTGGCCCATCGGGCCTTCTTCCAATTCCGCGTGGTCGAAATGTAGGAAGAACGGGGCGGCCCCCTCTCCGGCGCGGCCGTCCGAGGCCTTGATCTCAAGGATCGGCTGCGCGTTGCCCGACAGGTCGTCCCACAGCCCAAGCGCGTCCAGCATTCGGACCGAGGCCAGCGCCAAGGCATAGGACCGGCCGTCAAACACATCGCTTGCCCGTGTGTCTTCAGGCAGGGCATCCACCACAATCGTGGTCAGACCGGCCTGCCCGAGGGCCAGGGCCAGGCACGGGCCATTCAGCCCCCCGCCTACGATCAGAACATCCGCATCCCGTGTCATAGGGGGGACTATGGGTGCCAAACAGGGATTGTCCATGCCTGCGCTGGTCGATAGCGTCGCGCCGCGACAATAGGACGGGGGCCGGAATGGACGATCTGCTAGGACAAACCGCGTGCGACATGGGCCGGGCCATCGGGGACGGTGCGGCGGACCCGGTCGCGTTGACCGAGGCCTTTCTAGACGCTGCGGAAGCACATACGTACGGGCCCCGCATCTACACGACCCTGACCCGCGACCGCGCCCTTGCGGAAGCCGAAGCCGCGCAGGACCGGGCGCAGAAGGGTGTGCGGCGTGGGATCCTGGACGGCGTGCCGATCAGCTGGAAGGACCTGTTCGACAGCGCTGGCGTCGTGACCGAAGCAGGATCGAAGCTGCTGGAGGGCCGCACACCGACAGCCGATGCCGAGGTATTGGCCCGCGCGACCCGGGCTGGCACCGTCTGCCTTGGCAAGACCCACCTGTCCGAACTGGCCTTCTCGGGGTTGGGCTTGAACCCTGCCTATGGCGGCAACACCGATCCCAAACCTGCGACACCACCGAACGTCCACAATCCCGATCTGGTGCCGGGCGGGTCTTCTTCAGGCGCTGCGACCTCGGTCGCGTTTGGACTGGCGGCGGCGGGCATCGGGTCGGACACCGGCGGATCGGTTCGCATTCCCGCGGCGTTCAATGATCTCGTCGGTCTCAAGACAACGCATGGGCGTCTTCCGCTGACCGGGGTCGTCCCGCTTTGCGAAAGCTTTGACACCGTTGGGCCGCTGACCCGCAGTGTCGAAGATGCCGTCGCCTTGCTTGCCGTGATGGAGGGCGGGAAAGCTCCCGACCTGAGGGGCGCGACCTTGACCGGGCGGCGATTCCTGATCCTCGAAAACTACACAGACGACGCCCGAGATGCCCCGGCCGAAGCCTTCGCATCGGCCTGCAAGCGTATCGAAGCCGCCGGGGCCAAGATCGACAGTGCGCGCCTAACGGAGCCGGACGAGGCCATTGATTTGGCCGCCGTCCTCGTCCCCGCAGAAGCCTACGGCACATGGCGCGACGTGATCGAAGCCAACCCGGACAGGATGTTCGACCGCATCCGTGATCGGTTCCGCGCCGGTGCCGCGCACAGTGCCCCCGATTTTGTCGCCGCCGCGCGTCGTTTGCGCGCGGTACAACAGGAATGGGCCGCGAAGACCGCCGCGTACGATGCGGTGATTTTGCCAACGGTGCCGTGCCTGCCGGCCAACGTCGAGCGGTTGATGACAGATCCGGATTACTATGTGACCGAGAACCTTTTGACCCTGCGCAACACCCGGGTCGGGAACCTGCTTGGCCTGTGCGGTCTGACCCTGCCCACCGGCGTCGCATCCTGCGGTTTCATGATGCTGGCGCCAGCCATGGCCGACCATGCGCTCTTGCGTTTGGGGGCCGCGGCCGAAGCGGCGCTGGCCTAACCGCCACAGATCACCGCCACGCGCGCGCGTTTTTCTGGACCCGCGCCCCCGCTTCGGGGTAAGTTGCTTTCAAACGGGACGAAAATGATCCCGTAATTGAGGCAGTCATGGTGTTTCCGGAGCGGTTTTCGAACCTGCCAGAATACGCATTTCCGCGTTTGCGGACCCTTCTTGATGGCGTCGATCCGGGCGGCACACCCATTGTCATGACCATCGGGGAGCCGCAGCATGCCTTCCCGTCCTGGGTCGGCGATGTGATTGCGACCAATCTCCCGGACTTCCGCCGGTATCCAATCAACGACGGCACGCCCGAGCTCCAGACGGCAATCGCTGCATGGGTGGCGCGCCGCTATGGTGTATCGGTGGCCGCCGACACGCAGGTTCTGCCCCTGAATGGGACGCGCGAAGGCCTGTTCAACGCCTGCCTCGCGCTTTGCCCAGAAGCCAAATCCGGCAAACGCCCCGCCGTGTTGATGCCGAACCCGTTCTACCAAGTGTATGCCGTTGCGGCCCTCGCCGTGGGGGCCGAGCCGATCTACGTGCCCGCAACGCAAGACATGGGCGATTTGCCAGATTTCACGTCGGTGCCCAAAGAGGTTCTGAACCGAACGGCTGTTGTCTACATCTGCTCGCCCGCGAACCCGCAGGGTGCGGTGGCCGACCGCGCCTATTGGGAGCGGCTGCTGCAATTGGCCGAAACCTACGACTTCAAGATTTTCTCGGACGAGTGTTATTCCGAGATTTATCGGGATGCGCCGCCCCTTGGTGCCCTGACCGTGGCGCAGGAACTTGGCTTCGATCCCGAGCGGGTCGTGCTGTTCAATTCGCTGTCCAAACGGTCGAACCTGGCCGGGCTGCGCTCGGGCCTCGCCGTTGGGGGCCCTGACAGCATCGCCCAGATGAAGCAGCTGCGATCCTATGCAGGCGCCCCGTTGCCCATGCCGCTGCAGGCCGTGGCCACACGCGCCTGGTCGGACGAGGCGCACGTGGTCGAGAACCGGGCGCTTTACCAGCAGAAATACACCATCGCGGACGAGGTTCTGGGCGATATCCCCGGCTATGCCGCGCCGGAGGCGGGCTTTTTCCTCTGGCTGCGGGTGGCCGATGGCGAGGCCGCGACCGTGAAACTGTGGCGGGAAACGGGGGTCAAGGTGCTGCCCGGGGCCTATCTGGCCCGGACGGTCGACGGACACACCCCCGGCGCTGACCGCATTCGCGTGGCGATGGTGACGCAAGCAGACGAGATGCGCGAGGGGCTGACCCGCCTCAAAGCGTGTCTCTACGGATAAGGACGGCAAACGATGGCGTATCAAACGCGACAGCGCGATCCCCTTCTGGACAGCCGGATGCAAGAGGCCTTGGCCCGGCGTGGGGAAGAAGCGGTCGGCATGGTCTTGCTGGCCCTGACCGGTGCCTTGTTTGCCATGCTTTTGACCTATGCGCCCGATGATCCCAGTTTTCTGGCGGCGACGGATGACGCGGCACAGAACATGCTCGGTCGTGTTGGGGCGTCGATTTCGGCCGTCCTGATGATGATCGTCGGGTACAGCGCCATTCTTTTGCCGGTGCTGACCCTGATCTGGAGCCTGCGCTTCTTGTTCCACAAAGGCAGTGAGCGGGCGATTGGGCGTTTGGTGTTCATCCCGATCGTGGTGGCGCTGTTTTCGATCTACGCGGCCAGCTATGTGCCGCCGGACACCTGGACCCATAGCTTCGGATTGGGTGGTCTTTTCGGGGACACGATCCTGGGCGCGGTCCTGAGTGCATTGCCAACCCCGCCGCAGACCGGTCTGAGGGTCATGGCGGGAGCGGCCTTTGTCATTGGCATCTGGCTGTTTTTCTTTGTCGCAGGGGTCAATCGGCGCGAACTGGGCCTTGGGGTTCGGTTTCTGCTTGTCGGGATGATCTCGGCCGGTGCGATGGTGACCAACGGATCACGCGAGGTGGGCGGCGGTGCCGCACAGGCCGCCCGCGACATGGCCGCCCGGCGGGCAGCCCGACGCCAAAGCGCGGATCTTGATGACGAGATCGAATGGGCCGGCGGCTACGAAGAGGACGACCCGGATCAGGACACGCCGGCACCGGTCCGCGGCATGCCTGGTCTCTTCGCGCGCGTTCCGCTGTTGCGGGGCCGCGACACCGAACCGACAATCGAACCCGAGCTTGTGCGCCGCACGGCGGATTTCCCCGAAGATATGGACGCGCCGGATGATGATCGCATCCGGGCCAAGATTGCGGATGTGATCCGAAACCGCGTCCGCCGCCCCGATCCGATCTCGGATGTGGCCGCGCGCCGCCGCGTTCCGGCCGGAACCCCAAGCCCTGCATTGCGCAACGCACCGCCCTTAACCCGTGACGCCGCCCCGGCGGAGCGGATCGAGCCGCGCCTGACGGCGTCTGGCTCGCACATCGTCGAGCCGCACCCGGCTCACATTGATCCGGTGGCAGCGTTTGACGAGGATGCGCTGATCGAGGAACCGGTCGCCACGGTTCAGGCGACACCGCGGTCCGAGTTGCAGCGGCGCGTGGTGCAACACGCGCAAAAGCGGCAGAGTGCCCCGTCGCGCAAGGCCATGGCCGATGCGCAACCGTCGCTGCCGCTGCACCAGCGCGAAGAAGCCTACGAGATGCCGCCTTTGACGCTGTTGGCCAGCCCGACGACGGTGCAGCGCCACCACCTGTCGGACGAGGCGTTGGAAGAAAACGCGCGGATGCTGGAAAACGTACTCGACGACTATGGGATCAAAGGGGAAATCGTCAGCGTGCGCCCGGGCCCCGTCGTCACGATGTACGAACTGGAACCTGCACCCGGTCTCAAGGCCAGCCGCGTCATCGGACTGGCCGATGATATTGCCCGGTCGATGTCGGCGTTGTCGGCGCGGGTTTCGACCGTGCCCGGTCGGTCCGTGATCGGGATCGAACTGCCCAATCAACACCGCGAAAAAGTGGTCCTGCGCGAGATTCTCAGCCATCGCGAATTCGGCGACGGCAACCACCGCCTGCCCTTGGCGCTTGGCAAAGACATCGGCGGCGACCCGGTCATCGCGAACCTCGCCAAGATGCCCCACCTGCTGATTGCGGGGACCACCGGCTCGGGTAAATCGGTGGCGATCAACACCATGATCCTGAGCTTGCTGTACAAGCTGACGCCGGAAGACTGCCGGATGATCATGATCGACCCCAAGATGCTGGAACTCAGCGTCTATGACGGCATCCCGCATCTGCTGAGCCCGGTTGTGACCGATCCCAAGAAAGCCGTCGTCGCGCTGAAATGGGTCGTGGGCGAAATGGAAGAGCGGTACCGCAAGATGTCCAAAATGGGCGTGCGGAACATCGACGGCTACAACAGCCGCGTGAAAGATGCGCTGGCCAAAGGCGAGATGTTCAGCCGGACCTTCCAGACCGGCTTTGACGACGAGACGGGCGAACCCGTGTTCGAGACCGAAGAATTCGCGCCCGAGAAGATGCCCTTCATCGTGGTGATCGTCGACGAAATGGCCGATCTGATGATGGTCGCCGGCAAAGAGATTGAAGCCTGTATCCAGCGCCTCGCCCAAATGGCGCGCGCATCTGGCATTCACATCATCATGGCAACGCAACGGCCGTCGGTTGATGTGATCACCGGCACGATCAAGGCCAACTTCCCGACCCGGATTTCGTTCCACGTCACCTCGAAAGTCGACAGCCGCACCATCTTGGGTGAGATGGGGGCCGAACAGCTTCTGGGCATGGGCGACATGCTCTACATGGCCGGTGGCGCAAAGATCACCCGCGTGCACGGGCCCTTCGTCAGTGATGAAGAGGTCGAAGAGATCGTGCGCCACCTCAAATCCTTCGGTCCGCCGGATTACGCGGCGAGCGTGCTGGATGGCCCGGATGAGGACAAGGAAAGCGACATTGACGCGGTCCTTGGACTGAACACAGGTGGCAACACCACCGGGGAAGACGCGCTTTACGATCAGGCGGTGGCCATCGTGGCGAAGGACCGCAAATGCTCGACCTCCTACATCCAGCGCAAGCTTGGCATTGGCTACAACAAGGCCGCACGCCTGGTCGAACAGATGGAAGACGCCGGTCTTGTTTCCTCCGCCAACCATGTCGGCAAGCGCGAGATTTTGATCCCGGAAGCGTAGGCAAGGATCGGCTGACAATCACGCGAGGGCGGAATTCCCGCCTTCAAACCGGTGCTGCGGAGCTTATGTTGAGGCCATGAAACATGCCGTTCTTGCCGCCGCGTTTTGCGGACTAAGCGCTGCCCCCGCTGCTGCCGACATCGTGCCGCTGCGGGATCTGTCGAATTACTTCAACGGCCTTCAGGTCATCGAAGCGTCCTTCAGCCAGATCAACGCCGACGGAACCATCTCGGATGGTGAGTTGTTCATGCACCGGCCCGGGCGCGCACGGTTCGACTACGACGGTGATGATCTTCTGGTGATTGCGGGCGGTGGGCAGGTCGCCATCTTTGATGGGCGCTCCAACACGCGGCCCGAGCAATATCCGCTGCGTGAAACCCCCTTGGCACTGATCCTGGATGCCAACGTCAACCTCGACCGATCGGACATGATCGTATCGCACAGCTTTGACGGAACCGCGACGCGGGTGGTCGCGGTGGATCCGGATCGCCCCGAGATCGGCAGTCTGGAGTTGTTCTTTACCAGCGATCCTGTCGCACTCCGCCAATGGGTGATTACGGACAGCAGCGGTTCGCAAACGACGGTTGTCCTGGATGCGTTCGAGGAACGGTCGCGGTTGGCCTCCCGGCTGTTCAACATACCGCTTGAGATCCGGGCCCGCACCCCGGACGAAGACTGAACCTAGCGGCAGGTCGCCAGCTGCGCCTCGTACATATCTGCGCGCGCTGCGACGTCACTGGCCACACGCAGCAGCCATGGTTTGCCGTTGTAGCTGCCCCGGCGATAGCCGGCATGACCCTCGTGGTAGGCGAGATACTGGTTGCGCGCGTCGGTTAGGGGAATGCCGTTCCGCTCTTGGCTGAGGGTCATGTACCAGCCCATGAAATCGGCGGCATCGCTGATATTGGTGCGCCGTGCGCGGCGGTTGCCCGTGTCACGGCGGTATTCGTCCCATGTGCCATCCAGCGCTTGGCAATAGCCATAAGCCGAGCTGAGGCGGCCCATCGGGATGACCCCCAAGGCGTAGCGATAGGGGGGGCGCGCATCGCCCACGAACCGGCTTTCCTGATAGAACGTCGCCATCTGGATGTGCACGGGCACGCCCCACTTGTTCTCCGCGCGCCGCATGGCGCGGAAATAGGCGGGCCGCTCTGCGATCAGACGGCATGCATCATCCAGATTGCGCGGGGCCGCGTATTCGCGCCCGCACCCTCCGACGGCCAAAACGGCCCCGATCATAAATGTACGGCGTTCCATGAACCTGCTCGTGCCCCGATTATTCGGTGGTCATTGGGCGCAAGTATAACTGGAAACCGGTTGCGGGGAAATGGGGGTTACCCCGCCAGCGGCAGCAGGAACGATAACGTGATCGGAAGCGCGATCACCGCCATCAGGGTCGACACCACGACAAGACCGGCAACAGCGTCGGCGTCCACGCGGAAACGCTCGGCCAACAGGTACGATGTCACGGCCACCGGTGTCGCCAGTTGCAGGACGAGCACCCCGAAGGCGACCGGATCAAGATCGAAGGCTAACCCGGCGGCGACACCCGCCCCCAGGCACAGTCCCAGTTTTACCAGGGACAGGACAAATGCGCTGCCGATCCGGCCCGGTCGGAGCCGGGCCACAGCGACGCCCAGGGTGATCAACATGAGGGGGATGGCGGTTTGCCCAATCAATTCCATCGCGTTGGTCAGCCAATCCGGTGTTTGCCACCCTTGGCTCAGGAAGAGGGCGCCCAGAAGCGTTGCACCGACCATCGGTTCCTTGAGCACTTTCAATGGCGAGCTGCTGCCTGACACAAGCCAGACCCCGATCGTGAAGGCCAAAACCGCCATGACCGCAAAGACCACGACAGCGTAGCCCAGTCCCACCTCACCATACGCGAACAGCGCCAGCGGCAGGCCGAGGTTCCCGGTGTTCCCAAACGCAAGAGGCGCGAGGTAACTGCGCCGGTCGACGCCCGCAACAGCCACCATGGCCCAGGCCCCCAACAAGACGGCGCCATAGGCCACGAGACTGGCCAAACTGAGCGCTGTCAGCGCAGCCGGATCCACCTCGGTTTGCATCAGCGCGGTGAAGATCAGACACGGCACCGCAAGCGTCATGGCGAGCCGCGTGATGAATTCGGTCGGGTATTCGTAGCCAAGCTTGCACCAGGCAAAGCCGACCGACGCCAAAATGAAGACAGGCGCCACGATTCCAAGAACTGTTAGTGCCAAGTCCACAATTTGTTTCCCGCGAATTTGCCCAGATCGCATGGACATGCGCCCCGTGCGGGCGCTACACCGGGGCGTCTAGGGCGAATCCGTGCCATGCTCAAGGGCAGTGCAAAATTCAATATCGGGGAAGTGGTGCGCCACCGAAAACACCCATTCCGTGGCGTTGTTTTCGACATCGATGCTGAATTTTCGAACACCGATGAATGGTACGATGCCATCCCCGAAGGCAGCCGTCCTCGGAAAGAGCAGCCGTTCTATCATCTGCTCGCCGAAAACGACCAAAGCTACTATGTGGCCTACGTGTCCGAGCAGAACCTGGTGTTGGACGAAACCGGTGAGCCGGTCGATCACCCCGACTTGCCCGATCTGTTCGGAGAGTTCCGGAATGGTCGCTATCCGTTGGATTACCAGCTGAACTAGGCGCTATTCGGTCGGAAAGCCCTCGGCCTTCCATTCGGTGAAGCCGCCGTCCATCTCGGCGACATTCTCGAACCCCATATCCTGCAATTGCTTGGTCGCCAGCGCAGAGCGCCACGCCCCTGCACAAAACAGGATCATCTGCTTGTCGGTTGCGAACACGTCACGGTGGTAGGGGCTGGCCGGATCGGCCCAGAACTCCAACATCCCGCGCGGCGCATGGATTGCGCCCGGCACCCGCCCGGCCCGATCCAGTTCCCGAATGTCCCGGATGTCGATCAGGATGGCCGCGCCCGCCTCAACCCGGTCCTGGGTTTCTTGCAACGACAAGGTGGTGATCTCGGCCTTGGCCCGGTCGACCAGCGTTTTGACAGGTGTGATGGCCATGGTGCGGCCCCCCTTTGTTTTAGTACCCCAACGCGATTCCGTCTTTACGCGGGTCCGAGCCGCCTTCCAGCAGCCCTGTGGTCGCGTCGATGCGAATGGCCTGCGCTCCGCCGATTGGCAGCGGCAGATCGATCACGTTGTGCCCCAAAGCGGCAAGGGCCGCGTGCACTTCGGGCGTATAGCCCCGTTCGACACGCAACCCGCCCAGTTCAGAATCCGCAAACAGGCGCGGTCCATCAATGGCCGCCTGCGGTGTCATGCCGAAATCGAGGATGTTCGAGATGAAGCGCGCGTGGCCCGTGGCTTGATACTGTCCGCCCATGACGCCGAACGGCATGAGGCTGCCGTCCGGCAGGCGCAGCATGGCCGGGATGATCGTGTGCATGGGCCGTTTGCCCGGGCCGGCTTCGTTCGGGTGGCCTTCGGCAAGGGTGAATCCCGCGCCGCGGTCGTGGAACAGGATGCCAAACTTGTCGCTCGCCTGCCCCGATCCAAAGCTCGAAAAGATCGAATAGATCATCGAAACGACCATGCGGTCGCTGTCTACCACCGTGAGGTAGACGGTTTCCCGGTGCACCGCCTCGGTCAGCGGTGCCGGGTTCGGCATCGCGCTGTCCATATCGATCAGCTTGACCAAGTCCGCGGCCGTCGCTGGATCGGTCATATGTGCGATGCGGGTCGACGCATCGAAATCACCGACAAACCGATCGCGGGCCTCGTAGGCCAGTTTCGTGGCTTCCGCTTCCAGATGCGCCCGTTCAACCCCGTTCGGGTCCATCGCCGCGATATCAAAATGTTCCAGCATGTTGGCCAGCAGGATCGCGGTTGCGCCCTGGCCGTTTGGAGGAAGTTCAATCAGGTCGGCGCCGCGGTATGTGCCCTGGATTGGCGTGACGTAAGTGGCGCGTTGGGCTGCGAAATCCTCAAGAGTGTGGACCCCGCCCAAGGCCTGAAGGCTATCGACCATGTCGCGGGCGACCTCACCCCCATAGAACCCGTCGCGCCCTTCGGCCACGATCCGGCGCAAAACCTCGGCTTGGCCCGGCGCCTTGAACCGCGCCCCTGCAGGAAACGCGCCACCTTCGAGCGTGAACAGGTCCCGGCCGCGGCCCTGGAGCCGCCCGGCCGCCTCGTCCCAGTCCGCGGCCACACGCGGCGCGACGGGAACGCCTGCCTCGGCATAGTCGATGGACGGGGCAAGAACATCTGCCAGTGGCAGTCGCCCATGGTCGGCATGCAGCTGGCAAAAGCCATCCACGGCGCCCGGCACGGTGATCGAGGCCGGGTGGCCTTTGGGGATGGCAGTCATACCAGTTGCGCGAAGATCAGCCGCCCGCAGCGCCGCCGGCGCACAGCCCGAGGCGTTCATCCCGATGATATCATCACTGTCGCCGTGTTTGATCATGGCGAACATATCGCCACCCAAACCGGTCATCTGGGGTTCACAAAACCCGAGTAAGACGGCCGCACCAATCGCGGCATCGACCGCGTTGCCGCCTTGCTGCAAGATTGAGATGGCCGTCTGCGCGGCAAGGGGATGCGAGGTGGCGCACATGCCACGGTCTGCATAGACGGGCGAACGCCCGGGTTGGTGAAAATCGCGCATGTCCCTCAGTCCCTTCACGCCGGCTTTTTCAGCGTAACCCTAGACCCGCAAGCGGCGGGGGCAAGTTGCGATTTGTGAAGCGTTGATTTGCAAGGAGGAATGGTAGCGGCAGAGACTCCGACGTCGCGCACTGGGTGGGGGCTTTAAACGCGACGCCGGAGGAAGCCTCTGCAGCTACAGGATCCGGTATGCCAACGGTTCAGGGCGCAAATTCGATGCGAATGCGGCAAACACGTGGCAATCGCGGCGATTGAAAACGACTAGGGCAGCGTGATTTCGAAGGTCAGATCATTGCGCCCGGCACCCCGCCGGTAGCAAAGCTGACTGGTGAGATCGCGCACAAGATGCCACCCGAACCCCCCTTCGGGCCAGGTCATCGGCGCGCCTGCATCCGCGACGGGTCGTTCGGTGTGCGGCACGTCGCCGTCCGGCATGGGCGCCCCGTCATCCATTACGCAACAGCGCACGCCCTTCGGTATCATCTGGACGGACAAGTCGATGGCGCCGTCCCGGTCGGGCCCATAGGCGTGTTCCACGATATTGTTGAGCACCTCCGCCAGAACGATCCGCGAGAGATCGATCAATTCCGGCTCAACGCCCGCCCCATCCAGTCGGTCGCACAGGCGATCCAAGGCCGCCCGCACTGACCGATCCGTCGCGCCCAGGCGCATGTTTACATGGTTCTGACGGGGGGCGTCTTGGGGACGGTCCGGTTGGCGCACGGGCCCTTTGCCTAGATTGTGCCCGGCGCAGGGGCGGTCTGGGCAATAGCCTGGGCACGATCTTTGTAGATCTTGAAAACAGTGTTCATGCGCGTCAGCGCCATCACCTTGTCCACGGCGGGTTGCAACCCGCACAGGTCCAGTGGCCGATTTGGACCTAACAACTTGCGCGCGGCGACGACGGCGCCCAATCCGCTGGAATCCAGGAACTCTACCATGCTCAGGTCCAGCAGGACGGTGCCCTGACGCCCGGAAACAAGCCCGCGGAACGTATCCTTGAACTGAATCGCGACGCTGGCGTCGATCCGCGTGTCATCCACACGGACCACGGTCAGCCCATCCTGATCGTCAACATGCATTTCCATCGAACTTGGTCCTCGCGATCCTTGCGGGGCTGTTGGCTTGCCCACATCCGGGCTTGATCCTAAAAAGCAATCCTTACCAATCGGTGTCCGAAAACGGATGGGAGAGCCGCAGAATGGATAAAGTTGTCATTGCCGGGGCATCGCGCACCCCGATGGGCGGATTTCAGGGCGACTTCTCGGGGGTTCCCGCCGCCACCTTGGGCGGGGTGGCCATCAAGGCCGCCCTCGAACAGGCCGGAGCGGCGCCGACGGATGTTGATGAGCTTCTGATGGGGTGCGTGTTGCCTGCGGGTCAGGGTCAGGCGCCTGCCCGGCAAGCTGGTTTCGCGGCGGGTTTGGGCAAGGAAGTGCCGGCCACGACGCTCAACAAAATGTGCGGCTCAGGTATGAAAACGACGATGATGGCGTATGACCAATTGGCGCTTGGGCACACCGATGTGATGGTCGCCGGCGGCATGGAAAGCATGACGAACGCCCCGTACCTGATGCCCGCGATGCGCAGCGGCGCGCGGATTGGCCATGCCCAGACGCTCGACCACATGTTCCTCGACGGTCTGGAGGATGCCTATGACAAGGGCCGCCTGATGGGCACCTTTGCCGAGGATTGCGCCGAGTCTTACCAGTTCACGCGCCAGGCCCAGGATGATTATGCGCTTGGGTCGCTGACAAATGCCCTGGCCGCCATCGAAAGCGGAGCGTTCAGCGACGAGGTGGCGCCCGTCACGCTGAAGACCCGAAAAGGCGATGTGGTCATCGAAACCGATGAACAACCCGGCAAGGCCCGGCCCGAGAAAATCCCGCACCTCAAACCCGCCTTCCGGGACGGCGGGACGGTGACCGCGGCGAATTCGTCGTCGATCTCTGACGGGGCGGCAGCGTTGGTTTTGGCCCGGGAAAGTGCCGCCGAAGCACGTGGTCTGACGGTACGGGCGCATATCCTGGGTCATGCATCGCACGCGCAGGAACCGGGCTTGTTCGCCACGGCCCCCGTGCCCGCGGCCAAGAAACTGCTGGATCGCGTGGGCTGGTCCGTGGAAGACGTGGATCTTTGGGAAGTGAACGAAGCCTTCGCCGTGGTTCCGATGGCCTTCATGCACGAAATGGGTGTGCCGCGCGAAAAGCTGAACATCCATGGCGGGGCCTGTGCGTTGGGTCACCCCATCGGTGCATCCGGCGCGCGGATCATCGTGACCTTGCTCAACGCGCTCGAGCGCCACGACCTCAAGCGCGGCGTGGCCGCAATCTGCATCGGCGGCGGCGAAGGCACCGCGATCGCCATTGAGCGCCCGTGACGGCGTGCCGGCAATGACGATCGACTATGCGACCCTGGCCAAGACCGTCGCGTCGCTGACGGAAGGGGAAGAGGATTTTGTCGCGCTGATGGCGACGGTGGCGTGCGAAGTGCACCACAGCGACGACAGGTTCGACTGGACAGGGTTTTATCGCGTCACGGCGCCCGGCATGCTCAAGATCGGCCCCTATCAGGGGGGCCATGGATGTTTGCAGATTCCGTTCGAGCGGGGCGTCTGTGGGGCCGCAGCGCGCACCGAGACCACGCAATTGGTCGATGATGTAGATGCGTTCCCCGGACATATCGCCTGTGCCAGCTCGACCCGGTCCGAGATCGTGCTGCCGGTTTGGAACAAGGCGGGTGAGTTGATTGCCGTGCTCGACATCGACAGCGATCAGCCGGCGGCGTTCACAGACGCCGACGCCGAGGCTTTGGCGGCCATCCTCAAGGCCACCTTTTCCCGCGTTTAGTCCGCTGTGCTGCGCCGATACGCGGCTTCGGCGGCGTTGCCCTGGCGGGTCAACACGCCTTGGAGCCGCTGCACCACCCGCCCGCGCGCCAGTTTCATCGTTTGCAGGAAGAGCCGAGCGGTCAGGGTTTGCGCCGACAGATCCAGTGTCGAACTGACCCGGGTAAGCACCGGACTCAACTCGACAAAAGTCATCTCATACGAACAATCCATGCCCCCGACGCGGCTTTCGATCAGGCACAGGTCTTCTCTCTGAAAGTCGGTGATCTTGGCCGTGATGGGGCGGCGCTTGCCGCGGATCGTGGCTGCCCCGCGCCATTCCACACCCTTTGCAGGCGTGTTCCAGTTGCCAACGCGCGTCAGTTCGGCCCCACGGCCACGCGCATCGGACTCGAACCCGTCGAAATTTGTCAGTTGCGCCCACACGAAGGAAAGGGGTGCATCAATATCTTCGGAAACCTTGAACTTCATACCTGCCTCGTGGGTGTGTTTGTACGTGATACTATCTCGACCATGGCGGTTTTGGGTCAACCCCAAGATAAGGTCTGGGCAATCCTTTCGGAGGGCGGCGCATCCCGCCCGGTGGCGCCCTAATCCAACTGGTCCGACAGCCAGTGTTTGAGCAGGAAATGCGCGATCGCCCCGTTACGCGCAGGGGCGATTTCGGGGTGCTCGCCCGCAAAAACCTGCAGCAGTTCCGAGCGTGTCACCCACCGGGCCGCCTCGATCTCGTTGGGATCAATCTGGATGTCCGTGCTGGTCGCCTCGCCCTTGCACCCGAACATCAGCGAGGCGGGGTAGGGCCAGGGTTGGCTTGACAGGTAGGACACCGGCCCAACCTTCACGCCAGATTCTTCGTACACCTCGCGCCGCACGGCCGCCTCGATGGTCTCACCCGGCTCCACGAACCCGGCCAGCAGCGAATACATCCGCTCGGGCCATCCCGGGGATCGGCCGAGCAGGACGCGGTCGCCATCGGTGATCAGCATGATGACCACGGGGTCTGTCCGCGGAAAGTGATGGGCCTTGCACGAGGGGCAAACACGCTGCCAACCGGCTTCGGCCATCGCGCTCTCGGTGCCGCACCGTGCACAGAAACGATGGCTGCGATGCCACGCAAAAAGAGCGCGCGCCGTTGCGGCCAGTTCGGCGTCACGGGCATCAATCCGTGTCATGATCCCACGCAATTCGCGAAACGCCGCGGTGTCGTCGAAGGATGGATGCTGCTGCACGCTGCGGTCGAGAAACGCGCCGATCTGTGCCTCGTCGACGGGCTCCAACGGCTCCCAATTTGACAGGTCCTGCGCAAAGATCATGGCCCCGTCGAGTTGGCCCAGGAACACCGGGTCCTCGGCGGCGTCGCGCAGGCTTTCGTGATCCGCCTTGACGCGGGCGAGGGCAACGGGGCCCTCCTTCGGGTCACCGATCACCAAGGGTTTTCCACGCCAAAACAGAATGATATCGGCCCCATCCCGCAGATCGGATGCCAATTTTTCGGCCTCGCGCCGCCGTTCGGCCATCCGGTCAAGGTCCGAGCCACCGAAGGTCACGGTTTCCGCCAGTTTCATCGCTTCGTGTCCTTCGTCGTGTCTTGTGTGTTCTGGGCGCACCTGCAACAAAACGCAGGATGTGGCTTGGGAACACAGCACTCATCGGGGTCGCCCACAGGCGAAAGCCCGCATATGCGACCCCACTGGTAACTGGTAACGGTTGGACGATTCAATGTCCCCTGTAGCGGAAAATGCGGCGGCGCCCGAACAGGGCAGTGGCGGGACACGGATTGACCTGACCCTTTTGGCGACGTCCGATCTGCACGCGCACCTGTTTCCCTTCAACTACTACGTGGACCAACGCGACGACCGGACCGGTCTTGTTCAGACCGCCCATGTCATAGACGCGGCGCGGCGCACCGCGACGAATGCCCTGCTGTTCGACAATGGGGATCTGCTTCAGGGCGCGCCCTTGGGGGATGCTGCCATCTCCGACCCGATCCTGTGCGACAAGACCCACCCGATGATCGCGGCCTTGAATGCGCTTGGCGTGGATGCAGCGACGCTCGGCAATCATGACTTCGACTACGGACTGGAGGTGCTGGAGCGGGTTTTGGGGCAAGTGCAGCACCCGGTGATCTTGGCCAATGCCCGATACGCCGATGGAACCGCCCTCGCGCCGGACCATGTCGTGTTGGAGCGCACCCTGACGGACCGAGCCGGTCAAAACCATCCGTTCCGGATTGGCGTCATCGGGCTCGCCCCTCCGCAAACGGCAAAGTGGCACAAGCTCAGCCTTGGGGATCGTCTTGTGTGGGAGGATATGGTCGCGGCCACCCGGCGCGTCCTGGACGGGATGGACCATACGCGGGTCGATGCAGTGGTCCTGTTGGCCCATTCCGGGCTTGGCCTTCATCCGGCGCCCCCCGGGGCCGAGAATGCGGCGCGCGCTTTGGCGGCTCTGCCGGGGGTGGACGCCGTGGTGTCCGGGCACACGCATGAGGTCATTCCGATCGTGCCCGTGGTGGACCCAACAGGCGCAGCGACCCCGATTGTGCAACCCGGGGCCCTTGGTACGCATTTGGGGAAGATCACGCTCGGGTTCGAAATGCGCACGGATATGCGCGATGGATCATCCGTCTGGCAGCGGGTCGAAAGCTGCGCGGAAACAGTGCCTATCCCCGACGCGGGCGCAGCCTCGGACGCTGCATTGCGCGGCACACTTCGCCGACACCCGGTGTTCCGAGCGCAGCTTCGGACGGCGCATCGTCGGACCCGAAGCTATGCCGCCCGTGTTCTGGGCCGGACAGAGATCCCTTTGACGACCTATTTCGCCTTGGCGGCGCCATCTGCCGCACTCACCCTGATGGCCGAGGCAAAGCTTTGGGCCATCGGGGACCAGATCGCCGACGACCCAAGCTTGGCAGGACTGCCCGTTGCCGTCGCCGTCGCCCCCTTCAAGGCCGGCGGGCGCGGCGGGGCCGATAACTACACCGATGTGCCACGCGGCCCGCTGCAATTGCGCCACGCCGCGGACCTCTATGCCTATGCCAATACGATGGCCGTTCTCCGCGTGGGTGGCGCGGATGTGCGGGCCTGGCTTGAACGCACCGCGGCCGCGTTTCAAACGATCGATCCCAGTCGACGGGCAGACACGCAGGACCTCCTGGCTCCGGGCTTTGCGAGCTACAATTTCGATGTGTTCTACGGCTTGGACTACCAATTTGATCTGACACAGGCGGCGCTGACCAATGCCGAAGGAGATGCGGTATTCGACGGGCCGGGGCGGGTGCGGGACCTTCGGCTTCAGGATGGCACACCGCTTGCTGATGATCAGGACATTCTGGTCGTGACCAACAGCTACCGGGCCGGGGGTGGGGGGCATTTCCCGGCGGCGGCGCGCGGGGAAACGGTGCTCCAAACGACAACGCCCGTCCGGGACGCCCTGGCGGCATACATCGAAGCCGCGACATCGCCCCTTGCGCCGAAGCCGCGCCGGGTCTGGGCCTTTGCGGATCTGGGCGGCGTGCCAGTCACGTTTGCCAGCGGCCCGGGGTCCAAGGATCATGCGCCCAAGGACCTCGATCATCGGTTCGAGGATCTGGGCGTGGCGGCGGACGGGTTCCGCCGGTGGCGCATGCGGATTTGACGGCACAAACAGCTATGCACAAAAATTAAGCAGCTTGCGTGCAAAATCGGCAAACATGTCGGGTCTACTCGCCGAAACCGGGGCTGCCGCATTGACGGCCCAAAGCACAGTTCGTTTCTTTGCGGGGTTCGCACGAGACGCTGCCACTAAGGAGACTTCACTTGTTCAACCGGGCCATTCCCACAGCGACCGCGGCACTGCTGGCCGCGACACCGCTTCTTGCTGATACCGACCTCAACTTCGCCCTCGATTGGCGGTTCGAAGGTCCGTCGGCTCCCTACTTTCTGGCAATCGACAACGGCTACTTCGGTGAAGCCGGCCTGAATGTCGAAGTGACCGCCGGACAAGGCTCGCTCGACGCGCTGCCCAAGGTCGCCTCGGGCGCGTTCCCGATGGGCTTTGCCGACATCAACAGCCTGATCCGCTTTGTGGACCAAAACCCCGGCGCGCCGGTGATCGCCGTGATGATGACCTATGACAGCCCGCCGTTTTCGATCGTCGGCCGCGTCAGCCAGGGCATCTCGGGCATCGAGGACCTCGAAGGATCGACCCTGGGCGCTCCGCCGCCAGACGGTGCATGGGCCCAGTTCCCGATCTTGGCTGCGGTGAACGACATTGACGTGTCGACCATCACGGTCGAGCCTGTGGGCTTCCCGACGCGCGAGCCGATGCTGGCCGAAGGCAATGTCGACAGCGTGACGGGCTTCAACTTCTCGTCCTACCTGTCGCTGGCCCGTTTGGGCATCCCCGAGGAAGACATCACCACGATCCTCTTCGCCGATCACGGTGTGGCGCTTTACGGCAATGCCGTGATTGCGAACACCGACTGGGCCGAAGCCAACCCTGAGCTGGTGACCGGCGCGCTGAGCGCCATTGCGCAAGGGTGGGCCGCCGCCATCGCGGACCCGGCAGCCGGTGCGGCCGCCGTGATCGAACGGAACCCGGCCGGTGATGTCGATCTGGAAACCCGCCGCCTGCAACTGGCCATCGATGGCAACGTCCTGACCGACTACGTCATCGAAAACGGCATGGGCAACATCGACGCGGACCGCATGGCCACCGCTCTGGAACAGCTGCAACTGACCTACGAATTCCAGAACGAGATCGACCCTGGGCTGTATTTCACCGACGCGTATCTGCCCGAGGGCGACGTGTTGATGGTGGCGCCGTAACGGCCCACCCAAACCCTTCCGCCAGCCCACACTCCGGTATGGGCTGGCGGTTTCCGAAGGGATTACCGTCGACGGAGCGCCCGATGACGCGCACGCCCGCGGGTCCCGCGACACCACCCGCCTGAAAGACGTGCCCGTGACCGCGACCTCCGCCCATATGATTGAGCTGCGTGACGTCACGCACGCTTATACGACCAAAGCCGGCCCCCTCCCGGTCCTCGACAATCTGTCCCTGCAAATTCCGGAAAACAGCTTCTGCGCGGTCGTGGGGCCATCCGGCTGCGGCAAGTCCACCCTCACACGCCTTGTGTCCGGCCTCATGCGCCCCAATGAGGGGCAGGTCTGGCTGCACAACCAGATGGTCACCTCGCCCCGTCCGACGGTGGGCATGGCGTTCCAGAACCCGGTTCTTTTGGAATGGCGGACGATCCTGCAGAACATCCTGCTTCCGCTAGAGATCGTGAAATCGCCCATGTCCAAGTCCGAAGCGTTGGAGCGGGCCCATCATCTGCTGGATCTGGTCGGGCTGACGGGGTTTGCCGACAAACGCCCGTCGGAGCTGTCGGGCGGGATGCGCCAAAGGGCCAGCCTGTGCCGCTCGATTATACACAAGCCGGATGTGCTGATCCTGGATGAACCCTTTGGGGCGCTGGATGCCTTCACGCGCGAAGACCTGTGGTGCACCATGCACGATCTGCGCGCTGAAGAGCCCTTCACTTGCCTTTTGATCACCCATGATCTGCGCGAATCCGTCTTTCTTTCGGACCAGGTCATCGTGTTGTCGGGCCGCCCCGCCCATGCCCAATACGTGCTGGAGGTCGATATCCCCGGCAAGCGCACGCTGGACAATCTCTACGAGCCAAAGGCGGTCGAGATGCTGGCCACCTTGCGCCACCAGATTCAGGTCGCGCAGGGCCGCTCGGACGCTGCGGCCCCGCTGGACGGTCATGAACCGCCCAAAAAGCCCAGTGGCGCAGCCCCGATCCCGGGAGCGATGCAATGAACGACACGACGCGCAAAATCCTGGCCCCGATCGTCACGATCCTTTTGGTTCTGGGTCTCTGGGAATGGGCGGTCTGGTACAACGACCTGCCGAATTTCCGCATGGCCAGCCCGTCAGATCTGGTCCCGGCCTTTGTTCGGCATTGGGATCTGTTCTTGATCAAGTCATGGGAAACCTTGTGGCGCACGGTGGTCGGCCTTGGCCTCGCGGTCATCGTCGGCACCTTGATCGGGATGCTCATGGGCTTTTCCCGGATCGCCCGGGAAGGGCTCTATCCCATCCTTGTGGGGTTCAACGCCGTTCCCAAGGCCACGGTCGTCCCCATTGTCGCGCTGATCTTTGTGGGTCAGCACGATTTCAACACGATCCTGATCGCCTTCATGATCAGTTTCTTCCCGATTGCCGTGTCGGTCTCGATTGGCTTGTCCACGCTCGAGCCGGAGTACCGCGATATTCTGCGCAGTCTGGGTGCATCGAACTTCACGATCTTCTGGAAGATCGCGCTGCCCAAGACCCTGCCGGAGTTTTTTGGCGCACTGAAGGTTGCCGTCACGCTGGCCTTCATCGGCACCAACCTGATGGAGATCGTCAGCCCGCATGGACGCGGCCTGGGTGACCTATTCGACAGTGGCCGGATCAGCGCCGACTACCCGTTGATGTTCGCGGTGCTCCTGGCGTTGGCAGCTTTGGGCATCCTGCTTTTCTACGTTGTGGTCTTCCTGGAACGCATCTTTGCCGGATGGGCCGAGCGCCCGGCGGGCTAGGTCACAGTCCGATTGAACCAAAAAGAATAACGCGCGGCCCGCTTGGGCCGCGCGCTTGTTTCTCAAGGTGCCTTGGCGCGGTCTAGCCGCGCGCGATCACGCGGCGTTTGGAGTTAAATTCGCCGCGATCCACGTAGTACCCCTGCAAGTGGCGGAAGCCGGTCGACGGATCGAAGGACGCCCGCCCGTGCAGGATCCGCCGGTTGTCGAACACCGCCATGTCGCCGGCCTCGAGCCGAAGCGTGATCAGGAACGCCGGATCTCGGGTCAGGGCCATGAACGCACGATAAGCGCGGTAGTAGGGGATCAGCACATCCGGGGCCATGTCGAACGTGTCGGTGAGATGGGTGCTCCAGCTCAGTTCCAAGACCTCGCCATTGTGGTCGAGCGAGATCACTGGCCGCCGAGAGCGCAGATCATCGTCCTTGTCGTGGAACCGGAACGGGATCGGGACCGTGGCCAAGAGGTCGAACGCCTCCGGGTCACGCTCGCGCAGGGCCTGGGCCAACGCGTAGCCGTCGGCAAAGACCGACCCGCCGCCGTCCGCTTCATTCGCAATGCAATGCAGGAACTGGTAGCCCGGAGCGAATTCCTGGTTGGGCAGATCCGTGTGCAGCGGCAGGGCCTCGGCAGTGTAGGCGATGTTGTTCGGATCGGGTTTGTTCATCACTTCGAAGGTCACGCCGAAATTCGTGCGGCGCAGGAAGTGAATGCGTTCCGCGATCTCGGCCCCGGCTCCGCTTTCGGTGGCCACACCGGACACGATCGACAGGCCGTATTGGGCGGTGTCATCGATCCACGAGCGCATCGCGTCACTGCCGTCGACGAGGTCATCGGCTTGGTATCGCGGCACCCCGGCCTCGCCCAGGCTGCTGGTCCACACCACCGGGTCATAGCCCGCGGCATCCAGTTTGGGTTCGCCCGGGCGGTTGTCCCGCAGCCAGCGCAGGGGAAAGGCACTGTCGTGGCCATCTTCGGCCCAATGGATCGTCAACATGCCGTTGGAACACGCGGCCTCGGCCGGGTGCGGCGTGTCGGGGATCGCCATCAGATCCAGGGTGCGTTCCTCGGTCTGCGGATGGAAGCCCGAGGGGCAATTGTCGCGCAGCCAGATATAGGGGAAGGTCCCAACAGCGCCGTCTGACCACGTCAGCGACAAGGCCTGCTCATCGAGGCTCAGGGTTGGGGAATCGGGTAGGTCTTTCATCAGTTGCTCCGTAACCAAAAGGGAATGTTCGGTCAGGAGTCACACTGGGGGCGGCCACCATCCCTGCGGTTTGCCGTAGGGGGCGCCGGACAGCCGTCCGTGAGAGCCAAATGGATAATCGGCATTCCACATCGCCGAGCCGTCCTTGCACGCGTCGTTGCACCACCGTGGCGCGGCCAGAAAACGACGTCTATCGCAATTGCGACCCCTTCTTGCGACTCTCGGAGCAAGCGACTATTTAGGAGCCTGAGAGGTTGGCGCGGGCGAGCGCCTCGCCAACCCGGTCAGGTCCGGAAGGAAGCAGCCGTAACGAGCCCCGCTTGGGTCGTTGTCCAGCCTCTCACCTTACCCCCCGACAGCTTTGACGCGTCAGGCCGGTCCGCCGTCCATCACTTGTCCCGGGTGGGAGGCCGCCCAGTCTTGCAGGAACGCAGCGATCTCCGGATCGCCCGCCAGGTCTGCCGCCCGGCGGGGCAGCGCGACCCCTTCCTCCAGAGCCATCTGGAGGCAGCGCAGGTGATCGCGATGCTCCCGATCCGGGCAGTTCTCCGATCCATGCAGGATCGTCGACAGAAGCGTCCCGCCATAGCCGTTGACGTGCCCCAGGTCGGGTTTGAGCGTCAGGAAGTAGGCCATCACCTCGGGCAATCCCTCCCACCCTGCAAGCTGCACCGGCGTCAGGCCCTCGGTGTCGGGCCGGTCGTACTCGATGCCGGCGTCGACGAGGCGCTGAACATGGGGCAGCGTGCCGGGAAGGTGCAGAATCATCCGGATGATGTTGCGGCAGGCGTCGGGCAACTGTTCGGGGTCAATGAAGCGCGGCGACGGGACGTTGCCATCCGCGATATCCGCCATTTGCTGCTCCACCCCGGACAGGTCGGTTGCGTGCCCGCGTGCCTCCAATGCCTGGGCAAGACCCGTGTTCCCGAACACGCGTGCATAGGCGTAGGGCGTCATCCCCTGATACGAACGCGCCGGATCCGCCCCCGCATCCAAAAGCACCTCGACCATCTCTGGCGGGGACATGCGCCGGGCGGCTTGGTGGAGCGCCGGGACAACCCAAGGCGCCTCGCCGCCGACATGATCGCCGTTGAACTCATCGGCCAGCGCACCGGCCTCGAGCAGCAGTTTCACCGCCTCGGTATCGTGGAAATCCATCGCTCGCAGCATGGCGTTCGTGCCCTTGGGGTCGGCGCCGTGTTCCAGCAGCATCCGCAGTCCTTCGTGATGCCCAAGCTCGGTCGAGTGGTAGAGCGATTCGTTGTCGTTCGGATCGGCGCCGTGTTCCAGCAGCCAGCGTGTCATGGGCATGTTCCCGGCGTGCCCGACCGCGAAATAAAGCGTCGACAGCATGTGATCGCTGCCGACATAGGCGGGTGCCCCCGCGTTCACATCCGCCCCCTTGGCCAGCAACATGTCCGCAATCGCCAGCATGTCGCCCTCGCGGTCCGGGTAATGCGGCAGCATGCGCGACCGGGCCAGATGCATCAGTGGTGGCGCGACGCCCAGTTTACGGGTTGCGGCCTCTGGGTCTCGGTCCAGCCAGTCGGCCACGGCGTCTTTCAGATACAGCGCGCACAGCAACCCGAAATGACCGTCGGCCAGGTCGGGGGTGTCGTCCAACAGCTTGTCCACGACCCAGGCCTGTCCATGATGGACCGCCGTGATCAGGCGCTGCTGCTTGGCGGCGCGATCCATACCCATCGTCTCGACCGCCAGTTTCATGTGGGGCCAACTGCCGAACCCCTGGTCGCGGGCCACGACATGCAGGAAGTCGGCATGTTTCAGGGTGCGGTCTTCGTGATCGGGGATCCAGTTGTTCACACGCGTCCGCGCGTGCGTGTCGCCCGCATCATAGTCGGTCTTCAGCGCCTTCGCATCGCGGCGCAATTGGTCCATGGATTTGGTCATCGGGTTCCCTCCGTACACCGCCCAATGGTCCGCTCAACCGGGCAAGAGAGACACCGAAAGGATGTCTGATCAGACAAATGGGGTGCCGATGACGGCTTTCCGCGGACCTGGATGCTGCCCCGAGCAGCGCCGCGACCCTAGGACAAGAAGCGGCGTCCGGCAACACCGCCGTCAGCTGATGCTGTCGAAGAACGAGACCGCGAGATAATTGAAAAAGATGCTGATCAGCACGAGCAGCCCGAAATACAGCGTCGCAGCTTCGAGGGCGACCCGCTGAAGGGCGGGCAAGCGGCGCCGGTACCATTGCCACAGGAGAATGCCCACGATCGCCGTCGGAATATGAAGCGCGCCAACAATCGCGATCCCCGTCGGCCCGACAAAGGCGATGGCACCCGTAATGCCGCCGGGCAGCACCAGGGCCAGCACCCAGAACACCAGGGCGGCCAGCGTCATGGCCACGAAGAACGCCGCCATCGCGGCGACGAGAACGGGGTTGGGCTGATGTTCGGCCAAAGTGGGTTCCTTCCCAGTCAATTCCACTGCCTTGCCAGACATTTCCGTCGACGCCAAGTCGGTCCCGCAGCTTATGGACCTTGCCCCGGCTTCCGCCTAGTCTGGCGGGTGACTGTAGCGGCCCCGAAAGCACCCTTGCATGAGCGACACCCCCGATACTGGCTATCAGGTTCTGGCGCGAAAATACCGCCCCGCGACCTTTGCCGATCTCATCGGGCAGGAAGCGATGGTTCGGACGTTGAAAAACGCGTTCGAGGCGGATCGCATCGCGCAGGCCTTCATGCTGACCGGTATCCGTGGGACGGGAAAAACCACCACGGCGCGGATCATCGCCAAAGGCTTGAATTGTATTGGGCCGGACGGACAGGGCGGGCCAACCACCGACCCCTGTGGACTGTGCGAAAACTGTGTCGCCATTTCCGAAGGGCGCCATGTCGACGTGATGGAAATGGACGCCGCCTCGAACACGGGCGTCCAGAACATCCGCGACGCAATCATCGAGACGGTCAGCTACCGCGCCGCGCAGGCGCGCTACAAGATCTTCATCATTGATGAGGTTCACATGCTGTCGACCAGCGCATTCAACGCGCTGCTCAAGACGCTGGAAGAGCCACCGGCCCATGTGAAGTTCCTGTTTGCCACGACCGAGATTCGAAAAGTGCCGGTCACGGTCCTGTCGCGCTGCCAACGCTTCGATTTGCGTCGTATCGAGCCCGAGGTGATGATCGCCCATCTTCAGAAAGTGGCCGGGCTTGAGGGCGCCGAGATTGCCGAGGATGCGCTGGCGTTGATCACGCGTGCCGCGGAAGGCTCGGTTCGGGACGCCATGAGCTTATTGGACCAGGCCATCGCGCACGGTGCGGGCGAAACCACCGCCGACCAGGTGCGCGCAATGCTTGGCCTTGCGGATCGCGGTCGGGTCATGGACCTGTTCGAAGCGATCATGGGCGGGGACGCCGCTGGTGCGCTGGATGGGTTGGGCGCGCAATATGCCGATGGGGCCGATCCGGTCGCCGTGCTGCGCGATCTGGCCGAGATCACCCACTGGCTCAGCGTCATCAAGATCACGCCGCAGGCCGCCGATGATCCGACAATCGCGCCCGAGGATCGGGTGCGCGGAAAATCATTGGCCGACCGCCTGCCCATGCGCGTCCTGACGCGGATGTGGCAAATGCTGTTGAAGGCGTTGGAAGAGGTCAGCCTGGCCCCCAACGCGATGATGGCCGCCGAGATGGCGGTGATCCGCCTGACCCATATCGCTGATCTGCCGACGCCGGGGGACTTGGTCAAAAAGCTGCAGGAGGCGCCGCCAAGCGGGCCCGCCCCCTCGGCCCCCGGTCCGCGCGCAGGCCCCCAGAACGGTCCGTCGGCCAGCCAGACCCCGGTACCGTCGTCCGGCCCGTCGCGCGGCGGCGCACAAGCGGCCCTGGCCGTGGAGCAGGCGGTCGACCTGTCCCGCTATCCAACCTTTCACAGTGTCGTCGCCCTGATCGAAGAGCTGCGGGACCTGAAGCTCTTGGTGGAGGTCAAGACCACGCTGCGTCTGGTCAGCTACGCCCCGGGGCAGATCACGTTCCAACCGACAGAGGCCGCACCGACCGATCTTGCGCAGCGTTTGGGCCGCGCTCTGAAACATGCAACGGGCGCCCGATGGGCGATCTCGGTCCAAAGTGACGGTGGCGGCGCCACGATCGAGGAAGACGAAGCCTCGGCGCGCCGCGAGATGGAGGCGGAGGTCGAAACGCATCCACTGATGCAGGCGGTTTTGTCCGCTTTCCCGCAGGCCAAAATCACCGATATTCGCACCCATGATGCCATCGAAGCACAGGCCGAGGTCGAGCCCTCGAAGCCTTGCCGGAAGATGATGATTGGGACCCGTTCGAGGACGACTGAAACACAAGGAGAGCGAGATGCTCAAAGGTCTGGGTGGTCTTGGCGACATGGCCAAGATGATGAAGCAAGCGCAGGAAATGCAGGGCAAAGTGGTCGAGATGCAGGAAGCGCTTGGTACGATTTCGGTGGTTGGGGAATCCGGGGCCGGACTGGTCAAGGCGACGGCCACCGCCAAGGGCGAGTTGACGGCGCTGGATATCGACCCGTCGATCTTCAACGAAGATGACAAGGAAGTCGTTGAAGACCTGATCCTTGCGGCCATCAAGGATGCGCAAGTCAAAGCGCAGGAAAGAAGCCAGGAAGAAATGGGAAAGCTGGCCGAGGAAATGGGCCTGCCCCCTGGCATGAAGATGCCGTTCTAGAGGACGGCGCGCGTGGCCGAGGGCTCCAAGGATATTGAGGCGCTGATCGAGATCATGGCGCGGCTGCCCGGGCTTGGGCCACGGTCGGCCCGCCGGGCCGTTCTGCACCTGATCAAAAAGCGCGGGCCGCTGATGCGCCCCTTGGCCGATGCGATGGGCAAGGTGGCCGACAGCGCCCGCGAATGCCTGAATTGTGGGAACATCGGCACGGGCGAACTGTGCCCGATCTGTTTGGATGACGGTCGGGCCAATGGCCAGATTTGCGTGGTCGAGGATGTCGCCGATCTGTGGGCGATGGAGCGCGGACAAGCGTTCGGCGGGCGGTATCACGTTCTGGGCGGAACGCTGAGTGCGCTGGACGATATCGGGCCGGAGGATTTGCACATCCCCAAGCTCTTGGAACGGATCGCAAGTGAGTCGGTCAGTGAAGTGGTTCTGGCGCTCAACGCGACGGTCGATGGGCAAACCACGGCCCACTATATTGCCGACGCGCTTGAGGGGGCCGAGGTGACGGTCACCTCGCTGGCGCAGGGTGTGCCCATCGGGGGCGAGTTGGACTATCTCGACGATGGCACAATCTCGGCGGCACTTCGGGCGCGCAAAACCCTCTGAGATCGCTACCGCATCGGGCTGAATAGCGCGTCCGACAGGGTGCAGTCACGACGCACATCGGCGGCGCATTGGCGCGGCTCCAGCTCGCGCGTCAGGCAAATCCGAACTTCCTGGATGCGGTCCTGTCGGCAGGTCACGGTCAACATATCAGGCGAGAGGTCGGGGTTGGTTTCCAGGAACGCCTCCTCCACCACCGCGGCGGGCAATCGCACGGGTTGATCCAAGCGCCGGAACACATCGGGCCGCGCAATCCTGTCATAGGCCACTTGCGACAGGCGATAGTAGTCGGCGGCGCTGAGGCCCGTGCACACACCATGTTTGCGCCACTGGTGCCACGCCAGACCGGACGAGCCAAAGAGGCCTGCCATCTCCCCCGTCATGCCGCGCGACGGCGCGCGTTCCACCGTGGGGCAGAAGCTTGGCCAGCCCTCTTCATACTGCGGCCACAACCCATGGAGCGTGAAGCCAAATCCCTGACCCGGATCGCATTGGGGCGAGCCGCGGTCATCCCCTTCGATGGCGCACCATGTGGGCGTCCAGCTCAGCGCCAGCACGTAGTAATCAAAGTCGCCGGCACGCTCACCTTCGGCGGCGGCAGCGCAGGCCCACATCCCCATCAACAGGGCAATCACGCGTTTCATTTGCTCTTCCCTCTGGCCGGCATCACGCCTATATACGCCGCAACTTCCCCGACATCGAGGAACCGCGGAGACCCTCCGCAGCCGATTTCCGGCGTCGGGACCGGCTTACCGTAAGGAGCGTGACATGAACAAACCGATCATGGCGAAAGCCACCGCCGTTTGGCTGGTCGACAACACCACCCTGACCTTCAAGCAGATCGGGGATTTTTGTGGTCTGCACGAGCTGGAGGTGCAGGGCATCGCCGACGGGGATGTGGCAACCGGTGTCAAAGGTTTCGACCCGATCGTAAACAACCAGTTGACCCAGGAAGAGATCGACAAGGCCGAGGCTGATCCGCTCTATGCCCTGAAGCTCAAGTTCAACCCGGCCGCGGTCGGAGAGGAAAAGCGGCGCGGCCCCCGGTATACGCCACTGTCCAAGCGCCAGGACCGCCCGGCGTCGATCCTGTGGCTGGTTAAGTTCCACCCGGAGCTGTCTGACGGTCAAATCTCGAAGCTGGTCGGCACGACGAAGCCGACGATCCAGGCCATCCGTGAACGCACGCACTGGAACATCAGCAACATCCAACCCATCGACCCCGTGGCCCTTGGCCTGTGTAAGCAGTCGGAGCTGGATGCCGCGGTTCAGAAAGCCAACGCCAAGAAAGCCGCCGAAGGCAGCGTCATGAGCGATGACGAGCGGCGCAAACTGGTGTCGACCGAACAAAGCCTGGGCATGGATCCCGAACCCAAGATGCCGTCGAACATCTCGGGTCTTGAGACCTTCTCGCTCACCGATGCGGATGACGAAGCGGAAACGCCCGAGCCCGAACTGGACGCTGACAGTCTGTTCAACTTGCCGGCAGGCAATGCCGACGATGACGAGGATGAAGACGACCGCTAAGGCCTAGGCGCGTTTGGCCCAGGCCAGCGCGTCTTGCAACCGGTCATCGCCCCAGAACAGTTCGTCGCCCACCAGAAACGTCGGGGCGCCGAACACACCCGCGGCCTTGGCAGCCTCGGTCGAAGCAACAAGCGCGTCCTCAATGGGCGCGCTTTCTGACTCCTGCAGCAGCGCGTCGACGGGCAAACCGGCTGCGCTCAGGCTGGCGGTGAGGTGGTCGTCCTCTCCCGGAAGCATCCCGTTCTCAAACCAGGCCACGTACGAGGCTTTGAGCCACGCAAACCCTTCCCCCCGGTTGATACAGGCCTGCAGGACCCGGTTCGCCCGATCTGTCTGCGGCGCCGGGTAGGGTGCGGGCAGGTTAGGGGATAACCCCCGATCCGCAGATTTGCGGGCGATGTCACGCCACATATAGCGCATCTTTGGCGTGTCCGGGTGGAACGGCCAGAACCCCATCTCGCGAAAGATGCGTCCCAGATAGAATGGACGCAAGTGCAGGGTCACCCCGGCAGCCTCGGCCATGTCCTGGGCCCGGTTTGCGGTCAGGTAGCTGTACGTGCTGCCCACGGTGATCCAGAGGTCAATCTTCTGCGGCATGGTGTGTCCCTGTTCGTGCTTCGTCCTTGCGCGGAACTTTGCGGGAGCACAGGGGCGGGATCAACTGGGTTCCGGGGCGTCCGACGTGCTATGTGTTGGCGCGGCTCTGGGGTAGTATTGCGGCCATCCGCTCTCAAGGGAGGACCGCCACCATGCGTCGTCTGGTTCGAACTGTCGCCCTCTGCCTCGGCGTATTGGCCGCGCCGGCCTCGGCTCAGTCTGTCGACTACTGCACCGAAGCCTGGGTTCTGCGAAACATGATCTTTGACCGGCTTGGCCATTGCTTCCAGTCGGTGACAGGACAGATGCTGTTCGACAACGTCAACTGCACGGTTTCGGGCCCCACGCCCACCGGGCTCGATGCCGAGACGGTCAGCTTGATCCGCGAGGGCGAGGCATTCGTGGGGTGCCGGGTGTCCACCGGCCAGATGCCAACAGCGGCCATGCGTCAGACCTACCAACGGTTCGCCGGCATTATGGACCTGCCTGCGCCGGATTACGTGGGTGGCTACGCGTGTTGGGGCTACAGAGGGGCGGACTTCCCGGTCCGGTCAGGGGCTTTCCTCGGCGCGCCGATCGCCGGCATGGCGCGCACCGGTCAGTCTGTCTTGTCGACCTATTTCGGCCGTCCCGGTGGATGGGTCTATGTCGAAATCCTAACCGGCCCCGACGGTCGCAGGCTGACCGAAGGATGGATGCGCGGCGTCGACCTGAGCGCCCCGAACTGCGATCTGGTCGCGGGGTGAGCCCGATCCTGGTCAGTGCGCAGCGGCGCTGACGCTGTCGAGCAGCGTCCGCCCGCCATCGACGGTAATCACTTCGCCCGTGACGAACCCTGCGCCCTCGGAGGTCAGGAACTGGACCGCGCCGGTGACCTCCTTGGCCGAGGCGATGCGGCCAAGCGGGGTGCATTGGCGGATCTCGTTGCGCAGACCGTCTGTTTCGTTCAGCGAATCTTTCAGGCTCGCGGACATGAGTGAGCCGAAGGCCACACCATTCACCCGAATGCGATGCGGCGCAAAGGCGATGGCAAGACTGCGTGTCGCCTGATCAAGCGCGGCGGCACTGATCGAGTAGGCCATCAATTCGGGATGGGTCCGCCGCGCCGCGATGGAGGAGACATTGATGATCGACCCTATGGCGGCGTCGTCCTCGCGCCCATCGGCTTCGGCTTGGGCGATCATGCGCTTGGCCACGGATTGGCTCAAACGTAGTGCGGTGAACATGTTTTGATCCAAAAGCGTTCCGACCGACTCATCGCTCGGGTCCAGCGGATCGGTCGTCATCACTTGCCGGCTGGCGTTGACAAGGATGTCCACCCGATCGAACGCATCGATCGTGGCCGAGACTAGGTTCTCGATGGTCAGCTTTTCCCTCAGGTCGCCGGCAAAGTAGCGCACCTGCCCTTTGTCGTCTTCGATCTCGCCGCATTCGTCGGCCAGTCGGGCCTTGTCGCGATCTGCGAACATCACGTTTGCGCCGCGGTCGATGAAATGCCGCGCAATCGCGAGACCGACGCCGTTTGCGGCACCGGTGATGATGGCGGTCTTGCCCTGGATGGAAAGCGTCATGGGTCGGTCATCCTGCGTTTCAGGCGCGGTTCAGCGTTTCGGCTTTGCCGCCTCGTAGAGTTTGTAGCCTTCAAGTTCCCCAAGCAGTCGGCCGCTACCGAAGGCGGCCTTGAGCGCGTCTTCGTACGGCAGGTGTCGATTGGCGACCATGAAGAAACGGCCCGAGGGTTTCAAGTTCCGAGCGGCCGCTGAAATAAACGCGCGTCCAAGATCTGGGTCGGCACGCTTGCCTGTGTGAAAGGGCGGATTGCACAGGATCGCGTCATAGGGCGTTTCGGCCGTGTATCGCGTGACATCCAACCAGTGAAACTGGGCCCGGTCGTCATCAATATTGGCCTCGGCGGCCTCCAGCATGCCGCGATGCGCTTCGATCAGGTCGAGTGTTTCGATCCCGTCCTGCTCGGCCAGAACTTCGCCCGCGATATAGCCCCATCCGGCGCCGAAATCGGCCACGCGCCCCTTCAACTCCGGCAAAAGCGCCACCAGCAGTTCCGAGCCCCTGTCCGGCCCGTCGCTTGAAAACCCGCCGGGGGCGGTCAGATAGCCGCCTTCCACCTCAACCGGTTCGGCGATCCAATCGAACATGGTGTCGGGCGGAGAGTCGGGACGGGTGAACCAAATGAGTTTCCCGTGGGCCTTCGACAGGACGCCTCCGACCTCGACCACCTTGCGCAGCTGCTTGAGCACCGCTTCGATGCCTTCGTCCTTCTGTCCGTCGACCATCACGATCCCACCGGGTGACACCAGCGCTGCCGCCTCGGCGATCGCAGACAGGGTCGCAACACGTGATTTGTCGTTTTGCACCAACGCCTTGGCGTAGGCCCCGTCGGGTTCGGTCGTGACAGTCAGGCCGCGGGCCTCTAACCGGTCGACATCCGGTCTGAACCCCTGGACACAGGTCACGTCGCCCAGTGTGGCGAACTCCGCGTCGCCACGGGCCAGCATCACAAGCGCATCGCCATCGGGCAGGGTCAACTCGCCCGCCTCTTGCGCAAGGGTCCAACGATCAGGGGTCATGTCAGGGTGCGAGGAATCCTATTCCTCTTTCTCCATCGTGCATTGCAACGGATGTTGATTGCGGCGTGCGAAATCCATCACCTGCGCAACTTTGGTTTCGGCGATCTCGTAGGAAAAGACGCCCACGACCGCCACGCCCTTTTTGTGCACGGTCAACATGATCTCGACCGCCTGGGCATGGGTCACGCCAAAGAACCGCTCCAGAACGTGGACGACGAATTCCATCGGCGTGTAATCATCGTTCAGAAGCAACACCTTATACATCGGGGGGCGCTGCGTCTTCGGTTTGGTTTTGGTGATGACATTCGTCTCGCCGTCTTCCTTCGGCGGCTCATCGGCCATCATCCAGGGTGCTGTCACCATTGTGTCTCCAACGGGCTTGGGCCGTGCGGTTCAGGCGGCAATATATAAGCCCCTATCTGATTCAGAAAAGAGGGGGGAAGCTTTCGGATCAAAATCACGGACGTCGCACCTCTTATCACCAAGCCGCGAGGCCGCATGACATCCCGGTCGGCGCCCTGATAAGAGGCGGTCATGATCGACGCAAAGATTCTTCCACTGCAGCGCCGTCTGCTTGCCGATCCGGCCAGTGTCCTGGTCCGGATGGGGGTGCGCGCCGATCAGATCACGCTGGTCGGCTTTGCCATCGGGATGGCGGCTGCGGTGGCCGCGGCCTTTGGTCTTCATGCGGTGGCACTGGTGGGCCTGATCCTGAACCGGTTGGCTGACGGGCTGGATGGTGCCGTTGCGCGCCTGACCCGCCCCACCGATCGTGGCGCATTTCTGGATATCGCGTTGGATTTCGTGTTCTACGCGGCCTTTCCGCTCGGGTTCATTGTGTCTGCGCCGGACGCAAACGCCGTGCCGGGCGCATTTCTGATTGCCAGTTTCATCCTGTCCGGGACATCGTTTCTGGCGTTCTCGGCCATAGCAGCCCGGCGCGGGCTGACCGCGGCGGACTATCCGACCAAAGGCATCTATTACCTTGGCGGCCTGACCGAGGGGGCGGAAACGATCGCGGTCTTTGTCGCGTTCTGCCTGTTTCCCGAGGCGTTCGCGATCTTGGCGTGGGTTTTCGCGGCTGCCTGCGCGATCACAGGGGTCACCCGCTATCTGGCGGGATGGGCGCTGTTCGACTGACGCGGACCCGGCACTACCGCACTTTCAGGACGATTTTCCCGATGTGCTGGCTCGATTCCATGCGCGCATGGGCGGCGGATGCGTCATCCAGATCAAACGTCTGATCCATGACCGGCGCAACAATTCCGGCATCCAGAAGCGGCCACACATGGGTGCGCAAAGCCTCGGCGATATCGGCCTTCGCGGCATCGGATTGGGGCCGCAAGGTTGAGCCGGTGATCGTCAACCGGCGCACCATGACCTGGGCAAAGTTCAGCTCGACCTTCGGGCTTTGCAGGAAGGCGATTTGAACCAGCCGCCCGTCATCGGCCAGGGCTTTAATGTTGCGGGGCAGGTAGTCGCCGCCGACCATATCAAGGATCAGGTTGGCCCCACCCGCATCGCGGATGATCGAGACATAGTCTTCGGTTCGGTAGTTAATCGCGCGTTCGGCCCCGAGGCTCAGGCATGCCGCACATTTTTCGTCTGACCCGGCCGTAGCAAACACGCGGGCCCCGAAATGGGCGGCCAGTTGGATCGCCGTGGTCCCGATCCCGGACGAGCCGCCATGCACCAGGAACCGCTCACCCGCCGTCAATCCGCCGCGCTGAAAAACGTTGGTCCACACCGTGAAATAGGTTTCACACAAGGCCGCGGCCTCGGCCATCGACAGGCCGGTAGGCACCGGCAAGGCGTGGTCTTGGTGGGTAACGGCATAGTCGGCGTAGCCCCCGCCCGGTAGCAGGGCGCAAACCTTGTCCCCCACGGACCACCGCGAGACGCCTTCACCGACAGCCGCGACTGTCCCGGCGGCTTCCAAGCCGAAGATCGGGGATGCGTCTGGTGGCGGCGCGTAGTTCCCCGCCCGTTGCAAGGCATCGGGCCGGTTGACGCCTGCATAGTCCACGGCAATCAGAATTTGCTCGGCCGAGGGGGCAGGCACCGGGATGGTGTCGGTGAATAGAACGTCCGGGCCGCCGGGGGCGCGACAGTTCACAGCGCGCATCGTTGCAGGAATATCGGTCATCCGGGCCCTCCGTGTTTGGTCCCCCCGGTGTGACCAATCCGAAAAGCAGAGGCAAGCGTTGGCTTAACCGCGCCAGCGTCCAGGCAGCCCCCGCGTGCCGCCCTTGGTCGGGGCCTTGATCTGGCCGGCCACCCACTCCGGTCCCGCGAGGAAGGGTTTCAGCAGGCGGTTCTCCCGGACCTGGGCCTTCACCTTCTCGATCGTCATGACATCGTCGATGCGCCGATCAAGAAAGGCCCATGTGGCGCTGTGCCCGGCGGATTGATCGCCGAGCCAATAGAGAACGGTCGACGAATAGACGCCCGACAACGTGGCGCGCTTCGTGTACCAGTTCAGGTCCTCCGACGTGTCCCCCAACGCCGTCCATATTGCGTCGGCGGTTTCCCACAGAGCCTTGGCCCCATCCGCAGCGTGCATCGGCAGGGAAAACAGCGTCAGGCCCCGGCGGACGGATTCCTTGTCGTCCTCGGCCAATTCAAGGCGCGTGCGAATCGCGAAGGCCACCCGGTCGCGGTAGCGAAGCGTCGTGAGGTCCGTGGACGTCAGTGTTTCGACCATGGCCGCGTCGCCGCGCCGATGAAACGCAAGGGCCAGGTCGACTGCACCACGCGGGAAAAGGGTGCGCGCCTCGGCCTCTGGAACATCCGCGTCCGCGGCGGCCGCCTTGAAACTGGCCTCGGACCAGCCATCGAACGGCACATGCATCAAAGCGGCATCAAGGATGCGATCTTTGGCGTCTGTCATGTGGGATCCCTTTCGAAAACGGTGCGCTGTGCTTGCGGTAGACAAGCTAGGGGGCCTTTGTTATACGGCCACCTCCTGCTTCAACTTGCAACTCTAACTTAGGAAGGTGGTGACACCACGATGCAGGTCAGTGTTCGCGACAACAACGTCGATCAAGCGCTCCGGGCTCTGAAGAAGAAACTTCAGCGCGAAGGCGTTTTTCGGGAAATGAAGCTCAAGCAGCATTACGAAAAACCCTCGGAAAAGCGTGCGCGCGAAAAGGCTGAAGCCATTCGTCGGGCCCGCAAGCTGGCGCGCAAAAAGGCGCAGCGCGAAGGGCTTCTTTAAGCCCCTCGGTCGCATCCGCGAGCTTGGGTCGCTCAGACCCCAGAAAATGAAAAACCCCCGGGCTCCAGCGCGGGGGTTCTTTTTTTTGGCTCCAGCCTGCGCTGGTCTCAGTTGTCCGCCAGGGTCCGAATGCGCTCGGCGTCGAACTGGGCGCGGGCCTGGGCCTGCAGCAGCTCGAGGTTGTCGTCGGAATCATCGTCATAAATCCGCGATGTCCGAACACCGGGCAGTTCCTCAAACCGATCCATGGTGCGATCGGGAAACCAGTTGCTGCCGATGCTCTCGAAACCCGGCGTATTGGTCAGAATGCGACTGATGGATAGGGAACACTGTGCCGATGGAACGGCCCCGTAGGCCTGAACCTGCTGGATCAGCGACTCGGCCACGCCCGGGCTGACCGTCACTTCCTGAACCACCACGTGGTACGTCTCGCGGGCATGGTAATCCATGTAGAGGTCAAGCGCCGGCGGTGACATCCCGAACAAGACATCGTTCCGCTCGGGAATGGCCGGGTTGTGCCAGCTGCCCGCCGGATCGAACAGCACGCGCTGAGATCCGTCGATCATCAAGGCCGAATGACCGCCTGCGCCCGAGCGATTGTTGATCATCGTGATCAGGGTCACGGTCGGTGGAACGTCGGCTCGGAACGCTGCACGCGCGACGACGTCATCCGGCGCCCACACAGGCTCGCCCCCGCATCCGGCCAACGCCAACAGCGCGGCGCCCACCAAGGCCAGGCGGCGCAACGACATCAGACTGCGAAAATCGCCAGGAAGATGACGACCAGGATGCAGAAGATCCCGACATTCACGCTGTAGCGCATGAACCCGTCAAAGGTCTTTTCCTGTTCGGTGATGTCCATTTCACCGTGCTTGTGTTCGTTCTCGGCCATGATCGTTCCCCTAAACCCAAAGGTTCGTATTTCGCTTGGCTTCGGTTAGCCGATTTGCGGCCCGCTGTCAGCCCTGTCAAAGCAGCGCAACCTGCCGCACCCCGTCACCTGTTGCGGAGCGACCAAAGCCAGGCGCCCTCGGGGGACATCGTGCGCGTTGCCTGCCCCGTGCGCAGCAAGTGATTGAGGTGCCCGACGGCTTCCACGAGCGCCAACCCGTAGGTGCCACTGTCGATTTCGCGCTTATACAGGGGCGGGAAACAGTCGGATGCCGTCCGGGGACCGGCCGCCAGATGGGCCTTGAGCCGTTCAAGCGCCCCGTGGTGGTTCTGGATCAACTGGCGCATGCGATCAGGCAATCCGGTGAAGGGCAGCTTGTGACCCGGCAACACCAGTTGGCTGGCGCGGGCAAACGCGGCGAGCCGATCGCAACTGTCCATCCATTCGCCGACGGGGTCCGCGTCGGGCTCGGTCGCGTACACACCCAGATTGGGTGATATCGTTGCCAGAAGCTGGTCGCCCCCAATCACGAGGGTTTCATCGTCGGACCAGAACGTGGCGTGGTCCGGCGCGTGCCCCTGGCCGAACCGGATGGTCCAGTGCCGCCCCCCGATCTCGATCCGGCCATTGTCCTCAAGTCGGGTGTAGCCCAAGGGCATGGGAGTGGCGATATCGGCAAAGTTGAAGGGCCGTTCGGATCGGCGTTGCGCCAGGATCTCGGGGTCCATGCCCGCCGACCGCCAGAACGCCACGGTTTCGGCGCTTGGCCGATCCTGGTCGTCCAAGGTCAGCATCCGCGCCGTCAGCCAGGCGACCCGTGTCATGCACAGCTCGGCGCCCTTGCCTTGGAACCAACCCGCCAAACCGACGTGATCCGGGTGGTGGTGCGTCACGATCAGCCGCCGCACCGGAACGCCGCCCAAGGGTCCGTCCAAGGCGGTTTCCCAGATCGCCCGGGTCTTTTTGGTGTCCAAGCCGGTATCAACCAGCGTCCAGCCATCCTCCTCGCGGAAGGCGAAACAATTGACGTGGTTCAGCGCCATCGGCAGCGGGATGCGCAACCACAGCACCCCATCAGCCACTTCGATTGCCTCGCCGGGGGCGGGCGCGTCTTCAATCGGGGTGTGGATCATCTACCTGTTCCGGGGATGGGATTTCGCCAGCCGCTCGTTGCCGCGCTTGTAGTTGCCCGTCAAGCGCGCGAGGTCGTCCTGCACGTCTTCGGGGGCCGATGGGTCGGCATATTCGAGAAACGCCGCCGCGGCATCCCCCCGGAGTTTCCCCGCCGACCGCCCGTGATGGGTAATCATCACCTCGCCCGTTTTGCGGACCGTCCACCGAAACCCCAGATCCGCCATCGCTCAGGCCACGAAATCTTCGGCGCTGAGCGTGTACAGGTCGTCTGAACCCCGGCGCGCCTCGGCCAGCAGGCCGGGCACGGCGGCCATCGGGCGGCTCAGGAAGGCACGCGCAAGGTTGGCGCGGGTGCCGGTCCCGCCTTCGGCCAGGCTGGCGCGCAAGTGGTACATCCCGCCCAAGACCAGCGCAAAGGCGCGTTGGAACGGCACGGCCCCTGCAAAACGATCGTTCATCTCGAGAGCCACCATGCGTTCGGTGGCGTCGCGCAGGGCCTTGGCGTCCGTGGCCAAGGCGTCGCCTTCGATACCGCCAGCCGCCGCTGCAACGGCATCCACTTCATCGAGCAACGCAAAGGCGGCGGCCCCGCCATCCATCAGTTTGCGGCCCACCAGATCCATCGCCTGGATCCCGTTGGTGCCTTCGTAAATCGCGGTGACCCGTCCATCCCGCAGGAACTGCGCGGCGCCGGTTTCCTCGATGAACCCCATACCGCCGTGGACCTGGATCCCGTCATTTGCGACGTTGATCCCCGTGTCAGTGCCATAGGACTTGCAAATGGGCGTCAGGAAAGCAGCCCGTGCTTTGGCAGCCGCATCGCCCGCGTTGCCCAGGTCAATTGAAACGGCCAAATCCATGGCCAGCGCCCGCGCCGCAAAGGTTTCGGCCTTCATGCCCGTCAACATGCGCCGCACGTCGGCGTGGTCGAGGATCGTGCCCGTCCCGCCTTCAACGACACTGCGGCCTTGCTTGCGCTCATTGGCATAGGACACGGCCTGCTGATACGCGGCTTCGGCAATCGACACACCCTGCACGCCGACGCCCAAGCGGGCATTGTTCATCATGGTGAACATGGCGGCCATACCGGCATGCGGTTCGCCGACCAGCCAGCCCGTCGCGCCATCATACTGCATGACCGCCGTGGGCGAGCCATGAAGCCCCATCTTATGCTCGAGGCTGACGACCTTCAGCGTGTTGGCGACGCCCGCCTTTCCGTCCGCATCCGGCAGGCGTTTTGGCACCAGAAACAGGCTGATCCCCTTGGTGCCCGGAACCCCATCCGGCAACCGGGCCAGGACAAGGTGGCAGACATTCTCGGAAAAGTCGTTGTCGCCCCAGGAGATGTAGATTTTCTGACCCGTGATCGCATAGGTCCCGTCCCCGTTCGGCACGGCTTTGGAGGTCAAGGCCCCGACATCCGACCCGGCTTGTGGCTCGGTCAGGTTCATCGTCCCGCACCATTCGCCCGAAATCAGCTTGGGCAGGTAGAGCGCTTTGATCTCTTCGCTGGCGTGATGTTCCAGCGCTTCGATCTGGCCCTGCGTCATCAATGGGTTGAGTTCGAGTGCCAAACAGGCCGATCCCATCATCTCGTTCACGGCCGAGGTGATCGTATGCGGCAATCCCATGCCGCCGTATTCCTCGGGGGCACTGATCGAAACAAATCCCGCCTCGGCAATCGCCTGGTATCCCTCGGCAAACCCGGGGGACGTGCGCACAACGCCATTTTCCAAACGCGCCGGATGCAGATCGCCCGCCCGGTTCAGCGGGGCCAAAACCTCTTCACACAGCTTTCCAGCCTCGGTCAGCATCGCGCTGACCACATCCGGTGTGGCTTCGTCGAAGCGGTCCGTGGCGGTGAGGCGGTCGAACCCCACGATGTGCTCAAAAATAAACTCGAAATCCGAAACAGGGGCCTTGTACGGCATCGCCCAAACCTCCCTCGCGATGGTCCTTGCCGCCGCCCCTAGCATCCGGCCATTTGCGCGGCCAAGCAGAACGCGCTAAGGGCGTGCGTCCTTTGCCCCGTTTCCTGCGCGTCGGAACAGAGGCGATCAACTGCAACGTTACGTCACGACAGCCAATGGCCCAAGCCCCAGAAATTCTTTTAGAAGATGCGGCCGGTATCGCGCGGGCAGCCGCGGTTTTGCGTGACGGAGGCTTGGTCGGCGTGCCGACCGAAACTGTTTACGGGCTGGCCGCCGATGCCCGAAACGACGCGGCTGTGGCCCGTGTGTTCGAGGCCAAGGGCCGGCCAACCTTCAATCCTTTGATCGTGCATCTTCCGGACATGGATGCCGTGCGGAAGGTCGCCGACATCTCACCCCAAGTCGACCGGTTGGCCCAGGCGTTTTGGCCCGGGCCCCTGACCCTCGTGCTGCCGTTGCGCGCCGACGCGGGGTTGGCGCACTTGGTCAGCGCGGGCCTGGACACGGTGGCGATCCGGGTGCCCGCCCACCCGGCGATGCAAGCGGTGCTTCGTGTGTTTGGTGGCCCCATTGCCGCGCCGTCCGCCAACCCCTCCGGCCGCATCAGCCCGACCGAGGCTGCCCATGTCGTGTCCGGCCTCGGGCGCCGGGTGGCCGCGGTTCTGGACGCGGGCCCGTGCACGGTCGGGTTGGAATCCACAATCCTCGATCCCGGCCCGCCCCCGGTTCTGCTGAGGGAGGGGGGCTTGCCGCGCGAAGCCATTGAAGCCGTCGCGGGGCCCCTCGCCGAGGACACCACACCCGGCCAAGTCCGCGCGCCGGGCCAATTGTCCAGCCACTACGCCCCGGACGTGCCGGTGATCCTGGATAGGGCTGGCCCGAAAGGTGCGGTCGCCATCGGGTTCGGCCCGGGCGCGGCTGATCTGAACCTGTCGCTCAACGGTGATCTTGTGGAGGCCGCCGCCAAGCTTTTCGCGACCCTGCACACCGCGAACGCAATGGCCGCCGCGCGCGGCGCGCCAGCCATCGTCGTGGCCCCGATCCCCGATACAGGGCTTGGGCGCGCGATCAATGACCGTCTGCGGCGTGCGGCGGCGCCCAAGCCTGACTGACCAGGCTTAGCCGCGCAGCACGCCACCCGAGGCCGCGGTGACCTTGGCCACGATCTTGGCGCCAACGGCGTCGATCTCATCTTCCGTCAGGGTCTTGTCTGTCGGCTGCAGCCGCACCGTCAGGGCGATGGACTTCTTATCGTCCCCCAAAGACCCACCGATGAATTCGTCGAAGACACGGACATCCTCGATCAGGGCCTTGTCGGCACCCGCCGCGGCATTGACCAGAACAGCGGCTTCGACATCGGCGCCGACCACGAAGGCAAAGTCACGCTCGACCGCCTGGTATTCGGGCATCTCGACCGCGCCGCGGCTTGCCCCCGATTTGCGCGGCATCGGAATCTCGCCCGGGAAGAGGGTGAAGGCCATGGCCGGACCCTTGATGTCCATCGCGGACAGGACCTTTGGATGCAACTCGCCGAAAACACCCAGAACCTTCTTTGGCCCGAGGCAGATCATACCGTGCCGCCCCGGATGCCACCATTGGCGGGCGCCGCGCAGGATCTGCACCTTCGCTGGTGCGCCCATCGCGGCCAGCACCGCCTCGGCATCGGCTTTCACGTCATAGACATCGACCGGGCGGCGCGCGCCGTAGGGATCGCGCGGGCCACTGTGTCCGATCAGAACCCCGGCGGCCTGCACATGCTCTTCACCCGGTTCGCCACCATGGAATGCCGCGCCCAGTTCGAACAGCGCCAGATCCATCATCCCGCGGGCTTGGTTCCGGGCGGCCGCTTGCAACAGACCCGGCAAGAGGGCGGGGCGCATATGGCTCATCTCTGACGAGATCGGGTTTTCAAGCATCACGTCATCGGTGCCTCCGCCAAACAACGTGGCGGCGGCCTTGTCGATGAAGCTGTAGGTGACGCACTCGTTGTAGCCGAGCGCCGCCATCGTCCGGCGGGCCGCGCGTTCGCGAAGCTGCTTGGGCGTCAGAACGGCCTTCGGCACGCCGTCCTGTGGCCGCCGCATCGGTTGCGGTTCCAGCCGGGTGAGGGACGCCATGCGCGCGACCTCTTCCACCAGATCGGCTTCGCCCTGCACATCGCGGCGCCAGGACGGTACCCAAACTTCAAGCACATCGCCGGCCCCGGTGGCCGAGAAGCCAAGCGCGGTCAGGTAGCGCACCTGGTCGGCCTTCGGGATCGACATGCCGACCAGCGACTGCACCCGCGCGGTATCCAGCGGATAGCTGCGTGCGGTCTTCAGAGGTGCGCCCGCCTCGACCAGCTCGGAGGCTTCGCCGCCGCACAGATCAAGGATCATCTGCGTTGCCGCCTCCAGCCCAGGCACCGAGTACTCCGGGTTGACGCCCCGCTCGAACCGATAGCGGGCGTCCGAGTTGATCTTCAGATCGCGGCCCGTATAGGCGATCTGGATCGGGTCCCAATAGGCGCTTTCGACGAAGACATTGACGGTCTCATCGGTGCAGCCCGTTTCAGCGCCCCCCATGACCCCGGCGATGCTTTCCGGGCCATTTTCGTCGGAAATCATGATGTGACCCGCGCCGAACGTGTAGGTCTTGTCGTCCAGCGCGACGATTTCCTCACCGCCTTTGGCGCGGTGCACGCGCATGTTGCCCGAGACCTTGTCGGCGTCGAACACGTGGAGTGGGCGGTTCTGGTCGTATGTGAAGAAGTTGGTGATATCGACCAGGATCGAGATCGGGCGCAGCCCAATGGCACGTAGCCGGTCCTGCAACCAGTCGGGTGACGGGCCGTTCTTCACCCCCCGGATCAGGCGACCGGCGAAATGCGGGGCCACGTCCAGCGTGTCCGCGTCGATGCTGACGTCGATCGGGCAGGGGAAGGTGCCGGTTACCGGTGCGGGCGTCGCGGTTTTCAAACTGCCCAGACCCCGTGCAGCCAGATCGCGCGCGACCCCATGCACCCCCAACGCGTCCTGCCGGTTCGGGGTGATTGCGATCTCGATGACCGGGTCGACCTTGGCCGGGTCGTTCTCGGCCAACCAATCCACAAACCGTTGGCCGACCTCGCCCGAGGGAAGTTCGATGATGCCCGAATGCTCATCGCTCAATTCCAGCTCGCGCTCGGAGGCCATCATGCCAAAGCTTTCGATGCCCCGGATCTTGCCGACGCCGATGGTCGTGTCGATGCCCGGCACGTAGGTGCCCGGTTTCGCCAGCACGACAGTGATCCCGGCACGCGCGTTCGGCGCGCCACAGATGATCTGCTGCAGGCCTTCGTCGGTTTCCACCTGACAGACCCGCAGGCGATCGGCGTCCGGATGCTTCTCGGCGCTGACCACTTTGGCCAGGGTAAAGTCCGCCAACCGCGCGGCGCGATCTTCGACGCCTTCCACTTCCAGACCCAGATCGGTCAGGGTCTCGGCGATCTCATCGACCGAGGCGTCGGTTTCCAGGTGATCCTTAAGCCAGGACAGGGTGAATTTCATCGCTTTCGCTCCGCTTGTCTTGGGCGGGGGGCTACCGCATTTGCGCGGCAGGGAAAAGGGTGGGATCAGTCGTCTTCGGCTTTGGTCCGGTTGCGCGTCTTGGTGGCATCAAGCCAGCGGTCCACGAAGAACACCGGGGCCAGGATGATCGTCCAGGCAATAGTGTTGAACGTGGTCCACATGGCCTTCTGACCGGTGGGCATGTCCGACCGCCACAGGAAAACATGCGCCACGACGATGACCGCGATCATCGCGGCCACGATCAGGGTCGACCGGCGGGGGCGGGCAAAACGCGGCATGAGGCCCAAGATGGTCCGATTGCGCCGTATGCCAAGGGGCGCGGGGTCAAACGCCGCGCGCTGCAGGCGTCACTGCGTCAGGCCGCGCATCTCGATCATCGGCTCATCCCAACAGGTGCCGACATACATGGTAAAGCTGGTCGGAAAGGCCGGGCCGTCGAAGACGACCGTCACGCGACCCCAAGTCTGGGTCGAAATCGCCTCGAGCGTGGTCAGCGTTGCGGTGCAGGTCGGCGTGCCGGTCGCCACCCAATACCCGGTATGCGTCGAGCGGTTGTCGAAATTGCCTCCAAGCCCGGGGAAATAGGCGCGCGCACGCTCGGATTGGGCCACGATCCCACCAGGAATGACATCGGACGGGAAGGACAGGACAGCGACATGGCCGAGATCGGCCTCGTAGATGATGGCGCCGGTCTCGGTTTGCCACACCTCGTCGGCAAAGGCAGGTGCAGTCAAAAGAGCCAGGGCGGCGAGGGTCGTTCGGATCATGGGCACGTTCCACTTTGATTGTGTGCCGATGATGCTAGTGAAGCCGCCCCGGCGTGAACAGTCTGGATCGTCAGGGGTAGGTCGGTGTGCGGCCCAAGACCTCGTCAAGTTGCCGACCGATCCAGCCGTGCGGGATGAAGTGCCCCCGGGGTGGAGATCGAGTGCAATGTATCCGGTCTCGCAATCGGTCCACTCCGTCCGCGTGAAGGTCAGGAAGCTGACGAGGTTCCATTGGCCCAGGTCCTGCCCGGCGCCACACCCGAACTGGGTGCGCCAGAGGCTGACGGGGTGGGTTGTGTCCCCGTCGGGCCCGAACGGGAAATCCATGACGGTGTCATCCAGACCGTGCACGTGGCGCACCTCGCGCGGGGCCTCGGGGCAGGTTTCGCTTTGATGGATCGTGCCGGCGATGCCGAACAGCCCGGCGATGTCGTCGCCCGACTGACAGACAAACCGCCAGGCCATGGCGCCGCCAAAGGAATAGCCGGACACGTAGATACGATCCGGGTCGATCGGATAGCGCGCGGCAAGGTCGGTCAACACGGCATCCGCAAAGGCAACATCGGGGGACGCAGCGGTGCGAAACCGCCAGGTCCGGCGCTCGCCATTCGGGGCCACAAGCAAGACACCCCGCAGCCGGGTATGTCGGGCAATGCGGTCATGACGGACGATCAGGTCCCCTTGGCGCTGCCAGCCATGAAAATGCAGAAGGACCGGCAGGGGCGTGGTGCCGTCCCAACCATCCGGTTCCAGCACGTGGTACGACCGATCCCCCAAAGGACAGGCCACGTCCCCGTGGCAGGGGGTCTGCGCGGCTACAGGATGGGCGAGAACAAGGGCGAAGGCGAGGCCAAAGGCACGGATCAACATGGCCGACACGTTACCCGGTTGGGTGTCGGTGTCATGTCAAAGGTTTGTGGGGGCAGCCATCGCGGCAGGGACCAGACGACCCGGTTGCGGCATCGCCGTAAGCTCAAACCCCGGTATGCACCGCCGGCGCCTGCAGGGCGCTGAAGCCGTAGTGGCGCAGCCAGCGCAGGTCGCTTTCGAAGAAGGCGCGCAGGTCCGGCACGCCGTATTTCAGCATCGCGATCCGGTCGATGCCCATGCCGAAGGCAAAGCCCTGGAATTCGGACGGGTCGATCTTGCCCGCCTCCAGAACCTTCGGATGCACCATGCCCGAGCCCAGAACCTCCAGCCAATCATCGCCTTCGCCGACCTTCACGGTGCCGCCTTCCCAGGAACACTGGATGTCGACCTCGGCCGAAGGTTCGGTGAAGGGGAAGTGCGACGCGCGGAAGCGGGTTTTGACCTTGGTGCCGAAATAGGCGGTGAAGAATTCCTCCAGCACCCATTTCAGGTTCGCCATCGAGATGTCGCGGTCAATCGCCAGCCCCTCGATCTGGTGGAACATGGGTGTGTGGGTCTGGTCGTAGTCGGCCCGGTAGACGCGGCCCGGCGCGATCACGCGGCACGGGGCGCCATGGGCCTCCATGTGGCGGATCTGCACGGGGCTGGTGTGGGTGCGCAGGACATGGGGCGGGCGGTTATCGCCGTCGGCGCGATGGGTGTAGAACGTATCCATTTCGGCGCGGGCGGGGTGGTGGCCCGGGATGTTCAGGGCGTCGAAGTTGTACCAGTCGGTTTCGATCTGCGGCCCCTCGGCCACGGCAAAACCCATATCGGCGAAGATCGCGGTCGCCTCTTCGGTGACCTGGCTGACCGGGTGGATGGTCCCGGCGCGGCGGTGGCGGGCGGGCAGGGTAACGTCCAGCCACTCGGCCTTCAGCCGCTCATCCAGCGCGGCGTCGGCCAGCGCGGCTTTCTTGGCGGTGATGGCGGCGTTCACTTCATCCTTGAGCGCGTTCAGTGCGGGGCCAGCGACCTGGCGCTCTTCCGGGGTCATCTTGCCCAGTTCGCGCATCTTCAGGCTGATCTCGCCCTTCTTGCCAAGCGCGGTCACCCGCAGCTCTTCCAGCGCGGCTTCGTCGGCCACGTTGGCAATACGGTCGAGATAGGTTTGGCGCAGATCGTCCATGGTCGCGGTCCCTTTGTTCCGCGCCCCTGCTATCGGGCGACGGCGCGCAATTCAAGGGAGCGCGCGCGGCTTGGGATCAGGTCCCGTCCTTGCCCTTGAAGACCGAGGTGCGGCCCCGCACCTCCAGCGCCCGGCGACTGCCCCGAACTTCGCCGTTTTCCGACGTGATGGAGGTCGGGGGGTGTGGCTTCCGGCGTTTTTCGAACACCACGATGGAATCGTAGAAGCGGACGCCGTTCAGCTCTTCGGCAATCGGATCGAAGGGGAAGGTGTCATCCTCGTCGGTGTACCAGGAATGCATCGCGTCGATCTTGGCCTTGGCAAAGCTGATGAAACTCGCGGGGTTCTGGTATCCACCGCCGAACCCGGGCCAGTAGGAGGTGTGACAGTCCTCGACCACGTAGAGGCCGCGGTCGGCGATGTGTGGCCAGAGCGCTTCGAAACTGGCGATCTGATGGGCGTTGATGTGGCTGCCATCATCGAGGATCAGATCGAACGGGCCGTAGTCGGCGGCCAGGCGCGCAAGGAAGGCCGGGTCGGCCTGGGTGCCGATCTCGACCGTGGTGCCGGGATCGGCGTGACGGGCGCAATCGGGGTCGATATCGACAAAGGTCAGTTTCGAGCCTTTGGCGAAATAGGCCCGCCACATCGGGATCGAGCCGCCCTTGAACACGCCGATTTCGAGAAAGCTGATCGGACGGGACCGGAACCGGGTGAACTCGCGGTCGTAGATGTCGAAATAATGGGCCCATTTCATCAGCATCCGACTATCGGTGCGTTTGAGGTAGTCGGAAAAAAAGGACATGGGCCTGACGGGCTGGAAATCGGTGACGTGAGGGTCGCCCAGGATGGGCGGGCAGGCAAGCCCCGTCGGCTGGCTTGGGCTGCTCACGTGTGAGCATAGGCTTAAGCATCTGAACCTGCCTGTTTTTCTTCAGAAATTAGGATCTCGGTAACCATTGCCGTGGCCCTGAACGCGCGATGAAGCTGCAAGGCGCGCCAAGGCACGGTGTTGGCGTGGCCCATTGGTGCCCGCCGTCGGGCCTGTTGTGCATATTGGATGGCAGCGGCGAGCTGCTTGCGCGACGACATTTCGATCTACACGAGCTACTGTGCCACCATGCGCCCTCGGATCGACATAAAACCAGCCCATGACGACCAGGCCGAAGCGATTGGCCAGCTTGTTCGGAACGCGATCCGGGACATCAACGCTCAGGATTATCCAGCACAGGAAATTGAGCGACTGGTCGGAAATTTCACGACATCTGACATTCTGCGGTTTCTGAAAGACCGGTTCACGGTGGTGGCCACACAGAATGGAACAGTGGTTGGAACGGGTGCGTTGCAAGGCGACCAAATCAGAACCGTATTCGTATCACCCGACCATCAAAGGCAGGGTATCGGCCGCGCGGTGATGCGCGCGCTAGAAGGGATGGCCGCGCAGGGGGGTGTCGCGGAGCTTGTGGTATCGTCGTCTTTGTCGGCGGTGCGTTTCTACACGGCGCTGGGCTATGTCGCGCAACGAAAGACATTCTATGGCGCGGAAGAAACAGTGGTAATGACCAAGGTCCTGCGCAAACCGACTCGGCGACCTGGGTGACAGGTTTGGCGTTGGCCGTCTTCTAAACCAGCAAGCCGCGGGCGGCGACGGGGATGACGCGTTCGATCTTGCCACGACGCACGGCGACGAGCTGGTCCACCATGTTGACGGCCACGCAGACATGGTTTGGCACCACGCGCACGATGTCCCCGACCCCCGGCTTGGCGTTGCAGCGGGTCAGGTCGAGAAAACCGTGTTCCTCGGCAAATTTGTGGATGCGGGCGTCGGGATGTTCGAGGATGCGTCCGTACCCGTCCAGACCGCCGGTGTCCGACGTCAGCGTCTTGGACCCGGCGTCGAGGATGCCCCGATCCGCGCCGCCCCGGCTGACCACGCTTGTGAAGACCTGGAACGCGCACTCCTCCAGCGCCGCAAACCCCACGTCGACCATCATCAAATCGTTGAATATGCAGGTGCCCGCACGATGCTCAGTCGCGCCGTCCAGTTCACCGACATGGGCGAAATTCGGGGTCCCGCCGGTAGAGAAGATCGCGGGCGACAGGCCGATCCTGGCAAGCTCGGGCAGAAGCGCGTCGTGGAAGGTCTGGGTCTGTGGCCAACCGTGCAGCGGCGGGTAGTAGAGCAAGCCCGCGAAGTTGAGCCAGGGATCGTCCTTGATGATCTGGGCGAGGGCCAGCGCTTCGCCCGGGGTTTCCACGCCCGCGCGGTTCTGGCCCGTGTCGCATTCGATCAGGACATCCAGCACGCGGTTCGCCTCTTGCGCCGCCCGGGCATAGGCGGCCAGGGACACCGGATTGTCCGCGCAAACCTTGAGCGGCACCCGATGTTGCAGCGCCGCCAGTTTGCCCGACCGCGCCGCGCCCAGAAGGTTGGTCGCAAGGATGATATCGGTGATGCCGGCATTGACCATGACCTCGGCCTCACCGAGCTTTTGGCAGGTGATGCCTTGTGCCCCGGCGTCGATCTGCATCTGCGCCAGAATCGGGGATTTGTGTGTCTTGATATGCGGGCGGTTGGCCACCCCGGCGGCGTCGCACAGGCGTTGAGCCCGTTCGATGTTGCGCGCGACCACGTCCATGTCGATCACCGCGCAGGGGGTGCCGAAGGTTTCGATAACGGCGGTTTTGAGTTCGACCATTTGGTCGGTCATGTCCCGATGCCTCCCTTCCCGGATGCGGTGTTGGCTGCAGTGTGTGGGATATCCCCCGGCTATGCCACCCAAAGCTTGCCCCGTGGACGTGCTGGCCCGGCGCAGATCAGGCGGTACGCGCGCCCTGCCATCCCGTGTGCAGGGCATCGAGGTTTAGTTTGCGTCGCTCGACGGGTCGCCTTGGTCCGCTGCGAAAGTGAGGAACGGAAAGACATCGTCGAAGGAGATGTCCCGACCATCTCCGCTTCCCGGCAACACGCGCCCGATTTCGATGAGCTTGGCATAGCCGTGCGCCATGGACCAAATCGCAACCTCTGTGACGCTTAGGCCGTGTCTTGGCGTCGCGACGGCCTGACTGATCTCTGCCAGCACACGCCGGGCGGAGTCCGACGCTGCATCCCGTTCAGGGTCAGGAGGGTAGGTGCCGTGAGGCACGAAAATCAGGTTGAAGAGGGCATTATGTTCCGTCGCGAACCTGATGTAGCCGTTGCTGATCCCGCGCACGCGTTCCAGCGGGTCATCGCCCGCTTCGGCAATCCCTTCCCGCATCGACGTCTCGAACACTTTGTAGGCTCGCGCTGCAATCGCTGACTTGAGCGCCCCGACATTGTCGAAATGGTGTTTCGGTGCGGCGTGGCTCACCCCCGCCCGTGCGGCGCATTTCCGGAGCGTCAGACCCTCCAGTCCGTCTTCTTCGAGGATTTCGAGGCCAGCAAGCACAAGCGCTTCCTTGAGGTTGCCGTGGTGCTGCTTGCCTTGTGGTTTCTTGATCATGACGATAGTTTTGAGTCTTTTTCTTGACAGTGTAAAGTTCAATGTGCTTTACGGCGTAAAGTTGACACTGTCAAGTCAAGCGAGACGGATACAAAGGAGACCTGAACATGACTGGAACCAGCACCAGCAAACGTAGATTTTCGATCAAGCGCGCCGCGGGAAGGGTTATGTGGTCTGTCGCGGCCCTTGTGGTTTTGTTCTTGGCCAACACGGTTTTGCGACCGGTTACCTTTGCCCCGACGGTGGATCAGGATGCGTCGCTGCCTTCGATCACCTTGGATGGGTACACGTTTCATTCAGAAACCATGGGAGACCCGGACAATCCGGTCGTTATTGCGCTGCACGGCGGACCGGGGGGCGATTATCGCAACCTGCTGCCCATCGCGCCGCTTTCGGATGCCCACCATCTGGTCTTTTACGACCAGCGCATGACCGGGCTATCGTCCCGCGACAATGAGGGGGCGTTGGAGTTGGAGAGCTTCTTCACCGATCTGGATCTGTTCGTGGAGCATTTCGGCAATGGGCGGCCGGTGACATTGCTGGGCCACAGTTGGGGGGGCATGCTGGCTTCGGGCTATGCAAGCCGCTTTCCCGAGAAGGTGGACAAGATCATCCTGATCGAACCGGGGCTCATGCGGGCCGATCTGGCGCAGCCGTTCTTTGAGGGGCTCACGGGTCCGAGTCTGGCAGCCTATCCTGCGCTGGCGTGGATCTGGATGAATTCGTGGCGCGTGGACATTTCCGAGGATGCGCATGCCCGTGATGATTACATTCTGTCCAACGCCTTCCCGGTTGCGCCGGGTGCTGGCGTTCATTGCGGCGACGTGATCCCGGAAGCGTTCGAAGGGTGGCGGGCCAGCCGCCAGTCACTGGATGATACGGTCTTGGCCTATGTGAACGATCCGGTGCGGTTGCAGGAGTTGGATTTCATTTCTGACGCGCATCGATTTGAAGGTGAGACGCTGATCATCGGGACGACCTGCAACACGGTATACGGCGCGGCCTATCAGGAACGGCATCTGCCCTTCTTCCAGAATGTGCGGTTGGAAACGATCGAGGATGCGGGTCACTTTGTCTTCTACGACCAGCCCGAGGTCACTCTGGAGATTATCCGGACGTTCCTGGCGGAATGAACGGCCTGCGTCGCGCCGTCCGGGCCTCGGACGGCGGACGGGCCGGTGTCGGGTGATCGGTCAGGGCGGGCTGTCGCCGGTTTTATGCGCGTCGTAGCTGGCCTCCAACTCGCTGCGCAGGAAGGCCCCGAAATTGAGCGGGTCGAACCGGGCGGGGCCGGTGCCGGGCAAAGGGGCGATGTCGGTCGCGACATGGGGATCATAGAAGAACGGGACGGAATAGCGTTCGCGCCCGGTGGCATTGATCACCCGGTGCGGTGTCGACAGGAGCCGACCGTTGGACAGACGGTGCAGCATATCGCCGACATTCACCACGAAAGCGTCCGGCAGGGGCGGGGCATCGACCCAATGGCCCGCCGGGGTTTGCACCTGAAGCCCGCCCACATCGTCCTGCGCCAACAGGGTCAGACACCCGAAATCCTTGTGCGGGGCCGACCCATACAGATCATCGGGGGCGTGCGGTGATTGCGGCGGATAGTGCAGCAGGCGCAGCCAGATCGTGGGCGTTTCAAACGCGTCCAGGATGGATCGGTCGGTGGCGCCGATGGCGTCGAGCGCAAGGCCCATCAGTTTGGACCCAAGGTCGGACATGGCGGCAACATAGGCCTCGCAGGCCGCGCGAAACCCGTCGAGCTCGGGCCATTGGTTGGGCCCGGAGAGGTAGATTTCGGGGTCGGCCTCGGCGTCTTCGCGCATCATCATGAAGGACGCGGACTGGTTCGGTTTGGTCACCTCGGCGAGGTCCGAGGTCACGTCGGTCGACGTGTTGATCGCGATATAGCCGCGGTGGCTGTGGTTCAGCGCGATGGCCGGTTTCACCGCCTCGGGCAGCGCGTGAAAGCGCCGCGCGGCGTCAAAGACCGCGCGCCGCAAGGCGGGGTCGATGCCGTGGTTGATGATGTAGCCGAACCCGGTTTCACCATAGGCCTTGGCAAAATCGCGGGCCAGCGCGCTGGTGTCCGCGCCGGTGGTCAGCGGTGCCAGGTCCAGCACCGGGATTGTCGTAAATTCCGTCATCTGTGGTCTCCAATCGAATAAGCGGTCAGGCGTACGAGAGGGGACCGGCTATCCGGCGAAGCGCTTGCGGCGATGGGCGCTGTGGCGCTCCAGAATGACGAGGTGCGGAAACGGTGACATGGCGGCACGCTACTGCGGGCATGGCGCGCGATCAACGTTGCGACAGGTCGTGAGTACGAAAAAAAGGGCCGCCCGGAAGCGACCCTTGGAATGCTTTTCCTCAAGCGGCGCTTAGAGCGCGGCTTTGGCCTGGGCCACGATCGCGCCGAAGGCATCGGGCTCGTGCACGGCCAGATCGGCCAGAACCTTGCGGTCCACTTCGATGCCGGCTTTCGCGAGGCCATTGATGAAGCGCGAGTAGGTCAGGCTGTCATCATGCAGACGCACGGCGGCGTTGATGCGCTGGATCCACAGGGCGCGGAACTGACGCTTGCGGGCCTTGCGGTCGCGGGTTGCGTATTGGTTCGCCTTGTCGACGGCCTGGGTGGCGGTGCGGAAGTTCCGCGAACGCGCGCCATAATACCCTTTGGCCTGGTCGATCACCTTCTTGTGGCGACGATGGGTGACGGTTCCACCTTTGGTACGGGACATATCCGGGCCTCCTTAGCGGTCGTAGGGCATGTAGGATTTGACGATCTTCGCATCGGGGGCCGACAAGGTCGTGGTCCCGCGTGCGTCGCGGATGAACTTGGTCGTCCGCTTGATCATCCCGTGGCGTTTGCCCGCCTGGCCGGCTTTCACCTTGCCAGAGGCCGTCATTTTGAAGCGCTTTTTCGCGCTCGACTTCGTCTTCATCTTCGGCATTTCCGTCTCCTAGTTCTTCAGGGTCGGTTCAGGCGCGTCGCGGCATGCCGTTTTGGCCGGACGCACCGTTCGAAGCGCGCCGTATAGGCGGGAATCGAAGGGCTGACAAGGGGGTTCCAGCGCCCGGATCGCGGCACGCCTTGATGTTCACGGCTGCCGTCTCTAGGTGGGCGAGGTCTGGCCGTGTGCGTTTGCGGTCTGCCCGGTGTAAGGACGCCCATGACCGACCCGACGGATCCGCCCCCGCCCGCGACCTTGCCCGAGATCATCGATCGCGTGGTTGAGGCCGCCGAGGCCGACATTGTCGATCTGGACACGGTCCTGCGCTCCTTTGGCCGCGCCAGCTTTACCCCGATCCTGTTGTTGCCCGCCATCGCGGTGGCAACGCCTCTGAGTGGCATACCCTTTTTCTCGGCGCTGATGGGCATCCTGATTGTCCTGGTCTCATCGCAGATGCTGCTGCGCCGCCGGTACCTTTGGTTGCCCCAATGGATCCTGCGCCGAGAGGTGGCCGGTGACCGCATCCGCGCCGCGTTCACGCGCATTCGCCCCATCGGGGTCTGGATCGATCAGCATACGGCACAACGGTTCCGGGCCTTCGTGACGCAGCCCTTCATCCTGGTGCCGCAAGTCTTGTGCCTTCTGTCCGGGCTGAGCATGCCGGTTCTGGAGTTCGTTCCGTTTTCGTCGTCGATCCTGGGCGTTGGCGTCATTTTCCTGGCGCTCGGGATGTTGACGCGCGATGGCGTCGTCGTGCTTTTGGCGCTGCTGCCCTATGCCGGGGTTGGGTATCTGGTGTCGCGCTTCCTGGGCGCCTGACCCGCACCGCCTGCCTGCGTCTGGTCCATGCGCCGTGCCGGTTCGCGGACCGGCCATGCGATACGATCCGGGTCAGTTCAGGATGCGCGCGGCCACGCTGATGAAGGCGTTGGGAATATCCCAGAAGCCAAACCCGCCCGGGCCGGTCACGGCCACAAACACGAACAACCCGATCGCGATCAGAAGCGAAAGGCCCGACAGGATCGGGCGCTCTTGCTGGGCCCAACTTCCGATGGCGGAGGAGGCCGAGAACATGGCCACCAGCGTGGCAATCACAATCAGGATGTCCGGCGCGACCGTCATTCCGGATCGGTGGCGTAAATCAACCGCTCGGCACAGGGGGCCACCCGCAGAATGTTGGTCGAACCCTGCACGTTGAACGGCACACCGGCGGTGACGAGGATCTGATCCTCTTCGGTCGCGTATCCCCCGTCCCGCGCGGCGCGTGCCGCCGAGACGACGGCGCCCTTGAACCGGGTCAACTCGCCGGTCAGGTAGCAATGCGTGCCCCAGGTCAGGCACATGCGCCGGGCCACATCGGTCAGCGGGGTCAGGGCCAGGATCGGCACACCCGGGCGTTCGCGGGCCACAAGCGCCGCCGTGGTGCCCGACTGCGTGAAACAGCAGATGGCCTTGATGTCGACGGTTTCGGCTATCTCACGCGCGGCGCCGACAATGGCGTCGGCGGTGGTGGTCTTGGTCACCTGCCGCGAGGCATCCATGATATCGCGGAAGTTCGGATCGTTTTCGACCTCGAGCGCCACGTTGTGCATGGTGGTGACCGCCTCGATCGGGAACCCGCCGGCGGCGGATTCGGCACTGAGCATCACGGCATCCGCCCCTTCGTAGAGCGCGGTCGCCACATCCGACACCTCGGCGCGGGTGGGCATGGGGCTTTCGATCATCGATTCGAGCATCTGGGTCGCGACGATGACCGGCTTGGCACCGGCCCGGCATTTGCGCACCAGGCGTTTCTGGATCGGCGGAACGTTCTGAACGGGAAGCTCCACGCCCAGGTCCCCGCGGGCCACCATGATGCCGTCGGACACCGCGAAGATCACGTCAAACGCGGCGACGGCGGCGGGTTTCTCAATCTTCGACAGGATCGCGGCGCGCCCTTTGGCGAGGGTCCGCGCCTCCTCCACGTCGGCGGCGCGCTGCACGAAGCTGAGGGCCAGCCAATCCACGCCAAGGCTGCAGACGAATTCCAGGTCCTTGCGGTCCTTGTCGGACAGCGCGGCCAGCGGCAGGACCACATCCGGCACGTTCACGCCCTTGCGGTTCGAGATCGGGCCGCCCGCAATCACGGTGCAATTCGCGAAATCCGGTCCACAGTCCTTCACCTGAAGCCGGATCTTGCCGTCATTGACCAGCAGGCGCGCCCCGGGTTCGAGCGCGTCGAAGATTTCCTTGTGGGGCAGTTGCACCCGCGTGGCATCACCCGGTGTATCATCCAGATCGAGCTGGAAATCCGCCCCGGCCTCCAAGGTGTGGCCGTCATCATCGGCAAAGACGCCGCAGCGCAGTTTCGGACCCTGGAGGTCGGCCAGGATCGCAATCGGCCGCCCGATATCCTGTTCCACCTTGCGGATCGCGGCGTGGCGGGCCCGAATTTCGGAATGATCCCCGTGGGACATGTTCAGGCGGAACACGTCCGCGCCGGCCTCGAACAGGTTCCGGATCATGTCATACCCGTCCGAAGCGGGCCCGAGTGTGGCTACAATCTTCACATTGCGGTCGCGTTTCATCGGTCGATCTGCCCTTTTGCCTGTCCTGTCACCGCTGCATGTTTGCGCAAACATGCCTGTTGGGCCGTCTATGCCGCAAGGCGCGCGCCATCACAACCGGTGCGGCGGTGGTTGCACTGGTTATTCGCGCAGGAAGGGCCTATGTGCCACGCCGGGATGAGCCTTGACGACGCCACACCTGCGCAGACCCTGCGCCCCGCCTTCACCATCGAGGGGGCCGATCGCCCCGCCCGGTGGGTGGTGACCTGTGACCACGCGTCCAACCATGTCCCGGTCGAGGTGGCACAGGGCGATCTGGGCCTGCCGCCCGAGGATATGGCCCGCCATATCGCGTTTGACCCGGGCGCGGCCGGCGTCGCGCGCGCCCTCGCGGACGCGCTGGATGCCCCGTCGATCTATGCGCAGTTCTCGCGCCTGGTGATCGACCCCAACCGGGGCGAGGATGACCCGACGCTTTTGATGCGTGTCTATGACGGGTCGATCATCCCGGCGAACCGCCATGCCGACGCTGCCGAGGTTGCGCGGCGGCTGGCCCTGTTTCACCGGCCGTACCACAATGCGCTGACCGGACTGATTGCCTCGCGGCCTGACCCGGTTGTCGTCGCGATCCATTCCTTCACCCGCCAGTTCAAGGGGCGTCCGCCGCGTCCGTGGCATGTGGGTGTCCTGTATGCCGGGGATACGCGGCTGGCGCTGCCGTTGCTGGCGCGTCTGAACGCCGAGCCGGACCTGTGCGTGGGCGACAACAAGCCCTACTCGGGCCATTTGCCCGGCGATGCGCTGGACCGGCACGGGGTGCAACCGGGCCGCCCCCATGTCCTGATCGAGTTGCGCAATGATCTGATCGAGACCGAGGCGCAGCAACAGGCCTGGGGGCAACGTTTGGCGCCGATGCTTGACGCCGCGCTGCGGATTGCACAGGTCTGACGGTGGACCGACCCGAAGGGAGAGAGGCAATGGACGATCAAACCAAGCTGGAACTCGAGGCCGCCGCGTTTCGCCGGTTGGTGCAGCATTTGGCCGAGCGCACCGATGTTCAGAACATCGACATGATGAACCTTTCGGGGTTCTGCCGCAATTGTCTGAGCCGCTGGTACGGCGAAGCCGCGGCAGACCGCGGCATCGAGATGAGCAAGGACGCCTCGCGCGAGGTCGTCTACGGGATGCCTTATTCCGAGTGGAAGGACAAATACCAGACCGAGGCAACCGAGGCCCAGAAAGCGGCCTTCGACGCCGCCAACCCCGGCCATTGACGGATCCCGGCCCCAACCCGGCCTTCATCTACGCGCCCCCCGATGATCCTCTGGACCTGATCCACGAGGATCACGCGCTGCTCCTGGTGAACAAGCCATCCGGGCTCTTGTCCGTGCCGGGGCGGGGGGAGCATCTGCGCGACTGCCTTCTGGCGCGCCTGCAGGCCGCGTTTCCCGAAGCGCTGCTGGTGCACCGGTTGGATATGGACACCTCGGGCGTCATGGTCTTCGCCCGCACGCCTGCCGCGCAGCGCCATCTCGGGCTGCAGTTCGAAAAGCGGCAGGTCAAGAAGGTCTACCTCGCCCGCGTGTGGGGCAAGATGGCCGAACCCGCGGGCAAGGTTGATCTCCCGCTGATCGTGGATTGGCCCAACCGGCCACGCCAACACGTGGATTTCGAAACCGGTAAGCCGGCCGAAACCGAGTGGCGCCGCGTCCGGATCGAGGACGGGACGACCCGGGTGCACCTGATGCCCAAGACCGGTCGGTCACATCAATTGCGGGTCCACATGAAAGAGATCGGCCACCCGATCCTCGGCGATCCGTTCTACGCCACAGGCCCCGCCCGGGCCTTTCCGCGCCTCATGCTGCACGCCGAAAGCCTCAAGCTCCGCCACCCCGACGGGGGCAAGGGCCTGTCCTTCCGGGTCAAGGCGCCCTTCTGACCGGTCCACCGTCTCTGTTTTTAAAATATCCCGGGGGGTGCGGGGGGCAGAGCCCCCCGCGGGTCGACGCGCCGCAGGCGCGGCGAGGCCTTAGTCCCACCCGCTGACGGCCTTGGTCTCCAGGAATTCATGCAGGCCGAACGCCCCGCCTTCCCGACCATTGCCCGACTGCTTGTACCCGCCAAAGGGCGAGCCCTGTCCGAAGCCTTTGCCATTGGTCTCCACCATCCCCGAGCGCACTTGGCGCGCCACGCGGCGGCGTTTCTCCGTGTCTTCGGTCTGGATGTAATTGGTCAGGCCATAATCGGTGTCGTTGGCCATCGCGATGGCATGCGCTTCATCGTCGAAGGGCAGGATCGACAGCACGGGGCCGAAGATCTCTTCCTTGTAGATGGTCATGTCCGGGGTCACGTCCGCGAAGACGGTGGGCCGGATATAGTAGCCCCGGTTCAGGTTCTCCGGTCGGCCGGTGCCGCCCGCGATCAGCCGCGCGCCTTCGTCGATCCCGGTCTGGATCAGGCCTTGGATCTTGTCGAACTGCATCTCGGACACGGCCGGGCCGATATGGCGGCCTTCTTCGCTGGCCGGCCCGACCGTGATCTTGGCGGCCGTCTCGGCGGCCTGTTCAACGGCTTCATCATAGCGCGACCGTTCCACGAGCATCCGGGTGGGCGCATTGCAGGACTGGCCGGTGTTGCGGAAGCAGCGGATCACGCCGTTCTTGACCGCCTTCTCGTCCGCATCGGCAAAGATGATATTGGCGCCTTTGCCGCCCAGTTCCAGGCTGATGCGCTTGATCGTGTCCGCGCCTGCCTTGGAAATGAGCCGCCCGGCCCGGGTGGAGCCGGTGAAGCTGACCATATCGACATCCGGGTGTGCGCTCAGCTGGCTGCCCACCCCGGCGCCGTCGCCATTGACCATGTTGAACACGCCGGCGGGAAACCCGGCTTCGTCCATGAATTCGCTGAACAGCACGCCGGAGAGCGGCGCAATCTCCGAGGGTTTCAGCACCATCGTGCAGCCGGTCAAAAGGGCCGGAATGACCTTCAGCACGATCTGGTTCATCGGCCAGTTCCAGGGCGTGATCAGGGCGCAAACGCCAATGGGCTCATGCAGGATTTGCTCGCCCGGCGCCCAATCGCCTAGGAGATGCTCCCACTGGAAGTTCTTGGCCGCGCGCAGGAAGCCGCCGATGTGCCAGGTGCCCGCGCCCACCTGCTGCTGACGGGCGAGGTCGATGGGCGCGCCCATTTCCAGGCTGATCGCCTGCGCCATCTCTTCGGCGCGGGCCTTGTAGACCTCCAGGAATTTCTCGACCGCCGCGATCCGGGCGTCGGGGGAGGTCTGCGACCAGCCGTCGAAGGCGGCCTTGGCGGCCGCGACGGCCGCATCGGTGTCGGCTTGGTCCCCAAGGGAGATTCGGGCGCAGACCTCCTCGGTCGAAGGGTCGATGACATCGAACGCGCGTGGTGCGTGCGGCGCCACCCAAGCGCCGTTGATGTAGAAGTTCTGGGTGTTCTGCATGGTCTCGTCCTCCCATGAAATCCGGCAGACCGTGGCAGGGCTTTGCCCCCGGCGCAAGGGGCAGGGTTCGTCATTCTCCCGCGTCACGGAACATCTGTTCGGGGCGTGCCGCGTCACGAGACCCACTGGCCTTTTTTGCGGCCGCGACGGCCGGTCGGCGTGCATCTGAAGGCCGGACCCCTTAGGTAGAGGGCATCAATGCGTGCAACCGACCAGAGGAGTTTCCAATGTCCCTCCGCATCAACGACACCATCCCCGACCTGACCGTCGAGACCGACCAGGGCAGCTTCAGCCTGCACGAGTTTGTCGGGGACAACTGGGCCATCCTGTTTTCCCACCCCAAGGACTTCACGCCCGTGTGCACCACCGAGTTCGGGGCGGTCGCCCAGCTGGCAGATGAATGGGACGCCCGTGGCGTCAAGGTCATCGGCGTCAGCGTGGACGGTGTGGAGGATCACAAGAAGTGGAAGGGCGACATCGAAGCCGTCGGCGGCGCGAAGGCAGGGTTCCCGATCATCGCGGATGACGGCCTCGCCGTGTCCAAGGCCTTCGACATGCTGCCCGCGGAGGCCTACTTGCCAGACGGACGCACCCCGGCCGACAGCGCAACGGTGCGGTCCGTGTTCATCATCGGCCCCGACAAGCAACTCAAGCTCAGCATGACCTATCCGATGACCGTGGGCCGCAACTTCGCCGAAGTTCTGCGTGCCGTGGATGCGCTGCAAACATCGGCAAAGGAAAACGTGGCGACGCCGGCCAACTGGGTTCCGGGCCAGGATGTGGTTGTCCCCGTCGCCGTGAGCGACGCGGATGCCATCGCGAAATACGGCGCGATCGACACCAAGCTGCCCTACCTGCGGATGGCGAAGCTGCCCCAGTGACCCGGGGCCGGGCGGACGCGGGCGCGCGCCCGCGTCTGACGCGCCTTCGACGGCGCGTGTCACGCGCTTTGCAAAGCGCGTCAGGCCGGCGCAGCGCTGCGCCGGGCCGTCTGTGGAGGGTTAGGCCGGGTAAAGGTGGGCGGTGACGCCGACATCGACGTTCTCGTAGAGATCGATAACGTGGGCATTCACCATCCGCACGCAGCCGGACGAGGCCGACATGCCGATGGACCAGGGCTGCGGCGTGCCATGGATGCGGAGATAGGTGTCACGCGACCAGGAATAGAGGTAAAACGCGCGCGCCCCGAGCGGATTTTCGGGGCCACCGGGCACCCCGTCGGCGAACGGGCCGTACACGTCGGGTTCGCGCCGGATCATGTTCGCGGTGGGGGTCCAGGAGGGCCATTCCGCCTTGCGGCCGATGCGGAAGGTGCCGGGCACGTACAGGCCCGGACGTCCGATCGCCACGCCATAGCGCATGGCCGTGCCGTCGTCGCCGATATGGTAAAGATACTTTGCGACGGCATCGACATGGATGTCGCCCGGTGTCAGGCCCGGATTGTGCTGCACCCGGGTCGGCATGAAGCGCGGATGCAGGCCCCAAGGATTGTTGGCGTTCGGATCCGGATCCGGACGGGTCACCTGCGCATCGAACCCGACGGAGTCCTGCGCCGCCGCGGCCCCGGTCAGGGCGCACGAGAACAGCGTCGCGCTGGTGATGATGAAATGGCGCCGGGTCAGCATATGAATCGTCCTTTTCTGCGCGCGTGGCGAGTCAACAGGCCCGTGATGGCAAAAATCACCCCCTGTGGACAAGTCCAAAGGCCGTGGGCCGCCATCACATAAGCGTAAGGGATTCCCGACATTCAAGGCGCGTGCGGCCGATCCCGGCCCGTTCGAACGCCGTCTGGCACCCCGCGGATCAAAAAAGAAAGCCCCACCGCATGGGCAGGGCTTCCCGTGTTCCAAGGGAACGGGCCTTAGTCGGCCTTTTCTTCCTTCGGGATTTCCTGGCCGGTTTCCTGGTCGACCATCTTCATGGCAAGGCGCACCTTGCCGCGATCGTCAAAGCCCTGAAGTTTGACCCACACTTCCTGACCTTCTTTCAGAACGTCGGAGGGGTGGTTCAGGCGGCGGTTCTCGATCTGGCTGACATGGACCAGCCCGTCGCGCTTGCCGAAGAAGTTCACGAAGGCGCCGAAATCAACGATCTTCACGACCTTGCCCTTGTAGATCTGACCTTCCTCCGGCTCGGCCACGATCGCGTGGATCATGTCGTAGGCCTTCTGAATGGCTTCCCCGTTGGGCGAGGCGATCTTGATGATACCGTCGTCGTTGATGTCGACCTTTGCGCCCGACACTTCGACGATTTCGCGGATCACCTTGCCGCCCGAACCGATCACTTCGCGGATCTTGTCCGTCGGGATCTGCATCGTTTCGATGCGCGGAGCGTGGACCGAGAATTCCTGGGCGCCGGTGATGGATTTCGCCATCTCGCCCAGGATGTGCAGCCGGCCGTCCTTGGCCTGGGCCAGCGCCTTCTCCATGATCTCGGGCGTGATACCGGCAACCTTGATGTCCATCTGAAGCGAGGTGATGCCCGCTTCGGTCCCGGCCACTTTGAAGTCCATGTCGCCCAGGTGATCCTCGTCACCCAGGATGTCGGTCAGAATGCCGTAGGAGCCGTCCTCTTCGAGCACCAGGCCCATGGCCACACCGGCGACTGGTGCCTTCAGGGGCACACCGGCATCCATCATGGACAGCGAGCCGCCACAGACCGATGCCATCGACGAGGAGCCGTTGGATTCGGTGATCTCGGACACGACGCGGACGGTGTAGGGGAAATCGGTGGCGGCGGGCAGAACGGCCTGCAGCGCGCGCCATGCCAGTTTGCCGTGGCCAATTTCACGACGGCCCGGAGGGCCCACGCGTCCGGCTTCACCGACCGAGTAGGGCGGGAAGTTGTAGTGCAAAAGGAAGTTCGATTTGAAGTTCCCGTGCAGCGCGTCGATGAACTGCTCATCGTCGCCGGTGCCAAGCGTGGTCACGACGAGGCCTTGGGTTTCACCGCGGGTGAACAGGGCCGAGCCGTGGGTGCGGGGCAGAACCGAGGTCTGGCAGTCGATGCCGCGGACCTGATCGAGCGCGCGGCCATCGATGCGGCGGCCGTTTTTCACGACATCCGAGCGCAGAACCGTCGACTCGAGCTTTTTCAGCGCCGATCCGAGGTTCGGATCTTCCAGCTGCTCGTCGCTCAGGGTCGCCTTGATGGCATCTTTTGCGGCGGCCACGGCGCCTTGGCGTTCCAGCTTGTCGGTGATGGCATAGGCATCGCGCATCTGCTGTTCGCCGGCGGCGGCCACGGCGGCATAGAGTTCGCTGTAATCCGGCGGTGTGAACTCGAAAGGCTCTTTCGCGGCATCTTCGGCGAGCGAGATGATCAGGTCGATGACCGGTTGGATCTGCTCGTGCGCGAAGGTGACGGCGCCGAGCATTTCGGCCTCGGTCAGTTCGTAGGCTTCCGATTCAACCATCATGACGGCGTCTTTGGTGCCGGCCACAACCAGGTCCAACCGCTGATCGGGGTTGTTGCGCAGATCGTGCATGTCATCGACCGTCGGGTTCAGGATGTATTCGCCATCCTCAAAGCCGACGCGGGCCCCGGCGATCGGGCCGCGGAACGGTGCGCCCGAAATGGTCAGCGCGGCCGATGCGGCGATCATGGCGACGATGTCGGGATCATTGACGAGATCGTGGCTCAGCACGGTGCACATCACCAGCACTTCGTTCTTGAAGCCCGGGACGAACAGCGGACGGATCGGACGGTCGATCAGGCGCGCGGTCAGCGTTTCTTTTTCGGTCGGCCGGGCTTCGCGCTTGAAGAAGCCACCGGGCACTTTACCGGCTGCATAGTATTTCTCTTGGTAGTGCACCGTGAGCGGGAAGAAGTCCTGCCCCGGCTTGGGCTCTTTGGCGAAGGTCACGTTGGCCATGACGCTGGTTTCGCCCAGGGTCGCGATGACCGAGCCATCGGCCTGACGGGCCACACGCCCGGTTTCCAGTGTGAGCGTCTCTTCGCCCCACTGCATTTCTTTCTTGGTGATATTGAACATCAATCGTTTCCTATCAGGCAGCACGCTTGGGCGTATCCCAAGTCTGCCTTGTGTCTATGGCGGCCCCATTGCCGCCGACCCCTGTCCTGTTGCGGGCGCCGAGGTCAAAGCGCGTCGTCTCAGATAGGCGCGCGCATAGCGCAGATCGCGGATCAAGGAAAGGCGCTCTTTCGGGATCGGACCGGGAACCTGGGGCATTGCGGGGGTCACGAAACGGGGTAGCGCCCAATACATTCAGAAAATAGAACAATTTTGTCGGAAACTTGTATTTTTCTTTCGGCTTCCGGTGTCTTAGGTCGCGGCCCAACGTTTCGCGAAGGGAACCTGCATGGACATCGTTGCAGACATTCTGTCCGGTCTTTTGAGCCAGTTTCAAAAGCCGACACTCGCCTTTCTCCTGGGGGGTATGGCGCTGGCCGCGTTCGGCTCCAAGCTTGAGATCCCCGAACCGGTCTACAAGTTCATCGTGTTCCTGCTCTTGATGAAGGTGGGCCTTGGGGCGGGGATCTCGGTCCGGGAGGCCAACATCGTGGAACTGGCCGTGCCGGCGTTGGCCGCAGCTTTGGTCGGGATTGCGATCGTGCTGTTGGGGTCGCAGACCCTGGCGCGGTTGCGCGGGGTGACGCCGATGGATGGGATGGCAACCGCCGGCCTGTTCGGCGCGGTCTCGGCCTCCACGCTGGCGGCCAGCATGGCGATGCTGGATGCCGAGGGGATTTCCTATGAAGGGTTCATCGGGGCACTGTATCCGTTCATGGATATCGCGGCCCTCGTCACGGCCATCGTTCTGGCACGGCTGGGCGCCGAACGCCGGGCAGCCGCCGAAGCCGCCGCGCAAGGCGACGGAACCCTGGCCATGGGGTGCGGCGGATCAAACAACGCCCAGATGGTGCGCGGGATCTTGACCGACACGTTCCGCAGCGCGGCCATTTCCGCCCTGCTTTTGGGTCTGACTTTGGGTATCTTCGCGCGGCCGGACAGTGTCTATGAAAGCTTTTACGAGGTGCTGTTCCGGGGATTGCTGTCGATCCTGATGCTGGTCATGGGGATGGAGGCATGGTCCCGCCTGTCGGAATTGCGCAACGTGGCCCATGCCTATGTCGCCTACGGTGTGATCGCCCCGTTGGCGCACGGCGCCCTGGGGTTTGGCGCGGGCCTGCTGGTGCACCAGATGACTGGGTTTTCCGGCGGTGGCGTGGTGCTGCTGGCGGTGATGGCCGCGTCCAGTTCGGACATTTCAGGCCCACCGACACTGCGGGGTGCCTTGCCCGAGGCGAACCCATCGTCTTACGTGGGCACATCCACGGGCCTGGGTACGCCCGTTGCGATCCTGTCGATCCCGCTGTGGATCGCGCTGGCAGATATGACCATCGGTGTGTGAGGGAGGCGAACATGCATGACGCGACCAAGATTGTGATCATCACCGAACGGATCATCCTGGACGGTGTCACCAAGCTGATCGAAGAGGGCGGCGCGACCGGCTACACCCATGTGGATGCGGGTGGCAAAGGCAGCCGTGGCAAGCGCAGCGCCAACCGTCCGGGCATCAGCGGTGTTCTGTCGAACGTGAAGATCGAGGCCATTGTCGGGGATCGCGCCCGGGCCGAGGCGATCATCACCACCGTGGCCGAGACGTTCTTTCAGCACTATTCGGGCATCGCCTATGTCGAACCCGTCGAAATCCTGCGCCCGCACAAATTCGAGGTTTAGGCAGCCCACAAACGACGAAAGCGCCCGGCGGTTCCGCACGGGCGCTTTGCCATTTCGGTCTTTTGGACCTGATTAGCGGCGAATGCCAAGGCGACCGATCAGATCGGTGTAGCGGCCTTCGTCTTTCGCTTTCAGGTAGTCCAGAAGCTTCCGGCGCTGTGCCACCAGCTTGAGCAGGCCGCGGCGCGAGTGGTTGTCTTTCTTGTGGGTCTTGAAGTGCTCGGTCAGGGTGGTGATCCGGCTCGTCAGAATTGCAACCTGAACTTCGGGGGACCCGGTGTCGCCCTCTTTGGTTGCAAATTCGCCCATCAAGCGGGTCTTTTCTTCGGCAGTGATCGACATCGGGGTCTCCTTTGGTTGAAGGGTGATGGCGCAAGCCGGGATGTCGTCCAGCAAGGCCCGTGGAGAAACCGCAGCGTATAGGCGCGATTCGCGCGTTTGGAAAGAGGAATCGTGCCTGCGCCCGGCCCCCCCAATTCGCATTGAAGTTTAGGGTTTGGGCGGAGAGGGCTTCAGGCTTGGGTAAGCCCCGCGCGGCATACTCGGCCTGTTTCCCCACATCAGGTGCGGGCACAGGCCAAGGGCTGCGGCGTCCCGCACCTCTCGGTGACGCGTTGCCAGAAGGCGACGACACAGGCGCAGGACGGGCCGGTCGTGACAACACATCATGCGAGAGGGGTTTGGGCATGTTGGCTGCGGGTGGGATCTTTGCGTTGCTTTTGGTGGGGCTTTTTGTCGATGGGCTGATGTCCGACGACGAAGCCAACGCCGACCCTGATGACACGGACGGGCTTGAGCCGACCGATCGGGCGGAGGCGGCTGACAGGCCCGGGATCACCGGCAGCAGCCTTGCAGAGTTCCTGTTTGGCACATCGGCCAGTGACGCGATCGAAGCGGGTGGTGGCGACGACACCGTGCATGGGCAGGGCGGTGACGATCTGTTGCGCGGTGAGGGGGGCGACGACACCCTCGACGGCGGGGCAGGTGCCGACACGCTGGACGGGGGCGATGGGGACGATGTCCTCGATCTCGGGCGCGGGGACCATGGACGTGGCGGCGACGGGGCGGACCTGTTCACGGTGACGGACACAGCGACAAACCTTGAGGGCGACGTTATCGCCTGCATCGGCGATTTTGAGCCCGGGTCTGATCAGTTGATCGTCGATTTCGAAGGGTCCGAGGCTGACTGTCCAGGCGTCACCTTCGATGTCGACGGCACGCCGGGCAGCACGCTTGTTCTGGCGGACGGCGTTCCGGTGGCCCTTCTGGAGGGTGTCGCGGGCGTGACGGCGGCGGATGTCGTCACGCGCATGATCGGGTCCGGGGACGCGGCTGATGACAGTTTGGACGGCGGTGACGGGGATGACACCCTGTCGGGCGGTGCGGGCGATGACACGCTTGACGGCTATGCAGGCAATGATCTGCTGGTTGGCGGCACCGGTGATGATGTGCTGCGCGGGCGCGCCGGGATGGACAGCCTGTTCGGCAGCGGCGGCAATGATGCCATCACGGGCGGGCCAGACGGGGATCTGATCTCGGGCGGTGAGGCCAACGATGCGTTGTTCGGAAATGAGGGCGATGACAGCATGCGCGGCGGCTCCGGCGCCGATGAACTCTACGGCGACGACGGCGACGATACGCTTGCGGGTGAGGATGGGACAGATTTCCTTGTGGGCGGCGACGGGGATGACAGCCTATCGGGCGGCGGGCTGGCCGATATGCTGTTTGGCGGCGAGGGGGATGACACCCTGACCGGCGGCAGCGGCGGAGATTTCCTGCAAGGTGGCTTCGGCGCTGACCAGATCGCCGGTGGGGACGGGAACGGCCGGATTGATGGAACCTATACAGCCGGCGACGCGCAGTTCGGCCCGTATGATGAAGACGCGGGCGACATGCTGGACGGAGGAGATGGAGAGGACACCCTCGTCATTGGGGCGGGCGATACGGCCTCGGGCGGCGACGGCGCTGACCGCTTTGTCAGCGGCGCCTATATCGAGACGGCAGAATTGGCGGGGACGGTGACCGACTTTGACCCGAGCGTGGACCGGATCGAGGTGATGTACGACCCCGCTGACACGCCCGATCCGCAGATCAGCGTGTTGGACCATGCAGATGGCTTGGGCGCGGATATTCTGCTGGAGGGGCAGGTCATCCTGAGCGTGAGCGGCGCGCAGGGCCTGTCGGCCGAGCAGATTGACCTGCGGCCGGTGGATTTCGACGCGGCGCCCGAACCGGCCTAGGGCAGGAAATGGGGCAGGACCGCCTCCAACACGGCGTCCGGCGCCTCTTCCATGGCGAAATGGCCGCAGCCGTCGATCTCGACCCCGGAGACATCGGGCGCCCAGGCCCGCCATGCGCCCAATGGGTCGCCCGTTTGCGCGGGAAAGCCCCCTTTGGCCCAGACAAACCGCAGCGGCGCGGCGATCTTGGCCCCCGCAGCGCGGTCAGCTTCGTCCAGCGCGCGGTCGAAACTGGCCCCCGACCGGTAGTCATTGCACATGGCGGCCACGCGGTCGGGGTCTTCCCCTTGCGCGCGGTAGCTGTCGAGTGCCGGGTCCTCGAAGGGGGCCAGGGATTTCGTGACGGTCCAACTGGACAGCGTCCAGTCCATATAGCCGGTGCCATCCGCCAGGATCATGCGCTCTGGCAGGGGGGCGGGCTGCGCAAGGAACGTCCAGTGATACGCCGCCATGGCAAGCTCGGCGTTCCAGGCAGCCCAGAAATCGCCGGTCGGCACGACCTCGATGATGCCGAGCCGATCCAGCCGTTCGGGGTGATCGAGGGCAAAGCGATAACTCACCCGCGCGCCGCGATCATGGCCGAGGATATGGGCCTTCGCGATGCCGAGCGCGTCCATGAGGCCCAGAACATCGCGGGCCATGGTGCGCTTGGCATAGGCGCTGTGATCGGCATTGCCCGGGGGCGCGTCGCTGTCGCCATACCCGCGCAGGTCAGGAATGATGACGTCGAAATGCTGCGTCAGGGCGGGCGCGATCTTGCGCCAGCACATGTGGTTCTGCGGGAAGCCGTGCAGCAGGATCAAAGGCACCCCGGACCCGGCGCGATGCACCGACAGCGCGATCCCGTTCGTGGCGATCCGCGATTGCGTGAAACCTTCGATGGCCATGCAGGTATCCTCCCCCGTCGTGATGCGATGCAAGGTAACGGGGCGCAGGCCCGCGTCAATCAGCCGGCCAGGGCATCGGTTGCACCGCGTAGCCGATATAGAGCGGATGCTTGGGGTGGCCGTCCTTGGTCAGACCGAGGTGAAACAACGGGCGATCGGCCGCGCGCAGCAACACTTCCACCTGGGGGCCGCGGGACAGGTGCGCGCCATGCGTGCCCCAGGCGCAGATCACCTGATCTGCCCAGGGCAGGCTGTCCCGGATGGCAGCGTCGTTCAGGGGGCCGACCGGATCTGCGGCCGCGCGCATGTCGCGGGGATCGGTGGCGCGGAAGGCAAAGATGTTGAGCACCCGGAAGGCGCCAAAGCCCAAGGTGCGGGCCCGCCGTTCGCAGCGTTCGACCGTCGGGTCATTCTGAACCTCGGTCGCGGTGGAGGGGTTCAGCATGATGAAGAGCGCCTTGGTGCCAGCCTCATCCCAAACGCGGGTGAGCGAATAGCGGTAATCCTCGCAATCCGAGTACTCGGCAACACTGGCGGCGTCGCCCTTTTGGTGGTGCCGGGTGATCATAGGTTGAACACCCGTTCCGGGTGCAGTTGTCCGGCCTTGAAACGGCCCACCGCCACCGGTTGATTGTTGAACGAGGCCCAGGCCATGTCCCCGAAAGCCGCGTCGCCGGGCAGGACCTCACCGGGGTTGCCGTTGCGCAGGCGCGCTGCCCCAAGCTCGGTCGCGCGCAGTTCGGGCAAATCGAAAAGCCCAAGTGCCGTGGGCTGCAAAAGCGCGTCGATCTCGGGTGTGCGGGCCAGGTCCTCGATCCGGTCAAGGGCAACAGCCGCGTCCAAGTCGAACGGCCCGACCCAGGTGCGGCGCAACGCCGTCACATGGCCCAGACACCCAAGCGCCTCGCCCAGATCCCGCGCGATAGACCGCACATAGCCCCCAGAGCCGCAGACGAATTCCAGCACTGCGTGGTCCGGATCCGGGCGGTCGATCAGGCGCAGGCTGTCGACATAGAGATCGCGGGCCGACAATTCGAACGCGGCCCCTTCGCGCGCAAGGTCATAGGCCCGCGCGCCGTCCAGTTTCACGGCAGAGACACGAGGGGGCACTTGCCGGATATCACCCACGAAGCTCGGAAGAGCAGCTTCGATCTCTGCGGTGTCGGGGCGGGAATCCGAGGTTGCGACGACCGCGCCACTGGCATCGTCACTGCTGGTCGCGCTGCCAAAGCGCATCGTGAAGTCATAGGCCTTCAAGGCGTCCCCGAGATAGGCAATCGTCTTGGTCGCCTCGCCGAGCGCGACAGGCAAGATCCCCGTGGCGTCCGGGTCGAGCGTGCCCGCGTGCCCCGCCTTCTTGGCCTCGAAGGCCCACCGGACCTTGTTGACGACGGCGGTCGAGGTCATTCCGGCCGGTTTGTCGATCACCAACCAACCCGAAATATCGCGACCTTTGCGTTTGCGCCCCATTGCGTTCGTTTCCTTGACCCGTTGCCCCAACTGCAGCGCGGGGGCCTACCCGTCGGACGGTGTGTCGTCAACCACTGTGCCGATGATCGGCCCGATCGGCAGGCCCACGTCAACGCGCCCGATGTCCGGCGCATAAAGACGGGACACGCGCCCATCGAAATAGAGCGCGTTCGGCACCTCCAGATGATCCCGGAAGAAGCGCGCGAAATGGTGGAAGTTCACCGGCTCATCGGTGATGGCGAGATGGATGATCTGGCCGGTCGGATCGACGCCCACACCGTTGCGAATGTTGCGGCTGCTGCTGTTTTCCAGAAACCGCGGGTGCAGATCCCCGTCGATCACCAGCATGGGGCCGGATTGGGTCGCATAGCGGCACGCCGGAGGCGTTTCGGCGTAGGTGCGGCTTTCGACGACCGCCGCCCGACCTTCGGACAGGCAGAACACGCCATTTGGCAACAAGCCGAAGTTGCCGGGACCCGCCGAGGTGATGATCCGCATCTCCTGCGTGCCGTCCTCGACATACAGGCCCACGGGCGATCGGTTCTCGTGGAACATGCCGGCGTTCATCGCCACACCAAGGCTTTGGCCTTCGGGCAGGCTGTCGGCGACCCGGGTGAAGGAGCCGTAGATCGCGCCCGCCTCGTCCCGCAGAAACAGGCGCAGCTCGTCCCGGGTCAGGTCAATCTGGCAGGAGGTGAATTGGGCGCCATCGAATGTCACGGTTTCGCACGCCGCTGCGGGTCCGGCCAAAAGCGCAAGGGTTGCCAGTGCGGCCCGGATCACAGGTCGCCTCCGTCCCCGCCATCATCGGCGTCCAGATCGCGCCGCACCGCATCCTGCGCAAACAGGCGCCGGGTCTCATCCATCTGGTCGAAGGTTTCGTCGATCACGAAGCGCAGGTCCGGCGCATATTTCAGCGTCATGTCCTTCATCAGCGCGCGTCGCAATTCGCCCCGGTTGCGCTTGAGGGCCTGAATGGCGTCCTCGCGCCCCCCGCCGCCCAGGGGCATGACATAAACCGTTGCAATCTTGAGGTCGGGCGAGGTGCGCACCTCGCCCACGGTGATGGACATGGCGTTCAGTTCGGGATCGTGCACCTCTCCGCGGGTCAGCACGGTCGACAGGGTGCGCCGGATCAGTTCGCCCACGCGCAGCTGGCGTTGGGACGGTCCGGGGCCATCGTGGAATTTGTTCTTGCCCATTGGGGTCTCCTTCCCTTGGCAGGTAAGGGATGCAGCCGCGCCCCGCAAGCGATGGGTTTTCGCGCGCCACCCCTTCGGCTAGGACAGGGGGCGCAATTGAGACCGGGAGCATCGGACATGACTGAGAGCATTGGGATCGCCGTGATGGGCGTGTCGGGCCGCATGGGGCAGATGCTGGTCAACACCATTGCCGAGACCCCCAACACCCATCTGGTCGGCGTGACCGAGCGTGCGGGCCACGCCTGGATCGGCGCCGATCTGGGCGAAGCCATGGGCGGCGTCCGGACGGGGGTGCGGGTGTTTGACGATCCGTTGGAGGTGGTCGTGCAGGCGCAGGCGGTGATCGACTTCACCTCGCCCGATGCCACGGTGGACCACGCCCTGTTCACCGCGCAGGCCCGCACCGTGCACGTGATCGGCACCACGGGATTTGATGAGGGGCATCTGGCCAAGCTCGACGCGGCGGCACGTCACGCAACGATCGTACGGGCCGGGAACATGAGCCTTGGGGTCAACCTGTTGACGCTGCTAACCCGCCAGGTGGCGGCCGCCTTGGACGAGGATTTCGATATCGAAATCGTCGAAGCGCATCACAACCAGAAGGTCGATGCGCCGTCGGGGACGGCCCTGATGTTGGGCGAGGCCGCCGCCGACGGGCGGGGCGTCGATCTGGCCGAGGTGTCAGACCGGGGGCGTGATGGGATCACCGGTGCGCGCAAACGCGGCGAGATTGGATTCGCCGCGTTGCGGGGCGGGGATGTCGTGGGCGAACATGACGTCATCTTCGCGGGCCCGGGCGAACGTATTGTCCTGCGCCATTTGGCGACGGATCGGCGGATTTTTGCCCGCGGCGCGATCAAGGCGGCGCTTTGGGGCCAGGGGAAGCCCCCGGGCGCGTATACCATGGCCAGTGTTCTGGGCCTGGCTTGATCTGACCGCTTTGCTTGCTACATCGCCGGGTTGGAACCTGCGAGGGGAGCGACAACCGTGAAGAAACTGCTGCATATGCTGTCCTTGGCGGCGATGATGTCCGTCAGCTTTTTGCGACCGCCGTCCCGGCTTCGGCTGATTTCAGCGTCGTGTCTTCGCGCGCGCAATTCGAGCAGCTGATCGACGGGCGCGAGTTGCGGCGCTTTGGCATCCGGCTGACCGTGACCTCGGATGGACAGATCGTCGGCCGCGCCTTTGGCGGCGACGTGGTGGGCGCCTGGAACTGGGAAAACGGCTACTTCTGCCGGGATCTTTTCTACCAGGGCGACGACCTGGGATTTAACTGCCAACTGGTTCAGGTGCGGGGTGATACGCTGCGGTTTACCACCGATCGCGGTCAGGGCATTTATGCGGACCTGCGCTTGAACTGAGCCTGCGGGTCAGAAGTCAATCGCCAGCCCTTTCTTCTCCCAATCGCCGTAGCGCACGGGCTCCGGGCCATCGCGCCCGCCCAATTCCGTTGGCAGCTCCAGCTCTTTTTGCGTCTTGCGCCGTTCTTCCGCTTCGGCCAGCGCACGCTGCGCGGCGGGCGGCAGATCGTCTTTTCGATCCTCGGACATGGCACGGCTCCTTGCTTGGGGGCTGTCCCTGATATACGCCGCCCGTCTGAGCAAACAAGCGACAGGCGGACGCATTGGACAACGGACAGGCGGCACGACGCGGGGCCATTCGGGCGCTGGACTGGGTTCTGCGGGAACGGCGGATGCTGGCGCATCTGCGCCCTGACGACCGGATGTCGGCGGCGGACCGGGCACGGGCACAGCGCCTGACGCTGATGGTGCTGCGCCATGTCGGCCCGTTGGACGCTCTGCTCAAAGGCTTCCTGGACCGCAAGCCGCGCGCTGCCGCGAAGATGGCCCTGCGCCTGGGCGCCGCGGAAATCCTGATTGCGGGCAGCGAACCCTATGGTGTGATCGACAGCATCGTCGGCCTGTTGAAGGCGCAGCGAAACACCGCCCGGTTCGGTGGGTTCGCAAACGCCGTTCTGCGTCGTGTGGCCGATGATGGGCCATCCAAGTGGGCCGAGATGCCGCCGCAACGCCTGCCCGGGTGGTTGGGCGGTGAATTGAACAAGCGGTTCGGGTTTGACGCCGTGCGTGCAATCGAACGCGCCCATGCGGCGGGTGCACCGCTTGATCTGACGCTGAAGGGCGCCGACGTCGATATCCCCGGGGCGTCCATTCTGCCGACGGGCAGCCTGCGGCTGGCCGCCGGGGCGCAGGTGTCGGGATTGCCGGGCTATGACGACGGGGCCTGGTGGGTTCAGGATGCCGCGGCGGCCTTGCCCGCGCGGCTGTTGGGCGATGTGGCGGGGGCGACAGTTCTGGATCTGTGCGCCGCCCCGGGTGGTAAGACCATGCAGCTTGCCGCAGCGGGGGCCAAGGTGACGGCGCTTGATCTGTCTGAAACCCGGATGGCGCGGTTGAAAGACAACCTCGACCGGACGGGATTGAGTGCGACCTGCGTTGTTGAAGACGCGTTCGCACATACAGGCCAATACGATGCCATTCTGCTGGACGCGCCATGTTCGGCGACGGGCACCATCCGTCGCCACCCGGATCTGCCGTTCGTGAAATCCCCCCAAGAGGTCGAGGCATTGACCAAGCTACAGATGCGGATGATCGACCACGCGATCGGACTGCTGCGTCCGGGCGGGCGGTTGGTTTACTGCACCTGTTCCCTGTTGCCGACCGAAGGGGAGTTTCAGGTCAAGGCCGCGCTCAAACGCCACGACGGCCTGACGGTCTTGCCCCGCGACCCGGCAGACTTTGGCGGGGACGCGCAATGGCACAGCGCCGAGGGCGGCTGGCGCCTCCGGCCCGATTATTGGGCAGAGCGCGGCGGAATGGACGGGTTCTATATGGCGGCGATGCAGGTCGCGTGACAGCCATGGCCAAGGACCGTATTCTAGCATCCAACCAAACGGAGCAGCTTGGGCCAACGCATGCCTGACACCGGATCGCGAAATCCCCCGGCCCAGGGCCGCACCAGCCGCGCGGATCGGTGGGCCGCGTGGCGGGCCGGGTTCGGACCCAAGATCCGTGGGTTCGTGTCGCAGCCCGAACTTCAGTTTTCCGGCGTCGCGGCACGCGGCCGCCAGTTGATGGCGGGCAACCTGCGGCTTGGTGGAGATTTCGTCGAAACGGCCGGTCGTGTGCCGTGGGACATCGCGCCGCCGAGCGAGGCGTTTCAGGACAGCCTGCACAGTTTCGAGTGGCTCGACGATCTGGCCGCCGTTGCCGATGCGCCCGCGCGCAAACTGGCGCAGGCATGGCTGGCCGAGTGGTTGCTGCGCTATGGGCGGGGACGCGGGCCGGGGTGGACGCCCGATCTGACCGGACGACGGCAGGTCCGCTGGATCACCCATGCGCTGTTCTTGATGAATGGCCAGCCGCAGGCCGAAACGGCTTCGCTGTATCGGTGCCTCGCGCGGCAGGCGTCGGTTCTGTCGGCGCGCTGGCGCCACAGCTCGCAAGGATTGCCGCGATTCGAAGCGCTGACCGGGCTGATCTATTCCGGGTGTGCACTGACCGGGATGGAGGGACAATTGCGTCCGGCGCTGCGGGCCTTGGCGAAGGAATGCGCGGTCGAGATTGATGCCTCGGGCGGGATCGTGACGCGGAACCCGGAAGAATTGCTGGAAGTGTTTTCGCTTCTGACCTGGACGGCCTCGATCCTGCGGGACACGGGGCAGGAGCCCGATCCCGCGGTCAACACGGCGATCATGCGCATTGCGCCGACCCTCCGCAGCTTGCGCCATTCCGACGGAGGCCTTGTTCGGATGCATGGCGGGGGGCGCGGAGCCCCCGGGCGCCTGGATCAGGCCCTCGCGCGGTCCGGGGCCCGCCCGGCGCGCGTGAAGGGGCTGGCGATGGGATTTGCACGGCTCGGGGGGCGAGGCGTATCGTTGGTCGTTGATGCGGCCCCGCCGATGATCGGGCCGCGCAGCCACAGCGCCCATGCCTCGACGCTGGCCTTCGAACTGACCAGCGGGCGACGCCCCGTGATCGTCAGCTGTGGCTCTGGCACGCGGTTCGGCGGTGATTGGCGTCGCGCGGGGCGGGCCACGGCCAGCCATTCGACCCTGTCGATCGAGGGCTATTCGTCGTCGCGCCTTGTTCCGGGCGCGGTCATGGCGCTGCCCGAACGGCAGGACCTTCTGGATGGGCCGACGCAGGTCGACCGGCAGGAGGCACAGATGGAAACCGCCGAGGGCATTGTCCTGAGCCATGACGGTTGGCGGCGCACACACGGGTTGGTCCATCTGCGGTCGCTGACCTTGGAGCAGGACGGCGGATTGCTGCGGGGCGAGGATGGTCTTGCAGCGATGACCGAGCGCGACCGGGACACGCTGGACAAGGTTCTGTCGCGCCTGCCCGGTGATCGCGGCCTGCGTTACCAATTGCGGTTTCACCTGCACCCCGATGTCCATGCCGAGCTTGATCTGGGCGGCATGGCCGTGTCCATCCAGGTGGACGGGCAGGAGACCTGGGTCTTCCGTCACACCAGCGCGGCGGAGCTGAGCCTGCAAAAGTCGTTCTACCTCGACAGCAGCCGCCTGCGCCCGCGCGCGACAAAACAGATCGTTCTCACCTCGCGTCTCACAGGATATGGCAACGCCATCAGTTGGAGCTTGGCCAAGCCGATCGGCTTCTTGCCAGCGCCCCGAGACGATTTTTGACGGCTCACAAAGGACCTCTCTCCATGACCGACCTCGTGCCGATCCGCCGCGCGTTGATTTCCGTTTCCGACAAAACCGGCCTTGTGGACCTGGGCCAGGCACTGGCGGCCCGCGGCGTGGAGCTGCTGTCGACGGGCGGGACCGCGAAAACCCTGCGTGAGGCGGGCCTGACCGTGGTGGATGTGGCCGAGGTCACGGGATTCCCCGAAATGATGGATGGGCGGGTCAAAACTCTGCATCCGATGATCCATGGCGGATTGCTGGCGCTGCGTGACAATGACGACCACCGCGCCGCGATGGCGGGACACGGGATTGGCGCGATCGACCTGCTCGTGGTGAACCTCTATCCGTTCGAAGCGACCGTGGCCGGCGGCGCGGATTACGACACGGCGATCGAGAACATCGACATCGGTGGTCCGGCGATGATCCGGGCCGCGGCCAAGAATCATGCCTTTGTCACCGTCGTCGTCGACCCGGATCAATATGGCGGGCTGTTGGATCAATTGGAGGCGCAATCGGGCGCCACGTCGTTCGCGTTCCGCCAGCAGATGGCTTTGGCCGCCTACGGACGGACGGCGACCTATGATGCGGCGGTGTCCGCGTGGATGGCCAAGGCCAGTGAAACGCCCGCCCCGCCCTACAGGGCCTTTGGGGGCAAGCTGGCCGATACCATGCGCTACGGTGAAAACCCGCATCAGGCGGCGGCCTTCTACACCGACGGGCAGGCCCGCCCCGGCGTCGCGACGGCGGTCCAGCATCAGGGCAAGGCGCTGAGCTACAACAACATCAATGATACAGACGCGGCCTTTGAACTGGTCGCCGAGTTTGACCCGGCCAGCGGCCCGGCCTGCGCGATCATCAAACATGCGAATCCGTGCGGTGTTGCGATGGGGCCAAGCCTGTTGGAGGCTTACAAATCGGCCTTTGATTGCGACCGCACCAGCGCGTTCGGCGGGATCGTCGCGTTGAACCAGACGCTCGACGCGGCCACCGCAACGGAGATCGTGAAGATTTTCACCGAGGTCGTCATCGCGCCAGACGCCGACGAGGCCGCCAAGGCCATCTTCGCGGCGAAAAAGAACCTGCGGTTGCTGACCACAGGCGCGTTGCCCGATCCAAAGGCGGCCGCCGTTGCGGTCAAGCAGGTCTCGGGCGGTTATCTTGTGCAGGACAAGGATGCAGGCTTCGTGCCGGACACCGATCTGAAAGTGGTGACCAAACGCGCGCCGGACGCCCGCGAAATGGCTGATCTGCGCTTTGCATGGACGGTCGCCAAACACGTGAAATCAAACGCGATTGTCTATGTCAAAGACGGGGCGACCGTGGGGGTGGGCGCAGGCCAGATGAGCCGCGTGGACAGCTCGCGCATCGCGGCCCGGAAGGCTGGAGACATGGCCGAGGCCCTGGGCCTCGCGACGAGCCCGGCGCAGGGATCGGTTCTTGCGTCGGATGCGTTCTTCCCCTTCGCGGATGGCCTTCTGGCCGCGGCAGAGGCCGGTGCGACGGCCGTGATCCAGCCCGGTGGGTCCATGCGGGATGCCGAGGTGATCGCAGCCGCAGACGAAGCCGGATTGGCGATGGTCTTTACGGGGATGCGCCATTTCCGGCACTAAGGGGGCGAAAGGAACCGACCGATGCGCCTTGTCCTGATCTCTGGATTGATCGCGTTCATCCTGGACCAAGTCAGCAAATGGGCCGTGGTCCATTGGGCGGGTCTGGCCGAGCGCGGTCAGATCGACGTGTTCCCGCCCTATCTGGTGTTCAAGATGGGGTGGAACACGGGCATCAACTTCGGCCTGTTCGCCGGAGGGCCCGAGGCGACCCGGTGGCTTCTTGTTGCGATTGCCGTCGTCATTTCGGCGTGGCTGCTGTGGTGGGTGCGCAATGGTTTGACCCGCCCGATGGCGTTCATCTGCGTTGGCATGGTCATCGGCGGCGCCATGGGGAACACGTTGGACCGGGTGCTTTTTGGCGCGGTAGCGGACTTCCTGAATATGTCGTGCTGTGGCATCCAGAACCCGTTTGCCTTCAATGTCGCGGATATCGCGATTGTGCTCGGGGCCATCGGCTTGCTGTTCTTCGCCGACCAAACCAATATGGACGCGTGACGGACGGAGCGTTTTGCGCTAGACCGACCCGCGCGAAGGAGAAACTCATGCGGCGCATGTCAAAAATCGTGGCAATCGGGGCGGCGACGGTGATTCTGGCTGGCTGTGCAAATGACGGCAGCCTGATGAACCTGCGCAACACCGAATCGGGACCGGATGAGTTTGCCGTTCTGCCCACGGCGCCGATCGAAGTTCCGACCGATCTGGCCAGCCTACCGACCCCGACACCGGGTGGCACCAATCGTGTTGATCCGAATCCCTATGCGGACGCGGTCGCGGCCCTTGGCGGCAATGCCGAGCGCGGAAGTGGGGCCGGTGATTTCGTAAGCTATGCCAGCCGTTTTGGCGTCAGCCAGGACATTCGCGGCGTGCTTGCGGCTGAAGACCAGGCGTTCCGCGATGACAACCAAGGCCGCCTTCTCGAGCGCGTGTTTGGCCAGAATGTCTATTTCCGGGCGTACCGCGTCATGTCGCTGGATCAGTACCAGGAACTTGAGCGGTTGCGCGCCGCCGGCGTCCGCACGCCAGCCGCTCCGCCCCGCGAGATCGAGCTTGGGGAAGAGTAACCCTGCTCACGCCTCCGTCAGTGGCGGTTGATGGCCCGGTGCCACAGCATACATCACTCATCACTAGACCACGGTTGGGAGGCTGCTGATGCTGCGCCGCTGCGCCCTTGTCATGGGGCTGTGTCTCACCCCGGTTGCGAGCTTCGCAGCCAGCGAGGTGACGGAATTCTACTTGGACAATGGACTTCAGGTCGTCGTGATCGAAGACACGCGAACCCCGGCGGTCGTCCATATGATGTGGTACCGGACCGGCGCGGCGGATGAGCCCCCCGGACAATCCGGCATCGCGCATTTTGTCGAGCACCTGATGTTCAAGGCCACGGACGACTTGGAAAGCGGCGAATTCAGCCGGGTCGTCGAAGCCAACGGGGGCAGCGACGATGCCTTCACCTCGTGGGATTACACCGGGTACTTCCAGCGGGTGGCGTCCGATCGCCTGGGTCTGATGATGCAGATGGAAGCAGACCGGATGACAGATCTGGTTTTTGACCCCGACGAGGTGCTGACAGAACGCTCGGTCATCCTTGAGGAACGCGCGCAGCGGGTGGATTCGTCGCCCGGCGGCCTGTTCAACGAACAGATGCGGGCCACGACCTTTCTGAACCATCCCTACGGCGTGCCGATCATCGGTTGGCGCCACGAGATGGAGGAGTTGTCCATCGACGACGCGCGGGCCTTTTACGATACCTACTACGCCCCGAACAACGCGATCCTGATCGTGGCGGGGGACGCCACCCCGGATGAGGTGCGGCGCCTGGCCGAAGAACACTACGGCCCCATCCCGGCCTCTGCTGACCTGCCGGAACGCATCCGCCCGCTGGAGCCTCCGCACAACGCCGACCGACGTGTGGTGTTCGAGGACGAGCGCGTCGCGCGCCCATATGTGGCCGTGAATTATCTGGCCCCGACCCGTGTCAGCGGTGCGCAGGAAGACGCTGCCGCCATGCTTTTGCTGGCACAGGTCTTGGGGGGCAGTGGGCAGACGGCCGTTCTGTCCCGCACCCTTCAGGTCGAAGAAGAGCGCTCGCTCTTTTCCGGTGCCTACTACGGCGCAACCAGCCTTGATGCGGACACCTTCACCCTCGTGAATGTGCCGGTTCCGGGCATTTCGCTGGAAGAGGCAGAGGCCGACCTCCACCGCGTGATCGAGACGTTCCTGTCCGAGGGCATTGATCAGGCGCAGTTCGACCGCATCCAGTTCCAGGTGCAGGCCTCGCGCATCTACGAGGAAGACAGCGTTCAGGGCCTTGCCCGAAGCTATGGCACCGCACTGACCAGCGGGTTGACGGTCGAGGACATCCAAGCCTGGCCGGACGTGATCGCGGCGACCACGGTCGACGATGTGATGGAGGCCGCCCGGGCCCTGTTCGGCGACACCCGCACCATCACCGGATACCTGACGCAACCCGAGGCGCCGGCCCAGGAGGTGACCCAATGATTGCCCGACTGACAGCTTTCGTGACGGCGGCGTTCCTGACGCTGCCCGCCTATGCCGACATCGACATCCAGGAGGTCACCTCGCCCGGCGGCGTGGAGGCGTGGCTGGTCGAGGATGACTCGATCCCCTTTGTCGCGTTGGAGATCTGGTTCATGGGCGGTGCGTCTCTGGACGAACCGGGCAAGCGCGGCGCGACGTTTCTGATGATGGGCCTTCTGGAAGAGGGCGCAGGGGACATGGATGCCCGGGCCTTCGCCGAAGAGGTCGAGGGGCTGGCCGCCAGCTTCGAATTCAACAGCTACCGGGACGCGGTTACGATTGGCGCCCGGATGCTGAGCCAGAACCGCGATGAGGCGGCCGCCCTCCTGCATGAGGCGCTGACCAATCCGACGTTCGAACTGTCTGCGGTGGAACGCGTGCGCGGTCAGGTGGTGTCGATCATCGAAGGTGACGCGCAAGACCCGAGCGAACTGGCCAGCCAAACCTTCAATGCGTTGGCCTTTGGCGATCATCCCTATGCCTCGGCCCTGGAAGGCACGGTCGAGTCGGTGTCGGCCCTGACGCGGGACGACCTGATTGCCGCCCATGGGAACGTGTTTGCCCGTGACCGCGTCGTGGTCGGGGCCGCCGGTGATATCTCGGCTGAGGAATTGGGTGCCTTGCTGGACACGATCCTGGGCGGATTGCCGGCCGAAGGGGCGCCAATGCCGGACGAAGCACCCTATTTGCTGGCGGGCGGCCAAACCGTTGTCGAGTTTCCGACGCCCCAATCGGTGGCGGTGTTTGGCCACGAAGGAATTGAGCGATTGGACCCGGATTTCTTTCCGGCGTTCGTGCTGAACCAGATCCTGGGCGGCAGCGGCTTCCAATCGCGGTTGATGAACGAGGTTCGGGTCGAACGCGGCCTGACCTATGGCATCGGCAGTTTCCTGTCTCTGGCCGATCATCGCCCGATGCTGATGGGCCAGTTTTCGTCGTCCAACGATCTGGTGGCCGAAGCGGTGTCGGTGATCCGGGATGAGTGGGCCGACATCGCCGAGAACGGCGTCGCCCAAACGGAACTGGACGCGGCGATCCGCTATATGACCGGAGCCTATCCACTGCGGTTCGATGGCAATGAGCGGATTGCGGGCATTCTGGCTGGCATGCAGGCCGATGGCATGCCCGTCGACTACATCCTGACCCGAAATGATCAGGTTGCCGCCGTGACGTTGGACGACATCGAACGCGTGGCGGCGCGGCTCATGGATCCGGAGGGATTGCATTTCGTCGTTGTCGGCCAGCCCGAGGGGTTGGACGCCAGCAACTGAAATCTGCGATGTGGTGAATCACTTGGGGGCGTGCTAGGTTTGGTGGCATGTCCCTCGACCACCCCAACATAGGCCCTGATCGCCCCGTTATTCGTCAGCTGGACGAAGCCGCGGTCAACCGCATTGCGGCAGGCGAAGTGGTGGAGCGGCCTGCGAGCGCCGTCAAGGAACTGGTCGAGAATGCAATCGACGCGGGCGCGACCCGGATCACGGTCGAGGTCGCGCAAGGCGGCAAGTCTCTGATCCGCGTGACAGATGACGGATGCGGCATGAGCCAGGCCGATCTGCCCCTGGCCTTGTCCCGCCACGCGACCTCGAAGATCGACGGAAGCGACCTGCTCAACATCCGCAGCTTTGGGTTCAGGGGCGAGGCATTGCCATCGCTTGGTGCGGTCGGTCGTCTCAAGATCACGAGCCGTGTTCCCGGTGATATCGCCTATGAAATCGCGGTGTCCGGTGGCGTGATTGCGCCGGTCAAGCCGGCCGCCCTGGGGCAGGGCACTGTCGTTGAGTTGCGCGATCTGTTCTACGCGACGCCCGCGCGGCTGAAATTTCTGCGCAGCGACCGGGCCGAGATGCAGGCGATCAATGATGTGGTGAAGCGCCTCGCCATGGCCGAGCCGCATGTGGGCTTTACCCTGATGGATCTGACGCAAGGGGACGGGCGAACCGTCTTTCGCGCGGATCCGGAGACGGGGGATTTGTTCGATGCGCTGCGCGGGCGCTTGCGGACAATCCTCGGACGGGACTTCGTCGAGAACGCCATCCGGCTGGATACCGAACGGGAGGGTCTGCACCTCGGCGGTTTCGCAGGCTTGCCGACCTATTCGCGCGGCAGTGCCGTCGCCCAATTCCTGTTCGTGAATGGGCGCCCGGTGCGGGACAAACTTTTGGTGGGCGCTTTGCGGGCCGGCTACATGGACGTGATGAGCCGGGACCGCCACCCGGCCGCCGCGGTGTTTCTGACCTGCGATCCCGAGCGCGTGGATGTGAACGTTCACCCTGCCAAATCCGAAGTGCGCTTTCGCGATCCCGGTCTGGCGCGCGGCTTGATCGTGACCGGGTTGCGCCACGCCCTGGTGGAAGCCGGGCACAGGTCGTCCAGCACCGTTGCGACGGCAACTCTGGGCGCATTCCAGACCGAACCGACAGCGCCGCGGGTCTACCAGGTGGACCGCCCCTCGCCGCGCGCCCTATCGCACAGCATGGCGTTTCAGGCTCCCGGATTGGCCGAAGCGGCCCCGGAATGGGCGGCGGCGACCGCCCGGGTGGAAGCAGCCCCCGCGCAGGTGGATGACATCGCGCGTCCCTTGGGGGCAGCACGGGCGCAGGTGCACGAAAACTACATCGTGGCCCAGACCGAAACCGGGATGGTGCTGGTCGATCAGCACGCCGCGCATGAGCGTCTGGTCTATGAAAAGCTGAAGCGGCAGATGGCCGACACCGGCATCGCACGCCAGGCTTTGTTGATTCCGGAAATCGTGACGCTTGGGGCGGACGCCGATACCTTGCTTGAACGTGCGGACGATCTGGCCGCGCTGGGACTGGTCATTGAACCCTTTGGCCCGGGCGTCATTGCCGTGCGGGAAACCCCCGCGATCCTCGGCGAAGTGAATGCCGAGGCGCTGGTGCGGGATATCCTGGACGAGCTGTCAGATTTGGGTGAAAGCCATGCCCTTCGCGCCCGGATTGACGCGATCCTAAGCCGGGTGTCCTGCCACGGGTCGATCCGCTCGGGCCGGCGCATGACCGCAGATGAGATGAACGCGCTCCTGCGTGAGATGGAGGCGACGCCGTTGTCGGGCCAGTGCAATCACGGACGCCCAACTTACGTGCATCTCGACCTTGCCGCTATCGAACGGTTGTTTGGCCGCACATGATCCAGATCAGTGACACTCAGATCGACCTTGGCGATCCCTTGGTGTTGGCGGCCCTGATCGCGCTGGCCGTGCTTCTGTTGCTGGTTGTGTTGGTCTTTTCGGCGTTGCGCGCCGCGAACTGTTCGGCCCGGGCCATGGACCCGCTGGCGCACCACCTCGGGGCGCTTGGAGCGACGGTTCAGGGGCTCTCGGACGGGCAACAGCGACTGGCCGGTGGGCTCAGCCATGTCACCGACATGCAAGCCCGCGCGCAGGCCAGCATGTTGGAGGCGATGGAACGCCGCCTTGAAGACGTCCAGAAAGGCATGTCCGAGACGCTGCATGGCACCTCGACCCGCACGGCGCGATCCTTGGGGGAATTGCAACAAAAGTTGGAGCAGATTGATCGCGCACAGGCGAAGATCGAAAAGCTGTCCGGCGATGTGCTGAGCCTTCAGGACATCCTGTCGAACAAGCAGACGCGCGGGGCATTCGGGGAAATCCAATTGAACGACATCGTGGCCAAGGCCCTGCCGGCGGACGCCTATTCGTTCCAGTCCACCCTGTCCAACGGGAAGCGGGCCGATTGCCTGATCCATTTGCCGTTGCCGCCCGGCCCGATCGTTATCGACGCGAAGTTTCCTCTGGAGGCGTACGAGGCGCTGGTTGCGGCGGACGGGCCAGAGGCGCAGACGCGGGCGCTGCGGGATTTCGGGGCGGCGGTGCGCAAACACGTCAAGGACATCTCCGAGCGCTATATCATCGAAGGCGAGACCGCTGACGGGGCTTTGATGTTCCTGCCCTCCGAGGCCGTCTATGCCGAGTTGCACGCGCGCTTGCCCGACGTGGTGCGCGCCGGTTTCGATGCGCGGGTCTGGATCGTGTCTCCCACGACCTGCATGGCCACCCTCAATACCATGCGCGCCGTCATGAAAGACGCCCGCATGCGCGAACAGGCTGGCGAGATTCGCAAGGCGCTGCGCCAGTTGCACCGGGATGTGGAGCTTGTGGGCGAACGGGCCGGCAAGCTGGAAACGCATTTGCGCCAGGCGGGTGATGACGTGGCGGGCATCCTGACGGCCTCGGCCCGCGCAGGCAAACGCGCCGAGCGGCTCGACAATTTCGATTTCGAAGACTTGGCCCCGGACCCGAGCAACGACGCCGTGGTGCCCTTGCCCCGGCGCTAGCAATCGGCGCGCCGCGCCTTACCTTTGCCCAAACGAATGCCGCCGACGCGCGAGGAGGGGACCCATGTTGAACGTGTATCTATCTGGTGAGATTCACACCGATTGGCGGGAGCGGATCGTTGACGGGGCTGCGGGACTGGATGTGACGTTCTCCAGCCCGGTGACCGATCACGCCGCCAGCGACGACTGCGGTGTTGCGATCATGGGCGTGGAGCCCGACAAGTTTTGGCACGATCACAAGGGCGCCAAGCTGAACGCCATCCGGACACGACGGGGGATAGAACAGGCCGATGTGGTCGTCGTGCGGTTCGGCGAAAAGTACAAGCAATGGAATGCGGCCTTTGATGCGGGATACGCAGCGGCGCTTGGAAAGTCGCTGATTGTGCTGTCGCAACCCGACCATCAGCATGCCCTCAAGGAGGTGCATGCCGCGGCCCTTGCGGTCACCGACACACCCGAACAGGTCGTACAGATCCTGCGCTATGTGCTGACGGGCACCCTGCCGGGCTGACGCAGCGTTCCCCTTTCGACCGGGCCGCTCCCGCGATTAGGGTCGGCCCCATGGAAGCGGATTATGTGATTGTGGGTGGCGGCTCGGCTGGCTGTGTGCTGGCCGCCCGCCTGAGCGAGGACCCGGACACACGCGTCTGCCTGATCGAGGCAGGTGGTGCGGGCAAAGATATCTTCATTCGTGCGCCCGCGCTTGTCGCGGCCATGGTCTCGGGCCGGCCCAAGATCAACAACTGGGCGTTCCGCACGGACCCTCAGCCCGGACTGAACGGGCGCCGCGGGTTCCAACCGCGCGGCAAGGCCCTTGGCGGCTCGTCTGCCATTAACGCGATGCTCTACGTGCGTGGGCAGCCCGAGGATTACGACGCTTGGGCTGACCTGGGATGCGACGGGTGGGATTGGGAAAGTGTCCGGCCCTATTTCCTGCGCTCGGAAGGCTTCGAGGGTGGGGCGGGCCCGGATCACGGCGCAGATGGGCCGTTGCAGGTGCGCACGCAGTCAGAGATGCGCCCAATCACCTCGGCCTTTCTGGACGCCTGCACCGAAGCGCAGATTCCGCGTATCGACGATTTCAACGGACCGACGCCTGCAGGTGCGGCCCCGTTTCATGTGACCCAATTCCATTCCGGCCCACGGCGTGGCGAACGGTGCTCGGCCGCGGCGGCGTTCCTGCATCCCGTGATGGGGCGGCCAAATCTGCAGGTTGTCACCCGCGCAACGGCCGAACGTGTGGCGGTGCAGGACGGGCGCGCCACCGGGGTCCACCTGCGGATCAGTGGCGTTGGAAAGATCGTCCGTGCCAAGCGCGAAGTCATTTTATCGGCAGGCGCCTTTGGCTCCCCCCACCTTCTGATGTTGTCGGGCATTGGTCCCGAGGCGGAACTGCGCGCGCATGGTATCGCCCCCGTCCACGCACTGGAGGGGGTTGGCCAGAACCTTCAGGATCATCTGGACTACGTGATGTCCTACCAATCCAAGCGGCCAGATGTGGTTGGGCTTGGGCCGGCGGGGTTGATGCGGTTGGCCAAGGCCGGGTTGGCTTGGCGCAAGTCTGGTGATGGGTTGTTCGCGTCCCCAATGGCCGAGGCCGGGGCGTTCTTTTCCTCGGACCCGGCGGTTGCGCGCCCGGACCTGCAGCTGCATTTCGTGGTGGGCATTGTGGATGATCACATGCGCAAGCTGCATTTCACCGACGGCTATTCCTGCCATGTCTGCGTGTTGCGCCCGCACTCCAAGGGGCAAGTCGGTCTGCACTCCACCGATCCCAAGGCCCCCCCGCGCATCGACCCGCGGTACCTGGACGATCCGCGCGATCTGGCGGTGATGATGCGCGGCGCGCGGATCATGGAGCAGATCCTGGACGCCCCGCCCCTGGCCCCGTGGCGGGGCAGGCGCCTCTACCCGCATGATGGCAGTGACGCCGCGCTCGAGGCCGATATTCGCTCCCGGGCGGACACGATTTACCATCCGGTTGGCACCTGTGCGATGGGAACAGGGCCGGACGCTGTGGTCGACCCCACGCTCAAGCTGCATGGGGTCGACGGATTACGCGTTGTCGACGCGTCCATCATGCCGCGACTTGTGTCGGGCAATACGAACGCGCCAACGATCATGATCGCCGAAAAGGCGGCCGACCTGATCCGCGCCGGCGCTTAGCCTTCGCGCGGCGGGATGTTGCGCGCTTTCTGAACAGCCGGGCGTGCCATGAACCGGTCCACATAGGCCGGGACGTTCTTGAGGTCGTTAAACCCGACGGCATCCTTCGCTTCGTAGAAGTCCAGGGCGCCAAGCCAAGGTGCAATCGCGATATCGGCGATCGAGAATTCGCCTGCGATCCAGTCTTTGCCCTCAAGTTCGGTTTCGAGAACGTTCAAAAGCCGCTTGGCTTCACCGACATAGCGCTCGCGCGGGCGGGGATCTTCGATCTCGGACCCGGCAAATTTGTAGAAAAACCCAAGCTGGCCGAACATCGGGCCGACACCGCCCATCTGGAACATCAGCCACTTCAGGACGGCGTATTTGTCGGCCTCGGTCGCGCCGAGAAGCTTTCCGGTTTTTTCGGCCAGATAAATCAGGATCGCGCCGGATTCGAACAGGCCAATCGGCGCGCCATCGGGGCCGTTGGGATCAACGATCGCCGGGATCTTGTTGTTGGGATTCAGCGACAGGAAGGCATCGCTTTTCACATCGGCATCCGCCAGCGTGACGCGGTGCGGTTCGTAGGCGAGGCCAAGCTCTTCCAACGCGATGGAGACTTTGACGCCGTTCGGCGTCGGGAAGGAATACAATTGGATGACGGACGGATCGGCGGCGGGCCACCGCTGCGTGATTGGAAATGCGGAGAGATCGGACATTCGAGAGACACCTGTTTGAAAAGACGCGTGGCCTGCAAGTAAGCCCTCTTGCGAGACATTCCAGCTTTGGTTTCTGTGGGGATGCGAACGGGACGCTGTGCATTCTTGCAAAGGACGCATCTGCGCATTCCCAGGTAATCGGCGAGGAACGGCACCATGATTAATGAATTCAAGGACTTTATCGCGCGCGGCAACGTCGTCGACATGGCGGTCGGCATCATCATCGGGGCGGCGTTCACGGCCATTGTGACGTCGCTGGTGGGGGATTTGATCAACCCCGTCATCGCCCTGGTGACCGGCGGCATCGACTTTTCGGGATGGTTTTATGCCCTGAACGGCGAAAGCTACGCCTCACTTAGCGCCGCGACCGAGGCCGGTGCACCGGTCTTTGCGATTGGCAACTTCATCATGGCGGTGATCAACTTCCTGATCGTGGCCTTCGTGGTGTTCATGCTGGTCAAGATGGTGAACCGCATCAAAGAGGCGGCGGAACAGGAAGAAGAAGCCGTCGTCGAAGAGGCTCCGAAAGGCCCAACGGAACTGGACGTTCTGCTTGAAATCCGGGATGCCCTGAAGCGCGACGGATAACACCGCACGGGGTCAGCGCGTCGCGCGGATGTACCACGCGGGGGCCGATGCCCAGACACGGGCCCCGCGCCGTCCGACATAGTGCGTCTTGCCCATGAACAGGAGTTTGCCAAGCGCGATGTCGCGACTGGCGGCCAGGAACTCGGTCAGCGGTCGGAACAACACGCCTCCCCGGCCCCGGATCAGCCGGCTTGCGGTCGAGCGCCCAAAGATCAGGGGCAGAAGTCTCGCGTCTGTATAGCCCAGACGGCGCAGCGTCATCTCCCACCAACTGGGGGTGTGGCGGTTGAAGTCGTCCGGGTGGCCATGCACCGGGTACAGGAACGGCACGATGATGTGCAGCGTTCCGCCGAGTTTCAGGACGCGCGTGAGTTCGGCCAAGGCCGCGTGATCATCATAGACGTGTTCAAGCGTGTTGAAGGTGATGATCTCGTCGAAGGACCCGTCATCGAAGGGCAGCGGGTCGCCGGGGGCTACGATGTGCGTCGGGTCAAATTCGGCATCGATGTTCACGGATTGAATATCGGCCGAGCCCTTGAACAAGGACAGGTATTCGGCCCGCTGTCCGCCGCCAAAGTCCAGCACCCGGCCCGAGAGCGCAACACCGGACAGCAGATCGTATTCCATTTGCCGGAGGATCGTCTTCTTCGCGCCGAACCGCCGGAGCCGACGGTACCACCCATAGCTCGGAAGTGGGGGGTCAATCAGCTTGAACTGCATAATGGTGTCGCCTTTGGCCCCGCACGTGATGCGGACCAATACTCATGCCACTTGCCGCATTTCAAGGCGTGTGGCCGCTATTTCTTGCCGGGCGTTCCGTCGAACTTCTTTTCCAACGACGTCCAGCAGTCGATGTAGTCTTCCTGCAGGGGCGCTTCGTTGGCCGCAAATCCGGTCAGGTGTTGCGGGAACCGGGTTTCGAACATGAAGCTCATGGTGTTGTCCAGCTTGTGCGGCTGAAGCTCGGCGTTCGAAGCCCCTTCGAAGGCGTCAAGGTCCGGCCCGTGTGGCAGCATCATGTTATGGAGCGACATGCCCCCGGGCACGAAGCCCTGTGGCTTGGCGTCATACTGGCCGTAAATATTGCCCATCAATTCGGACATGATGTTCTTGTGATACCAAGGGGGGCGGAAGGTATCCTCGGCCACCATCCAGCGCTCTCGGAACAGGACGAAATCAATGTTCGCTGTGCCGGGCACCCCGGACGGGGCGGTCAAAACCGTGAAAATCGAGGGGTCCGGGTGATCGAACAGGATCGCCCCCACGGGGCAATAAGTGGTCAGATCGTATTTCACGGGCGCGTAGTTTCCGTGCCAGGCCACCACATCCAGCGGGCTGTGCCCGATGCAGGTGGTGTGGAACTGACCGCACCACTTGATGGTGACGGTGGACGGCACTTCGCGATCCTCGAACGCCGCGACGGGCGTTTTGAAATCCCGGCGGTTTGCCATGCAGTTGGCACCAATCGGTCCGCGCCCCGGCAACTCGAACTTCTGTCCATAGTTTTCGCACACAAATCCGCGCGCGGGTCCGTCCACGACCTCGACACGATAGAGCAAGCCGCGGGGGATGATCGCGATCTCCTGCGGGGCAAGGTCGATGATCCCAAGCTCGGTGCAGAATCGCAGCGTGCCTTCCTGCGGGACGATCAGAAGCTCGCTGTCGGCGGAATAGAAGTAGTCGTCGACCATGGACGCCGTGACCAGGTAGATGTGGCTGGCCATGCCCACCTGGGTGTTCACGTCGCCAGCGGTGGTCATAGTGCGCATGCCCGTCAGCCACGTCAGCGGCGCGTCGGAATGCGGCACCGGATCCCAACGGTACTGCCCAAGCGAGATCACGTCGGGATCGACATGCGGCGCCGATTTCCAATAGGGCAGGTCGATTTTTTCGTAGCGATGCGAATGCTTCACCGATGGGCGAATGCGATAGCACCACGTGCGTTCGTTCTGGTGGCTTGGCGCGGTGAACGCGGTGCCGGACAGTTGTTCGCCATAAAGGCCATAGTTGCATTTCTGCGGGCTGTTCATGCCCTGTGGCAAAGCACCGGGCAGCGCTTCGGTTTCGAAATCGTTTCCAAAACCGGGCATATACCCGTCATGCTCCCCCGGGATCGAGGGGGCCTGAACCATCGGACGTGGGGTGCTTTGTTCGGTCATACCAGGGCCTCCGCAAACGCTGTGCGGATGTGATGCCATAGGGTCGTTGCAAACACAACGAGATTATCCGCGCACCCTGTATACCCGACCGTGCGCCGCCCAGTGGTCCAATGCGTCGTCCCAGGTCGGGTGGCCGTCGGACCAATATCCATGGGTCTTCCCTTCCGCGATGCGCGGGAAGGCGGCGACCGCGCGTCGATGGCTGTCGGACGTAAGATAGGCGCGCATGGCGGCGGCGCTGTCCCAAGTGGTCAATGTATGGTGGACGCCTGAAACCGTGCGGGCCGAAGCTGACAGGTTTCCGGGCGCCGTTTGCGCAGCGGCCATGGCGGGCATCGCCAGCGTCCAGAACCTTGGTGCATGCCAAATGGCGCGCAACTGCAGGCCGGTGATGGAGACATAGACACGAGACATACCTGAAAGTTAGAGGTGCTAACTTTCAGGTCAAGTCCAGTCGAGCACCACCTTGCCGGACCGCCCGGACAGCATGGCGGCAAAGCCATCCTGAAAATCGGCTGCCGCGTAGCGATGGGTGATCACCCGGCTGATGTCCAAGCCGTTCTGAAGCATCGCAATCATCTTGTACCAGGTCTCGAAAATCTCGCGTCCATAGACGCCTTTGATGGTGATGGCCTTGAAGACGATCCGGCTCCAATCCACGGGTGACTTTCCGGGCGGTATGCCCAAAAGCGCGATCCGTCCCCCCATCACCAGGGTGTCCACCATCTGGTCCAGCGCCACTTGATTGCCGGACATCTCCAGACCTACGTCGAACCCCTGAGACAGTCCCAGTTCACCCACAACGCTTTGCAAGTCTTCCTCGGCGACGTTGACGGGCCGCACATCCGCGACCTCCCCCGCCAGGGCAAGGCGATCGGGGTTCACATCGGTGATCACCACATGCCGGGCCCCGGCATGTCGTGCCACGGCGGCGGCCATGATGCCGATGGGCCCGGCCCCGGTGACGAGCACATCCTCGCCCAAAAGGTCGAAGGATAGGGCCGTGTGCACCGCGTTGCCGAGGGGATCGAGGATTGCGCCGATGTCGTCCGGGATATCGTCGGGCAGAGGCACGACGTTGAAGGCCGGCAGCCGCAGGTAGTCGGCAAAGGCCCCTTGTTCATTCACACCGATGCCGCGCGTTTCAGGGTCGAGGTGGAATTTCCCTGCCCGGCTTTGACGCGAGGTGGTGCCGATCAAGTGTCCCTCGCCGGAACACCGTTGGCCGAGGCTGAGGCCGGTGACGTTCTTGCCAACTTCCACGATCTCACCCGCGAATTCATGCCCGGTGATCAGCGGGGTCGGGACCGTCCGCGCGGCCCAATCATCCCAAGTCCAGATATGGATGTCCGTGCCGCAAATGCCGGTTGCCTTGACCCGGATCAGAACATCGTCCGGCCCGATCTCGGGGACCGGGGCTGCGATCATCTCAAGCCCCTCAACAGGCCCGGGCTTTTGCAAGGCGCGCATTTGGTTCTGCATCAGATGGCTCCTGTCTTTCGGCCAGCCTTGGCAAAGGCATCGAGGCCCCGGTCGAGGTCATCGCGCGACAAGGCCGCGTTCATTTGGGTGCGGATGCGTGCTTTTCCCTTCGGCACGACCGGAAAGAAGAACCCCGCCACATAGACCCCTTCGTCGAACAGCGCGGATGCCATGTCCTGGCTCAATCTTGCGTCGCCAAGCATGACCGGGATGATCGGGTGCTCGCCCGGCAGAAGGTCAAAGCCCAGGTCGGTTAATCCAGCCCGCCAGTAGCGCGCGTTGTCGAACAATTGGGCCCGAAGGGCATCTCCGTCTTCGACCAACCGCAGCGCCTCAAGCCCGGCCGCGCACACCGCCGGCGGGAGCGCGTTGGAAAACAGGTAGGGCCGCGCCCGTTGGCGCAGCATGTCGATCACCGGTTGCGGCCCGGCGATATAGCCCCCGATGGCCCCACCAAGGGCCTTGCCAAGCGTTCCGGTCAGAATGGCGATGTCGTCAGCGACACCGAAGTGATGCGGCGTGCCACGCCCTTGCGGCCCCATGAAGCCGGTGGCGTGGCAATCGTCGACCATCACCACCGCGTCATACGCCTTGGCCAGGGCAGCGATCTCGGGCAGCGGGGCAAGGTACCCGTCCATCGAAAACACACCATCCGTCGCGATCATGATGGTGCGTGCACCGTCCGCGCGGGCGGCCTTCAACTGGGCCTCCAGCTCGGCCATGTCGGCGTTGGCGTAGCGGTACCGCTTGGCTTTGCACAGGCGAATGCCGTCGATGATCGATGCGTGGTTCAGGGCATCAGAGACAATGGCGTCTTCCGAGCCAAGCAGAGGCTCGAACAGCCCCCCGTTGGCGTCAAAGCAAGCCGCGAACAGGATGCTGTCGTCCTTGCGCAGAAACCGGGCCAGGGCTGTTTCAAGGGCGCGGTGGAGGTCTTGTGTGCCGCAAATGAACCGGACCGACGCCATGCCGTAGCCGTGGTCATCCATCGCTGCCTTCGCGGCGGCGATAAGATCGGGGTGATCCGCCAGCCCCAGGTAGTTGTTTGCGCAGAGGTTCAGGGTTTCGCGCCCATCTGGCGCAACACTGACCGTGCCGCCTTGTGGGGACAGGATCGGACGCTCGACCTTGTAGAGACCGTCGGCACGAATGGCGGCCAGATCTTCAGTCAGACGTGACAGAAACGCATCGGACATTGGGATACCTCCTGACGCGTATCATAGAAACGAAAACGCCCGCCGGGCGAGGGCGGGCGACATTCTTTGTCGGTGTGGGGTCGTTTTCAGATGCGCAGGAAAGGCTGCGCGATCCGGGGCAAAAGCCCGTCAAAGCGCAGGCGTGCGTCTGTCGCCACCAGGCAGATGCAATCTTCACCCTCCTCGGCGACCGGGGTGTGGTGCAAGTCCTGATCGGCAATTTCGATGTCGCCGCGCCCAAAGCGATCTTCCTCGTCGTGATAGGCCCCTTTGAGCACTAGGGTCACTTCCGTCCCGCGGTGCGAGTGGGTTGGCATCGCCTGGCCTGCGGGAATGAACAGAAGCCGCACGGAGGCGTCCTTGTCTTCGTGTAGAACGGCCTGCTTTGCGCCCATCCCGACCGACCGCCAGCGTACGGCGTCTTCATCGCCGCCAACCATGTCGCGCAGCGGTGCCGGGAAAATCCCGTCGGAGGGCTGCGGTTTCGGTGCAGGGGCCATGCCGGCAATCTTCTCGAGCGTGCGCTCGAGGCTGTCTTCCTCGATCTCGGCTTCGTCCATGTGGCTGATCACGGCCCCGCCAAGCGACTCGAACCCGGCCAACCGGGCCCGCGCATCGTCGGACAGGGACACGTGGGTCGCAACCACAAGGTCGAATGCCTGCGGCAATGCCCCGGCGGCATACCCCATAAGGAGGTCGTCTGAGATATGATGACGAATGTCGTTCATGCCTAGAAGCCTTTAGCTCATTGCGTGTCGCAACCGGTCGAGCGCTAACCTAATCCGCGACTTGATCGTGCCAAGGGGCAGACCGGTCTCGGCGGCGATTTCACTGTGGGTGAGATCACCGAAATAGGCGCGTTCAATCAGACTGCGCTGTTTCTCGGGGAGCTTTTTGATGGCATCGGCCAAGCGCGAGCTGTCTTCCTGCAACGCGATGACGTCCGCCTGATCGGGTTCCGCTTGCGGGCCCCAATCCAACTCCTCCGGTTCGGGACGTGCATAGCGCCGCAGAAGGTCAATCTTGCGATTGCGCGCAATCGTAAAGATCCACGTGGCCACCGAGGCCCGCGCCGGATCATACATATGCGCTTTATGCCAGAGCGTGGCCATCACGTCCTGCATACACTCCTCCGCGAGGCTTTCGTCGGCCCCGGATTTGATCAGGAACGCTTTGACCCGTGGCGCGAAGTGACGGAACACCTCGGCAAAGGCCTTTTGATCCTGGTTTTCGGCAATGGCCCTTACACGAGTGACCCATTGCGCTTCGGTCTTGTCTACTGCGGTCACAGTGTCCACACGTGTTAGGGGCTGACGCGTGTCCACCCCGGCGCGCAGGGCGTCGGGTATCGCATCAGCCATCTGGTCGGCGTGGTCGTTCGACAACAGCATACCCTCCTTACGGCTGATCACCTAGATCGGATCAAAACTTTTTTCTTTGATCTAGCGCAGCTTGCGGACCGTAGACCTTGGCAATACCCATGCGGGGCGAATTGAGGGGACCTACCTTTGCCATTTGAACTACCGGCGCTGGCGCCGAAACGAATTGCCGTAATCGGCGCAGGCATCTCTGGGATGGGGGCCGCTTATCACCTCGCCACGGAACACGCTGTCACTTTGATCGAGGCTGCACCGCGCTTGGGCGGTCACGCGCGCACCGTTGTGGCCGGGAAGAATGGCGATCAGCCCGTCGACACTGGCTTTATCGTGTTCAACTACGCCAACTATCCGCACCTTACCAAGCTGTTCGCCGAGCTCGAGGTCCCGGTGGCCCTGTCCGACATGAGCTTTGCGGCGTCGATTGACGACGGACGGATCGAGTATGGCCTGCGCAACCTTCAGGCGCTGTTCGCTCAACCCAAGAACGTCGCCAACCCGGGTTTTCTGCGCATGTTGCGCGACCTGATGAAATTCAACGGCATCGCCACCAAGGTGGCAACGGACAGCACGATCACTTTGGGCGAGCTGCTTGATCAGATGGGCATGGGGCGCTGGTTCCGCGACTACTATCTGGCCCCGATTTCGGGCGCGATCTGGTCGACGCCGAAAGAGGAGATCATGGACTTCCCCGCCCAGGCGCTGGTTCGGTTTTTCCAGAACCATCACCTGCTTGGCATCACGGGTCAGCATCAGTGGTGGACCGTCAAAGGCGGCTCGATCGAGTATGTGTCGCGCTTGGAGGCTGCGATGCGCGGTCGGGGCGTGGACATCCGGACATCGTCGCCCGTCGCGTCGGTGCGGCGTGTGCCCCACGGTGTCGAGGTTCAGCGCGGCGGCCATTGGGAGCTGTTCGACGAAGTGGTCTTTGCGACCCATTCCGATCAGACCCTGGCCATGCTGGCCGACCCGACCCCCGCCGAGAGCGCAGCCCTCGGCGCCGTTCGCTATCAGCCCAACGAAGCGGTCCTGCATGCCGACGCACGCGCCATGCCGCAGCGGCGCGTGACGTGGTCAAGCTGGAACTACACCGAGCGCAAGGGCCATATGGGCGGACCGATTGACCTGACCTACTGGATGAACTGCCTGCAGCCGATCCCGGAGAGCGATCCACTTTTCGTGACGCTGAACAGCCGCGGTCCGATTGACGACAGCCTGATCTATGACACGGTGACCTTCCATCACCCCGTTTACGACTTGGCCGCGCTCGCCGCACAAAGCACGATCCGCCAGTTCAACGGTGACAACTCGACGTGGTTCTGCGGCGCGTGGATGAAAAACGGCTTCCACGAAGACGGGTATGCCTCGGCACTGGACGTGTTCGAGGGCATCCGGACCAAGGATCGCGCGGTGCTGGCGGCGTGATCGGAACCATCGATCATATCCCCGGGCAGACCTTTCACGGTCGGCGTGGTTCGGTGGAGAACGCCTTCACCTATTCCATCGACTACGTGATGCTGGATGCCGAAGCCGAGCGGCTGCGCACGCCGCTCCTGTTCGGACGAAACCGGGCCGGATTGACCTCGCTTTGGGACAAGGACCACGGCGGCGCGCCCAAATCAGGTGCCGGCGCGCCTTGGGCGCGGGCCGTTTTGGCCGAGCACGGGCTGGCCGACATCACGGACGGGCGGCTCATGCTCCTCGCGCAGCCGCGCACCCTGGGACATGTGTTCAACCCGGTGTCGTTCTGGTTGGCCTACGACCGGCAAGATCGGCTGCGCGCTGTGATTGCCGAGGTGACCAACACCTTTGGTGATCGCCATTCGTATCTCTGCGCGCATCATGACCACCGGCCGATCCACCGCGAAGATACCCTGACCGCGACCAAGATCTTCCACGTGTCGCCGTTCCAGCCGATTGAAGGCGGCTACAGCTTTCGCTTCGATATCCGGCCCGACCGCATCGGCATCTGGATTGACTATTCCACGGGCAACGAGGGTGTCTTGGCAACCCTTACCGGCAAGCGGCAGGAACTCAGCAACCTTGGCATTCTGCGGGCCGCGTTTCGCCGGCCCCTCGGCGCGCGGCGCGTGCTGGGCCTGATCCATTGGCAGGCCTTGAAGCTGTGGTGGAAGGGCGCCCGCTATCGCGCCCGGCCAGAGCCACCGACCCAAGAGGTCTCGCAATGACGCAACGCTCTGCGGGTGCCCCAAGCCTCGCAGGCTACGCGGTCTTCGGGGCAATGCTCGCAGCAGCGGGCCTGCCGCTCTATATCCATGCGCCGAAATTTTACGTCGATACCTATGGTGTCGGGTTGACCGCGCTGGCGACGGTGCTGTTCGTCCTGCGGTTGCTGGATGTGGTTCAAGATCCGGCCCTGGGATGGGTGGCCCAAAGGCTGCGTCGTACCCGCGGATTGGCTGTGACCGTTGCCGGGGCGCTTCTGGCCGGATCAATGTACGGCCTGTTCGCCGTGACGCCGCCGATCGCGCCGATCTGGTGGTTCACCCTGATGATGGTCGGCCTGTTTTCCGGATTTTCCTTCCTGAACATCTGCATGTACGCGCAAGGTGTGCAGGCCGCCCCGCTCTTGGGGGACGGCGGCTATCTGCGTCTGGCGGCCTGGCGGGAAACAGGGGCCCTGCTTGGGGTATGTTTGGCCTCGGTCGCGCCGACCGTTCTGGTGTTCACGGGCGCACCGTTCCACGCCTTCGCCATCGGCTTTGTCGGCGTGACCCTCGTGGCGCTGGCGCTGATGCGGAACGGGTGGACAGCCGTCGAAACCGTTGGCGGAAGCGGGTTTTCCGAGGTTCTGGCAGATCCAATTGCGCGACGGCTTTTGCTTATCGCGCTTCTGAACGCGGCCCCGGTGGCCGTCTCGTCGACCCTGTTTCTGTTCTATGTCGAAAGCCGGTTGGAGGCGCCGGGATGGGAAGGGCCGCTTTTGCTGTTGTTCTTCGTGGCCGCCGCCGGCACCGCGTCGATCTGGACGCGATTGGCCGACCGTTTCGGACCACGGCCCATGTTGGCGCTGGCCATGCTTCTGGCCATCGCGGCGTTCAGCCTGGTTCTGACGCTTGGCCCCGGTGACACGGCCGCCTTTGCGGTCATCTGCCTGGCCTCTGGCGCGGCCCTTGGCGCGGATTTCGCGCTTTTGCCGGCGATGTTCGCCCGCCGCATGGAACAGATCGCCCCCGAGGCCGGGGCCGCCTTTGGCCTTTGGTCGTTTGTTTCGAAATTCACCTTGGCCTTCGCGGCCGTGGCGCTGTTGCCCGCCCTGGACTCGGTCGGATTTCAATCGGGCGGGGAAAACAGTGCCGAGGCGTTGCGTCTGTTGACCTACCTTTACGCCTTGGTGCCCTGCATCCTGAAACTCGCGGCGCTTGCGGTGTTGCTGACAACGCCGATGCCGACCCAACCCGCGCCCGCCGTGGCCGCCAAATCCTGAGGAGCTGTCATGAAAGACTGGAGTGGAAAGCGGTACTGGCTGGTCGGGGCCTCGGAGGGCCTCGGGCGCGCTTTGGCCGATTTGATGAGCCGCGCCGGGGTGGAGTTGGTCCTGTCCGCTCGGTCGGAAGAAAAGCTGAACGCGCTGGCCGAGACCCTTCCGGGCCGGTGCCACGTGGTTCCGATGGATGTCGCCGACAGAGCGTCCGTCGAAGCGGCCGCCGCGGCCGCAGGAGACATTGATGGCGTCGTCTTTCTTGCCGGTCTGGCAACGTTGCTGAAGGCGCAGGACTGGGACCCAGACCGGGTTGAGCAGATGTTCGACGTGAACCTGACCGGCGCCGCCCGGGTCATCGGCCAAGTGATCGGGCCAATGGTCGAAAAGAACGACGGGCACATCATGCTGATCGGCTCGTTGTCGGCCTATCGCGGTCTCCCCGGGTCGATCGGATACTCGGCGTCCAAGGCCGGTCTGATGGCATTGGCCGAGTCGATCCATGGCGATCTGCGGCACACGGATATCTGCGTTCAGTTGTCCAATCCGGGCTATATCGACACGCGGATGCAGACGGACAATCCGCACGACAAACCGTTCATGATGTCGCCGGAAAAGGCCGCTCAGGAGGTGTTCGACCAGATGAACACCGACACGTTCCACAAGGCGTTCCCATTCGCCTTCGGCCTTTTGTTTCGCGTCTCCCGTTTCCTTCCCATTGGGTTGTACGAAGCCATCTTCTTCCGGCGGTAGCTTGATTTCGGTCAAGGCGCAGGTGCGGCGGAAGGCGTGAAGTGGCCTTCAGGCAGCAGAAGGAGGTGCGCCATGGAACTGTCTATTCGGAAATTGGCCCAAGTCATCCTCATGGGGCACGAACTGGATCGCGCCGAAGGGGAGTTGCGCGGTTTCATCGACCGGCTCAACGAAGACGAGCAGGCCGAACTGGTGGCCGTGTTCTGGATTGGGCGGGGGTCTTTTGAGGCCGAGGATTATGCCGAAGCTCTGCAAACGGCCCGGGCAGTAGCCTCCACCCCGACGGCGGACTATTTACTTGGCAGCCCGCATTTCGCGGACCACCTGGAGGCAGGGGCCGAGGCGATGGGCCTCGACATCACGGCCGAGGAAGAAGATCTGCTCTGACGGAGTAGGCGCGCCGCGTCAGGCGGCGTGATCCACCACGGCGAGGTGCTGCGCCAATTCGCCCACGACCTGCATCCATTCGGACACCAGCGCGCCATCGGCCGGCGCGGCGCTGACCCCTGGGGCGATGCGCCCGGCCAACACGGCGTCAACCGCCAAGGACACCGGCACCGACACCAAACGCGCCATGGCCGTGCCGCGATCATCGCCCCACGCATCCATCACATAGGTCTTGTTCCAGACGGGTGTTCCATCGCGCTTGGCCGTGAGTCCGACGCAGAGAACCACGCGGTCGGGCTCGCCGTCGTCATAGGCATTCTCGGCCCAGAAGCCGTCGGACATTTCCTTGAGGCGGGCGTCACCCGCCGGCCCTTCAAGCGTTTCGATCTCGGCGAACACATCGGACCAGGCCTCGGCCCATCCATCGAGACGCAGCGTTCCGCGCACGAATTGCGTGACGGGCCAATCCTCCCCGAACCCGTATTCTGCCATGAACGGCAGGCTGTCCCGGTTCGGGTACACTTCGAACCGCTCCGGTGTGGGCAAGGGGGCCTCGTAGGATGACACGGCATCCCAAGGCCGCGCGACCGACCATTCCGCCCCGTCCTTGATGGACCGCGACGGCGATCGCAGTGCTTTCAACACTCCAAGCGGCGACCAAGAAAACTTGTAGCGGAAGGGGTTCGGTGTTTTCGGCACACCGCCACAGTAGGAAATGAAGCTGTGGTCGTTGGTGGCCGAAAACGCCTCCGACGCCCGGTAGTCCGCCATCAGGGCATGGGCCATCAGGTGGTCGATGCCCGGGTCCAAACCCACCTCGTTCACCAAAGCCACGCCCGCATGGGTCGCGGCCTCGCCCAACGCCCGCATCTCGGGTGCGATGTAGCTGGAGGACACGAAATGCGCCCCTGCCGCGATGGCCGCTTCGGCGATCGCGACGTGGAAATCGCCCGGCAACATGGACACGGCGACGTCCCCTGGCTCGAGCGCCGCTTTCAGCGCGTCCAGATCAAAGGCCCGGATGTCTGCTGCGATATCGCCTACGGCGTCTTCAGCCTTGGCCACCGTGCGGTTCCAGACAACCACGTCCTGCCCGGCTTCGATCAGACGCCGCAGGCCCGGCACCGCTGATAACCCTGTTCCACACCAATGAATGGTCATGGGAATTCCCCCCTTATTGCTCAGGCCAGCGCGCTGCTGTGCCGATCAAACTCTGTTTTTGCCCGGCTCCAGACGCCGGCCTGAAGATCGCCCAAGGTCATCAAGGACGGCAACAACTGGGCCGCATAGTCCTGCGAGCTTTCGACGGGCAGCATCGACGGCAGGTTGTCGATGGCCATGACGTCAAGGACGGGCGTGTCGTGGACCCGCAGCACCGGGTCGTCCCACGTGGTCGTCCGGTCATAGACATTGATCGGGGAAAAGTCCGAGGTTGGGTCGCAGGCAATGTCGCCGATGACACTGAGGGTCCGGGCGGCTCTCTTCGCGTGCTCGGGCACGAACACAGGCACGCCCGGCGTGGCCAGAATGCAATTGAGGAAAAGACCGTGATCAAGGATCTCGGGGAACGGACCGCCATGCGCTGTTTCCGCCATATCCCAAGCCGTCACATCGACCCCCACCGCCCGGCACAGATCGCTTGCCCCGCTGCCCACGCGGCCAAGTGCGCCGATGACAATGGCCGTCGGGCGCGGTGCACCGGTCTGATCCAGCGTGCCGATCAATTCGGACGTCAGGGCCTCTTGCCCGGGATACACCCCGACCGGCCCGCATACCTCGCCCCGTTTCTGCGCGGCCCATGCCATCAGGCTTACCGCAGCACCCGCATAGCCGGCCCAGTATCCGAAGGCCGCGACGCGGCGCCCAGTCTCGTCGACCAGATATTCCAGATCGTAAAGCGTTCCGCCCCCCGCCTTGAAGCGGCGCAACAACACCTGGCCGTCCGGCTGGCCCTTGTAGGCATGCCCGAACATGATGTGTCGATGGCGCAGGGGCGTGCCATCGTCCGGCAGCTCTTTCAGCCCAAACACAATCGCGTCCAGCGGTGCATCCGGCCAGCTGTTTTCAGGCGCAATCTGGGCGCCCGCGGCCGCGTACCCGTCAATCGGGATCGCGCGCGTGGTGCTGCCCTCGACCGTGACACGGATCCCCGCCTCGATCAGGGCTGCAACGCCCTCTGGCGTAATCCCGACCCGGTCTTCATTGGGGCGCTGTTCGGCCCGGACCCAAAGATGCGTCATCCCCGTCCCCTTAGTATTTGGTGCGCGCGTACAGCCGGTCTGGGGTGTCCAGATGCGGAGTCGCGTTGAAGCCTGCCAATATGGTCGCCTGGTCAAGCACGGCCACCCGGTGCAGCGAGCTGTTGCGGATCGGAACGAGCAAATGCGCCATGCGTGCGGCGTCCAAATCCAGAAGATGCCGAACCATCATCCCAATGACCCCGCCAGATGTCACACAGAGCACCCGCTTGCCCGGCGTCGCGGCCAGATCCAGCACCTCGGCGACGCGGGTTTCAAACGAGGCGTAGCTTTCGTTGCCCTGGATCTCGGCGCGCTGCCACGCTTCCATGATCTCTTGGATATGGGTGACGAAGGTCTCGGCGGTCGGAGGCGGCTGGTTCGTGTGCGCCGCATGGGCTTGGGCGAGGTTGAAGTAGTCCAGCTCGTTCAGGCGGTCGTCGACCACCGGCGCCGCCCCGACCGGGCCAATCCCGTCCGCGGTTTCGCGGTGGCGGATCAGGCTGCCCATCAAGACGGTATCGAACGGCGCTTCATGCGCGCGCAGCCACGCGCCAAGCCACTTGGCCTGCTGATGGCCAAGCGGCGACAGCTTGTCATACCCGGTTTCATCCCGCGCTTCCGAGTTCGCTTGTCCGTGCCGGACAAGAACCAGTTCGCCCATCTGATCTTCCGCCCCTGATGTGATGCCGCCCGGGTTTGGGGGATCAGCGCCTAAAGCGCAAGGGTGGTGCGCAAGATCGGAAGAAGGGCGGCCGCAACGATGCCAACCACCGCGCCGACCGCCAGACGCACCCAGGGGCGCCCAAGCCGCGGTGACGCGAGGCTCAGAACCGCGCAGATGCAGGCGTAAAATGCCAATGCCGTCATATCCATGTCTGGTGTTTAGCACAGGAACGCGGGACAAGGGGATATGCTTGCCCTTCCCATCGACCCCGATCGTTTCCTGTCGGACCTGCACCGCCTGCGCCAGTTTGGGCAGGATGGCGTCGGTGTCCGCCGCCGCGCCTTTACCGATGCGGATTTGGCCGCCCGCGACTGGCTGGCCCGCCAGATGTCGGACGCCGGTCTCGAGCCGCGATTTGATCCGGTCGGCAACCTGTTTGGCCTCGTGCCCGAGCGGTCGCTGCTCGTCGGGTCGCATTCGGATAGCCAGCCCGAAGGCGGGTGGCTGGACGGGGCGTTTGGCGTGATCGCGGGGCTGGAGATCGCCCGCGCCGCACGGGCTGTGGGGGCGCCGATTTCCTGCGTCAGCTTCCAGGATGAAGAGGGGCGGTTCGGTGCGTTGACGGGCAGCTCCATCTGGTCGGGCAAGCTGCGTCTGGCCGAGGCCGACGCGCTGACGGCGACCGACGGCACAGGCTTTGCGGCGGCCCGCGCACTCTTGGGGGATCGCGTCGGTGCCGATGTAGCGCCGGATCGGTTCCTCGGGTTTCTCGAGGCGCATATCGAACAAGGCCCGGTGCTGGACCAGACAGGTGAGGCCATCGGCGTCGTGACCGGGATCGTCGGCTTGCGCCAGTTTCAGATCACGGTTCGCGGCCAGCAGAACCACGCGGGCACAACGCCCATGGCCATGCGGCGCGATGCGATGACAGCGGTGACGCGAATCTCGACGCTGTTGGAGGACCGGTTTGCCAATGTCGTCACGCCGCAAACGGTTTGGACCATCGGTCATCTCCGTCTGGAGCCCAACGCGTCGTCCATCGTGCCGGGGCGGGCGATCTTTACCTTGCAGTGGCGCGATGCGGACGCGGACCGTTTGCACCGGATGGAGCAGGCCATCCTTGCCGTGTTGGACGAGGTCGCGGCCCAAACCGGGTGCGAGGTGGTGGCCGATCGGCTGCGGCATGATCTGACACCCGTTCCGATGGATCGGGCCCTGCAGGACGCGCTTGCCCTGACCGCGGCCGAGATCGCACCGGGCCGGTGGCGCCACATGCCGTCCGGCGCCCTGCACGACGCATCCAACCTGGCCGCGCTGATGCCGGTCGGGATGCTGTTCGTGCCGTCGATCGGCGGTATCAGCCACGCCTTGGAGGAGGACACATCCGAGGCGGACCTCGTCACGGGCCTCGAGGTTCTGGCGGGCGCGGCTGCGCGGCTTGTGTCTTAGCGCCAGACGACATCGCCCAAGAAGATGTAGCCAGCCCCGTAGATGGTTTTGATCAGGCGCGGATTCTTGGGGTCTTCCCGCAGTTTGGTCCGCAGGCGCGACACGCGCACGTCCATCGCCCGGTCAAAGCTTTCCCCGGCAGCGCCGCCCAAGGCTTCCTGCATCTGCTGGCGCGAGATCAGGCGCTTGGGCGCCTCAAGGAAAAGGCGCAGATCCCCCTCGGCATGGGAGAACGTGGTTTCGCTGCCGTCCGCGTGGACCAGCGCATAGCGGTCGAAATGGGCTGTCCACCCGTTGAACTGGGCGGTGTCGTGGCCCTGTTCTTTGCCCTTGGGCGTCCGCAACCGCGCCCGGATGCGGGCGACGACCTCGGCCGGGTCGAACGGTTTGATGATGTAATCATCCGCCCCAAGCTCCAGCCCTGTGACGCGGTCCTGAACCTGCGCACGTCCGGAAATGATGATGATCGCGGCCCCGGATTCGAGCGCGAGCCGATGCACCAGCGCCAACCCGTCCTTATCCGGAAGCCCCAGATCGACCAGACACACATCCGGCGTGGTGGTCTTCAGCGCGGCCTCGAATTCGGTCGCGCGGGCAAAGCTGGCCGTCCGAAACCCCGCCTCTGTCAGCGTGTCCGAGAGCAAGGAACGAATTTGCGGCTCGTCATCCAGAATGGTCACCAAGGGGGCACTCATGCGGCGGCCTCCGCAGTCAGAAGCCTGTGCAACAGCGCGGCATCCAGCGGCTTTTGGAGCACGGGCCAGCGGGTGGCGCCCTGCTGAAAGGCGCTGTCGGATTCGGGCAGGGACGTCATTAGGGCGAGGTTCAGGCCGGGTTGCGCGGCCGCGATGTTGGTCAGAAGCGAAATCCCATCATCGGCCCCCATACGAATATCCGAGATCACCCAGTTGAGGCCGGGAACCTCGGCCAGCGCCAGCGCCTCCTCTGCGCTTGCAGCCTCCATGACCTGATGGCCCAAGCCGGTCAGCAACTCGCGGACGTGGGCGCGGATATCCTCGTTGTCGTCGACCACGAGGATCAGATGCGGCGTCTTTTCAAGCTTGGCCGGTTTCAGCGGCAGCCTCAGGCGCACAATCGCGCCGCCGTTGGCATGGTTGGACAGGCGAACCGTGCCCCCGACCAATTGCGTGTGGTCATAGACCATGCTGAGGCCAAGCCCCGATCCTTCCTGGCCCTTGGTGGTGAAAAACGGATCAAGCCCTTCTTCCAGGGCGGCATGCGAAAAGCCGGGCCCTGTGTCGGTGACGGTGATCTGCAGCCATGTGTCCCGGACCGGCTCCAGTTCGATGGCGATCCGCCCTTCATTGCCGCGCATCGCGTCCCGCGCATTCAGCACAAGATTGAGCAGGCTGTCCTGCAGAGACCCGGCATCCAGCATCAGGGCCGCGTGGGGTACCGTGTTGCGGATGCTCAACTCGATCTCTGACGGCAGGGCCGCCTTGGCCAGCGGCCGCAGCGTTTCGAGGAACTCGGTCAGCGTTGTGGGCGCCAGTGCCATTTCTCGTTTGCCGGACATCTGCGCGATTTTGTTCAGCAGGGTGCCGCCGCGCCGGGCGGCCGCCTTTGTGGCCCCGGTCAATTCATGCGCGCCGAGGGGCAGGGGCATTTTCTCGAGCCGACCCTGCAGGCCCAGGATAATGGTCAGGAGGTTGGCAAAGTCATGCGCCATGCCGCTGCTCAGGCGCGCGGCAAGTTCGCGCTTCTTGGTCTGTGACAGGGCCGCGCGCGCCTGCGCCTCTTCGGTCACGTCGGTGGACAGCAGATAGACGCCGTTGATGGGCTCATCGGGACCGGATTGATCGGGGGTGAAGGCCGTCCGGATTCGCCGTGCCGAGGCTTCGTCGGTGAACTCCAGCACCTGAGGTGCACCGGTCAGAGCCTGTTCAAGCAGGGGGCGCAGGCGGGCGGCCGTGTCCGCGCCAAGCGCCTGTTCGAATGTGAGGCCTACGATATCGCTGTCGCGGCCCGGCAGGATCGAGGTCAGCCGCCGGTTCGTATAGGTGTAGACCCCGTCCCGATCGACATGCGCGATATGGGCCGGCGCCATTTCCGTGGTCAGACGGATCCGCGCCTCCATCTCGGTCAATTCGCGCTTGGCTTCTTCCAATTGGCCGATGGTCGCCTCAAGCGCGCGGTTGGTGGTCGACAGTTCCTCGGCATGGGTCAAAAGCTGGTCGGACAAGACCTCGGACCGCGCGCGCAGCAGGCTTTCCTGCTGTTTGATCGCCGTAATGTCCGTGTAAACGGTCACCCATCCGCCCTCCTCCAGCGGCGAGCCGTCGACGCTGATCATCCGGCCGTTGGCGCGCCGCCGCTCCATGTAGTGGGGCTCGAACGCCTTGGCCTGTTCGACGCGAATCTGAACAAAACTGTCCGGGTCAGCCACCGGGCCATATTCCCCGCGCTCGACCAGAAACCGGATCGTGTCCTCGAACCGGGCCCCAGGTGTCACAAGCGACTCCGGCAGGCCGAACATGCTTTGAAACGGGCGATTGGACACGACAAGCCGCAGGTCGGCGTCGTAAATTGACAGCGCCTGCTGGATCAGGTTCAGCCCCGCGCGCGTCAGATTTTCGGTGCTCATCCGATGTGGCATCGCCTCTCTCCCACGCCATCGCTAGCACCGCCACAAGGCCGCCGCCAAGCCTTTCGAGCGGCCTGTTACAATTCGTTAAGATTGCGAAAAATTGCGGCAAAAGTTGACGACGAGAAATTTTCTGCCACGGTGAAGGGCGCTGAGTCGCCCGACCAATGATGGTGGCCTGCGGGCGTCGGGATCGTTTCCCGACGAAGGGAGGAAGAAAATTGGCTGACACGACATCGCCTTCGGGCGCAACGTCGTCTGTGCCGGCATTGCTGGCGCGCAACGTGGCGCAGTTCGGGTCGAAACACGCGTATCGCGAAAAAGAATACGGAATTTGGCAGACTTGGACTTGGGCCGAGACCGCGGAAGAGATCACCGCGATTGCCTACGGTCTGATCGCGCTTGGCGTGTCGCCGGGCGACCACGTTGCGGTGATTGGCCGGAACCGCCCCCACCTGTACTGGTCGATGGTTGCCGCACAGAAAGTCGGCGCCGTTCCTGTCCCGCTGTACCAGGACGCCGTGGCCGAAGAGATGGCCTATGTGCTGGAGCATTGCTACGCGCGCTATGTCATCTGCGGCGACCAGGAACAGGTCGACAAGGTGCTGGAAGTGCAAGAGCGCGTGCCGCAGATCGAGCACATCATCTACCAGGATGCCCGTGGCCTGCGGAAATACGACCACACGAAATTGCACGCCCTGGCCGACATTCAGGCCGAAGGCCGTGCCGCGCATGATCGGTTCGAGAAAGAACTGGAAAAGCGGGAAGCGGCGCTCGACCTCGATAGCACCTGCGTGATGCTCTATACCTCGGGCACGACCGGCAAGCCCAAGGGTGTCGTTCTGTCGAACCGGAACATCATCGAGACGTCCAAGGCTTCGTCCGAGTTCGATCGCCTCGATCCGCAGGATGAGGTTCTGGCCTATCTGCCGATGGCGTGGGTCGGTGATTTTATCTTCTCGATCGGTCAGGCCTATTGGACCGGCTTCTGCGTGAACTGCCCGGAAAGCCAGGACACCATGACGACCGACCTGCGCGAGATCGGGCCAACCTATTATTTCGCCCCGCCGCGGGTGTTCGAAAACCTGTTGACCAGCGTGATGATCCGCATGGAGGATGCCGGGCCGTTCAAGCGCCGGATGTTCCATTGGGCCATGGATCTGGCCAAGAAGGTCGGTCCGAAGCTGTTGGATGGCGAAAGCGTCGGCGCGATGGATCGCCTGCGCTACCAAGTGGCCAACATCCTGGTGATCGGGCCGCTGAAAAACACCCTCGGGATGAGCCGCGTGCGCGTGGGCTATACCGCCGGCGAAGCCATTGGCCCTGAGATCTTCGATTTCTACCGGGCGCTTGGGATCAACCTGAAGCAGCTCTATGGCCAGACCGAGGCGTCGGTCTTCATCACACAGCAACCCGACAACGAAGTACGCCCCGATACCGTCGGCGTGCCCTCGCCGGGCGTTGAAATTCGCATCGCCGACAATGGCGAGGTGTTCTACCGCTCGCCGGGTGTTTTCGTGGAATACTACAAAAACCCAGACAGCACGGCCTCGACCAAGGATGCCGAAGGGTGGGTGGCCACGGGTGACGCGGGCTTCATCGAGCCCGACACGGGCCATCTGCGGATCATCGACCGCGCCAAGGACGTGGGCAAGATGGCCAACGGATCGCTGTTTGCGCCCAAATATGTTGAGAACAAGCTGAAGTTCTTCCCCAACATCCTTGAGGCCGTGGTCTTTGGGAATGGGCGCGATTACTGCACCGCCTTCATCAACATCGACCTGACTGCCGTCGGCAACTGGGCCGAGCGCAACAACATCGCCTATGCGTCGTATCAGGAACTGGCCGGTCACCCGCAGGTGCTGGCGGCCATCCAGGGGCATGTCGAGGAGGTGAATCGCTCGGTCGCAGAAGATGAGATGCTGTCGGGCTGCCAAGTGCACCGTTTCCTGATCCTGCATAAGGAACTGGACGCGGATGACGGCGAACTGACCCGGACCCGTAAGGTGCGCCGTCGGATCATCGAAGAGAAATTCGCAGACCTGATCGACGCGCTTTATGGCGGAAAATCAGAGCAGTACACCGAAACCGAGGTCACTTACGAGGATGGCCGCAAAGGCAAGATCTCGGCCACGCTCGAGATCAAGGATGCGGCTGTCGTTGACGCCGGCGCGGCCCGGATGGCGGCCGAATGAGCCTTATCGCGGTCCTGTTCTTCCTGCTCGGCTTTGCCGCGTCCTGGATGGCCGGTCGGTACGTCGCGCGCAGTGCGGCGATCGTCCAGGGCGGCGCCATCGGGATCTGTGGGGTCGGGGCGATCATGATCGGCATGCCTGAAATGATGGCTGCGAATTTCGTTTGGGCGCTGATTGCGCTTGTCATTTACGGCTTGATCGGCGCGGTGATCTTCCGCTCGGGCCAGGCCGCACGGGAGAAAGCGCAATGAATGAAATGAGCGTTCCCGCCGACGGATACGTGACCGAGGACGGTCGCACCATTGGTGGCGTGGTCATGGAAATGCGGAACATTACCCTGAAGTTCGGGGGGGTGACCGCGATCAGCAACATCTCCTTCGATATTCGCGAGGGCGAAATTCGCGCGATCATCGGACCGAACGGCGCCGGTAAATCCTCGATGCTGAACGTCGTGTCGGGCTTCTACCACCCGCAGGAGGGTGAGGTTTGGTACAAGGGCAAGCAGCGCCCGCCGATGAAACCCTACCAGGTCGCACGCCAGGGGATTGCCCGGACCTTCCAGAACATCGCCCTGTTTGAAGGCATGACCGTTCTGGACAACGTGATGACCGGTCGCCTGAACCACATGAAAGCCTCGTTCTTCGACCAGGCGTTCTGGTGGGGCAAGGCGCAACGCGAAGAGGTGGCCAACCGCCAGAAGGCGGAAGAGGTCATCGACTTCCTCGAAATTCAGCACATCCGCAAAACGCCTGTGGGACGGTTGCCCTATGGTTTGAAGAAGCGTGTGGAACTGGCCCGCGCCTTGGTGGCCGAACCCCAGATCCTGCTGCTGGACGAACCGATGGCCGGCATGAACGTCGAAGAAAAGGAAGACATGTCGCGCTTCATTCTCGACGTGAACGACGAATTTGGGACGACGATTGTCCTGATCGAACACGACATGGGCGTCGTGATGGATCTGAGCGACCGGGTGGTCGTGATGGACTACGGCAAGAAGATCGGGGATGGCACGCCGGACGAGGTGCGCTCGAACCAGGAGGTGATCGACGCATATCTGGGGGTCAGCCATGATTGATCTGATCCGCGCCGCCGCATCGACGTTCCCTCAACCCGTTAACCCGCCAAGCGCAGGAGGCACCGATGCCTGAACAACTCATCTGGGCGATGGAAGTGACGGCCAACGGCCTGCTGAACGGCGTTATGTATGCGCTCGTGGCCCTTGGCTTCGTTCTTATTTTCAAGGCGTCCGGCATCTTCAACTATGCCCAAGGCGTTATGGCGCTGTTCGCCGCCATGACCCTTGTCGGCATTCAGGATGGCCGCGTGCCCTTCGCGCATCTCATCAACGAGATGTTTGGAACCGACATCCACTATTTCGGTTGGGAAGTGCCCGCCTTGTTCGCCATCCTGTTGACCGTGCTGGTGATGATCGCCTTCGCCTGGGGCGTGCAAAGGTTCATCTTCCGGCATCTTGTCGGGCAGGAACCGATCATTCTGTTCATGGCGACCATTGGCTTGGCGTATTTCCTCGAAGGCACGTCCGACCTGATGTGGGGCTCGGAGATCCGGAACCTTGATGTGGGTCTGCCGCAGGGCATCAACCTTGGGATCGACGAAGCGACCTTCAACCTCTTTGGATACGGGTTCTTCATCGACAACCTCGACATTTCGGCTGCCATCGTCGCGGCGCTTTTGGTCGGCGGTCTCGTGGCCTACACCCAGTATACCAAGCAGGGGCGCGCCATGCGCGCTGTGGCCGACGACCACCAGGCTGCGTTGTCGGTGGGCATCAAGCTGAACTACGTCTGGGTTTTGGTCTGGTCGTTGGCGGGCATCGTCGCACTGGTGGCCGGCATCATGTGGGGCGCCAAATCGGGCGTTCAGTTCTCACTGTCGCTGATCGCGTTGAAGGCACTGCCAGTTTTGATGTTGGGCGGGTTCACCTCGATCCCGGGCGCCATCGTCGGTGGCCTGATCATCGGCGTGGGCGAGGCCTTGTTCGAATTCTCAGTCGGTCCGCTGATCGGCGGCGCGACCGAGAACTGGTTTGCCTATGTTCTGGCGCTCGTCTTCCTGGTCTTCCGGCCCCAGGGCCTGTTTGGGGAGAAGATCATTGAGAGGGTCTGACACCAGAATGATGTTTTCGGCTGACAAAATCGGCGAAAGCGGGCATTCTGCCGTGGCGCGAACGACGACTTGGGTTTCGTCGGTGCCGCAGGTGGGAGGATCTGCGACCGACAATGCCAAAGGAAGGAACCAGTGCCATGGCATTGGACGACATTCAGAGCCCGAATATCGGGAAGCCGGACTTTGCGACCGGTCGCAGCACGGCCGAGCGCAAGATGTGGGCCATCGTGACGACCATCGCCTTTTCGGTGTTCTGGTTCTCGGGCCTGTTTCTGGCCGCCGGGTTGTTCGGGCAAAGCGGCATGCACTGGTCCGCGCCGGTTCTGACCGCCGTCAGCTTGGCCATCGGTCTGTTCGCGCGGCGACGCGTCGAAGCCTAGGCCGGCACCACACCCACAATTCCATGTCGCATTGCGCCCGGTCCGTTGTCGGATCGGCTCGCGTCGTGCGCTCCATCACACGAGCCGGGGAGGCACGCCATGTTCTATCGTGAGGCGGGTGACTTCAAAACGTCCTATGTCGAGGACAACCAAACCTTCCCGATCGCCTTCGACCGGTTCCGGTACTATGTCGTGCTGCTGGTGGGATTGGGCATCGTGCCCTTCATCATCAACGATTACTGGGCGAACGCGATCCTGCTGCCGTTCCTGATCTACGCCATTGCCGCGATCGGCCTGAACATCCTGACCGGCTATTGTGGTCAGGTGTCACTGGGCACCGGGGGATTCATGGCTGTGGGCGCTTACACCTCCTACAAGCTGATGACGGCCTTCCCATGGATGGACATGGTCACAATAACGCTTTTGTCCGGGGTGATGACCGCCATGGTCGGGGTCGCATTCGGTCTGCCAAGTTTGCGGATCAAGGGCTTCTATCTTGCGGTGGCGACCTTGGCGGCCCAGTTCTTCCTGGTCTGGCTGTTCAACAAGGTGCCGTGGTTCTACAACTATTCGGCGTCTGGACAGATCAACGCGCCGGAGCGCTTCCTGTTCGGCCAGGCCGTCACCGGCCCCAACGCCGAAGCCTGGGTCAAGTATCTGTTCTGTTTCGTGCTGGTCTTCGTCCTCGCCTGGGTGGCGCGCAACCTGACGCGCGGCTCCATCGGGCGGCAATGGATGGCGATCCGCGACATGGACATCGCGGCCGAGATCATCGGGGTGAACCCGATGAAGGCCAAGCTGACGGCCTTCGCGGTCAGCTCCTTCTATGTCGGCATCTCGGGCGCGCTTCTTTTCACCGTCTATCTGGGCGCCGTGGAAGTCGGTGAGGTCTATGGCATCATCAAAAGCTTCCTGGTGCTGTTCATGATCATCATCGGTGGCCTTGGGTCGCTCTTCGGGGCGTTCGCAGGCGCGGCCTTCATGGTGATCCTGCCGGTGGTCTTGCGGAACTTCCTGACCGACACCTTGTCGTGGGATGCCGCCTTGGCCACGCATTTTGAGTTCGTCATCGTCGGCGCGTTGATCATGTTCTTCCTGATCGTCGAACCGCACGGTCTGGCCCGTCTTTGGGCCCTGATGAAAGAGAAACTAAGGTTGTGGCCCTTCCCGCACTAAGGGGCGGGCCGCGGATAAGACCCCGGATGTGCACCGGGGCGTTGAGCGACATCGGATAAACCAAAGGGAGGAACCCCCGATGAAGAAAATTGCAACCCTGGCCGTCGCAGGTGTGATGGCCGCAAGCCCGGTGATGGCGGACCTCGTGTTCCCGTCGCTGAGCTACCGGACCGGTCCGTATGCGGCAGGCGGAATCCCCTTCGCGGATGGCTATGCCGACTACATGACCCTGCTGAACGAACGCGATGGCGGCATCGGTGGCGTCGCGACCCGCGTGGTCGAATGCGAAACCGCCTACAACACCGAGCGCGGTGTGGAATGCTATGAATCGACCAAGGGCGAAGGCGCTCTGGTGTACCAGCCGCTCTCGACTGGTATCACCTACCAGCTGATCCCGCGTGCGACGGCGGACGGTATCCCGCTTCACACCATGGGTTATGGCCGGACCTCGGCCGCGAATGGCGACGTCTTCAGCCACGTCTTTAACTACCCGGCAAACTACTGGGATGCGGCCTCGGTGATCGTGAACCAGCTTCTGGAAGAGAACGGTGGCTCGCTCGAAGGCAAGACCATCACGCTGCTCTACCACAACTCGGCCTATGGCCGTGAGCCGATCCGGACCCTGGAAACGCTGTCCGAAATGCATGGCTTTGAGCTGAACCAGCTGGCCGTGGACCACCCGGGCCAGGAGCAGGGCAACCAGTGGCTGACCATCCGCCGTGAGCGTCCCGACTACGTCGTGATGTGGGGTTGGGGCGTCATGAACCAGGTCGCCATCCAGGAAGCCATCAACATCCGCTTCCCGATGGAGAACTTCATCGGCAACTGGTGGGCCGGTGCGGACCACGACGTTGAATCGGCGGGTGCCGACGCGGCTGGCTACCGGTCGCTGAACATGAACCGTCTGGGTGACATGCCGATCTTCTCGGAAATCCAGGAACATGTGCATGATGCAGGCCTGGCCGCCGGTGACGGCTCCAACTTGGGCAACGTGCTCTACACCCGTGGCATGTACGCCGCGATGCTGGCCGCCGAGGCCGTTCGCGTCGCACAGGAAATCCACGGTGTGGCCGACATCGACGCATCCATGATGCGCGATGGCATGGAAGCGCTGGAAATGACCAACGCCCGCATGGAAGAGCTTGGCATGCCCGGCGTCGGCCCGGAATTCGCAGTAAGCTGTGAAGACCACGGCGGCACCGGCATGGCGATCATGCAGCAGTGGGACGGCGAAGCCTGGGTCACCCTGACCGACTTCATCGCGCCCGACAACAGCGTGACGCAGCCTCTGGTTCTGGAAGACTCTGCGCAGTTCGCGGCTGAAAACAACATCAGCTCCAACTGCACCAGCGGTTAATCCGACCTGCCCGGCGGCGGCACGCGCCGTCGCCGGGCACCTTCACTGAATTGAACACCCAAGGGGCGCGCCCATTGCGCGGCCTCACTGAGATCGAAAAGCGGGGAGTGCCGCGGGATGCTGGATCAGCCTGTTGAAACCCATGGCGACGGGATCGCCGAAGAACTGAAAGGGGCGGAAACGCTTCTGGAGGTCAACAATATCGAGGTGATCTACAACCACGTGATCCTCGTGCTGAAGGGCGTCAGCCTGAAAGTCCCCAAAGGCGGGATCACCGCCCTTCTGGGGGGCAACGGCGCCGGAAAGACGACCACGCTCAAGGCGATTTCGAACCTGCTGCATTCCGAGCGCGGCGAGGTCACGAAAGGCACGATCAACTATCGGGGCGAAAGCGTCGCCGACCTCAGCCCCTCGGACCTTGTCGACCGTGGCGTCATCCAGGTGATGGAAGGCCGCCACTGTTTTGAACACCTGACCGTGGAAGAGAACCTTCTGACCGGCAGCTACACGCGCAGCGATGGGCGTGGCGCGATCGATGCCGACCTCGAGATGGTCTATTCCTATTTCCCGCGCCTCAAGGAACGCCGCAAAAGCCAGGCGGGCTACACTTCGGGCGGGGAACAGCAGATGACCGCAATCGGTCGCGCGTTGATGTCCGAGCCCGAAACCATCCTGCTGGATGAGCCCTCGATGGGCCTTGCGCCGCAGCTGGTCGAACAGATCTTCGACATCGTGAAGCGCCTCAACGAAGAGCAGGGCGTGACCTTCCTGCTGGCCGAACAGAACACCAACGTCGCACTGCGGTTCGCGCATTACGGCTACATCCTCGAATCCGGTCGCGTCGTGATGGACGGTCCCGCCGCCGAACTGCGCGAGAACCCGGACGTCAAGGAATTCTACCTCGGCATGTCGGACGAAGGCCGGAAGAGCTTCCGCGATGTCCGCTCCTACCGCCGCCGCAAACGGTGGCTGAGCTGATGACCAGACTGGCCAGCATCGCCGCGCTGTGTCTGGCCGCACTGGTCAGCCCGGCGCTGGCCCAAGACATCACTCGGGAAGAACTGCGCCGTGTGCCGGTGCCGGGATCAAGCACGATGGAAGTGATCGTCAGCCGCCTCACGGTGCCACCGGGCGCGACCATCCCACTCCATACCCATCCGGGTGACGAACATGGCGTGGTGATGACCGCGGCGACGGCGGAAACGCCCTCAGGCGCGATGGTCGAATTTGAGGTGGGCACGCCCCTGTATTTCCCCGAGGGCGCCGTCCACGGAGGATTAACGAATGTTGGCGACGCACCCATGGTTGCCATCACAACCCACGTGGTGCGCGTTGGTGAACCACTGACGACGTTGGCGAATTGAAGAACCGCACAAGACGCGTCGGCGGTACAAGAAAGGTTTGGTGAGATGAAAGACGGTGATTTGGGCTCTTTCGATCGCCTTGAAACCCGCAGCCAGGATGAACGCGAGGCCGGCCAGCTGGCCTTGCTTCAGGACCAGTTGGCCAAGAACGGCATGGATCCGGTCGATGGCCTGTCCGGCTTGACCGACCTGCCGGTGCTGCGCAAATCGGATCTTGTCGCCAAACAATCGGATGCGCCGCCGTTCGGTGGCCTGCCGGTGTCCAATGTGGCCCACGTTTTTCAAAGCCCGGGCCCCATCTATGAACCCGGTGGGATCAGCCATGACTGGTGGCGCATGGGCCGCTTCTTGCATGCTGTTGGCATTGGGTCCGACGATATCGTTCAGAACTGTTTCGGTTACCACCTCACGCCCGCGGGCATGATCTTCGAAAGCGGCGCGCGCGCCGTTGGGGCCGCCGTTCTGCCCGCAGGCGTCGGCCAGACCGAGCTTCAGGTGCGCGCGGCCAAAGATATCGGCACAACGGCCTATGCCGGAACGCCCGACTATCTGAAGGTTATCTTGGACAAGGCCGCGGAGATGGGGGAAACCCTGTCGATTACGCGGGCCGCCGTCGGGGGTGGGGCGCTTTTCCCAAGCCTCCGGCAGGAATACGCGGATCGCGGGATCACCTGCCTGCAGTGCTATGCAACGGCGGATCTCGGCAACATCGCCTACGAATCCCCGGCGATGGAAGGGATGATCCTGGACGAAGGTGTCATCGTCGAAATCGTCCGTCCGGGCACGGGCGATCCCGTCGCCGAAGGGGAAGTGGGCGAAGTGATCGTCACCAGCCTGAACCCGGATTACCCGCTGATCCGCTTTGCCACCGGCGACCTGAGCGCCATGATGCCGGGCCGCAGTCCGTGCGGCCGGACCAATGCGCGGATCAAGGGCTGGATGGGCCGTGCCGATCAAACCACCAAGATCAAGGGTATGTTCGTGCGCCCCGAGCAGGTGGCCGAATTCGTGGGCAAACACCCCGAGGTCGTGAAGGCCCGGGTCATTGCCACCCGCAAAGGCGAAATGGATGCCATGACCGTGCAGATCGAAGCCGAGGGCGGCGATGTCGAAGCCTATGCCGCCAGCGCGGCGGCGGCTTTGAAACTCAAAGGGGCGATCGAAGTGGTCGCGCCGGGCACCTTGCCCAATGATGGCAAGGTGATCGACGACCAACGCGTCTACGACTAGGCGAATTGGACCGTTGATATCGCTTAACATCTGCCGAACCCGCTAGGGTTGGGCCCAGTTTCGCGATGGAGGATGGACCGATGAAACCAACGTTCTTTGCAGCTTTGCTTTGTCTTCTGGTGCCGGGTTGGGCGGCGGCTGATACGGCGCTGATTCTGTCCAACGCCCGCTATGAGGCTGCGCAGAACCTCCGCTATGGGGGGGACATTCCGCGCCTGAATGCGCCCTTCACTGAGGCCGGGCTTGACGTCATCGGTGTTCAGAACGGCGATACCAGTGCGCTCCGGGACGGGCTGGCGGATTTGCTGGATGCGGACGAGATCAACCGGGTGGTGATCGTCCTGTCGGGCCACATCGTGCACAGCGATACCCGCAGTTGGTTGCTTGGCGTTGAAACGCGCGCGCCCAGTCTGGCCACCGTTGATGCGCAAGGCGTCTCGCTTGACGTGGTGATGGATATTGCATCGGCCGCGCCGGGGCGTGCCGTCGTCCTTGTCGCCACCGAAGCCCGCCGCATCGCGCTTGGCGCCGGATTGCGCCCGGGCCTTGGGGAGGTGGCGCCGCCACAGGGTGTCACCGTGATCACAGGTCCGCCGCAATCCATCGCCGAGTTCGCGCGCAATGTGGTGTTGCAGCCCGGCGGCGATCTGGCCGCGACGGTCGGGGCGGCGCGTAATCTGACAGGGTATGGGTTCCTGTCGTCGACTGTGTCGTTCTATCCTGAAACATCTGCGCCGATCATCGCTCCCACGCCCATCAGCGCCGAGGAACAGGCGCTGTGGGATGCGGCCGTCGAAATCGACCGCTATGGCGCCTATCAGGCCTATCTGAACGCCTACCCGGTCGGGGCTTTTGCGGCCCAGGCGCGCACCCGGATGCAGGCACTTGAGGTCATCGAAGACCCGGCCGCACGGGCCGAGGCGGAAGAAGAGGCTTTGGGCCTCGACCGAAATGCGCGGCGTGAACTGCAACGCGCGCTCAGCATTCTGGACTACGACACGCGGGGGATCGACGGCATTTTCGGCCCTGGGACGCGAGGGGCGATCCGGGGTTGGCAAGCCGCCAATGGCCGGAACGCGACCGGGTATTTAACGGTGTCCGATCTTCCCATCCTGCGCCAGCAGGCCGCGACGCGCGCCGCCGTGCTGGCCGAAGAAGCGCGCCGCCGCCAGGAAGAGCGCGACCGCGCCGACCGCGCCTATTGGCAAGCCTTGGGGCAGGGTCAGACCGAAACGGCGTTGCGCCAGTATCTGGAGCGGTATCCCGACGGGCTGTTCTCGGACGTGGCGCAAGATCGCCTCGACCAGATCGAAGCCGACCGCCGCGCGGTTGCCGAGGCCGCCGAGCGCGCCGATTGGGATGCCGTCCGGGCGGTCGACACGATCGGGGCCTACAATCAGTATCTGGCAGCCTATCCCGAGGGCCTGTTCCGGGATATCGCCTACGCCCGTATCTCTGAGCTTGAGGGGCGCCTCAGCCCCGCGGAACAGGCCGAGGCCGAGGCACGCGAGGCGGCGTTGAACCTGCAACCGGTCATGCGGCTGATGGTCGAACGTCGCTTGGCCAGCATGGGGTTGGAACCGGGGCGCTTGGACAGCACGTTTGATGCGGACGCCCGGCGCGCGATCCGGCGGTATCAGGATGCGCGCGGCCTGACTGCGACGGGGTATTTGGATCAGCCGACAGTTGTGCGATTGTTGGCCGAAGCCATAGGAGCCCGGATCGTCGAATGAAACCATCTGCCTGTCTTGCCGTTGCCGCGGCGCTGCTCGTCGCTACCCCTGCGACGGCCCAAGACCCCGCTGAACTGGCGGCCGCACGCGCCGTTCTGCTGGAGCTGCAACCCCGCTCATTCTCGGAGAACCGCGAATACTGCGGCTATATCGGCATCATCCCAGGCGTGGGCTACGCGGCGACCGAAGTGACACGGGGACGGACGCATTCGTGTCTGAGCCGCGGGGATGAAAGCCGGTTTGTGGAGATCACGGCCTCCTTCCACACCCATGCGGGCTTCGACACCACCGCCGACAGCGAGGTGCCGTCGGTGGATGATATGTTGGGCGACATGGACGAGGGCGTGAATGGCTACGTCGCGACACCCGGCGGCCGGCTTTGGTATATCGACAGCGCCCGCGCGGTGGCCCGGAAAATCTGTGGCTTGGGATGCATGGGGCAGGATCCCCGCTTTATTCCCGGCGATGCCGGACCGATCGCGCAGAGCTATACCTTGCGGGAACTCGAAGCACGGGAGAACTGGTGATGGATATGCGCCCCGAAGATCGACTGGAAAACATGGGCCTGACATTGCCCGCGCCGATCACGCTGCCCCCGGACCTGTACCTTCCGTTCAGCTTCATCAATGTCCGCGGGTCGCGCGTGACGATTTCGGGCCATCCGAAACAGGATGCGGCGGGCAAGATTGCCGGACCGTACGGCGTGGTGGGCGCCGACCTGACCACCGAAGAGGCCCATATCGCGGCCCGGGATATCGCGCTGTCAGTTCTGGCGAACCTGAAGGCCGAGATCGGAGAGTTGTCCCGCGTGGCCGGCTGGCAGCGGGTGTTCGGGATGGTGAACTCGGCCCCTGGCTATGGAGAGCAACACCTGGTCATCAATGGGTTCAGCGATCTGATCATAGGGGTCTTCGGCCCGGATGTGGGCCGGCATTCCCGCTCGGCGATGGGCTGTGCGGGACTGCCGATGGGCTTTGCCATTGAGGTCGAGGCGGAGCTTCTGCTGCACGCGGATTGAGGCTGCTCACGCGTGAGCGGGGCGTTAAGCTATTGATAAATATAGATCGCGTGCAACTCCTCAGGATTTGTTAACCAAGCTTTCCCGGGGTGTCGCAAGATGGTCGGCCCCTCCGAACGCGTGGGCGCAGTCTAGGCATAGCGCACCGGCTGCACGCCCGCATCGAATGTCACGTGCCGTGGGCGAAATGACGGGCCGTCGACATGGTCCGGGCGGCTGATCCGGTCCATCCGGAAATGCCGCATGCCCGACCGGTCCGGGTCCCACGCAACCAGATACCACAGGGGCGGCAAGATCAGCATGGCGTGGGGTTCAACCTGTCGCCGGCTGTTCGCGCCCTTGGCATCGACATAGTCGAACGTCATCGGGAGCCGCTCGAGAAAGGCGCGCTCGAACGTCGGAAGCAGGGTGCTGTCCACCGGCCCGACTGCGGAGATGTCGATTTGAGGGGCCAGCGGCCCGACATACAGTTTGTCCAACAGCCGGCGAAGATCGCGCAGCTTGTCCGGCGGCAGGGCTTTTTCGATCTTGCCGAGGCCGCTGTCGGCCAGTGCCACGAAGGGCAGGGTTCCGGCGGCGCGCAGGCTGGCCACGCCAAGGATCAACGCGAAGACTTCGGGGACCGAAAGCTTTGCGGAGGCCTGCAGGGTCCCGGGGTCCAAGTAGAGACCGCCGCCGCGCCCCTGTTCGGTGTGAATCACGTAGCCGTCGTCGCGCAGGGCCGACAGGTCACGCAGGATCGTGCTGCGCGATGCACCGACATCCCGGCACAGGGTGTGGATAGTGGTCGCGCCCGTGCGGCGCAGGGTCCGGATGATCGCGTCTTGTCTGGAGCGGCTGTTCATTTGGCCGTTCTAGCACACAAAGGTGTCAGGATTTGAAACCTTTTAAAGGTAGGCCCGTGTCGACCATTCCAAATCGGAGACATCGCCATGACCGCCATCCCAGACTTCTACACCCCCACGCGCCTTTCCGTGAACGGCGTCACGCTTGAGGTTTACGAGGCCGGATCCGAAAACGCCGGCAATCCCATCGTGCTGTGCCACGGGTGGCCCGAACACGCCTATGCGTGGCGTCACCAGATGCCAGCCCTTGCAGCCGCGGGCTACCACGTGATCGTTCCCAATCAGCGGGGGTATGGGAATTCGTCCCGCCCCGCCGACGTGACGCAGTACGATATCGCCCATCTGACAGGGGATCTTGCGGCGCTTCTGGATCACTTCGGGTATGCCGACGCCACCTTCGTTGGCCATGATTGGGGCGCGAATGTCGTGTGGGGCATGGCCCTGTTGCACCCGGCCCGCGTCAGACAGATCATTAACCTTGCGCTTCCGTATCAGCCGCGAACGCCGGTTCCGTGGATCGCGTTCCTGGAATCGGTCTTTGGGCCAGACCATTACTTTGTGCATTTCAACCGGCATCCCGGTGTTGCCGACGCCATCCTGGATGCCCAGGCGGGCCGTTTTCTGAGCAACCTGTTCCGCAAGAATCTGCCGGCCAGTCCTCCACCGCCGGGCATGATGATGATCGCGCTGGCCGAGGCCGAGACGCCGGAGGGCGATCCGGTGATGTCAGAGGCCGACCTGGCGGTGTTCATTCGATCGTTTGAGGCGTCGGGCTTTACCGCCAGCATCAACTGGTATCGGAACATGGACCGCAATTGGCATCTTCTGGCCGAGGTGGACCCCATTGTCCGGCATCCTGCGCTGATGATCTATGGCACGCAGGACATGATCCCGCCGTCCGATACCCTGTCCGCGTTCGTTCCGCATGTGGAGGTGATGCACCTGGATTGCGGCCACTGGATTCAGCAGGAAAAACCGCAAGAGACGACGCGGGCCATTCTGGACTGGTTGGGCCGCGCCGAGGCCAGCTAGGTGGATGGGGTGCCGCGTCGGCGACCCGCATATGGCGCCCCGTCGCGGTATTGATGGGCCAGGGCTGCGGTTGCGATGGTCCACGCGGCCCCCATGGGTGTATATCGCGGATGATCCGTATCGCCGAAGGACCCTGTGATGGCTTCCAGTACCGATCTGACAACCGGAGATGTCGGATCGCATTTGTTCACCCAATCGGTTCCCATGGCGTGGGGTGTCCTGGCGTCGATGGGGATGGTCCTGACGGACACGTTTTTCGTGGGGTTGCTGGGCACGGATGAACTGGCCGCTATCGGGTTCACGATCCCGGTTGTCTCGGTCCTGTTCGGGATCGGCTGGGGGTTCGGAACCAGCGTGTCGGCCATTGTCGGGCGCGCCTTCGGCGATGGCGACGAGGGTTTGGTCAAAGACTACACGACCCAGTCGATCCTTCTGGCGCTTCTGACGGCGCTTGCGTTCACGGCGGTCGGCTACCTGACCGCCGATCCGGTGTTCCGGATGCTGGGCGCGCCCGAGCGCCTGCTGCCGCTTATTCGAGACTACATGGACATCTGGTTTCTGGGGGCGTTTGCGGTTGTCGTGCCACAGGTTGGCAACGCGGCCATTCGGGCCTCCGGGAATGCCAAGACACCGGGTCAGGTCATGATTGGTGTGGCGCTGTTGAACGTGGTCCTGGACCCGATCTTCATGTTCGGGTGGTTTGGCTTTCCGCGCCTGGAGCTGCAGGGGGCTGCGCTGGCGTCGGTGGTGTCCTTTGCGGTCACGTTTTCGATCAGTTTCTACATGCTCCGGTACAAATTGAACTTTGTGACGTGGGCCGCGGTGAACCGGTCGATGCTGCGAAACTGGATCAAGGTGATCGGTCTGGCCCTTCCCGCGATTGGCAACAACCTTGTCTTTCCAGCGTCGGCCGCCGTGACCACGTGGCTGTTGGCGCAATATGGTAGCGATGCGGTGGCGGGATTGAACGTGGCCGTGCGGATCGAAGCGGTGTTGATGGTGCCGGTGACCGCGCTGACCTTCGCGCTGGCGTCGTTTTCGGGGCAGAACGTCGGGGCCGGCCGGCTGGACCGGGTGCGCCTGGCGCTGGCGGTGGCGTATCGGTTTGCGTGGCTGGGTGGGATCCTCGTCGCGGTGGCCAGTGCGGCGGCGGCGATCTGGCTTGTACCGCTGTTCACCACGGATCCCGATGCCGTGGTGGCAGCGCGCTATGGTCTGCTGATCGTACCGCTGAGTTTTCCGATGCTGTACGTCATCATGACTGTCAGCGCGGTGGGCAACGGGATGGGACATACCCTGCCCGCCCTGGTGATGAGCCTGGGCCGGTTGCTGGTCATCTTCGTGCCGCTGGCCTGGCTGCTGTCGCCGTATTTCGGGATCGCCGGTGTGTTTGCCGCGATGGCGGTGTCCAACGCGTTGGTGGCCCTGGGTGCGGCGCGTTACATCGCGCGCTACATCGCGGTGCAGGAGGCGGCGCTGCGGCCGCCCGCATAGACCCGTCCCCCGCCGCAGTGCGCCACGAAAAAAGCCGCCCGGAGGGGCGGCTCTTTCACGTCTCGTGCGGGGATCTTAGCCTTGGCGGGCTTTGAACCGGCGCTGGGTCTTGTTGATCACGTAGACCCGGCCCTTGCGGCGCACGACGCGGCAATCGCGGTGGCGCTGCTTGAGCGAGCGGAGCGAGTTTTTGACCTTCATGGCCTTCTCCTTCGTCGCGGCGCGGCGATTGCGCCTTGGGTTTCGTTCTGATCCTGCGGGCAGGACCGGCAATGGTGGGCGGTACTGGGATCGAACCAGTGACCCCTACGATGTCAACGTAGTGCTCTACCGCTGAGCTAACCGCCCCTTGATCGCGATGTCTGCAGCACAACCGGCCTGAAGAAGGCACAGCCCATGCCGCGGAGACCCGCGGGGGTGAGCGGGTCTATAAAAGGATTGGCATGGGGGTTCAAGGGCTTTTGGCAAAGCGAAAAAGACCGCTATATCTATGGTATCGATTGCCCCGAAAGGCCCCATATGCGACCTGCGTTCCGCTTGGAGACCCCTGCACAGATCACAACGGCTGTTGTGGTCGCCTCACCGCATTCCGGTCGCTATTACCCCAGTGCGTTTTTGCGCGCCAGCATGCTGGATGAGCGGGGGATTCGCTCGTCCGAGGATGCGTTCATGGACCTTCTGGTCGCGGGAGCGCCCGCTTTGGGGGCGCCGCTGCTGGCCGCGGAATACCCGCGCGCCTACCTGGACCTCAACCGCAGCCCCGACGAATTGGACCCCGGTGTGGTCGATGGGGTCGGGCGCGTGGTGCAGACGCCGCGGATCAGTTCCGGCCTCGGGGTGATTCCGCGTGTGGTGGCCAACGGGCGCGCGATCTATCGGGGCAAACTGACCCGCGCGGAGGCCGACGCGCGCATTGCACATATCTGGAAGCCCTATCACGGCCGCCTTGACGGGTTGATGACCGAGGCCGCGGCGCAATTCGGGGAAGCCGTCCTGCTGGATTTCCATTCGATGCCGCACGAGGCGCTCGATTCGGTCTCGCGTCCCGGCCAGAAGCGGCCCGAGGTTGTGTTGGGCGATCGGTTCGGCGCGTCCGCCCGGGGTGAGTTGGTGGACGCTTTGGAAGAGGGGTTCACGGCGGCCGGGTTGGTGGTGTGCCGCAACGCGCCCTTTGCCGGGGCCTATGTCACGCAGCAATACGGACGCCCGTCGCGCAACCGCCACGCAATACAGATTGAGATCGACCGCTCGATGTACATGAACGAGCGTCTGGTTCGACCGAACGCGAGTTTTGATGCCGTAAAACAGATCATCACGGATGTGATGGTACTGGTGATCGGCGCGGTGCCGGGCGCCGTACCGCTGGCCGCCGAATAATCCGACCCCGGCCCGACGCGGGGGTCAAATGGCGCTGGAATGCCCTTCGGCGCGAATCTCGTATTCATCGAAGGCGCGCGCGATCATGCGGGTCAGAGGCCGCCCGATCTGCGGCACACGGAACCCGTCTTCGCCCAGTTCGACCATACCCGGGAAATCGCGCAGCGCTGCGGCGCACAGGTCGTCGAATTGATCTGCCGAGAGGCCGAATTCATCTTCGATGCCAGCGCGGTCGACAAAGAAATCGCACATCAGCATCTCGATCACGCGTGAGCGGAGGCGATCCTGCCCCTTGAACACATGGCCCCGTCCTGTCGCCAGTTCGCCGGCGCGCACCGCGCGCTGGTATTCGGCCGTGCTGCTGGCGTTCTGTGCGTAGCCTTGCGGGAACCGCGAAATCGCAGACGCCCCGAGCCCGACCAGCACATCGCATGTGTCGTCGGTGTATCCTTGGAAGTTCCGCCGGAGGTGACCTGTTTTCGCGGCAATTGCCATTGAATCCGTGGGCCGGGCGAAGTGATCAATCCCGATCTCATCGTAGTTGTCCCACAGGAAAAGACGCCGCGCGGTTTCAAACAGCTGCAAACGCTCTTCCGGCGTGGGCAACGCATCGGTTGGAATCATCGCCTGTCGTTTGGCCATCCAGGGCACATGGGCGTAGCCGTAAAGCGCAACGCGATCCGGGGCGAGCGACAGAAGCATCTGCACCGTGTCCGAGATGCGCGTCTGTGTCTGGTGCGGCAAGCCAAAGAGGATATCGGCGTTCAAGGAATGAACGCCCTTGTCGCGCAGCATATCCACCGCTTGGCGGGTGATCTCATAGCTCTGAATGCGGCCGATGGTTTGCTGAATCTCGTCGTCGAAATCCTGCACGCCGATGGAGGCGCGGTTCATCCCGGCCTTGGCCAAGGCCGCAATGCAGTCGGCGTCAATTTCGTTCGGGTCAATCTCGACCGAGAATTCGGCGCCGTCTGCGAAGGGCACGGCGTCTTTTATGGCACCGGCCAAGTCGGTCATCTGCTCGGGCTTCAGCAGGGTCGGCGTTCCACCCCCCCAATGCAGCCGCGCAATTTGCACGCCATCGGGCAGAAGGCGGCCGAGCGTCTCTATCTCCTGCTTGAGGCTGGCGAGATAGGCGATGATCGGCTCGTCCGAGCGGGTGCCCTGGGTGCGGCAGGCGCAAAACCAGCACAGCCGACGACAAAATGGCACATGCACATAAACGGAGAGGCGGGACTCGGCGGGAATTTCGCGCAACCACTCCAGAAAAACAGGGCCGCTGACGTCGTTCGAAAACTTCGTCGCGGGCGGATAACTGGTGTAGCGTGGGACTTTAGCGTCGAAAAGACCCAAGCGGCGAAGTTGCGATATCGGTTCCATTAAGATACATCTAGAAGGAGAGTGCCTGCCCGACTTTGACTCAGATCAAGCGGGTAACAAGTCCTTGGCGGCCGAAAGGATGAAGATGGCTCAACGACAATTGGCGTTTCCGCAGCCGGATTGCGCGGACTGCCCGATTCGCCACCGGGCTGTGTGCGCACGGTGCGAAACCGACGAACTCGAGCAGCTTGAATCGATCAAGTATTATCGGAATTTCGAAGCGGGCCAGACCATCGTTTGGGCCGGCGATCGAATGGATTTCGTGGCGTCTGTTGTGCATGGTGTCGCGTCGTTGACGCAGACGATGGAAGATGGCCGCCGCCAGATGGTGGGCCTTTTGCTGCCATCGGATTTCCTGGGGCGTCCGACGCGCGAATCCGCCCCCTATGACGTGACCGCGACGACGGATTTGCAGCTGTGTTGTTTCCGGCGCGGGCCGTTCAAGGACATGCTGAAGACCAATCCGCATATCAGCCAACGCCTGCTGGAAATGACGCTGGATGAATTGGATGCGGCGCGCGAATGGATGCTGCTTTTGGGCCGCAAGACGGCGCGCGAAAAGATTGCCAGCTTCCTGACCATCATTGCCCGGCGCGACGCCATGGTCAGCCAGACCCAGGCCACCGGAGAGGTGTCTTTCGATCTGCCCCTGACGCGGGAGGCGATGGCGGATTATCTGGGCCTGACGCTGGAGACGGTCAGCCGTCAGATGTCATCGCTGAAGAAGGACGGCGTCATCAAGCTGGAAGGCAAGCGTCACATCCATGTGCCGGATTTCGAAGTGCTGTTGGATGAAACCGGCGATGACGACGATGGCGGTGTCCTCGAGTAAGGCGCGTCACCCCGTCTGATCACTGGCAGCCCCCTGTTTTCAGGGGGCTTTTTCATCCGTGAAGTGCGCGGGCAGGAGGAGCGAATCCTCGACCAGAATGGTGTTGATCTGGCGCATCTCAGCCTCGGTCGGCGGGTCCCAGACCGCCGAGGCCATGTCGAACACAGGGCGGGTCACATGCATCACGAATGTCCCGTCCTGCGCGGTATTTCGCGCCTCGACCCGGCGCCAACGTTCCTCGGTCGGGACGTTGAGGATGTGGACGCAGAGCGTGACGCCGGCGGCCCGGCATTGGTCTGCAAACGCCATCCGTTTGGCACTTTGGAGCAAGCCCAGTTCGAGGATCGCGGCCTCCTGGTGGCACAGCAGCCCGAGCGTGACATCCCAGATCTGGTCGATGCACCGGGCCTTGCGTGCGGCATACCACGGCCAGAACGCCGGGTCGGCCCGATCGGGTTTGTCGGGCTCGTACAGGCGTTGAAACCAGGTGTCCAAGATCAGGGGGGTGGAGCGCAGTTGCAGGCCGAGCAACTGGGCGTAGGTCGATTTGCCCGCGCCGACCGGGCCTTCAATCAGGTGAACCGTTGCCATGCCCAAGCTTTGGGAGGTTTGGCCTTCGCGCGCAATGGCAGCGCAAGCCGCTTTGCAGGGTGGCAATGCAGGAGTGCACAAGCGCGGGAAGCTAGGGCCGCCCGGCGGCGGCGGTGCCCCTGTCGGCCTCGCCCCACTGGCGCATCGCGTCGATCACCGGAAGGGCCGACTGTCCGCGGGGCGTCAGCGCGTATTCGACCCGCGGGGGCACTTCGGGGAACACGGTGCGCGAAATCAGCCCGTCGGATTCCAATTCGCGCAACTGTTTGGTGAGCATCTGTTTGGTCACCGCCGGCATCGCGCGCTGCATCGCGCCAAACCTGTCTATCCCGTCGGAAATACAAAATAAGATCACGGGTTTCCATTTGCCGCCGATCGCCGCAAGGCAGTGGGTCACCGGGCAATCCCGGGCCGGATCGGGGGCCAATAGTTCCGTTTTCATGACTACCTCAAAAAAACATGACTAGTTGTCGATAACGGATTTATGGACAGAATGCGGGGCCATCGTCAACTGATGGAGATTTTCAATGGACCGCATCATCACCGCTTTGGCCGCCGCAACCGTCGCGCTTGGGGTCGGGCCGGCCGCAGCGCTGGATACAAGCCTCGAGGGATTACAGGACCGCATCGTCGGCAGCTGGACATCAATCAGCTGCGAGCTGCGCCCGCAGGCAAACCCGGCGGACGCGACACTGGCCCCGCTGTCGACCTATCTGACACGCGATTTCACCTATGATGCCGATGGCGGTTTCGAGGCGTCGATCACAGTGTATGCCGATGCCGCCTGCGCCGTTCCGGCCATCACGTATGATTTCGCGGGGGAGCTGGTCTGGCACGGGCCGAACCCGGCCGCGGATGGCGCGTGGTCACAGGACTATGTGCTGAACCGCCAATTGCAGCTGACGGTTCTGGCGCCCCCGATGGCCGAGCAACTCAACCAGTTGCCCGATGGGGCATGCGGCAGCGGTCCGTTCGAGCTGGGCGCGGTTCGCGACATTCTGGGGCAGCCTTGCGTGCTGCTGCGGTTCGTCGAGGGCAGCGCGTTCGTGATCGACCACGATTTTCTCTACGTGCGCGAGGACATCCCCGACATGTTGTTCATGGGGGGCAAGCACGTGGACGGCACCGGGTTCTACATCCCCGAAAACAGACCGACCGTCGGCTTGCAGCAGCCGTTGATCCGCGTGTCTGACTGAGCCCGGGCACAAAAAAACGCCCCGCGTTGTGCGGGGCGTTTCGTCGGGCGTGCGCCGCGTTAGTGCGCCATGAACACTGGCACATCGGCATGTTCCAGCATGTTGCGCGTGGCACCGCCTAGGATCGCCTCGCGGAAGCGCGAATGGCCATAGGCCCCCATGACCAGCATATCCGCGTTCTGGTCCGCCACGTGGCGGGCGATCACCTGGCTCACCCGCTGGAGCGTTTGCGGCAGGATCGCCACCTCGACCTTGGCGCCATGGCGGGTCAGCATGGTGCACAGTTCCATCCCGGGGTCGGCGGCCCCTTCGGCATGCCGATCAGGGGCCACGATGCAGATGCTGACGCTGCTGGCGTGCACCAACAGCGGGAGCGCCCGCCGGATCGAGGCCATCGCCTCGGTGGATTCGTTCCATGCAACCACCACCTTGCCCGGGGCGGCCTGCGGCGCGCTGCCGCTGAGGACGATGACCGGCGCGTTGCCCTGGAACATCGCGGATTCCACGATAATGGGCGCGTCGGGCAGTTGTTCGCCCCCATAGGGCTTGGGCAACATCACCAGGTCGGCATAGCGCGCGCGGCGCGACACAACCCCGCCCACCGAGGGCGCCTGCACCACAAGGGCTTCGACCCCCCAGGACAGGTCAGTCTTGCCCAGATAGTCGCGGGCCGCATGTTCGATCTCGGTCGCTTCGCTTTGCGCGAACACCAAGGTTTCGTCGTGCATCAGGGCTGTCGCGCCCGCGAAGTAATAGCCAGTTTGCGTCCGATCGATGCCCAAACACAGGGCATCAAGATGTGCCCCTGCCTGCGTGGCAAAGGGGACCACCTGCGCCATGACCGAGGCCACTTCTGCCGGGTCTGTCAGGATCGTCAGGATGGATTTGTAGGCCATTGGACCCTCCCAAATGTCTGCATGATCCCGTCTTACGGTCCGTCATTTCGACGCACCTTGACCTACGTCAACCGTCCGAAGCGTTGCATTTGACATGGATCAAGGCTCGGAAAACGCCCTTCCGCAATCAGAGGGTCAGATGGAACAGCTCCGGACGGCTTTGTGAGTCGCAACCGGGGCACGACGAAGGGACGATCAATGCTTGATTACGTGAAGCTTCTGATCTTGGGCCTGGTTGCGGTTTGCGCCGCGATTGCGGCCAATTACGCGCGCGACGTTGCGTATATGGTCCACGCCCTCTTGATCATGTCCGCCGCGGGCGGGCTTTTTCTGTGGCAACTGCGCCGCACAGGGGAGCCGCGGGTGCCCGCGCCTGCCAATGAATACATGGACGGCCCGGTTCGCGCGGCCGCAATCGCAACAGCGTTCTGGGGCGTTGTCGGTTTCCTTGTGGGGGTGGTGATCGCCTTCCAGCTGGCCTTCCCGGTCCTGAATTTCGAGTGGGCCCAAGGCTATCTGAACTTCGGTCGCCTGCGCCCGCTGCACACCTCGGCGGTGATTTTTGCGTTTGGGGGCAACGCGCTTCTGGCGGCGTCCTTCTATATCGTGCAGCGCACTTCGGCGGCGCGGATGTGGGGTGGGGACCTCACGTGGTTCGTGTTCTGGGGCTACCAGCTGTTCATCGTCATGGCGGCAACCGGTTACCTTCTGGGCTCGACCCAGGGACAGGAATACGCCGAGCCGGAATGGCTGGTCGACCTGTGGCTGACCATCGTCTGGGTCGCGTTCCTGGCCGTGTTCCTTGGCACGCTGCTGAAGCGGAAAGAGCCGCATATCTACGTGGCCAACTGGTTCCTGCTGAGCTTCATCGTCACCGTGGCGATGCTGCACGTGGTCAACAACCTGCAGATCCCCGTGTCGCTGTTCGGCTCCAGCTCGGTCCCGGTCTTCTCGGGCGTGCAGGGCGCGATGACGCAATGGTGGTACGGCCACAACGCTGTGGGCTTCTTCCTGACCGCCGGCTTCCTGGGCATGATGTACTACTTCATTCCCAAGCAGGCTGAGCGTCCGGTTTATTCCTACAAACTGTCGATCATCCACTTCTGGGCCCTGATCTTCCTGTACATCTGGGCGGGTCCGCACCACCTGCACTACACCGCTCTGCCGGATTGGGCGTCGACCCTCGGCATGGTGTTCTCGGTCGTGCTGTGGATGCCGTCCTGGGGTGGCATGATCAATGGTCTGATGACGCTTTCGGGCGCCTGGGACAAACTGCGGACCGACCCGATCCTGCGGATGATGGTGACCTCGGTGGCCTTCTACGGGATGTCGACCTTCGAAGGCCCGATGATGTCGATCCGCGCGGTCAACTCGCTGAGCCACTACACCGACTGGACCATTGGCCACGTGCACTCAGGTGCATTGGGCTGGAACGGGATGATCACCTTCGGGATGCTCTACTACCTGTTCCCGAAACTGTGGAACCGTCAGTCGCTCTACAGCCTCAAGGCCGTGTCCTGGCACTACTGGCTCGCCACCATTGGCATCGTGCTCTACGCCGCGTCGATGTGGGTCACCGGGATCATGGAAGGTCTGATGTGGCGTGAGGTCGATGCGCAAGGCTTCCTCGTGAACTCCTTCGCAGACACCGTGGCAGCCAAATTCCCGATGTACGTGGTCCGTGGCCTGGGTGGGGTGATGTTCCTCACGGGGGCGCTGATCATGGCCTGGAACCTCTGGATGACCGTGACGAAAGGTGAGGTCCGCAAGGATGCACCTGTCGCGGCACCCGCTGAATAAGGAGGACCTGAGCAATGGCACTTGAAGGTCACAAGAAGATCGAAACCAACGCCACCCTCCTCCTGACGCTCAGCTTTCTGGTCGTCACGGTCGGCGGGATCGTGGAAATCGCACCGCTCTTCTACCTGGAGAACACCATCGAGGATGTAGAGGGCATGCGCCCCTACTCCCCGCTGGAGTTGGCGGGCCGCGAGATCTACATCCGCGAGGGCTGCTATGTCTGTCACAGCCAGATGATCCGGCCCATGCGGGACGAGGTCGAGCGCTATGGCCACTACAGCCTGGCGGCGGAATCGCAGTACGATCATCCGTTCCAGTGGGGCTCCAAGCGGACCGGGCCGGACCTGGCCCGTGTCGGTGGACGCTACTCGGATGAATGGCACGTGGACCACCTGCGCGATCCGCAGTCGGTTGTGCCCGAGTCGGTCATGCCCGCCTATGGGTTCCTGTCCAACAACGTCCTGCGGCCCACCTACATCACCGATCTGATGGAAACCCATCGGTTGGTCGGCGTGCCCTACACCGATGACATGATCGAGAATGCACGGCTCGACTTCATCGAACAGGCCACCGACTTCGGAGATGAAGGCGTCGTGGAACGCTATCCGGGCGCACAGCAACGCGACTTCGACGGCAACCCCGAAGAGGTCACGGAGATGGATGCCCTTGTCGCTTACCTGCAGATGCTTGGGACGCTGGTCGATTTCTCGACCTTCACGCCCGAAGAAGCATTCGCCAGCCGCTGAGGGAGGACCTGCAGTATGGAAGATACCTACACCATCATGCGCGTGTTCGCCGGCTCCTGGGGAATGATGTTCCTTCTCCTGAGCTTTCTGGGGGTGATCCTGTTCACGCTGCGTCCTGGCAGCCGGCAGGTGCACCGCGACACGGCGAACATCCCGTTCCGCTATGACGATCGGCCGGCCGGAGATGACATGCCGGCCCAGACCCGCCAATTCAAGGAGGCGCGGCAATGACCGAAGACCAAAACAAGCATCCCGAAGAGCAGATCCTGCAAGAGGGTGATCACGAAACGATGGGTCACTCCTGGGACGGCATCAAGGAGTTCAACAACCCGCTTCCGCGGTGGTGGCTCTGGACCTTCTACGCCACGATCGTTTGGGGGATCGGATACACCATCGCCTTCCCGGCCTGGCCTCTGATCAACGGCGCGACGCCCGGTCTTCTGGGCTTCTCGACCCGCGAAAACGTGGCCGAGGACATCGCCGAGTTTGACGCGATGAATGGTCCCATCCGGGATCGGATCGTGGAAGTGGCCCTGGCCGACATCAATCCGACCGACAACCCGGATCTCTACAACTACGCGATCCAGGGCGGGGCGGCGACCTTTGCCACCTGGTGCTCCCAGTGCCACGGGTCGGGCGCGGCCGGCGCAGTCGGATACCCGAACCTGCTGGACGATGATTGGCTCTGGGGCGGAACCATCAACGACATCCACCTGACGATCAGCCACGGCATTCGGAATGAGGATGACTTCGACGCCCGCTACTCGGAGATGACGGCCTTCGAGGGCATTCTGACCGATGCGGAAATCAGCCAGGTCGTGCAATACGTGCGCAACCTGTCGGGGCAAGAGGCCGACGCGACGTTAGTGGCCGCTGGCGAGACGGTCTACCTCGACAATTGTGCCGCCTGCCACATGGATGACGGCACGGGTGACGCGTTCCTGGGCGCTCCGAACCTGACCGACGCCATCTGGCTCTATGGCGGATCGGAAGAGGCGATCGAGTACACCGTGCGCAATGCGCGCTTCGGCGTCATGCCGCCGTGGTCGGCTGCGGCCTCGGATGCTGGTCGCTTCGACGAGGCCGAGCTGCGCGCCGTGTCGGTCTACGTCCACAGTTTGGGCGGCGGCGAGTAAGCCGCCCCCTTCGCTCTCCGCTGGCCCCTCCCGGTTGGCGGATCGGCACCGGTCCCGGTCCTGTTCGCGCGTTTCCTACGGGACCGGTGCCAGACCATCCCGCCCCGCTGACCCCGTCGGCGGGGCGGTTTCCGTTGCGGGCCAAGGCGTTTGAAAACGCCTTACCAAGCGCCGAGCGGCGCGTTGGACGCGGTTTCAAAACCGCGTCCGCACGGCCTTTCCAAAGGCCGTGCGCCCCGGGGGCGCTGCGTGCGATTGTCGCGGTCAACCATCCGGTCGGATTGCTTTTGATCCACGTCAAAGAGCGGGGCGGTGCGGGTTCGTAGAACACCCGAGCGCAGGACTGTTTCAAAACCAAGGAATGATTCCCAAATGAGTGCCACCGAAGAGCCGCAAAAGCTCTATGCCGCCCGTGAACCCGTGTTCCCGAAGCGCGTGTCGGGTCGGTTCCGCAATCTCAAGTGGATCATCATGATCATCACGCTGGGGATCTACTATGTGACCCCGTGGATTCGCTTTGACCGGGGCCCGGCCTTGCCGGATCAGGCCGTCTTGCTCGACCTCGCGAACCGGCGCTTTTTCTTTTTCTGGATCGAGATCTGGCCGCATGAATTTTACTTCGTGGCGGGCCTCCTGATCATGGCGGGCTTGGGGCTGTTCCTGTTCACCTCCGCCTTGGGGCGGGTGTGGTGCGGGTATGCCTGCCCGCAAACCGTCTGGACCGATCTTTTCTATGCGGTGGAGCGTTGGATTGAGGGCGACCGCAATGCGCGGCTGCGGTTGTGGCGTCAGGAGTGGAACGTGACGAAGATCCGCCTTCGGGTCACCAAATACATCGCCTGGTTCCTGATTGCCTTGGCCACCGGCGGCGCCTGGGTGTTCTACTTCGCGGACGCGCCGACGCTGATGCGCGACTTGGTGACCGGGCAGGGCGCCTATGTCGCTTATGCGACGATCGGCATTCTCACGGCCACGACCTTCGTCTTTGGTGGGTTCATGCGCGAGCAGGTCTGCGTCTACATGTGCCCCTGGCCGCGCATCCAGGCGGCCATGATGGATGAGGATACGATCACCGTCGCCTATCGCGATTGGCGCGGTGAGCCGCGCGGGCGCGGCAAGGCGCGGGACAATCTGGGCGACTGCATCGACTGCAACGCCTGCGTGAATGTCTGCCCGGTCGGGATCGACATTCGGGATGGCCAGCAGCTGGAGTGCATCACCTGCGCCCTGTGCATCGATGCCTGCGATGAAATGATGGAGAAGGTCGGGAAAGAACGCGGCCTGATCGACTACATCGCCCTGACCGACGAGGCCAACGAACGGGCGGGCAACCCGAAAAAGAACATCTGGAAGCATATCTTCCGTCTGCGCACGATCATCTACACGGCGCTGTGGTCGCTGATTGGTGTTGGTCTGACCGTCCTGCTGTTCGTCCGGTCCGAGATTGACGTCACGGTCGCACCCGTTCGAAACCCGCAATTCGTGACCCTGTCCGATGGCGCGATCCGGAACACCTATGACGTGCGCATCCGGAATATGAGCCATGACGACACCACGTTCCACATCAGCCTGACGTCGGATGCCATCCTGCAGGTCGACCTCGAAGGAACGGACCTTCTGACGGTCGATGTGCCGGCGGACACCCTGCAACTTCAACGCGTTTACGTCATCGCCCGACCGGGCACCGAGGCCGCCAATGCCGAGCGGACCCCGCTCCGTCTGTGGGTCGAGGATATGAACACCACTGCACGCGCCCATCGGGACACCACATTCTTCGGGAGGGATATTGAATGAGTGTCGAAATGAACGACCCGGTCGATACAGGCCGCAAGCTGACCGGATGGCATGTTCTGGCCATTTTCGTCGGCGGCTTCGGGATCATCATCGGGGTGAATGTCTTCATGGCCTACAATGCCGTGTCGACCTTTCCGGGGATGGAGGTCAGTTCCTCCTACGCCGACAGCCAGACCTTCGACGACCGGCGCGATGCGCAACTGGCCCTGGGTTGGAACGCCAGCGTTGAAATCCCGGGCGACGGCACGCTGATCCTGCATCTGGTCGATGCAAGCGGCGCGCCGGTGTATCCGGCCGAGTTGAACGCGCTTCTGACGCGGCCGACGAACCAGACGCAAGACCAGCAACTGGCGTTGACCCGCAGCCGTGGGGCCTTCGTGGCACCGGTCGAGCTGGACCAGGGAAGGTGGCGGCTGCGCCTGACGGGCACCGCGCGCGACGGCACGGATTACCGGCACAACATCACGTTCAGCTATTGGGACTGAGCCTGCCGTGACAGCGACCTTCGAACATGCCCGTCCGGGCGCCTGCCCGGCCTGCTCTGCCGCTCCCGCGGCCGAGCATTTGGCCGATCTGCCCAAGGATGCAAAGGTCATGCTGTCGCTGCCCGGCATTCATTGCGCGGGCTGTATTTCGGGTGTGGAAAAGGCGCTGATGGCCACGCCGGGCGTCAAGGATGCCCGGGTGAACCTGACCCTCCGCCGCGCCGCGGTCGAGGCCGATGCCGGCGTTACGGCCGAGGACCTGACCCAGGTGCTTGAGGCTGCGGGCTACGAGGCGCATGAGCTTGATCCCGGCGTGCTGGCCACGACCGACGCGGATCGGCAGGGCAAAGACCTGATGATGCGCCTTGCCGTGTCGTTCTTTGCCATGATGAACGTCATGCTGCTGTCGGTGGCGGTCTGGTCGGGCGCCGAAGGCTTCACCCGTGACATGATGCATTGGATCAGCGCGGCCATCGCCATTCCGGCCGTGATCTTTTGCGGGCGGCCGTTCTATGTGTCGGCCTGGAGCGCCCTGAAGGGCGGGCGGCTAAACATGGATGTGCCGATCACCCTGGCGATCCTGCTGGCGGTGGGCACGTCGCTGTACGAAACCATGCATTCGGGCGAGCACGCCTATTTCGACGCGGCCATCGCACTGTGCTGTTTCCTGCTGGCCGGTCGGTATCTGGATCACCGCACCCGGGCGTCGGCACGCTCGGCGGCGCAGGAATTGGCCGCGCTGGAAGTGCCACGCGCCCTGCGGCTGGCGGCGGATGGCACGGAAGAAACCGTATCGGTCGCCGATCTGGCCCCGGGCGATATCGTCCGGGTGAAGCCGGGGGGACGTATCCCGGTCGACGGGATCGTGACGGACGGACAGTCCGAATTGGACCGCGGTTTGATGACGGGCGAAAGCCTGCCGGTCTATGCCGGGCCGGGTCAGGCTGTGGCTGCGGGCGAAGTGAACCTGACGGGGCCCCTGACGGTCGAAGTCACCGCGGCGGGACGGGACACGGCGCTGCATCGCATCGCCGATCTGGTGGCCGTGGCCGAAGCCGGGCGGAACAACTACACCTCGCTCGCCGATCAGGCGGCCAAGCTCTATGCGCCGGGCGTGCATATCCTGTCGGTCGCGGCGGCGGTCGGTTGGTATCTGTACACGCAGGATCTGCGAATCGCTCTCAACATTGCGGCGGCGGTATTGATCATCACCTGCCCCTGTGCCCTTGGATTGGCCGTGCCGGCCGTGACAACTGCGGCCTCCGGCAAGCTGTTTCGCAAAGGGCTGCTGATCAAGGATGGCACCGCGTTGGAGCGGTTGGCCGAGGCCGACACCGTTGTCTTTGACAAGACGGGTACGCTGACGACCGGCGCGGCAGAGCCTGTGGCGCTGGATGCCTTGCCGGACGACGCGGCCCGGGTGGCGCTGGCCTTGGCGCAAGGGTCGGCGCATCCGCTGGCCGAAGCCCTGGCCAAGGGTTTGTCGGGTGCGGGGTATCGCCCGGCCAATGTGACCGACCTGACCGAAGTTCCCGGCTATGGCGTGGAGGGCGCATGGAAGGGACGGACCGTGCGTCTGGGACGCGCAGCCTGGATCGGGGCCGACGCCCCCGCGACCACGGCCACCTTCCTGAAACTCGGCGAGGACGCACCGATCACCATTCCGTTCACCGACACGCTGCGCGAGGGGGCGGCCGATGTCGTCAATGCGCTGAAAGCGCAAGGCAAGCGTGTCCTCCTGATCTCGGGCGACACGGCCCCGGCGGTGAACCGCTTCGCCGCCCGGATTGGCATCGAAGAGGTGTTTGCCGAAGCACTGCCGGCCGAAAAGGCCCAGACGGTGGCCGCGCTTTCGGAGGCGGGTGGCAAGGTTCTCATGGTGGGCGACGGCTTGAATGACACGGCGGCCCTTGCGGCGGCCCATGTGTCGATCTCGCCCGCGTCGGCGCTGGATGCGGCACGCAGCGCATCGGACATGGTTTTGATGGGGCGCAGCCTGGCCCCGATTGCCGATGCGGTCACAACGGCCAAATCCTCCAGCCGACGCATCCGGGAAAACTTCACCATTGCGACGGTCTATAACATTCTGGCTGTGCCATTGGCCGTGGCCGGTCTGTGTTCGCCTCTGATCGCGGCCTTGGCGATGTCGTCCAGTTCCCTTACCGTTTCGCTCAACGCACTCCGCGTGAAGTGAGGTCACAGTCGCATGGACGTTCTTGGCATCCTGATCCCAGTCAGCCTGTTTCTTGGGCTGATCGGGTTGGGCATCTTCTTCTGGATGGTGAAGCGCGGCCAGTTTGATGATCCCGAAGGGGATGCGCACCGCATCCTGCGCGAGGATTACGACGACAAACCCAAGGAATAGAGGCGGGTTTAGCCGCTTAGCCGCTTGGCCCAAAGGCACTGCAGGCGACGTTGCGTGCCTGGAGCCGCGCGCAGGCGCGTGCGGCCTGATCCTCGGTCATGCCTTGAAACAATGCTTCGTACCCGCCGTTGCGTTGCACGACACGGCGCAGGGCCTGGTCAAAGGTTCCGATCTCGCTCAGGGCCGTGCGCAGGAGCAGGCGTTCCGCGGCATGGTGCGAGGTTTGCGCCCCCAGAGACACACCATAGAGGCGGCTGCCGGTGGATGACGCCCGGGTCACGATCTCGGGTTCGAAGATGTCTCGCAGATCGGGGGTGGCGGGCGCGTCGAGGGCCGCGACATCATCCTCACGCGGGGGCGGGGCGAGGGCCGCCTGAGGTTCAGGACGGGGCACCGGCATACGACCGGGCACAGCGGCTACTGGTTCGTTCTGCACCTCTTCCAAAGCTTCGCCGACGGCATCCGAGATGGCGGCGAGCAGTTCGGGTTCAGGTTCCGGCGATGGGCGCGGTTGGGGCCGAATGGATCGCGTGACCGCGCCTGTCGCCCGCGTGGTCCGACCGGCCGGGGCGCCATCATAGGTCGGCAGGCCCGGAACCCGGACACTTGCAGTGCTTGGCGCGCGGGCAAATCCCATATCGAGCAGTTCGGCTACACGTTGATTGCGCCACGCGGCTGAGCGTCCGCCAAACACGGTCGCAATGATACGCTCCTGCCCGCGTTCTGCGGAGGCCACGAGGTTGAACCCGGCGGCGCGGGTGTATCCCGTCTTGATCCCGTCTGCGCCACGATAGGCATCCAGCAGGGCGCGGTTTGTGTTGCGCACCGTGGCAATGCCCGCGTTGTCCGAGCGGCGTTGGAAGATGTTGTAGTATTGTGGGTAATCGTAGAACAGCCGCCGGCCCATGATGGTCATGTCCCGGGCGGTGCTCATGTGGCCGTCTTCGGTCAGGCCGTGGGCGTTGCGGAACGTGGTGCGCGTCATGCCAAGGGCCTGCGCCGTGCGGTTCATACGGCGGGCAAAGGCGGCCTCGGAGCCGGAAATGGCTTCGGCAATGGCAGTGGCGGCATCGTTGGCGGATCGGATCGCCGCCGCGCGGATGAGATATCGGAACCGAATGGTCGAGCCAGCGCGCAACCCCAGTTCCGACGGAGGTTCGGAGGCGGCGTGGTTCGACACGCGGACGGGTGTGTCGAGCGTGATTTCGCCAAGGCGTACCGCTTCGAACGCGATGTAGAGCGTCATCATTTTGGTCAGGGATGCCGGGTGCAGCCGCGTATCCGCATTGCGCGAATGCAGCACTTCGCCGGTCCGGGCGTCCATCACCATGGCGGCGTAGGGCGCAGCACGAAGGGGCGCGGCCAACAGGGCCACAACACATAAAACGGCCAGCCCAACCAGGGCCGGAAAACTGGGGTGCTTGGTCACTGGACCCGCTCGCTCTGCCTCAATCACCGTCTTACGCGGTGCAATTTCACGTATCGTAAGCGAAGCGGGCCGGAAAATCCATGGCCAATGCAACGACTTGGCGGAAGTTTGATCATGGCACTTTTGCGCGCGCTAGATGTTGGTTGTTGCGGGCGTTGAGCCACCAGAAACGGATTGCTCTGCCTGCGAAAACCACCCGGTCCCGAGGCATCACATCGCGTGGCATCCCCGCGGTTACTCTGCTAAAAGAAGAGTAACGCTATGAAGGATCGCCTGTGATGAAAGACCTGTATGACGACCACAAATCCAAGGCTTCGAATTGGTTCCGCCTTCTGCGGGACGAGATCGTGGCTGCCTTTGAGGCCGTCGAAGACAGCCAAGGCGGGGATGCCCCGGCCGGACGCTTTGAAGTGACGGAAACCAAACGCAAATCCGAAGACGGCACCGATGCCGGTGGCGGGCTGATGAGCGTGATGCGCGGTGGCCGGGTGTTCGAAAAGGTCGGGGTCAACGTCTCGACCGTCTACGGCAAACTGGGCGATCGCGCCGTTCAGGCGATGGCGGCCCGCAAGGATCTGTCCGGGTTGAAAGAGGATCCGACCTTCTGGGCCTCGGGCATCAGCCTTGTGGCGCATATGCAGAACCCGAAGGTGCCCGCCGTTCACATGAACACGCGCATGTTCTGGACGCCGGTCGCCTGGTGGTTCGGCGGGGGATCCGACCTGAACCCGGCGATTGAATATGACGAGGACACGGCGCATTTCCACGCCGTCCTGAAGGATCACTGCGACCGGCACGATCCGGCCTATTACGATCGGTTCAAAGCCTGGGCGGACGAATACTTCTATGTTCCGCACCGTCACCGGGCCCGGGGCGTCGGCGGGATTTTTTACGACGACCTGAACACCGGCGATTGGGCGGCGGATTTCGCCTTTACCCAGGATGTCGGGCGCGCGTTCCTGCCGGCCTTCCTGGGTTGCGTAGAGCGCCGCCGCCACGAGGCCTTTGACGATACGGACCGCGAGGCGCAATTGGTTCATCGCGGGCTCTATGCCGAGTACAATCTTGTGTATGACCGCGGGACGAAATTCGGCCTTGAAACCGGGCATGATGCCAACGCCGTCCTGATGAGCCTTCCGCCGATTGCCAAGTGGACCTGACCTGCGCGGCGTCGGCCAGACGGCGCCGTGATCCTGCTTAGTCCGACGCCTCCAATAGGCCGCGATAGACTGCATTGATGGCGGCCACTTCGCGTTCGATCTTGAAGTCGGACAGGATGTGCACGCGCGCCGCTTCGCCTTGGAACATCCGTTCGGCGGGGTTGTCCAGATACTGGGCGGCTGCGGTGGCCATCGCGTCGACATCGCCCGGCGGGATCAGCGCCCCGGTCGACCCGTTGACCACCAGCTCCTCGAATGCCCCGACTGTTGTCGCGATCACCGGCACCCCGCAGGCCATGGCCTCCAGCGGGGTCAGGCCAAACCCTTCCCACCGCTGCGGCGCGATGAAGAGGTCCAGTGCCTGGTACCAATCTGCGATGTCATGCACCGGCACCTCGGGTTTGAAATGGATGCGGTCTTCCAGTTCGGCGGCCATCACCTTTTCGCGCAACCCGCGTTCGAACGCCTGATGCTGCTCGGTCGCGCGGCCCATCACGACAGCCTGGGCATCGGGCCGGTCGCGCAGCACGGCGATCATCGCGTCGACGAAAACATCCGTGCCCTTCTGTGCGCGGATGCGCCCAAAGCATCCAACCAGCGGCCCGGGTCCAAACCCCAACCGCGCCTTCAGTCCGGCCTGATCTTCGGGCGGTGAAAACCCTTCTGTATCAATGCCATGGAGGATCACGGTCGAGGGGTGGTCCAGATATCCCGCCGTCTTTTGAGACGTTGAGATGATCGCGTCCATCTTCCGGATCAGCCATTTGGAATACCCGGTGTGGTGGCGTTGCGACGCCGACGTAAAGAGCAGTTTGAGCCGCTTGCGCAGGAGGGTCTTCAGGGCCAACCCGGCCAACATCTCCGAGTTGCGTCGCGCGTGCCAGACCCGGGCGCCGGACGGCCCATTGCGGGGCATGGTCAGCAGGTTCCGCATCCGCACCTGCGGCACGTGGTCGGGCAGGGCCGGCGCCACCGCCGCAATGGAGATGTCGTTGCGCTGTAGCGGGACCAGCCGCACGACCGTCGCCGTCACACCCGAGAGGCGTTTTTTCAGGTTCGGCGCGAGAACGTCGATATGGGCGGGGTCGAGAAACGTCATACCCACAGCGCTTAGCCGTTGGTCTTGCCCCGCACAAGCGCCGTTGGAGCCGCGTCTAGGTCGAGGTGCCCCGGATGGTTTCTAGCAACAGATGGACGTTGTCCGGATCTGCGTCGGGCGTGATGCCATGGCCCAGATTGAAGATATGCGGCCCGTTCTTGAGCGCGCTCATGATCTGCCGGGTTTCGGCCACCAGGGCCTCGCCGCCGGTCACCATGTGCTTGGGATCGAGGTTCCCTTGGACGCAGCTGTCGGGTTGCAGATGCTCCGCGGCCCAGGCCGGATCGACCTTGGTGTCGATGGCCAGGCCATCGGCGCCGACCGCTTTGGCAAACCCTTTGTAGGCGTCGCCCGCTTCGCGCGGGAAGGCAATGACCGGCAGGTTCGGGTGCCGCGCCTTCAACGCGGACGTGATCCGTTTGGCCGGTTCCAGCGCGTAGCGTGTGAATGCCTCGCCCTTGAGGGATCCGGCCCAGGAATCGAAAATCTTCACCACTTCCGCCCCGGCAAGCACCTGTTGATCGAGATACTCGATGGTTGCATCCGTAAGCAGGTCGATCAGGGCGTCGAAGGTTTCAGGATCGCCTTCGCGCAGGGCATGGGCCGGGGCCTGATCCGGGGTGCCGCGTCCGGCGATCATGTAGGTCGCCACCGTCCAGGGCGCGCCCGCAAAGCCGATCAGAGTGGTTTCCTTCGGCAATTCACGCGACAGGATGCGCACCGTTTCATAGACCGGGGCGAGGTGTTCGTGCACATCGTCCTTGCCCTTGAGCGGTTTCATCCCCTCGGGGCCCGTGATGGTGGACAAGCGCGGGCCTTCTCCGGTGACAAACCAAAGATCCGCGCCCAGGGCCTGGGGGATCAGAAGGATGTCGGCAAACAGGATGGCGGCGTCGAAGCCGTATTTGCGGATGGGCTGCAGCGTGACCTCGGCGGCGAGATCCGAGTTGTAGCAAAGCGACAGGAAATCCCCCGCTTCGGCCCGTGTGGCGCGGTATTCGGGAAGGTACCGACCCGCCTGGCGCATCAGCCAAACGGGGGGCACATCCATTGCCTCGCCGGCCAAGCTGCGCAGAAGTTTCTTTTTGCCAGTTACGGGCGCGTCAAACATGTGTCTTGGTCCTCGGTCGTTTAGGCAAGTAACGTGTGCCTAATATAAGACTGTCAATCCGAAGTTGATTGTCAAGTCAAGTTGACAGATATAGAATGGCATCATGACGACCGACCTCCCGACCCCCGCCCGCCCGCTGAAGATTGGTACACGCGGTTCCCCGCTTGCCTTGGCGCAAGCTTATGAAACTCGCGAACGGCTGTCTAAAGCCTTTGATTTGGAACATGATTCCTTTGAGATCTTCGTGATCAAGACGACTGGGGACCGGGTTTTGGACCGGCCCTTGAAAGAGATTGGGGGCAAGGGCCTCTTCACCAAGGAAATCGAAGAGGACATGCTGTCAGGTAAAATTGACATTGCGGTTCACTCGATGAAGGACATGCCCGTGGAACAACCTGCGGGTTTGTTGTTGGATTGTTACCTGCCACGCGAAGACGTGCGCGATGCGTTCGTGTCGCTGACCCACGCGTCCCTCGCCGATCTACCCGCCGGCGCCCGCGTCGGCACCTCGTCTTTGCGTCGCAGGGCGCAATTGATCGCGCGCCGCCCGGATCTGCGCGTTGTGGAGTTTCGCGGGAATGTACAGACCCGCATGAAGAAGCTCGGGGATGACGTGGCCGACGCCACCTTCCTTGCAATGGCCGGACTACGGCGCCTTGGTATGACAGATGTGGTGAAGTCCGCCATCGACGTGGAGGATGTCCTGCCCGCCGTCGCGCAAGGTGCCATCGGCATCGAACGGCGCGCGGATGACATGCGCGCCGCCGCAATGTTGGAGGCCATCCACGACGGTCCGACGGGCCAGCGTCTTGCGGCCGAGCGGGCGTTCCTTGCGGGCCTTGACGGGTCTTGTGAAACACCGATCGCCGGATTGGCGGAGTTGGAGGGCGGCACCCTGCGCCTGCGGGGTGAGATTCTGCGCCCGGACGGCTCGGAAGTGCTGCGCGATGACCGCAGCGCCCCGATCGAAGACGGCGCAGCCCTGGGCGCAGCGATGGCGCGCGAGCTTCGGGCCCGCGCCGGGGCCGATTTCTTCGATTGGATCGCCGCCTAGAGGGCTGCCCGGTCTTTACGGCTCCTTAGGGTGTTCGGGTCAGGCTATGGGGATGGAAATCCCGCCTCATAGCCGCCGCTTTGGCGCCAGCATGCCACGCCGCCGATGTTGTCCCGGCTGAGGGCATTGTTCCACAGATACCGTGTGACCCACGAAGACCGCCTGCGTGGGTTTGCGTTGAAGGGGCACGACCGGCGTGTCGTGGGGCACGTGGAACGGGTGCGGATCGCGGATGGACAGATCGTGCTTTCCGGATGGGCCGCGGGTGTCGCGCTTGAGTTGCGTTGGACAGGCGGCGTCGCGACGGTGGCCCGGTGGGGCGCGCGGGCGGATGTCGCGCAACTGGGCCGCGGGCCGCTGACATCGGGCTTTGATCTGCGCGCGCCGGTCGGGGCGCGCAATCTTGTCTTGCACGGTCATGTCGATGGGGGTCCGCCGCTGGCGGTTGCCGTGCCGGATCCGACGGCCCCGCTGCGGCTGCGCGCGACTCTGCGTCTCGTGCGGATGTTTGTGCGGGACGGTCTGCGCGCCATGCCGGCGATTGTCGGCTGGATGCGGCAGGGCGGGTGGGTCCATCGCGCGGCCGTGAAACGCGCCTTTGGGCTCGGGCCTGTCGCGGAACGCCAGCGATTGATCCCCGGTCACTTCGCCCCTGCGACCCCGCACCGGGGGCGCCGCGCCATTACGATTGTCGTGCCGGTGTTCGATGCGGTGGACCTCACCCGTGCCTGCCTCGAACGTGTGGCCCGACATACGGACCTCCCCTGGCGCATGACCCTCGTGGATGATGCCTCACCCGACCCTCGCATCCGGCCCATGTTGGACCAGTTCGCAGCGCGCCACCCCAAACAGGTCATACGCCTCAGCAATCCGCGTAACCTCGGATTTGTCGGAACGGTGAACCGCGCCCTGGCCCACGCGGTGTCCTTGGGGCAGACCGTGGTTCTTCTCAATTCAGACGCGCTGGTGCCGGACCGGTGGGCCTCCCGGCTTGTTGCGCCGCTGGAGCGGGATCCGACCATTGCGTCCGCCACCCCATTGTCCAACCGGGCCGAGATTCTGAGCGTCCCGATCCTGTGCCCGGACCGGCGTCCGGATCGGCGTATGATGACCCAAATCGATGACGTGGCGCAGGCCTGTGCCGCCGCGAACTGCTGGCCCGAGATTCCGACCGGGATTGGCTTTTGCATGGCCCTAAGCGCCGATTGGCTGCGCCGAAAGCCGCGCTTCGATTCGGCGTTCGCCCCGGGCTATGGGGAGGAAGTGGATTGGTGTCAGGCGATCGCCGCGCTCGGCGGACGGCATGTGGCTGTGCCCGGCCTGTGTGTCGAACATGTGGGCCATGCCAGCTTTGGTGCCGAGCAGCGCGCACGGCTTGTCGCCAGGTCGAATGACATGCTGTCCCGTCGCTATCCAACGTTCGGCGCTGCGGTGCAGACCTACATGGCCTGCGATCCCCTGCTTGGCCTGAAAATGGCGCTGCTGTTCGCGCAGGCGGCGGTGTCCGCATCCCGCACGGTGCCGATGTTTCTCGGCCACGCGCTTGGCGGCGGTGCGGAGGATGCCCTGCGGGCGGAAATCGCCGACGCGGTCAGGGTGGGCGGCCTGGCCGTGGTGCTGCGGGTGGGCGCGGCGGACGCCCGCTGGCAGGTTGAGGTGCATTGGGCCGGAGGCACGTTGACGGCCACGGCCGAGGAGATCACGACCGTTGCGCGCCTGTTGGCACCGATCCCGTCGCTGCACGTCATCTATTCCTGTGGTGTCGGTGATGCGGATCCGGCGTCCCTGCCGGCGGCGTTGCTGTCGCTGCTGCGGCCTGACCGGGGTGACCGTCTCTCGGCCCGGCTGCACGACTTCTTCATGATCAGCCCGTCCTATTGCCTGCTGGATCACACATTGCGCTTTCGCGGCGCGGGCAGGGCGGCAGTGTCGGGCCCCGCGCATCAGGCCCGGTCGATGAGCGGGCAGGTGGTGCCCATCGCGCAGTGGCAATCGACCTGGCGGCGGTTCCTGCAGCGCTGTGACGAGGTCGTGGTCTTTTCCGACAGCAGCCAGCGCCTGTTGCTGGAGGCCTATCCCGAACTGCGGGCGCGGGTCGTGCGCCGTCCGCACCGTCTGCCCGTCCCGGTGGCCCATGTGTGCCGATCGCACGCACGGCCAACGGTTGTGGGGGTCCTTGGCAATCTCAACCGTCAGAAGGGCGCCGGCATCGTCGCGCGATTCGCGGCGCGCGCGGCGGTAGACCGGCGCGCCCGCGTCGTGGTTCTGGGCGCATGCGATCCCATGGTATCCCTGCCGCCGTGTGTCTTGGTGCACGGTGGATATGATCGATCGGACATCTCCGAACTGACCGCCCGGTACGGGATTGGGGCGTGGTTGAGCCCGTCCATCTGGCCCGAAACCTTTTCCTTCACCACGCACGAGATGCTGGCCACCGGGTTGCCGGTCTTTGGATTCGCCCTCGGCGGACAGGGTGACGCCCTCCGGGCGGCGCCGAACGGCCACGCGGTCGCCTGTGATCCCGCCGACCTGTCCGGCGACGCCCTGTTTGACGCATGGGCCCATCGACTGGGCCGGAATGCGCACCAGGCCTGCCCCCCGCCGGCCACGCGATGGTGTGCAAAAGCGTGACCTGGCAACCCGGCCCCGCCTTGGCCGATGATCGGCCCCTGTTGCTGATCGGTTGTGTGCGGTCCGGCACGACCCTGACCCGCGACCTGCTGCGCCGGGTGCCCGGCGTGATCTGCCCGGAGGAAACCCATTTCTTCCGGTGGGCCGAGCCCTTTCGCACACCGCGCACAGCGCACGTGTATACGGGCAACCCCACGCTGCGCCGCCATCGGCGGATGGACGGCCTGTCAGAGGCGGAGTTCGCGTTGCTTTTGAGGCAAAGCCGCACCAAGGCAGAGTTGTTGCGGCGTTATGTGGCCGCCTATGCCCGCGCACTGGGCCAACCGGCCCCTTACCGATGGTGTGAAAAAAGCCCCCAAAACGTCTATGGCGCCGCGTTGATGGCGCAGGAATTGCCGAAAGCGCGGTTCCTTCACCTGGTGCGCCATCCCCTGAATGTGGTGGCGAGCCTTGTCGCCGGCCGGCAGGTGGCCGTTCCCGATATCCACGGGGCCTGCAACTACTGGATGGAGGCGATTCTGATCCTGCGGACGCTTGCCGCCGCCTATCCCGATCGCCTTATGGAGGTGCGCTACGAAGACCTTGTTGCGGATGTCCCGGGCGAGATGGCCCGGATTCTGGCCTTTGCGGAGATCGACGCGCCCGAGGGCCTTTTCACCAGAGGGGACGCCCATGCACCGCGCGCGCGGTGGCGCACGGTGTTGACGGCGCGCCAGATCCAGACTGTCCAGAACCGATGCGGACCCGCGGCCAAGCGGTTCGGCTACAGCTTCGACCGCGCTTAACGCAACCGAAGCTCGGTCGAGGCATCGAAGAACAGCGCGTCTGCCGGTTCAAAGCTGAGGCCGATCGCGGTGCCGGATTTCGGGGCAACCTGGTCGTGCGCTTCGACAATGATTCGGCTTCCGTCCGGGGCGTGCAGATAGTGGTAGGCCACGCCGCCCAATTGTTCGGACAGATCGACCGTGTGGCTTGACCCGTCGGCAATGGACAATTGGTTGGGTCGCAATCCGACCAGGATCGGGCCGTCCTGTGTCATGGAATTCGGGGCTGGCACGGTCGCCCCCCCGAGCGCCGGCACCGTCACCGTGCCGCCCGCCGCAACGCCGTCAAAGAAGTTCATTGCGGGGCTTCCGATAAACCCGGCCACGAATTTGTTGTCGGGGTCGTTGTACAGATCCAGGGGTCGGCCGACCTGTTCGATCCGGCCGGCCCGCAAAACCACAATCTTGTCGGCCAGCGTCATGGCCTCGGTCTGATCGTGGGTCACGTAGATCATGGTCGCGCCGATTTCATTGTGGAGCCGGGCGATTTCGACCCGCATCTCTACGCGCAACTCGGCATCGAGGTTGGACAGAGGCTCGTCAAACAGGAACACCTCCGGGCCGCGGACGATGGCCCGACCGATTGCGACGCGCTGGCGCTGCCCGCCCGAGAGCGCCTTGGGCTTGCGCTTGAGATATTCATCGAGCTTGAGCACGCGCGAGGCTTCGCCAACCTTGCGCGCAATCTCATCCTTGGGGTGGCCCGTCATCTTGAGCCCGAACCCCATATTTTCTTCAACGGTCATGTGGGGGTAAAGCGCGTAGGTCTGGAACACCATGGCCACACCGCGATCGGATGGGTCCAGATTGGTGACGTCCCGCGCCCCGATGGAAATGTGCCCTTCGCTGGTTTCCTCCAACCCGGCAACCATACGCAGGAGCGTTGATTTTCCGCAGCCGGATGGGCCGACGAACACACAAAACTCTCCATCCTCGATGTCCAGGTCGACGCCGTGGATCACCTGCGTGGCTCCGTAGCGTTTGATCACCTGCTGCAATTGCAAGCCAGACATGGCCTCTCCCTTTTCGCTCTTATTCAGCGGCGTCGGGGAAGCGCCAATCCTGCGCCTCCGCCGCGATGGCTGCCACGGCGTCGCGAATGCGTGGCAAGTGTTGATCCAAATCGTTCAGCGACATGCGCTCGGTCGATGATGTGACGGACATCGCCCCCAAGACCCGCCCACTGCGCGTGAGAATCGGGAGCGCGACACAGATGATCCCCGGTTCATGCTCTTCCCGGTCGTAGGCATGTCCGCGGGCCCGGATTGCCGCCAATTCTTCGCGCAGGGCGGCTTCGCTTGTGAATGTGTGTTCGGTGAACCGGTGATAGGACTGCTGCGCGAGGATGGGCTGCAGCTCGTCTTCCGGCAGAAACGCCATCATCGCCTTGCCGACCCCTGTGCAATAGGCGGGGCCGACCTTGCCGGCCTGTGAATACATCTCGATCGGCTGCAGGGCGTTGCGCTTGTCGACATAAAGCACCTGCCCATGATCCATCTGCGCGAGGTGCACAGTTTCCCCGACAGCGGCCGAGAGTGCATCAATATGCGGACGGGCAATCGGCGCAAGCGAGGCATGCTGCCAGGCTGAATGCGCCAACCGCACGAGGCGCAGCCCCGGCGCGTAGGTTTGCCGTTCCGGATCGTAGCTCAGCATCCCCTGCTTGGTGAGCACCTGGACGAAGCGATAGAGCGTTGCCTTCGGGAACGGGCTGACGGCCAGCAACTCGCCAAAGCGGACCGGGCGGCCAAAGCGGGCCACCTCGTCCAGAACGGCCAAGGCTTTCGCCACCGTTCCCTCGCCTGGCGTGCGATCGGGCATGGTGCCCATCCTCCCTTTACGTCGTCGTGACCTGGTTGATCCAGGTTTGCTGTTGACAAGCCTAGGCTGACTCGGGCTAGGATTTCAACATAAGAAACCAAGTTTCAAATAATGGAACCAGCTAGGGAGGACACTATGCGTTCCATCTTTAAGACCGGCGCGGCAGCGCTCGCCGGTGCAACCATGCTTGGCGGCGCAGCATTCGCCGACGGCCATGCTGCACTGGAAGGCGAATTCCGCATCTTCTCGGACATGTCGAACCCCGGCCCCCGTGCCGTGATGGAGAGCCTGGCCGCAGAATTTGACGCCATGCATCCGGACCTGACGGTCGAACTGGAGATCGTCGACCGCGAAGCCTGGAAAACCCAGATCCGCAACGTTCTTTCGGCCAACCCGCCGGATGTTGTGAACTGGTACGCGGCCAACCGCATGGGCCCCTACGTGGATGCGGGCCTGTTCATGGACATCTCCGAGTGGTGGGATGCCGGCGACTTTGAGGGCCTGGAATCGGTCCGTGGCGCCCTTGCCATGAACGACGGTGTCTGGGGCGTGCCCTACACCTACTACCAGTGGGGCGTTTACTATCGCGAAGACATCTTCAACGAGCTTGGCCTGAGCGAGCCGTCGACCTGGGAAGAAGAACTGGCCAACTGCCAGGTGATCGTTGATTCGGGTCGCGCCTGCTACACGATCGGCACCCGCTTCCTTTGGACGGCCGGTGGCTGGTTCGACTACTTGAACATGCGGACCAACGGCTTTGACTTCCACATGGAACTGGCCCGTGGCGAAGTGCCGTGGACGGATGACCGCGTGCGTCAGACCTTTGCCAACTGGCGGACCCTGATCGACATGGGCGGCTTCATCGCCGACCACCAGAACTACAGCTGGCAGGAAGCGCTGCCCTTCATGGTCAACGGCGAAGCCGCGGCCTACCTGATGGGCAACTTTGCCGTCGACCAGTTGCGCAATGCGGGCCTGACCGACGACCAGCTGGACTTCTACCAGTTCCCGATGATCAACCCCGAAGTTACGGCAATGGGTGAAGACGCACCGACCGACACGTTCCACGTCGCCAGCGGCGCGCAGAACGTCGACGCGGCCCGTGCGTTCCTGCAGTTCGTGACCTCGGCCGAAGTGCAAACGCGCATCAACGGTCCGGATGGTCTGGGTCAGCTGCCGATCAATGCGAATGCGTCGGTCGCGGATGACGAGTTCATTCAGCAGGGCTTTGAAATGCTCAGCCAGAACGCAACCGGTGGCATCGCGCAGTTCTTTGACCGCGACTTCCCGGCGGAAATGGCGTCGATTGGCATGGAAGGCCTGCAGGAGTTCATGGTGTTCCCGGACAACCTGGATGACATCCTTGAGCGTCTCGAAGCCGCACGCCAGCGCATCTACTAATATCTTGTAGAAGAAATTGGCTGCATCCCGGTCGGGGTGCAGCCGCCCCCAAACACACAACCCAGAAAAACGCATCCGCAAGCCCGTGTCTTTGGGCTTTCGCATGGGTTTTCCCGACGCAGCGGAGGATCAATCGTGGCCAGCGCCGACGCCTCAACCCACTCAACCGACTTCGATCCACGGCAGGGCTGGCTGGCCCGCAACCGGATGATCGTCACCCCGCTGCTGTTCCTGGCGCCGGGTGTACTGTTCTTCGCGGTCTACGTGGTCATTCCGATCTTCCAGTCGATGGCGATCTCGCTTTACCAGTGGGATGGCCTTGGCGAGGCGACCTATATCGGCCTGCGGAACTATGAAGAGCTTCTGACCGACCGGAACTTTGAAATCTCGCTCTGGAACAACCTGAAATGGTTGGTGCTGTATCTTCTGGCGATCCCGGCGGGCCTGTTCATCGCGCTGTTCCTGAATCAGACCGTGACCGGCATTCGGTTGTACAAGTCCCTGTTCTTCTTTCCTTTTGTGCTGAGCCAAGTGGTTGTGGGCCTTGTGTTTTCCTGGTTCTACCTCCCACGTGAAGGCCTGCTGAACGGTGTTCTGGGCTTCTTCGGGGCGGGTCCGATCAACGTTCTGGGTGATCCCACCCTTGCAACCTACGGGATCATCGCCGCCGGGCTTTGGCCGCAGACAGCCTATTGCATGATCCTTTACCTCACCGGTTTGAACGCGGTGGACCCCGAACAGGTCGAAGCCGGGCGTCTGGATGGCGCAAAAGGGTGGAAGATGCTCTGGTATGTTGTCCTGCCGCAGCTTCGCCCGGCGACCTTTATCGCCTTTGTCGTGACAATCATCGGGGCGTTGCGGTCGTTTGACCTGATCTCGATCATGACCAACGGGGGACCGTTCGGGTCGACCCGGGTCCTGAGCTTTTACATGTTCGAGCGCGCCCTGTCCGAATTCGGCTTCCGCATGGGCTATGGATCGGCGATCGCGGTTGTCCTGTTCTTCATCATGCTCTTCTTCATCGCCTACTTCCTCTATTCGATGTGGCGCGATGAACAAGATGCGCGGCGCTGAGGAGGATCGAAGATGTTTCCAGCCCCCATTCAAAAGCAATCGCGCGCGGCGCAGATCACCTATCAGTCCCTTTTGCCCGTCGCGCTGGTCATGTGGCTTCTGCCGCTCATCGCAGTGATGCTGTTTTCCATCCGCCCCTTTTCGGACTTCGGGGCCGGGAACTACTGGGGCATGCCGTCGTCCTTCGAGTTGTTCAACAATTACGGGCGGGTGTTCTTCGACTCCGATATGCCGCGGTACCTGTGGAACTCGGTCATAATCACGGTGCCAACAGTCATTGGCGCGGTTGCCTTGAGTTGCATGACGGGCTTTGCGCTTGGGGTGTATCGCTTCCGCGGCAACTTGTTGATTTTCTTCATGTTCATCGCCGGCAACTTCGTGCCGTTCCAGATCCTGATGGTGCCGGTGCGCGACCTGACGGTGAATGTGGGCCTGTATGACACGCGGGTCGGTCTGATCCTGTTCCACATCGCGTTCCAAACCGGGTTCTGCACGCTGTTCATGCGCAACTTTATCCGCGCCTTGCCCTATGAGTTGATCGAAGCCGCGCGCGTCGAAGGTGTGGCGGAGTGGCGGATCTTCTGGTTCATCGTGCTGCCGTTGATGCGCCCGGCCATCGCCGCGCTGAGCGTTCTGATCTTCACCTTCATCTGGAACGACTATTTCTGGGCCATCGTTCTGACCCAGGGTCCGGATGCGCAGCCTGTGACAGCCGGGATCACCTCGTTCAACTCGCAATTCGTGGCGCAGTACCACCTCATGAGCGCGGGCAGCATCGTGGCGGCCATCCCGCCGGTCGCGATCTTCTTCTTGCTCCAAAAACACTTCATCGCAGGTCTGACGTTGGGGGCCGTGAAATGACAAAACTCGCCTTTATTGGCGCGGGGTCGACGATCTTCATGAAGAATATCGTCGGGGACATGCTGCACTTTGAAGCGCTGCGGGACGCCGAAATTGCCCTGATGGATATCGATCAGACGCGTCTGGACGAATCCGAGCTGGTCGCGCGCAAGATGATCGACACCATGGGCACGGGCGCGACCGTTACGGCCACCACGGATCGGGCGCGGGCGCTGGACGGCGCGGATTTTGTCGTGACGGCGTTTCAGATCGGGGGCTATCGCCCATCGACCGTCATCGATTTTGACATCCCCAAGCAATACGGCCTGCGCCAGACCATCGGTGATACGCTTGGGGTCGGGGGCATCATGCGTGGCCTGCGCACGGTCCCGCATCTGTGGGGCGTCGCCGAAGACATGGCACGGCTCTGCCCGAACGCGCTGCTGATGCAGTATGTGAACCCTATGGCCATCAACACCTGGGCGCTCGCGGAACGCTATCCGCATGTCGCGCAGGCGGGCTTGTGTCATTCGGTGCAGAACACCGTGGCTGAATTTGCGCATGACCTCGATATTCCGGCGCATGAGATCCGCCACCGCGTCGCCGGGGTGAACCACGTTGCGTTCTTCCTGGACGTCACCCACCAAGGGCAATCGCTGTACCCCCGTTTGCGCGACGGGTATCGGTCTGGGCGCTTGCCGAAGACCCCGATCGAACGGCCGCATTGCACCAATAAAGTTCGCTACGAAGTGATGGAGCACCTTGGCTATTTCTGTACCGAGAGCTCGGAGCATCTGGCGGAGTATGTGCCCTGGTTCATCAAGAACGGGCGCGAAGATATTATAGAAGATATGGGCATCCCGTTGGACGAATACCCGGCGCGGTGCGAAATCCAGATGGCGGATTGGGCCGAACAGGCGCAGGTGTTCCGGCAGGCCGACCGTGTCGATGTTGGCAAATCCCATGAATTTGCCGCCGAGATGATGAACGCAATCGTCACCGATGCCCCGATTACCATCACGGCCAACCTGCCCAATCGGGGCCAGATCCCCCAATTGCCCATGGGGGCAGCGGTTGAAGTGCCAACCCTGGTCGATGCCAATGGATGTCAGCCGACGATGGTCGATGACATCCCGCCACAGTTGGTCGCGCTCATGCGCACCCAGATCAACGTGCAGGAATTGGTGGTGCGGGCGTTGCTCGAGGAAAATGTCGATCACATCTACCATGCCGCGTACATGGATCCGCACACGGCCGCCGAGTTGGATTTGCGCCAGATCCGCAGCCTGGTTTCCGATCTGCTGGCGGCCCATGGCGATTGGATTCCGGACTGGGCCCGCGTTCGGAGAGCGGCATGACGACGACCTACTCGGATCTCGCGGGAAAATCTGTCTTCATCACGGGGGGCGGGTCCGGCATCGGCGCGGCGTTGACCGAGGCGTTCTTGCGCCAGGGCGCAAACGTGGCGTTCGTTCAGCGTTCGGATGGGACGGCGTTCGTCGACGAGATGGAAGCGGCGACCGGGCGGCGCCCGCTGTTCTTGCCGTGTGACATCACGGATATCGCGCGCCTGAAGGCCTGTGTGGCCGAGGCGTCGGCAACGCACGGGCCGGTGACGGTTCTGGTGAACAACGCGGCCAATGACAAACGCCATGCCACCGAAGAGGTCACCGAGGATTTTTGGGATTGGAGCCAGGCCATCAATCTCAAGGCCTACTTCTTCGCCTGTCAGGCCGTTGTCGCCGGCATGAGGGCGGCGGGCGGCGGCGCAATCGTTAACTTTTCCTCTGTGTCCTACATGATGGGCAACAGCGGTTATCCGTCTTACACCACGGCCAACGGCGGGATCACGGCGATGACGCGCAGTTTGGCGCGCGAATTCGGCCCCGATGGCATTCGCGTAAACGCGCTCATGCCTGGGTGGGTGTTGACCGAGAAACAGTTGGAGATGTGGGCCACGCAGGAAGACTTGGCCGCGCATCTGGAAAAACAGTGCCTGAAGGAACACCTCAAGCCCGACGACATTAGCGGTGGCACCCTGTTTCTGGCCTCGGACGCGTCGCGGATGATGACGGGACAGGCCATGGTGATCGACGGCGGTGTGGTGGTCACGGGATGAGTGGGCAAAGCCGATATGCCGATTGGATCGCGGTCGACTGGGGCACAACGCGGCTGCGCGCCTGGGCCATCACCGACGACGGCGACATCAAGGCCCAGGCCACGTCCAATGATGGGATGGGCGGGCTAGCCCCTGATCAGTTCGAGCCCGCGCTTCTCAAACTTATAGAAGATTGGATCGGGGCCGGTCCCATTCCCATCCTTGCCTGTGGCATGGTGGGCGCCAAGCAAGGCTGGCAGGAAGCCCCCTATGCGAAGGTGCCCGTCAAGCCGGCCGAGCTTGAGCCCGTTCGCCTGACCCGAACCAAGGACGCCCGGCTGGACGTCCGCGTGGTGCCAGGCCTTTGCCAGGCCAATCCGCCCGATGTCATGCGTGGTGAAGAAACACAGATCGCGGGCTTTCTTGCGAAGGAACCGCAGTTCGACGGCGTTCTGTGTTTGCCGGGCACGCATACGAAATGGGTCCACATCAGCGCGCAGGAAGTCGTCAGCTTTCAAACCCAAATGACAGGAGAGATGTTCGATCTCCTGGCCAACGACAGTGTGCTACGTCACTCGGTCGCGGCCGATGGGATGGCCGAGGATGCCTTCGAGTCCGCCGTCGCGGAAAGCTTGTCGCGGCCCGAACGTTTGGCACAGCGCCTGTTTGCGATCCGCGCCGACGCTACCCTGAACGGCACAGGGGCGGAGACCGGGCGCGCGCGGCTGTCCGGCGCCTTGATCGGCGCGGAACTGGCCGCAACACGCCCCTACTGGTTGGGCCAGGACGTGGTCGTGGCCGGCGCGCCGGCCCTGGCTGATCTCTATGGCCGTGCCCTGCGCGCCCAGGGCGTGCCCGTGCGCGTTGAAGACGCAAACCCCCTGACACTGGCGGGCCTTGCGCGTCTGCGCGCCGCCCAGATTGAGGTCGCACAGTCATGACCCATCGGCCGCTGATCGCGATCTTGCGGGGGCTCAAGCCCTCCGAGGCCGTGGAGATTGGGGATGCGTTGATCCATGCGGGCATCACGCAGATCGAAGTTCCGCTGAACTCGCCCGAACCGCTCGAGAGCATCGGACGCCTGGTGGACGCTTTCGGTGCCGACGCGCTGATCGGTGCGGGGACCGTTTTGTCGCCGGCAGATGTGCGGGGCGTGGCCGAGGTCGGAGGCCGTTTGATCGTTTCCCCAAACCTTGACGCCGATGTTGTGGCAGAAACCAAGCGATTGGGTTTGTTAAGTTTTCCCGGTGTTCTGACGCCCAGTGAATGCTTTGCGGCCCTGAAGGCCGGGGCGGACGGCCTCAAGGTGTTCCCGGCAAACCTGATGGGTGTGTCCGGTCTGAAAGCCGTGCGCGCCGTTCTGCCGGTGGGGACGCGGGTCTACATGGTCGGCGGGGTCGGCGCGAGCAATTTCAAAGACTGGTTGGCGGCCTCGGCGGATGGTTTCGGACTGGGCACGTCCTTGTTTACCCCCGGGCTGAGCGCAGCCGAAGTAGGCGCGCGCGCCGCGCAGATGGTCACGGCCTATGACGATGCCACCAAAGGGGTCGCGGTGTGAGTGCCACGGTTTTTGACGACCGCGATTGTCTCTTGGGCGAGGGGCCATTGTGGCATCCCGAGCGCGGCCAGTTGTTCTGGTTCGACATTATGGGCAAGCGATTGATGACCCGCGATGCCGATGGGCCGAAAGAGTGGGGGTTCGACCGCCACGTGTCGGCCGCGGGATGGGTCAGCGCAGACGAGCTTTTGATTGCCACCGAGCGTGATCTGGTGCTCTTCGACCTTCCGTCCGGTCGGACAGAGCATATCGCGGATCTGGAGGCCGACGACCCGGTGACCCGTTCGAATGACGGACGCGCAGACCCGTTTGGTGGGTTCTGGATCGGGACCATGGGCAAACGGGCCGATCCGAAGGCCGGTGGGCTCTATCGGTACTATCGGGGCGAGGTCCGGCAACTCTTGCCGGATATCACCATCTCGAACGCGATCTCCTTCGCGCCGGATGGCGGGCACGCCTACTTCGCGGACACGGCGGCCCATCTGGTGTGGCGCGTTCAACTGGATGATCACGGCTGGCCAGAGGGTGAGTGGGACATCTACCTTGACCATCGCGCAACCGGGCTGAACCCGGACGGCGCGGTCGTCGATGGGGATGGCCGTTTCTGCTGCGCTGAATGGGGGGCGTCGCGCGTGGCGTGCTACGACCCATCCGGAAAACTTGTAGAAGAATATGCTGTGCCGGTGCCCCAACCAAGTTGCCCGGCCTTTGGTGGCGCCGACCTGTCCACACTCTACGTGACGACCGCGCGCCAAGGGCTTGGGGCCGATGACATGGCGGCGGCGCCCCTGTCTGGCCAGACCTTTGCAATCTCAACCACGGCCAAGGGCCAGAGGGAACACAAGGTACGTCTGTGATGTCGGATCTGCGCCGAACGCTTGGCACCTGCTACTATCCCGAACATTGGCCCGAGGCGATCTGGGCCGAGGATGCCCGCCGCATGGCCGCCCTCGGCCTGACCTGGGTCCGCATCGGGGAGTTTGCATGGTCGCGCCTGGAACCGGCGCCGGGGGAGCTGGACTTTGCATGGCTCGATCGGGCGATGGATGTGTTGCAGGAGGCCGGTCTGAAGATCGTTCTGGGCACCCCCACTGCAACACCGCCCCGCTGGATGGTGGACAAGCATCCCGACATGCTGGCCGTCGATGCCGACGGTCGCCCACGAGGGTTTGGATCGCGGCGCCACTACTGTTTTTCGCACGCGGGCTACCGGGACGAATCCGTGCGGATCACCGCCCTCTTGGCCGAACGCTACGGGCACCGTGTCGAAGCATGGCAAACCGACAATGAATACGGCTGCCACGACACCGTGATCAGCTATTCAGAGGCCGCCCGCGCCGCGTTTCAGGATTGGTTGTTGGGCCGGTACGGCACCGTCTCGGCCCTGAACACGGCTTGGGGAAATGTCTTCTGGTCGATGGAGTATGATCGGTTCGATCAGATCGAGCTGCCAAATCTGACGGTGACGGAACCGAACCCGTCGCATGCTTTGGATTTTAGACACTTCTCGTCAGATCAGGTGGCCCGCTTCAACGCCGCGCAGGTTGCGGCGATCCGGGCCCATTCCGACGCACCGATCAGCCACAACTACATGGGTCAGGTGCTGGAGTTTGATCATTTCGATCTGGGCGGGCAGATGGAAATCGCCACCTGGGACAGCTACCCGTTGGGTTTCCTCGAGGACCGTGTGGTTGCGGATGCCGACCACAAGCGCCGCTACGCCCGCCAGGGGGACCCCGATTTTCAGGCGTTCCACCACGATCTCTACCGCGCCGTTGGGAATGGGCGCTGGTGGGTCATGGAACAGCAGCCTGGACCAGTGAACTGGGCCCCGCACAACCCGGCCCCGCTGCCCGGAATGGTCCGTTTCTGGACGTGGGAGGCATTCGCCCATGGGGCGGAATGTGTCAGCTATTTCCGCTGGCGCCAGGCCCCCTTTGCACAAGAGCAGTATCACGCCGGTCTGTTGCGCCCCGACAGCAACGAAGCCCCCGCCTTTACCGAGGCGCAGCAGGTGGCCGCGGAATTGTCGGATATGCCCGAGGTCGAGCAGACGCGCGCGCCCGTTGCGCTTGTCTTTGACTACGACGCGTCCTGGGGCTGGACGGTGCAACCGCAGGGGGCGGGGTGTGACTACTTCGCGCTCGTGTTCGACATGTATCGCGCCGCGCGACGTCTGGGGCTGACGATCGACATCGTTGCGCCGGACACCGCAGATCTGTCTGGTTACGATCTGGTGTTGGTGCCCGGTGCCCTTTCGCTGACGGAAGCGTTGACCTCCGCTCTGGCGCAGTCTGACGCGGTGCAGCTCTTGGGGCCGCGCAGCAACGCCAAGACCGCAAACCTCACCATCCCCGAGGGGTTGCCCCCGGCCCTGGACAATCTGGACACGCGGATCGCGTTTGTCGAAACCCTGCGCCCGGACATGCCGATCCCGGTTGCGGGGGGCGGCGCGGTGAAGCTGTGGCGCGAACATCTGGAAGGGGCCGCCGAGGTGGTCGATCGGACCGAGGATGGCGCAGCCCTGCTCATGAGGAGCGGCACGCTCCACTATCTTGGGGGGTGGCCCGACGCGGACTACATGGACCGCGTGTTGCGCCGCGCGGCCGCCGATGCGGGGCTGGCGGTGACCGACCTTCCCCAAGACATCCGCATTCGCGACACCGGTCGCACGCGCTTTGTCTTCAACCATGGGCCGGACCCGGTGGCGTTCGAGGGGCAGACCCTGCCGCCCGCGGGCGTCACCTGGACCCGGCGCTAACCGCCCACCTTTTCGTTGTAGGTCGCGTCCAATCTTGATTGCAGGTAATCCGCCGCGCGGATCGGCGGGTATTTCGCATCGCCCGTACCGGGCAGGGCCTCGACCATCACGTCCGGGTTCGCCTCCACGAACATCGCCACCGAGCGGCGCTGCCGCTTTGGCGGAAGCACACGGTGCGGGGTCGAAACATAGATGTCATTCGTCCAGCGCATCAGACAGTCGCCGATATTGACGACGTAGGCCCCTTCGACATGGGGCACATCCATCCAGTCGCCGTCGCGCGGTTTCACCTGCAGCCCGGCCTCGCCATCCGTCATCAACAGGGTCACGACGCCATAGTCGGAATGCGCCCCGGCGCCGATTTCGCCGGCGGCGCCTGTCGCGGGCGGGTAATGCAGCACCCGCAGTGCCGCCAACGGGTCAATGAAGGCGCAATCGAAATGATCTTCCGGCAACTCGAGATCAAGCGCGATCGCCCGGCTCAGCCGCACGCCCAGGTCAAGTGCGGCGTCGTAATACGCAAGCATCGTGTCTCGGAACCCGGGAAGCTCCGGCCACTGGTTCACGCCGCGAAACGGCTCGCCTGCCACGACGCGCGGGTCGTCCTCGGGAAGGTCGTAGCCAATGTTGAAGCTTTCCTTTCGGTCCACCTGACCGCTGGTTTCATCCAGGCTTTCCAACCCATCATGGGCCCATCCGCGGTAATGCGGCGTCTTCAGGATTGAAACGGCCTCTTTCTGGTCCATCGGCAGTCCAAAGAACGTGTCCGCCAAGGCAAAGACCCGCGCCTGCAGGTCCGGGTCAACGCCGTGTCCCTTCAGCAGGAAAAACCCCGGCCCACGGGCCGCGGCCCCCAGATCGGCGACGAAGCCGTCGCGGTCTGTCCCGTTGGCGAAGCGTTCGAAATCCAGCACGGGGATCATGCGGTCACCGCCTTTCCCGATTGCACGGTTTGCGTGCCAATCAGCTTGTCCATCTTTTGCGCCACGCGGTCCAGGTGCGCGGCGCGGCTGTTCCCCGTCGAGCTGTCCATCAGGTAGTGGGCCGCAAACACCGTTTTGCAGCGCTTGGCACAGATCAGCCGCACGCCGCGCAACAGCGTACGTTTGCCGGGGGCCCCGATCAGGCGCGTCAGCCACCAACTGGCCCCACAGGTCGTGAACACGCCAAGCCGCGTGATATTCGTCAGCCCGGGTCGGATATCGTTGTTGTCGGCGTCTGGCATCTTGAAGGCGAGGCCCGGAACGAGGACGCGATCCAGCCAGCCTTTGATCATCGCGGGCAGGCCGTACCACCAGGTCGGGTAGACAAAGATCAGCGTGTCGGCCCATTGCAGATCGTCGCAATGGGTCTGGACGGGGGCCTGGTTGATCGCCTCGTTCTCATAGATTTCCAACTCATGCGCGCTGAGCACCGGATCGAAGCCTTCGGCATACAGATCGCGCAACCGGATGTCGGCGCCGGCGGCCCTGAGTTTCTCCAGAACGCCGTCCCGCACCGCTTCGGTGAAGCTGCCCATCCGCGGGTGCGCGTAAACCACCAAAGCCCGCATCGTCAAAACGCCTCCATCTCGCGTCCCACCCGGCTGAGAAACCCGGCACGTGTTTCGTCGCTGGCCCGGTTCATATCGTAGAGGGCGAGGTATTTCATCTTTTCCGGGCGACAGACATGCCACACCGCGCGCGTGACACATTTCCGGGGCGGATCACCGACCAGCATCGCGCGCATGCGCGTGCCGCCATAGGTCGTGACCGCGGCCAGTTTCCGGATCTTGGTGAGGTTCGGTTTCACTTTGCCATCCACCAGCTTGAAGGACACGCCGGGCAGAAACACCCGGTCGAGAAACCCTTTCAAGATGGCCGGATAGCCGAAGTTCCACACCGGAAACACCATCACAAGCGCGTCGGCCGCCCGCACCCGATCGACATAGCTGGCCACGGGGCCAATGTTGTCCGGTTCGTCATGATATCCGCGCCGCTCGGCCTCGGTCAGGACGGGAAAGAAGCCTTCGGCGTTCAGGTCGCAATCATCGACGTCCCACCCCGCCCCGGACAGCTTTGTGACCACCTCCTGATGCAAGGCCGCCGAAAAGCTTTCGGGGCAGGGATGGGCAAACAACACCAGGGCACGCGCCATCGACCTACCCTTTCTCCGTTTCAAAAATATCCCGGGGGGAGGCCGCAGGCCGGGGGGCAGAGCCCCCCGCCGGATCGGCGCCGCAGGCGACGATCCCCGTCATTCTGCCGCTTCCGGCTTGGGGCTCATATGCGGATAGGCATACATCGTGGCATAGTCGAAATCCGGCGCATCCCAGGCGATCATCTTGCCCGGGTTCAGCAACCCTTTGGGATCGGCCTCTTTCTTGAAGTTCAATTGCCGCGCATCCGTGGATTGCCGCCCGCCCTCCTCCAACGTGTAGCGATGCGGATTGAAGATCATGCAGCCCATCTCTTCATGCTTCGCCACGATCTCATCCAGCCGCTCGGGCGTCGAAAAGGCCACGATGGGCAGGCCCGCAAACATGACCTTGCCGTTCTCGCGCATCACTTCCAGGTGCTGCAGAACCTCGGCGCCAAATTCGGCGCGGACCTGCTCGACGAGGTCCATATGATTGGGATAGCCGTAGCGAACCTGCAGATAGGTGATGGACGGATCGACCTTCAGCGCACGCAGCGTTGTGTGGTTCCAGGTGTATTCCGCAAGCGCTCCTGGCGTCTTGGGCCAGTCATTGTCGGCACTGTTGTAAAGGATGTCGCCGCGATCCCCCATGAAGGTCTTCAGCCCTTCGAAGGAATGCGGGGCCACCAGCAGGATGACGAGGGTCGTGCCCTCTTCGATATGCGGGGCGATCCGGCCGAAGTAGGTCTTGCCGACAGGGGCTTCGATGACAGTGGCGAGCTTGATCAGAATGCCGTCCTCGTTGGCGACATCGGCCGCGAATTCCGCAGCCTCGCGGAAATCATCGAACCCCACCAGAAGCTCGGTCCAGTCATAGGCGGGGGCGAGTGGCATCTCGATCTCGGTGATGATGCCGTTGGTGCCAAAGGCGTGACTGACCCGGGGCAATTCATCTCCGGTCAGGTCGACCACGCGCGGTTCTTCTTCCATCGTGACGACGCGCAACCGGATGATGTTTCCGAAGTCCCGCAATGCCCCCCAAGTGCACGAGCCGATCCCGCCCGAGCCGCCCGCGACGAAGCCGCCCAAGGTTGCGGTCACAAAGGTGGACGGCATCATGCGCAATTCCTGGCCGGAATGGGCCTTGGTTTGCGCGTCCAGCTCCTTGATGATGACCCCGGGTTCGGCCACAACGCGGCCCGGCGCGATCTCTTTCACCGCGGCCATGTTCTTCATATGCATGACGCAGCCGCCGCGCATCGGCATGGCTTGGCCATAGTTGCCGGTTCCGGCGCCGCGCGTGGTCACCGGGACATCGTGGGCGTAGCAGACGCGCAGCACCTCGATCACCTCGGCCTCGGATTTCGGGTTCACCACGAAATCGGCCTCCAGGTGATCCATCGCCTCTTTCAGGACGGGGGAATACCAGAAGAAATCGCGGCTTTTCGACCGGATCGTGGCCGGGTTTTCATCCTGTTCAATATGGGCGAGGGCGGCCTTGGCGGCGGCGACATTGGGTTGCATCAGATCCTCATTCGGTCGTCATCAGGTCATCGAGTTCGGCGTAGTCGGGCAGGGTCCGGTCGATCTGGACCCCGTCGCGCAAAACCACGCGGTCAGCTTGGGGGCGGGCGAACAGTTCGGTCCAGGACCGCGCCTTGCAGATCACCAGGTCTGCCGGGGCCCCTTCGGTCAGCGACGGTGGGGCGAAGCCACAGGTCTCGGCGGGATCGGTCAGGAAGCTGGTGCTCCAATCGTCGCGCGCATGGTCGAGGTGGCCGATCCGGGTCGCCTCGCGCATCACCTCGAGCATGTCCATATCGCCATAGGCATAGAACGGATCGCGGGTGTTGTCGGACGCGAAACTCACCCGAATGCCACGGTCGCGCATTTCATGGACCAGCGTAATGCCGCGTCCGCGCGGCGTGCGGGCCGTGCCAGGGGCGGCCCGATCTTGCAGGTAGAGGTTGCACATCGGCAAGCTCACCACGTCAATGCCCGCCTTGGCGATCAGATCGAGTGTGTCCAGCGCGCGGGCTTCGTCCTGCACGCTGAGCGAGCAGCAATGCCCGACGACAACCCGCCCCGAGAACCCCATGTCCATCTTGAGCGTCGCGATATCGCGCAGGGTTTCGACGCTGGCATCCATCGTCTCGTCCACGTGGAAGTCCGTGTCGAGGCCCCGGTCGGCGGCTTGCGCAAAGAACCCGCGGATCCGATCCTCGAGGTCCGGCACCGGGTAGGTCACCATCCCAAGGACGCCGCCTTGCGTTTCGGCGACCAGATCCGCCGTCTGGCCAAACGGACCGCTTTCGTCGGTCCAGTGGTCACACCCGACGAGACAGACTGCTTGCAGGTCGATCCGCCCGGCCCATTCGTTTTGCAGGTCCCGAAACACCGGGAAGCTGATCCCATCCTGTGGCGGGATGCTGTCGAGATGCGTGCGTATGGCCCGCGTTCCATGCGCGTAGGCGCAGCGCAGGGAGAACGTCATGCGGCGGCGCACGTCTTCTGCGGACCAATTGGCAACACGGTCCGCGCCAACCGTTGTCAGCGCCCCCATGAAACTGCCATCCGGGTTCGGTGCGCGGCCCCAGATGTGCCCTTTGTCGAGGTGGGTGTGCATATCGACAAAGGCGGGAAACACCATCGCGCTGCCCATGTCGACGGCCATGGATTGTGGCGCTGCGATCTTGCCGTCGGCGATCGAGATGTCCGTGCGGATCAAGTCGCCCGGTTGCTCGATCAAACAGGCCGGCACCGTGACATTGGCCAGCGTGATCGGGCCTTGCGGCAGGGTGGTGAAGTCCATCATCCCTCCCGCTTGACGGCGCTTTCATGCCAATTGCGCAGCAGGAGATGCGACAGGAAGCTGAGCGCGGCAAAGATAAAGACCCCCATGGCGGCCACCATTGCCAGCGCCGCGAACATGCGGGCGATGTTCAGGCGATAGCCCGCCTCCTGAATGCGGAAGGCCAGACCGGATCCGATCCCGCCGGTTCCTGCCACCAATTCGGCAACGACGGCCCCGATCAGGGACAGGCCCCCCGCAATCTTCAGACCGCCCAGGAAATAGGGCAGGGCCGATGGCAATTGCAGGAAGCGCAGCCGCCGCCAGCGGGTTGCGCCGTAGATGCGGAACAGGTCGCGCAAGTTGTGATCGACCGAGTTCAGGCCAAGCGTCGTCGAACTGAGCACCGGGAAGAACGCGACGATCCAGGCGCACAGCAGCATGCCTGCGATCTTGCTGTCGACGTAGATGAAGATCAGCGGGGCGATCGAGACGACGGGCGTCACCTGCAGGATGACGGCATAGGGATAGAAGGACAGCTCGAGCATTTTCGATTGGTTGAACAAGATGGCCAACCCGGCCCCGCCGACCACCGCCAAGATCAAGGCGGCCAACGTGATCCAACCGGTCAGATAGGCGGCGTCGATCAACATGCCCCAGTCATTGACGAGGCTGTCCCAGACCCGGTCGGGCCCGGGCAAGATGAAATGCGGAATGTCGTTTGCCGCGACAATCCAGGCCCATCCGCTGATGGCCAGCACCATGATGAACACGGGCAAAACCCACTTGGCGATCTTCTCGATTTGGTCGGCGCGGGCGCGCTTGATCTCGTCCTCGTCGCGCGCATCTGTCGGCAGGCTGTTCTGTTCGGCGAGGCTCATGCAGGCTCTCCCATCGCTTCGCGCAGGGCTTCGGACGCGCGCCGGGCATGGGCGGCGTAATCGGCGGAGGTTCGAAAATCCTCGCCGCGCGGATACGGCGCGTCGACTTCAAGTTCGGTCAGCACGCGCCCGGGCCGCGCGGCCATGACGACAATACGATCCGACAGGAACACCGACTCGAAGACCGAGTGCGTCACGAAGATCACAGTGCAGCCGATCTTTGATTTCAGTTCCAGCAGGTCATTGTTCAGCTTGTGGCGCGTGATCTCATCAAGGGCGGCAAAGGGCTCATCCATCAGGATCAGGCGCGGGTTCGTCACGATGGCCCGCGCGATCGACACGCGCATTTTCATGCCCCCCGACAATTCGCGCGGGTAGGCGTTTGCAAATTTCTCCAGTCCGACCATGCGCAGCACTTCCAGCACATCGTCTTTGACTTGATTGTAGGTTTTCCCGTCCAGCCGGAAGGGCAACCACACGTTCTGGGCCACTGTTGCCCAGGGCATCAGGGTCGGTTCCTGGAACACCACACCCAGGTCACCGCGGCCATGGGCGCCTTCCCATTCCACGCGCCCACGGGTCGGATGCAAAAGGTCTGCGATGATCCGCAGGGCCGTGGATTTACCGCAGCCTGAGGGCCCCAAAAGCGAAATGAAATCGCCCTGGTTGACCTGAAGGGACATGTCCTTCAGCGCGACGACCTCACCGCCAAAAACCTTGTCGACATGTGAAAGACGCAGCAGGGGCGGACGTTGTCCGATGGGCAGCGTTGTGGCGGGTTTGACAACCATGTGTGCGGGGGCCGTTCAGAAGAAAGAGAAGGGGCGGCACCTGCGCGCCGCCCCGGTTTTGGTTCAGGTCACTCGGGGCGCAGCTCGAGGCCCAGACCCTGGTTCACGAAAGCGGTGGTGAAGGTTGCCTCCCAGTCGAGGCCGTCCTCCACGACACCCGCATCCACCATATCCTGGTAGAAGCCGCCAACGACTTCATTGGTCATGGCGCCGATGCCCATTTCCAGGGTGTCGCCGCTGTCCACGATGCCACGTTCGATCATCATGTTGATGGCGAAGTCGATCTTGTCCTGCGTCATGTCCGGGTTGGCTTCCAGGATCATGGCGTTGGCGGCGTCATTTTCGCCATACAGGTAGTTGTACCACCCCAGGATCGAACCGTTCACGAAGCATTCGACCATCTCGGGGCTTTCGTCGATGGTGGATTGCATCGTCTCAATCGTGGTCGCGTAGCTGGAATAGCCTGCATCTGCGATCAGGAAGACGTTCGGGGTGATGCCGCCGGTCGTCTCCACGAGATAGGGTTCGGACGACAGATAGCCCTGCATGCCAAGCTGGTCGTCGGCCAGGAAGGGGGCCGGGTTGAAGGTGTAGGGCTGGCGCTGCTCGACCGTGAAGCCGTGGGCCGCGATCATCCACTGGTAATAGCTGGTGAACCCATTGTCGCCGATCAGAAGCGTCAGATCCTTCAGTTCTTCCCAGGAATCGGCCACGCCCGGGTGCGACAGGATCACTTGCGGGTGCTTCTGGAACACGGCCGCCACGGCCACGACCGGAATGTCTTCTACGGCGGCGTTGAAGGCCTGCAGCAGGTCGCCACCCATGTGGAACTGGATACGGTCGGCCAGCAGCAGCGCACGGTTGTTCACCTGCGGACCGCCCGAGATGATCTCGACGTCCAGGCCGCATTCGGCATAGGTGCCGTCGGCCACGGATTGATAGAAGCCGCCATGCTCGGCCTGGGCCAGCCAGTTGGTGCCAAACGTGACCGGTGTCAGATGACCATCGGCCGAAGCAGCGGTGCCGGCCAGACCTGCGGCCAGAGCAAGAAGTGAAATACGCAACATCCCTAAACTCCCTTGAGTCGGTTTTATGACTGGCCGAAGCCTATGGGGGCGACGGGGCGGGGCCAGAGGATGGCTAAGGATTGATCGGGTGCCCCACTGGTGGCCGCCTATTTTTCCAGCTTGGAAATCAGGTTTGCCCATTTATTACGCAGCGTCCAGAGGTTTCAGAGCGCCTCCCCCTCGACAAACCGGCGGCCATCGCGGCAGCCTGCGCGCATGACATCCATCCCCCCCCTCAAGGCCCTTGTGCCGTCGTCGATCCGTCCGCCCTTTGCGGCCTATGCCCACGGCACCTTTGTTCCGTCCGAGGCCGAGTGGGTGTTCACCTCCGGCCAGTTGGGGATCACGCCGGATGACGTCATCCCGTCGGACGTGCGCGCGCAGGCCGATCTGTGTTTCGCAGCCTGCGGGGCGATCCTGGCCGAGGCCGGATTCACGCGGGATGACACGGTGCGGATCAATGCGTTCGTGACGGACCGTGCCCATATGGCCGACTACATGGCGGCCCGGGACGCCTGGTGCGCCGGGATGGGTCGATTGCCGGCCTCAACCTTGGTGATTGTCTCGGGGTTCACACGCCCCGAGTTCAAAGTTGAGGTTGAGGTGACCGCGGCTCGAATGCCGGGCGGCTGACCGCGCCACAGCCGGCGGCTCGTCCAACTTGCATCGCGATGCGGCGTTCAGGGGCCTCCACGTGCTTTTTTTGGGGAATTATATCGCAAAGTAACATTTTCCTTGCCCCTAGTGACTCTGTGATATAACATATAGTCACTTCAAGAGGTGAGCTATGACACAGAAAGCACCCGGCAAGCATCAGCGCAAAGGTTTGACGCTTCTGCAAATCGCGGACATGTTCAGCGATGAGACCAAAGCGCGAGAGTGGATCGAGGAACAACGTTGGCCGGATGGTCCTTATTGCCCGCATTGCGGATCGGACAATGTTCGGGTTGGCGTTAACCACAAGAGCATGACCCACCGTTGCCGGGATTGCCCCAACAAGCCGATGTTCACAGTTCGGATTGGCAGTGTCATGCAGAGTTCCAAACTGTCTTACCGGGTTTGGGCCGTTGGAATTTACCTGTTTACAACCAGCCTCAAGGGTGTGTCTTCGATGAAGTTGCACCGGGAACTTGGGATCGGCCAGAAGGCTGCTTGGTTCATGCTGCATCGCCTTCGGGAAGCCTATGCGACCAAGACGCCGATCTTTGACGGCCCGGTTGAGGCCGATGAGACCTATATGGGTGGCAAGGAGAAGAACAAGCACGCGAAGAAGAAGTTGAGAGCCGGGCGCGGGGCGGTGGGCAAGAGCGCCGTTTCTGGTGTCCGCGACCGTGCGACGGGAAAGGTTCATGCCAAGGTGGTTGAGAGGACCGACGCGGAGACGTTGCAGGGTTTCGTGACCGATCACACCGCCGATGGCGCACAAGTCTACACGGATGAGGCCAAGGCGTATAAGGGCATCGACAGGCCCCATGAGGCGGTAAACCATTCAGCGGGCGAGTACGTCCGCGATATGGCTCATACAAACGGGCTGGAAAGCTTCTGGGCACCCATGAAGCGCGGCGTTGATGGCGTGTATCACAAAATGTCGCCCAAACACCTGCAACGCTACGTGGACGAGTTCTCGGGGCGCCACAACAACCGCCCAAAAGATACCATCGACCAGATGGGCAGCTTGGTCTCGGGGATGGACGGAAAGCGGCTGCGCTACGTGGACCTGATTGCCGATAACGGGTTGAGCAGCGGAGCAAAGCCAATCACGCGCAATGGTGCGTGATCATGGCACAAAACCTTATCTCGGCCAGAAAGGCCAAGAACGATGAGTTCTACACGCAACTGTCAGACATAGAAAACGAACTGCGTCACTATAAGAAGCATTTCAAAGGCAAGGTTGTCTATTGCAACTGCGACGATCCGCGCGTCAGCAACTTCTTTCACTATTTCAGTCACAACTTCGAGTTTCTGGGTCTCAGGAAACTGATCACCACCTGCTACAAGAACCAGAATCCGGACCTTTTTTCGCGGCATGACTGCGAGCGGGCGATCAAACTGGAATATGACGGTTTCCGGGACGGGGATGTTGTACCAAGGGCCGAGGATATCGGCATTACCCATCTGGATGGTGACGGCGATTTTCGCACTCAGGAATGCATCGACATTCTCAAGCAAGCGGACATCGTGGTGACGAACCCGCCCTTTTCATTGTTCCGCGAATACGTCGCGCAGTTGATGAAATACGACAAAAAATTTCTGATTATCGGAAACATGAACGCTGTCACCTACAAGGACTTTTTCCCACTGATCAAGGATAACAAGGTCTGGTTCGGCCCCAGCATCAAGAGCGGGGATCGGACGTTTGGAGTTCCGGATCACTATCCACTTGATGCTGCGACGGCATGGATTGATGAAGGTGGAAACAGGTTTATCAAGGTCAAAGGCGTTCGCTGGTTCACGAACCTCGACCATGACAAGCGGCACGAGGAACTGATCCTGTACCGCAGGTATGCGCCTGAGGATTACCCGACTTACGACAATTACGACGCTATCGAGGTCAGCAAGACCAATGATATTCCGATGGATTGGGCCGGAGCGATGGGTGTGCCGATCACCTTTCTGGACAAGTACAATCCCGATCAGTTCGAGATATTGGGGTTTTCGTCTTTGTGGGACCATGGCTTCAAAAGCCATAAGTTCTATGACGACTACGTTGAAAAGAGGCTGGATGGGGGAAGGAAAACCGGATTGTCAGGCCAAAAGGCGAATGGATACCCTATGCTCAAAGGGAAGCCTTCCCGGGGAAACTATCTGGAGGATGAAAGTGGAAACGACGTAGTTCATTGTATTTATAGACGAATTTTTATAAAATCCCGTAAGTTCCAGTCATGAAAATTGACTTGCGTACAGTGACCGTCCGGGAACTGGTTGAAGGCTACTGCGACGGCGGGGACGGCGGTGTCCGGGGATATGGCGGCAAGCTTGATATACGGCCTGCCTATCAACGCGAATTTGTCTATGGCGACAAGCAGCGTGACGCCGTGATCAACACGATCCGCAACGGGCTTCCCCTCAACACCATGTATTGGGCCGATATTGGCAATGACAGGTTCGAGATCATTGACGGCCAGCAGCGCACCATCTCGGTTTGCCAATACGTGAAGGGTGCTTTTTCCATTGACGGGCTGGCTTTCCACAACCTGCAAGCTGACCATCAAGAGCAAATCCTGAACTATGATCTCATGATCTACACCTGCTCCGGGACGGACAGCGAGAGACTGGAGTGGTTCGAGGTGATCAACATTGCGGGCGAGATTCTGACCGACCAGGAATTGCGAAACGCCGTCTATCACGGGCTTTGGGTGTCGGATGCAAAGAGGTATTTCAGCCGACCAAACTGCCCAGCTTACAGCATCGGCAGCAAGTACCTGAAAGGCCATTCCATCCGTCAGGACTACCTTGAAACTGCGATCAGGTGGATCAATGACGGTGATGTTGAAAGCTACATGTCGGCGCATCAGCGCGACAACAGCGCCGTTACGCTATGGAACCACTTCCGCTCTGTCATCGATTGGGTGCACGCGACGTTTCCCAAGTATCGCAAAGAGATGAAAGGCGTTGCATGGGGGCCGCTCTACAACCAATTCAAAGAGACCGATCTGGACCCTGACACGCTTGAGGCAGAGATCAAGCGTCTGCTCATGGATGATGACGTGACACGGAAAGCGGGCGTCTATCCTTACGTGCTGGACGGCGATGAGCGGCACCTGAGCATTAGGGCGTTCACAGGCGCGATGAAGCTTGAGGCGTTTGAGCGTCAAGACGGTGTTTGCCCGATCTGTAACGAGCAATTTGACATAAGTCAGATGGAAGGTGACCATATCAAGCCTTGGTCACAAGGTGGAAAGACCGTGGCGGATAACTGCCAAATGCTTTGCAAGTACTGTAACCGCCGAAAATCAAACAACTAAACGCGAGCGCCAAACATGACCAACAAACCCAAAACGCTTAAAGAAAAGCTGGCCGATTCTCACTTCCAGCCAACCAAGGCCGAGATGGAAACTGAATACGACATGCCGGGTGCGGATATGGAAGACTTGGGCGGCGCGTTCTTTAATCCGCTCAAAGCCGGGAGGCCAAAGCTGGAACAGGAATAATCCAGAGCAGTGTTACTTTGCGATATAATTCCCTATTTTTGGATAGCGGCGTCGTGCAAACCCGAAACCGCCATAATTCCGTCACCCGCCCCAAGATAGCGTCTTGCAGCGCCAGAAGGCGCCCTGCCCGTGCAGAAGGCACGTTGGTCCGCACCGATCGGACCCTTCCTTCCCATGCAGCAATCGCAGGAGCGTTTTCATGCACGCAACATTTCTCAAGACGTTCACATCAGACGAATCCGGTGCCGTTACGGTCGACTGGGTCGTCCTTACCGCGGCCTTGGTTGGTCTGGGCCTTGCCGTTATGTCCGTTGTTTCCGGCGGCATCGAAGAACTGTCAGACGACATTTCAAACGCGCTTGAGGCGACCGATCCCCTGGCGGATCCGTTCGACAACGATTTCCAGCAGGCTGGTGACGGCATTTAGCACGATTGATCCCACTATCCCTGGACGACAGGTTCCTGTGGTCCAGGGGTTTCCGCCACAGCTCCGCCTTCTGTCCATCATTTCGCCGCATTCGCCCGGCAAGTTCGACTTCAAAGCAGGACAAGTCCGTCCAAAAACAGGAACGGACCAATTGAGGATAAAGGTATGAGACTGGTTTTTGGATTGGTTTTGTTGATCGGCATCGGGATCGCGGGCTTTGCTGTGTCCGTCGCCAAGGATCGCTTCGATCAATACCAAGCAGCCATCGCCCAACAGCAGGACGCCATCATCCCCACGACGGAAGTCTATGTTGTAAGCCGGCAAATTCGCTACGGCGAGGTTCTGACGCCGAACGACGTGCGTCTCATTCGCTGGCCAGCGGACCATGTCCCCTTTGGAGCCTTCACCGATACGGAACAGCTGTTCCCGGAAGATGCCGAGTTCCGCACCGTTCTGCGCGTCATGGAGCGGGACGAACCCGTTCTGGCCGCGAAAATCACCAACCCGGGTGAAGATGCCGGCGTGGCGTCGCGTCTGGAAATGGGCATGCGGGCCATCGCCCTGCGGGTCGACGTCGCCTCTGGCGTGTCAGGCTTCCTGCGCCCCGGCGACCGGGTGGATGTGTATTGGACGGGCAATGGTCGCGATGGCCAGAGCTTGACCCGCCTGATCCGCTCGAATGTTCAGATCATCGCCATCGACCAGATCGCAGACGAAGATCGGAACAATCCAACCATCGCGCGCACGATTACCGTGTCCGCCCCACCGGAGGAGGTGGCGGCCTTGACCCAGGCACAGGCGACGGGCTCGCTTACCCTGGCGCTTGTCGGTGTGCGGGACGAGACGATCAGCGAAGAAGTTGAAGTGTCGACCGATGCGCTTTTGGGCGAAGTCGTCGCCGAAGTTGAGGAAGAAGGCCCCCGGATTTGCACGGTTCGCAACCGCCGCGGTGCCGAAGTGGTCATCACCCAGGTGCCCTGCCTCAACTAAGCAACCGCCAAAGTTCGTCATCAGCCCGCCCTCCCGGCGGGCTGATTGATTTTTGAAAAGATCACACCACTCACATGAACCAACCGTCACAAGCCCATGATTCTTGCGCGAAATGGTTTTTCATGCACAGTGCAAAAAAGGGTGCGCAAAAGAATAATGCACCAATGTGATCAGTAGAGGCAGGATCACCATGAGCATGATGAGTTTCATGCGCGTATGTCTTTTGGGCTGCGCAGTGGCAATTGCAGGATTGACCCCGGCCATCGGGCAGACGCTTCGCGTCGTCGAAGGGGCCACTTCAGCCAATCTAAGGGTGCCGCTGAACCGTGCGGTGATCGTCGAAAGCGACTCGCTTTTCGCCGAACTGTCCGTCGCCAACCCGGCGATCGCCGATATTGCCACCCTCTCTGAACGCACAATTTACATTCTCGGCCGCGCGCCCGGCCGCACCACCATGACGCTTTTGGGCGCCGATGGCAGTCTGATCGCGAATGTCGAGCTTCAGGTCGTTCCGGACGTGGCCGAGTTGCGCGAGCGTCTGCGCGAAATTCTGTCGGGTGAACCGGTCGAAGTCAGGACCGCCAATGACGGCATCGTTTTGTCCGGAACGGTCAGCTCTGGCCGCGTCGTCGACCGCGCCATGGAGCTTGCCGAACGCTATACGCCGGGCCGGGTGTCAAACCTGATGATGGTCGGTGGCACGCAGCAGGTGATGTTGCAGCTGCGCTTTGCCGAAATGCAACGCACCGTTCGGCAGGAGCTTTCGACGAGCTTGGGCATCTCTGGCACCTCCGCGCAGTTTGGCGGCAACAGCAGCACGCAGGGCGCACAAGACTTCGGCACCACCCTCACCCCATCGTCCGGCAATCTCGACGGCCGCACAGGGGCACTTGGCGTCAGCTTCTCCGCAGGTGGGTTGGAGCTGTCGGTCCTGCTCGAAGCCTTGGAATCAAACGGTATGGTCCGCACGCTGGCCGAACCGAACCTGACCGCGCTGTCTGGCCAATCCGCACAGTTCTTGGCGGGTGGGGAATTCCCGGTCCCGACCCAAACCGAAGACGGCGTCGGGGTGGAGTTCAAGCCGTTCGGCGTGCAACTGGCATTCACGCCGACCGTGGTCGACGGAGATATCATCAACCTCCAACTCTCGACCGAGGTTTCGTCCATTGGCGAAACGGTGAACCTGGGCGGCGGCGCACAAATTCCGTCGACCAGCACCCGGTCCGCCAGCACGACCGTCGAAATGCGGGACGGCGAAAGCTTTGCGATCGCAGGATTGCTGCAAGATGATTTCCGCGATTCCGTGGGGCGCGTCCCATGGCTCGGGGATCTGCCCGTTCTCGGCGCGCTGTTCCGATCCGCCAGCTACCAGCGGTCGCAATCCGAGCTTGTGATCATCATCACCGCCCACCTGGTCTCACCGACCCGTGGCGAGGCCCTCGCACTTCCGACCGACCGGGTGCAAATCCCGTCTGAGCGTGAATTGTTCCTGCTTGGACGCACCACGGGTGACACACCGACGGCTGGCCCGGCGGGTGAAGTGGCACAACAAGATTTCTCTGGCTCCTACGGTTACGTGTTGGATTGATCCGATGGCAAAGCTGACCTTTCCCTTCCGTCCCGTCCTGGCCGTTGGTTGCGCCGCGGTCCTTGCCGCCTGCGGCCCCGGCTCCGAGCGCCCGGTGGGCTTTGATCTGGACGAAGGCGGGTTCGGCAACCCGACCATGAACAACGTCATGATCCAGAACGGCGAACTGAGCTTCGCACAGGAACTGGGCCGGCGCTTCGTCGATGAGGTGCCAACGACGATCAACTTCGAATTCAACTCGGCCGTCCTCGATCAGAACGCACGCGCAATACTTCGACAACAGGCTGATTTTATTCGAAATTTCCCCGAAGTGCGCTTCACGGTTTACGGGCATACCGACCTTGTTGGATCGAACGCCTACAATCACCGACTGGGGCTTCGGCGCGCCCGCGCCGTGGTGGATTTCTTTGTCTCTCAAGGCATCGATCGGTCCCGCCTCGATGCACTGGTCTCGCTCGGCGAAACCCAACCCATCGTTGCAACCGAAAACCAGGAACGTCGGAACCGCAGGACGGTGACCGAGGTATCGGGTTTCGTCGACAACAACCCGTTGGTTTTGGACGGACAATACGCCCGGATCGTCTATCGCGCCTACGCCGCCCCAGGCGGATAATCCATCTGCAATTCACACCGGGAGCCCAAGGGGCGCAAAGGCGTCCAAGGTAAGTCCCAAGAATTGCAGAGGTTTCCCCCCAATCTTGTCCTAATCTTGCCGCTTTTCCCGGCGACTTTCACCGAGGGTCGGAGCGACTCCCTTGTTTGGTTGGGCTGTGACACCGCCCCACGGGACGCTCCGTAGGCTTTAGAATTCCGGGCAACCGGGCAGTGTTAGGAAAAACAAATGAGTAGCGGGCTTGCATTACGATCTGATCCGGCGCCGGTTTTGGCCTGCACCGTATCGCGTAATGTTCATGAGTATGATTTGCTGATCGAAGACATGGAGACCGAACTGGGCGAGGCCTGGGGCGATCTCACCTTCGAAGAAGCCCGCGCGTTCCTGAGCCAGCCCGAATCCGACTCGCTTGAATTTCTGGCGGTTGCGCTGAATGCCGAGGACGAGCAGGACCTCGGCTACTTGGGCGAGCTGATCGCCGCAGCCAAGACCAAAGACATCAAGGTTCTCCTTGTTGCAAACGATGTGTCGCCGATCGCCCTGCACGAACTGCTGCGCTTGGGTGCCACGGACTTTGTGCCGTACCCCTTGGCCGAAGGCGCGCTGCGTGATGCGATTGCGCGGGCCAAGGAAGCCGAAGCGTTGAGGGCCGCCCCCCCGCCCGCCGCTCCGGCGCCTGCCGAGCCAACCGTTGATCCGAAACAAACCATGGGCGGCCAGGCCGCCATTTTCGCCGTTCAGCCCCTTGCCGGTGGGACGGGCGCATCGACGCTTGCCACGAACCTGGCCTGGGAATTGGCGAACATCGACAAGAAATCCTCGCCGACTGTGTGTCTGATGGATTTCGATATGCAGGCCGGCACGTTGTCGACTTACCTCGATCTGCCCCGGCGCGACATGGTGATCGAACTGCTGCAGGACGCGACGACCATGGATGTCGACGCGTTCAAACAAGCGTTGGTTGCCTACCAAAACAAGCTGTCGGTCTTCACCGCACCGCCCGAGATCCTTCCTTTGGACATCATTGGCCCCGAAGAGATGACGGCGCTTCTGGATCTTGCCACGCAGTGCTTCGACATCATCGTGATCGACATGCCGCGCACGCTGGTCATGTGGACCGAGACGGTCCTCAACCGCGCCGATGTGTATTTCACAACACTCGAGATGGACATGCGCTCGGCCCAGAACGCCATGCGTTTCATCAAGGTTCTCCAGTCGGAGGACTTGCCGATCGACAAGCTCAATTTCGTCCTGAACCGCGCACCGGGCCTGACGGATCTGAACGGGCGGGGCCGGGTCAAAAAGCTGTCGGATTCACTGGGTGTAACCATCGCAACGCAACTGCCCGACGGCGGAAAGCACGTGATCCAAGCCGGCGACCACGGAGAGCCGTTGGCGGAACATGCCCGCAAGAACGCGCTCCGCAAGGAGATCCTGAAGCTCGCGAAAGGGCTTCACAAGGCGATGGTGGCCGATGTGAAAGCGGCCAAATAGGGGGTGGTGAAGCATGTTTGCGAAGTACAAAAAACCGACGGCAGCCGAGCCGGTTCAACCAGAACCCAAGGCGGAACCGGTCGCAGAAGCAAAGCCTGATCCAAGCAAGGTCACCCGCCGGCCGATGGCGCAACAGCCGGCTGCCGCCGTGCCGGTCGCGGCGGATAAAGAAGACAAGAGGCGCCTTCGGCTCGACGAGATCAAGACGGAGATGCATCACCGTCTGCTCGACAACCTGAACCTCGCCGCGCTGGAATCCGCAAAAGAGAACGAGCTTCGGGCCGAGATCACGTCGATTACCTCGGAACAGCTTGGCGAGATGGGCGTGGTGCTCAACCGCGAAGACCGCCAGACGCTGAACACCGAATTGTTCGACGAAGTCACGGGCCTGGGCCCGTTGGAGCCGTTGCTGAAGGACCCCGGGGTCAACGATATCCTGGTGAACGGCCCCAACCGTGTCTTCGTGGAACGGGCCGGCAAATTGGAACTGACGGATGTCCGGTTCAAGGATGAACGCCACCTGCTGCGGATCATCGACAAAATCGTGAGCGCCGTGGGCCGCCGCGTCGATGAATCCAACCCCTATGTCGACGCCCGTTTGAAGGACGGGTCGCGCTTCAACGCCATGGTTCCCCCCGTGGCCGTGGACGGATCGCTCGTCTCGATCCGGAAATTCAAGAAAGACAAGCTCGGCATCGACGACCTTGTCCGGTTTGGAGCGTTCTCGGAAGAGATGGCCGCCTATCTTCAGGCCGCGGTCTCGACCCGCTTGAACGTGATCGTCTCGGGCGGGACGGGCTCCGGTAAAACGACAACGCTGAACGCCCTGTCGTCCTTCATCGACAACAAGGAACGCGTCCTGACCATCGAGGACACGGCCGAACTGCAGCTTCAACAGGTGCATGTGGGCCGCATGGAAAGCCGCCCGCCCAACGTCGAAGGCAAAGGCGCGGTGACGCAGCGGGATTGTTTGCGCAACGCCCTGCGGATGCGTCCGGACCGCATCATCGTGGGCGAAACGCGCGGTGAAGAAGTGATCGACATGCTGCAGGCCATGAACACAGGCCACGATGGCTCGATGACGACGATCCACGCGAACAACGCCCGCGATGCTGTCAGCCGACTGGAAAACATGGTCGCGATGTCCGGGATCGAGATGCCGCTCAAAGCGGTTCGCGCACAGGTTTCGTCGGCTGTGAACCTCTTGGTGCAGGCCAGCCGATTGCAGGATGGTTCGCGCCGCATGGTGTCGATCACCGAGTTGACCGGCATGGAGGGCGAAGTGATCTCCATGCAGGAGGTCTTCCGCTACCAGCGCACCGGCCTGAAGCCCGATGGCACAATCATTGGCCACTTCACCGCCTGCGGTGTCCGCTCCCACTATGCCGAACGTTTCCGCCAGTGGGGCTACGACCTGCCGGCCTCCATCTATGAACCGACAGCGGGGTAAGGGGCACGCATGGAACTCTCTATTGAACCGCTCATCTATATCGGCATCTTCGTCGTTGTCGTCATGTTGGTTGAAGGCGTCTATCTCGCCGTCTTCGGGAAATCGATCAGCCTCAACGCGCGGGTAAACCGCCGCCTGACAATGCTGGAGAAAGGTACCAGCCGCGAAGACGTGCTGGATAAGCTCCGCAAAGAGCTTGACCAACACCGCGGCGCTGTTCGCATTCCGCTGTATTCGCTCATCGCGGAAAAGGCGCAGAAGGCGAACATTGCGTTCACACCGCAGCAGCTGATGCTTGTGATGGTTGGCCTGGCCTTCGCGGCCTTTGTTGGCCTGACCATCCTGACAACGACGTCCCTGCCCATTCGGCTGCTGCTGTCCGTCGGCATGGGCGTTGGCGGCGTCTATTTCTGGGTCTCGTCCAAGGCCAAGAAACGCCTTGAGCTGCTGGAAGAACAACTGCCCGACGCAATCGAACTCATGGTGCGCAGTCTGCGCGTCGGTCACCCTTTCGTGTCCGCCATCAACACGGTCAGCAAGGAAATGGCCGACCCGTTGGCGTCGGAACTGGGCATCATCGCCGACGAGGCGGCCTATGGGCGCGACATCAGCGAGGCGATCCGGTCTATGGCTGAACGCCTTGATATGCAGGATTTGCGCTTTTTGGCGGTCGCGGTCGGCATTCAACAAAAGTCCGGCGGCAATCTGGCCGAGATCCTTCAAGGTTTGGCCGACGTGATCCGCGCCCGGTTCAAGCTGTTTCGGAAGGTGAAAGCCATCACAGCCGAGGCAAAAGGGTCTGGCATGTTCCTGTCGTTCTTCCCGCTCCTCGCGCTGGTCGGGATCAACATCATGCAACCCGACTACTACGACGACGTGATGGAGAGCCCGATCTTCATTCCCGCCTGTGCCGTGGTTGCCGTGATGTTGGGCGTGAACATGATTTTCATGCGCATCCTTGTGAACATCAAGGTTTGAGGAGGGCGGACAGATGGACTCCATTCGGAAATTCCTGAGCCAGGGCAACGACTTCCTCGTCGAACAGTTCGGAGCTTTCGTTCCACTGCTTGTGGTCGGAATTCTCGGGATCTTGTTGGTCGTGATCGCACTGCCGTCCTTCCTGATGCAGAAGAAGGACCCGCTGGAGAAGATCAAGGATCAGCGCACCGGGGTTACCACGGACTCCGAAGGCCATGCCCTACGGGTCGGCGGCAAGGATGAACGCCTCGACCGGTTCGCCCAGTATCTCGAACCGCAAACCCAGGAAGAGATGTCAGCGGCCCAACTGCAAATGGTGCGGGCCGGGTATCGGTCCAAAGGCGCCGTGCAGCTGTTTCACGCCGCGTCATTCGCGCTTGGGATCGGGGGGCTTCTTCTGGGCACATTGTACGTACTGGTGTCCGGCGGCGGCACGGCCCAAAGCTCGATCCTGTCGGTTCTGATCCCGGGATGTGTCGGCTACTACGCCCCGAAATACTGGGTGCAGCGCCGTGTCCAAAGCCGTGAGGAAGAGATCGTCCAGGCGTTTCCGGATGCCCTGGACTTGATGCTGGTCTGTGTCGAAGCTGGCCAGTCCCTCGACCAGGCGATCATCCGTGTGGCAACCGAAATCAAGACCTCCTACCCCGCGCTGTCCGAGGAGTTCGAGATCGTCGCCTACGAAATGAAAGCGGGCAAAGACAAAACCAAGGTGCTCCGCGATCTGGGTGAACGTGTCGGGATCCAGGACATCAACAGCTTTGTCACGACCCTGATCCAGTCTGCCACGTTCGGCACGTCCATCGCCGAAGCGCTGCGCGTCTACGCGGGCGAGATGCGGGACAAACGCGTCATGCGGGCCGAGGAAAAGGCCAACAAACTCCCGACGAAGCTGACGCTTGGGACGATGCTGTTTTGTTTGCCGCCGCTGCTTCTCATTCTGATCGGACCTTCGATCTACGGCATCGCACAAGACCTGTCCGGCGGGGTTGGATTCTGATACGCTCGTGTTCAACGAGCAGACAGACCAATCGCGCAGGAGGGGACGGTGAGACATCTCATCATCCTGACACTTGTTTCCCTTTTTGCTGCCGGGTGCACGCCACGCCTCGCCCCGCTTGATCCGATCGTCCGCGACGCGCCGGCGGCGCCCGAGGGGACGGTCGTGCTGCGCGACGCGATTGATCCGATGCTTGTCGGCGATCGCCTTATGGAAGCCGGAGAATACGAACTTGCGCTGCGATCCTACACGCGGGCCGCGGCGGACGAAGGCATCACCATTGACACGCTGACGGCCATTGGGCTGGCCAATCTTCGCCTCGGGCGTCTCGGGCAGGCCGAAGACAACTTCCGGCAAGCCCTTGATATGGATGAAACCTTTGTCCCGGCTTTGAACAATCTGGGCGTGGTTTTGATGGAACAAGGCGAATACGGCGAAGCCCGTCGCATATTTGAGCAAGCCTTCGCGCTGGACAGTGGCCAATCGGACTCGATTCGCGACAACCTCAGACTGGCTATCGCGCGAATGGAAAATTCGGTCTATAGTGAGACCAATAATGAAAACGACCTTGGTTTGATCCGTCGGTCCGAGGGGGTCTACATCCTCCAAACCGATCCATAGCCAGGGCGAGGCAAAGAGCAGTTATGAGGTCAGGCATGTCCCTCAGGTACCGGGTTCTGCCGGTCGTCGCCATTTCTTTGGCCGCGGCGGGTTGCAGTGAATTTGGCAGTCCCGATGTGGACCGCGCGCTCGATCCAATCAACGTGATCGATGAAACCAATCTCAGTGACATCATGTTGACCGCCGCCGAGCCGGAAGAGGCCGTTTCCTACTTTCAGCGCGCCGCGGCCGAGCAACCGGACCGGATCGATTTTCAACGCGGTCTCGCGACCAGCCTCGTGCGCGCCGGACGGGCCGGGGAGGGTGTGGTCCTATGGCGCAACATCGTGGCCCGTGACGACAGTCTGGACCAAGACCGGATCGACTATGCCGATGCGCTGATCCGCACTGGCGAATGGGACATGGCCGAAGAGATGCTCGATAGCGTCCCGCCGACCCTGGAGACCTACGAGCGATATCGCCTCGAAGCGATGATCGCGGACAGCAACCAGGAATGGGATCGGGCCGATCACTTCTATGAAACGGCTGTGGGTCTCACCACGCGGCCAGCCAACGTGTTGAACAATTGGGGATATTCCCGGCTAACGCGGGGCGACTTCGATGGCGCCGAGCGTCTGTTCATGGAATCGATCAGTTACGATCCGAACCTGTTCACCGCGAAAAACAACCTCGTTTTGGCCCGCGCCGCGCAGCGCAACTACAACATGCCGCTTGTCCGCATGACCCAGATCGAACGGGCACAGCTGCTGCACACCGCCGCCCTGGCCGCGATCCGGCAGGGTGAAGTCGACGTGGGCCGCGGCCTTCTGGCTGACGCCATCGACACCCACCCGCAGCATTTCGAGGCAGCTGTCCGCGCCATGCGCGCGCTGGAAGGCTGACGCGGACAGGCGTGGCATGCCGCATGGTGAATGCGCCGGTAACTTTTTGGGCGGGCGGCATTGATGCGCATGCGGAAACAAACCCATTCCTGCCCTCATTCGGCCCGATTTAGGAGGCATACACGGGGAAAATCATTTCCAAGATAAGGAAACCTCGTGATGACTTTCGACGTCGCCCTCACGACCACACAGGCATGGATCTTCCTTCCGGTGGTGCTGCCCATCGCACTTTGGGCCATCTACACCGATCTGAAGGACATGAAGATCCTCAATATCACCGTCCTGGCGCTGCTGGCCGGGTTTGTCGTTCTCGGCCCGTTTGCCCTGTCGCTTGAAGAATATGCCTGGCGCTTTGCGCATTTCGGCATCGTTCTCGTGATCGGGTTCTTCGCTTCGGCCCTGTTGGGCATTGGCGCGGGCGACGCTAAGTTTGCCGCCGCCATGGCACCATTTGTTGCCGCATCGGATGCGGGCCTCGTGGCGATGCTGGTCGCCTTCTCGGCCCTGATCGGGTTGATCCTGCACCGCATGGCCCGTTCGGTTCCGGCCATCGTCGGCGCGACGCCAGAGTGGGTGTCGTGGCAGCAAGACAAGGTGTTCCCGTACGGGGTCGGCCTGTCCTCGGGCCTTCTGATCTACTTCTTCATCGGCATCTCTTGAGCGAAGCGAGGTTCCAGCCGTGAACGTTCAGGTTCAACCGGCGGCGGACAGCATGGCGCCGCCCCCCCTGCGCAAACTGGAAGACACCGGCCTGACGGTGGTCATGATGCGGGACATCCTGCTGAAGACCATCTTCCGCAAGAATGTGGAAACGGCATCAGACATCGCCAAGGCGATTTGCTTGCCAATCCCATTGGCCCAACAGCTGATCGACAGCGTTCGGGAAATGGGATTGCTGCAGGCCACCGGCACGCTTCACGCAACCTCGTCCTCCGAGATGGGCTTCCAGCTGACCGACAACGGCAAGGCCCGCGCCCTCGATGCGTTGACCCAATCCGAGTACTACGGCGCGCTGCCGGTCCCGCTGGAAGACTACAAGATCCAGGTCAAACGCCAGTCGATCCGCGACATTCGCCTGACCCGTGACATGTTGGAGAAGTCGATGGGCCATCTCATCCTGCCGGATGGGCTGATTGACCAGCTTGGCCCGGCTGTGGGCTCCGGTCGGTCTGTGCTGATGTACGGCCCGCCGGGCAACGGGAAATCCTCGATCGCCGAGGGCATTCGGGCCGCCATGGGCGATACGCTCTATATCCCGAACGCGATCTGCTACGCCGGTCAGGTGATCACACTTTTCGATCCGATTGTGCACACCCGCGCCGAAGAAGACGCCCCCGAGGGACAATCCCCGTTGCGCAAAGCCTCGGCCCGGTACGACACGCGCTATCTTCTGTGCCAGCGCCCAACGGTTATGACCGGCGGGGAACTGACCCTTTCGATGCTCGATCTGAATTACAACGCGGTCAGCCGCACCTATCAGGCCAGCTTGCAGCTGAAAGCCAGCGGCGGCGTGTTCATCGTGGACGACCTCGGCCGCCAGGAAGAATCGCCCCAGGCCCTCATCAACCGTTGGATTGTTCCGATGGAGAACCACTACGACATTCTGGCCCTTCAATCGGGCGAGAAGTTCGAGGTTCCGTTCGACACGCTCGTGGTGTTTTCGACGAACTTCCACCCCAACGAGATCTTCGACCAAGCGGCCTTGCGCCGCGTGTTCTTCAAGGTGAAGGTCGGGGGCCCCACGCAAGAGCAGTTCCTGAAGATCCTCGCCCTCGTAGCACGGGCCAAGAAGATGCCGCTCGACGAAGCCTCCCTGCTGCATCTGTTGAAAAAGAAGTACCCCACGATCGACATGAACTTCGCGAACTATCACGCGCCGTTCCTCATCGACCAAATCAAGGCCATCTGCGATTTCGAAGGGCTGCCCTACCAGATGCGGCCCGAGTTCGTGGACCCGGCGTGGGAAAACCTCTTCGTCAAAGAAGAAAAGATCGTCCACTGATCCAAAGGCGTGGTTTCAGCCATGCCGCGGGCCTATCTTGGGCGGCATGACGGCCCATGACCCCGCCCTGACGCCAGACCTGCCCCCCCAGATCGAGGGATGGTTTTCCAAGCGCGGCTGGTCGATCCATCCGCATCAGCGCGAGATGCTCGCGCTGTCCGGGTCGCCCTGCCAGTTGCTGATCGCACCGACCGGGGGCGGCAAGACCATGGCGGGTTTTCTGCCAAGCCTTGCGGCCTTGGCCGATGGCACCCATGCCGGCCTCCACACGCTGTATATCTCGCCCCTCAAGGCGCTCGCGGCTGACATCAAGCGCAATCTGACCGGCCCGATTGAAGAAATGGGGCTGCCCATCCGCGTCGAGGATCGGACCGGCGACACGTCCTCGCACAAGAAACGTCGCCAGCGCGCTGATCCCCCTCACATCCTGCTGACGACACCCGAATCCTTGGCGCTGCTGATTTCGTACCCGGATGCGGCCCGGATGTTTGCAGGGGTGCAGCGGGTCATCGTCGATGAGATTCACGCCTTGGCCGAAAGCAAGCGCGGCGACCAACTGATGCTGGCCCTCGCGCGGTTGTCATCTCTGGCCCCTTCCCTTCGGCGGGTGGGGCTCTCTGCGACGGTAGAAGACCCTGCTGCCATTGCACGGCTTTTGGCGCGGCACCCGGACCCCTGCGCCATCCTCGAGGCCGACCCCGGCCCGGACCCGGACATCCAGATGCTGGTCACCGAGGAACACCCCCCCTGGTCCGGCGGCGGTGGAAAATATGCCATCCCGGCTGTCCTGGAACAGGTCAAGCGCCATAAGACGACCCTGATCTTCCACAACACACGGGCGCAGGCCGAGCTGTTCTTTCATCACCTCTGGCTGGCGAATGACGAACAACTTCCAATCGGCATCCATCACGGTGCCCTCGCGCGGGAACAGCGCGAAAAGGTCGAGGCCGCGATGGTGTCCGGTGCGCTCAAGGCGATTGTCTGTACGGGCTCGCTCGACCTTGGGATTGATTGGGGTGACGTCGATCTTGTCATCCAGGTGGGCGCCCCGAAAAACGTTAAACGGCTGGTGCAACGCATCGGGCGGGCAAACCACCGCTACAACGCCCCGTCGAAGGCCATCATTGTCCCGGCCAACCGGTTCGAAGTGATTGAGTGCACCGCAGCGCTGGAAGCGGTGCGGGAAAAAACGCTGGATGGCGACACGGACCATGCGGGACCGTTGGACGTGTTGTGCCAACACATCCTGATCTGCGCAGCAGCCGGCCCGTTCCATGCGGATGATCTGTTCGCCGAAGTGCGCTCGGCCGGGGTCTATGCGGACCTGGATCGCGCCACGTTTGATCGCTGCTTGGAGTTTTGCGCCACCGGTGGCTACGCGTTGAAAGCCTATGATCAGTGGCAAAGACTGGCGCAGCAAGCGGATGGCGCCTGGGGCTTGCGAGATCCCCGTCGCGCGGCACGCATTCGCATGAACATCGGCACGATCGTTGACGCGGACAAGATGCAGGTGCGCTACCAGCGGACGCGCGGTGGCGCACCTTTGGGCGAAGTGGAAGAGTACTTTGCCTCGATGCTGAAAAAGGGCGACACCTTCCTGATTGGCGGCAAAATCGTCCGCTATGAAGGCATGCGCGAGATGGTCGTCGAAGTCTCTCGCACGCCGTGGCAAAAACCAAAAATCGCGACGTTCATGGGAACGAAATTCGCGACCTCCACACAGTTGAGCGATCGTATCCTCGCGATGTTCCGCAGACCGGACTGGCCTGAACTGCCGCCCCATACCCGCGATTGGCTTGCCCTGCAGCGCGATGTCTCGACCCTGCCCCAACGTGACCGGCTTTTGATCGAAAGCTTTCCCCATGACGGTCGTGAACACGTCGTGGCGTATGGGTTTGCCGGCAAGAATGCGCAGCAGACCCTTGGTCTTCTCATCACAAAACGGATGGAGGAAATGGGTCTGAACCCGATGGGGTTTGTCTCAACGGATTACGCGACGCTGATCTGGGGCCTCGACCCGATCGACGATCCCTCCCACCTGTTCACGCGTGAGAACTTGTTGGAGGCGATGGACGCCTGGTTGGCCGACAATGCCGTGATGAAGCGGACCTTCAAGGGATCGGCCATTATCGCCGGTCTGATTGATCGCGCGACCCCCGGGGGCAAACGCAAGACGGGGCGGCAGGCGACTTTTTCGACCGACATCCTGTATGACACCTTGCGCAAGTTCGACCCGGACCACGTGATGCTGGAGATCACCCGGCGCGAAGCCATGCGCGGGTTGGTCGATTTTGGGCGGATCGAGGAAATGCTGGCGCGGATCGACGGCCGGATCGACCACAAACGCCTGACCCGTGTCACGCCACTGGCCGCCCCGCTGTTCCTCGAACCCGGGCGAATCCCCATTGCCGGATTGGCGGACCAAAGGCTTCTGGAGGATGAGGCCGACCGGTTGATGAAGACAGCAGGATTGAGCACCTAACTGGCCGCGTCATGCTCGGCCGTACCGGAACTGGGCACGGGAACCTTGCGCCGCCTTCCGGAAGGAAATAGTGAACAAAGTATGAACGGACACCCGATTTCCTTTTGCGGCGCGGCGCTTATAGCGCTGCCCTCCGGCGGTCTGCACTGGCCCGAGACGGGTGTTCTGTGTGTGTCCGACCTGCATCTGGGCAAATCCGATCGTATCGCCCGGCGCGAAGGGCGCATGCTCCCACCGTATGACACGTTGGACACTCTGGATCGCCTGTCCGAAGACATCGCCGCCACCCGCCCGACCCAGGTGATTTGCCTTGGCGACAGTTTTGACGATCTGGCGGCGGCGCGCGACCTGGCCACCGCAGCGCGCGCGCGTTTACAGGCGATGATGGCCGGGCGCACGTGGATTTGGATTGAAGGCAACCATGATCCGGGGCCGGTCGATCTGGGCGGCACACACCGCGGTGAGGTTCGCCTTGGACCCCTGATGTTTCGCCACATCGCGGCTGGTGCAAGCACCGGCGAGGTCTCCGGCCACTATCATCCGAAGGCGCGCCTGAACGCGCGCGGGAGACGCCTGAGCTATCCGTGCTTTCTGGTGGATGACCGTCGGCTCATCATGCCAGCCTACGGGACATATACCGGCGGCCTGTTTTGCGACCGCCCCGAACTGTCGAGCCTTATGTCGGATGCCGCGCAGGCGCTCCTGCTGCCGGGGCGTGGTCGGGCACCGGTTGCCGTCCCGATGCCCCGCTAGTCCAACCAGCCATCTTCGCGAAGGCGGTCGACATTGCCCCGGCTGACGGGCAGCTCTGCGCCGTTGCGCAACACCGCAAAGTACCGCCGCCCGTCCTGCCGGACCGAGATCAGCGCAGCACTGGCCACCCAATGTGATCTATGAATGCGGTACCCGGGAACTTCTGCCAGCTCTTCCAACGCATCGCGGAACCGCAACAGGACCCGTCCCTCGCCCATCGCCGTCACAACCTGCAGATAGTGGTCATTGGCCGAGACGGAGTGCAACTCCTCTCCCAGGTCACGGTCCAATCGGCGCAAAAATGGGGCCGCTTCTTCGACGACGGTCGGGACCTCGCGGTCGTCGGCGTGAGGGTGGCCCGCGAGAGCGGCGGCAGCATCGGGCGCCTCGGCCCGATGGGCGCGCACATAGGCCCGCACGACGAGTATCGCCAGGCACACGACAAAGACGACTGTGATGTGTTCAATGATCCAGCGGATCGAGCCCAGGTCAAACCCGAGTATGTAAAAGTTGAACGCCCAGATCGCCGTGCCAAGCGCCAGAGATTGACCCGCAGACGTCACCAGTTCCGACGCCCATCCTGGGGTTGGGATGAACACGACAACGACCGCCCGGATGCTGTAAGCCATTAGGATGCTGACGCCGATCAGGAGGCCCCAATACGCCAAGCGTTCCAAAAACGCGAAGGAGGCATACGTCGTAAACGGCCCGATCATTGCCGTGACCACGCTGGCGATGACCCAAACCAGCACGTGGAAGGGTAACGGATGACGCCAGGTCATCATCCTGCGGGGATCATTTACCGACATATCAATCGATTAGTGTGATTTAGGGTCTGGCAAGACCTAGCACATCGCAGGGATTCGATGGCAAGCAAAAATGTGCCAGGGTCCGTGTACGCACTGGAGGAGATAGACCTGAACATGAGCGATGCGTTAGACCCTTCAATTGCCGAAAAAATTCGCGGCAGCCTAAAACGCCAAAGCTTGATGACAACGTTCGAAGCGCGCATCGACGAGATGTCGCGCGGCCGCGTGGTGTTGTCTTGCCCAATCGGGCCGCATATCGGCCAGCAACACGGCTTTGCACATGCCGGGGCCACGTTTGGTCTTGGCGATAGCGCCGCGGGCTATTCTGCGCTGACGACCATGCCGGTCGACGCGGAGGTGCTGACGGTCGAGATGAAGATCAATCTGATCGCGCCGGCAGACGGCAAACGCCTGATTGCGACGGGTGAGGTGGTAAAGCCCGGTCGGCGCCTGGTGATCACACGCTGCACCGTCGCCATCGAAAAAGATGACGGAACACGAAGGGACGTTGCGCTCCTGCAGGGAACGATGATCCCGGTCTAGGGGTCTGCCCAGCCTAGGCTGTCAGCCCCTCGGGCGCGGGCCGGCCGTTGGCGCGGCAGCATGCCGTCAGCGTGTTGGCCAGTAGACAGGCGATCGTCATCGGCCCGACACCACCCGGAACAGGGGTGATCGCACCTGCCACGGCTGCGGCACTGTCAAAATGAACATCGCCGACCAGCTTGGATTTCCCCTCAATCTCGGGGTGCGGCACGCGGTTGATGCCAACGTCGATGACGGTGGCGCCGGGCTTGACCCAATCGCCCGGGATCATCTCGGGCCGTCCAACAGCCGCAACCAAAATATCGGCGCGGCGACACGTCTCAGCCAGATCTTTTGTCCGCGAATGCGCAAGGGTGACCGTGCAACTGTCGCCAAGCAAAAGCTGTGCCATCGGTTTGCCGACGATATTGGATCGGCCCACGACAACCGCCTCGAGGCCTGACAGGCTGCCATGATGATCACGCAGCATCATCAGGCACCCAAGCGGCGTGCAGGGGACAAGCGCGTCCTGACCTGTCCCGAGAAGACCCACGTTCGAGATATGGAACCCATCCACGTCCTTGGCCGGGTCAATCGTGTTGATGACTTTGGAGGCGTCCACATGATCGGGAAGCGGAAGCTGGACCAGGATACCATGGACCGCGGGATCTGCGTTCAGCTGTACGACCAAAGACAGAATGTCGGCTTCGGACGTTGCCGCATCCAGTTTATGCTCGAAACTTGCCATGCCAACTTCGACGGTCTGTTTGCCCTTGTTGCGGACGTAGACCTGGCTCGCCGGATCTTCGCCGACCAGCACAACCGCCAGACCGGGTGTGATCCCCTGCGCCTTCAGGTCCGCCACATGGGACGCCACGTCCGAGCGTACTTTTGCCGCGAAGGCTTTCCCGTCGATGATGGTTGCCGCCATGTCGTTTCCTTTTCTTCGGGCCTGCGGGCGTGCACCGCAGACAAATCGGGCGGCCCCTGAGGCCGCCCGGTGGTGGTCTGATCGACTAGAACAGGCCTTCGATCTGGCCTTCGTCGTTGAGCATGATTGCCTCGGCCGAGGGGACGCGCGGCAGCCCCGGCATGGTCATGATCTCTCCACAGATCACGACAATGAACCCGGCGCCCGCCGACAGACGGACCTCGCGCACTGGCAACGTGTGCCCTTCGGGCGCGCCGCGCAAGTTCGGGTCGGTTGAGAAGGAATACTGGGTTTTCGCCATGCAGACCGGCAGGTGACCATAGCCCGCCTCTTCCCACGCGCGGAGTTGATCCCGAACCTTCTTGTCCGCGATGACTTCGCTGGCGTGATAGATCGACTTGGCCACGGTTTCGATCTTTTGAAACAGGCTCAGCTCATCCGTGTAGAGCGGCGCGAACTGCGCCTGACCGCTATCGGCCATCTCCACGACCTTGTGAGCCAGGTCTTCGATCCCCTTGCTGCCGTCCGCCCAGTGTTTGCAGAGAACAGCCTCAGTGCCCAAGGTCGCAACAAAATCCTTCACGGCCTGGACCTCGGCATCGGTATCCCCCGCAAAGTGGTTGATCCCAACGACAACCGGAACACCGAACTTTTTCACGTTCTGGATGTGGCGCCCAAGGTTCGCGCATCCGTTTTCGACGGCCGCCACGTTCTCGGCCCCGAGATCGGCTTTGGCCACGCCACCGTTCATCTTCATCGCGCGCACGGTGGCCACGATGACCACGGCGTCGGGCGCCAGACCGGCCTTGCGGCACTTGATGTTCATGAACTTCTCGGCGCCCAGATCGGCCCCGAACCCGGCTTCGGTCACGACGTAGTCGGCCAGCTTCAGCGCGGTTTTCGTGGCCGTTACCGAGTTGCAGCCATGGGCAATGTTGGCGAACGGGCCGCCATGCACAAAGGCCGGGTTGTTTTCCAATGTTTGGACGAGGTTCGGCTGCATCGCGTCTTTCAGAAGCACGGTCATGGCGCCGTCAGCCTTGATGTCACGGGCATAGATCGGTTCCCGCGCGCGGGTGTAGGCGACGATGATGTCGCCAAGGCGTTTTTGAAGATCGTCGAGGCCCGTCGCAAGGCACAGGATCGCCATGACCTCCGAGGCCACGGTGATGTCGAACCCGGTTTGGCGCGGGAACCCGTTGGCAACCCCGCCAAGCGAGGTGACAGTGTCGCGCAACGCACGGTCGTTCATGTCGAGGACCCGGCGCCACGCCACCCGACGCTCGTCGATGCCCAGCGAGTTGCCCCAGTAGATATGGTTGTCGATCATCGCCGACAGCAGGTTGTGGGCGGCCGTAATGGCGTGAAAATCCCCGGTGAAATGCAGGTTCATCTCTTCCATGGGAACAACCTGCGCGTAGCCACCGCCAGCGGCGCCCCCCTTCATGCCAAAGCATGGGCCGAGCGACGCTTCGCGGATGCAGATCGCCGCTTTCTTTCCGATCGCGTTCAGGCCATCGCCCAAGCCAACGGTCGTGGTCGTTTTGCCTTCGCCAGCGGGGGTCGGATTGATCGCCGTGACAAGGATCAGTTTTCCGTCCGGACGATCGGCGAGCGAGTTGATGAAGTCCTGGCCAACCTTCGCCTTGTCGTGGCCATAAGGCAGCAGCGCATCGTCGGGGATGCCAAGCTTGGCGCCGATCTCTTGGATCGGCCGTTTCGATGCCTCGCGGGCAATCTCGATGTCGGATTTGAACGCCATGATGACCAATGCTCCCTTTCGCGCACGTCCTGCTCACTCGCCTATAGCGGGCAAGCCAGATGCGATAAGCACCGATTCCGACATTTTCACCGCGTGCGCCGTCAAAACGTGTTTCCGAAAGGAACTTCCGGGCGCATTCCGAAACCCCGGGGCGGGTCAAGGCCTTTGCAAAGGCCTTTCCACGCGCGCCGTCGCGCGCGTCCCGAAGGCGATTTCAATCGCCTTCACCCGCGCCCCCGCGCCTCGTCGAGATAGGCCCAAGGGGGCTGGTCCGGGATGTGGAGCCTCAGGATGGCGCCGACGGACAACGTCCCTTCACGCTCCACCCAGGCGGTCACCCCACGGCGGTTCCGGGCGGCCGATTTGAACCCTTTGCCAAACCCTGGAAGGGCTTTGTCGATGACCGGGGCCGGCAATTGGCACGGTCGGTTTTCCATATCGACCGTCAGGGTCGTGCCGCTGCGTTCGCATTGGAGGCGCGACGACGGCGGAATGTGTGTGAAATCCGGAAGGCCCTCCACAACCATCGAAGCGCCAACCCAAGCCGGGTCCAAGCCCGCCACACCCATGTCCTTGGCGATGGCAGCAAGGTCTTCCGCACTGACGATCGAAAGCTGCCGGGTGTTCCGAATTTCCGTGCCGCGCGGGTATTGGGACAACACACGGCTGTCGGACGGGCGCGTCAGGCCGGCTCGGCTCTCGCCTGCATACCCGGCAAAGGTCAGGTCCATCCCCGGCACCGACGCGGTTTCCAGCGCTGCGGACCGGTCCGCGTTGTGGCCAAGCCATGTGATCGTGGCTGTGAAATCCGTCGGTTTGAGGGCTGGCATGTCGGGCGCTCCTTTTCGCGATGAGTCTGCCCACAGGCGCTGGTTCCGAGCAACCCGTATCGCGCGCATCTGCGGCGCGTGGGCGCGGGGCGCCACAGCCGGATCGATCCGTGCTAGGCTCGCGCATGGGACGCACAGGGAAAAGGAGAGATCGATGGCCGATAAAACCGATTATTTTGCACAGGCCAAGGCGCAGGTGGATGCCTGGACCGCCGAGATGACCAAGTTGCAAGACCAGATGATGGAAGCAGGGGCGCAGGGACAGGAGCAGATGAAAAAGCAGCTGGCCGCCATGATGGACCAGCGCAAGGAAATGGAAAAACAGCTCGAAGCGCTTGGGAAGGCGAACATGGACGCCTGGAAGGACATGCAGTCCGGGATCGAAGCGGCTTGGAAGGCGATGGAGAAATCCGTCGCCGATGCGCAGAAGCGCTACAGCAAGTGAACGTGGTGCCGCCGGACGGGCGCGGGATGCGCGGTCCGGCGGACATCTCTGGGGCAGACTGCGGGCCTAGCCCTTGGGGTCCGTCTTGCGGCGTCCGCGCCCGGTAAACGCGTCGATCATCCGAAAGGTCGATGGCATGAAATGGCCCAAAGGCCTGTTTTCGGCCCACCAGGCCGCGCCGCCGGGCGTGGTCAGGAGGTCAATGAAGTAGTTTGTGATCGCGTCGTCCGGGCCCTCTAGCTTGCGCGGGACGCTGTCATTGTGCTTCACGAAATTCCCGAACACGTGGATGCCTTGCTAAGATACAGCCCGAAGCGCCGTTTGTCGGCGGGGCTGAGCGCGCAATAATCCGTGTGGCCGCGCTCCACCAAGTCTGCGAATTCGGCGTCGTTGGTCGGCCCCTTGAACGCCACAAGAGACTCCAGAAGCTCCCGCCAGTTCGACAGTTCCGCCTGTTTGCGGCTTTGGTGGGTTTTCCAGGCGAGAACCCCCACGGAAACCATCACGCCAAGCGCGGCGAGCAGATCGGCCAAGGGGGCAAAGTCGGCGAGCGTCATGGCGCGATCGTAGCGAAGATGGGTGCGAAGTCACGCGCCTTCGTGCCTTGTGAAGGCCCGCCAAAAGGAAAACCCCGGGCCGCATGGCCCGGGGGTGTCGCAGTTTCAATTGTAGCGCTCGGCTAGGTTGGCTCCGGCTCCATGCCGTCGTCGCCGCTTGGCTTCGATTTGGGCTTGGTTTTCGGGATCGCCGTCAACGACGGGGTGCCACCGGACGACGGCGCATCATCTTCATCATCATCCAGGTTCAGAGCTTCGCCCGCAATGACCTTGGTGATTTCCGCACCGGTGAGCGTCTCATACTCGAGCAAACCCTGCGCCAGATTTTCCCACTCGTCATTCTTTTCGGTCAGGATGCGACGGGCGGTTTCGTAGCCTTCGTCGATCAACTCTTTCACCTTGGCGTCGATCTCTTTCTGCATCTCTTCGGAGTGATTGGTGCCACCACCGAAGTTCCCCAGATAGGATTGTTGCTCGTTGGCGTAGTCGACCATCCCAAGCTCGTCCGCGAAACCGTACTGGGTCACCATCGCACGCGCCATCTGGCTGGCCATCTTGATGTCCTGCGCAGCGCCTGATGTGACGTTCTCTTTGCCGAACTTGATCTCTTCGGCAACGCGTCCGCCCATGGCCATCGCAATGCGGCTCGAGAACCAGGTGTAGCTGGCCGAAATCCGATCCTTCTCGGGCAACGACAGAACAAGGCCCAGGGCACGACCACGCGGAATGATCGTTGCTTTGTGGATCGGGTCATGCTGCGGCAGGTTCAACCCGACAATGGCATGGCCCGCCTCGTGATAGGCCGTCAGTTTCTTTTCGTCATCCGACATGACCATCGAGCGACGTTCGGCCCCCATCATGACCTTGTCTTTGGCGTTCTCAAAGTCTTCCATCGTCACGAAACGCCGACCCACGCGAGCCGCCATCAGGGCACTTTCATTGACCAGGTTGGCCAGATCCGCGCCCGAGAAGCCCGGCGTGCCGCGCGCGATGATGCGCAGGTCAACGTCGGGACCAAGCGGCACTTTGCGGGCGTGGACACCCAGAATGCGCTCGCGCCCCTTGATGTCCGGGTTCGGCACCTGGACCTGGCGGTCAAAGCGACCAGGCCGCAAGAGGGCGGGGTCCAGCACGTCGGGGCGGTTGGTGGCCGCGACGATAATGATGCCTTCGTTCGCTTCGAACCCGTCCATCTCGACCAGCAGCTGGTTCAAGGTCTGTTCGCGTTCGTCGTTGCCCCCGCCGTAGCCCACGCCACGCGACCGGCCAACGGCGTCGATCTCGTCGATAAACACGATGCAAGGCGCGTTCTTTTTCGCCTGTTCGAACATGTCCCGAACGCGGGAAGCGCCGACACCGACGAACATCTCGACGAAGTCGGAGCCGGAGATGGTGAAGAACGGCACGCCAGCTTCGCCCGCGATGGCGCGCGCCAGAAGCGTTTTACCGGTGCCCGGCGGGCCCACCAGCAAGGCGCCTTTCGGGATCTTGCCACCGAGACGCGAGAATTTCTGCGGATTGCGGAGGAATTCGACGATCTCTTCGAGCTCTTCCTTGGCTTCGTCGATGCCCGCCACGTCGTCAAACGTGACGCGACCATGCTTTTCGGTCAGCAACTTGGCCTTGGACTTGCCAAAGCCCATCGCGCCCCCACGGCCGCCGCCCTGCATCCGGTTCATGAAGAAGATCCAGATGCCAATCAGGACCAGAACCGGCAACCAGAGCGAGAGCACGCTCAGGAAACCCGATTGTTCCTGCGGCGTCGCTTCGATCCGAACATCGTTGGCGAGGAGAAGCTCGGTCGTGTTCGCATCCCCCGGCGCAACCGTCGAATAGGACCCGTCATTGGTGGTGAACTGAACGTTTTCACCATCGAGGGTCGCCGAGACCACGGCACCGTTTTCGACCTGCTGGATAAAGTCGGAATACGCCACGCCACGCTGGTTCATCTGGCTCTGGCCGCCCGAGAACAGGTTGAACAAGGCCAGGATCAACAAGAACAGGATGACCCAGAATGCGATATTTCTCGCGTTGCCCAAAAGAACTCTCCTTCACGGAACATCGGGCGGACCAATCCGCCTGCGGTTGTAGCAAAGGTAAGCCTTGGTGTGCGGAGTTCAACGCAATTGCAAGAAAGCGATGAAAGAACCTGCCGGCCGTGGATCAGATAGAAACCTGCTTGATCCCAAACCAAGCCCGGGGCACGCGACCAGATCGGGACCGTCGAACAGCGCAGGAAGCGACAGGGCCGCAGCGTATCCAACCGTTCCCATTGATTTTTCAGGCAGTTGCGCCCATCCGCCTTCGCCAAGCGCCGCGATGGTGAGGCCCGGTTGGATTGCGGCCTCGACCTGCGCTGTTCCGTCCCACACCATCCCAGGCGTCGCCGGCAGCGTGATGTCCTTGACTGCCTGGAATTCACGCAGAATTCGAATGCTTTCATGTGCAACCAAAACCTGGGCACCGTGCAATGTCGCGCCCCCGCCCGCCAGGGCGCGATCAAGCACTGATTCAAGGGCTGCGGCCCGAGGCCTGTAGGACGCGTTCGACACGTATTGCAGCGCCGCCGCGAGCAACCGCATCTGAGTGTCGCGTTCTACGGATGCAAAGGCGTCACGGTCGAAGACCACATGGCCGGTCGGCAGAACCTCGGGGCGCAGCACATCTTCTGCCACACTTGCAGCGCGGCGCACGAGCGCATCGCGCGCGCGGGCCATACGTTCGGCAGTCCCGGCGAGATCATCCCGGGTGATGCCAAGATCATCCAACACCGCCAAGGCCCGCCGGGCCCGCACGCGCTCAAACCTTGGATCGCTGTTCGAAGGATCATCCGCATAGGGCACCTTCAACGTCTCCACGTGGTGCCGAAGGTCGGCGCGCGTGACCCCGAGAAGCGGCCGGATTTGCCAGAACCCGCTGACACGGCGTTTGTCGGACATGGCCGAAAGCCCCTCGACCCCTGAACCGCGCGCGAGACGCATCAAGAAGGTTTCGGCGACGTCGTCTTTTGTATGGGCAAAAAGCACGTGCTGCAGGTCGCCGCGCCACGCACCAAACAATTCAAGTCGGGCGGCGCGGGCCGCATCCTGCACATTGCCGGTCCCGTCCCACGTCCAGTGGAGCGTCGTGTGCCGATGGCCAAGGGCTGCGCACTCCGCTGCAACCATGCGGGCTTCGTCCGCACTGGCGGGCCGCAAACCGTGGTCGACTGTCGCGATCTCAAGGCCGATCCCCATGACCCGTGCCCAATCATGGGCAAGCGCCAGCATCGCCATGCTGTCGCCACCGCCAGAAACGGCAAGTCCGATCCGGGATGGAAAGTCCGGCCCGAGCAATTGGCCCATCTGGGCCGCGAAATGATCCGCGAGACGAGGGTTTGTCACGAGCACCCGAGTTGTAGTCGCGCGGCATCGGCCTGCGCGACGGCGCTGCTGGTCGGATAGCGCACGCCAACCTCGGACAGGGTCAGACAGGCCTCTTCAATCTGGCCAAGCTGGCCCAACGACGTGCCCAGGTTCAAAAGGGCGTCCGGCGCACGCGGTGCCGAGGGGTCGGAAGTGAAGGCGTCAAGATACGCGCGCGCTGCCCGGCTCCACGCCCCTTGCTGCGCTTCGGCCTGACCGCGAAAGAAATGCGCCTCGGCCGACAGGGGGCCGCCCGGATAGGTCGCCGTGAAGGCCGCGAAGAGATCTGCCGCCCCCGCGAAATCGCCATTGTCGAAGGCGGCCCGGGCGCGATCGAAATCGCTTTGTTCTGCGACGGCGAGGTTGCCGCCACCCTGCGTCGGTGCGGTGACCGGCAACGTGTTTCCGGCAGGCACTTCGATCCCTCCCAGACTGGGCGTTTCACCCAGGCTGCCGATATCGCAGTTGGTCTCCAACTCGCACAGGCGGAACTCAAGGTCGCCGATCCGGTTCGTCCCATCGCTGACCACTCGGGCGATGCGCAATTCCAACTCTTCCGTCAGGCCGGTCAAGCGCCGCAACTCCGTTTCGATCGCGTCCACACGGGCCAGAACCGATCCGCCGGACCCCGTCCCTGTCGCACCCTGCGTCGTGTTCAACTCCGCACGCAGGCGCTGAATCTCAACGAACAAGACCGACAGTTCCTGCCGGATATCCGCAAGGCTTTGGTCCCGATCCTGCGCAGTGGCGGGCGCAACCAAAGCCAGACAGAGGGCGGAGATGAGGAAGGGTCGGATCAAATTTACACTCCGGTTCCCGCCGAGATCACGGTCACCGCGCGACGGTTTTGCTGATAGCAGGTTTCTTCCGAGCAAATCTCAATCGGGCGTTCTTTGCCATAGCTGATCGTCGCCATCCGGCTTTCCGGGACACCCTGGCTGACAAGAAAGTCACGCACGGCGGCTGCGCGGCGGGCCCCAAGCGCAAGGTTGTATTCGCGCGTGCCCTGCTCATCCGCGTGTCCTTCGATCAAGGCGGTGTATTCCGGGTTGGCCAACAGCCACTGCGCCTGCCCGCGCAACGTAACCTCGCCAATCTGCGTAAGGGTCGATTGATCGACTGCGAACAACACGCGGTCCCCGATCGTCTGGTTGAAATAAGCCGGGCTGCTCGGATCGGACGCCGCACCACCGGCAGCGTTCAAATCAATCGCGCCATCGTTGAGGCCTTGGGCGCAGGCGGCCAGAGCGAGCGTTGAGGCCACCAGCATCGCGCGAACGGGGAGGCGGGACAGAAGGGTCATGGGAACGCGGTCCTTTTTGGTTAACTTGGGAATAACACGGGGCATGTCAAAGCGTCTATTCAGGTTTGTTCAGCTTAGGCGGGGCGACCAGGCGGGGTCGGACGCCATGCCGGGCGTTGCAACCCGCTGCAGGTTGCGACCCGTTATGTCGACCGAATACACGGCAGGCGCGCCGTCGGCACCGGCGGTTTCGCGGGTGAACATGATCACGCGACCATTCGGAGCCCATGTGGGACCTTCATCCAGGAACGAGGCCGTCAAAAGACGCTCCTCCCGACCGTCGGTGCGCATGACACCGATGTGGAAGCGACCAGCCTCCTGTTTGGTGAAGGCAATCAAATCACCTCTCGGGGACCAAACCGGCGTTCCGTAGCGGCCCGAGCCTTGGCTGATCCGCTGCGCCGAACCGCCTTGCGACGACATGACATAAATCTGCTGCGTCCCGGACCGGTCGCTTTCAAAGACGATCTGGCGCCCGTCCGGTGAAAACGACGGGGCCGTTTCGATCGACGGCGCGCTGGTCAGTTGCGTGCGTTGCCCCGTGGCAAGATCCAGCGAGAAGATATCGGTGTTGGCCCCCTGCGCCATGGAGAACAGGACACGGCCCCCGTCCGGTGAAAACCGCGGGCTGAACGTCATGTTTCCGCCGTCAATCGCCTCAAGGGGTTGGCGTTGCACGCTGGCAAGGTCCATGAGGTACACCCGCGGAAACCCGCTTTCGTAGCTGGTGTAGATGATCCTGTCGCCCTGCGGGCTGAAGCGCGGTGCCAAAACCAGGGCACGGCTGTCCGTCAGGAACTGAACGTTCGCCCCATCATAATCCATGATGGCCAGGCGCTTGAGGCGGGCGTTCTTCGGGCCTTCTTCGTGCACAAAGACCACGCGGGTATCAAAATAGCCGCCCTCACCCGTAATGCGCTCATAGACCTGGTCGGCCACGTTATGCGCCATGCGACGCCAGCTTTCAGGTGGTCCCACAAATTGCAGACCTTCGCCCAAAGGCTGGCCAGAGAAGACATCGAACAGCCGGAACTGCACCGTCAGACGCCCGCCCGAAATATTGACCGATCCCGTGATCAGCGCCTGCGCGTTGATGGCTTGCCAATCGGGATACTGGATCGGCGCGTCGAAGTTCGTGACGCTTGAGATATGTGCGCTTGCCGGGATCTGCCGGAACAGCCCCGTGCCGCGCAGGTCCGCGGCGATCACCCGGCTGATATCGGCCGCGGCATCGGCGGAGCGGCCGTTCTGCGCCACGAATTGCGGGAGCGCAAAGGGCATCGGCTCGATCACGCCTTCGGTGATCTCAAGCCGGAGCGGCCCGGATTGGGCCCATCCCGAAAGCGGCGCGAGAGTTGTGCAGGCGAGCGCTGCACCGGCGGAGATGACGAACCGGCGGGACATCATCGCACCCTGACCCAGAGGGGCGGATAAGAACGGGCTTTGGTGTGGTTTCATCATCTCAAACGCATCCCATCGGGGTTGAAGACCAGTTCCACCTGGCTCCAACGGTCAAAGCTTTCTTCGGGCAGATCATATCCATTCGTGCCGCAGCGAATGATGGCACGGCGCGCTGCCGCATAGGCGACTTGCGCGCCCGCCTGGCTTCCGCCGCTGAATTCCAACATCCGGATCGAAGAGATCACCGGACGGCCCGAACGTTCCATGTCAAAGGCCACGACCACGGTGATGCGGGATGCATCGGTCGAGGTCGCGCCCAAGTTCCAGCAGTTGCCCACGGCAAGGCGAAACCCGTCGCGAACGGCACTGCTGAGCGGCGGGCTCGTGGGTTCGGGGCGCGGCGCCGTCGTCGCGGCCTCGGCCACGGCGGCAGCCACGGCATCGGCAATCGGATCGCTTTCTTCTTCCGGGGCGGGGGCCGTCGTTTCAACGGGTGCCGGGCGGTTCGGGCGCGCCGTCGGACGAACCGACGCCAGCGGGCCCAGTGGTCCGCCAGAGGGTTCTTCAGCTTCGGTCACGATCTCGGTCGTGGCTTCTTCAGGGGCCGTCGGGGCCTGTTCTTCGACCGGTGTTTCGGAAGCCTCGGATTCGGTGGGTTGATCAATCACGTCCGGCGCCACTTCAACGTCCGGCTCCGGCGCAATCGCCGGCTGCGGCGCGATGCGTGGGGCCTCGCGCGGGGTCGGCCGATCTTCGGGCGGCAGATCCGGCGCGCCAGAGGGCGGCGCGAGGGGCGCGATGGTGTCGGTGACCTCGGCCTGCGGCACGGGCTCAAGGGCTTCCGGCTCGGCCTCAGGCGCAGGGGGCTCGATCACGTCGGGCGGGGCGACCTCGGGTGCCGTATCCTCCGGGGCCGGTGCTTCGGGCTGCTCGGCCGTCTCCGGCAGCTCTGGCACAGGCGGTGTCTCCAAGGCCACGGGCGTTGGCTCGACCGGGTTGGTCAGAGATTCAAATTCGGCCACGGACAGGATCGTCACGCCGGTTACCTCAAGTTCCACCTCTGGGCTTGGACGCACCAAGCCACCCACCGCGACCCACAGAATGAGCGCGGCGTGCATTCCGCCAGACGCATAGAGGGCGCGGCGCATCCGCTCACTCCTCCGACCCGTCAAACGTGGGGCCGCCAGCATCGGTCACCAGGCCGATCTCGCGGAAGCCCCCGGCATTCAGCGCACCCATCACCTGCATGACGCGCTCGTAGGGAATGCTCCCGTCGGCCCGCAGGAAGATGCGTGTGCTGTCGCGCTCGCCGGCGATGGCCTGCAGGCGCGGAACCAGATCATCGGCCAGAATCGGCGTGGTCTGGATCAAAATTTCGCCATCGGACGCGAGAGTGACGGTCAGCGGCTCTTCATCCTCGGACGGAAGCGCCTCGGCCGAGGTGTCGGGCAGGTCGATGGGCACGCCGACGGTCATGAGCGGGGCCGCCACCATGAAGATGATCAAAAGGCACAGCATCACATCCACGAAGGGCGTGACGTTGATCTCGGACATCGGGCGCGACCCGCGCCGTCCCCTGCCCCGCCTGCGACGCGTGCCGCCGGATTGTGCGACCTGCGCCCCCATCAGTCGAGCTGCCGGGACAGCAGGGTCGAAAACTCATCCGCAAAGCTCTCGTAGTTGCCGATCAGGGCATCCGCATCGCTTGACAGTTTGTTGTAGAAAATTACCGCCGGAATGGCCGCCAGAAGGCCCAGGCCCGTGGCGAGAAGCGCCTCGGCAATCCCGGGCGCCACAACCGCCAGAGACGTGTTTCCCGACACGGCAATTTCCTGAAAGGACCGCATGATCCCCCACACGGTCCCGAACAGCCCCACGAACGGCGCGGTCGCCCCCGTGGTCGCCAGGAAATTCAATCCGTTGGTCAGGCGCTCATTCTCGCGCGCGATCGCCACATCCATAGACCGGTCGACACGCTGCTGGACACCCGGGTTCAAAGCGCCGTCGTCGCGGATCGAGCGTCGCCATTCCGTCATCCCGGCCACGAACACCCGCTCCGAGGCGCTGCGCGGCCGTTCGGCGACCTGATCGTAAAGCTCATCCAAAGGTTCGCCGGACCAGAACGCGGCGTCGAAGGCAGCGGCGTTGCGGCGCGAGCGTCGGAAGATCGCGACCTTCGAGAACGTGATGGCCCAGACCCAGACCGAGGCCACCATCAGCGCGATCATCACCAATTGCACGGTCAAAGTTGCACGGAAGAAAAGCGCAATCAGCGTAAAGTCCGCCTCCTGCGCAATCGCAAGCGTTTCGGTTTCCATTGGTGAACGGTTATCCTCTGCCCCGGCCTCAAAACATCGTCGGGCCCTTTTGCGGGCCTCTTTAGGGCGGGAGTTTAACAGTTTAATAGGGGGAAAGCGAACAAATCTCTGTCACGGTCAGACATCCGCCGTGATCGCCTCGATCTTTGCGCGAATATCCGCCGGAATCCGCGTTGCGCGGCCCTGCGCATTCAAAATGACCACCCCTACGTTGGCCCGGAACAGCAAGGTTTCGCCGCGATACACCTCCTGGGGCATATCGAAACTGGCGCCCTTGATCCGGGTCAGGGTCGTCCGCACCTCAAGCTGGTCGTCGTATTTGGCCGGGCTGATATAGTCCGCCTCGACCCGACGGACGGCGAACACGAGGCCCTGGGCCTTCATCTCGGTCTGATCAATGCCCGCGAACCGCACCATTTCAGACCGCGCCCGTTCGATGAAGCGCAAGTAGTTCGCGTAGTAAACGATCCCCGCAAGATCGGTGTCCTCGTAATAGACGCGGATGGGCCAGGTATGGATCATTGGGGCCTCGGCAATCGGGCGGCCAGCCGCAAGGCATGGCTTGGATCGGTGGCAGATGCGGGAAGGACGGGATCGTAGGCCGCGCGGATCACGTCTGCAATCTCGGGTTTCAGCAATGCCGGGCCGCCTTCGGTTGCGACCGCAAGGGGCGACGCCCCGAGAAACGCGGTGTCCGACCACAGAAGGATGGTCTGAACAATCTGGCTGAGCGCGATGGTTTCAGCCGGCACCGCCGACATGTGCCCGTCCATCCGAACAAAGACAAACGCCGCCTGGATCGCGCCCTCCGCGTCAAATCGGAACGACCGGTATTGGTTGGCGTCCGCCCCCTTCAGCCGGGCGACCGTTCCCTCCAGATCGGGGATCAGCTTTTCGAGGTTCGGGGTTTCAAGCAGTTCGTCCCATTCGCGAAAGAAGAACACCATCAGGTTCGCGCCAAGCTCGGGGTCTGTCTCGGCCATCTTGTGGCCCGCCAAGGCGACAACAGCCTCGATCGCGCCTTTCAGGATCGAGACCGTCGCATCCTCCACGCCGAAGACCACGGGCGCGATCGGTCGCCCCCATCGGGCAAACAGGAATTGTCCATCGGCGCGGGTAAAGAGCGCCTGAACAGCCTCCGGCGACATGGCGGCGGCGCCGGTCACAAGAGTTCCCCCTGTTCCGGTGCGCGCGGCGGCTGGAGGCCCAGATGGCTCCATCCCTTTTGCGCCAACATGCGCCCGCGCGGGGTGCGCGCGATCAGACCCTGTTGGAGGAGATACGGCTCGATCACCTCTTCAATCGCATCCCGGCTTTCGCTCAGCGCCGCGGACAAGGTTTCGACGCCCACCGGGCCGCCGGCGTAATTCTCGGCAATCAACGTCAGATACCGCCGGTCTGCGCCGTCGAGGCCCAGATGATCGACCCCAAGACGGGTCAACGCGCTGTCCGCAATCCCTTGGGTCAGCCGCCCGTCCCCCTCCACCAAGGCGAAATCCACCACCCGGCGCAGCAACCGCCCGGCAATGCGAGGGGTGCCGCGGGCGCGGGTCGCGATCTCATGGGTGCCTTCGGGCTCGGACGCGATGCCCGACAGCCGGGCCCCCCGGTCCACGATCTGGGTCAGTTCGTCCTTCGAATAGAAATTCAGGCGCGTTGGGATGCCGAACCGATCCCGCAGGGGCGTCGTCAGCAAGCCAAGTCGCGTGGTCGCCCCGACCAGTGTGAAGGGCTGAAGCTCGATGCGCACGGTGCGCGCGGCGGGCCCCTCACCGATCACAAGATCCAGCTCAAAATCTTCCATCGCGGGATACAGCACTTCCTCCACGGCGGGGTTCAGGCGGTGGATCTCGTCGATGAACAGGACATCGCGTGCCTCAAGGTTGGTCAAGATGGCGGCTAGATCGCCGGCTTTGGCCAAGACCGGGCCCGAGGTCATGCGGAAATTCACACCCAGTTCACGCGCCATGATCTGCGCCAGCGTGGTTTTCCCCAGACCCGGCGGACCATGAAACAGCACGTGGTCCATGGCTTCGCCCCGTCGGCGCGCACTTTCAATGAAGACAGCAAGGTTGGCGCGTGCCTCCGCCTGGCCCACAAACTCGTCCAGGGTTTGCGGGCGCAGAGCGCGGTCAGCGTCTTCCGGGCGCGGCTCGGGGCGCAGGGTGGGGTCAGGCTCGGTCATTGGCGGGTGTTATGGCCGAGCTGCGCGCCCGGCGCCATATCTCTTGGACACGACCGTCGGGCCATCATTCTTTCGGCGCCAATCGCTTGAGTGCGGCGCGGATCAGTGCCGGGGTGTCCGCGTCAGGGGCCTCGCCCACGGCTTCTGCAACGGCGCGGGCCGCGTCGGACGGGGCATAGCCAAGGTTCTGCAGGGCGCTCAACGCATCGGCCTGTGTGGGGGCACTGGACGCCTGTGGTGCTGATGGCACCGCGGCAGGTTCGGTCGTGTCGATCAGGTCCACCGGTTGGTCCCCAAGCGCTTCATGCACGGTCCCGCCAAGCGCCATGACGGACGGGGCCTTGTCCTTCAATTCGTTCACCACGCGCTGCGCGATCTTGGGGCCGACGCCGGGTGCAGCCTTCACCGCCGCCCAGTCGCCGATTGCGATGGCCCGCGCGATCCCTTCGGCCCCCAACGTTCCAAGAATTGCCATCGACGCTTTGGCCCCGATCCCTTGCACCGAGATCAGAAGACGATGCCATTCCCGCTCATAGGGCGTGAGGAACCCGAACAGCTGCAAAAGATCTTCGCGCACCAGCAGTTCTGTATACAGCGCGACCGCCTCGCCCCGTCCGGGCAGCGCGGCTAAGGTGCGCTCAGAACAATGGACGGTGTATCCGACGCCCCCGACGTCCAACAGAACATGATCCGCCGCGCGATAGTCGATACGCCCTGTCAGCTTGCCGATCATCGTGCCGCCATCCCGATCGCCGCGGCCAGCTTGCCCGCAGACTGTGCGTGGAACGAATGGCAGATCGCAATCGCCAAGGCGTCGGCCGCGTCCGGTCCGGCGGGGGTGCATCCCGGCAGTTGCAGCCGCACCATATGGTCGACCTGACGCTTGTCGGCATGGCCCACGCCGACGACTGCTTTCTTCACCGCGTTGGGGGCGTATTCCGCAACGTTCAGGCCCGCCTGCGCCGGGACCAGCATCGCGACGCCCCGGGCTTGGCCAAGTTTCAATGTGCCCGCCCCGTCGCGGTTGACGAACGTCTGTTCAACGGCGGCTGCGTCCGGGGCGTGCTCGACCAGAACAGCCGTCAAACCCGCATGCAACTCCAGCAAACGTCGGGCCAGATCCCCCATCGTTGTCCGAATCTGCCCGTTGGCGACGTGGCTGAGTCGCCCGGATCGGGCGTCGACAATGCCCCACCCCAGGCTTCGAAGACCCGGATCAATCCCAATGATGCGCATCGCCTGTTTCCCGACCGCTCGCGCCGCCTATTCTGCGGCCTTTTTGCATCAGTAGCACGAAGCAAGAACATTGCATAGGCCGGTGTCGAATATCGCCCTTCGAAACTCCGTTTGCGACATCCGCAAAACCGCCGGCTCCAAAAGCGTCTTCAAAGCGAATAAAAACGACACCGGGAGTCGCATTTTTGCCTTATTTAGAAGGGGTTTACCGACGTTTTCAGCTATGCAGAAATTGCATGGAACCCATGCAAAAATTGCTGCTTGTTTAGGCAAATCGACAGCCCTAGATGCGGTCCATCGAAGACGCGCTTCGGCGCATCCCATTCACCGACGATCGGAAGAGGAACATCCCGATGGCCATCATTACGAACCGCTCCGTTGGCGCCGGCTTCAGCGCCACCCGTATCCTTGCTGACTTCGTCGGCATGGTTTCTGCTTGGAACGACGCACGCGTCACCCGCAAGGGCCTGTCGCAGCTTTCGGATCGCGAACTGGACGATCTGGGTCTGGTGCGCGGCGACATCGACGCAATCGCAGACGGCAGCTTTTACCGCCGCTAAGTCGCACGCGACACTCGCCATACGAAAAGGCGCCCGGGGTTCCGCGGCGCCTTTTTTGCATTTTGAACGTCCCGTCGCGGATCATCCAAGCAGGACAGCAATCCGATCATAGATGCCCACCACGCGCATGGACAGGTCATCGGGCATCAGGATTTTGCCCGCAACTCGTTCCAGCGGTGACCCGTTCATCAGGCCAAGAACGGCGTGATTGAAGGTTTCGTGGCCCAAGACCCAAATCAGGTAAGACTTGACGTTCAGCGCGACAAAGAATGCGAACAGCAGGCCCTTGAGCGGGAAGGTGAACCGGAGGCGCGGTTGAGATTGCGGCACAAGCAAGCCATCGGGTCGTGTGACCAAGCCGTGAGACGAGCGGTAGTCATGGGCGTCTTTGATGCGCTCCAATCGGTCCGCAAACGTTGTTGTCTTATCCTGCAACATGGCACTCCGCCACTCGATAAAGAAAAACCGATAATCAACGACTCAAAGGTCGTTAAGAACTGTGGCGAATTGTAGGCAATGGGGCGGAGCTTACATGACCAAGCACCGTAGGCGTCACCGCCGCAGGGTCAGCGTCGACCATTCCCCGAGATCGCGGCGGCCCGTCGGGGTGAACCCCTGCGCCTGATAGGCGCGTAAGACATCGTCGGCCTGTTCCAGCAGAATGCCACTCAGGATGATGTGCCCGCCTTGCGCGACATGGCCCGCCATGTCTGGGGCCAGAGCAACAAGCGGGTTCTTCAGGATATTCGCGAAGACAAGGTCGAACGGCGCTTTTTCGGCGATCCCAGAGTGCTCAAACCCCGTTGCCTCGAGGCAGGTCACTTTTTCAGCCACCCCGTTGGCCTTGGCATTCGCCTCGGCCACGTCGACAGCGACGGCGTCGATGTCCGAGGCCAAAACGTCCTGGTCCAGCGCCTTTGCGGCAGCAATGGCCAAGACGGCCGTCCCACAGCCGATATCGGCGACGTTCTCGGGCACGACGCCCGCCCCCAGGAGGGCATCGAACGCCTCCAGGCAGCCTTGAGTCGTGCCGTGATGGCCCGTGCCGAAGGCCATGGCGGCCTCGATCAGCAACCCGATCTTGTCGCTCGGCAATTTGTCCGCGTCATGGCTGCCATAGACCCAAAAGCGCCCGGCCTCGACCGGGTGAAGCTCCCGGCGCACATGGGCCACCCAATCGGTTTCAGGCAACTCCGAGATGGTGAATGGCTTCGCGCCATGGGCCGCCGCCAAAATCGCCAACGCGATGTCATCCGGTTGTTCCGTGAAGTAGGCGCCCACTTCCCACAGGCCGGATCCGTCCTCGACCTCGAAGACGCCGACGCCGGTGGGGGCCGGGTCAATTTCCTCAACCGCAAGTCCAAGGGCTTCGGCCGGGGCTTTGCCCGGAAGGGTGGTAAGGGCGGTGAAGGTCGGCATGATGGGGCGCTCGTGCGGGTTCTGTTATTCCGCAGGGCTAGCAACCCCGGACGGTCGCGCCAAGAGCGTTTCGCGTCCCGGTTCCGGATGACGCGGCACCAAGAGCGACAGCAAGAGCGAGACAATCGCCATGCCCGCGGCCAGCATGTAGACCGCCATGGGCGATGTCAGCCACAAGTATCCAAGCGCTGCCGGAAGGAACACAGCCGCGATGTGGTTGATGGTGAAGGCAACCGCCGCGGTCGGCGCGATGTCGGCAGGATCCGCGATTTTCTGGAAGTAGGTTTTGATCGCAAGCGCCAGCGCGAAGAAGATGTTGTTCAACACGTACAGGATGCCCGCCATCACCGGCCCCCAGTCGAACCAGTACAGAGCGGCGTACATGACGAAGATCGCGGCCAAACCGGCGTATTCGACGATCAGGGCCAACCGTTCCCCGAAATGGGCCACGACCCGCCCCAAAAGGGGGGCAAGGATCATGTTGGCCAACAGCGTGCCCATGATCAGCATCGTGATCTGATGGACATCGAACCCGTAGCGTTCGACCATCATGAAGGCGGCAAACACGACAAAGATCTGACGGCGCGCACCGGACATGAACTGCAACGCGTAGTAGAGCCAGTAGCGCTTGCGCAGGACCATCTTCTTGTTCTGCGCATTTGGGCTTTCGAACTGCGGAAAAACCACGAAACTGGCCAGCGCGATCAGGGCCGTGGCCCCCCCGGCCAGCCAGAACACCAGATGATAGCTGAGGTCAAAGGCCCGCCATGTCAGGACGATCAGCAGATACACCAGCAACGTCGCACCGGACCCAACCGCCAATAGCCAACCAAGCGTTTGAGGTGCCTTCTTTTTTTCCAACCACTGCAGTTGCAGGGATTGGTTCACCGTTTCGTAGTAGTGGAACCCGATCGACGCAAAAAGCGTGATGAACAGCAGCCCGCCAAGCGACGGAAAACTCGCGGTCAGCGCGGTCGCCACACCAAGCAGGATCAAAGATACAAGGCCCAACACCTGTTCCTTGATGAAAAGAAGCAGGAAGATCACGCCAATGGCGAAGAAGCCGGGGATCTCGCGCACCGTGTGCAGCCACCCGATATCGGACCCGTCAAAGGCCACCACTTCCACAACGAAGTTGTTCACCAGCGCTGACCATGTGGCGAACGCCACGGGCATCGCGAACGCCATCACAGCCAACAAGGCCACAGGCTGGCGCCAACGCGGGAGGTGCTTTGCCTCGTCCAAGGTGACGGTGTTCAGGGAAGATCCAATCATCATCGCTGCGCTTTAACGCAGTTGTGCCCCCAAGGCGAGGGGGTGGGATGTGCACCGACGCACATAGCGAAAGGCGCGATCTTGTGGCAGGGTCGCGCCATGGCCCAGACCGCATCGACCCATCAACGCGATCTGACCCGGCGATACGACCGGGTTGCGGGCGCGTGGGGCGATAAGATGCGCACGTTGGGGTACTTCGACGGCTACCTCGGTTTCTTGTCCGATCCAGCGTCCGAGCCCGGGCAAGCGGGCCGCGTCATTGACATTGGCTGCGGATCGGGCGCCTTCGCCGAAGCCTGGTGCGCCATCCACGGCCAATCCTCGGATATGACGCTCTCGGACCCCTCACCGGCGATGCTCGAACGCGCCCAGGCAGCGTTGGCACGTCGTGGGGTTCAGGCGACATCTCACGCCACCGGGTTGGAGGGGTTTCGGTCAGATCAGGCATTTGACACGATCCTAGCAGCCCACGTGATCGAACACTTCGCCGCGCCAAGCCAGGCCTTGCGACAGATGCGGGATCTGGCACGCCCCGGTGCCCGTCTGTGGCTGGTCGCCTCAAAGCCGCATTGGTGCAACGCGATCATTTGGTTCCAATGGCGGCATCGCACCTTTGCCCGTGATGAACTCGATCAACTCTTGGCCAGCGCCGGGTGGCGGCTCAAGACGACCTACAGCTTCCCGTCAGGTCCGCCGTCCCGCACCAGCCGCGGGTATGTGGCGGAAGCCATCTGACACGACGATCGACGCACAGGCCCACATGAAAAAACCGCGCCCCGAGGGACGCGGTTTGATGCTTTCGCGGAATGTCTACGCTTAGTTCTGAGCGTAGTATTCGATGACGAGGTTCGGTTCCATCATCACCGGGTAAGGCACATCGCCCAGGCCCGGGGTCCGAACGAAGGTTGCGGACATCTTGGAATGATCGGCTTCGATGTAATCCGGCACGTCACGCTCGGCCAGCTGCACGGCCTCGAGCAGAACGGCGAGTTGCTTGGACTTGTCACGCACCTCGATCACATCGCCTTCCTTCACCCGGTAGGAGGGGATGTTCACACGCTTGCCGTTCACCTTGACGTGGCCGTGGTTCACGAACTGGCGGGCCGCGAAGATGGTCGGCACGAACTTGGCGCGGTAGACAACGGCATCCAGACGACGTTCGAGCAGGCCGATCAGGTTTTCACCGGTGTCGCCTTTCACACGCTCAGCTTCCGCGTAGATGCGGCGGAACTGTTTTTCGGTCAGGTCGCCGTAGTAGCCCTTCAGCTTCTGCTTGGCGCGCAGCTGCAGGCCGAAGTCGGACATTTTGCCTTTGCGGCGCTGGCCGTGCTGGCCGGGGCCGTATTCGCGACGATTGACGGGGGATTTCGGACGACCCCAGATGTTTTCGCCCATCCGGCGGTCGATTTTGTACTTGGCAGACGTGCGTTTGGTCACGGCTGATCTCCTTCGTTCGAGTTTCGAAGGGCGTTGTCCTTTCCCCGGATGTGGCCGAGGCGACAGGCATCCCCTTGCGGGGGCCACCAACACCAATGAAAACGCCGCCCGAAGGGCGACGCGATGGGGGCTTCTACCGTCTACACGGTCGGTGTCAAGCCCGACCGCGCGGTGCACCCGCCTAATGTGCGGCGCGAACAGATTTCGCAGGCGCCCCATGCAGCAGGATAGCTGCCTCGGCCCGGCTGACCATGCGGCGCGCAGCCGGCCCGTAGAGGTCGGCATTCTGGCCCAGTTCAGGTCGCAACTCCAAGAGGCTTTCAAGTTGCAGGCCCGAGAGGTTTTCGATGCCCATGAACCCGGGATGGAAGCTTTCGACCTCAAGGCCGTTGGCCCAGATCACCTGATGCGACTCGAGCATCAAATGGATGTACCAGGTCTCGCGCAGGGAATGATCCACCGTGATGTACCGATCGCCGACCAGATCGGCCGCCCGCACCAGCACTTCTGTCTCGCCCCACAGGTCCAGCGCCGCGCGTCCCGTGACCAAGACACGATGTTCCGGGCTGACCACTAGATCGTCTTCCGGCCGATCGAGGCCGAGCGCACCGCGCCGCAATCGAATGGGGCGTTGATCCGGCATGGCAAACAGGCGGGCACCAGACATGCGCCGATTGCCCGTCCACCAGATTTCTTGCGGGCCGCAGTCGCGGGTCAGGATCTTGTCGCCGGGCGACAACTCCTCAATGGCAATGTCGCCCGCTTCGGTCCGCAGGCGGGTGCCGGGTGTGAAGCAGATCACAGATGGCCGTTCGGTTGGGGCGGCCCGCACAGAGTGGTCAGAGCATTCAACGACCGTCAGGTTCTTCCCGGACGGCGGCAGGTCATCGGCAAACAGAAGGACCGGCGTCGCACCATCTTCGACGAGGATCGGCACGACCGTGAAAAACCGCAGCCCATCGCTGACAACAAAGGCGCCGCGAAACAGGGGATCGACATCTTCGGCGGCGACCGAGGCGGGACTGGGGGCCGGCTTCTGCATCATCTTTCGCACAACCCGCGCCGCGCGTGCGCGCAGGTCAGCGTGGTCCCGGCTGGCGGTCAGGAGCAAGGTGGCGCCATCGCCTTCCAATGAAAGCGCGTGGCCATACCAGGACCATGTCATCCCTTCGGCCAGTTCTTGGTATGGTTCTGCCGGTAAACCCTCGATACTGGACTGCGCCCATGCGATAACGAACGCGCCCTTGAAGCCCTTGCCCATCAATCCCGCCTCAGTTTTTATTCTCGACGTTTTTCGCCGTTATGCGGAGGAGGGTATCAGAACCGATTCGGCCTGTGAAGCAGGTGATTCGTTTTAGGGGTCAGAATCTGAAATCGAGTGTCAGGGAGCCCACCATCTGACCTTCGCTTTGACCGACGAATTCCTCGGACAGATAGGTCACACCGTAGAACAGGTTCCCTGTTCCGATGCCGTAGTTCACCCCTGCACGCACGCGCGTTCGCGTGTCTTCCAAGGTGGGGCCGCGATTGGTCGGGAAAAATTCCGACGCGTGCACATAGGCGAAATCCGCACCGAAGAGCCCGGACCACCCACCCCGCGTGTCAGTGATGCCCGACACGCGCTGCCCGGTGACAGGGTCCCGCGTGCGCAGACCGTCGCTGCCCAGGCTCCCGAAGGTGACGTCGACGCCAGCCCGCGCCAAGGTTTCCACGCCCCCCTGTAACTCGAGGAAGGGGCGCACGGCGCCCATCTCGAACTCAATGTCGCGAGCCACCTCAAGGGTGCCGTGCAAGAAAAAGCCGTCGTCAACCTGCTGCGCGGACCCGATGTTCACGCGCGGCATGGAGAACGTGTCGTGAATGCTCTGTTGAAAGCTGCGCAGGCCGGATTGCTCGCCCGTGATGGCCACATCCAGCCCGGATGCGACATCAAAGCCATGCCAATCAAAATGCGTGTGAACACCAATCCACCACGTGGCGGCATAGAGGCGGTCACCGGGGGCGGGATTGTTCAGATTGTCCGGCGCGCGGATATCGGCACGCACCCGGTACTCCAAGATATCAAACGGACGGGTTGGAAGCGTGCCGGTCCATTCCGGCCCGCGGAACCGCGATACGCCATAGCCGCCGGACTGCCAGCGGTCGCGTCCATCACCGATGACATCATTGTTGAACAGGCGCGCTGTCCCAAGCATCTCGCGGTCTTGCGCGGACACCTGAGCAGGCGAGAACGCGATCAAACCGACCGCCGCCAATAGGGGAAGGAAACGCTTCATGCCGAATGCCTCTTGGATGGGAGCAGATCGCAGTCTGCCCCTCGTTATCCAAATCTTAGCATTCAAATTACGGCGTGGCTATGGCCCTGCGAAGGCGTTTTGATCACCCGCATTTCGAGTGGCCACAACTGCCACAGGTCAGGCAGCCTTCGACCATGCGCATGTCGTACTGCCCGCAGGAGGGACATGCCGGCCCCGGGCGATGGCCCAGGTTCACGACATCGGCCTGTGGGTCGGACTTGAGCCCAAGCCCTTCACCATCAATGAAGCCGATCGAAATCAGGTGGCGTTCGATCACACCGCCGATGGCCGCAAGGATCGAAGGGACGTACTTGCCCTGCATCCAGGCCCCGCCGCGCGGGTCGAACACCGCTTTAAGCTCTTCCACGACAAAGGAAATATCGCCGCCACGGCGGAACACGGCGCTGATCATCCGGGTCAAGGCCACGGTCCAGGCGTAGTGTTCCATGTTCTTCGAGTTGATGAACACCTCGAACGGGCGGCGATGTCCGTTCAGCACGATATCGTTGACCGTGATGTACAACGCATGCTCACTGTCCGGCCATTTCAGCTTGTAGGTGTGCCCCTCCAGGCTTTGGGGCCGATCAAGCGGTTCGGACATATAGACGACCTCGCCGCTGGCCATTTCAGCAGCCTGCGCGCCTTCGGATTTCTGGTCATCTTCTGACACACTCAGGACCGAACCCGTCACGTCGTTGGGACGGTAGGTCGTGCAGCCCTTGCACCCGGTTGCGTAGGCCTCGGCATAAACATCCTTGAAGGCTTCAAAGCTGATATCCGCGGGCACGTTGATCGTTTTCGAGATCGAACTGTCGATCCACGGCTGGACGGCCGCCTGCATCCGGACGTGATCCAACGGCGCAAGGGTTTGGGCATTGACGAAGTGATCGGGCAGCGGGGCGTCTCCGTGCGTGTCCCGCCACATGTTGACGGCGTAGTCCACCACCTCTTCTTCGGTGCGCGTCCCGTCGGGTTGCAGCACCTTGCGCGTGTAGGCGTTGGCAAAAATCGGCTCGATACCACTGGAAACATTGCCGGCATACAGCGAAATCGTCCCGGTCGGCGCGATCGACGTCAGCAAAGCATTGCGCAAACCGTGTTCCGCGATCAACGCCTGAACATCCGCATCCAGGCGCTGCACCATCGGGGCCGCCGCATAGGCGGCGGCGTCGTAAAGCGGGAAGGCCCCCTTCTCCTTGGCGATCAGGGCCGATGCGCGATAGCTGGCGTTCGCGATCAGGCGCATCCAAACCTCGGACTGTGCCGCGGCCTCGGTGGAGCCGTAGCGCAACCCGACCATTGCCAAAGCATCGGCAAGACCCGTGACGCCCAATCCGATCCGACGCTTGGCTTGGGCTTCTTGCGCCTGCGCCTCCAATGGGAAGCGCGAGGCGTCGACCACGTTGTCCATCATACGGATCGAGGTCGCGACCAGTGCGGACAGGGCCGCCTCATCCAAGTGCGCGGTATCTGAAAACGGCGCTTCGACCAAACGCGCCAGGTTTACAGACCCAAGCAAACAGGCCCCGTAAGGCGGCAGAGGTTGCTCCCCGCACGGATTGGTGGCGGCAATCGTTTCGGCGTAGTTCAGGTTGTTCTCGGCATTGATCCGGTCGATGAAGATCACGCCGGGTTCGGCATAGTCATAGGTCGCGCGCATGATCTTGTTCCACAGATCACGGGCCTGAACCGTGTGATACACGCGCCCATCAAAGACCAGGTCCCAAGCGGCGTCGGCCTTCACCGCCTCCATGAACGGATCCGTCACCAGAACCGACACGTTGAACATACGCAACCGGGCCGGATCGGATTTTGCGGCGATGAAATCCTCGATATCGGGGTGATCGCAGCGCAGGGTGGCCATCATCGCCCCCCGACGCGACCCCGCGGACATGATCGTCCGGCACATCGCGTCCCAGACATCCATAAAGGACAGCGGGCCCGAGGCATCGGCGGCAACGCCGGATACAGCCGCACCCTTCGGACGGATGGTCGAGAAATCATAGCCGATCCCGCCCCCCTGCTGCATGGTGAGCGCGGCTTCTTTCAGGTTCTCGAAAATGCCGGACATTGAATCCGGGATCGTGCCCATCACAAAGCAGTTGAACAACGTCACCGACCGACCGGTGCCAGCCCCGGCGACGATCCGGCCCGCAGGCAGGTATTTGAAGTCTTCGAGCGCCGCGTAGAAGGTCGCCTCCCACGCGTCGCGGTCGTCTTCCACCTCGGCCAGGGCGCGGGCGATCCGGCGCCAAGTGTCTTCGACGCTTTGGTCGATGGCAGTGCCGTCCGCCTCTTTCAGGCGGTATTTCATGTCCCAGATTTGCTCGGCTATGGGGGCAGCGAAACGGGTCAAAGCACCAGTCCTTGGTTCGAAAACGGCAGGGAACACAATCTATGCTGTTCCCCATATCTTGGCAACATGGCGCTGAGATGTCGGACCCCGCGAGCCTGTGCGGCGCACGATCAGGTCTCTGTCGCCGGCCCCGCGTGGCCGGATTCCGCGATGCTCGCGGCGATCCATCCACAGAAAAAACAGCCAAACCCCGGACATGGGCGGGGCAACCCTTGCCCGGGACAGGCCCTCTGCTAGGCTATGGACTACAGGATAAGGGGTAGCTGCGTGCCCGACACCATACATCTAGTCAAACTTTGCGTCGGGGCCGAACGGGTCGAAGATCTGCTCGATTGGCAGGCGAGCGCCCGCGCCAAGGGGCCGGACGGGCTGCCGCGCCACGTCACCCGGATGTGGCCCAAGCGCGCTGACGAGATCCTTAACGGCGGGTCGCTTTACTGGGTCTTCAAAGGCCTTGTCCTGTGCCGCCAACCGATCCTGCGTTTCGACGAAGTTGATCGCGGCGACGGCATCCGCCGCTGTGGGATTGTGCTGGATCCTGCGGTCACCCGCGTGGCCGCCACGCCTAAACGCCCGTTCCAAGGATGGCGGTACTTGCGCGCCGGCGATGCGCCGCCCGATTTGCGGGCCGGGCGCGAACATGAAGACGCCCTGCCGCCAAGCCTCCAGTCGGCTTTGGCCGAGATTGGGGTTCTCTAGGGCGCGTCAGACACCCAAGGTCGATACCAGCTCCGCGAGGGCATCCTTGCCGCGCCGATCCCACGCGGCCCGGCGCGAGCGGAACAGCGTCGCCTCGGATTGATGGATCAGACCATCACCAAGGATCTTGAGGTGGTTCGCACGCAACGTCTCGCCCGTCGACGTGATGTCCGCGATCGCCTCGGCCGTCCCATGGGCCACCGTGCCTTCGGTTGCGCCCTGGCTGTCCACCAGCTGGTAGTCCGCCACACCGGCCTCGCGCAGAAACTCGCGGACAAGGCGGTGATACTTGGTCGCGATCCGCAAGCGAAACCCGTGGCGGCGACGGAAGGCGGCGGCGACGGCATCCAGATCATCCAGACTGTCGACATCTACCCAGGCCTTAGGAACCGCAATGATCAGATCCGCATGCCCAAAGCCCATCTGGGCGACAGTTTCGACGGTCTGGTCCCAGGCCGGAATGCGCTCTTGCACCAGATCGCTGCCGGTCACGCCAAGATGAATCCGGCCAGCCGCCAGTTCGCGGGGGATTTCACCGGCACTGAGCAACATCAAATCGACATCCGCGCCGTCGACGGCCGCCGCGTACTCGCGGTCGGTGCCTGTCCGACGCATCTGAACCCCGCGGTCCGCGAACCAGGCAAAGGTCTTGTCCATCAATCGCCCCTTGGACGGGACACCAAGCCGAATGCTCATGCGGCGCCCTCCTCGTCCAACGCAGCCAAAAGCGCAGGCCGGATCACACCGCCCACCGCCGGGCAATCCCGCCCGCCCAACGCGCGGGTCAGGGCATCGTATCGCCCACCCGTTGCGACCGGCGGCAAATCCGGGCGTCGCGGGGCAAGGAAACCAAACACGAACCCGTCGTAATACTCGAGGGTCGTGCGCCCAAAGCTGGCCTCAAAACTCAGTGTATCGACGCCGATCCCTGCGGCCTCCAGCGCCTCCATCCGGGCCGAAAAGCGTTCGACCGCCGGGGCCAGCCCCGGCAGATCGACACAAATATCGCAAAGCTGTTCGTAGGCGTCGACCATGCAGGCGCGAATGCCCAAAATCACGTTCAGCACCTCGGCCTCGGCCTCCGAAATCGGCGGCGCGGCCCGGTCGGTGACCAAGTGGGCCAGACGCTCGGCAATATCCTGGGCCGAGCGCAGCCCGATGTCCGGTCCAGCCTCAGCCACCAGTCCCCCGGCGCCGCGCTCCATCATGGCGTCCAACAGGGCGTTGCGAGCCTGCGAAATCGGTGTGCGCCCGGTGTAACGGTCCAGCAAAGCGCGGAACCGGCGCGGGCGCCAAAGATGCCGACGCAGGGCGGATTTGCGGATATCAGTGGTGCTCAGCGTATCCACCGCGGCCAGCAAGATCCCAATGTCGCCCGTCACGGCCCGCAAACCGGCGTCTGAAAGCGCACGTGCGAACAGGGCGAACACCTCGGCGTCTGCCGCGACAGGGTTGGCGCGATCAAACACCTCGAACCCGACCTGCAGATATTCAATTGGCCGGTCGGCCCCCATCGGCTGTTTCCGGAACACCTCGCCCAAATAGGTATAGCGCGCAGGTTCAGCGCCGCCGGACATGTGGCTTTGTACGACGGGGACCGTGAAATCGGGGCGCAGCATCATCTCCCCCCGATCGGGGTCGTCGGTGACGTAGGCGCGGGCGCGAATATCTTCGCCGTAGAGATCCAAAAGCGTTTCAGCCGGCAAAAGGAGATCGGCTTCGACCGGAAGCGCGCCTGCCGCCGAAAAAATGGCCTGAAGGCGCTCTGCCTCGGCCCGGACCTTGGTCTTGGTGCTCACGAATGGCGATCCAAAAGGGCACGGGTCTGCGACACGAGATCAGACAATGGCACTTCGATCTGCGCGGGCTGGCTTTTCCATTCTTCCAGGGTCGCGTCCTGGGCCAGTTTCGCGCCCAGGATCAGGTCCTTGAGTTGCACCACGCCACGCGCCGCTTCGTCCGATCCCTGGATCACGGCAACGGGCGACGCCCGCTTGTCCGCGTATTTCAACTGGTTTCCAAAGTTCTTGGGGTTGCCAAGATAAACCTCGGCACGAATGCCGGCGGCGCGCAACTCGGATGCCATCCGTTGGTAATCCGCCATACGGTCGCGATCCATGACGGTGACAACCACCGGCCCCTCGGTCACGCCCGCCAAACGCCCCTTGGCCCGCAAGGCCGCCAACAAGCGATCGACGCCGATCGAGATACCGGTCGCGGGAACCTCTTGGCCGGTGAAGCGCTTGACCAGATCGTCGTAGCGCCCGCCGCCGGCCACCGATCCAAACTGGCGCGGACGGCCCTTTTCGTCCGTGATCTCGAAGGTCAATTCGGCCTCGTAGACCGGGCCGGTGTAGTAGCCCAGTCCGCGCACGACCGATGGATCAATCAACACCTTGTCCGGTCCGAACCCTTGTGCATCCAGCAACGCCGCAATGGTCTCAAGCTCTTCGACACCCTTGGTGCCATTGGCCGAGCCGCTGACCAGTTCGGCCAAGCGTGCGATCGTGGCGGCAGTGTCGCTTTGGCGTCCGTTCACAAAACCCAGGATGAGGTCAACCTGCGCCTGCGACAGACCCGCTCCGGCGGTGAAGTCGCCGCTTTCATCTTTGCGGCCTTCGGTCAGCAGCGCCGTGACTCCGGCGTCCCCGAATTTGTCATGCTTGTCGATGGTGCGCAAAACCGTGCCGCGAACATCCGCATGTTCGGGCAGGTTGGGCAGCCCGGCGACTTCCAGAACACCGTCCAGCACCTTGCGGTTGTTCACGCGGATCAAATAGTCGCCACTCGGAATCCCGACGGCTTCCAGCGTCTGCGCCAGCATCCCGCAAATCTCGGCATCCGCCGCAACCGAGGGGGCGCCGACCGTATCCGCGTCGCACTGATAGAACTGCCGGAACCGAACCGGACCGGGCTTTTCGTTTCGCCAGACCGGCCCCATCGTGTAGCGCCGATAGGGGGCAGGCAAATCATTGCGGAACTGCGCCGCAACCCGCGCCAGCGGGGCCGTCATGTCATAGCGCAGGGCCAGCCAGCTGCCGTCCTCCTCAAATGCGAACACACCTTCGTTCGGGCGATCCACATCCGGCAGGAATTTCCCAAGCGCCTCGACGGTTTCCACCGCCGATGTCTCAAGCGGGTCGAACCCGTGGGCATGGTACACATCCGCGATCTGGCCGAGCATGGTCTGGCGCTCGGTCACTTCCGCGCCGAAGTAGTCGCGAAAGCCCTTGGGCGTCTCCGCCTTGGGGCGGGGCTGTTTCTTGATCTTTGCCATGGCGGGTAATGTCTTGGGTCCGGGTCCGCGACCCCTTTACCGGCGAGGGCTGGCCGGGGCAAGGCAGGCCTTGGATCTGGTGCGCAAACAGACGCGGCCTGTCGCGCGGCACAGGCAGTTTTCCTTGAACTCAGGGGGCGTCGGCGTCAAATGGCGCGAACGGATGACAAAGGCCCTTCGCATGACGGATCAAACACACCTGGAAGAGCAACTGGCCCATCTCCAGCGCGTTGTTGACGAACTGTCGGACATTGTCGCGCGCCAGCAGACCGAGATCGACCGGCTGACTCGGCGGGTCGAGATGCTGATGCAACGCGAAGCCGAACGGGAGGCCGATCAGGGGGGCACCATCCCGCTGGCAGATCAGCGCCCACCCCACTGGTGAAACCAGTGCGCGCGCACAGATTCCATCCCGTGACAAGCACCAGTAAGCGTGCGAAGGGGGGCGGATGAGCGCCACTGCCGACAGACCGCTTCTGGGCATCCTTCTGATGCTCGGATTTTGCACAGTCATCCCGTTTGCGGATGCGCTGGCAAAGATCCTGGGCGGTGACTTTCCGCTGATGCAATTGATTTTGGTGCGGTTTGCGACCCAAGCTCTGCTGTTTCTTCCCATCGCCGTGGCAGCGGGCCATGTGCTTTTCCCCTCGCGCAAGGTCGTCGGGCTGACCCTCGCGCGGACGCTGCTGCAGATGATGGGCCTGCTTTTGATGTTCTCGGCGTTGCGAATTTTGCCGTTGGCCGACGCGGTCGCGATCGCGTTCGTGATGCCGTTCATCATGCTTCTGCTTGGGTGGGCGTTCCTGAATGAAGAGGTCGGCCAGCGCCGGCTGATCGCCTGCGCCGTGGGCTTCATCGGGACCCTGATGGTCGTTCAGCCCAGTTTCGTAGCCGTCGGATGGGGTGCCCTGTTGCCGCTTGGCGTCGCCGTTGTGTTCGCGCTGTTCATGCTGGTGACCCGGCAGATGGCGAAAGAGATCGACCCGATGGCGCTCCAGGGCGCGTCCGGTCTCATGGCGCTGCCCGTTTTGATCCCGCTGGCCTTTTTGCCCGTGGGCGACACGGCGCCGCTTGTCGGGTGGGTTGCGCCGAGCGGCGGGCAGATCTGGCTTTTCGTCGGGTTGGGGATCTTCGGTTCGATCGGGCATCTCCTGATGACGTGGAGCTTGCGCTACGCACCCTCCACCACGTTGGCACCGATGCAATACCTCGAGATTCCGATTGCCGCCCTGGTCGGATTGGCCATCTTTTCCGAGTTCCCGAACGGCCTGGCGCTGGCAGGGATCTGCGTGACGATTGGCTCGGGTCTTTACATTGTGGCGCGGGAACGCGCGATCAGCCGCGCCGCGCCGCCAACGGCGTAAGCGCGGGCATCACCGGAACAAGGTCACCGCACACCAAGCGGGTCAGCATGCGGGGCACCGGTGGGATCTGGCTAAGCGGCGCCAGGAGATAGTCGCGCAGGATCGGCAAGACCGCGCTGTCCGACTGGTACTGGGGGGTGAACGCCGCGCTCAGCGCCTGGTAGGTCGCCACATGCCACCGGCGCGCTCCGGCATAAAGCCGCAAGGCTTCGTCCCCGCGTTTCTGCCGCAGGGCCAGCGCCAACGCATGGGCATCCAGCAGGGCCATGTTGGCCCCCTGCCCCAGTTGCGGGCTCGCCCTGTGGGCGGCGTCGCCGATGAACACGATCCCATCCGCATACGGGCGCCCAAGACTGCCGTGGGTGTAGCTGGCAAAGGTAAAGTCGGCATGGGTCAATCGGGCCGGAAAGAAGGGCGCCAAGTCCGGCCACAACGCCAGGGCTTCGGCCCGTACATCTGCCATGGGAACCGCCCGCCAGCTGCCTTCGGCCCGCGCCGGCAAAGAATAGAACACGGCTGCCAATTGCTGATCCGGCGCGTCCGGCAGGCAGCCGATGGGCAAGACGCCCAACATCCGGTCGGCCCGCCGGTATCGCTGGCTCAATCGGTTCTGCGGCAGATCGGTTTCATCGGGCCAGGGCACCGTGGCCCAGATCGCACCATAGGACAGCGGGCGCGCCGTGAGGGGCGACAGGGCCGACCCCGCCCCGCTGGCATCAATGATCAGATCATAGGGGCCGTGGGCCCGATCAGCCGTGCGCAGGCTTTGCCCGTCTCGGGACACCACCTGTTGGCCCGGGATGAGGGTTGCGCCCGCCGCCTTGGCCGCCTCCAACACGACATGGTGCAATGCGGCCCGATGGATGCCATGGCCCTGACGCTCTGCCGTTGTGCCGTAGGATACATCCAGGACCGTGCGACCGCTGTCCGCCTCATGCCCCAACATCGCGGCAAGCGGCGTCCCAAGACGCCGCGCCTGATCGCCAACCCCCAACGCATCGAGGACAGCCCGTCCCACCGGCTGCAACACCAACCCCGAGCCAACCGGTCTTGGCGCGTCGAACTGATCCAGCACGGTGACGTCATGGCCGTCCCCCGCCAAAAACGCAGCAGCGGCCAAGCCGCCGATGCCCGCACCTGCAATACCGATTTTCATATGCCGCACCCCGTCTGTTAAGCGGACGATAGCGCAGCGCGGGGAAAAGGCGCTGCGACAGGACGGCGCCGGGGTTGTGTGGCCGGTCCGGCGCGCCTATACCGCGCCTATGTTTTTGCGGCACATCATAGCGCGAATTACTGGCCCGGCGCTCGGTCTCTGAGCTGCCGGGATTTAGGTGCTTGAGCTATCGCACCGCCCCTCCTATTCCCCCCACACCGGACAAGATGAGGAGCGCAACCCATGTGCGCCGACAAACCTGCGGTCGATTATAAAGACACGCTGAACCTTCCCAAAACCGATTTCCCGATGCGCGCCGGTCTGCCCAAGCGCGAACCCGGCTGGCTGGACCGCTGGAACCAGATCGCGGTCTACGACCGTCTGCGCGATAAGGCCAAGGACGGAAGCCGCCCGCCCTTCACGCTGCATGACGGACCGCCCTATGCGAACGGCAACCTCCATATCGGCCACGCGCTGAACAAGATCCTCAAGGACATGGTCGTCCGCAGCCAGCAAATGATGGGCAAGGATGCCCGCTATGTGCCGGGATGGGATTGTCACGGGCTGCCCATCGAATGGAAGATCGAGCAGCAGTACCGCGAAAAGGGACAGGACAAGGACGCCATCGACGTTGTCGAATTCCGGCAGGAATGCCGACGCTTCGCGGAAGGTTGGATCGATGTCCAGCGCGAGGAGTTCAAGCGCCTGGGCGTCACCGGCACATGGGACGACCCCTACCTCACGATGGACTACCACGCCGAACGCGTCATCGCGGAAGAGTTCATGACCTTCCTGATGAACGGCGCGCTCTATCAGGGCTCCAAGCCCGTGATGTGGTCGCCGGTCGAAAAAACCGCCCTGGCCGAAGCCGAGGTCGAATACCACGACCGACAGACAGACGCGATCTGGGTGCCGTTCCGCGTTGTCCCGGCGTCCGAAAAAATGGCGCTGCTGGATGAGGAGCCGACCGCGTTCAACGACTCGCTGCATGCCCTGACCTCCAGCGATCTGGACACCGCGCGCGTGGTCATCTGGACGACGACCCCTTGGACGATCCCGCAAAACCGGGCGATCTGCTTCGGGCCGGACATCAGCTATGGCCTCTACGAGATGACCGGCCGCCCCGTGGAATGTTGGGCGCGGATCGGCCACACCTACCTGTTGGCCGACAACCTTGCCGAGGAAGCCTTGGGCGCAATGCGCCTCGACCCGTCCATGTACCGCCGCCTGCGCGACGTCCGCGCGGACGAATTGGCCGGGCTGACCTGTGCCCACCCGCTGCGCGGCGTCGAAGGCGGAAATGGCGAGTGGGATCACAACGTCCATCTCCTGCCGAGTGACCACGTCACGGACGACGCCGGCACCGGGTTCGTCCACACCGCGCCCAGTCACGGTGACGACGACTACGCGATCTTTTTGCGCGAACGCGGCGGCCCCAAAGCCTTCGAGATGACGCACAACATCCTCGATGACAGTTCCTACCGGGCGGATCTGCCGTTCTTCGGCGGTGAACAGATCATCAAGCCGAACGGCAAGCCGGGCGGCGCGAACAAGGCCGTCATCGACAAGCTGGTCGCCGAAGGCAGGCTTCTGGGCCGGCGGCGTCTCACGATCTCGGACGCGCATTCCTGGCGGTCGAAGGCGCCGGTCATCCGCTTGAACCGCCCCCAGTGGTTCGCCGCCATCGACAAAGCGATCGGCGGTGATGACACCTATGGCACCACGATCCGGGAACGCGCACTGACCTCGATCGATCAACTGGTGACCTGGACGCCGCAAACCGGGCGCAACCGCCTCTATTCGATGATCGAAGCCCGCCCGGATTGGGTGCTGAGCCGCCAGCGCGCCTGGGGCGTGCCGCTGACCTGCTTCGTCAAGAAAGGGGCCGACCCGCAGGACGCGGATTACCTGCTGCGGGATCCGGCGGTGAATGCCCGGATTCTCGAGGCGTTCGAGTCAGAGGGCGCGGATGCGTGGTACAAACCCGGCTCCAAGGCGCGCTTCCTCGGCAATGAATACGACCCCGAGGCCTATGACCAGGTCTTCGACATCCTCGACGTGTGGTTCGACTCGGGCTCGACCCATGCCTTTGTCCTGCGCGACCGGCCGGACGGGACCGAAGACGGGATCGCAGACCTCTACCTTGAAGGCACCGACCAGCACCGGGGGTGGTTCCATTCCTCCATGCTGCAGGCCTGTGGTACCAAGGGGCGTGCCCCGTATCGCGGGGTTCTGACGCACGGGTTCACGCTGGACGAAAAGGGCATGAAGATGTCCAAGTCGATCGGCAACACGGTCGCCCCGCAGGAGGTGATCGACCAGTACGGCGCGGATATCCTGCGTCTTTGGGTGGCGCAGTCCGACTATACCGTCGACCTTCGGATCGGCCCCGAAATCCTCAAGGGCGTCGCTGACAGCTATCGTCGCCTGCGCAACACCATGCGGTTCATGTTGGGGTCTTTGGCCGATGTGACCGAGGCCGATCATGTCGAGCCGGCGGACATGCCCGAGTTGGAGCAATGGGTCCTGCACCGTCTGGCCGAGTTGGACGACATCGTCCGCGAGGGCTATGCCAAGTATGACTTCCAGGGCGTGTTCCAGTCGGTGTTCACCTTCGCGACCACCGACCTCAGCGCCTTCTACTTCGATATCCGCAAGGATGCGCTGTATTGCGACGGGGATACGCCCCGGCGCCGAGCGGCACGAACGGTTCTGACGATGCTCTTTGAACGGCTCACAACCTGGCTGGCCCCGATCCTCGTCTTCACAATGGAAGAGGTCTGGCTGGAGCGGCACCCGGGCGACACCAGCTCGGTCCACCTTGTCGATATCCCCGAGACGCCAGCGGCGTGGAAGAACGCAGATCTGGCCGCCAAGTGGGCCGACATCCGCCGTGTCCGCCGTGTGGTCACCGCCGCCCTGGAGGTGCAGCGCCGCGACAAGGTGATCGGGGCCTCGTTGGAGGCCGCGCCACTGGTCCAGATCTCGGATCCGGCGCTGGCTGCCATCATCAAGGGCGTGGAGATGGACGATCTGTGCATCACCTCGGCCCTGACCGTGATGGAAGGCGAGCCGCAAGATGATGCCTTCCGCCTGGATGATCCAAGCATTGGCGTCGTGTTCCACGCCGCCCAAGGCGCAAAATGCCAACGGTGCTGGAAAATTCTGCCTGATGTCGGCACCCACGCCCATGCGGGCGTCTGCGGCCGATGCGACGGTGCCCTTGGATAGTCCGACCCAACAGCGTGCAGCGCGCGCCACAGACCTGGCCGCGCTGCACGAACTTGCCCTGAGATCAAAAGCGTATTGGGGGTATGATGCCGCGTTCATGGCGTCCTGCCGGGACGAGTTGCGGCTGTCACCTGAGGAACTCGGCACCAGCCATGTCGCACTGATCACAGGGGCGGGTGGGGCGCCCATCGCCATGGCGCAGGTCGTGCTCAACGGCGCACTGGCCGAACTTCACAAGCTTTTCATTGATCCCGACCATATGGGCCATGGGTTGGGGCGGCAGATGATGCACTGGGCGGTCAACACCGCACGCGCCGCCGGGGCGACCGCGCTGGAGATTGAAGCCGATCCCGGCGCAGCCCCGTTCTACGAACGCATGGGCGCGCAACGTGCGGGCTCCGCGCCATCGGGCTCGATCCCGGGCCGTTTGCTGCCACGGTTCCTGCTGGCGCTGTGACGGCAGCGCGTGATGCCGAAAACATTCTGTCCAACGTCTGTTGGATTCGTCGAAACAACGCTTAGGTCCTAACCCAGCAACAGGGGACATCGCGATCATGACCGATACGTACGAACCGCCCAAGGTCTGGACCTGGGAAAAAGGAAATGGCGGCCAGTTCGCCAACATCAACCGCCCGATTGCAGGTCCGACGCACGACAAAGACCTGCCCGTTGGAGAGCATCCGTTTCAGCTGTATTCACTGGCGACGCCCAATGGCGTGAAGGTGACGGTCCTGCTGGAAGAACTCCTGGCTGCCGGCTATGCGGGGGCCGAATATGACGCGTGGCTGATCAATATTGGCGAAGGCGATCAGTTCAGCTCGGGCTTTGTGGAGGTCAATCCGAACTCCAAGTTCCCGGCGCTGATGGACCGGTCCGGCGACACGCCTGTCCGCCTGTTCGAATCTGCAGCCATGATGCTGCACCTTGCCGAAAAGTTTGACGCCTTCCTCACGCAGGACGCCCGCCCGGAAATGCTGTCGTGGTTGTTCTGGCAGATGGGCAGCGCCCCGTATCTTGGCGGGGGCTTCGGCCATTTTTACGCCTATGCGCCCGAAAAATGGAAATACCCGATCGACCGGTTCAGCATGGAAGCCAAGCGGCAGCTTGACGTGCTCGACCGGCACCTGGCTGACAATGATTGGATGGCTGGCGGCGTTTACACGATCGCCGATATGGCCATCTGGGCGTGGTACGGCCAACTGGTGCTTGGCCGACTTTATAACGCGGCCGAGTTCCTGGACGTCGCGTCCTACAAGAATGTCATGGAATGGGCCGAACGCATCGACGCCCGTCCCGCTGTGCAGCGTGGGCGCATGGTCAACCGGGCCTTTGGCGAGCCGGAGATGCAGCTTCACGAACGCCACGCGGCGGAAGACTTCGACACCAAGACCCAAGACAAGCTGAACCCCGAGGGGTGACTGGCTCGATCCCCGACGACGAGATCGCCGAGGCCTTGATGGCCTTGGCCCTGTCCCGTGGCGCCGGAAAAACCCTCTGCCCGTCCGAAGTGGCGCGGGTGCTGTCGGACGATTGGCGCCCTTTGATGCCGCGCATCCGCCGCGTTGCTGCACCTGCCCCTCGTCGCGACGCAGGGCGGGCGGCCCGTTGACCCGATGTCGGCGAAGGGGCCAATCCGGCTTGCTCTGGCTTGACGTGGTGGTCTTTGGGTCACAGCATCGAGGGTATGTCCTGGAAACCCGACGGCTACACCAGTCTGGCCCCCTACCTCATCGTGCCTGATCCCGAGCAGGTCCTGCAATTCTGCGAAACCGTGTTCGGCGCAACCCGTCTGCGGGTTATCCGGGACGAGACGCGGATCGTCCATGCCGAGTGCCGGGTGGACGATACGGTCTTGATGATCGGCGGAGCCGCAGGTCCACCTGCGCACCTGCGCCTCTACGTACCCGATCCCGGGGCTACGTTTGAAAAGGCGCTGGCAGCCGGGGCGGGTGTCGTGCAGCCCTTGATGGATAAAGGGGACGGCGATCTGCGCGGCGGTGTCCAAAGCCCGGATGGAACGACATGGTGGCTCTCGAAACAACTGTAACCGGCAGCCGCGACACGCCGCTCGGACCAATCTGGGTATCGGTCGCGGGCGGTGCTGTGGTCGCCTCGGGATGGGGCGCGACCGAACCGACCTCCAATGATCCGGTTTTGGCCCAAGCCCTTGATGAGCTGACTGCGTATTTTGATGGAAGACTGACGGATATTCGCGTTCCGATCCGCCATGGCCGAAGCGGGTTGAGGGGCCGGGTTCTGGATGCGCTCCGGGCCATCCCGTTCGGGGACACGCGTCTATATGGCGATCTGGCCAAGGAGGTCGACGGCCCCCCGCAAGCCGTGGGCCAGGCCTGCGGCGCGAATCCGGTCCCCATCCTAATCCCATGCCATCGCGTGCTGTCGGCAACCGGTCTTGGCGGGTTCAGCGCACCGGGTGGGGTGGAAACGAAAGTCTGGCTGCTGAAACACGAAGGCGCAGCAGGGCTATTGATCTAGCCGCCCGTCGCACCAGACCAGCGCACGGTCGCGTCGCCGGCCTTCATGTCACCGGACGCCCGGTCAAAGCGCAGATAGGCGATGCCATAGCCGCCGGCCTGGGTGAAAAGCTTCCCAACCGCGCGGTCCCCGGCCAGAATTTCCGCGCCCACAGGCGCGGCGCCCTCGACCTCGACCGTTGTGAACCCTTTGCGCAGCTCGGTTTTGTGTTTCATCCGTGCCGTCACCTCTTGACCGACATAGCAGCCCTTGCGGTGATCGACGCCGGACAGGCGGTCGAAGCCAGCCTCCAGGATATACGTGTCATCCGGGATCAACTCGATCCCGGTCTCGGGAATACAGGCTGCCACGCGGATCGCATCCCAATCGATGGGGGCATCATCCCCGGCCTCGATCCCGTAGCCGCGCCAGCCAAGGGACGGGTCCCGTGGATCCGGCCATGCCGTGTCCGGCGGATCGCCCAATCCCCGAACGACCGTGAGGCCTGCATCTTCAACGGTCACATCTGCGCGCAAGCGGTACATCATCAACCGTTGCGCCAGCTTCGCCGCGATGTCCGTTTTCACATCCAGCACAATGTCGTCGCCCCGGTTCAACAGGAAGAAATCCGCGAGGTATTTCCCTTGGGGGGTCAGCAAGGCGGCATAGGTCAGACCCTCGCCCGCCGGCAACAGATCGCGCGTGACTAGGCCGTGCAAGAACGACTCGCGGTCCGCGCCGCCTATGCGAATGACCGTTCGATCACCGGCAACTTCCCCGTGCATGTTTTGGCCTCATCACATTCTGAAAGGATGCAGATCACACCTAATCATGGCGTGGCAGGTCGCCAAGGCCTTGCGAATGATTGACCCCACCGTCCTGCCGCAATACCTCTCTCTGGTCCATGAACAGGAGCCCACCATGAGCCTTGCCGCTGGCCGCCACTATCTTGCTATTCCTGGCCCCTCGGTCATGCCCGACCGCGTGTTGCAGGCGATGCACCGCCCGGCGCCGAATATCTACACCGGAGAACTGGTCGATATGGTGGCAAGCTTGGTTCCCGATCTGAAAACCGTGGCCCAAACCAAGCACAACGTGGCCATGTATATCGCCAATGGGCACGGCGTTTGGGAAGCGGCCCTGGTCAACACGCTCAGCCGCGGGGACAAGATCCTGATCCTCGGAACCGGTCGTTTCTGCCTTGGGTGGGGTGAAATGGCGACCGCGATGGGCGTCGAGTGCGAGATCATCGATTTCGGCACGCAGTCCGATATCGATATGGCCCGCGTTGCCGAGGCATTGGAAGCCGACAAGGCCCACGCCATCAAGGCCGTCCTCGCCGTTCAGGTCGATACGTCCACCAGCGTGAAGAACGACATCGCCGCCTTGCGCGAGACCCTCGATGCGGTTGGGCATCCCGCGCTTTTGTTTTCGGACAACATCGCCTGTCTGGCTGTGGATGAGTTTCACATGGACGCCTGGGGCGTCGACGTGATGGTGACCGGCAGCCAAAAGGGGCTGATGACCCCGCCGGGCATGGCGTTTGTCTATTTCAACGACAAAGCGGATGCCGCCCGTGAAACGGCTGACCTGGTTACGCCCTATTGGGACTGGCGCCCGCGCGTGAACCCGACCGAGTTTTACCGTTACTTCAACGGCACCGCCCCGACGCATCACCTCTATGGTCTGCGGGAAGCGCTGGACATGATCCTGAAGGAAGAAGGCCTCCAGCAGGTGTGGCACCGTCACAAGGTTCTGGCCGAGGCCGTGTGGGCCGCGCTGGAGGTCTGGGGCCAGGCTGGCCCGGTCCGCCCGAACATCGCCCCGCGCGACAAACGCAGCCACGCGGTGACAACCGTCAGCTTCGGCCCCGGGAACGGCCAGAAGATGCGCGACTGGATGACAAGCCAGGCGGGTGTCACCCTTGGTATTCCCCTTGGCGGATCAGAAGGCCCGGAAGGTGACCCGACGAGCCTGCTGCGCATCGGGCATATGGGTCACGTCAACGCGCATATGGTGTTGGGGGTTCTGGGCAGCTTGCAGGCTGGCATGGCGGCCCTGCAAATCCCGCACGGGCCCACCGGCCTCGAAGCGGCCATGGCCGTGATTGCCGAGGGCTAACGCCCCACCGCCGTCAAAACGACCGATCAAACGCCTGGCTCAGGGCCGTATCCCGGGATTTGCGGGCCAGCGCCATTTCGGCGTCGCGCTGTCCTTCGCAAATCCGAAACAGGAGATGCGCCAATCCCGCAGCGGCCAAAACGCCGAGCGGGCCAGTCCAGACCCACAGCACGAACAGCGAGAAGACCATCAGAACGATCGCGAGCGTGTATAAGATGCGAAAATGAACCATACGCCAGAGCTAGCGGCGGATTGCCGCAGGTAAAGGCGCGTGAGCTCAAAAAATTACTTGCAAATGAGAGCGTTAGGCGGCGTCAACAGTTGCGTGGTCCAAGGCGATTGGAAGAGCCTCCGAGAGGGCGCGCATGTCCTCAGGTCCGCCGCACGACACCCGGATGGCCCGATCTTGGGGCGGCACAAAGGGCATGCGGACAAATATGCCCTGATTGATCAGATGTTTAAGAACAGCACGGGCAAAATCCCCGTCGCGACCGCAATCGATCGTCACAAAGTTCGTGGCCGAAGGAAGCGGGACGAGGCCATTCTGCCGCGCAATGTCGGAAATCTCGTCGCGCGAGGTCATGATCGCTTTGATCGTTGCGGAGAGATACGCTTGGTCCGCGAGCGCCGCGCGTGCCCCCGCCTGGGCCACACGGCCAACGCCAAAGTGGTTCCGGATCTTGTTGAATGACGTGGCAAACTCTGACGTGGCCAACGCATAGCCCATGCGCAACCCGGCCAGACCGTAGGCCTTCGAAAAGGTGCGGAACCGGATCACCCGCGGATGGCTCAGATCGAGCGGCGGGATGGCGTCCGCAGGGGCCGTGTCCGAATAGGCTTCATCCAGCGCCAACACCGCGCCGTCCGGCAACCCATCGATCATCGCCTCCACGGTTGAGGCGTCGTGCCACGACCCCATGGGATTGTCGGGGTTGGCGAAGTAAATCAGCTTCGCGTCGACCTCGCGCGCTTTCGCCAAAAGCGCCTCGGGGTCTTCCTTGTCGTCCCGATACGGCACTTTGTGCAATGCCCCGCCAAAACCAGCGACGTGATAGTTGAAGGTCGGATACGCCCCGTCGGAGGTGACAACAGCATCTCCCGCACCGACCAACAACCGCACAAGGTACCCAAGCAGGCCGTCGATCCCCTCCCCGACCACGATATTGCCCAGGTCGACCCCATGGTGGGCGGCCAGATCCAGACGCAGATCCCATACCTCGGGATCGCCGTACATCCGGGTCTCTTCGGCCGCCTTGGCCATCGCGGCAACCGCCTTGGGTGAGGGCCCGAACACGCTTTCATTCGCGCCCAACCGGGCTTGGAACGCCGCGTCTCGGGCGCGTTCCTGAGTTTCCGGCCCCACGAAAGGGACAGATGCGGGAAGACTTTGGGCGAGGTCGGTGTAGCGTGGCTCAGACATGGTGCGCAGCAAAATCGCAAATCGCGCCGCTGCGCAAGGCACGTCGTTTTTCAGGCGACGGTCTATTCCCCCATCAGAAACCGCCCGTTGACCCAACCAAGCGTTTCCCCATCGACAATCACAGCGCACCAGCGGGGGAAGTCGGTCAGGGCAGCCTGTTCCGCCTCGGTCATCGCAAAGAATTGCTGACGGCTGACCGTTGGCACGCAAATCTCAAGCTGCAAGTCGCGCGCGTCATGGGGCAAGGCATCGAGGATCGGGTATTCAACCCCCGGTCCCATGCGGACATTCAGTCGGTCGGTCGCAGCCACATCCACCACGCGCCATGAATCCGGGCCGTCCGCTTCGGCCCAGACGGGCGTGGCGAACCACGAAAGCAGAAGAAGTGCAGGAAGTCGTCGAAACATGGATCACCCTCCGAACCTTGATTTCACGGGGTCACATTGCGCACGATCGCGGCCCAAGCCGGCGGGGCGCGCCTCACCCGCCCATGAACTTCTTTCGCGCTTCGCGCGCGATGGACAAACGCATTTCGAGATCGGCGATTTGCGCCATGGCGGTCTTCTTTTGTGTGACGTCCTCAAGGGCCGCGTAGGTCGCCTTTGCCGCCTGCAAGGTCTTGGCCAGCGCAACTTCTTCCGGCAGGGCACCGTGCTCGGCCATGATGCGGTAGCCCACGGCCTCACCTGCGTCGATCATCGCGGCCTCTGGACGGTTGGGCAAAGGCTTCCCTTCACCCGCCAACCCCTCCAACTGGCCTTCGGCACGGGCATTGAGCATGCGGCGCTCGGCAAGCTTTTCGAACCAATGTGACATGGCCAAAGCTTAGCACATCCGCGCGCCAATCACCCGATTTCGTTCAACCGGTCCAGAGCGGCCTTGATCTTGGCCTCTTCCTCTTCGCGCGCCGCGAGGTTGTGGCGCGTTTCTTCGACGACCTCCTCGGGGGCGCTTTCGGCGAATTTCGGATTGTTCAGACGACCGCGCAGACCGCCCAATTCCTTGGCCAGCTTGCCCAGAACCTTTTCCAGACGGGCTTTTTCCTCATCCACGTCGATCAGATCGGCGATCGGAAGCCCGAATGTCCCCCCCTCGACGGCAACCGTCACGGCGCCCTTGGGCATCGCTTCGACGGCGGTCACATCCGACAAACGCGCCAAACGATCAATCATGGCCCGGTTGGTTTCAAAGGCCGCTTGTCCTGCCGCATCCAGTTCCAGTTGCAGCAATTGGACCTTCAGCCCCGCGGGCACGTGCATCTGCTGGCGCACGGACCGGATCTCCTCGATCAGGCCAATGACCCACCGCATCTCGCGATCGGCCGCGGCATCAATGAGGCCATCGCCGTATGTCGGCCAATCGGCATGCACCAGCATCTTCGGACGGTCCGCGATCTCGGCCCAAAGCTCTTCGGTGATGAACGGCATGGTCGGGTGCAGCAGGATCAGGCACTGGTCGATCACCCACGCCATCGTCGCCCGCGTTTCCGCGATGACGGCCGCATCGCCGCTGGCAAAGAGCGGTTTGGCGAACTCCAGATACCAGTCGCAGACCGTGCCCCAGACATAGGCATAGAGCCCATTCGCCGCATCGTTGAACCGATAGGCCTCCAGCGCCTCGTCATGCGCCAGCCGCGCCCGCGCGGTTTCGCCGACAATCCAGCGGTTGACCGTCTGCTGCACGGCGGCCGGATCGAACCCGTCGACCGGCTTGCAATCGTTCATTTCGGCAAATCGGGCCGCATTCCACAGCTTGGTGCCAAAGTTTCGGTAGCCCTGGATGCGGTCCTTCGACAGCTTCAGGTCACGCCCCATGGCGGCCATGGCCGTCAGCGTGAAGCGCACAGCATCCGCGCCGTATTCGTCCACCAGTTCCAGAGGGTCCAGCACGTTGCCGATGGATTTCGACATCTTGCGGCCCTTCTCGTCCCGGACCAGCGCGTGGACGTACACATCCTTGAACGGGATGTCGTCGACGACGGCCAGTTGCATCATCATCATCCGGGCCACCCAGAAGAAGATGATGTCGAACCCGCTGACCAGGGTCGAGGTGGGGAAATACCGTTGCAATTCCGGCGTATCTTCGGGCCAGCCCAACGTTCCGATCGGCCAAAGACCGGATGAGAACCACGTATCCAACACGTCGGGGTCACGCCATACAGGATAGACCAGATGCGTGGGATCCTGGCTCAGGTTGTAGTCGGCCAGACTGTCCGCCAGCGCATGCGCGGCGGCATTGCGATCCGCCACTTCGATCACGCGCGCACGGTTCAGCGGCGTCGGCAACCCGGCCAGGACATCGGCAAACTGGGCCGCAACCGCCTCAAAATCGGCGGCGGAATGGTGGCGCTCATCCCCCTTCAGCAGGGTTTGGGCGTCCAACAGGCGCAGCAACTCGACCTCATCGAGCGCGCCATCACCTTCATCGTCGCGGAACCCGTGGCGGCCCAGGTCAAACCCATACCAAACCGGGATCTGATGGCCCCACCACAGCTGGCGCGAGATCGTCCACGGCTCGATGTTTTCCAGCCAGTGGAAATACACCTTGCGGTGCTGCTCGGGCATGATGCGGGTGCGACCGGTCCGGACAGCCTCCAAGGCAGGCTCAACGATCTTGGCCGTGTCCACGAACCATTGGTCGGTCAGCATCGGCTCGATCACGACCTTCGAGCGGTCGCCATAAGGCTGCGTGATGGTCTTGGCTTCGACCAGCGGCACGGGCGCGTCCGCCCCGTCGGCGTCGGGCTTCAGGGCCGCCTTGCCCAGGATTGGATCATCCGCCCGGGTCATCACGGCCAGACCTTCTTCGGTGATCTCGGCAATGACTTTCTCGCGGGCCGCGAACCGGTCGAGGCCGCGCAGATGATCGGGCACCAGGTTCAGGGCATCGGCTTCGGTTTCGGTCAGGCTGCGCTCTCCGTTGGCGACCGCTTGGGCCACTGCGGCAGCCTCGGCATAGGGCAGCCCGTCGTCGCGCAGATGGGCCTTGGTATCCATCAGGCGATAGCACGGAATATTGCCCCGCTTCGCGACGCCATAGTCGTTGAAATCATGCGCACCGGTGATCTTCACGGCCCCCGATCCGAACTCCGGGTCGGGATAGTCATCGGTGATGATGGGGATCAACCGGCGGTGTTCCTTCGGGCCAACCGGAATCTCGCACAACGTGCCGACAATCGGGGCATAGCGGGCATCGTCAGGGTGAACCGCGACAGCACCATCGCCAAGCATCGTTTCCGGTCGTGTTGTCGCGATCGAGATATAGTCCCGTGTCTCACGCAGGGTGACGTTTCCGTCCGCGTCCTTTTCGACATACTCATAGGTGGCCCCACCGGCGAGCGGGTATTTGAAGTGCCACATATGCCCGGCGGTATCGATGTTCTCGACTTCCAGGTCGCTGATCGCCGTCTCGAAATGCGGGTCCCAGTTCACCAGCCGCTTGCCGCGGTAGATGTAGCCCTTCTCGTACATGTCCACGAAGACCTTGATGACCGCCTCGTGGAAGTTCGGCCCTTCCTCGGGGGCCGGGTCGCCGGGTGCACCGCGCATGGTAAACGCCTCGCGGGACCAATCGCAGGACGCCCCGAGCCGCTTGAGCTGCTCACGGATCGTGCCGCCCGATTGCTCCTTCCAGTCCCACACCTTTTCGAGGAACTTTTCGCGCCCCAACTCGCGCCGCGACGGCTGTTGCGTGCGGGCCAGTTCGCGCTCCACCACCATCTGCGTGGCAATGCCTGCGTGGTCCGTGCCGGGCTGCCACAGCGTGTCGTAGCCCCGCATCCGGTGCCAGCGCGTCAGGACATCCTGAAGCGTGTTGTTGAAGGCGTGTCCGACATGCAGCACCCCCGTCACGTTCGGCGGTGGGATCATGATGGAATAGGCCGGCATACCGTCCTTGGCATTCGCGCCAGCACGGAAGGCGCCCGCGCTTTCCCAGGCGTTCGAAATGCGCGCCTCGGCCTCGGCTGCGTTGAAGGTCTTTTCCATGGCTTCTGCCCCTTCGTCGGATTTGGGGACGGGTTACCCAAAGCCGCGACCGAGGGAAAGGGGCGCGACCGCATCAGCGACGCACGCCAGCCTGATTTTTTGGGTGTGGGGTCGTTAAAGCGCCCTCATCCGATCCAAAACGGCCTGGGCCGCCGTGTCGAGGTCGGTGGGTGTCATGTCGGCCAGCGCGATTTGGGCGATCTCGGCGCCCTCCTCCGCGCGGCGGGCCCGGGTATAGGCGGGGTCGTAATGCCCCTCGATCAAGGAGGCGGCAAGATCCTCGGCCGCGCCGGCGTCGATCATCGCGGCCCAATCCGACACCTGCGCGCCGCCGACTAGTTCGCGCAGCCGGTCCAGAGTACGCCGCAACGCAAGCGGATCATCCAACAGCCCGCCATAGCCCGCCGCCAGATGCCGCGCGCGGGCTGCGCGGGGCGACGTCAGCACGATGCGATCACTGGCCTTCATGCCGCCCCACAGCGCCGGGGGCAGACGCAACGCACCAATCCGGGCGCTTTCGGCTTCCACCAGAACGGGTCGGGTCGGATCCAGGCGGGCAAAGGCGGCCACAAGGCTGGTCTCAAACGCCTTCTGCACGGGTTGATCGGCGGCTTGCCCGCCAAGAATGGACCCGCGATGGCAGGCCAGCCCCTCCAGGTCGATCACCTGACCGCCAAGCGCCGCCACCCGGTGCAGAACGTCGGTTTTCCCGGTGCCCGTAAACCCATCCAACCGCACCAAGCGAAACGGCAGCGTGTCGTGATAGAGACGCGCAACGACATGTCGGCGCCAGGATTGGTAGCCGCCCTCAAGAATCGCCACGCGCCAGCCGATCTGCTCCAGGATGCTGGCAAACGCGCCCGACCTTTGCCCGCCGCGCCAGCAGTAGACGAGGGGTCGCCACGCCCCCGGCTTGTCGGCCAGGGCGGTTTCGATGTGGTGCGCGGCGTTTTTGGCGACAATGGCAGCGCCAACCTTGCGGGCGCGGAACGGGCTGTCCTGCGTATAGATCGTGCCGACCCGCGCGCGTTCGTCATCGTCGAGCACCGGCAACGAGATCGCGCCCGGAACCCGGTCGATCGCGAATTCCGACGGGCTGCGCACGTCGATCACGGTGTCGAACGCCGCGGCGTCGAGGCCGCTCAGATCGGTCAGCGAAAACCGCAAGATGTCAGGTTGGTTCGCCATGCAGCTTGCGGAACCGCTGAATCAGGCTCGAGGTGTCCCACCGTCCGCCGCCCATTTGCTGCACATCGGCATAGAACTGATCGACCAGCGCCGTGACAGGCAATGACAGGCCCAACTCATCCGCTTGGTTTAAGGCGATGTTCAGGTCTTTGCGCATCCAGTCCACCGCGAACCCATGGTTGAACTCGTTGTCGACCATCGTGCCCGCACGGTTGGCCAACTGCCACGACCCGCCCGCGCCCTGGCTGACAAGATCGGCGACCTTCTTGGGATCAAGGCCCGCCTTCATGGCCATGAACAGGCCTTCGGAAATCGATTGGATGGCGCCCACGATGCAGACCTGGTTGACCATCTTGGTCAGTTGCCCCGCACCGACCTCGCCAAAATGTACGGTGGCCTTGGAATAGGCGTCCACCACCGGCTCGGCGGCGGTGAAATGCGCGACATCCCCGCCGCACATGATCGCAAGCTGACCATTCTCGGCCCCGGCCTGTCCGCCTGACACCGGCGCATCGACCCATCCGATCCCGCTCTCTGCGGCCTGGGCAGCCAGCTCGCGGGTGACGGTGGCCGACACCGTGGTGTGGTCCACGAAAACCGCCCCCTCGTGCATGCCGGCCAGGGCACCGTCCGGCCCGGTCACGACCGAGCGCAGATCGTCATCATTGCCAACGCAGGACATGACAAAATCGCACCCATCCGCAGCCTCCCGCGGGGTGGCGGCCATCGACCCGCCATGGGCGGCAACCCAGGCTTCGGCCTTGGCGGCCGTGCGGTTGTAGACCGTCACCTCATGGCCTGCATTGCTCAGGTGAACCGCCATCGGTCCGCCCATAACCCCCAATCCCAAAAATGCCACGCGTGCCATGTTGGTATCCCTGTCCCAAGTGTTTCGTCATCGCGGAGGGTAGCAGGCAACCGGGTGCTGTCCAGCGATCCGGCGCGTGCTGGCGGGCCCAGAAGGACTCGAACCCTCAACCTGCCGATTAGAAGTCGGCTGCTCTATCCAGTTGAGCTATGGGCCCGCGTGCCCCCCTGATAGGCGAGGCATCCGGCTTGGTCCACCGCCTCCTGCGCGCAGATCAGAGATCCAACCGCATGAAGGCCGAATTCTCGTCCGGCCCATAGCCGGGGATCGGCCCGCAATAGGCGAACCCCATGCGCTCATAAAGCGCGCGCGCCGCGTCAAACGCCGGCAGAACCTCCGAGCCGGTTTCCAACACCACCGCGGTGTGGCCCTGGTCGCGCGCAACATCGATCAGATGGGCCATGATCCGGCGGGCATGACCTTTGCCGCGCTCGGCCTTGGCCACATGCACCGATTTCACCTCGACCGAACCATCCTCCAGCGGCTTCAGGGCCCCGCAGGCGACCGCACGGTCCCCGTCGAAGATGGCCCAGAACCGCATGTCGGTCCGGGCAATGTCTTCGGGGGTCATCGTGTGAATGCTGGTCTCGGGGGTCGATTCCCAGGAATGCGCCAGGTGCGCTTCGATCAACGGGCGCACTTTTGGGTCCAGCGGATCGGCCGGTTCAATCATCGAGCCTCTCACAGGTGATTAGTGGGTCCAGGCGCCCCGGCGGTCGGTCGCGAAGTTTTCGCCATACCCGCGCGGGCGAATGTTGGGCTTGCGCGACTTCGGCTTCAGCACGATCGCCTCAATGCCATGATCCTTGGCATAGTCCTGCGCCGCCTCCAGCGTTTCGAACTGGAGTTTGACCTGGCTGTTCATGTCCGAGGACGACGTCCAGCCCATCAGGGGATCCACCGCGCGCGGCGAGGCAGGCGCAAATTCCAGCACCCAATCCTTCGTCTTCGCCGTGCCGGAGGACATGGCCGTTTTCGCAGGTTTGTAGATGCGGGCGCGCATGGCTGGACCTTCTCGCTTAGGTGGTATGTCGCTTATGAAAAACGAGGCGCGATTTGTCCATCCTTCAACCTGTCGCGGACGTCGCACCAAACCAAACTTTCCGGAGATGCAAGAGAGGGTTGCCGATCAGACTCGAGGGAGCGAGGGGTGGGTGGGTGTTCGACCCTGACCGGCAACCGCTTCTACGGCTTGCACCGAAAGCCTAAGTCACCGGTCCGCGGCATTGCAACAAGAATTTCGCCTTAAAGTTGTATAAATTGTCGCGACTTTTCAAAGGTCTCCTTAACCAATGGCAGGAGACAATCACGGTGATAGGGGAAACCTCTTGAACCAGAACAAAATGCGACCATTCTAAGTCAGGAACAGAGGTCCTGACATGCACAACAACTCCCCCGAAGCGATGCCGGATACCGGGCAATCGGTCGATGAGGTCCGCGCGCGCCCTAAGCTGGAAGGCGGCAAGGCCTTTGTGATGCAAAGCGAATTCAAACCTGCCGGGGATCAGCCGACAGCCATTGCCGAGCTGTCCGGCGGGATTCGCGATCTGGAACAGGATCAGGTGCTTTTGGGGGCGACGGGTACGGGCAAGACGTTCACGATGGCAAAGGTCATCGAGGAAACGCAGCGTCCGGCCATCATACTGGCGCCGAACAAGACACTGGCCGCGCAACTTTATGGCGAGTTCAAAGGGTTCTTCCCCGAGAACGCGGTCGAGTATTTTGTCAGCTACTACGACTACTACCAGCCCGAGGCCTATGTGGCGCGCTCGGACACCTACATCGAAAAAGAAAGCCAGATTAACGAACAGATCGACCGGATGCGCCACTCGGCCACCCGGGCGCTGCTGGAGCGTGACGATGTGATCATCGTGGCCTCGGTCAGTTGCATTTACGGCATCGGCTCGGTCGAAACCTACGGCGCGATGACCCAGGATCTGCACGCGGGTCGGGACTACGACCAGCGCAAGGTTATGGCGGATCTGGTCGCGCAGCAGTACCGCCGCAACGACCAGGCTTTTCAGCGCGGCAGTTTCCGGGTGCGGGGCGACAGCCTCGAGATCTGGCCCGCCCACCTCGAGGACCGGGCCTGGAAGCTCAGCTTTTTCGGCGAAGAACTGGAAAGCATCACCGAGTTTGACCCGCTGACTGGCGAGAGAACCGACACGTTCGAAAAAATTCGGGTCTACGCGAACTCGCACTATGTGACGCCGCGCCCCACGATGCAGCAGGCGATCAAGGGCATCAAATCCGAGTTGGCGCAACGGCTGGAGCAACTGGTGGGCGAAGGCAAACTGCTGGAAGCGCAGCGGCTGGAGCAGCGCACGAATTTCGATCTGGAGATGCTGGAAGCGACCGGCGTCTGCAACGGCATCGAAAACTATTCACGCTATCTGACCGGCCGGGCGCCGGGGGAACCGCCGCCCACTCTGTTCGAATACATCCCCGACAACGCCATCGTTTTCGCCGATGAAAGCCATGTCAGCGTGCCGCAGATCGGGGGCATGTACCGCGGTGACTATCGGCGCAAGTTCACGCTGGCCGAGCATGGGTTCCGCCTGCCGTCCTGCATGGACAACCGACCGCTGAAATTCGAGGAGTGGGACGCGATGCGCCCGCAATCGGTGTTCGTCTCGGCCACGCCGGCGGACTGGGAACTGGACCGGGCCGGCGGTGTCTTCACCGAGCAGGTCATCCGCCCGACGGGCCTGTTGGACCCACAGGTCGAAATCCGCCCGGTCGAGATGCAGGTTGACGATCTGCTGGATGAAATCCGCAAGGTCGCCGCCGACGGGTTCCGGACGTTGTGCACGGTGCTGACCAAGCGCATGGCCGAAGACCTGACCGAATACCTGCACGAACAGGGCATTCGGGTCCGCTACATGCACTCGGATATCGACACGCTGGAGCGGATCGAGATCTTGCGCGACCTGCGGCTCGGGGCGTTCGATGTACTGGTGGGGATCAACCTGCTCCGCGAGGGGCTGGACATTCCCGAATGCGGACTGGTTGCGATTCTGGACGCGGACAAGGAAGGCTTCCTGCGGTCCGAGACCTCGCTGATCCAGACCATCGGCCGGGCCGCACGGAACGCGGATGGGCGGGTCATCATGTATGCCGACCGGATCACCGGCTCGATGGAGCGCGCGATCCGCGAGACCGAGCGGCGGCGGGCCAAACAAATGGCCTATAACGAGGCACACGGTATCACCCCTGAAACGGTCAAAAAGAACGTCGAGGATGTGCTGGCGGGGCTCTACAAGGGCGATACGGATCAGGCGCGGGTCACGGCGAAGATCGACAAACCGATGGTCGGTTCGAACCTGCAGGCGCACCTGGATGGGCTGCGCGAACAGATGCGGAAGGCGGCCGAGAACCTCGAGTTCGAAGAAGCTGCCCGTCTGCGGGACGAGGTCAAGCGGCTGGAGGCCGTGGACCTGGCCATCGCCGACGATCCGCTGGCCCGCCAATCCGCGGTCGAGGCCGCCGCCGATGCCGCCGTCAAGGCCAGCGGACGGTCCACCGCCGGCCGACCGGGCCAACGCGGCGGGAACGTGAAACGGCGCAAACGGTAGGGCTGCTCACGGGTGAGCACGGCCGTAACGCCTTGAAACTTTGCCGTTTTGGGAAACCGTTAACCATTTCTTAAGGTTTTCAGCGCACGATCTGAGTGCTGTGAGGATAGGCCCAATCGCCGCGAAGAGAACTGCGCAGGGTGGCGTCCGATTCTGGGCAAGTGGCGAGTGCAAAGCTGTCGAAGGACAGCAATCCAAACGTCGCGTTCTGTTTGGTCAAAGCGGTCGGAGCGGCGGGGGCTGCCTTTGCGACGGTCTCCACATCGGTTGACAACTTGGTCAACCATTTGTTCGGGCCGGGGATGTTCTGGCTCATCATTGCGCCGCTGCTTGCGGGCGCCTGGGGTTTGGAATACTTTTGCAACCATCAAGGAAGGAATTCTGATGAAGACGACGGCTGAAAAATCCTGCGTCCTCTGCTTCATGCTGAGCGCTTTCTTGCCTTGGGCGCTTTTGCTGGTTTCGGCCGGTTTCGCCGTGTTTGGCACCAGCGTGGCCGCGGAAAAAACATCGGCCTATCTGGCCTGTTCCGGGTTGGTGGTGCTGTTCTTTTCCTACCTGATGGGCCGCGCCGCAAATAAGATTGCGCAGTTCGCTGACCACTGACGGTCTTCCGGAGGCCTTCACCGCCTGAACCAGAGTCCGACGTTGGCCGTCCTGCCAGGCTTGGGTGTGGTCGGTCCGAGATGCGCGTGCACGTCGCGGCGTCGAACGACCCATGTTGGTGTTTGATCTGGCCAGTGGGGCGCGAAAAACTACCATTGCTGCATGCGCCACGTTCTTCCCCTCCTGCTCGCCCTTGTTGCCACCCCTGCAGCTGCGCAGTTTTGGGACAGTGGGATCGAGGACGGGCTGTGCACGCTGTATTCGACCGATGCGGGGCAGAGCGTGGTGATCACCTATGATCCCGCGTTGCCGCTTTATACGCTGACGGTCACCCGCGATATTCCGTGGCCTGACGCGCCGGGCTTTGGGATTGCCTTCACCGGCGGGCAAGAGCTGACCATCACGACCAACCGCCAGGCCTATGCCGAGGACGGGCGGAGTTTGATCGTCAGCGATCGGGGGTTTGGCAACGTGCTTCTTGGGCTGGCGCGCAATACCGATGCGCGGTTTTTCTCGGGCCCTGACGCGCTGCTGATGGCGCTGGATGGTGCGGCGGAGGCCGTCGCGGATTTCGTGGCCTGTCAGACCGTGCCCACGGCCTGAGGCCCGTCCAAGGGCAAAATCCCTTCGAACAAGGCGGCGGTCATGCGCTGCGCCAAGGCCGGACGCCAAGGGCGGCGGGTCAGGATGGTGGGCTGTTGGCTGCTGATCAGACCATCGGCGCGGATGTTCATCGCGGGCCAAGCGGCGCGATAGGCATAGAGGCCGGCGTCGCGCGCAAAGCCCCCGAAATCAGCATCGGTGTAGGTGACGCATTCGGGGTAAACCCATCCCTCGGTCCGGTTGGCGTTTTCGGGATTGTCGCAGCGGATGAAGGTTACCATGGCGATTGTGTCGGGGTGGCAGACCTGCGCGATGGCGCGGAGCAGATCGCGGGTCATATCCGGCCCGGTATGGGAGGCGATGGACTGGGCGAAGATGAAATCAACCGGGCCACCGGTCAGGTCGAGATAGGCAAACTCGGCACTGATGCGGAACCTGGGGCGCTTGTGCGCGATCACCTGCGCCCTGTCCAAGGGGGCGCCGAAATGCATTTGCACACCCTGATCAAGGATCTCAGCCTCGGGTTCGACGCCGAAATAACGATCGGGCAGGAGGTAGGGGATCACCAGCTGCCCCAACCTGAGGCTGCCGCAGCCGATATCCAGAACGCGGTGGTGGTCCCGGCATCCCAGTTCGACGAGCAACTGGAACTGCATCGCCCCGATCAGATCATAAAGGTGCGGCGGCCCGACCCAGGCGCGGGGATGCCGGGCGCCAACGGGGTGGTCGAGCCCGGTCAGCGCGCGGTCCGCCCCGGGGATCTGGCGGGCGTAGGCCTGCCGCATCTTGGCCGGGTCGGCGCGAGTCATCGGGGCAAAGGCCTGGGTCATGGCGTGCGGTCCTGTGGGCAAGCAACGGGGCCACGTCAGCGTGACCCGGGCGGGCTTAAGAGCGCGTAAATTCGCGATGCACAAAAAATGTATAAATCTTCACTTTGTGTTTATCGGTGCACATATCCGGTTCGCGGACCTGCATTGATGCAAATCACAAAACCGCCATTTTGCCTGTCAGACGCAGGGCAGACGCACCGCGCGCCCGCAGACACAGGAGAAACCCATGACACGCACGATACCGGGGCTGCACCACGTGACAGCTCTTTCCGGCCGGCCCCTGGGCAACGTGGATTTTTATCATTCCGTGCTGGACCAGCACTTGGTGAAAAAGACGGTGAACTTTGACGATCCCGGGACCTATCATCTCTACTACGGCGACGATGCCGGGCGCCCCGGGACGATCCTGACGTTCTTCCCGTTCGTCGATGCGGGCCCCGGGCGCGCGGGCCCTGGCATGGCAAGTGCCTATGCCTACGCGGTTCCTGAGGGTCAGTTCGACGCCTGGATGCTGCGGCTGGCCGGAGACGCCATTGATTTCGAAGGCCCTGTTGAGCGCTTTGGCAGCCGGGTCATCACGCTGCGTGATCCCGACGGCGCCCCTGTCGAGTTGGTCGAGACGCAGCGCGTCCACGCCGCAAGTCTGGACGGGTTTCATTCGGTCACTCTTTGGGAAGATGACATCGCTCCGACCGCGCGGCTGATCACGGACCTGTTCGGGTATGATGAAGTGGGTCATGAGACCGTCGACGGTGTCGAGCGTCTGCGCCTCAAAGCGCCGGGTGAGGCCCGGGGCGCCGTGGTTGACGTGATGCGGTCTGATGCGCCGTCGATCGGTCGTCAGGGCGCGGGCACCATCCACCACGTCGCCTTCCGCGCCGAGGATGATGCGGTTCAGGCCGAGTGGCGCGACCGCCTTGCCAGCGCGGGTCTTGGGGTGACGCCTGTGATTGACCGACAGTATTTCAACGCCATCTACTTCCGCGAGCCGGGGGGCGTGTTGTTTGAAATCGCAACGGACCCGCCGGGGTTCGCCGTGGACGAAGACGAATCCCATCTGGGCGAAAGCCTGAAACTGCCTCCCAAGTACGAGGCGCACCGCGACCGCATCGAAGCGGTCCTTCCTCCTTTGAAGGTGGCATGATGACGACATATTCAAACACCCCGCTCAGCTTTGGCGGCGCCACCCCCGGATCGGCCCGAATGGGTCTGGTCCTGGTGCATGGGCGCGGCGGCTCGGCCGCGGACATTTTGGGCCTGGGCGATGCCCTGGGCCTGCCGGAGGTGGCCTATGCGGCCCCCGAAGCCCCCGGGCGCAGTTGGTGGCCGACCTCGTTCCTGGCGCCCACGGCCCAGATGGCGCCCTTCCTCGAGGCCGGGCTGGCCGCCGTCGACAGCGCGGTTCAGGCGCTCGTCGCGGGTGGGATCGCGCAGGACAAGATCGTCGTGGCGGGCTTCAGCCAGGGCGGATGCCTGGCGCTGGAATACGGCGCCCGCACCGAAGGCCTGGCCGGGATCGCCGGGCTGAGTGCCGGGCTGGTCGGCACGGGCGATGCCGATGGCGGCGCGGACCCGGCGCTTTATGGGTTTGGACCCAAGGCGTTCGACTATGGCACGCAGCATCCGTCGGTGCCCGTGGCGATCACCGTCCATGAGCGTGACCCGCATATCCCGCTGGCCCGCGCCAAGGCCAGTGCCGAGCAGTTCGCCAAGATGGGCGCGGACGTGACCTTTGAGGTCGCACCGGGGCCCGGTCACGGCATCACGCAAGGGGGCGTGACCGCCCTGCGCGCGATGCTGAACACCTGACATCGGACATGGCCCTGCACCTGCGGGGCCATGTCACCCTGCGCCCGGGGCGTTTCCCCCCTCGCCCCCGGCGGGCACAGCCGCTACGGTCCCGGCATGACGACCGCGCTTGCCTTCTCCGACGATCAGGCCCAAGCCCATGACCGCATCGCCGAGGTGCTGGCGGGCATGGGTGTCGATCTGGACCACGAGACCACGACCCCAAGGGCCGAAGGGGATGCCAGTGTCGTGGCCGTGATCGGCAAGGCCGGGTCGGGCAAGACGCTGCTTCTGGCTGAGCTTGTGAAGGCGTTGGAAAGCGCCGGGGTCGACGTGATTTCGGGCGATTGGGAAGGCCGCCGCCGCAAGGATCGCCGCACCGTGGCTGTGCTGGCGCCGACGAACAAGGCGGCCTCGGTCCTGCGGTCGCGCGGGGTGCCCGCGACCACGATCCACCGCATCCTCTACACACCCGTCTACGACCCCGAGTTCGAGAAGGTCGCGGAATGGCTGGCCGGTCAGGGCCCGCGCCCCGAGATCGAGGCGCTGACCGACGAGGCGCTGGACCGCGCCAAAGCGGTCTATGATGCGCATAAATCCGTCCCCGCCGCCCTGGCCGCCGCCGGGCTGCGCGGATCGGACTTCATCACCGGATGGAAACGCCGCGAGGACGCCCTGGACATCGGGCTGATCGACGAAAGCTCGATGCTGGATGACAAGCAGTTCAGCGATCTGCGCGAGATTTTTCCGACCCTGATCCTGTTTGGCGACCCCGCGCAGCTGGCGCCTGTGGGGCAATCGGGGGAAATGGTCTTTGACCGGATCAAGGGCGCCAATCGGCTGGAACTGGCGCGGGTGCATCGGCAGGAGGCTGACAACCCGATCCTTGACCTCGCCCATGCGCTGTCCGATCCCGACCTCAGCTTCGAGCGGTTTGAGCGCATGATCGAAGACGCCGCCCGCACCGATGACCGGATCGAAATGGCCCCGCGCGCCGACACCGACCTGATGGCGCGCAGCCCCGTTCTGGTGTGGCGCAACGCAACGCGGGTGCGGCTGATCACGGCCTTTCGCGGCGCCTTTGGCGCGCCCGAGGACGAACTCATCGCGGGTGAGCCCTTGATCTGCGACGGGATCGAGTTGCCGTTGAAGCACCGCAAGCGCCGGATCGACCTGGAGGCCCGCGGGCTGATCAAGGGGGCGCCTGTGATCTATCTGGGCCCGGGCTCGAAGCCTGGGTTCTCGCGCCTTCATGTGATCGGGGCGGACAGCCCGCGCCTCTCGGCCGCCTCGATCGTGAAAATCGAGAAACCGGACGAGGAAGAACCCTTCATTCCTTACGCCGCGCGTATGGGGGCGGCCTTTCTGCACGGCGCGGCGGTGACCATGCACAAGGCCCAAGGATCACAATGGCCGACGGTTCAGGTCTTTGCCCCCGACCTCTATGCCGCGGCCCGGTCGGGCCGCACCGAAGCCGGTCAGGCCTTGTGGAAGCGGCTGGCCTATGTTGCGATCACCCGGGCGCAGGAAAAGCTGATCTGGATCACGCGCTACCGCCTGTCGAAGCCGCGCGCCGCCCTCAGCATCGACGATCTGCGGGTTGCGCCCGCCCCGCTTAGCCTAGATGTCCAGGAGGCCCCAGAATGAAGACCATCATTGTCACCGGCGCCAGCGCCGGGATCGGACGCGCCGTGGCCGAGGCCCTGCTGGCCGATGGCTGGTGTGTGGGGCTTGCCGCGCGGCGGGCCGATCTTCTAGAAGATATGGCCCGCGCCCATGGCGACCGCGCGGTGCCGCTGCCACTGGATGTGACGGACCCCGATGCCGTGCAGGTGTCGTTCCACGACTTTGCCGAGGCAAACGGGCGGCTGGATGCCCTGTTCAACAATGCGGGCATCTTCACGCAAGCCGCGCCGCTGGACGAAATTTCGATCGAGGATTGGCGCCGCGCTGTCGATGTGAACCTCTCGGGCATGTTCTACTGCGCGCGGATGGCGTTCCGGATCATGCGCCATCAATCCCCCCAAGGGGGACGGATCATCAACAATGGCTCGATCTCGGCCCATGTGCCCCGGCCCGGCGCGGCGCCCTATACGGCGACCAAGCATGCCATTACCGGCCTGACCCGCCAGATCGCGCTGGATGGACGCCCGTTTGATATTGCCTGCGGACAGATTGATATCGGCAATGCCGAAACCGACCTTCTGCGCGATGTCGCGGCGCAGGCAATCGCCCGGGGGGAAACTCCGCCGCCGACCATGGACGTCACGCATGTGGCCGACGCGGTGGTGGCCATGGCAAACCTGCCGCTGTCGGCCAACACGCTGTTCCAGACGATCATGGCCACGCAGATGCCCTATGTGGGCCGCGGCTGATCCGCCCCCGGTCTCTGTTTTGAAAATATCCCGGGGGAGGCGCCAAAGGCGCCGGGGGCAGCGCCCCCCCTGCCCCGCTCAGGTCCGGATATAGCGGAAGACAGCCGATGCCACCCACCCCGCCGCAATGGCGATGACGAGGGACAGGATGCCGTACATCAGCGGCTGTTGATGGGCGAGGTTGTAGATCCACCGCTCCAGCCCGACCTTGCGGACCGGGATCGCCTGTTCGAACACATCGACAACCTCTCCGCCGCGGGTCAGGAAGATGCGCGTCTGGTAGTCCCCCTCCACCAGATTGGCGGGAAGGCGCACAGCCGTGTCGAACAGCGTTTCCTCGCGGAACCGGACGGTGCCTTCGTTCATCTGATAGAGCGACTCGTTCAATCGGATGCGCATCAGCCCGTCGGTGAAGGCCGCCTGGTCGGCCACCTCGGTGCCCACGGCGCGGATGGCCCAGGGAATGCTGACGCGGTGGCGCAAATCCTCGGTATGGCTCAACGCCTCTCCAAACGGCACGGTGGTCGAGACGGCGTAGAAGGTCGGCGCGCCGTCGATCTCGGCGGCGTCGGTGTTGACCCAGATGCCGAAGCGGCGGGCCTTGCGCCGGACGGTAACCGGGCGGCTCGGGCCTTCGACCGTGATGATCACCTCCATCGGGTCCGATCCCGGCGGCGGCGCCTCGCGGCGCACGGCCCCGAAAATCAGGATCTCGGACCCATCGAAATTGGCCGTGATCGAGATTGCGTCCTGGCTGAGGCCTGCCACGACCTGTTCGGCCTCGGCCGGCGCGATCGCGACCCAGAGGGCCAGGAGGGCGAGGCGCAGTCTCAATGTCCACCTCCCGCGCCAAGCGAATAAAGTTCGGCCGGTTCCAGCAGCAGGTCCAGCGCCAAGCGGCCGCAGACGGCCAGCACCATGATCGCCAGCAGGATGCGCAATTGTTCGGCCTTCATCTTCACGCCGATGCGGGTGCCGATCTGCGCGCCAACGACCCCGCCCACCAAGAGCAGAACCGCCAGCACCATATCCACCGTGAAGTTGGTGGTGGCGTGCATGAGCGTCGCGAAGCCCGTGACGAAAATGATCTGAAACAGCGAGGTGCCGACAACGACCTTCGTCGGCATGCCCAGAAGGTAAATCATGGCCGGCACCATGATGAAGCCGCCGCCGACGCCCATGATGGCGGCGAGAATGCCCACCAGAAGCCCCACGGCCAAAGGCGGGATCACCGAGATATACAGGCCCGAGGTGCGGAAGCGCATCTTGAAGGGCAGTTTCTGCAACCAGCTGCGCGAGCGGCGCGGTGGGATGCCAGTGGCCGCGGCCGGGTTCCGGGCGCGTTGGATCGCGCGCAGGCTTTCGACGAACATCAGCGATCCGATGAGGCCAAGGAACACCACGTAGCAGAGCCGCACCAGCAGATCGACCTGTCCCAGTTCCGTAAGCAGCGCAAAGACCTGCACCCCGGCGGCCGCCCCGATCAGACCCCCGACCAGCAGCACGGTTCCCATTTTCAGATCGACCGTTTTTCGCCTGAGATGGGCCAGCACGCCGGAAAAGGACGACGCGACGATCTGGTTGGCCTCGGTGGCCACTGCGACGGCGGGTGGAATGCCGATGAAAAACAGGAGCGGCGTCATCAGAAAGCCGCCGCCAACGCCAAACATCCCGGACAGAATCCCAACGATGCCTCCAAGCCCAAGCAGAAGGAACGCGTTCACGCTCACCTCGGCAATCGGCAGGTAGATTTGCATGTCGTCTGTGGCTTTCGTGGCTACATCCCCGATGTAGACCGGAACGTGGGGATTTGCCAGCCGTGCCGCAGGTGCACAACCTGCGACGGATCGGAACAGGCAGACGCGCCCTCAGACCAAGAAATCGACCTCCGCGGGTTGAGACCCGCCCCCCCGACGCCCTATGTCAGGAGAAAGCCGATTTTGGCTGCCACAGACCGACGGAGTTCCCCGATGCGCCCGACCTTGCCCTTTCCGATTCGCGATGCCGTGACCGAGGCCGGGGGCGCACCGTTGGGCGATCTGCCGGAATGGGATCTGACGGACCTGTATCCGGCCGCGGATGATCCCAAGCTTCTGTCCGATCTGGACAAGCTTGAAGCCGACTGCGCCAGTTTCGCGGCGGATTACGAAGGCAAGCTTGCCGATCTGGACGCCGCCGGGCTGCTGGCCTGTGTCGAGCGCTACGAAGAGATCGACCTGATCGCGGGGCGGATCATGTCGTTCGCGGGGCTGAGCTACTACCAAAAGACGACCGACGCGGACCGGGCCAAGTTCATGTCCGACATGCAGGACAAGATCACGACCTTCACCACCCCGCTGGTCTTCTTCAGCCTGGAGTTCAACCGGATCGACGATGCGCGTTATGACGCGCTGATGGCGGCGGACCCGGCGCTTGGCCGCTACAAACCGGTTTTCGACCGGATGCGCGCGATGAAGCCCTACCAGCTGTCGGATGAATTGGAGAAGTTTCTGCACGACCAATCGGTCGTCGGCTCATCCGCTTGGAACAAGCTGTTCGATGAAACCATCGCCGGCCTGACCTTCGATGTGGATGGGGACACCTTGGGCATTGAAGCCACCCTCAACAAGCTCAGCGAGCAGGACCGCGCAACCCGCGAGGCCGGGGCCCGGGCCTTGGCGGCGACATTTTCCGAGCGGTTGCCGTTGTTTGCACGGGTGCACAACACGCTGGCCAAGGAAACGGAAATCTCGGACCGCTGGCGCGGGCTGCCGTCGCCCCAGATGTCGCGCCATCTGGCCAACCATGTGGAGCCGGAGGTGGTCGAGGCCCTGCGCAACGCCGTGGTGGAGGCCTATCCGCGCCTGTCCCACCGCTACTATGCGTTGAAGGCCAAGTGGTTGGGCCTCGAGACGTTGGAGGTTTGGGACCGCAACGCGCCGCTGCCCATGGAAGATGACCGGTTGGTGTCATGGGACGACGCGCGGAAAACCGTGTCCGACGCCTATGCCGCCTTTGACCCGCGCATGGCCGATCTGGCCGAGCCGTTCTTTACCGATGGCTGGATCGACGCCGGCGTGAAAGAAGGCAAGGCCCCCGGTGCCTTCGCCCATCCGACCGTCGCGAACGTGCACCCCTACGTGATGCTGAACTATCTGGGCAAACCGCGGGATGTGATGACGCTGGCGCATGAACTGGGCCACGGGGTGCACCAACGGCTGGCCGCGGGTCAGGGCGAATTGCTGTCCGCCACGCCCCTGACGCTTGCCGAAACGGCCTCGGTCTTCGGGGAGATGCTGACCTTCCAGAAAATGCTGTCGGAAGCCAAGGACGACGCGGCGCGCAAGGTGATGCTGGCTGGCAAGGTCGAGGACATGATCAACACGGTGATCCGCCAGATCGCGTTCTACGACTTCGAGTGCAAGTTGCACGATGCCCGCAGAAACGGCGAACTGACCCCGGACGACATCAACGCGCTTTGGATGTCCGTGCAGGCCGAAAGCCTTGGGCCGGTGTTCCGCTTCATGGATGGGTACGAGACCTTCTGGGCCTACATCCCGCACTTCGTGCATTCCCCGTTCTACGTCTACGCCTACGCTTTTGGCGACGGATTGGTGAATGCGCTTTACGCGGTCTATGCCGAGGGTACGCCAGACTTCGAAGAGAAGTATTTCGACATGCTCAAAGCGGGCGGATCGAAACACCACAAAGACCTGCTGGCGCCCTTCGGACTGGATGCGTCAGACCCGGCCTTCTGGCAAAAGGGTCTGGGCATGATCGAAGGCTTCATCGACCAACTGGAAGCGATGGAGGGCTAACGCCCATCCCGCCCGCTAGAGGAGGCTAGCGTGTTCGCCATCCTCCACCGGGTCGAGTTTTGGCGCTTTGGCCGCGATCGATTTCGGTGGGGGCGCCATGCCGGGCAACGGCACGGTGGCCATCGACGGCTGCCCGAATTTCGAGGCGAAGGGCGGCGCGGCTTCGGTTTCCAGCTCGCCCCTGAGTTCGCGCAGCAACTTGTGATGGTCCGCCACGTTCCGGGTGATCTGGCCGATCTGTTTGCGCGCCATCCGGAGGTATTGGCCCCACACGTCCTGGCGCAAGGGCAGAGTGTCGAGCACGGAGGCGTTGCCAAAGCCGGTTTCGTAGACACGCTTGCCCAACATGACGGCCTCGTACACGCCGGCAGTGAAGAACCCGTTGCGGGGCAAATCGTAGGGCCGCGGTAGGGTGTACTTCCAGAGTTCCAGATTCTCGGCCAGGCTGTCGGGCACCTCCAGCCCGCGCGCGTCGATCCAGTACGGGTCGTCGGTGCGGTTGTTCAACGCGTAGTGCAAGCAGATGAAATCGCGCACCTCGTCAAAGAGTTCGTTCGACAGCTTGTTGAAGCGCGCCCGCAGCGGCTCGGCGAAATCCTGATCCGGGAAATAGCTGGTGAGCCGCCGCACCGCGGAATCGATCATGTGGATGGCGGTGGATTCCAACGGTTCGATAAAGCCGCTGGACAGGCCAACGGCGACGCAGTTCTTGACCCACGAGTCGCGCGTGCGTCCGATGCGCATGGGGATCACCCGCGGCTCGGCGCCCTTTGCCTGATCGCCCAGATGGCCCATGAATTCGTCAATGGCCTGTTCATCTGTCCGATGGGCCGATGAGAACACGTAGCCCGTGCCGATCCGGTGGAAGAGCGGCACCCGCCAGACCCAACCGGCACCCAACGCGGTGGACATCGTCACGCTGTCGATCTGGCCCGGTTCGGGATGCGGGATCTGCACCGCGAGGGCGCGATCGTTCGCCAGGTATTTCGAGTATGACAGGAACGGTTCTTTCAGAACCTCGTTGATGATCACGCCGCGGAAGCCGGTGCAGTCGATGACGAGTTGCACGGAATGCCGGCCCGATTCCTTCAAGTGCAGGGCCGCGATATAGCCGCGTTCGTCCTGTTCGACATCGACGACATCTTCGAGGACATGGTGCACGCCGCGCGCCACCGCGTGATCGCGCAACATATTGGCGAACTTGCCCGCGTCGAGGTGATAGGCATAGGGCACATCACCGGAAAACGGCTTGGCCCCCAAGGCCCGCGGCCCTTTCTTCGCACGGTAGAGGTCCACCGCAGGGCTAAAGGTTTGCACGAAATCCAGCGCGCCCGCGCCATGCTTGAGCATGTAGAAACCGGTATCGGTCCCGTCGATGTTCGGCACCCCGGAAAGCGGGTTGATGTAGTCGATCGGTTTGCCGTCCGGGTCGACGTTCCAGTTGCGAAACAGCACCCCCAGTTTGAAGGATGCGTTGCAGGTCTTGAAGAAGTCGCGTTCCGAGATCCCGGCGTTGCGCAATGTGCGGGGCATGCCCGGGACGGTGGCCTCCCCCACCCCGACGGTCGGGATGTTGGGGGACTCGATCAACGTGATCTTCACGTCTTCTTCCGCATCCTGCGGCCGGGTGAGAATGGTCTGCAGCAGTGTTGCCGTCAGCCAGCCCGCCGTACCGCCGCCGACGATTGTGATCTCTGTGATTGGTTTTCCCATGGCCCCCTCGCGCAAATTGCCAACGGGCCAAGGCGCCGGCGCGCCAGACCCGTCGGGTGTCGCTGGCCCTAGCTTAAGGGGCGCGTTCGCAAAAAATCCAGAAAAATGAGGCCTGGCACTGGGCGGGCGGGTCGGGTGTCAGTCCAGATCGGTCCAGGGCCAGGGTTTGACGTCCGAGCCTGCGGCCTGGAATCGGGCGGCCTTGGCGATCCAGATGCCCAGGTCGGTGCCGAAATCGGCAAGGCGCGGGTTCTTTTCGCCATTGTTGACCAGCATGATGATGAACTGGATCACGGCAATCGCCGTGAGCACGGTCATGGACAGGCTGAGCATGAAGGCGATGATGACCATGTACACCAGCCGCATCCAAATGCCGTCCTTGGTGTCCGCGTCGGGTTGGTCGCCGTTCAAACGCCCGTCGATGTTCTCGTCGTCATTGCGTTCCATCTTGGATGGTCCCTCTGCTGTCGTCCGTCGCCAGTCTAGCTTGGCGTGCCCAAGTGCTCAAACACCGCGTCGAGCACACCCTGCGTGCCACGGGAGAGTTCCAGCGGATAGGGGAAAATCTGGCCATCCAGCACCGTCGCCGCAACCGCTTCGACCTGGAGCGCGTATTGGCGCGGTTCGGGGAAGCGGAAAACCTCGTCCGGCTGGCCATCGCGGCGCAGGATGAGATCGGCCTGCCCGTACACGCCCGCATTGAAGGGCGCGGTCGCGATCAGGCTGCCGCCGGTTCCGTGAAACGCCATTTCCTGGCGGCGTTCGGTGCGCATGGAGACGAAGAAGCTGAAGCGAACCCCCGCCGCGCGGCATTGCACCCAGGCGGAGGTGTCGACCCCGTTCTCCAGGATGGCATCGGCCCAGATTACCTCGGGCTCCAGCCCGGTGGCCCATCGGAAGGCACCGATCGGATAGACGCCGACATCGCGCAGCGCGCCGCCCGCCAGATCGGGGCTGAGGCGGATGTTGCTCGGATCGGCCAGACCGTAGCTGAAATGGCCGGTGACGGTGTGCAGGTCGCCAATTGCGCCGGTGCTGATCAGATCGCGCGCCTTGGTCCATTGCGGGTGATGCGCCGGCATCCAGGCCTCGGCAATCAGGAGACCGGTGCGGTCGCGCGCGTCAATGAGCGTGTCGAAATCAGCGTCTTTCAGGCCAATCGGCTTTTCGCAGAGCACATGCTTGCCCGCCTCGGCGGCTTTGACCGACTACGGCACATGCAAAGCGTTCGGAAGTGGAATGTAGACGGCGTCAATATCTGGATCGTTCAGGATGGAGTCGTAGGCGTCATGGACGGCAAGGCCCGGCGCGATCTCGGCAAAGGGTGTCGCTTTGGCGGCGTCGCGCGTCGCCAGCGCCGCCAGCTTGGACCGGCGCGCTTCGTTGATGGCCGGGGCCATCGTCTTGCGGGCAAAGCCCGCCGCGCCCAAAATGCCCCATCTGATGAAATCCGCCATCGAGTCCCCTCAAGGTTGAAACGTGCTGCCGGTACATTGGCCATGCCCGCAGGCGTGTCAAAGCAAAAAGGCCGCCCAACCGGGCGGCCTTTTCTGGGAGGATATCGGGGTCAGGCGGTGGCCAGCATCCCCTGATCATGCGCCAGTTCGCGCATGCGTTTCTGCAGCTTCTCAAACGCGCGCACTTCGATCTGGCGGATCCGCTCGCGGCTGACGTCGTAGACGCCGGACAGATCCTCCAGCGTGACCGGCTGATCCTGCAGGCGACGTTGGGTCAGAATATCGCGTTCGCGATCGTTCAGAACCTCCATCGCTTCCTGCATCAAGTTCAGCCGCTGCTGGAATTCATCGCGCTCGGCATAATCTTCGGCCTGGTTGGCGTCTTCATCTTCCAGCCAATCCTGCCATTGCGTGGCACTTTCGCCTTCGGACCCCGCGCCGACCATTGCGTTCAACGAGGCATCGCCCCCGGACATCCGGCGGTTCATCGACACAACTTCGTCTTCGGTCACGCCCAGATCGTGGGCGATGCGCGCGACGTTTTCGGGGCGCAGGTCGCCTTCTTCCAAGGCGCCGATGCGGGCCTTCGCCTTACGCAGGTTGAAGAACAGCTTCTTCTGCGCCGAGGTTGTGCCCAGTTTCACCAGGCTCCACGACCGCAGGATGTATTCCTGGATCGACGCGCGGATCCACCACATGGCGTAGGTCGCGAGGCGGAAGCCCTTTTCGGGGTCAAACCGCTTGACCGCCTGCATAAGGCCGACATTGGCCTCCGAGATCACCTCGGCCTGGGGCAGGCCATAGCCGCGATAGCCCATGGCGATCTTGGCCGCGAGGCGCAGGTGGCTGGTGACCATCTGATGGGCGGCGTCGGTGTCCTGATCTTCGACCCAACGCTTGGCCAGCATGTATTCCTGATCGGGCTCCAGCATCGGAAACTTGCGAATTTCCTGAAGATAGCGGTTCAGCCCTTGTTCCGGCGACGGCGCCGGCAGATTTGCATAGTTCGACATAATTGGACCCCCTGTTCGGCTCCGTTTGGACCTTATGTAAACTCGATTAACTTTTCGTCAAGAGGCGAAGTGAACTGAGTTGTTCAGAATATGGATACGGCACGCCCGAACATCAATCCGCGTTTCAGTCTGGTAACGTGTATTTGTGCACAGGTTACACGCCGGCTGTGCGCAACCCCTCCAAGAGACCGGTCATGTCTTCCGGCAGATCGGCGTCAAAGACCATCGCTGCGCCCGAGACCGGGTGATCGAACCCCAGGCGGGCCGCATGGAGGGCCTGACGGGGGAAGCTGTTCAATGCAGCCGCAAGATCGGCGCCGAGGCGTTTTTCCGACACTTTGCGGCGGCCGCCATAGGTCGCGTCGCCAATCAAGGCGTGGCCGACATGGGACATGTGCACGCGAATTTGGTGGGTGCGGCCGGTTTCCAGACAACAGGAGACCAGCGCAACGGCGTCGAACGGTTCTTCGACCCATACCCGGGTGACCGCATGGCGCCCGCCGTGAAACAGCACGGCCTGACGCTGGCGGTCGGTTTTGTGCCGGGCCAGATGCGTCGTGATCTTGAGGGTGTTGCCCGCCTCGAAACTGACACCCGGCACCCCCCGCAATCGGGGATCGGCAGGGTTCGGCACGCCGTGGCACAGGGCATAGTAGATCCGGTCCACGCTGTGATCCGCGAATTGATCCGCAAGCCCGTGATGGGCGCGGTCGGATTTCGCGACCACCAGCAGCCCCGAGGTATCCTTGTCGATCCGGTGCACGATCCCGGGCCGTTTTTCACCGCCCACGCCCGAGAGGTTGCCACCAAAATGATGCAACAGCGCATTGACCAAGGTGCCGCTTGGCGTGCCCGGCGCGGGATGGACGACCATGCCCACCGGCTTGTTCACCACGATCAGGTCATCGTCTTCGTACCGGATGTCGAGCGGAATGGCCTCGGGGCGGGTTTCGACCTCGACCGCCGCTTCGACGGTCAGGGTCACCTCGTCCCCTTCGGCGACCTTGGCCTTGCCGTCGGTCACAACCCTGCCGTTCACCGCGACCGCCCCCGCCTCGATCATGCGGGCGAGGCGCGAGCGGCTGAGGTTTTCATCCTCTGGCACATCCCGCGCCAATGCCTTATCCAAGCGCGGACTTGGATCCGGGCCGATCTGGATCGTGACGTGACGGGCACCGTTAGACATGAGCGTTTCTCCTGACCCGCAGCCAACCGAGGATGACCTTCCCCCCGCGCTGAAACGGCTGCGGCTTTTGGTGACGGTTCTGACCGTGACCATGATCGCCGGGGTCTTAACCATCATCGTGCTGCTTGTCATCCGCCTGAACGCCGAGACCGCGCCGATCCTGGTCCATCCCGAGCGATATGACGTGCCGGCGGGGGTCGAGACCCTGGGCTACAGCGTTGTGGGCGACCGGGCGGTTCTGGTCGGGGATGACCGCGTCATCCGCGTCTTCGACGCCGAAAGCGGCGCGTTGCTGGACAGCTATTCCCTGAACTGAGGTGCCGGGACGGGCGGTTCGACGGGTGGGAAGATGGTACCGCCTCCCTGGCTTGAACAGGGGACCTCTGGATCCACAATCCAGCGCTCTAACCAACTGAGCTAAGGCGGCACTGGCAGGCGGAATACGCAAGCCGCGCGGCGATTGCAAGGCCGTTAGGCCAGAAGATCGAGGCTCCATTGCTGCTCGACCAGATCGACCCCGAAGGAGGTGACGGGCTTGGACGTATCGCAAGTAAATCCCGCCTGTTCGTAGAGCGCACAGGCCGCCCGATGGCTTTCGTGGGTCCAAAGCTGCATCCGGTGATAGCCGGCGGCCTTGGCGAAGCGAATGCAGGTGGCCAGCATCCGTTTGCCCAATCCCAGGCCACGGGCCTGCGGCATCAGAAAGAACAGGCGCAGCTTCGCCGTATCGGGTGCGGGCCCCTTGACGCAGAAGATCGACCCCAGACGCGCGGCCCCGCGTCGGGCGATCCAGGCCCGTTCGCAGGCGGGGTCATTTCCCTCGGCGAAATCGGCCAGGATGCGGGCCACAAGCGGTTCGAACTGGGCGTCGAACCCATCGGACGCCGCATAGTGGATGGCATGTTGTTCGGTCAGCCAGCCGATGTCGCCCGGGCGCAATCCGTCCAGCGTCACCGCCTCGGGCGTGTCGATGACCCCGGTGTTCGACAACCCCGATTCGGCCGCCACAAGATGCGCCGCAACGGATTGGGCGGCGTCGGGGGCCACAAGCCAGGACGCGATCTGGCGGCGCGACGCGGCTGCGATCTCGCGGGATTTGGCGGCGCCGGCATCCGTCAGCCGCAGTTGGCGCAAGCGGCGATCCCGGGCGGACACATCGCGCGACAGCCACCCCCGCCGCTCGAGGCCCGAGATTAGACGACTGACATACCCTTCGTTCAGGGCCAGTCGTTCGGCCAGACGGCGCGCGGTGACGCCCGGGGCCGCCTCAAGCTCGATCAACACACGGGCTTCGGGCGTGGTGAGGCCGATATCCGCATAGGCCGCTTCCACCCGTCCGATGCGGTGCAGATTGGCCCGGTTGAAGGCGCGGATCTGATCAAGCGCATCCATCGCATCTGTTTCCTTGCTTTTGGCAAGTATTTGACACTTGCACGGTGAAAAGCAACCCATTACCGCCTTTGGCTCAGCCAACCGTCAGGAACACGAGGCACAGCGCCATGGGCATCAACAGCGAAAGCGACGTTACCGCGAACCTGCAGATCGGGCCGACCACGCTTGGCATGGTGCGCATTTTCATCGAGGGCGACGGGATTGATTTGCCGATGGATTTCGACCCGGATGAAGCGGAAGACATCGCCGAAGAGTTGCGGGCCGCCGCCGCAACCGCCCGAAAGATGGGCCGCAAGGGCTGATCCACTGCATTTGACACCGGTCAACGCCGGAGGTGTCCCGGGCGCATAGGGTGTGGTCCCATGACGCCGGAAACCGTCTTTCTGACCCTAGGGGGGCTCTTCCTGGCCGCGCTTGTGGCTGATGCCGTGGGCACGCGCACGCGGATCCCGCGTGTGACGCTTCTGCTGTTGATCGGGCTTGTGGTGGGCCAATCGGGCCTGGACCTGATCCCCGACAGTTTCGAGGCGCTGCTCGGCTATGTCTCGACGCTGGCGCTGGCGATGGTGGCCTTCCTGTTGGGAAATTCGCTGACTTTGGAAAAGGTGCGGGCGCACGGACGGGCCATCCTGGCCCTGTCGCTGAGCATTGTGTTCGTAACGCTTGTCATCGTGACCTTTGGCCTCTGGGCCATGGGGATGGCGCTGTCTCTAGCACTGATCCTCGCGGCCATCGCGACGGCCACCGCCCCGGCCGCCACGCTGGACACCTTGCGCGAGGCGGGCGCGGTGGGCGGCTTTGCGGATACGATCCGAGGTGTTGTGGCCATTGATGACGCTTGGGGGCTGATCGTCTTCAGCCTTGTTCTGGTGGTGGCCGGGCACGTCGAGGGCAACGGCGATCAGGGTCATATCCTCCTTGCCGTGCGGGAGATCGGCGGCGCGTGTCTCGTGGGGGTCGGCCTCGGGCTGCCCGCCGCCCTGTTGTCGGGCCGCCTGACCCCGGGCGAGCCGCTGCAGACCGAGGCCTTGGCGATCGTGTTCTTGCTGGCGGGGCTGTGCGCCTGGCTGCAGGTGCCCGTCTTACTGGCGGGATTGGTGGCGGGGGTGACCGTGGCCAACGTGGCCCGCCACCATGAGCGCCCGTTCCACGAGATCGAGCACATCCAATGGCCCTTTCTTCTGGTGTTCTTCCTGATGGCCGGGGCGAAGCTGGACCTGGGGCAATTGGGTCTGCTTGGCGGTGTTGGCGCGGCCTATGTGATCCTCCGCATCGCGGCGCGGCTGGTCGGCGGGTGGATCGGCGCCAAACTTGGCGGCATGACCGGGGCCGAACGAGCGTGGATTGGACCCGCGCTGTTGCCGCAAGCCGGCGTGGCGGTCGGGATGGCGCTTGTCGCGGCCAGCACGTTCCCGGACCATGCCGGGACCATCATGACCCTCGTCGTTGGCACCACGATCATCTTTGAACTGCTTGGACCACCTGTGACGCGCCTTGCCTTGGCCCGCGCGGGTGCGCTTGGACCGACCGAGGACACGCCCGAGGCGCGCTAGATCATCGCTGTCGGATCACGCAGCGCCTGCAGCCGCATGGCTGCGTGGCGGGCAAATTTCTGGATCACAGCCTTACGGCGTGCGGCGGCCAGCTTTGTCTCGGGGCCGACGCGCAAAATCTCGGCGTCGTAGGCATCGGCAATGATCAGTCCGGTTTCGGGCGGCAAGAGTTCGGTCGGAAAGGCCTCATCCACAGCCCAGAAGTACCGGTCGCCCCATTCCAGATACCCTTCCCACTTGCTGTCAGAGGTGAAATCGGCGCGCGAGGATTTACACTCGATCACCCAGAGTTCCCCCTTGGGGCCAAGCGCCATCACATCCAGACGTTTTCCGCGTTCTGGGGTGAATTCCTCCAACACCACGAAATCATGGCTGCGCAAGTGCCGGCACACGCCGCGGGCCAGCACCTGTCCGGGTGCGAGTGTTGTGATGTCGGCAAATGCGCTGTCGGTCATTGGTTAAGATTGGAACAATTCATGAACAAAAGCAAGTTGCCGCCGCCCCTTGCCGCCCCCGGGTCGCCGCCTTATGTGTCGGTGCGACGGGCACTGCGCTTCTCGTGCCTGTGGCAACATTCCGGTGGCCTTAAGCAATTCCGAGGGAGCTGGCTCTGGCTGGATCGTGGTCCGGTTACCTGGCGCCCACCTGTATTTACAGGTCCTCGGGAATTAACGCCTCCACGGTTGATTGTGGTCCCGTCACCTTTCCCCAACAAAAAACGCGGCCCGAGGGGACCGCGCTTGGGCGATTTGACCCTGCGGTATTACCGGCGGTGGGGCGCCGCGCGCACGGGAACCGGGATTGGGTCGGCCAAGGGCAGCGCGTCGCGTTTGCCGCCCTGGTCGTCCTCGTCATCTTCGCCCAAGGTCATGATCTTGTAGCCGATCTGGGCCGAGCCAAAGGTGATGGTGCAAAAGACCGTCAGAATCACGACCGCAATCGGGCCTTCGGCCGTGTGGGTCACGAGATGCCAGAGATTGCCCACGTTCAAATAGAGCAAAAGCCCAACGAAGCTGACGGCAACGCCCGCGCCAACAGCAGCGTGGCGCAAGATGAACTTGATATGATCCGGCATTTGGACCCCTCCGATCGCTCTTGAAAGCCAAGCTATCGTCCTGCGGGTCAGAGGCAAGGGGGGCTTGGGCCACAAGCGGCAAAGCGCCGCTCATTTCAGCGCGAAGGGCGGGTCTGCCTAGAATGCGTCCGGTTTTGCTTCGCGCGCCATGTGATCCAGCACGGCGTTGACGAATTTCGGCTCACGTCCCTCGGGGAAGAACGCCCGGGCCACGTCCACGAATTCGGTGATGACCACCTTGGGCGGTGCGGCGCCTTCGATCAACTCCGCGCCCGCGGCCCGGAACAGCGCGCGCAGGGTCGGGTCGATCCGGTCGATGGGCCATTTCGCAACCAGCGCCCGGTCGGTCATTTGGTCGATCTTGGCCTGCCACTCAACGGCATCTTCCATGGTCTTGCGGAACAGGTCGACATCGCCTTCGGCCATTTCCTCGCCATCATACACGGCGCCGAACCGGTGGGTTTCGAATTCCTGACGGACCTGGTCGACGGTCTGGCCTGCGGCTTCCATCTGGAACAGGGCCTGCACGGCATAGAGCCGTGCGGCCGAGCGCATCTGGCGCTTTGCCTCTTTGCTTGGGCCCTTTGGGCGCGGCTCGCTCATACGGTGGTGGGTCCTTCGCTGCCCCCTGCGACCTCGATCACCTCGGCCTGGGGTTTGAAACCGATCCCGCCTTTAGGCGTCGAAAAGCGCCGCGTCAACGCGATCAGGTGCAGGGCCGCCGCCGCCGCGCCGCCACCTTTGTTCTGCCCCTCCGGGTCCGCGCGCACGGCGGCCTGATCATAGTTTTCAACGGTCAGGATGCCGTTGCCGATGCAGGCGCCTTCGAGGCCCAAAAGCTGGATCGCACGGCTCGAGTCATTGCAGACCGTGTCGTAATGGGTGGTTTCGCCCCGGATGACACAGCCAAGCCCGACGAACCCGTCGAAGTTCGATTGCCGATAGGCGATGCGGATCGCGGTGGGCACCTCGAGGGCGCCGGGCACTTCGATCATCTCATAGGTGCCGCCCACCGCCTCGATCTCGGCGATGGCCCCGGCCACGAGGCCGTCGGCGATGTCCTTGTAATAGGGCGCCACGACAATCGCGATTTTGACCGGCTTGTCGAAGCTCGGACGCTCCAGAACGTAGTGCGATGCCCCTGCCATCAGCCAAGCTCCGAAATTTTGCGTGTGCCCACGATCGACAGACCATAGGCCTCAAGGCCTACGACTTTGGGCTTCGGTGAATTTGTTAGCAGGATCATATCGCTGATCCCGAGCGAACTGAGGATTTGCGCGCCCAGCCCGTACTGTCGCAGCGTTTGCGGCGAGGCTTCATCCCCCACGGCCAGCTTCATCGTCAGATCACGCAGAAGCACCAGAACCCCCCGCCCTTCTTCGGCGATGACGCGCATGGCATCCCCAAATTCGCCCGCACGGCCCGCGGGGCCAACACCCACGACATCCAGCAAGGGGTCCATGGCGTGCATCCGGACAAGTACAGGATCAGCGGTTTCAATATCGCCTTTGATCAGGACGATGTGTTCCGCGCCTTGGGTTTCGTCGGTGTAGATCCGAAGGGTCCAATCGCCGCCAAATTCGCTTTGGATGGTTTCTTCCTGGCGCACCTTGACCAGGTTGTCGTGGCGGCGCCGATAGGCGATCAGATCGCTGATGGTGCCGATCTTGAGGTTGTGACGCTGCGCGAAGGCGATCAGGTCGGGCAAGCGCGCCATAGAGCCGTCTTCGTTCATGATCTCGCAGATCACACCGGACGGGTTCAGGCCAGCGAGCCGAGAAATGTCGACCGCCGCTTCGGTATGCCCGGCGCGGACCAGCACGCCACCATCGCGGGCGCGCAGCGGAAAGACATGGCCCGGGGTCGCGATATCTGCGGCCCCTTTGGACGCATCAATCGCGACTTGCACGGTACGAGCACGATCGGCCGCCGAGATCCCGGTGGTCACACCTTCACGCGCTTCGATCGAGATGGTGAAGGCCGTTTCATGCCGGGACGAATTGTTGGTCGACATCAGGTGCAGGCCCAACTCGTCAATCCGGTTGCTTGTCATCGACAGGCAGATCAAGCCGCGCCCATGGGTCGCCATGAAGTTGATGGCATCGGGGTTGGCCCATTGGGCCGGGATCACAAGGTCGCCCTCATTCTCGCGGTCCTCGTGATCGACGAGGATGAACATGCGGCCATTCTGCGCGTCTTCGATGATTTCCTCGATCGAGGAGATCGCGTCGCCCCATTCCTTTTCGACCGGGCCCGGATCTTCAAACTGCTGCGTCATTGGCGCGTCCCTTTGCGTTGCCCTGCGCAGATAGGCCATCGGTCGGGCTAAGAAAACCCATGGCGGGTGTCGGGACGCAGCGGGATTGTGGTTTTTGGAGGCCGTCTGCGGCGAAAACGGATCAGGCCGAGGCCACTGGCGGCAAAACCGCATCGGGACGGATGGCGCCGGCGAATCCGGCGGCCGTGCTCCACTCATCCTCGATCTCGGTTGCGGCCACCAGCACGATCCCATCGGCGGGCACCCCTTCGGCGTGCGCAAAGCCGCGGAAATGGGATCGGATCTGGCCCCAAGGCACCATGATGTTCGGCGCCGCGGCCGCCGCGGACAGCAGCGCGGGATTGGCCGACAGGACATCCGCCGGCGTGTTTGGCGCGTAGATCGCCGCAAGGCGACCGGCCGCGCCGTCGAGATGGCGCAGATGATCCGCCATGTCGGCGGACACGGTCAGTTTGCGCCGCGTCACGCCCAGAGCATTGCCAGAATAGAGGAACGCCACGACGTCCCGCCCGGTCGCCGCCCGGAACGACGCGTAGGTGCGGTAGGGCAGGCCCAGTCGCTTGGCCCGCGCTACACGGACCCGCAGGATTTCCAGCGGCAGTTTTGGAAGCAACTCGGTGCGCGCCTTGGTCCAGGCAACCTTGCGAAACCCAAACCCGGCCTCCATCGAGGGCCCGCCATTGTGACCGATGCCTGACATATGCGCCTCCTGTCCGGTGCGGCCCTCGCGACCGCCGCGTGGCTATCCTTGGCGAAACCCGACGGGTTGCCAAGCCCGATCAGCCGTCCATCCACGCAACGGCGGCGCGGGCCGCAGCCTCTGCCGCGTCCTGCGTCGGAAATGCGCCCTGTGGCACACCAATGCGGCGCCACCCTGATCCGTCTTCGGGATCCCGCCGACATTCGACCCACGAAAAGACGCCCCCGGTCCGCAGGATATCAACGCAGCGCAGGATATCCGCATCGTTGATCGACCGGACGACAACCGGTTTCATGCCGGATCGAAATCCCGCAACCGCGCGACATAGCGGGCCATCGTGTCAATCTCGAGGTTCACGGTGTCGCCGACCTTGGCTGCGCCCCACGTGGTCGCTTCTTTGGTGTGGGGAATGAAATTCACGCCGAACCGCGCGCCGTCGACCTCGTTCACCGTCAGGGAGGTTCCGTTCAGCGCCACGGACCCTTTGGGCGCGATGAACCGCGCCAGGTCTGCGGGCGCCTCGAAGGTCACGCGGGTCGAGTCGCCTTCGTCCACCATATCGACGATGCGCGCTGTGCCATCGACATGGCCCGAGACGATGTGACCGCCAAGTTCGTCGCCCACCCGCAGTGCGCGTTCGAGGTTGATCTGGTGGCCAACCGGCCACCCCTGCGCCCCGATGCTGGTTTTCGAGATGGTTTCGGCCGAAATATCGACCTCGAACCAGTCTTCGCCGAGGGCGGTCACGGTCAAGCATACCCCGTCGCACGCGATCGATGCGCCGATATCAATCTGCGCCGTGTCATAGCGTGTCTCAATGCGGGCCTTCAGGTCGCCACGATCTTCAACCGCGCTGAGACGGCCGATATCCGAGATGATGCCAGTGAACATCCGAGCCTCCTTGGAATTCGGCGGCACACAATCATGCCACGGCCCCCACAGCAAGGCCTAGGCCGAGGTGCGCGTGCCACAGATCGACCGCAATGCTGCCCCGCCCGCGACAGAAGGCTAGGTTTTCTTAAGGTCACACGGGTAACCATGACAAAACAGAACATGACTGAGCAGATCATGGACAAACGCAGCACGCAGCGCGTGTTTCTCTTCCTCCAAGGGCCGCATGGACCCTTCTTTTCGCGCTTGGGCGACATGCTTGGGGCGGCTGGCGCCACGGTCTGGCGGGTCGGCTTCAATCAGGGGGACGAAGCGTTCTGGCGCGATTGTGACAGCTACATTCCCTTCACCGACGACGGTGCGGCGTGGCCGGAGCGCATTGCGTCTCTGGTGGCCGAAAAGGGGATCACCGATCTGGTCCTCTACGGGGACACCCGTCCGATTCACGCGCAGGCCATCGCGACGGCCAAGACGCACAACCTGACGGTCCATGTCTTCGAAGAGGGGTACCTGCGCCCCTATTGGGTGACCTATGAACGCGGCGGGGCCAACGGCCATTCGCGTGTTATGGACCTGTCGGTCGATCAGATGCGCACCGCTTTGGCCGATCTCGATCTGGACCTGCCCGACGCCCCCGCCAAATGGGGCGACATGCGCCAGCACGTTTTTTACGGCATGGCCTATCACTTCCACGTCTTTCTGCGGAACAAGGCCTATGCCAACTTCAGGCCCCATCGCACATTGACGGTGGCTGAGGAGTTCCGGCTTTACCTCAGGCGCCTGGCCCTGATGCCGGTCCACTGGATCGACCGCGTTTTGGCCACGCACCGGATCCGAACCGGGGGCTTTCCCTTTCACCTGGCCCTGCTGCAACTGGAGCACGACGCCAGTTTCCGCGACCACGGGCCGTTCTCGACCATGTCCGAGTTCCTGGAAACCGTGATTGACGGCTTCGCGCGGGGCGCCCCGGGCCACCACCACCTTGTCTTCAAGGCACATCCGCTGGAGGACGGTCGCACCCCCATTCGGCGTGACATCCTGCGCCTTGCGACCGAGCGCGGCGTGGCCGATCGGGTGCACTATGTCCGCGGCGGCAAACTGGCCAAGCTTTTGAACGACGCGCGGTCGGCGGTGACCGTCAATTCGACGGCGGCGCAACAGGCGCTTTGGCGGGGTCTGCCGCTGAAAGCGTTCGGGCAGGCCGTCTATCTGAAACCCGAATTCGTTTCGACCCAAAGCCTCGAAGCGTTCTTCCAGAATCCGACGCGCCCCGACAGCCGCGCCTACCGGGCCTACCGGCACTATCTTCTGGAAACGTCGCAAATCTCGGGCAGCTTCTATTCGGCCCGTGGGCGGCGGCAATTGCTGCGCCAGGTCGTCGACATGATGCTGAGCCCGGAAGACCCATATGACTCGCTGAGCGCCGGGCGTCCCGCCCCCCGACAACACCTGCAAGTCGTGAAATAACCGAACACTAGCGAAAAAAAGCAAAACCGATTATGGTGGCAAAAAAACAAACTGAGGCAGTTCTGGCAGTAAGGAGCCATCCAGTGACTTCGTTGGCATCCCGTAGCGCGCGTATTGCGGCGCTTTTTGTCGTGTGTGCGGCCCTGTCCGCATGTGCGCTGCTCCCTCGTTCGGGCCCCACCCGCAACGAGATATTCGCAGGATCCGTCCAGCGCGAAGGCGACGCCTTCGTCGTGGAAGTGAACCAGCGCGTGACGGCCGCGACCGCCGTCGTGCCGGCGCTTGGCTTTCCCGATGGGCTGCTGCGGGCCGGTGTGTCGAACACCGAGATCATCCGTCCGGGCGATATCCTGTCCCTTGAAGTCTATGAAAACGTGACCGACGGGCTGCTGGCCGGCCAGGGTGCCTCGGCTGCGATCATCGATTCCGTCCAAGTGGACGGCGCGGGCTTCATCTTCATTCCCTATGCGGGCCGCATCCGGGCCTCCGGCAACACGCCCGAGGCGCTGCGCGAGATCATCACCCGCAATCTGGACGAACAAACCCCCGATCCGCAGGTCATTGTCCGGCGCGAAGCCGGTGACGGAGCCACCGTAACCGTGGCGGGCGACATCGGCGCCGAAGGGGTCTACCCGATCCAGCGCCCGACCCGCCGTCTGTCCGGCATGCTGGCCGCAGCCGGTGGCGTCACCGGCTCAGGCGACATCAGCCAGGTGACCGTGGTGCGCGGCGACCATTCCGGCACGGTTTGGTACCAGGACATCTATCGTGATCCCCGGGTCGACATTGCCCTGCGCGGCGGCGACCGTGTCTTCGTCGAAGAAGATGGGCGCAGCTTCACCGCGCTTGGCGCGACCGGCTCGCAAACCATTGTTCCGTTCGACAGCCAGGTCATTTCCGCCATCGAAGCCATCGCCTCGGTTGGCGGTCTGAACCCAACCCTTGCCGACCCAACCGGTGTCTTCGTGCTGCGCAATGAGCCGGAGGAGATTTCCCAGGCCGTGTTGGGCCGCAGTGATCTGATCGGTGCACAGCGCATTGTCTACGTTCTGGACCTGACCGCCCCGACGGGCATGTTCGAAGCACGGGATTTCGTGATCCGCGACAGCGATACATTGTATGTCACCGCCGCGCCGATCACGCAGTGGAACAATGCGATCAGTGCCTTGACCGGCACGTTGGGCGCGGCCTCCACGCTCAGCAGCCCCTTGAACTGATCTGATGGCGCTCGAGCCGGGCATCGACCGGCCCGGCACGGGCCGTCGGCGGCGCGGGTACCACTACAATGCCGGGTTCCTGACGGACACCCGGGTGCGCCGCATCCTTCAACTGTCGGGATACGACCTGAAACTTGGGAAGCCATCGACCGAGGATGATGTCCTGGTGTGGGGGCATTCCCCCTATGCGCCGCGGGGCGAAGCCATCGCAGACGCGACCGGCGCCGCGCTGGTGCGGGTCGAAGACGCATTTCTGCGATCCCTTCGCACGGGCCGCGAGGGCGACGCGCCCCTGGGCCTCGTCATCGACCGATCGGGCATGTATTTCGATGCGTCCCGGCCGTCCGACCTGGAAGACCTGCTGGCACGCCATCCCCTCGACAACACGGCCCTTCTCGATCGCGCGCGCGATGTCATCGCCCGACTGAAGGAGGGGCACCTGACCAAATACGCGGCGGTCGATCCAAGCATTCCCCATCCGCCGCCCGGCTATGTGCTGCTGGTCGACCAGACCCGCGGGGATGCTTCGATCAAGCTTGGGGCCGCAAACGCGGACAGCTTTGGCGAAATGCTGGCTTGGGCGCAGGAGGACCATCCCGGCGCGCCCATCTTGATCAAAACCCATCCCGAAACCCGCGCGGGGCACCGACCCGGCCACTATGATCCGGCCGAGCTGCCGCCCCATGTCACCCTCGTCGATACAGAGATATCGCCCTGGACCCTGTTTGAAGGTGCACGGGCCGTCTACACGGTGACCAGCCAGTTGGGGTTCGAAGCAATTTTGGCCGGGCACCGCCCGGTCACCTTCGGGGTGCCATTCTATGCCGGGTGGGGCCTGACGGATGACCGCCGTCCCATTCCGGCGCGCCGCCAGCGCACGTTGACCCGGGCGCAACTGACGGCGGCCGCCCTGATCCTTTACCCCACATGGTACGACCCGTATCGCGACCGGCTTGGGCAGGTCGAAGACGTGTTGGGCGCCCTTGAATCTCAGGCGCGGGCGTGGCGGGAAGACCGGCACGGCTACACGGCCCTGCACATGCGCAGTTGGAAGCGCGGACACCTGACGGCGGCGTTCGGCGCGTCCGGCGGGAAGATCAGTTACACCGACAGCACCGCCTCAGCCGCGACGGACCCGCGTCCAGCGATGGTTTGGGCCGGGCGTGAAACAGAAGACGTGCGGGCCGCGTTCGCGGCGGAGAACAAACCGTTGTTTCGGATCGAGGACGGGTTCCTCAGATCAAAGGGTTTGGGGGCCGAACTGGTGCCGCCCCTGTCCTTGGTCCGGGATGCGCGCGGCATCTACTATGACCCGACGCGCGAAAGCGATTTTGACCGACTGGTGACGCGCATCGCGACTTGGCCCGCCGCGGATCTGCGGCGGGCGGAGCGCATGATCGAAACGCTCACGCGGCAGGGGGTGACGAAGTACAACCTCGGCGCGGCGGCCCCTGTGCCGCCGCTGCCCGAAGACCGGCAGATCGTGTTGGTGCCGGGGCAGGTCGAAGACGATGCCTCGATCAAGCGCGGGGCCGGCGACGTCCGCACCAATGAGGAGCTTCTGCGCACAACGCGCCGCCTGCTGCCCGATGCGGTTCTCCTCTACAAGCCGCATCCAGATGTCCTGGCCGGTCTGCGGGACGGACACGTGCCCAAGGCTCAGCTGGCCGAGTTGGCCGATCACGTGGTCGAAGGGGGCGATCCGGCGGGGCTGCTGCACAAGGTGGACCGGGTCGTGACGATCACCTCGGGCTTAGGGTTCGAAGCGCTGCTGCGCGGGGTGCCGGTCACGACGTTGGGCATGCCGTTTTACGCAGGATGGGGCCTGACCAAGGATCTTGTGCCCGCGCCGCCTTGGCGGGCCGCGAAACCAAGTCTGGCGGCCCTGGCGCATGCCGCCTTGATCGCCTATCCGCGCTACACCGACCCGGTGACAGGCTTGCCCTGCCCGCCCGAGATCGCGATTGAGCGCTTGGTGAGCGGCGAAGGGCTACGCCCAAAACCCATCTTGCGGGCCTTGGCCAAATTACAGGGCTGGTTTGCGGGGCAAAGTTGGATCTGGCGGCGCTAGACTAGGCGTCCGCTACGGGGCGCCGCTCTGTTCTGGTCCATTCGCTCAGGACATCCGCGCCGACCGTTTGCTGGCGCACAAGGTCGAATTGCGGGGCCTCGGCCAAAGCCGCGATGCCCATTGCGCCCAAGCCGGGCGTGCCCTCGGCCCCAATGGCTTTGCCTGCCGTAAAGACCGCCAGATCATCGACGAGGTCCGAGGCGAGAAGACCAGCGGCCAGCGCCCCACCCCCTTCGCAGAACACGCGCGTCAGCCCTTGGGCACCCAGGGCGGCCGTAACGGCATCAAGGTCAAGCTGGCCGCCGGGGCCGGTGTCGACCTGCAGCAGCTTGGCCCCCGCCTCGGCCCAGACTGCCTTGGTGCGTTCCGTTGCATCCGCGCCGTGGCAGAGCCAGACCGGGATGTCCTTAGCGCTGCGCTTCAGGGCCGAATCTGCAGGAAGATCCAGTCGTCGAGACACGACAACCCGGACGGGCTGATGCGTGATGCCCATTCCGCGCACGGTCAGGCTCGGGTCATCCGCCCGGGCCGTGCCGGCGCCGACCAGCACCGCGTCATGCCGCGCGCGCATGGCGTGCACCATCCGGCGCGAGTCCGGCCCGGTGATCCACTGGCTTTCGCCGGTGGCCGTTGCGATGCGCCCATCCAGCGACAGCGCCAACTTCAAGGTCAGCGCCGGACGCCCGCGTTCAATCCGGGATAGGAACCCCCGCAGGATCGGCTCGGCCTCGGTCGGCAACACAGCGCGGGTGACGGCGATGCCGGCGCCCTCCAATCGCGCCAGCCCTGCCCCGTTGGTGCGCGGATCGGGATCGCCCAACGCGACGACGACACGCACCACACCAGCCGCAATCAACGCGTCCGCACACGGCGGGGTCTTTCCATGATGGGCGCATGGTTCGAGGCTGACATAGGCTGTTGCGCCACGCGCCGCCGCGCCCGCCTGGGCCAGCGCCACGACTTCGGCATGGGGGCGGCCGCCGGGTTGGGTCCACCCCCGACCAACAACGCGCCCGTCGCGCACAACAACACAGCCCACGCTTGGATTTGGCCAAGTCCGCCCCTGCCCGCGTGCGCCCAAGTGGATGGCCAAACGCATCCAACGCGCATCGGCAGGGTGGGTCATGGCGTCAGTCTTCAGGTTTGGGCGTTGGTGGCGCGAGTTCCTTGAGGAACTCTTCGAAGTCGCCCTCGGCCTGGAAGTTCTTGTAGACGCTGGCGAAGCGCACATAGGCGACGGTGTCGATGGCCGCGAGGCGCTCCATCACGATCTCACCAATCGTTTTCGACTGAATGTCGGTTTCGCCCAGGCTTTCAAGACGTCGCACGATCCCCGAAATCATCTGGTCGATGCGTTCTGGTTCCACGGGGCGTTTTTGCATCGAGATGCGGACGGAGCGTTCGAGCTTATCGCGGTCGAAGTCTTCCCGTTTGCCCGTCGATTTGATCACGACAAGATCGCGAAGCTGGACACGTTCATAGGTTGTGAAGCGCCCGCCACATGCGGGGCAGAATCGCCGCCGCCGGATCGCGACATGATCTTCCGCCGGACGCGAGTCCTTCACTTGCGTATCGACGTTTCCACAAAACGGGCAGCGCATCCCCCGTCCCCTTTTCTGTCCCTGCGGCGGTCTTTTCCGACACACCGATGCCTCATGACTTGGGTCTTATGCCCGTTTATCCACAGCCACTATAGGACAGCGCATAAGACTTGGGTAGGGGGAGATTGGTAACCCAACATGATGCGGTATCGCACGCGGTCACGAGATCGGCTGAAACACCGCGGCAACCTGTCGATGATGGGGCCTGTTGCGATGCTCCATCACGTAGATGCCCTGCCACGAGCCAAGCCGCATGCGCCCGCGCTCGACCGGGATCTGGAGCGACACCGGCAGCAGCGCGGCCTTGATATGCGCGGGCATATCGTCCGGCCCTTCATAGGTATGGGTCAGGTAGGCCATCGAGGGGTCGGTCGTCGGCGGAACGAGACGGTGGAAAAAGGCGGCCAGATCGGTTTGCACCTCGGGATCCGCATTTTCCTGGATCAGCAAGCTGGCCGAGGTGTGGCGGATCATCAGGGTCAGCAAACCATCGCCCTGCCCGCTCAGCCAACGGGCGACACGTGGCGTGATCTCGGTCAGGCCCGGCCCGTGGGTGGCAATTTCAAACGTGGTCTGCACCGGCCCGCCTAGCCGTCTTGAAGCATGCGCCGCAAGATACGCTCCAACTTGGCGGCCCCGAGCGGGGCCATCGCCTTGGTATGCTCATGGCTGATGTTTTCGTCCGACAGGCCCGCCGCCTTGTTCGTGATGGTCGAAATTGCGGCGACCTTGAGGCCGAGGAACCGCGCAAGGATCACCTCGGGGACGGTCGACATACCGACCGCGTCCGCCCCAAGAAGGCGGATCGCCCGGATCTCGGCCTTGGTCTCAAAGGACGGACCCGAATACCAGGCGTAGACCCCTTCGGCCAAATCGATCCCTTCTGCTGCGGCCGCCGCCCGCAGCGCGGCGCAAATGTCGGGATCATAAGGCTCGGTCATCGGGACGAAACGGGCGTCCGTCTTTTCCCCGATCAGCGGGTTCAGCCCCGAGAAATTGATGTGGTCGTTCAGCATCATCAGATCGCCGGGGTCGATGTCCGGATGCATGGATCCGGCCGCATTGGTGAGGATCAGACGTTCCCCCCCAAGCGCCTTCAGCACCTCGAGCGGCAGGCGCATCGCATCGCCGCGCCCGCTTTCATAGTAGTGCGCCCGTCCGCCGAAAACCGCCACGCGGACCCCTTCAAGATCTCCGATCACCAGTTTGGGGTTGTGGCCGGACACCCCCGCATGCGGGAAGCCCGGGAGGTCACCATAGTCAATCGCGACACCGTCAACCTCGTCCGCGATATGGCCCAGACCCGAACCCAGAACCAAGCCGTACACCGGCGCACCCTCGCCAGCCTGGTCGCGGATGGCCGCCGCCAGATCCTCAGCGTTCTTTGACATAGGGCTCGCCCCCTGCGCGCGGCGGGATCGCCTTGCCGACAAAGCCTGCAAGGATGATGACGGTCAGGATGTAGGGCAGCGCCTGCATGAACTGGACCGGAATGACCAAGTCCCCGAGCGAGATATTCTGATACCGGTTCCCGACCGCATCCAGGAAGCCAAACAGAAGACAGGCATAAAGCGCATACCACGGCCGCCACTTGGCGAAGATCAGGGCCGCCAGCGCGATAAAGCCGCGCCCGGCGCTCATGTCCTTTACGAAGCCCGCCGAGAGGGCGGTCGCCAGATAGGCGCCTGCAAGGCCGCACAGCACGCCACAGATCATGACCGCCGCGTAGCGCAGCCCGACAACGGAAATTCCTGCCGTGTCCACGGCTGCAGGGTTTTCGCCAACAGCCCGCAGCCGCAGCCCAAAGCGCGTACGGAACAGCACCCACCAGGTCAACGGCACGATCAGAAGCGCCATGTAAACGATGATCGAATGGCCGGAAATCAGTTCGGAATAGATCTGCCCGAGCGGTCCCTGGCCCTGGATACCGCGAATGGTGGATTCCGCCCCCGGCAGCACGATGTTTTCGAACCGCGCATCTCCCGACAGCGCAGGGGTCCGTCCGCCCTGGGCGAACCAGTTTTGGGCCACCACGACCGTGAGGCCCGCCGCCAAAAAGTTGATGGCCACCCCCGAGATCAGCTGGTTGCCCCGGAAAGTGATGGACGCCGCACCATGAAGGCCCGACAGTACCATCGATGCCCCGATGCCCGCGAACAACCCGATCCAGACCGAGCCGGTGGTGAACGCGATGGCCGCGGAAAAGAAGGCCGCGGCCAGCATCTTGCCTTCAAGGCCGATGTCGAAAATCCCGGCCCGCTCGGAATACAGCCCCGCCAGGCATGCCAGCAAAAGCGGCGTGGCCAGGCGGACCGTGGAGTCGAGGATTTGAAGAATGGTCAGAAAATCCATGGCTCAGATCCTCGAAGTCGCAAGTTTGAACGCAGCAAAGGCGAAAAACGCCCCAAGCGCGCCCTCGATATATCGGCGCGCATGGGTGTAGGCGGCGCGCACAGGGTTCGCCGACAGGGCCAAGGCCCACACCGCATGGCAGACAAAGCTGATGACCGCCATCGACAGGACGAAGAAGGCAATCACACCCAGCGGGGCACCGGCGGTTGCGCCAAGCGCCGCGATGGCCAGCCAAAAGGCGATGGCTTTGGGGTTCGTGACCTGCAGCAGGTAACCTTTGAGAAACAAAGCCCAAGCGCCTTGGCGCGCAACCGATTGTGCAGCGATCTGCGGTGGATGGGCTGCTTTGCGGAAGGCCCCCCAGGCCAGATAGGCCAGATACCCCGCGCCAATCAGTTTGAGCGCCATCATCGCCCAGGCCGCCTGGCTCAACAGAAGCCCGACCCCAAGAAGGGTCAGGATATTGATTGTGGCCGACCCAAGCGCGATCCCGGTGCAGGCAATCAAGGCCGCCGAGCGCCCCTGGCCCAGGCTCAACCCCATCAGCATTGCCACGGCCGGGCCGGGGGACGAGGCCCCGACAAGAAGGATGGCATAGGCCGCCATGAACCCGGGCAGAAAGAGCAGAAGGCTATCCATGCCGATCACTCCGCCGGGGTGCTTTGGCCGGCGGCGTCGCTCCGGCGCTTGAGGGACAGGAACAGGCTTTCCATCGGCATCCGCACCATGTTGTCGAGCGCCCCGGTGAACAGGATGACCAGGGCCTGGATGACGACAATCATTTCGCGGCTGACGGCGGGCATCTCGAACTGCAGCTCCGCGCCCCCCTGATAGAGCGCGCCGAACAACAACGCTGCCAGAACGACACCCACCGGATGCGACCGTCCCATCAGCGCGACCGCGATCCCGACAAAACCAGCCCCTTCAGTGAAATCGAGCACAAGGCGCTCGGCCTCGCCCATCACGACGTTGATGGCCATCATGCCCGCCAAACCGCCGGAAATGAGCATGGTGATCATGATGATCTTGGTCGGATTGATGCCGGCATAGACGGCGGCGGACTCCGAATGCCCGAAGGCCCGGATTTCATAGCCAAGCCGCGTGCGCCAGATCAGGAGCCAGACGCCGACGCAGCACAGGATCGCGATGAAGAATGAGAAGTTCAGAGGCGTGGACGGGCGGAACCCGAGGAACCCAGCGAAATCCGCCGCGTTCGGAAGGTGCATGGATTCGGCAAAACGGGCGGTTTCCGGCGTCATAGACCCTTCGACGCGGAACACATTGACCAGGAGGTACACCAGCAAGGCGGCGGCGATGTAGTTGAACATGATCGTCGTGATGACGATGTGGCTGCCGCGCTTGGCCTGAAGATAGGCCGGCACCGCCGCCCAGGCCGCGCCGAAGATCGCCGAGCCAACAATGGCGGCCACGAGTGCCACGGACCAATGCGGCCAGCCGAAGTTGAGCAAAACGATCGCCACACCGAGCCCGCCCAAGGCGGCTTGTCCTTCGCCGCCAATGTTGAAGAGGCGCGCGTGGAAGGCGACCGCAACGGCCAGCCCGGTGAAGATGAAGTTGGTGGCATAGTAGAGCGTGTAGCCCCATCCATAGGCGGAGCCGAAAGCACCGCGCACCATGATCGCCATCGCCTCCAACGGGTTTTCCCCGATGAACAGCACCACAAATCCCGAAACGATCAGGGCCAGGGCGACGCTGATCAGCGGGATGAGGATGACATCGGCCCATTTGGGCATCTTATCCATTATGCGGCCCCCTTCGTCTCGGTGATCCCGGCCATCAAGAGGCCCAATTCATTTTCGTTGGTTTCCTCGGGCAAGCGCTCGCCCATGAGTTGGCCGTCGAACATGACGGCAATCCGGTCCGACAGCCCGAGGATTTCGTCCAGTTCGACCGAGATCAGCAGGATCGCTTTTCCCTGATCCCGCAAGGCCAGGATCTGCTTGTGAATGAACTCGATCGCGCCGATGTCCACGCCGCGCGTGGGCTGACCAACCAGCAGCAGGTCCGGCGTCCGATCCATCTCGCGCGCCACGACGATCTTTTGCTGGTTCCCGCCCGAGAAGTTACGGGCCGGAAGGCGCGGGTTCGGCGGGCGCACGTCATAGCGTTCCATTTTCTCGGCGCAGTCCGCCTTGATGGCTGCATTGCTCATCAACAGGCGGTTGGCCTGGTATTTGTCATCCTGGTGATAGCCAAAGGCCGCGTTTTCCCAGGCTTCGAAGGGCATGATCAGCCCCTCGGTCTGGCGGTCCTCCGGCACATGCGCAATCCCCCGCGCGCGGCGGGTCTGGCCGTTGGAGTGCTTGCCCGTCAGGTCAATCTCCTGGTTTTTGAGGGTCACGGTGCCGCCTTGCGCCGCGATCATGCCGCCCAACACCTCCAGAAGTTCGGTCTGGCCATTGCCAGCCACGCCCGCGATCCCGAGGATTTCGCCCTTGCGAATGTTGAACGAAACACCCTTCAGACGCTCGACGCCCGCCCCGTCGACCACGCGCAGGTCCTGAACGTTCAAAACCACCTCGCCCGGGTTGGCCGGGGTCTTGTCGACCTCCAACAGCACCTTCCGTCCCACCATCATTTCAGCAAGCTGTTGCGGGGATGTGTCCTCGGTCTTGACGGTGTTGGTCATCTTGCCCCGCCGCATCACGCTGACGGTATCGGTGATCTCCATGATCTCGCGCAGCTTGTGCGTGATCAGGATGATGGTTTTGCCCTCGGCCTTCAGGCGCTCAAGAATGCGGAACAACTGGTCGGCCTCGGCCGGCGTCAGCACCCCGGTCGGCTCGTCCAGGATCAGGATATCGGCATGACGGTAGAGCTGCTTGAGGATCTCGACGCGCTGCTGGTGTCCGACGGACAGGTCTTCGATAATGGCGTCCGGGTTCACTTCCAGCCCATATTCAGTGGCCAGATCGGTCAGCACCTTGCGCGCCTTGGACACCGACGGCTGAAGCATCGCGCCATCTTCCGCCCCCAGGATCACGTTCTCCACCACCGAGAAGTTCTCGACCAACTTGAAGTGCTGGTGGACCATCCCGATCCCGGCCCTGATCGCAGCCTGGCTGTCGGGGATGGGGGTGGCCTGTCCGTTGATGAAAATCTCGCCTTTGTCGGCTTTGTAAAAGCCGTAGAGGATCGACATGAGCGTCGATTTTCCGGCCCCGTTTTCCCCGACGATGCCATGGATCGCACCCTTGGCGACCGACATGCTGATATCTTGGTTCGCCTGAACAGGTCCAAAGGCCTTGGAGATGCCTTTCAGTTCAATGGCGGGCGGGGGCGTGGTCATCAGACAATCCTTCGGCACTGATAGAAGAAGGGCCGCGACCGATGCCTGGCGCGGCCCTTCTTTTTCACATCGAACGCATCCGGCAGGTCAAGGCCTGCCAGACCGTCAGATTACTGCATGGCCACCGGGCAGGTGCCGTCTTCGGTGAAGTTGTGGACCATGATCTCGCCCGCGATGATCTGCTCGCGCGCGCTGTCCACGGCGGACTGCATGTCGGCCGAGACAAGCTCTTCGTTGTTTTCGTCCAGCGCGTAACCCACGCCGTTTTCGGCCAGGCCGAAGACGAAGAAGCCGGTTTCCACATCGGCGCCCGAGGTGAAGGCGTCTTCGACGGCAACGTCAACACGCTTCATCATCGAGGTCAGAACCGAACCCGGGTGCAGGTAGTTCTGGTTGCTGTCCACACCGATCGACAGGATGCCTTCATCCGCTGCGACCTGCAGAACACCCAAACCCGTGCCGCCCGCTGCAGCGTAGACGACGTCGGCGCCCTGGCTGATCTGGCCACGGGTCAATTCACCGCCGCGCACCGGGTCGTTCCAGGCCGCCGGGGTCGTGCCGGTCATGTTGGCGATCACGGTTGCATCGGGGTTCACGGCCACAACGCCCTGGGCGTAGCCACAGGCGAAGCGCGAGACCAGCGGAATGTCCATGCCGCCGACGAAGCCGACGGTGCCGGATTCGGACGCCATCGCAGCCATCATGCCGACCAGGTAGGATCCTTCATGCTCGGAGAAGACAACCGAACGCACGTTCGGCTCGTCCACGACGCCGTCGATGATGACGAAGGTCGTGTCCGGATAGTCAGGCGCCACAACCGACAGGGCCGACGCTTGGCTGAAGCCAGCCATCACGATCGGGTTCGAACCAGCTTCGGCCAGGCGGCGCATGGCTTGCTCGCGCTGCGCGTCCGACTGCAGTTCGATTTCGCGGTAGGTGCCGCCCGTGGCCTCGGCCCAACGCTCGGCGCCGTTGAAGGCGGCTTCGTTGAACGAGCGGTCGAATTTGCCGCCGAGGTCAAAGATGATGGCCGGGCCGTCGGCCAGCGCGCCGGTTGCCGAAATGGCAAGGGCAGCAGCAGCGCCCAACAGCTTTTTGGTCAAAGTCATGGTGTCACTCCCGGTTGGACAGGGCCGCGGCTGATTGATGTGCGCACGCGTGCCCGAAACTTCGAAAGACCGCAGCGCGGCCCTCTGCGGTGAATAAGGGCAAAGCGACGGGATGGGGTCAACCGGATTCTGTCGGGAATCGGGGTCCGACTTGGCGGCAAGTGGCTAATGGCCGTCCGAAGCGATGGATTTTTCGGCAGCCGTCGAACGCTGTAGGACCAGCGCGTCCACCCGTGCACCATCGTCACGCCGGTAGTAGGCCGGTCGGCGCGACACTTCCTCAAATCCAAGCCGCGCGTAGAGGGCGCGGGCGGCTGTATTGTCTTCGGCAACGTCGAGGAACACGGCGTTCACGCCGGAGGCGGCCAGATCGGAAAGACCGGAGGCCAGCAAGGCCCGGCCGCGCCCCTGATGCTGTACCGCCGGGTCGATGGCGATGGTCAGCAGTTCGGCCTCTGGCGGCAGAACCCGAAACAGGGCGAAGCCGTGCCGGTCATCGAAAACCGCCTGCACCGTCGGCTGGTCCAGAAGGTCCCGGATATCCGCCTCGGACCAGACCTGACCACCGGCGAACGCGCGGGCATGGATCGACGACATTTCGGCCGGCGTCACGGCAAGATCACCGGCGGGGCGTCGCGGGAGGGGGCTGCGTCCGCTGCGCGCAGGTATAACGGGGCGGGGCGCGGCCCCGGATCCTCAAGGCGGCGCGCCGCGATCTGGGCGATGGCCGCGGCGATATTCAGGTCAGCCGGCGTCACCGGGCCGAACCCGGACCAGTCGCGGTCGGGTTGATCTGCCCAGGCCGGTATGACGATCGGAGCGGTCGGATGGTCGCCCACGACGGCGGTCAAGGGATCGTCTGCCGCGACCTGAACCGGGTCGCTGCACTGCGCGCCCCGAAACTGGACAAATGCCGCGCCGCGCGGTGCCGGGATCACGGCCAAACACGGCCCAGTCTGGCCATGGGCCAATGCCTCGAACCCCGTCACTCCAATGGCCGGGCGACCGAGCGCCAAGGCCAACCCACGCGCCGCGGAGACCGAGATCCGCAACCCCGTGAAGTTGCCGGGCCCGACACCGACACCGATCCCATCAAGGTCTTGGGTGCGCAGCTTGGCATTTTCCAATGCTTGCTGAACCAAGGGCATCAGATGCTCCACCTGCCCTTTGGCCATCGGCGCGAACACAGACGCTGCGATACGCCCCTCCGAAAGCACAGCGACCGCGCAATGCGCGGCCGATGTGTCGAAAGCAAGAATGTTCGGGTCAGACCGCGACAGGGCGCACCTCAAGCACTTCGGGGATGTAGTGCCGCAACAGGTTCTCGATCCCCATTTTCAGCGTCAGGGTCGAGGACGGGCAACCCGCGCAGGCCCCTTGCATGTGCAGGTAGACAACCCCGCGGTCGAAGCCGTGGAAGGTGATATCGCCGCCGTCCTGTGCCACGGCCGGCCGCACACGGGTGTCGAGAAGCGTTTTGATCTGGCCGACAATCTCGGCATCTTCACCGTCGTGTTCGGCATGGCCACCGGATGCGTCGGCCTCGCCCTCCATCACCGGCGCACCGGATTGGAAATGCTCCATGATCGCGCCCAGGATCGCGGGTTTGATGTGATCCCATTCCATGTCATCCGCTTTGGTGACCGTCACGAAGTCGGTCCCAAAGAACACGCCGGTCACGCCAGACACGCCAAAGATACCACGGGCCAGCGGGCTTTTCTCGGCCGTGTCAGCCGTTGGGAAATCGGCGGTTCCCATCTCCAGCACGGTCTGTCCGGGCAGGAATTTCAGGGTGGCCGGGTTCGGCGTCGACTCGGTCTGAATGAACATGTTCGCAATCCTTATCGGTTTCGTCAGATATGAGGCGGGGCCATCGGAATGTCAATCTTTGGAACGGTTCTAATCTGGCGATTTGGACCTAAAACCCGTGCCGGTCCAATGCGACCGGAACCGGCAGGTTGATCGCCCAGAAATCTTGCGCCTCAGGCCCAATGGCGTCGAGCGCAGGGACGAGGGCATCCGATCCCACCGCGCGGTGCAAGGCCACCGACACGGCATCCAGGGCAAGGTCCGTTGACAGATTGTGATGCGCCCGCAGCGCTTTGACTTCGGCAAGGTAGGTCGCGCGATCCGCCCAGGATACCGGGGGCGCGGCCGACCAACCTTGGAGGAACAAAGCCCGCGGCAGGGCCGGCATAATCTGGCAGAACGCCGCCACCTGGGCGGGCGTGAGACGCCGCCGGAATGCTGCAAACGCGCCTTCAGCCGTGGTGTAGGCCACGTTGTCGGACGGGGTTCCCATCACGTCCTTGATGTCGCCCAGAAACAGCGCCCATTCGCGCCCCGCGTGGCGATAGGTCCATGGCATCGGCATGTTGTTCCCCGGGCCGGGCCAACCGGCGCCTTCAGGTGATTTGTTCCAACTGTTCCTTGGATAATTCGACCGGCACAATCGTGATGGGCGTTGGAAGGGATCCGGACTGCTTGGTCAATGACGTCACCAAGGGCCCAGGCCCCCCCTTGCCCGAGCCCGCGCCCAACACCAGAACGCCGATTTCATCGGACTCCCGGATGTGGCGCAGGATTTCGTCGACCGGCTCGCCTTCGCGGATGACAAGGTTGGGTTCGATGCCTTGCTTGTCGCGCATCCATTTGGCGAAGACGTTGAAATGCGCCTCGATCCGTTCGCGCGCTTCGGCACGCATCACTTCGCCGACGCCGATCCAATGGTTGAATTCATCCGGCGGAATCACAGACAGGATTTCGACGCCACCAGACGTGTGCGCCGCGCGCATGGCTGCGAAGCGCATCGCATTCAGGCACTCGCGCGTGTCGTCGAGCACTACCAGGAACTTCCGCATCTCTGTCTCCCTTGCCGCCGGGTAGACTGCCGCATTCGATGTCACGGCGCAATCTTGAACGCGCTTTACGGTTTCGGACCAGTGGCCCAAGCCAGCGCCGCCTCCAGCCGGTCGTTGCCCCAAAACAGCTCGGGACCGACGGCAAATGTCGGGGCGCCGAAGATGCCCGACGCGATCGCCGCTTCGGTCTGCGCCAGCAGCCCCAGTTTCGTGTCCGGAGTGGTGGCGGCGGTGACGATGTCTTGGCTGTCCAGATCCAATTCGTCGAGCAACGCCACAATGACCTCGGGCTGATCCACATCGGCGTCATCCGCGAAATTGGCCGTGTAAACCCGCCGGACAAACGCCCCGATCCACCGGGCATCACTGAACGCAAAGGCGATGCGCGCCGAAAGAAGACTGCCGCGCGGGAACCGACTGGGCCGCTGGAAGGGAAGATCATCGGCGGCGCAAATCCGTTCGATATCGCGCCACATATAGGCGCCTTTGATCTCGTTCGTTTTAAACGGCGAATCTGCCAGCCCTTGTGCGGCAAACACCGGGCCAAGCAGGAACGGACGCCAGATCAAAGGCACGCCGCGGGCCTGTGCCTCGGCTTCGACACGCATAATGGCCGGGTAGGAATAGGTACTGGCAAACTCAAACCAAACGTCAACACGGTTCGGGGTACTCGTACTCACGCAACATCACTCCTTGCCCAATCCCAATAAAGTTCTCTGACCCGCTTGGCGATCGGTCCCATTTGGTAATGGGTGCCGTCAAACTCGATCACCGGGGTCACCTTGTTCAGGTTTCCAGACATGAACAACTCATCCGCGGCCCGGAAATCATCAAAGCTGAGCACGGTTTCGACAACCTCGAAGCCGTCCGCGCGCAGGTTCTTGATATGGCGCTGGCGGGTGATGCCATTGAGGAACGTCCCATTTGGCACAGGCGTAAAGACAACACCGTCGCGCACCATGAAAATGTTCGCCGTGGCCGTCTCGGCCACATTGCCCATCGCATCCGCCACAAGCGCGTTGTCGTACCCCTTCGAGGCGGCCTCGGTCAGCATGCGGGCGTTGTTGGGATACAGGCATCCCGCTTTCGCGTTGGTGACCGCCGTCGCCATGACCGGGCGATGGAACCGCGTGGTCGCCAGGCGCGACGCCGCCTCGGGCGGCGCCATCGGCACCTCTTCGAGGCAGATGCTGAACCCGGCTTCGGTCTCGGCGGGGACGATGCCGTAGGCGCCACCATCAATGCCCCAGAACATCGGCCGGACATAGACCGCCGCATCCTTCGGATACCGCTTCAGCCCTTCCCAAGCGATGTCGAAGATCTCGGCCCCCGTCAGGCCCGGATGCAGCATCAGGGCCTTGGCGGAGTTCACAACCCGGTCGCAATGGGCGCGCAGATCCGGCGCAAGCCCGTCAATATAACGGGCGCCGTCAAACACGGTTGTGCCCAACCACGCACCGTGGTCGGCCGCGCCCATGATGGGCACATCGCCGTCATGCCAGGCGCCCTGGTAGTAGGTTTTGATGTTGGTTCCGACCGCCATGACGCCCTCCTTCAATCGCTTCCACGAGAGCCTGAGGCATTTTGACGGTCAGGTCCAGATTACAACTGGGCGCCCGAGGTGAAGCCCTGTTGGTAGTCCATGGAGCCCCCCGCCTGAAGCGGGCGCTTCGGGGCACCGGCGCGCGTCACGCGACGCACCGTGCGTGCGGGACGCACGGCAGTGGCGGTTTTTGCGGTGCGGTCTTTGGGGGCCGTGCGCGCATCGGCGCAACGGTGCGTCGGTGTCTTTTGCATGAAACCCTCCGGCATGCAGGAAAACGTTCGAATTTTGGCTGTGAGCGCTGGCTATATGCGCGGCCCTCAGCAAGTAAAGTTTAAATAATGTGCACTCGGACCGGTTAAGGCTTCGTTTATGCCTCGGCCAGCAGGGCATCCAAGTCGATCCGTGCGCTGACAATCTGCAGGGCGCCGTCGGCAGTGCGCACCCATTCCTCCCGCGGTCGGTCGTAATACAGTTCGATTCCGTTCCCATCGGGATCATCGAAGTAAACGGCAACTGAAACGCCGTGATCCGACGCGCCCGTCAGCGTCACACCGCATGCAAGAACATGGGCCACCGCACGCGCCAATTCTTGTCGCGACGGATACAGATACGCCACGTGATAAAGGCCTGTGCTTCCTTTTGCAGGGGGCCCGCCATTCAGACTGTCCCAGGTGTTGAGCCCCAGATGATGGTGATATCCACCGGCCGACATGAAGGCAGCTTCGGTGCCGTACCTCGCCTGCACCTCTAGGCCCAGAACTTTCTGATAGAAGGCCACGGACCGTTCCAGATCCGAGACGCGCAAATGGGCGTGACCGACCGAGAGCGCGTCGGGCGCACGGTATGTTTCTGTCATTTGGACCTCCCGTCTCTGGCCGTGGGGCCACTCTAGCAGACGTTCAGCGCCAGCGCGCCAAGTCTGTGCGCACCGCAGATGTGCGTCGAAGCTGACGTCGCGTTGTATCAAGACAGCCCCCCCACTTGCCGCTACCGTGCCGCGCGGGAGGACCTTGCATGAAAGCTGACCTGATCGTTGTGGGCGCCGGTCTGTCGGGATTGGTCGCCGCCTATCATGCCGCCGAGCGGGGGCGCAAAGTGCTGCTCCTGGACCAGGAGGGGCCGCAATCCATTGGCGGACAGGCCTGGTGGAGCCTTGGCGGTCTGTTCATGGTCGACACGCCCGAGCAGCGCCGGCTCGGCATTCGGGACAGCCGGGACCTCGCGGCGTCCGATTGGATGGGCTCGGCCCAGTTCGATCGACCGGAAGATGCCCACCCCCGCGCGTGGGCGGAGGCTTATCTGGATTTCGCAGCAGGGCCGATGCGCGGGTACTTACGTGACCTCGGGATGCGGTGGTTCCCGGTGGTGGGTTGGGCCGAACGGGGCGGCGCCGAAGCCGACGGGCACGGAAACTCTGTCCCGCGGTTCCACATCACGTGGGGCACGGGCACGGGCGTGGTAAAGCCCTACGCGGCCCGTGTTCTGGATCACCCGAACATTCAACTGGCATTCCGACATCGGATCACTGGCCTTGATCTGACCAATGGCGTGGTGACGGGCGTGCACGGAGACGTTTTGGAAGACGATGCAGCGCCAATCGGCGTCGCTACAAACCGCCACGTCGCTAGATGCTTTTCGGCCCAAGCCGACGCCGTGGTCCTGACCACGGGCGGGATCGGCGGCAATCATGACCTGGTTCGCGCGACCTGGCCGACCGAACGCCTGGGCCCACCGCCCGCCCGCATGGTGTCGGGCGTTCCCGACTACGTCGACGGCAGCGGGTTGCGTGTCGCCGAAACCGCCGGTGGCCGGGTCATCAACAGAGATCGGATGTGGCACTATACCGAGGGGCTCCAGAACTGGGATCCCATCTGGCCCAACCACGGCATTCGCATCCTGCCCGGCCCATCTTCCATGTGGTTTGATGCCCTGGGCGCACGGCTGGAGGCGCCGTTCTTTCCGGGCTTCGATACGCTCGGCACGTTAAAACGCATCTTGAGCACCGGGCACGGCCATTCCTGGTTCATCCTGACGCAATCCATCATCGAAAAAGAATTTGCGCTCTCGGGCTCCGAGCAGAATCCGGACCTGACCTCTGGCAAGTGGGGTGCAGTCCTGCGCGAGCGGTTGTCGAAAGGCGCGACTCGGGCGGTGGAAGCCTTCAAGGCGCATGGCGCCGATTTCGTGATTGCCCGAAATTTGAGCAACCTGGTGGACGAAATGAACCGCCTGACACCGGAGGCCACGCTTAATGCCGACGCCCTCGAACAACAGATCCGTGCGCGCGACGCACAGCTGGACAACAAGGTGTCGAAAGACGCCCAGATCACCGCGATCCGGGGCGCGCGCGGCTATCTGGGGGACAAGCTGATCCGAACCGCCAGACCGCATCGGATTCTGGATCCGCAACACGGCCCGCTGATTGCTGTCCGCCTCAACATTTTAACGCGAAAGTCGCTTGGTGGCTTGGAAACCAACCTGTCAGGGCAGGCCCTGAGCGACACGGGTGCGCCCGTGGCCGGGCTCTTCGCGGCGGGCGAAGTGGCCGGGTTTGGGGGTGGCGGGTATCACGGCTACAATGCATTGGAGGGCACGTTCCTGGGGGGATGCATCTTCTCGGGCCGGGAAATCGGGCAAAACCTGTAGCGGGCCGCGAATAGAATCGAATCGCCAATTCACACTCTGCCCGTTTTTTTGGCGGACCCGCGCGGAGGTATGCCTGCAAGGTCACAAGTAGGGAAAAACCCCAGTCAATCTTACACAATTTTGGCGGATTCCGCCTTTGCGCGGGTATTCGGCCATGTTATTAACCGGACAACGGCGCCAACTGGGTGGCAGTCGCTTTTCTCGAACTGGGCTTATGGCGAGCGAGGTATTTGTGATGAAACGTATTCTTTTTACAAGCGCGGTGGCGGCAAGCTTCGTTCTGCCAGCGCAGCAAGCATCGGCGCAGGCGATTGACTTGTCCGGCGTTGAAGCAGCATGTGCGACCAGCGCTGCGGCGTGCACCGTGGCGATCCAGTTGGCACAGGCCAACCTGGCGCTGCTCGGATTGCCCCCGGCACAGGTGCAGACCTTGACCAACACCATCGCGGCAACCGCGGCTGAGGCGCTGAACGACGCTGTCGCCGCTGGCACGATCACCGCCGTCGAAGCTGTCACAATCTCTGACGCGATCGATGACGAGATCGGCGACGAAGTGTCGGATCCGGATGTCTTTGACGACATTCTCGAAGACGCTGAGATCGGCGAAGTGGACGACGAAGATCTGGACGATTTCGACGACAGCCCGGGCTGAGCCGCCTGACATCGTCAACACGTCTTGAGGGCGCGGGTCTTTCCGCGCCCTTTTGCCGTTTTCATAGGGGTCTGGTTTCCCTGCCTTGTTGCCGCTCCAGTCCGTCGTAGTGTGCGCCGGATAACAGCACTGTCCCGAGGCCCCTTGTCATGCGTAGCACTGGTACCCGTTTTCTGATCGTCGGCATTCTGGCCCTGCTGATGTTCATCCCTTTGTTTTTCGTCTCCGCCGTCATCGACGACCGCGCGCGGTTCAGCCGCGAGACAATCCGCGATGTGGGCGGCGAATGGGGGGGAAGCCAGTTGTTGTCCGGGCCCGTCCTGATCGTGCCCGTAGAAGGACCCGTCTCGGTGACGGAGACCTATGATGTGATCGACCCGGAGACGCGGCAGGTCACACAAGAAAGCCGCCAGGTCACAGAAATGCGGCGCAAGGCGTCGGTTTTCCTGTTGCCCGAGGATTTCGCGCTCGACATCCAGACCCAAAGCCAGATCCGAAGCCGAGGCATTTTTTACGTGCCGGTCTACAGTTCCGAGGCGACGGCCGCGTTCTCCTTCGACACCGACAGTATCGACGCACAGCTCTCGCCCGACGAACGCGCCTTGTGGGATCAGGCGTTTCTGCGCGTCACCGTTTCCGAAAACAGGGCGCTGCGGGGCGCCACCAGTCTGACCCGCGCTGGCACGCCTGTTGCCCTCGAACCGCGCGCGGATGGGGTTGCCGGCCTGACGGCCGCTTTGGGTGACCCCCGGGGCGATGATGCCTATCTCCTGACGCTTGGCTTCAATGGCGCAACGGAACTTCGGGCCACGCCCATGGGGCGCAATTCGATCGTGACGATGACCAGTGATTGGCCGCATCCGAGTTTCGATGGCGCCTTCTTGCCGGACAGTTCCGAGATCACCGACTCCGGCTTCATGGCCAGCTGGACCATCCCGCACCTGGCGCGCCCCTTGCCGCAAGCCGCACGCGAGGATTTCGACGTCACGGCCCGTGGCACGGCCGCGTTTGGGGTCCGCTTCTTCCAGCCCAATGACTTCTATCAGAAGGCCTTCCGTGCCGCGCGGTATGGCATCCTGTTCATCACGCTGACCTTCCTGACTGTCCTTCTGATCGAAGGACAAAGCCGCAAGCCCACTCATCCGGTGCAATACATCCTGATCGGCCTGGCCCAATCAGTGTTCGTCCTTTTGATGGTGTCCTATGCCGAGCAGATTGGGTTCGGGGCGGCCTATACACTCTCGGCGGCTGCGACCACGGCCCTGCTGACCCTGTTCGGGTTCATCGGATTGAAGCTTGGCGCGCGGGCGTGGGTGTTGGGCGTCATGCTCGCCATCACATACGGGGTGCTCTACCTCACCCTGCAATCGGCGGACTATGCCTTGCTCGCGGGCTCCACGCTGGCCTTCTTCGCCTTGGGCCTTACCATGGTGATGACGCGCAACGAGGATTGGTACGGACCTCCGCGCACCGGGCCGCGCCGTCCCTGGTTTGGAGGGCCGCGCCCCTCCGACGAAGGACAGGAGCCCAAAGATGCCAAACCGTCGCCCCAAGGCGCACCCACCGCCAGCTGACGCAGTCGCCCGGAAGGAGATTGTCCCGGTTATCTGCTACCCGACCGAGACACTTCCGGGCCCAAGCGATGCGTGGTTGGACACCGCCCGCTCAGGGTATGTAAAGCAGGGTGAAGCCATTGCCGCGCCGCGAGATGCGCGTTGCATTACGGTGAAGGCCGGGCAGGTTCTGCGCATCAGCAGCGTCGACGGCCCTCAGGTGGGTGATCTGAATCTCTGGAACGCAGAGGATTTGAGCGAACGGTTTTTTTCCGGCAAGACCCGCGCGCTCCATGGCACGCATGTCACCACCGGTGATCGGCTTTGGTCCAGCCTTCCGACCTTGCGTCCGATGGCAACCGTCATCGACGACACGCTGGACTGGTATGGCATTGATGCGTTTGGCGGGGCGGTTCATGACGTCATCGGAACCCGCTGCGATCCCTATACCGGGGCGCTGCTGGCGGGCGGCAATTACCACTATTGCTGCCACTCGAACCTGACGCGCGCATTGGCCGACCACACCGGGATGAGCCTTGCCGAGGCGGAACCGCATGTTCACGACGTGCTGAACGTCTTCATGTGCACCGGGTTCACCCGCGATACCGGGCAGTATTTCATGAAGGCCAGCCCGGTCCGCCCGGGTGATCACCTGGACCTGTTTGCCGAGATCGACCTGATCGCCGCCCTCAGCGCCTGTCCCGGCGGGGATTGCGGGTCCGAGCATTCTTCGGACACCGCGCCGTGCTTCCCTTTGAAGATGGAGGTTTTTGACTGCGCTGCCACGGCCGGTCACACCCCGCCGCCGGTCAATTCGTACGACAGAACGCATGGGCGCTGACGGTAAAACGCAGGCCGAAAACAGGCCGCAGGGACGGCCGTTGGCCTGCTTTTTCGGGCGGGTGAAATTTCCACTTGATCCGACTCGGCCTTCGCCCCATATGGCCGATCCATAGACGCCAACGCACGCGCCTCTGGCGAGGTGGGCCAAGACCCCACGCGGTTACGTAGCGACGGTAACGTCTCCCTTGGAAGTGAGCGGTCTCGGGCGGGTTTCCCGCACAATGGCCGGGTCTATTGGAGATGACCATGAACGCTACGTTCGCCGATTTCGCGGCGGCGGCCCCGGCTGCTGCCCCCACTCGCCTCGATCACTTTGTGTCCAATACCGCATTCGACCGACCCACGTTGGTCTTGGACATCGACCGCGTCGAGACGCAATACCAGGCGCTTCAGGCCGGGCTTGGCCAGGCGTCGATCCACTATGCCGTGAAAGCAAACCCGGCCCCCGAGATCATCGACCGGTTGGTGGCGCTTGGCGCGCATTTCGATGCCGCCTCGCGCGGGGAGATCGAGCTGTGCCTGTCCCGGGGTGCGCGCGTTGACACGATCAGCTTTGGCAACACCGTGAAGCGCGCCTCAGACATCGCTTTTGCCCATCGTGCCGGGGTGACGCTGTTCGCCGCCGACGCGCCCGAGGAGTTGGAGAAAATCGCGGCCCACGCGCCCGGCGCGTCCGTTTACATCCGACTTTTGGTGGAGCCTTCGGGCGCAGATTGGCCGCTGACCCGGAAGTTCGGCGTGCCGCAGGCCATGGCGCTGGCGTTGCTGGATCAGGCCAAGGGGCTCGGCCTGTCGGCGGTTGGGCTGTCGTTCCACATTGGCAGCCAGACGCGCGATCCGGCCATGTGGTCGGACACTTTGGACCAGGTTACGCAAACGTGGGACGACGCCGTTGCGCGGGGGCACGACCTGACGCTTCTGAACATCGGCGGCGGGTTCCCGGCCTATTACGGCGATGCGATCCCGCATCCGACCGCCTATGCTGCCGCCGTCATGGCACAGGTGCGCGCACGCTTTCCCGATGACATCGCGATCATGGCCGAACCCGGTCGTGGACTGGTGGCCGACGCAGGCATCATTACCGCCGAGGTTCTTCTGACCGCGAAAAAATCGGAGGATGACCTGCACCGGTGGGTGTACCTGGATATCGGCAAGTTTTCGGGCCTCGCCGAGACGATTGACGAAGCGATCCGGTACCAGTTCGTGACCCGGCACGACGGTGGTCCGACCGGCCCATGCATCCTGGCCGGCCCCTCCTGTGACAGCGCGGTTGTGCTGTATGAGAAACGTCCGGTGCATCTGCCGTTGGCGCTGTGCGCCGGCGATCGTGTCCTGATCCGCAATGCGGGCGCCTACACCTCCAGCTACGCCTCGGTCGGGTTCAACGGGTTTCCACCCCTCGATGTCGTGGTGATCTGACAGGGGGGGCGCGATGGCGCCCCCTAGAACGTCTGACGCAACAGGGACCATGCGCCCCACATCAAGACCAACGGCAGCACCAGCATGCGCAGCGCGTAGACGCCAATGATGGTCATGGTGGCCGAGAAAAGAGCGTCCGCTTCGCTGAGGAACACCCCCGCCGCATCGCGATAACGGGCGACGGCCTCCATGCCGTCTTCGACCGTGTCGAACCCTTCGCGGATCCAGGCGTTGAAGGGCGCAAAGAACCCACCCTCGGGCTCGGCAACCGGTGTCGCGGCATCCTCGATCTGGGCCACCGCCCCCGCCCCGATCAGCACTTCGGCTTCCTGGGTGACGCGGTCCAACTCGGCCATCGCGGCCTGCCAGGGGACGGCCGTCACGCGTTCCCCAAGCCAGACGCCGGCCGCAAACATCAACGGCACGATCAATCCGACCACCGCGCCCATCCGCACCGCGCGCTGACACACCGGGGCAATCGGGACGAGCGTCGGGCGGCCCTGCTGCGCCGCCACCCCAAGAAGGCCACAGCCCAGCAATACAAGGCCCAGGGCAGAGACCGGGGCCAGTCCCACGGTGGCCAGCGCCGCGCCGGCGGCCACCGCAAAAACCACGTCGGCCACACGTTCCACCGTGTCGTCCACCGGTTCCAGAACCTTGAGCGGCTGCACCCCGACCTCGGCCACCATCGACCCGCCGATTTCGACTTCCTGCGCCGCCGACAGGGCCGCGTTGATCACCCGCAGTGACACATAGACACCTGCCGTCGAGGTCGCGATATCGGTGGCCGCCGCTTCAGCCGGGGCGGCTGTTGGCAGGCTGCGCAAGGTTCCGGTCAGGCTCAGCAAGCCAATCGCCAGCGCAAGCGCGCCCGCAGCCAGAAGGAGCGAAAGGCGCACCCGGGCGGTCAATACACTCCCGGCACGACCAGGTCGGGCGGCCGGTGCCCGTCGTCGAAGGTCTTGATATTGATCAGAACTTTCTCGCCCATTTCCACGCGACCCTCGCGGGTGGCCGAGCCCATATGCGGCAGCAGAACCACGTTATCCAATTCGCGCAGGCGCAGATTGATCTCGCGGCCACGCTGGAACACGTCCAGCCCCGCGCCCGCGATTTCGCCGGCCCGCAGCATACGGGTCAGGGCATTCTCGTCGATGACCTCGCCGCGTGAGGTGTTCACAATGACCGCCGAAGGTTTCATCAGCTTCAAGCGCCGCGCGTTCATCAAGTGAAAGGTTGACGGCGTGTGCGGGCAGTTGACCGACACCACATCCATGCGCGCGATCATCTGGTCGAGGCTTTCCCAATAGGTCGCCTCCAGCCGTTCTTCGGTCTCGGGGTGGATGCGGCGACGATTGTGGTAATGCACCTGCATCCCAAAGGCCGCGGCGCGGGTTGCCACCGCCTGTCCGATGCGCCCCATGCCCAAAATGCCAAGGCGTTTGCCGCCCACCCGGCCGCCCATGAAGGCGGTGGGCGCCCAGCCGTCCCACTTGTCTTCCTGCATCACGGCCATGCCTTCGGGCACGCGTCGAATGACGGACAGGATCAACGCCATCACCATATCGGCTGTGTCGTCGGTCATGACACCCGGGGTATTGGACACCAGGATGCCGCGCTGACGGGCCGTCGAAACGTCGATGTGGTCGACCCCTGCCCCGTAATTGGCGATCAGTTTCAGCTTCTCCCCGGCTTGCCCAAGCATCCCGGCGTCGATCTGATCCGTGATGCAGGGAACCAAAACATCCGCCCGGCGCATCGCCGACGAGATTTCGGCCTTGGTCATGGGCGTGTCGTCTTCGCGCAATTCCACGTCGAACAGTTCGGACATGCGCGTCTCGACGGCTTCGGGCAACCGTCGCGTAACAACAACACTCAACCGTTCACCTGCCATCGTGCTCTTCCCATTTCTGGTATTTCGCCTTCGGTCGTGACACTCTCTGATCTAATGGCGGGGCGCAAGCGAGACACCGCCAAGCGCGACAAAAACAACGATTTCCTGAGGGAAAACCCCCAGGGCCGAGGCAGAGATGAGCGTTTTCGCAGTTGTCCCCCGCCTGAGCGGTTGGTGCCTGATGCTGGTGCTGTGCTTTGCGTGCACCGGAGCGATGGCGCAAACCCAGGGCCTGTCCCCAGACGCGGAGATCTCAGCGACACCGCAGGTCGGCTCGGTCACGGGGTTCCCAATTCCTCGCTTCGTGTCGCTCAAGGCCTCCGAAGGCAACGCCCGGCGCGGCCCATCCCGCAGCCACCGGATTGATTGGGTGTTCCAACGCCGCGGCATGCCGATGATGGTCGTGGCCGAGCATGGCCACTGGCGCCGTGTGGTGGATCGCGATGGGGCGGGGGGCTGGATGCACTACAGCCTGCTCTCCGGGGTGCGTACGGGGATCATCGAGGTCGACATGCTGCCGCTCTACAACCGACCGGATCCGGCCAGCCAGATCAGCGCCCATGCTCAAGCCGGGGTTGTCGCCCGCTTGCGCAGCTGCGATCCCGTCTGGTGCCTGATCGAAGCGGGCGGTCACCGCGGGTGGGTTGAAACCAGCGCCCTGTGGGGCCTGCGCCCAGGCGAAACCTTCGACTGAGCGCACGCCCGAGGTCAGGCGACCTTGTCCAATCCCCGGCCTTTCAACAGCGCCTCGGCCCCTGGCATCCGTCCCCGGAAAGCCTTGTAGAGAACATCCGCCTCCTGCCCGCCGCCCGCCGACAGGATGTGTGTTTCCAGCTTTTTGGCCGTGTCGGCGTCAAAGGCGCTGCCCGCTTCCTCGAATGCCTCGAACGCGTCGGCATCCATGACTTCGGACCACATGTAGCTGTAGTAACCACTGGAATAGCCGTCGCCCGCAAAGACATGGGCAAAATGCGGCGTGGCGTGGCGCATCTGAATGGCATGCGGCATGCCGATCCGATCCAGTGTCTCGGCCTGCGCCGCCATCGGGTCACCCGGGGCCGCGCCATCGTGGAAGTCGAGATCGACCAGCGCCGACGCGACGTATTCCACTGTTGCAAACCCCATGTCGTAGGTCTGCGCCGCCAGGAGCCGCTCCAAGACATCCTTGGGCATCGCCGCACCGGTTTCGGCGTGGCGGGCGTGCTTTTCCAAGACTTCCGGCACCTCAAGCCAGTGTTCATAAAGCTGGCTTGGCAACTCCACGAAATCGCGGGCCACGGACGTGCCGCTAATGGACCCGTAGGTCACATCCGACAGCATCTGGTGCAGTGCATGGCCAAATTCGTGGAACAACGTGCGGGCGTCATCGTAGCTGAGCAGGGCCGGATCGCCCTTTGCAAAGTTGCAGATATTCAGAACGATCGGGCGCGTGTCACCGCCCAGTTTCTTCTGGCTCCGCATGGCCGAACACCACGCGCCGGACCGTTTTGACCCGCGCGCGAAGTAATCACCGATGAAGACCGCCACATGTTGACCATTGCGGGTCACGTCCCAGGCGCGGGCGTCCGGGTGGTAGAGCGTCACGTCCAGCGGCGCAAACTCCAACCCGAACAGGCGGTTTGCGCAGTCAAACGCGGCCTCGATCATGGCATCAAGCTGCAGGTAGGGCTTCAGTTCCGCCTCATCGAGATCATGCAGCACCTTGCGCCGCTTTTCCGAATAATAGCGCCAATCCCATGGCTCTAGGTCGCCATTGATCCCGTCCTCGCGCATCATGTCGGTCAGGGCCTGTGCGTCTGCCTCGGCCTGCGCCTTGGCCGGGGTCCAAACCTTCATCAACAGATCACGCACCGCCTGCGGAGTGCCGGCCATCTCGGTTTCCAACTTGTAGGCGGCAAAACTGTCATACCCCAGCAGTTCCGCGCGCTCCTGGCGGAGCCCCAGAACCTCGGCCGCGATCTCGCGATTGTCGGTCTCGCCCCCATTGGCCCCCCGCGCGCCCCACGCGCGATAGGCTTTTTCGCGTAAGTCCCGGCGCGGCGAATACTGCAGGAATGGCACGATCAGCGACCGCGACAGGGTCACAACCGGGCCGTCGACACCCTTCTCAGTCCCGGCTGCGCGCGCGGCATCGACCACGAAACCCGGCAGGCCTTCCAGATCGGCCTCATCCAACTCCATGAACCACGCGCGTTCATCTGACAGAAGGTTCTGCATGAAGGCCGTCCCCAGGACCGCGAGCCGGCTTTTCACATCGGTCAGCCGCGCGCGGGATGCGCCCTGCAGACCGGCGCCCGCCCGGACAAACCGGCGATGGGTTAGGTACAGCACGCGCGCTTGTTCTTCGGTCAACCCAAGCGCGTCGCGGCGCTGCCACAAATCGTCGATGCGCGCGAACAGCGCATCATTGTTGATAATTTCAGAGGCGTAGGCCGAGAATTTCGGGGCATAGTCGCGCTGCAGCGCTTCACGCGCGTCCGTCGCATCCGCACCCGCCAGATTGTAGAAAACGCCGGCAACCCGGTCCAACAGATCGTCCGCCAGTTCCAATGCCTCGATCGTGTTCGCAAAGCTCGGGGGGCCGGATTGTCGGCAATCGCCTGGATCGCTGCGCGTCCGGCGGCCAAGCCTTCCTCCATCGCAGGCGCGAACTGATCATCCGTGATCTGATCGAAAGGCGGCAGGCCAAAGGGGCCGGTCCAAGTGGCGAGCAAGGGGTTCGAGGTGTCCGACATGAGGCAAATCTCCTTTGCCTCAGACATAGGGGGCCGACGCTTTGGCGACGACCCCTGTTTTGGGATTACTCGACGATGATCGTGATCACGTCGCTGACAACCGCGGGATCATGCGGCACATGCCCTGCGTCCCCAAGCACCAATTGCAGCGTGTGCGCGCCGGCCGGCAGATCGAGCGTGACCTCGGTTTGCCCGCCGCCAAAGTGGCGGTGATTGTCATCCGAAGGCAGCGCCAGCTCGAACTCTTCCGCGCCAAAATCCCCCTCTCCCAAGGGTGGCCGGTTTAACAGCAGATGATGGTGGCCCGTCATCTCGCGCTCGGTGCCAGCCGGGGCAACGCCCATGCCCGACAGGCCAAAGTGAATGGTCACCGGTGACGTTACGGTCGCGCCATCCTCCAACCCGATGAAATAGACCATCGCGCCCTCTGGCGCCGAAGTGCCCTGGGCCAGCGCTGGCACGGCTGACACCGCGGCCAGTATGGTCGCGAAAACAAGTGATCGCATGGTGGTTCCTCCCTTTGCGTAAGGGAAAGATAGCGCAGCGGCCGAAGAAATCCCGAAAGTCCGGCATCACGATGCCGAGATGCCCGTGCTCAGTCCGAACCGCAGACGTCACAATCTGCCCGACGTTTGATGGCCACATCCCGCATTTCCGCATGCAAGGCATCGTAGATCAGCATGCGATTGCGCAGCCCCTGACCGGCCCCGGCAAGGTGCTTGACAGCCTCAAGCGCCATCATCGTGCCAACCACCCCGGGCAACGCACCAACAACCCCGGTTTCCGCGCAGGTTGCCGACAGGCCGGGCGCAGGGGCTTTCGGGAAAATACACGCCATGCAGGGCGCCCCGCTTGCAGGGTCGTAGAGCGTAATCTGCCCCTCCCAAGCGGAAATCGCACCGGCGATCACGGGGCGTCCTGTCGCTACGGCTGCGCGGTTGACCAAGGCCCGCACCGCGTAGGTGTCGGTGCCATCCAGGATCAGGTCATATTCGGCAAACAGGTCCTCGGCGATGTCTTCCGTCAACGCACGATTATAGGGCCGCACGTCGATCTGCGGGTTCAGCGCCAGCATGGCCTTCTGTGCGGAAAAGACCTTGGGCATCCCCTGATTGTCATCGCTGTGGATCACCTGCCGGTGCAGGTTGGTCAGGCTCACGGTGTCGGCGTCGATCACACCAATGCGCCCCACGCCGGCCCCCGCGAGATACAGCAACACAGGCGCGCCAAGCCCGCCCGCGCCGACCACCAACACCTTTGCGTTCTTCAGGGCCAATTGTCCGCCGCCGCCAATATCCGGCAACGTGATGTGCCGGGCATAGCGCTCCAACTCTTCATTCGAGAATGGGCCTTGGCTGTGGGGGGCATCTTCGGCATCCCGCTCCGCCTCCACGGCATCCGCACGCGCTTTGACCCGACGCCATCCTGCGCGGTAGAGCAGAACAAGGCCTACCATGCCGGCCAGGATCAGCCATTGGTCCGGCGAACCGCCCGTTGCTTCGCGCAGCCCATGGCCGTCAGGCAAGGCGACCTGGGCCGCCAGCACCGCCACAAACAGAAGCCCGACCATGTACAGCCGCGCGGTTCGGGGGGCACCCATCAGATGCCCGATCCCCCAGATCACGGCCGCCAATCCGAAAACAAACAGCATCAGCCGACCCCGGTCGAACCAAACCCGCCCGACCCACGTGCGGTATCGTCCAGCGACGCGACGATCCGGTACCGGGCCTGCAGAACGGGCGCCAAGATGGCCTGTGCGATCCGGTCGCCATGCCCAACCACAAAGGGGGCATCCCCGGCATTCGCCATGATAACGCCAAGCGGCCCGCGGTAGTCGGCATCAATGGTTCCGGGGGTGTTGAGCAAGGTCACGCCATGCTTCAACGCGAGGCCCGAGCGGGGACGCAGTTGGATTTCGTAGCCTTCGGGAATGGCGATCCGCAGCCCCGTCGGCACCAGGAGCCGGCCCCCGGGCGCGATGGTCAGTCCGTCCGCGCGATCCTCGGGCCGCAGATTTGCGCGCAGATCCGCGCCTGCGGCGCCCGTGGTTGCGTAGTCCGGCAATGCCACGCCGGGATCAGCCCAGTCTTCGCGCAATACGTCTACTTCAATCGCCATGGTCGTTCCTGTGCGCACGGTCCTGTCAGGCGGGCTCTTAAGCGCCCGATGCCAATTCGGTTGCGATGCGCTTGGCCAATTCTTCGGCCACCGCAGCCTTGGGCAACCTAGGCCACGGTTCCGCCCCGTCACCCGTGATCAGGACAATCTTGTTTTCCGAGCCACCCATGATCCCGGTTTCGGGAGAGACGTCATTGGCTACAATCCAATCGCAGCCCTTGCGGGCGCGTTTGGCCGTGGCGTGTTCGACAACGTCATGGGTTTCCGCCGCAAATCCAACCACGAGACCTGGCCGCCCCTCGGTGCGGCGTGCGATGCTGGCCAGGATGTCCGGGTTTTCCGCGAAGTTCAGCGTGGGCATCTGGCCCGAGCCGTCCTTTTTCATCTTCTGGTGGGCGGCATTGTCGACACGCCAATCGGCAACCGCGGCCGCAAAGATGGCTGCGTCTGCCGGAAGGGCGTTCGCCACGGCATAGGCCATTTGCTGTGCTGTTTCGACCGGGATCACATCGACCCCATGGGGCGGCGGCACAGCGGCGGGGCCGGTCACAAAGCTGACCCGTGCACCCAGATCTCGCAGCGCAGCGGCGAGGGCCGCTCCCTGCGCGCCGGATGAGCGATTGGCGATATAGCGCACCGGGTCGATTGGTTCATGCGTGGGCCCGGATGTGACCAACACGTGTTTTCCGGCCAGCGGTCCAGCCCCGAGCATCTGATCCACGGCGGTCACGATTTCGGGCACTTCGGACATGCGGCCCGGTCCAAATTCCCCGCAGGCCATGTTGCCGTCGTTTGGTCCGACAACCGCAACGCCATCGGCCTGAAGCGTCGCAAGGTTGCGCTGCGTCGCGGGGTGCTCCCACATGCGGACGTTCATGGCCGGTGCGATCAGCACACGTTTATCCGTCGCCATCAGAAGGGTCGAGGCCAGGTCGTTCGCGTGTCCGTTGGCCATTTTCGCCATGAGGTCCGCGGTGGCAGGGGCGACGACGACAAGATCGGCCGCACGGCTCAGCTCGATATGGCCCATTTCGGCCTCATCGGTCAGATCGAAGAGGTCGCGATACACCTTTTCCGCGGCCAAGGCCGACGCCGACAGCGGGGTCACGAATTCTTCGGCCGCCTTGGTCAGAACCGGTGTCACGCCGGCCCCCTGGTCGCGCAACCGTCGGATCAGGTCGAGCGATTTGTAGGCGGCGATGCCACCCCCGATGATCAGCAGGATTTTCTTTCCGGTCAGTGCCATGCGCAATCCCTCGCCTCGCGCAGGCAAAGTTAGGTGTCCGCTGCCTCTGGGGCAATGGGCAAAAGGTCGAGGGCACAACTGGCAGGCGCTGGCATGGCCGCGCGGTGGGCCAAGACGGCATCGAGATCACCGCCATGATCGGCCAGCAGCGCCATGGCACAGATCCGCTCTTCGGCATAGGTGCCGAACGCCCCGGTCGGCAGCGCACGGCCCGTTGCAACTGCCCGAAGCACCTCGGGCGTCGCTGGCCCAAGTGCCGCCAGATCCGCGACGCCTTCATGGACCCACCTTGGCACCTGCGCCGCCCGCAAGCGGCCCACCCGCTCTGCCACCATCAAATGCGCGGCCTCGTGGGTCACGAAATAGGTCAGACTGCGCGGGGCGGGGACGGCGCGTCCGCCGGGGGAAAGACGATTGGCCGGAATATCCGCATGCCGCAGGAACACATTGCGCGTGCTGAGCACGGGATAGGTCAGACCCGCCGCCCGCTGCGACCCGGCGAAAAATATCGCGACAGGCCAACGTTCATCGACCAGCCAGACATCAATCGCGTCGGTGGGCGCCCCCAACAAACTGGCGCTCAGGCGAGCAAGAACGGCCTGCGCCAGATCAGGCGTTTCGGGCGGCAAAGGCGATGTGCTGTGGAATGTCACCGCACCACGGCCCGCTTGATGGGTGAACAACGGATCCGGTCGGGCCAGAAGGCCCATCAACCCGAAATAGGCCGCAAGCGTCAGGGTCAGCCCGAACCCGGCGGCCCGGAACAGCCATCGCGCACCCGGGGGCGGGCGCATATGTTGCGAAATATCGGTCATTGGAACGCCGCACATGGATCATCGCGCGCGGGTGCCGGCGCGGCAAGCACGGCGTCGAACGGTGCTGTGTCGGGGCGCTCCCCTTCGACCTGCCCGAGGCTGAACACACGGACCTCCGGCGCCGCGACGGCCAGAACGGCGGGGATGCCCCAATCCGTCCGCGCATGCCCATTGCCGGTGATGACCACGACCGGCGCGCCCGAGGTCGCCAAAGCCTGCAAAACAGCGCGGGCCAGATGGGCGTCCCGCAACCGCTGTGCCGCGACGAAGCCGGGCAGTATTTCAACCGGAAGCACATCGCAATGTGCGGCCAGTTGTTCGGCCTCTCGGGCGGTTTGTTCGTCTTCGGGCAGCGCAGAGGTCAGGCCAAACCGCGCGGCGTCCGACCCAAAGACAGCGGCCGCGCCATTCTGAAACGCAAGGCGGGCCTCGTCGCGCGGAACCTCGGCGCCAAAAGCGGCGCGTGTCGACGCATATTGAAAGAGCGGGGCGTTGAACGTCAGGTCCGGCCAGCCCGAGTTGTCCCAGTCGAGATATTGCCGCAACACTTCCGGGCTTGCGGCGACCTCGGGTGTCAAACCGCCCGCCTCCTCCGGCGACAGCATCTCGAACACGACCGCCCGCGGCGCAAGGCGATCAAGCAATTCTGCTTGGGTGGCGTGATGATTTGGGTTGTCATGCACCTCGCCCAATATGACGACATCGAAGGCCTCGGCCGCGCGCACGACAGACGCTGTGTCAGCAAGGGCGGAGGACGCACCGTAGCCCGCGATCAGGGCAAAGGCGCCGATGATCGCATGGTAACGCATGTCGACCAGATCTTATTCAGGAAGGGCGGCAAGGCTCAGCGGCACGGTCTCCGCCGAAGCATCCTCGGTCAAGGGACGCTGCGCAAATCCTTCGTCGGGCACGGCCACAACCAGAGTGACCGCAAACAACGCGAGCAGCGCCGCCAAGGGCGAGTGGAGGATTACGCGACGAAGAATGACCGCACCTCTTTCGATTGCGCTTCCAGCGTCTTGCGCATCTTGCCAAAGGCAGCCGCCTCAAGCTGGCGCACACGCTCCTTGGACAAGCCAAGCTCATCACCCAGGCTTTCCAGGGTGCGCGGGTCTTCGCGCAACTTGCGCTCGCGCACGATGAAGCGTTCGCGGTCGTTCAAAGCCTGCATCGCCGTGATCAACCAGTCGCGCAGCTGTTCACGATCGTGGCTGTCTTCCACAACCTCGGCGGCCTGCGCGCTGTCATCTTCCAGCGCATCAATCCATTCGCGCCCTTCGTCATCGACGGACTGCGTGGCGTTGAGCGAGTAATCAGACCCCGCCAGACGGCCTTCCATCATTTCAACGTCATGCAGCGGCACACCAACTTCGGTGGCGATCATCTGGCGCAGCTGATGCTTGTCCAACACCTCACCCGAAGCCATTGCTTCCCGCTCAAGGCGCGCTTGAACGCGGCGCATGTTGAAAAACAACGACTTCTGGGAGGAGGTGGAGCCGGTGCGCACCATGGACCAGTTGCGCATCACGTAATCCTGGATCGACGCTTTGATCCACCAGACGGCGTAGGTCGAAAAGCGGACGCCACGGTCGGGGTCAAACTTGTCGGCGGCCTTCATAAGGCCAAGACCCGCTTCCTGGATCAGATCATTCATGGGGGCGCCGTACCGCTTGAACTTTGCGGCCATCGAAATCGCGAGGCGCATGTAGGCGGTGACAAGACGATGGAGCGCTTCCTCATCCCGCTCGTCGCGCCACGCGTAAGCGAGTTTCAGTTCCGTCTCCGCATCCAAAAGCTCGGCCCGCATTGCACGGCGGGAAAGGCTCTGGTCTCCACCCATATCAAGTGCCATTCTGCACCCCCCTCTAGGTCGAAATGTTCGCTTAGCAAGCAGCGATTATTAGGGTTACGCAGCGAAACACCGTTTGGTTCACTTTTTGGGACATAAAATTGCGGACACCCCCCATTTCCTTGGTCATCGGCGGCGCCTCTTCCGGAAAATCGGCCTATGCCGAAACACGTATCCATCGGACAGGATTGGAAAAAATCTACATCGCGACGGCGCAGGCCTTTGACGATGAAATGCAGGAAAAAATTTTCATCCATCGTGAAAATCGCGCGTCCGACGGGTGGAAACCGGTGGAAGCCCCGCTAGATCTTGCCGCCGCCTTGCGGCAGACGACCGAAAATCAGGCCGTTTTGGTCGATTGCATCACGCTGTGGCTGACAAACCAGATGCTAAGCGACGCCGACTGGGCGGCCGCACTGGACGACCTGTGCGCCTGCCTTGCGGAACCCCGCGGTCCGGTCATCCTGGTCAGCAACGAAGTCGGGCATGGCATCGTGCCCGAAACGAAACTGGGGCGCGTGTTTCGCGACGCTCAGGGCAAGACCAACCAGCGGCTGGCCCAATTGGCCGATGAGGTGATCCAGGTGACCGTCGGATTGCCACGGGTCCTGAAAGGCCCGGGCGCATGAGCACGCTGTTCTGGGTGCGCCATGGGCCGACCCACCAAAAAGCCTTTACCGGATGGCGGGATGTCCCGGCTGATCTGTCCGATACCGCCGCCTTGGCCCGCTTGTCAGACCACCTGCCCCCCAACGCGGTTGTGATCTCGTCGGATTTGGTGCGGGCCGTCACGACCGCCGATGCGATCGCCGGACGCCGCACCCGGTTGCCCCATGACCCGGATCTGCGAGAGTTCGATTTCGGTGTCTGGGACGGCATGATGTTTGGCGATGTGGCCGACCGCAATCCAGAACTCAGCCGCAAGTTCTGGGAACACCCGGGCGATGTGGCGCCCCCGGATGGGGAAAGCTGGAACCAGGTTGCCAACCGCGTCAACGCCGCGGTGTCGCGGGCGTGGTCGCAAGCCAATGGCGCGCCATTGGTGGCGGTGGCCCATTTCGGGGCGATCCTCACGCATCTGAACGTGGCCGGTGGGCTAACGCCATACGAGGCCCTGGGGCACAAGATCGACACGCTTTCTGTGACTGAACTGACCCTGGTGGGGGAGACATGGACAATCGACCGGATCAATCATTGTCCGTAATGCGCCGGATCATGCATCACCGATTGACGAGACTGCCGCGTCCGGTCTGATTGGGGCATGACCTATTCTATTCTCATTGGGGATCGCTCCCATTCCAGTTGGTCGCTGCGCGGCTGGCTGTGCTTTGCCGCCTTCGACATTCCGGTGCAGGTGCAGACCGTGCGCATGTACACCGACAGTTTCAAATCCGATGTTGGCGCGTTCGGCGGCGTCGGCACCGTTCCTGTGGCGAAAACGCCCGACGGGGGCCTTTTGACCGACAGTATCGCCATTGCGTGGCATCTGGCCGAGGCGTTTCCAGATCACGGCTTGCTTCCCACGGACCCGACGTTACGGGCGGAGGCGCAAAGCATCATTGCCGAAATGCATGCGGGGTTCACCGCCTTGCGCGGGGCCTGCCCGATGAACCTTTGCACTGCTTGGGATGATTTTGTGCCGTCAGATGCGGTTCTGGCCGACATCGCCCGGATCGAATCCATCTGGTCCACGGCCCTCAACCGCTCAGGCGGTCCGTTCCTTTATGGCGCCTACTCACTGGCCGATGTGTTTTTTGCGCCGGTCGCGACCCGCATCGCCACCTACAAGCTGCCGGTATCGGAGCAGGCCGCGTCCTATGTGCAGGCACACCTGTCCCACCCCCCGTTCCGGCGCTGGCGCGCGATGGGCTCGGCCGCGGCACCAGAGTTGAAAGAGTACGACATGGGGCTGCCCCGCGTGCCGTTTCCAGCCCCGGCGCCGCTCGTGGCCGAGGCCGTTGACGCCGGCCCGAGCGAGAATGCGCTTTGCCCCTATTCGCACAAGCCCGTGACTCACTTCGCCAAGATCGGTGGGCGGGTCTTTGGGTTCTGCAACGCCTTCTGCCGGGACAAGACCGTCGCGGACCCGGAGGCCTGGCCTGCCTTCATGGCCATTTACGATTCCTAAAGGGTTGGCCCGCTAAGCGTTAACCATGTTTGACGCTTCGCGGCCCGACAGCATTGCGCGCACCCATACCGTCGCTTTCGAAGGGCTCGATGCGCGTCGGGTCGAGGTCCAGTGCGCCGTGACCCCCGGCCTGCCGGGTTTTGCAATCGTGGGGCTGCCGGACAAAGCCGTGTCCGAAGCGAAAGAGCGGGTGAAAACCGCCTTGCAGGCCATGGCCATCGCCCTGCCGTCAAAGCGCATCACGGTGAACCTTTCGCCGGCCGATCTGCCCAAGGAGGGGTCGCATTTCGACCTCCCGATTGCCCTAGCCCTGCTGGCCGCACTCGACATCCTGCCCCGCGACCGGGTGGATGGGGCGATGTCCCTTGGGGAACTGTCGCTTGACGGCGGGTTGGTGCCGGTCCTTGGGGCCTTGCCCACCGCGCTTGCCGCGGGTGAAGACGGGCGCGTCCTGCTGTGTCCGGCCGCCTGCGGGTCCGAAGCCGCCTGGGTCGGCGCAACCTCCGTTTTTGCAGGGGCGAACCTTGCGGCGTTGATTGCGCACCTGACCGACCGGCGCCCGATCGAGCCATCCAAACCGGGCGAGGTGCAGCACAGCCCAGGCTCCAAATGCCTGTCCGAGGTGCGCGGCCAGGAACGTGCGAAACGTGCCCTGGAGATCGCCGCCGCCGGGCGCCACCACCTTTTGATGGTTGGCAGCCCGGGATCAGGGAAATCCATGCTGGCCGCCCGGCTGCCCGGCCTGCTGCCGCCACTTTCGGCGCCGGAGGCCCTCGAAACGTCGATGATCCATTCCTTGGCCGGCCTGCTGGAGGACGGCGGCATTTCGCGCACCCGCCCGTATCGCGCCCCGCATCACACCGCGTCAGTCGCCGCCATCGTCGGGGGCGGGCGTGGGGCAAAGCCGGGCGAAATCAGCCTCGCCCATAACGGCGTTTTGTTTCTGGATGAGTTTCCCGAATATCCCAAGACCGTTCTGGAAACCCTTCGCCAGCCCATCGAAACCGGCGATGTTGTTGTCGCCCGCGCCAATGCGCATGTCACCTATCCCTGCCAGTTCCTGTTGATCGCAGCCGCCAACCCGTGTCGCTGCGGGCATCTCTACGATGCCAACCAGGCCTGCCGCCGTGCACCGATTTGTGGCGAGGAATACATGGGCAAGATCTCGGGGCCCCTGATGGATCGGTTCGACATCCGGATCGAGGTCCCACCCGTCGCCTATGCGGATCTGGATCAGCCTGCCACGGGCGAAACCAGCGCCGCTGTGGCCCATCGCATCGCCCAAGCCCGGGATCGCCAGGTGGCCCGCTTCGAAGACCTCGGTGCCACCGCCCGGGTCAATGCCGATGCTGATGGCGGGTTGCTGGACGAGATCGCGACGCCGGACCCGGAGGGGCGGGAGATGCTGCTGCAAGCCGCCGATCGCATCGGCCTCACGGCGCGCGGGTACCACCGCATCCTGAGGATTGCCCGCACCATTGCCGATCTGGACAAAGAAGATCAGGTGCGCCAACCCCACATCGCCGAGGCCGTGGGGTATCGCCTGGTGGGCGCCGGATCAGCCGGCTAGGCGGCCTTCGATCGCCGCCCAGATCTGGGCGGCCACGTTGACCCCGTCAAAGCGTTCCAGTTCCTGGATGCCGGTGGGAGAGGTCACGTTGATCTCGGTCAGGTAGTCCCCGATCACATCAATCCCGACGAAAATCTGGTCCATCTCGCGCAGGCGGGGCCCGATGGCTTCGCAAATCTCGTGCTCACGGTCGGTCAGACCGATTTTTTCTGCGCGCCCGCCCACATGCAGGTTCGACCGCGTCTCGCCTTCGGCAGGGACACGGTTGATGCCGCCGGCAGGCACGCCATCGACCAGGATGATCCGCTTGTCGCCCTTGGCCACGGCCGGCAGGAACTTTTGCGCAATCAAGGGTTCCCGGTTGATGCCCGTGAACAGCTCATGAAGGGAATTGAGGTTCCGATCCTCCGGGCCCAGACGGAACACGCCCGCGCCCCCATTGCCGTAAAGCGGTTTGAGGATGATGTCCTTGTGCGTCTCCTTGAAAGCCTTCAACACGTCAAGATCGCGGGCGATTGTCGTGGGCGGCGTCAGATCGGGGAAATCCAGGACCAGCAGCTTTTCGGGGTTGTTGCGCACCCAGAACGGATCATTCACGACAAAGGTCTGTCCCTTTAGCCGATCCAGCAAATGGGTCGTGGTGATGTAGCCCATGTCAAAGGGTGGATCCTGCCGCAGCCAGACCACGTCCATGTCGGCAAGATCGATATCCTCGATCGGGCCAAGCGCCGCGTGATCGCCTTGGACCCGTTGCACCTTCAGGCTTTGCGCCCGCGCCATGATGCGACCTTCGCGGTAGGACAGTTGATCGGGGGTGTAGATCCACAGGGTGTGCCCCCGGGCCTGCGCCTCTTCCGCCAGCCGAAAGCTGCTGTCGGCATTGATATCCACCGATCCGATCGGATCCATCTGGAACGCAACTTTCATCGTGGGCCCTCGTGCTTGTCCTTGGCGCCTTACTTGGACCGCGCCGCCGCCGGGTTCAATGGGCAAGCATGTCGGACATCAATGCGTTCTCGTGAATTTCGAGCCGGCCAGCACCATCGACAAGGGCCAGATCAAAGCGCATGGGCGTCAGCGACTGCCGTGGGAAATGGCCAAGACAGTCCTCGGCGCTGCGCAGAAGGCGGGCGATCTGGCGGCGCGACAGGTTTTGTGCAGCCGACGACAGGCGCGACGACGACTTCACCTCAACGAACACCACGTCGTCCCCTTTGCCGAGCACCAGATCAATCTCTCCGGCGCGTCCGCGCCACCGTCGGCAAATCAGGCGATGCCCGGTGTTGAGGTAGTGGGACAGCGTCTGGTCCTCTGCGCTTTGGCCCTGCAGATACGAGGCAAGGCCGCTCATCCCTCGTCCTTGAGGGCCAGGGCCCGTTGGTACGCATCGCGCTTGGGGATGCCCAACCGCGCGGCAACCTCGGCGCTGGCCTTCTTGACCGGCGCATCTTTAAGCGCCGCGCGCAACGCGTCATCCAATGTCTCTTCCGAAACAGCTTCGGCCGCGCCTTCACCGATCAGCAAAACGATCTCCCCTTTCACCGCTGCCTCGTCCAGCCCATCGCGCAATTCGGCCAAGGTGCCGCGCCGCACCTCCTCGAAGCGCTTTGTCAGTTCACGGCAGAGTGCCGCCGGCCGGTCTTCGGACCATGCCTCGCACAACTCCCCTAACAGGCGATGAACGCGCTTGGCACTTTCGAACAGGATGAGCGTGCCGGGCACGGTGGCGATTCCCGCCAACCATCGCGCCCGATCCCCGGCCTTGGCGGGCGGAAACCCGGCAAAGAAGAACCGATCCGACGGCAAGCCGGCGATGGACAAGGCCGTGACAGGCGCGCTTGGCCCCGGCGCCGATGTGACACTGAGCCCCTCTTCCAGGGCCGCGCGCACCAATTGGAACCCAGGGTCCGCGACGAGCGGTGTGCCCGCCTCCGACACGTAGGCCACCGATTTTCCGGCGCGCAATGCCGCAAGGATGCGGGGCCGCGCCTGGGCGCCGTTGTGATCGTGGTAGGCGATCATGGGCCGATCCCGCACCGGGATGCCGTGCAATTCCATCAACCGCCGCGCGGTGCGCGTGTCCTCGGCGGCGATCACATCGCAGCTGAGCAAGGTATCCAGGGCCCGCAAGGTGATGTCGCGCGCCGTGCCAATCGGGGTCGCAACCATGTAGAGGCCCGGTGCCAAGGTCACGTGACGGGCTGCGCTGCCGGTCGCTGCAGGAGGTGAAGGTTGTTGCATCGGCCCCGATCCGCCCAGCAGGACACTGTCCATGCGGGTATCGTTTACTTGCGGGACGCGTCACCGTAGCCTAAGCCCCATCGCAAATGGCTCAGCGCCCCAGGAGGATTTGCCCCATGTTTTCCCTTTCGCGCCACATGCGCAACCCGTTGCGCGTCCTCCAAATGCTTGGGCTGGCCGGGCTTTTGGCCGCGTGCCAGGTGGGCGGGGCCGGATTGTCGAACAGCGGACCCAATGTTGGCGGCCAGACCGTTGAAGTCGCGATGCTTTTGCCGGTTAGCTCGGGCCAGGGCGGTGACGCTGTCATTTCGCGGGGTCTGGAAAACGCGGCGCGCATGGCGGCTGCGGGTCTTGGCGGGGTGAACGTCAACATCACTGTCTATGACACGGCAGGCCAATCGGCCCAGGCCGCCACCGTTGCCCGCGAAGCGGTCTCCCAAGGCGCGGATGTCATCGTCGGACCGTTGCGCTCGGACGCGGCCGCCGCGGTGGGCGTCGCCGTGGCAAACTCGAATGTCAGCGTTCTGTCCTTCTCGAACAACACCGAGATTGCGGGCGGCAACGTATTCGTTCTGGGCCATACCTTCCAGAACACGGCAAACCGCGTCGTCGGATACGCAGCCCGCCAAGGCCGCAACCAGATCGTCGTCACCCACGCCAACACCCTGGCCGGCCAGGTGGCGCGCGACTCGATCTTGCGGGCGGCCCAGGCTTCGGGTGCGACGGTCGCCGGGACCGTGCCCTACGAGTTTTCGCAAACCGGGGTGATCAATGTGGTGCCCGAGATCGTCGACCTCGTCCGCTCCACCGGCGCCAACAGCCTGATGCTCACCTCTGATTCCGCGGGCGCACTTCCGTTCTTTGCACAGCTACTGCCGGAAAACGGCCTCGACACCGATGAGGTCCAGATGCTTGGCCTGACACGGTGGGACACCCCGCCGCAAACATTGGCCTTCGCCGGTTTGCAGGGTGGTTGGTTCGCCGTGCCTGACCCGTCGGCCACGGCCGATTTCGATGCGCGCTACACCGCAACCTACGGCGAGGCTCCGCACATTCTTGCCGCGCTCGGCTACGACGCCATCCAGGCCGTCGGAGAAACCGCGGCAAGCGCCGGGCGCCTCAGCGGCGTGGAATTGGCTGCATCGGCTGGCTTCAACGGCGCGAACGGTGTATTCCGCCTCCTGAGCGATGGCACAAACGAACGGGCCATGGCCGTTGCACAAGTGATCGACAATCAGGTGGCTGTGATTGACCCCGCCCCAAGACGCCTTGGCGGTGCCGGTTTCTGACCGGAACCCCCGCCTTCCCCGAACCGCCTCAGAGCCTGGCGAACTGATCGTTCCAGTGGAGCGCATCTTTGATGCGTCCCGGATTCATGCCCAGTTGGATGCCGCGCTGTCCGGCCTCAGCGATCGCGCAGAAATGCGCGCCGCAACGGTCGCAATCCTGTCGGATGCGCAGGACGCAGGCCGCGCGGCCATTGCCGAGGGGGTTGCGGCCAACCCGCTGACGGCCCGCCGGGTCACCCGGGCCTACACCAAGTTGACCGATGCCTTGGTCGAGGCGGTCTTGTACGTCGCCCAGACATACCTGCACCCCAACCCCCTGCCCAGTGCCGGGGAACGCATGGCTGTGATGGCCGTTGGCGGGTATGGGCGCGGGGAGATGGCCCCCTATTCGGATGTCGATCTGCTGTTCGTGACGGCCTACAAGATGACCGCCACGATCGAAAGCGTGATCGAATCCAGCCTCTACATGATGTGGGACCTGCGCCTGAAGGTCGGACACGCCAGCCGCACCGTCAAAGAATGCGTGCGCTTGGTCAAACAGGATTACACGATCCGGACCAGTCTTCTGGAAACGCGGTTCCTCTGTGGAGACGCCGCAATTTCAGCCGAGTTGCACGACACGCTGCGCGCCCAACTTTTCCACGGTACAACAGCCGACTTCATCGAAGCGAAACTGGAAGAACGCAGCACACGGCACTGCAAACAAGGCGGGCAGCGCTACATGCTGGAGCCGAACGTCAAGGAAGGCAAAGGCGGCCTGCGCGATCTGCAGACCCTGTACTGGATCGCGAAATACGAACACGGCGTCGATGAAGTGGCCGACCTCGTGAACATCGGGCTGTTTCGACCGGAAGAGTTCGAGGCCTTTGACGAGGCCGAGCGTTTTCTCTGGGCCATCCGGTGCCAATTGCACCTGATCGCCGGGCGGGCGCAGGACCAGTTGACCTTCGACAACCAGGTCGCGATCGCCGAACGGTTTGGCTATGTCGAGCATTCCGGCCGCCGCGCGGTCGAGCATTTCATGCAGGATTACTTCCGCCACGCCACGAAAGTGGGGGAACTTACCCGCATCTTCCTGACCGCCCTAGAAGCCGCCCATGTCAAACAGGAACCGGGCCTGTGGGGCCTGTTCCGCGGCCGGACGCGGCGCAAGAAGAAGCTCAAGGATGGGTACGAGGTCAAACAGGGCCGGATCACGGTCAGCGATCCGAACAGTTTCTTTGCCGACAAACTGAACATGCTGCGCCTGTTCGAGGAAGCCCTTCGAACGGGCTATCTGATCCACCCGGACGCTATGCGCGAAACCTCAGCCCGGCTGGATTTGATCGACGATGAGATGCGCCGCGATCCCGAAGCCGTCCGCATTTTCGTCGATCTGCTGTTAAATCATGGCAACCCCGAACGCGCCCTGCGGCGCATGAACGAACTTGGCGTTCTGTCGGCCTTTGTGCCCGAGTTCGCCCATATCGTCGCCGTGATGCAGTTCAACATGTATCACAGCTACACGGTGGATGAGCACACGATCCAAGTGATCTCAACGCTCGCACAGATCGAGCGCGAGGAACTCATCGAAGAACTGCCGGTCGCCAGCCGCATTCTGCAAAACGGCGTGAACCGCAAGGTCCTCTATATCGCCTGCCTGCTGCACGACATCGGCAAGGGCCGCAAAGAAGATCATTCCATCGTCGGCGCCCGCATCGCACGGACGGTCTGCCCCCGCCTCGGGCTGAAGCCCGCCGAATGCGAAACGGTGGAATGGCTTGTGCGGTACCACCTGCTGATGTCGGACATGGCGCAGAAGCGCGACATCTCTGACCCGCGGACGGTGCGTGATTTTGCCAAGGCCGTGAAAACCCGGGAACGGCTGGAGCTTCTGACGGTGCTGACCGTCTGTGACATCCGTGGCGTCGGCCCCGGCACCTGGAACAACTGGAAGGCCACGTTGCTGCGCGGGCTGTACCGGGCCACGGCAACTGCCCTCGACACCGGTCTCGAAGACCTGAATCGCGACAAGCTGGAAGGCGAGGCCAAAAAGGCCCTGCGCGCCGCACTGGAGGACTGGCCGAAGCCCGACATCAAGACCGAGGTTGACCGCCATTACGGGCCATACTGGCAAGGGCTTGATCTGGGCAGCCAGATCACCTTTGCCAATCTCCTGCGCGGGTTGGGCGAGGACGAGATCCGGATCGATACAACGCAGGACCGGGATCGCGACGCGACCCGTGTCTGCTTTGCCCTGGCCGACCACCCCGGTATCTTCTGCCGCCTGGCCGGCGCGCTGAGCCTTGTCGGGGCCAATGTCGTGGATGCGCGCACCTACACCTCCAAGGATGGATACGCGACTGCCGTGTTCTGGGTGCAGGATGCCGATGGGAACCCGTATGAGGCCTCCCGTCTACCGCGGCTGAAAACGATGATCGACAAGACCCTCAAGGGCGAGGTTGTTGCCTCGCGCGCCCTGGAAGGCCGCGACAAGATCAAGAAGCGCGAGCGTCCCTTCGACGTGCCGACCAACATCACCTTCGACAATGAAGGGTCCGAGATCTACACCATCATCGAGGTCGACACGCGCGACCGGCCGGGCTTGCTCTATGATCTGACCAAGACGATGGCCGCCAACAACGTGTACATCGCCAGCGCGGTGATCGCGACCTACGGCGCGCAGGTGGTCGATACGTTCTACGTGAAGGACATGTTCGGCCTGAAACTGCACACCAAGTCACGGCAGGACAATCTGGAGCGCAAACTGCGCGACGCCATCGCCAAAGTGGCGGAACGGGCGGGCGCCTGACATGCGCGGTGCGGCACGGCCGATCCGGTTGGTCGTGGGGTTCCTGACAGTAGGCGTCTGGACCCTGGGGAGCCGCATCCTCGGCTTTGTGCGGGACATCTTCATCGCGGCGTTCATGGGCACAGGCCCCGTGGCCGAGGCGTTCTTTGTCGCCTTCACCCTGCCCAACCTGTTTCGCCGGTTCTTCGCCGAAGGGGCCTTCAACACGGCGTTTGTGCCGCTTTTCTCCAAAAAGCTGCAAGGAGACGAAGACGCCCAGACATTCGCACAAGACGCGTTTTCGGGCCTCGCCACCGTTCTGATCCTGCTGACATTGGTCGCGCAATTGGCCATGCCTTGGTTTGTCCTGGCGATGGCCGGTGGGTTTGCGGGCGATATCCGGTTCGATCTGGCCGTCGATTTTGGTCGGATCGCCTTTGGGTACGTCATTCTGATCTCGCTGGCGGCGCTGCTTTCGGGCCTGTTGAACGCAACCGGCCGCTTTGCCGCCGCAGCCGCCGCGCCGATCCTGCTGAACGTGATCCTCGTGGCCTGCCTGCTGCTGGCCGAAAGCGGTGCGCTGTCCGAAATTGTCGTGCCGTCCGGGGTGGCGGACGCCGGCACCTTGACCGGTTTGAACCACGGCACCCTTCTGTCGTGGGGGGTGTTGATCGCCGGTTTCGCCCAGATGGCCCTGGTCTGGTGGGCCGCCGCGCGGGCCGGGTTCCGGCTGACCTTGCGTCTGCCGCGCCTGACCCCGGATATGAAGCGGCTCGCCGTTATCATGCTCCCGGCGATGCTGGCAGGCGGTGTCGTGCAGATCAATCTGCTGGTCGGACGACAGGTGGCCAGCTTCTTCGAGGGCGCGATTGTCTGGCTCAGCTTTGCCGATCGTCTGTATCAATTGCCCCTCGGGGTGGTGGGCATTGCAATTGGCATTGTGCTGCTGCCCGACCTGTCCCGTCGCCTGAAAGCAGGCGACTCCGAAGGCGGCCGCCACGCGCTGAGCCGCGCCGGGGAAATCTCGCTGGCGCTCACGATCCCGTCGGCCGTCGCGTTGATGGTCATCCCGGTGCCGCTGGTGGCCGTGCTTTTTGAACGCGGTGCTTTTACGGCGGATGATACCGCGGCTACGGCGCTGGCGCTCGCCGCCTATGGCGCCGGCCTGCCGGCCTTTGTCCTGCAAAAAGTCCTGCAACCCCTCTACTTCGCGCGCGAGGACACAAAGACCCCGTTTCGCTTCGCCCTCGTGGCCATGGTCGTCAACGCGGTTGCAGCGATCGGTCTCGCTTACGCCATCGGCTTTCTGGGGGCCGCGATCGGCACGACCGTGGCCGCCTGGGTGATGGTGCTGCTCTTGCTGCGGGGCAAATCCGGTATGGGCGATGTTGCGCGGTTCGACGACCGGTTCCGCAAACGCATCTGGCGTATTGTCTGGGCCTCGGCCGTCATGGGTGTGATGACGTGGTGGGGCGCGATCCTGCTTGGTCCGATGCTGGCGCTCGACGGCTGGCGCTATCTGGCCTTGGCCGTGTTGGTCGTGTTCGGAATGGCCGTCTATGCCGCCGCTGGCCAATTGCTCGGCGCCTTCCGGTTGGCCGAGTTCAAGTCCGCCCTGCGCCGGTCAAACGGTTAGCGCTGGCGCATCTTCTCCAAGACGCGCCGCCAGCCCCCGGGGCTGACGACAAAAGACATCAGGAACCCCGCGGCAAACCCGACCATTTCGGCCACGACATTGCTGAATTCGCCCTGCAGCGCGCCGAAGATCAGTTGAATGCCCAATAGCGCGCCGATCAGGCCAAAGGCGCGGTATTGGTTGGCACCGTGGTTGCCGAGATCGGTCCACAGCAAGAACGTAAACGCCCCGATCAGCCCATAAACCCCCGGATACCCCCCGATGAGCGGCAGATCACTGTCGAGGATGATGAGAAACCCGAACGCTCCGGCAAGGCTGGATACGACAAAGATCGACATAAAAGCCAAGGGCGAAAACACCCGGCTGACCATGTTGCCGATGGCCAGGATGAAGACGATGACAAAGGCCGCGTGCACAAAGCCGGCGTGGATCAACGGGTAGGTGAAAAAACGCAGGATCTGTTCGGGCGGATACACGCCGTTGTCCAACATGAAGGCCCAGACGGCGTCAAAAACGCCGTAGTCCTGGATCGCCGCCAAGCGCCATCCGACCCCGGCCTGACCGCCCAGAAACCCGTAGGTCGCGGCTTGGAACAACAGCTCCAAACCGCCGATCACAACAGCCAGCGCCACCACCACCGGCGGCAATGCATGGAAGGGCGATACGTTGTGATCATCCATTGTTGTGGCCCGCTCTGTTGACGCCTCGCCCCCCCGTGGGTAAGCGATGCCGCGGCGCTTGGCCAGAGGGGCCCGGCGCAGGACCACCCACAAGGGACCATCATGGCAGAGACCTCGTTCACACCCCGCGTGTTTTCCGGAATCCAGCCCTCCGGCGGATTGACGCTTGGCAACTATCTGGGGGCGATCAAACGCTTCGTCGAGATGCAGGATGCTGGCACGCATGAGACGGTCTACTGTATGGTTGACCTCCACGCGATCACGGCCACCCTGCCCTCCGCTGAAATGCTGGTCCACAACACGCGCGAACTGTGTGCCGGATTTATCGCCAGCGGCATCGACCCCGAGAAATCGATCCTGATCAACCAAAGCCAGGTGCCAGAGCACGCCCAATTGGCGTGGATTTTCAACTGCGTGGCCCGCATGGGCTGGATGGGCCGCATGACGCAGTTCAAGGATAAGGCCGGCAAGAACGCCGAGGCGTCCTCGCTTGGGTTGTTCGCATACCCGGCCCTCATGGCCGCCGATATCCTGATCTACCACGCGACCCACGTGCCGGTCGGCGAGGACCAGAAGCAGCACCTGGAACTGACCCGCGACATCGCCGCCAAGTTCAATCACGACTATGGCGTCGACTTTTTCCCCATCACCGAACCCGTGATCGAAGGCGTGGCAACCCGGGTGATGAACCTGCAGGACGGCACCAAGAAGATGTCCAAATCGGACCCGTCCGACAAAACCCGCATCAACATGACCGACGATGCGGACGCGATCGCCAAGAAGGTCCGCAAAGCCAAAACCGACCCTGATCCTTTGCCCGACCATGTGGATGGGCTGGCAAATCGGCCAGACGCGCGGAACCTCGTGAACATCTACGCCGCCTTGGCCGAGACGACGCAGCAGGCCGTGCTGGACGACCATGCCGGCGCGCTCTTCGGACACTTCAAGGTGGCGCTGTCGGAACTGGCGGTCGAAAAACTGGCCCCGATCTCGTCCGAGATGTCGCGCCTCATGGATGACCCGGCCGAGATCGACCGCATCCTCCACCGCGGGGCCGAGCGCGCGCGCGAGATCACCGTCCCGATCCTGGAACAAACCTACGACATCGTGGGCATGTTGCGCAGCTAAGAGACCAACCCGACCGCGCTTGCGGGGCGGGCGACCGGCTTACAGCGCCATCGTTTCGACCGACAGGACCGTGGGCAGGTGCCGGACGATCTCATCCCAGGTCTCGCCCGCATCATCACTGGCGAACACCGACCCTGTGTTGGTCCCGAAATAAATGCCGGGCGTCGGCGCGTGGTCCGTGGCCATCGCCTGCCGCAGGACGGTGAAAAAGCATGCCGTTTGCGGCAGCCCGGCGCGCTTTGGCACCCAGCTCTCGCCCCCATCCTCTGACTTCCAAACCGCCGCGGCGGCCTCCGGTGGATAGCGGCCGGCACTGTCACCGTTCAGCGGAATGGTCCAGATCACATCGGGATTGTGCGGGTGGACGGCGATCGGAAACCCGAATGTCGACGGCAGGCCCGCGGTGATGTCGTCCCAAGTCCGGCCGCCATCACGCGACCGCCAAACACCATGATGGTTCTGCTGATAAAGAAGGTCGCCGTCGCCGCCGGCCCGCACGATATTGTGGACACAGTGCCCTGTTTCCCCGTTTGCCGGCGCCGCAGGGTGGGCGTGTTCGGCGCAGGTCTCGGCATTGGACAGGCGGTTGCGGCGCTCCCACGTGGCGCCCCCGTCCTCGGTTGCGAAAACGCCCGCCGCCGAGATGCCCACCCACAATTTGTCCGCCTGATCGGGATCAGACACGAGCGTATGAAGGATCAAGCCAGCGGCGCCAGGATTCCAGCTGGCCTTGTCCGGATGGTCCGACAGCGCGTCGACCTTGTCCCAGGATGCACCTTGATCCCGGCTGCGAAACAACATCCCGGGCTTTCCACCCGCGTACACGGTGCCGTGGGCGGGCAACAAGGACCAGATCGCCGAGACCTCGCCATCAAACGCCGTCTCGACCGGTTCGTAGCCGAACAAGGCAGCGCTGTCGGGATCATTCTCCATCCAGCTGTCCATCTCGCCCTTGGCAAGCTTGGCCAAAGTCCAGGAGTCGCCGCGATCAACGCTGCGCCAGATGCCGGCGCCGACGAAATCATTTCCCCCGCCGGCCCAGATGCACCCCGTGCCCGGATCGCCCTTGACGTGGTTGATGGGCCATCCGCCGCAATGTGGCCCAGACACGTCCCAGCCGCTCGCCCCCTTTCGAAGAACGAAGGCCCCCTTTGTGGTTCCAACCAAAATTGCAGGTGATGTGGGTTCCATGGCGACACCTCTCTGGGCGGACTATACCACAGCTTCCGCCAGGAAAGGCCGTTGACCGGGGACATCCCGACGACAGCCCTTGACCCATACGCGACGTGTCAGTCCTGCGCGGGATACGTCTGCCCCATATGGTCCCATCGGGTCACAAAGCTGCGCAGTTCCGGAACGTACAGGTCGGGCTGCGCCTTGTGCACCGTTTGGTAGAGGCTTTGCGCCTTCAATTCGGCGGGCAGCGTGGGGCGCAGCCACTTGTCGCCGCGTGGAAGCGCCCACAGCCGCAGGCCGCGTTCAAACATCAACCGTGCAAAGCGCACGTCGACGAACCCTTTGGCGCTTTCCATCTGGTCCAGCCTCGGTAAATGCCGCCCGAGCATCATGACGGTGCCCGTCCCCAGCAGCCCGACCCCGGTCATTTCGGCCAGCGGGCGGCGAAACATGTAGCTTTCGACCCGCCAGCGGACCGCGTCCTGCAGCCAGGCATTGCCCTGGTAGCCGAAGATATCGCGCATCCATTTGCATGATTCAGCGGCGGCCAAGGATTTCGCAACATAATCAGCGGGGTACGCAATATCGTCATCGACCAGAAAGATGATGTGATTAGGCTCCACCGGCGGCATGAACTTTCCGGCGTCCTTCAAATCGCGCGGTGGAATAACGGGCACGACATTGTCGTAGGCGGACAGGCTGCGCGGCACCGTCTTGTATTCATTCAACACGACGATCAGCCGGTCCACCTGCGGGGCCAACCGGGCAACCACATCTTCCATAAGGGCTTGTCGCGGCGGGAACGTTGCCAAATGCGCTTGGATCATGGGCGCACCCTAACACCAATCGGTCCCGACGCACGGGCTGGTTCGCGTTGATCGCGTGCCTGCAGCGCGCTGGCCACAGGCGGCCCGATCAGAGCTGGCGCTCAACCATCATTTTCTTGATCTCTGCGATGGCCTTGGCCGGATTCAACCCCTTGGGGCACGTCTTCGCGCAGTTCATGATGGTGTGGCAGCGGTACAGCTTGAACGGATCTTCCAGATCGTCCAGCCGCTCACCCGTTGCCTCATCCCGGCTGTCGATGATCCAGCGATAGGCATGCAACAGGGCAGCCGGTCCAAGATACCGGTCGCCGTTCCACCAATAGCTTGGGCACGAGGTCGAGCAGGAGGCGCACATCACGCACTCATAAAGGCCATCCAGCTTCTTGCGGTCTTCGATGGACTGCTTCCACTCGTGCTCGGGGCGCTGCGTCTTGGTTTCGAGCCAGGGCATGATGCTGGCATGCTGCGCGTAGAAATGGGTCAGGTCGGGGATCAAGTCTTTCACCACCGGCATGTGCGGCAGCGGGTAGATTTTCACGTCGCCCTTGATCTCATCCATGCCGTAGATGCAGGCCAGTGTGTTGATCCCGTCGATGTTCATCGCGCAGGAGCCACAGATGCCTTCGCGGCAAGACCGGCGGAAGGTGAGGGTGGGATCAATCTCGTTCTTGATCTTGATCAGCGCGTCCAGAACCATCGGGCCGCAGGTGTCCATATCGACCCAGTAGGTGTCGACGCGGGGGTTTTCACCGTCGTCCGGATTCCACCGATAAATCTGGAACTTGCGGAGGTTGGTCGCGCCCTCGGGCTTCGGCCAGGATTTCCCGGTTTTGACACGCGAATTCTTGGGCAGGGCAAGTTCGACCATGGCTCGGATTTCCTTGGCTTTGTCGGCGATCGTTGACCCTAGTAATTACAGCATTTCTGCTGCTCTGCTAGGGCCTAGGGCGCGCCGCATAATGTCGCGGTCGGCCCGGAAATCCGGTTTGTGATCACAATTGAAGCGGTCGCGTTGGACCTGCCCCCGTCAGTTGGCGGAAACAGCTGTCATAGACGATGTACGGGTCACGCCCGAGGACGAAATCACTGGTGATCGTGACGCCCGCATTCCCCGACAGACCGCCCGACCCCACACCCAATCCGACGCTTCCGCCCGGGCCTGTCGCCAGTCGCGCCCGTTCGGTGCAGCGGTCCACGGCGATATCGGGATGGACCTGACCGCATGCGACCAGCGCCACCACCGGGAACGCCAGGGCAAGGACCGCCGTGCGGGATAAAGCGAACGTCATGGTCAGGCACACCTCCACCGGGTCAGACGAGGGGCACTATCGGCCACCGGTCACGCGAAGCCAAGCCATGTGCGGGACACCTCCCCCAAAACGGCAATCGGCCGCGCCCTTTGCCAAGGGCACGGCCGATGTCTCTGCGCGTCGAGCTCAGTAGACGCGGGCTTTGGGCTTGATCTTGTCGAGATCGATGCCGCCTTCGTTGTGCCCCATCAGCGGGTTGAGGTGCACAGGGCGGTAAGACAGCTCCGTCTTGGTGCCATCAACCGTGGCCAGCGTGTGCTTGCGCCAGTTTTCGTCGTCGCGGTCCGGGTAATCCTCAAGCGCATGTGCGCCACGGCTTTCCTTGCGGGCTGCCGCCCCAACGATGGTCGCCAATGCGTTGGGCATCAGGTTGGTCAGTTCCAGCGTTTCCATCAGATCGCTGTTCCACACCATCGACTTGTCGGTGACGTGGAGATCATGGAGCTTGGCGGCAACGCCTTCCATTTTCTCGGCGCCTTCGGCCAGTGTCTTGTCGGTGCGGAACACGGCGGCGTCGGCCTGCATCGTCTTCTGCATCTCAAGGCGCAACTCGGCGGTCGCGACCGAACCGTTGGCGTGGCGAATGTCATCGAAACGGCTGATCGCCATGTCGAGCGAAGCTTTCGACGCCTCCGGCACGGCGGTGTCGGGATCGACAACTTCACCCGCCTTGATCGCCGCGGCACGGCCGAACACCACGAGGTCGATCAGGCTGTTCGACCCAAGACGGTTTGCGCCATGCACGCTGGCACACCCGGCCTCGCCCACGGCCATCAGGCCCGGCACGATTCGATCGGGATCGTCTGCGGTCGGGTTCAGCACCTCGCCCCAATAGTTCGTCGGCACCCCGCCCATGTTGTAATGGACGGTCGGCAACACCGGGATCGGTTCCTTGGTGACGTCGACGCCGGCAAAGATGCGCGCGCTTTCCGAGATACCGGGCAAACGCTCGGCCAGTGTCTCGGGCGGCAGGTGGTTGAGGTGCAGGTGGATATGGTCGCCATCCTTGCCCACGCCACGGCCTTCGCGGATTTCCATGGTCATGCATCGGCTGACCACGTCGCGCGACGCGAGGTCTTTGTAGGTCGGGGCGTAGCGTTCCATGAAGCGCTCGCCTTCCGAGTTCGTCAGGTAGCCGCCTTCGCCGCGCGCGCCTTCGGTGATCAAGCAGCCTGCGCCGTAGATCCCCGTGGGGTGGAACTGCACGAACTCCATATCCTGAAGCGGCAGACCCTGGCGGGCGACCATGCCGCCGCCGTCACCCGTGCAGGTATGGGCCGACGTGGCCGAGAAATACGCGCGGCCGTATCCGCCGGTGGCCAGAACCACCATCTTGGCGTGGAAGACGTGCATCGTGCCGTCATCCAGTTTCCACGCCACGACACCAACGCATTCGCCTGCGTCGTTCATCAGAAGGTCGGTGGCGAAATACTCGATGTAGAACTCGGCATTGTTCTTCAGCGACTGACCATACAGCGTGTGCAGGATCGCGTGGCCAGTGCGGTCGGCCGCGGCACAGGTGCGCTGCACCGGGGGGCCTTCGCCGAATTCGGTCGTGTGGCCGCCGAACGGGCGCTGATAAATCGTCCCTTTTTCGGTGCGCGAGAACGGAACGCCGTAGTGCTCCAACTCGTAAACCGCCTTGGGCGCTTCACGGGCCAGATACTCCATCGCATCCGTATCCCCCAACCAGTCCGACCCTTTCACGGTGTCGTACATGTGCCAGTGCCAATGGTCGGGGCCCATGTTGCCCAGCGACGCCGCGATGCCACCCTGCGCCGCAACAGTGTGCGAGCGCGTCGGGAACACCTTGGTCACACAGGCCGTTTTCAGCCCCTGTTCCGCCATCCCAAGCGTGGCGCGCAGGCCCGAGCCCCCCGCCCCCACAACCACAACGTCGTAGGTGTGGTGGATCAAATCGTACGATGCAGTCGAAACGGTATCTTTCATGTCAGATAAGGTCCCTTAAAGCGCGATCTGGGCCAGAGCGACCAGTCCCGCGGCGGCCAGCCCGTAGCTGACGATGGTCATCACGATAATCAGAATCTTGCGGTTCAGCCCGCGGACATAGTCCTCGATCAGGGTCGTGACACCCAGTTTGAAGTGGTGAAAGCCGACCACCAGCATGGCGGCCGTGATCAGGGCCGGGATCGGCTGCGACAGGCGCGCCACCACGGCCTCGTAGGGTTCGCCCAACAGCGGGGCGACCACGAACAGAAACAGAGGGGTCAGGATCAAAAGGGCGACCGATGTCACGGTCATCGACCAGAAGTGTTCGGTCCCCGATTTGGCCGAGCCCAGGCCGTCCACACGTTTGCGATCAGTTAGAAAAGCCATTGTTGCGTCCCTCACATGATGCCGATGACGGTCAGGAATGTCAGCGCGAAGGTGCCGATGATCATGCCCCACCCCATCTTGTCCGACGTTTCAACGTCCAACCCGCGGCCGGTGTCCCAGATCAAGTGCCGCACGCCACCCAGCGTATGGTACCAAAGCGCCATCAGTGACCCGAGCATGACCAGATCCCCCAGGATCGAGGTCAGATAGCCGTCGACCACGGCGAAATACTCGGGGCCCGCTGCCGCGGCGATCAGCCACCAGACGAAAAGGATCGCGCCGACCAAAAGGGCGTTGCCCGAAATCCGAACAAGGATCGATGTGATCGAATTCAGCTGCGGGCGATAGATTTCGAGATGCGGCGACAGGGGGCGATTTCCCCGGTTCACATCGGCCATGGCTTGCACCCTCCGGTTGAGTGTGTGGCGGTTGTCCGCCCAATGCATAGCGAGTTTTACACGCCTGTCACGGGGCGCGCGGCGGGAATCTGGAGTCTCTGTTGGGTCTTAACGCCGCAGAGGCCGGTTTCGTGATCACGTGTTTTCAAACTGTGATCACGTTTTTCACGTCCGGCTCGCTGGCACAGGTTCACAGCGGGCAGAGCACCCAATAGTCGAGGTCCAGCAGAACCTCGGGCAGGTACTTTCCATCGTCGCCCTTCAGCGCACCGACGGTCCCGCCGTGGCTCATCGCGACCAGGCGCAGGCGCAAGGCCCCAACGCCTTCGGCTGGCAGTTCGGCCTTGTCCAGAACTTCCGACCACGCCCGCACGGTCGTGCCCGAGAAACACGGATTCGCATGGGCGCCGGCATTGATTCCCACGATCATTTGCGCATTGGCCAAGCCATTGAAGCTGAGCGCCCGGGCCAATGAAATGACATGCCCGCCATAGATCAGGCGCTTGCCATCGGGCCGGTTGGTGGCATCGAAATGCACCTTTGCCGTGTTTTGCCACAGGCGGGTGGCCAGCATATGTTCGGCCTCCTCGACGGTCACCCCGTCGACATGGTCAATGACCTCTCCGATCGCGTAGTCGCCCCAGCGATGCGGCTCGCCCGCCAGCGTGAAGTCGTAATTTGCGAACTCCAACCCCTCGGGCAGGATCAGACTGCCGGGGTCGACGACCTTGGCCAGCTCCGGGATTACGGTTTCGGGCGCAGGGGCCTCCGGATCGCGTTTGCGCACCATCACCCAGCGCACGTAATCCAGCACGACCGAGCCATGCTGGTTCACCCCTTCCGTCCGAACATACACGACGCCGGACGTCCCGTTGGAGTTTTGCTTGAGCCCGATCACCTCGGACCGTGACCGCAGCGTATCACCCGGCCAGACCGGTTGATGGAACCGCCCCTCGGCGTAGCCAAGATTGGCCACGGCGTTCAGCGATACGTCCGGCACCGTTTTCCCGAACACAGTGTGAAAGGTGATCAGGTCATCCATGGGCGAAGCATGCAGACCACAGGCCCGCGCGAACTGATCTGACGAATACAGCGCATGCCGCGCCGGATAGAGCGCGTGATACAGGGCGCGCTCCCCCCCCGAGACCGTGCGCGGCACCGCGTGGTCGATCACCTGGCCAAGGCTGTAATCCTCGAAGAAATTGCCGGCGTTGGTCTTGGTCACGTCACTGCGCCCCCAGTTTCATGTCGGGCGTATAGGGCCCGACGATTTCTTTGGTCACGGCTTGCCCGCAGCGCATGACGCCGCGTTTGGCGTCAAACGCATAGGTTGGCGACCCGTGCAGAACCCAACCCTTCGACAGGGCTTCGGTCACCTTGTGGCAGAAGGCCGAGGTGTCATCTTCGGTCAGGAGGCGATAGAGCGTTGTCATGCCGGGAACGGGTACACCCCGAGCCACATATGGACCCAGGCCACCACACCATAAAGAACCGCGCCCACCACAAAGGCGACAACGTCATTGCGCACCGAGGCATTGGCCGGGCGGTCCCAGGTCGGTTCCGCCTTGTTGATCAGAATGACCGAGACGACGGCCCAGGCCAGCAACCCCCCAAACAGGAACAACGAGGCCAGGTCACCATTCACCAGCAAATGCGCGATGGCCCAGGTTTTGACGGCTGTCAGTTGCTTGTGGCGGATGCGCGTGGACATCGTGCCGGGGATCGCGCTCAGCGCAAAGAACCAGAACGCGATGAGAACCAGCAAGTTCGCGATATGGGTCATGAAAAGCGGCGGGAACCACAGCGAAACAAACGGCGCCGAGCGATAGCCCCACCACATCAGGACGATCGCCACCACCAGCGCGACCGCGACCGCGCCTTTGCCCGGTTCGCCCATGGCGGCCCGGCGTTCGGGCATCAAACGCTTAAACCAATGTGCCCCTGCGAACAGGGCGACCCCCAGGATCAGTACGACATATCCCATTTACGCGGCCTCCAGTGCCGAAATTGCCTCTGCTTTGGCCAGTGTCGCGCGGGCGGTTTCAACGTGCAAGTTTTCCACTATCTTGCCGTCGACAACGGCAACCCCAAGGCCCTGCGCTTCGGCCGCCTCAAAGGCGGCGATCTGGCGGCGGGCGAGGTCGATCTCAGCCTCCGACGGCGCGAACGCGGCATTTGTGACGGCAATTTGAGCGGGATGGATCAGGGTTTTCCCGTCAAAGCCAAAATCCCGCCCCTCGGTGCATTCCGCCGACAGGCCCTCTTCGTCTTTGAAGGCATTGTAGACCCCGTCGACACAGACGATGCCCGCGGCGCGCGCAGCCAGAAGACAGTGCTGCAAGGCCGTGGTCATGGCCGCGCGGGTGCGGCTGCCCAGATCCTTGGCCAGGTCGTTCGTGCCCATCACGAAGCCCGCCATCCGGGGCGCCTTGGCGATGCTGGCGGCGTTCAGAATGCCTTCGGGGGTTTCCATCATGGCCCAGATCGTCGTGTTGGCCGCGGCGGGCGCGGCATCAAGCACGGCAGCAACCGCGGCCACATCCTCGGGTCCGTTCACTTTGGGCAGCAGGATCGCATCCGGACCGATCTCGGCAAAGCGGGCCAGGTCATCCGTCCCCCAGGGCGTGTCCGACCCGTTGACCCGGACGATCTGGGCCCGGGCCCCGTATCCGCCCGCGGCCAAGGTCTCGGCCAGCAAATCCCGCGCGTTTTCCTTTTCGTCCGGGGCCACCGCGTCTTCGAGATCGAAGATGATCGCATCCACCGGCAAGGTCTTGGCCTTTTCCAAAGCCCGTTCTTTCGATCCAGGGATGTACAGAACGGAACGATAGGGGCGGGTCCGAGGGTCCATGGCGCGTCTCCAGGTGTTGCGAATGTCACGGGCGGGACCGATCGACCACACTCCGATCGCAAACACAAGACGCGCATCGCCGCAGTGCAGCAATTCGAACGGGCGGGCGCACCGCGCGGCGCTGCTGCCGGGATTCAGCAAAGGTTAAGGCATCTCCGGTATGGTCGCAGGATCACGGGTGCAGCCATCGGGCTGCGCCGACGCAGAGGTGGCTCCGGCCTGTCCCCGGACGCTCTGCGCGTCCCCGGTCTGCCGCCCTGCCCCATCAGAAAGGTGACCGGCCCATGCACAGTATCTCAGTTCTCGCCCTGCTTATCCTCGCATGGCTCATCCCGCAGATGGTGTCAGCCCAACCGGCCGGTCCGATCTGCGCGGCCCGGGGGGAGGTGCTGGAAACGCTGACCGGTCAGTATGGGGAATCGCCCCGCTCGATGGGGCTTGTGCCGCCCAATCGGGTGGTCGAGCTTTTCGCGTCCGAGCAAACCGGAACCTGGACGATCATCGTCACCAACGCCGAGGGCATCAGCTGCTTGATGGCCGCAGGGCATTATTTTGAAAGCATATCCGCCGCTCCGCGCGGGCCCCGGCTGTGACGTGCGCGGGGCGCTCAGCTTTAGGTTGGGTCCATCCGCCGCGCCTGCGGCGCTGGACAAACCGCGCCAAGGGTGGCTACCCCTCCCGCCAACATCAACGAGGGACCGAGGACCAAAAACCATGGCCAGACCCAAGATCGCGCTGATCGGCGCGGGACAGATCGGGGGCACGCTTGCCCATCTCGCCGCGCTGAAAGAACTGGGCGACGTCGTCCTGTTCGACATTGCCGAAGGCACGCCTCAGGGCAAAGCGCTGGACATCGCCGAAAGCGGCCCGTCCGAGAAATTCGATGCCAAGCTCAAAGGCACCAACGACTATGCCGACATCGCAGGCGCCGATGTGTGCATCGTGACCGCCGGTGTGCCGCGCAAGCCCGGCATGAGCCGCGATGACCTTCTGGGCATCAACCTCAAAGTAATGAAGGCCGTTGGCGAAGGCATCCGCGACAACGCCCCGAACGCCTTTGTGATCTGCATCACCAATCCGCTGGACGCGATGGTTTGGGCTCTGCAGCAGTTCTCGGGCCTCCCGGCCGAGAAGGTTTGCGGCATGGCCGGTGTTCTGGACAGCGCCCGCTTCCGCCACTTCCTTGCGGAAGAGTTTGACGTGTCGATGAAAGACGTCACCGCCTTCGTTCTGGGCGGCCACGGCGACACCATGGTGCCGTCGGTGCGCTACTCGACCGTTGCCGGTATCCCGCTGCCCGATCTGGTCGATATGGGCTGGACCACGCAGGACAAGCTGGATGCCATCGTTCAACGCACCCGCGACGGCGGCGCCGAGATCGTGGGCCTGCTGAAGACCGGATCGGCCTTCTACGCACCGGCCACCAGCGCCATCGAAATGGCCGAAGCTTACCTGAAAGATCAGAAGCGCGTTCTGCCCTGTGCCGCCTACTGCGACGGCCAGTTTGGCCTGAAGGGCATGTATGTTGGCGTCCCGACTGTGATCGGCGCCGGCGGGATCGAGAAGATTGTCGAGATCAAGCTGACCAAGGACGAACAGTCGATGTTCGACAACTCGGTCAACGCCGTGAAAGGCCTTGTCGAAGCCTGTAAAGCGATCGACGACAGCCTGAGCTGAGGCACCTGCCATCCGAAACACCAGCGCGCGCCCCATTGGGCGCGCGTTTTTTGTGGGCCGCGCTTGACTCCTTCCCGGGGCCGGACATCTGATCGCTCCAAAACAGGGGGTGGTGTCATGGCCGATACATTCGATGCGGAACTGGAACAGCGGTTGGTGCGCTATGCGGCCATCGACAGCCAATCGGACATGGACAGCGCCAGCACGCCGTCGACCGCCATCCAACATGACATGTTGGACCTCATGGTGCAGGAGCTGACCGAGATCGGCGCGGCCGATGTCACCAAAACCGACTATGGCACCGTGCTGGCCACCATTCCGGGGAACGCACCGGGCCCCGCCATCGGGTTTCTCGCGCATGTCGACACCGCGCCGCAGTTCAACGCAACCGGCGTCAAACCCCGCGTGATCCGCGGCTACAATGGTGGGGAGATCACCTTCCCCGACAATCCCGATCTAACCCTGTCCCCCGAGGATTTCCCCTATCTGGCCGACAAGCAGGGGCATGATCTGATCACTGCGTCGGGCACGACGCTGCTCGGGGCCGACGACAAGTCGGGCATCGCCGTCATCATGACCGCCGCCCGGCACCTGATCGAGAACCCCGACCTGCCCCGCCCGACGATCCGCATCGCCTTTACGCCGGATGAAGAGATCGGACGCGGGGTCCACGCGGATCTGCCTGCCGATTTGGGGGTCGACTTTGCCTACACCTTCGACGGCGGAGATCTGGGTGAAATCGTCTATGAGACCTTCTCGGCCGATTTTGCCGTGATCACAGTGACCGGGGTATCGATCCATCCGGGCGAAGCCACCGGCAAACTGGTGAACGCGATCCATCTGGCGTCGCGGATCATGGAAACGTTGCCACAGGCCACCATGACCCCCGAAACCACGGCCGACCGCGACGGGTTCATTCACGCCGTCGATATGAAGGGCTCCGCGGACCAGATGGTCCTGCGCCTGATCCTGCGGGATTTCGAGCGCGACGGGCTGGCGGCGAAGGGTGCCTTGGTGCGCCAAGTGGCCGAAGCGGTTGCCGCCACCGAGCCGCGGGCGCAGGTCGATGTCCAGATCACCCCGCAGTATCGGAACATGCGCTACTGGCTCGAGGATGACATGACCCCCGTCGACCTCGCGCGGGACGCGTTGCGCGACATCGGAACCGAGCCGGTCGAAAACGTCGTACGGGGGGGCACGGACGGCTCGCGTCTGACAGAACTCGGGGTTCCGTGCCCCAATCTGTTCACCGGACAGCAGAACCTGCACGGGCCGCTGGAATACATTTCCGTTCAGGATATGGCCGTCGCGACTCAATTAATGCTGCAGATCGCGTCCCGCGCGGCAAAGTGATTCTCTTCCAGCATACAATCGCATACAAATCAGATCGAAGTTTGTGATCACACTTTTTTTGCCCGTGATCACAAATGTCGCTTTTTTCGCGAAATGACCGCATCTGCGGCAGAATGCCATTTTGTTACGCGCCCCGGTTGTGCTTTGCCCTTTGGAAACACCACCAAGGACGGGACAGATTCATGAACATTCATGAGTACCAGGCGAAGGCATTGCTTCGCGATTATGGCGCCCCGGTCAGCGATGGCCGAGTGGTTCTCAAAGCCGAAGACGCAAAAACAGCCGCGGGCGAGCTGGATGGCCCGCTCTGGGTGGTCAAGGCGCAAATCCATGCGGGCGGACGCGGCAAAGGCAGCTTCAAGGAGGCTGATGCCGGCGAAAAAGGCGGCGTGCGTCTGGCCAAGTCGGTGGAAGAAGCCGCCGAAGAAGCCAAGAAAATGCTCGGCCGCACATTGGTGACCCACCAGACCGGCCCCGTCGGCAAACAGGTCAACCGCATTTACATCGAAGACGGCTCGGGCATCGAGACCGAGATGTACCTCGCCCTTCTGGTCGACCGCGGCACCAGCCGCATCAGCTTCGTCTGCTCGACCGAAGGTGGCATGGACATCGAAGAGGTCGCCGCGGCCACCCCGGAAAAGATCCTGAGCTTCGCCGTCGATCCGGCCACGGGCTACCAGCCCTACCACGGCCGCCGCGTGGCCTTTTCCCTGGGCCTCAAAGGCAACCAGGTGAAGCAATGCGTGAAACTGATGGGCCAGCTCTATACCGCCTTCGTCGAGAAGGACATGGAGATGCTGGAGATCAACCCGCTGATCATCACGGACAGCGGCGATCTGAAAGTGCTGGACGCGAAAGTGGGCTTCGACGGCAACGCCGTGTACCGCCACGCCGATGTGGCAGCCCTGCGCGACGAAACCGAGGAAGACCCCAAGGAACTGGCCGCGTCGAAGTTCGACCTGAACTACATCGCCCTGGATGGCGAGATCGGCTGCATGGTGAACGGCGCAGGCCTCGCCATGGCAACGATGGACATCATCAAGCTCTACGGGTCCGAGCCGGCCAACTTCCTCGACGTGGGCGGCGGCGCGACCAAAGAGAAGGTCACCGAAGCGTTCAAGATCATCACCTCTGACCCCAACGTCAAAGGCATCCTGGTCAACATCTTCGGCGGCATCATGCGCTGTGACATCATCGCCGAAGGCGTGGTCAGCGCGGTGAAAGAGGTCGGCCTGTCCGTCCCGCTTGTCGTGCGGCTTGAAGGCACCAATGTCGAAAAGGGCAAGGAGATCATCAACACCTCCGGCCTGAACGTCATCGCGGCGGACAACCTGCGGGACGGTGCCGAGAAGATCGTCGCGGCGGTCAAAGGCTAAGGGGCGGCTCCGATGCAGGATCCGACCCATATCGACGCAAAGGTCTCCGATGGACCGTCGCCCATGGGCGCCGGTCTGTGGGCCGGGCTGCATGTGGCCGCAATGGTCGTCATGCTGGCGCTGGCCGTCGGAAGCGCGCGCGCCGATACGGGCCCTGCAATGGAGGCGGCCACCGATGCGTTTGCCCAAAACTGCTTTCGTCCGACCCTGACCGCAGAACTGGCGGCAGAACGACTGGCGGTGCCGGGTGCGCGGTTCGACTTCTACGACCTGAACCCATGGCGGGACGTGGCGGTTTCACCGGCGGTTGAACGTGCCCCGACACCGGGCACGGATCGCCGCTGCGAAGTGGCCTTCGATGGCGATTGCGCCCAAAGCGCCGTGACCGCCGCCCTGAACGCTCTGGACGCCGAACGCATCCGGACCGAGGCGGCCCTGCCCGCCACCCACACTGACGCTGCTCTGCCGGGGACCGCCCTACTGGCCGCCCGGCAGCTCAACCCGACCCGTATTGCCGTTGTCCACGTGGGCACCCGCCCCGGCCCCAACGGCACCGAGACCGTCCTGAACGTGGAGCGGCTCTGGCCCTCCGACGACCTGAATTGAGGAGATAGACGATGGCAGTCCTCGTCGATGAAAACACCAAAGTGATCTGTCAGGGCTTCACCGGCTCGCAGGGCACCTTCCACTCGGAACAAGCCATCGCCTACGGCACCAAGATGGTCGGCGGCGTGACGCCCGGCAAAGGCGGCATGACCCACCTGGACCTGCCCGTCTTCGACAGCGTGCACGAAGCCAAGGCCGTGACCGAAGCCAATGCCTCGGTCATCTATGTGCCGCCGCCCTTCGCGGCTGACTCGATCCTCGAAGCGATCGACGCGGAAATGGAGCTGATCTGCTGCATCACCGAGGGCATCCCGGTTCTCGACATGATGAAGGTCAAACGCGCGCTGGAAGGGTCGTCCTCGATCCTGATTGGCCCCAACTGCCCCGGCATCATCACGCCCGACGCCTGCAAGATCGGCATCATGCCCGGCCACATCCACAAGCGTGGCTCGGTGGGTGTTGTGTCGCGCTCGGGCACGCTGACCTATGAGGCCGTGAAACAGACCACCGACGTCGGTCTGGGTCAGTCGACCTGTGTGGGCATTGGCGGCGACCCGATCAAAGGGACCGAGCATATCGATGTCCTGGAATGGTTCCTCGCCGATGACGAGACCGAGTCGATCATCATGATCGGCGAGATCGGCGGCAGCGCCGAGGAAGAAGCCGCCCAGTTCCTGGCCGACGAAAAGAAAAAGGGCCGCTGGAAGCCGACCGCGGGCTTCATCGCGGGCCGCACGGCCCCTCCGGGCCGTCGCATGGGCCATGCCGGTGCGATCGTCGCGGGCGGCAAAGGCGGCGCCGAGGACAAGATCGAAGCCATGCAAAGCGCGGGCATCGTGGTGGCAGAAAGCCCCGCCGGCCTGGGTGAAGCTGTGCTGAAAGCGATTGGATAACCGCGATGCGGGATCGGAGCGGTTGGAGAAAAGCCTGGCGACTGGCCCACGCGGCCGGCATCGCGGCGCTCCTCGCCCTGGCCGGGACGATGGTGCTGTCCCTGCCAAGCCGGGCGGATGTGCCGCCGGACCCGGCCCTTCTGATCACCGACATGTAGCGCGAAACTGACCACCCGGGGCCTTCCCCGGGTGTGTCGATGGGAGAGAGAGATGACAGACCAAAGCCCCAACGACCTGTTCCACGCCTCCAGCTTCATGCAGGGCCATAACGCGGCCTATCTGGAGCAGCTTTACGCGCAGTACGCGCAGGATCCGAACGCCGTGGACGAGGCATGGCGCGATTTCTTTGCCGCCCTCGGCGATGCGCCGATGGACGCGCAGGCCGAAGCGCAAGGACCCTCCTGGGCGCGCGCCGACTGGCCGCCGCAGCCCGCCGACGACTTGACCGGCGCCCTGACCGGTGAATGGTCGGCACCGTCCGATCTGGAGGCCAAGGCTGCCGCGAAGAAGATCAAGGACAAAGCCAAGGAAAAAGGGGTCGAGATCACCGACGCCGAGGTGCAACGCGCCGTGCTCGACTCGATCCGCGCGCTGATGCTGATCCGCGCCTACCGGATCCGGGGCCATCTGGTCGCCGACCTTGATCCGCTTGGCATGCGGGATCAGACCCCGCACCCGGAACTGGACCCGAAATCCTACGGCTTCACCGATGCCGACTTGGATCGCCCGATCTTCCTCGACAACGTTCTGGGCCTGCAAATGGCCTCGATCCGGCAGATCGTCGAGATCGTGAAGCGCACCTATTGCGGCACATTCGCGCTGCAATACATGCACATCTCGAACCCCGACGAAGCCGCGTGGCTGAAGGAGCGGATCGAAGGCTACGGCAAGGAAATCCAGTTCACCCGCGAAGGCCGGAAGGCGATCCTGAACAAGATGGTCGAAGCCGAGGGCTTCGAGAAGTTCCTCCATGTCAAATACATGGGCACCAAGCGCTTTGGTCTGGATGGCGGCGAAAGCCTGATCCCCGCGATGGAGCAGATCATCAAGCGCGGTGGCGCGCTTGGCCTGAAGGAGATCGTGATCGGCATGCCACACCGGGGCCGCCTGTCGGTTCTGGCCAACGTGATGGGCAAGCCCTACCGCGCGATCTTCAACGAGTTTCAGGGCGGCAGCTTCAAGCCGGAAGATGTCGACGGCTCGGGCGACGTGAAATACCACCTCGGTGCCTCGTCGGATCGTGAATTTGACGGCAACACCGTCCACCTGTCCCTCACGGCGAACCCGTCGCACCTGGAGGCCGTGAACCCGGTTGTTCTGGGCAAGGTCCGCGCCAAGCAGGATCAGTTGGGTGATGCGGAACGCACCGCCGTGATGGGCATCTTGCTGCACGGGGATGCGGCCTTTGCCGGTCAGGGCGTCGTCGCCGAAGGCTTCGGCCTCAGCGGCCTGCGCGGCCACAAGACCGGCGGCACGATGCACATCGTGGTCAACAACCAGATCGGCTTTACGACCGCGCCGCATTTCAGCCGCTCGTCCCCCTATCCGACGGACATTGCCCTGATGGTGGAAGCCCCGATCTTCCACGTGAACGGCGACGACCCCGAGGCCGTGGTGCATGCCGCTAAGGTCGCGACCGAGTTCCGCCAGAAGTTCCACAAGGACGTCGTGATCGACATCTTCTGCTACCGCCGCTTTGGTCACAACGAGGGCGATGAGCCCATGTTCACCAACCCGGTGATGTACAAGCGGATCAAGACCCACAAAACCACGCTGCAGCTTTATACCGAGCGTCTGGTGAAAGACGGCCTGATCCCGGAAGGCGAAATCGAAGACGCCAAGACCGCGTTCCAGGCAAAGCTGAACGACGCATTTGAGGCCGGGAAAGAGTTCAAACCGAACAAGGCCGACTGGTTGGACGGTCGGTGGTCGCACCTGGACCGCGACACGGATGACTATCAGCGGGGCGAGACCGCCATCAAACCCGAGACCATGGCCGAAATCGGTCAGGCGCTGAGCACCGCACCGGACGGGTTCAGCCTGCACAAGACGGTTGGGCGTCTGCTGGAAACCAAGAAGCAGATGTTTGAAACCGGCAAGGGCTTCGATTGGGCCACGGCCGAGGCGCTGGCCTTTGGGTCGCTCCTGACCGAGGGCTACCCGGTGCGTCTGGCGGGTCAGGATTCGACCCGCGGCACGTTCAGCCAACGCCATTCGGGCCTGATCGACCAGGCCACCGAAGATCGGTACTATCCGCTGAACAACATCCGCGCCGGTCAGGCCCAGTACGAAGTCATCGACTCGATGCTGTCGGAATACGCCGTGCTTGGGTTCGAGTATGGCTATTCGCTGGCCGAGCCGAACGCACTGGTCGGGTGGGAAGCCCAGTTTGGCGACTTCGCCAACGGCGCACAGATCATGTTCGATCAGTTCATCAGCTCGGGCGAACGCAAATGGTTGCGGATGTCCGGTCTGGTGATGCTCCTGCCGCACGGGTTCGAGGGCCAGGGCCCCGAACACAGCTCGGCCCGCCTCGAGCGGTTCCTGCAGATGTGCGCCGAGGACAACTGGATCGTCGCCAACTGCACGACCCCGGCAAACTACTTCCACATCCTGCGCCGCCAGATCCACCGCAGCTTCCGCAAGCCGCTGGTGCTGATGACGCCCAAATCCCTGCTGCGCCACAAGCTGGCGATCAGCGAGACCGAGGATTTCGTCACCGGATCGTCCTTCCACCGCGTGCTGTGGGATGACGCGCAGAAAGGCAACTCGGACACCGAGTTGGTTGCCGATGACAAGGTCAAGCGCGTCGTAATCTGCTCGGGCAAGGTCTATTACGATCTTCTAGAAGAACGCGACGCCCGCGGCATCACCGATGTCTACCTGCTGCGGCTCGAACAGTTCTATCCGTTCCCGGCCCTCAGCCTCATGAAAGAGCTGGAGCGCTTCAAAGGGGCCGAGATCGTCTGGTGCCAGGAAGAGCCGAAGAACCAGGGGGCCTGGACCTTTGTCGAACCGAACCTCGAATGGGTTCTGACGCGCATCGGCGCCACCTACACGCGTCCGCGCTATGCCGGTCGCGCGGCCACGGCCTCGCCCGCTACGGGTCTGGCAAGCCAACACAAATCACAACAAGCTGCGCTCGTGAACGATGCGCTGACCATCGAAGGGTAAGAGAAGATGTCTGTAGAAGTCCGCGTCCCCACCCTGGGCGAAAGCGTCACCGAAGCGACGGTTGCCACATGGTTCAAGAAACCCGGCGATGCCGTCGCCGTCGACGAAATGCTGTGTGAACTGGAAACCGACAAGGTCACCGTCGAAGTGCCGTCCCCCGCGGCTGGCACCCTGGGCGAGATTGTCGCCGCCGAAGGCGAAACCGTCGGCGTTGATGCGCTGCTGGCCACCTTGACGGAAGGCGCCGGCGCCGCAGCCGCACCGGCGGCCGCCCCTGCGCCCGCTGCGGCCGAAGCCCCCGCGTCGGGTGGCGGCGAAAGCGTCGACGTGATGGTCCCGACCTTGGGCGAAAGCGTCACCGAAGCAACCGTGGCCACGTGGTTCAAGGCCGTCGGCGACAGCGTCGCGCAGGACGAGATGCTGTGCGAACTGGAAACCGACAAGGTGTCGGTCGAGGTTCCGGCCCCGGCCTCTGGGGTGCTGACCGAGATCGTCGCGCCCGAAGGCACCACGGTCGATGCGTCCGCCAAACTTGCCGTGATCGGCGGGTCGGCCGGCGCCGCAGCCCCGGCCCCCGCGGCGGCCCCCGCGCCGGCAGCGGCCCCTGCCGCGACCGGCGGCAAGGACATCGCCAACGCCCCGTCGGCCGAAAAGCTGATGGCCGAGAAAGGCCTGAGCGCCAATCAGGTCACCGGAACCGGTCGCGACGGCCGCATCATGAAAGAAGACGTGATGAAAGCCGTGGTCGCCCCGGCTCCTGCCGCGGCCCCGGCACCGGCCGCCGCCCCCCGTGCCCCGGTCGCCGCCGAGGACGCCGCGCGCGAAGAACGGGTCAAGATGACCCGCCTGCGCCAGACCATCGCCAAGCGCCTGAAGGACGCCCAGAACACGGCGGCCATGCTCACCACCTATAACGAGGTCGACATGACCGAGGTGATGGCGCTGCGCAGCCAGTACAAAGACCAGTTCGAGAAGAAGCACGGCGTGCGTCTGGGCTTCATGTCGTTCTTCACCAAGGCCTGCGTCCACGCGCTGAAAGAAGTGCCCGAGGTGAACGCCGAGATCGACGGCACCGATGTGGTCTACAAGAACTTCGTCCACATGGGCATCGCGGCGGGCACGCCACAGGGCCTCGTGGTTCCGGTTTTGCGCGATGTTGACCAGAAAAGCTTTGCCGAAATCGAGAAAGAGATCGGGGAAAAAGGCCGCCGTGCCCGCGACGGCAAGCTGTCGATGGCCGAGATGCAGGGCGGCACCTTCACCATCTCGAACGGTGGCGTGTATGGCTCGCTGATGTCTTCGCCGATCCTGAACCCGCCGCAGTCCGGCATCCTGGGCATGCACAAGATCCAGGATCGCCCGATGGTCATCAACGGCGAGATCAAGATCCGCCCGATGATGTACCTCGCGCTGTCCTATGACCACCGCATCGTCGACGGCAAAGGCGCGGTGACCTTCCTCGTGCGGGTCAAGGAAGCGCTCGAAGATCCGCGCCGCCTGCTGATGGATCTGTAACGGCGCATCGCACCCCATGCAGACGGGCGATCGGGTCAAACCGGTCGCCCGTTTTTTGTCCGGCGTCCCCGCCCTGACGCCGGGTCACAGACCGACGGAACGGCTTGACCTGTCCCATCCCTTCGCCTTCCCTGACCACGCGACCATGCATCGACACGATCAACGGAGGACACGATGGGAAGTCTTACTGGAATTCTTGCGATCTATGGCCTTGTGGTGCTGCTGACGATCCTGGCGCAAGTGCTGGCGGCCGCGCAACGGCTTGGCATCACGACGCTGGCCGGCAACCGGGAGGGCCTGGCGCAGCTTGATGGCGCGGCCGGGCGATTGGACCGCGCGCAATTGAATTCGGTCATCACCCTCGCGCTCGCCGCGCCTGCCTTTCTGATCCACATCATCCAAGGCTCGTCCGGCGGCGGCGTGCTGCTGGCCGCACAAATCTTCCTGCTGGCCCGCGTCGCCTATGTCGTTGTCTACGCGATCGGCATCCCCTGGGTGCGGACCGTATCCTGGCTCACGGGCTACGCGATGGTCTTCTGGCTGTACCTGATGGCCCTTTGACGGCCCTCCGACGCGACCGGCAAACGCAATGACGGTGCGCGGCGCATTTCTGATGGCCGCGACCGTCGTGTCGGGCTTCGCTTTCGGTATGGCCTTGGCCGTCGCAGTGGCGGCTTGTCTCGAAACCTTCTTCTGCATCCCCACAGGTATCTTGATCTCAGGGGGGCACTGTCCCGTTCTCGGGGTAAATTTGGCGGGGTCAGTATCAACAGCGATCGTGTTCATCGCCGGGGCCCCTTTGTTGCCAGTCGCCGCGATCTTCGGGCTGATCATGCTGGCCGTCGTTGCCCGGCGACAGAAGCGACTGCGGTCCGGGTTCCTGATGTCAGTGGTCCTTGGCACGGCGACCGCCCCGTTCTGGATCGGCACACTCCTGTCGATCCTTGTGGCGCTTGGCACGGGTACTGTCATACTCGGCGTGATGGCGCTCATCCGCCGCCTGTTGCCCAAAGCTACGAGTGATCCCCGACCATGACCCCCGAACTCACCGTTCTCGCCCTTGCCCTGCTGCTTCAGACGGTGCAGTTCGGCCTGATGTCCATTCCCGCGAACCTCGAGCTTGGGCCGGGCAAGACCGCGTCGCCCCGTGATCGGGCCCGGCTTGGCGGCAGCCTCGAAGATCAACTGTCTCCCCGCACCGCGCGGCTGTATCGCGCGATGAACAACCACTTCGAAGGGCTGATCCTGTTCACGATTTCGGTCGTCGTGGTCGAACTGAGCGCCAGCAACTCGGCCTTCACCGCCGCTTGCGCCTGGACCTATCTCGGCGCCCGCGCGCTCTACATCCCGGCCTACGCCTTTGGCTGGTCTCCGTGGCGGTCCCTGATCTGGTTCGTGGCCTTTGTCGCGACCGTTTTGATGACCCTCAGCGCCCTTTTCGGCAGTTTGTGATCACAGCCACCCCTGCGACACCGCGCGCGCTCAAAAAGGGGACGAGAATCGTGCCATACAGCGACAAGCAGGGGTTGTCGTATGCCGTCGCATACATAACTCGACCCCATGGAAGGGACCGGCCCCGCCGCCCCGCGTCGCCACAAGGTCGTGTGCGCGGAGTGACCCGGCAAAACACGACGAGGAGACCCCATGTCCAGCTATGACGTCATCGTAATCGGCTCCGGCCCCGGCGGCTATGTCTGCGCCATCCGTTGCGCGCAACTGGGCCTGAAGACGGCTTGTGTCGAAGGCCGCGAGACCCTGGGCGGCACCTGTCTGAACATTGGCTGCATTCCGTCCAAAGCGCTCCTGCACGCCAGCCACCAGCTGCACGAGGCCGAGCACAACTTCGCCAAGATGGGCCTCAAGGGCAAAAGCCCCTCGGTCGATTGGACACAGATGCAGGCCTACAAGGACGACGTCATCGGCCAGAACACCAAGGGCATCGAATTCCTGTTCAAAAAGAACAAGATCGACTGGCTCAAAGGATGGGGCTCCATCCCTGAAGCGGGCAAGGTCAAGGTGGGCGATGAGGTGCACGACGCCAAGAACATCATCATCGCCAGCGGATCGGAACCCTCCTCGCTGCCCGGCATCGAGATCGACGAGAAAATCGTCGTGACCTCGGAAGGGGCCCTGAGCCTGCCGAAAATCCCGAAGAAAATGGTCGTGATCGGCGCCGGTGTCATCGGCCTCGAACTGGCTCGGTCTACAGCCGTCTGGGCACCGAAGTGCAGGTGATCGAATTCCTCGACCACATCACGCCCGGCATGGATGCGGAAGTGTCGAAAACCTTCCAACGCCTCCTGAAAAAGCAAGGCTTGTCCTTCACGCTTGGGGCCGCGGTGCAAAAGGTCGACACCACCAAGACCAAGGCCAAGGTGACCTACAAGCTGCGCAAGGATGACAGCGAAGCCACGGTCGACGCCGATGTCGTGCTCGTCGCCACGGGCCGCAAACCCTACACCGATGGGCTTGGCCTCGAGGCGCTCGGGGTCGAGATGACCGACCGCGGCCAGATCAAGACCAATGCCCACTGGGCCACGAACGTCCCGGGCATCTACGCCATCGGCGATGCCATCGCGGGCCCGATGCTCGCCCACAAGGCCGAAGACGAAGGCATGGCCGCCGCCGAGGTGGTGGCCGGAAAACATGGCCATGTGAATTACGGCGTCATCCCGGGCGTGATCTACACCCACCCCGAGGTTGCCAATGTCGGCGACACCGAAGAAAGCCTGAAAGAGGCCGGGGGCGCCTACAAGGTCGGCAAGTTCAGCTTCATGGGCAACGGCCGGGCCAAGGCGAATTTCGCCGCCGACGGCTTCGTCAAGATCCTGGCCGACAAGGACACCGACCGTATCCTCGGCGCCCATATCATCGGTCCGATGGCCGGCGACCTGATCCACGAGATCTGCGTTGCAATGGAATTCGGGGCCTCGGCACAGGACCTTGCCCTGACCTGCCACGCCCACCCGACCTATTCCGAGGCCGTGCGCGAGGCTGCGCTCGCCTGCGGCGACGGCCCGATCCATAGCTGATCGGCTGCGCGTCACCCAAAGCTGGACGGCCAGCTACACCCCTGCGCTCCACGTGGCGCAGGGCGACGCCCTGACCTCCCACGGCACCGACCCGGACAATCCGGGCTGGCGCTGGACAACCAATGCCGCGGGCCTCGGCGGATGGGTGCCCGACGGCCTCGTCCGCAACGGCACGGCCACCGCCGACTTTGACAGTACCGAACTGACCTGCGCGGCCGGCAGCCGCGTCACACGGCTCGACCGCTGCAACGGTTGGTCCCTCTGCCAATCCGCGGACGGCCTAACCGGCTGGCTTCCGGACAGCTGCCTCACCGCCGAATAACCGGCCGCCACGGTCTCTGTTTCCAAAATATCCTGCGGGGGTCTGGGGGTGCAAAACCCCCAGCCCAACCTGAACCGCGCGTACCCCTTCCCGGGGGCGCGGGCGGGTGGGTGGGGCGCCCGGCCCCGCGCCGATCCCTACCCCGCCAAAAGCCGCAAGCCCTGGGTCACATCGGCCCGCACGGCCAGGCGCAGCCCCGGTTCATCCCCGGCGGTCAGCGCCGCCAGGATCAGCCTGTGATTGCCCGGCGGCTCGGTCCGGTTCAGACGCCCGTAAAGCGCGCGCATGGTCGGGCCCATCTGCAGCCACACGGTCTCGGCCAGGGCCAGCATCGCGGGGGCCTGCGCGCGCAGATATAGCGTGCGGTGAAACTCGAGATTGCGCCGGATATAGGCCACGGCATCCCGCCGCGCGACGGCTTGCGCGATCGAGGCGTTGATTGCCTCCATCCGCTCGATCAGGGCCGGATGCGCCCGCGGCAAGGCCCGCGTCGACAACTCTGGCTCCAGCAAGGCCCGAATGGCGGCCAACTCCTCGATCCGCTCGTTGGACAGTTCCGGTGTCGACACCCGGCCCGAGGCCGACAGAAACAGCGCGCCTTCACTGACCAACCGCCGGACCGCTTCGCGCGCGGGCGTCATGGACACGCCGAATTCGGCCCCCAGACCCCGCAGGGTCATCGCCTGACCCGGCGCCACCTCTCCATGCATGATCCGGGTCCGCAGCGCCCGGTAGACACGGTCATGGGCCACCGCGGCGCCGGTTTCCGTGGGTCTGGGGTTCATCATTCCGGAGCCCTCCCGTCTGGCTCAAATCGCCAGGCCAGAAGGCCTGCGCCATGCTGCCGAAGCCAACGGCGATGCGCCATGAAATCGGGGCACAGCCGCGCGCACACAGCCCAGTAGGCCGGCGAATGGTTCATCTCGACAAGGTGCGCCACCTCATGCGCCGCCACGTAATCCAGAACAGCGGGCGGCGCCATGATCAGGCGCCAGGAAAACATCAGATCGCCCCTGTCCGTGCAACTGCCCCACCGGCTCTTGGTGTCCCGCAGCGTGATCTTTCCGAACGGCCGCCCCAGGCGGGCGGCATAGGCTTCGACCGCCGGGGTGACCCGATCCCGCGCCATCGCCTTCAGCAGCGCCTTGATCCGTGTGCCCTGGCGCAGATCGTTGGGCACGTGGATCGCCCCATCTTCAAATCGGGCGGCGCGCCCGGTGCCGGCCACAATGGGGCGCCCCACACCTTCGATCGGAAACTCTGCGCCGATACACGCAATCTCGGCCCGGGCGGTCTTGCTCAACTGTCGACGCACCCAGGGTGCACGCCCGTGCAAAAAGGCCAGCGCCTCGGCCTCGGACGCCCAGACCGGCACGCTCAACGAGACCCGTCCATCCGCGCGCGACACCCGCAGGTAATAGTGCTTGGCCCGCGTGGTGCGCCGCACGTCAACGGTGACCGGGGGATTTCCCGGAAGGACATGGGTTGAAGCAGGCGGTTTCGACACCAAATGAATTCTCCCGAACCGCAAGGTCGCTGCCGACCGGAAAGGCTTTGACAGCCTGCGGGGACTATGGCAGAGGACCGCAATTCTCTCGATAGCGATGATTGAAGGGGGTGTCATGCCCAAAGAGGAATGGGGCGTTAAGCGCGTCTGTCCGACAACTGGAAAACGTTTCTACGACATGGGGCGTGATCCCATCGTCAGCCCGTACACGGGCGAAACTGTCGTGCTGGATACCGGCAAGGGCAGCCGCACCTTGGTCGCCGACAAAGCCGACAAGGCGAAGGCCAAAGAGGTCGAGACCGAAGAGGACGATCTGGTGCTCGACGACGATCTCGATTCGGATGATGCCGACGTCGAACTGGACGATGATGATGTCCTGGATGACGACGACGACAACGATACCGTCGCGTTGGATGATCTGGCCGATGTGGCCAGCGAAAGCGACGACGACAACTAAGTTACAGCGCCAGGCACGGACCGCGCGGGTGGCAAGATTTTCCTCTTGAACCTCCCCGCGCCGTCGCTTAAATCCCGGCGCTACCTGAAGGGGCCTTAGCTCAGCTGGGAGAGCGCCTGCATGGCATGCAGGAGGTCAGCGGTTCGATCCCGCTAGGCTCCACCAATTCCCTTCTTCGACACGTGTGATGCCCGCCCGGGCCCGTCCGGGATCGGGGTCATTCGCCGTTGGAGGTGAGCGATTCTATTTCCGCCGCCAAGCCGACCGCCCATTCCCCGATGATCGGAATGAACTCGATCTGGCTGAGCGACCAGATGATCAGCGACAAGAGAACAGTCGCCCCGATCACCGTCCCAAGCCCCACCGCCATGCCGGTGGCAAAGCGAAACAACAGGACGCGCGGCACCGACTGGTAGAGCAGGAACATCTTGTGTTCGCGCATCAGCGCCAGTTCGTCGCGCAAGGCGCGGACCTCGGCGGCCAAATCCTCGGATCGCTCGTCACTCATGCGCTGCGCCAATCCCCAAGCACTTCCGCCACATCGTAGAGCACCGGTTCGAAACTGCGGCACAGTTTCAGCATCTCTGCGTTTCGCGCCTGCATCTCGTCGGTGCGCAGCATGGCCTGAAAATCCTCGCGCCGTTGCCATTGGCTGTAATTGGCGATTCGGGTCTGGGCGTCGTTGACATGCAAGGCGGCGGACATGAAGCCCGGCTGTTGGCTGATCACCTCTTTGTAGGCGGCCTTGAGATGGTCGAGCAGCGTGGCGCAGTGGCCCGGGCTGGTTTCGAAGGTGGTGATGACCGTTTGAACGTCGGATGTGGGTGAAATGGCTGGCATTGGCTGTCCTCCCTGCGGCCAATCTATCAGGCCGACGCGGGTCCGGCCATGCAGTGCCGACAGCAAAAAAGCCCGCGGCGCGGACCGCGGGCTTTGTTTGCATCGAAGACCTCTGCCGACGTTTAGCCGAGGGTGCCGGCCTCGTTTGCGGCGTGCAGTTCCCGGTAGCTCATGTTCTCGCCGGTCTCGAGTTCGACACCTGCTGCTGCAGCTGAGGCTTCCAACGCGCCAATCGCATCAATCTCAATTTCTGTGCCTTGCGACGCAAACGCATACGCCGCGTCATAGTAGGCTTGATGATCACCGCCAAAGCTGGATTCCAGCACCTCGGCGACGCGCGCTTCTGCGGCGGCTTGGTCTGCAAAGTGGAGCATGCCCAATTCGCCCCACGCCGAGGCAACAGCCGCGCCCGCGCCCCAAGACCAGATGTCGCCGCCATCCGGTGCCGTGTCGGCCAAGGCCTGCGCGGTGCTCGTCGACAGGTTCTCAACCCCGCCGGAGACGACGGCCATGGTCGCCAGACCCAGACCAACAACGGCCGACGTCATGACGACCCAATCGACAGTGACGGCGCCGCTTTCGGCGCGCAGGAATGTTTTGATGTGCATTGTGACCTCGTGTGTGTGTGCGTGCGCTGCGACAGCGCCTTCCCTGCACAAGGTGTCGCCACGGAATGCGCCGCCATGGCGCTCAAACAACGGCAAGCATTGGATAAATTCGGGCGAAATTCAGGCCAGAAAGCCCCGGGCCGCCTGGTAAACGACCGCGGTCGCCGCGTTCGCGAGGTTGAGCGACCGGATATGCGGGCTGTGCATCGGCATGTGAAACACCCGATCCTCGAACCCGTCGGTGATCGCGGCGGGCAGGCCCTTGGTTTCTTTTCCGAACACCAGAAAAGCGTCGCGCGCGTAGGCGGGGGTGTAAAAGCTTTCCCGGCCCCATTCCTCGAAAAAGAACAGCTTGCTCCGCGCGGGGGATCGGTCCGCCAGAAAGGCGTTCCAATCGTTGTATTCGCTGAGCCGGACATGCTTCCAGTAATCCAGTCCCGCCCGCCGGACGGACTTGTCCGAAATGTCGAACCCGTAAGGTTTGATAAGGATCAGTTCGAGGCCAAGCGCCACGCAGGTCCGCCCGATGGTGCCCGTGTTGCCCGGAATTTCGGGCGTGACCAGCACCACCTTCAGGTCCAGCGGCGGGTCAGCTTTCGACATTGGGCCGTCCCTCCAGCCCAAGAACACGCCGCGTCGCGGTCCAGATCGCGGGCAGGCGGGGCGGGGCGTCCAGGTCGGCCTCGACCTCCTGCCGGACCTCACCGTCCAGCTGCGTGGCTGCAAACCGGCGCGCCCAGTCCATGATGGCCGGCCCATCGTCGGGCCGCAGGCGCACCGCGCTGCCCACAAGTCCGACAATCGTGCCGGCCGGGGAATACCATTCATCCTGAATGGCCCGGATCTTCTCGGGCACCAGCGGCCCCAGATTACGGATCATCCCGCTTTCCGAAAACCGCAGCAGAAGCCGCCCCATCTCTTCGCGGCTGTAGCCGATCAGGGGTGGGAAGGTGTCGAAGAAGATCGGCCCGTCCGCATCCATCGCGAAGTTGCGGATCGACGGGTGATACCCGATGCGCTCGGGGCGCTGCGCCACCGCCTTCCAGAACGCGGCGATGCTGATCGCGGCCCGCTCCAGCAGGTCAATGGCGTGATCGGTGTCCGCCGCTTCGATCTGGGGACGCAGCAACAGGGCCTCGTCCAACGCCTCCTGCACGATCACGGGCTGCAGATACCCCATCTCGTTCAGGATCAGGAAGTGCGTCTCGGGCATGCGCACACCGGCGCGGGTCAGGCAGTCGACATAGGCTTCGTGCCGGCGCGACAACTGCTCCAGCAACTCGGGGTCGCGCCCCCCGCGATAGGTTTTGATCACCTTGTCGGTCAGCGGCCCCGTGGTCGGGCGAAACGGCGCGCAGAAATAGCCAAGCCGGCTGACCGGCTCGCCCCTGTCTGCAAGCGCTTCGCGTATCGCCCGAACCAATTCGCTCATACGTGTTTGCCCACCGTCCAACCCGTGGTGTCCGCCAAGCGCTGTTCGCCCTTGGAAATCGGAAGGTCCTCTAGCGCCGAGCCCATGCTGTCATTCCAGCGGTTCAGATACCCGAACAGCGCGACAACCCCCATGATCTCGACAATCTGCTCGGGCGACCAATGCGCCTTGAGCCGCTCACCCACCTCGGGCGTCACCGCATTGGGCACCTGGGTTGCGGCGTGGGCGAAGGCCAAGGCTGCTTTCTCCGCTTCGGAGTAGTGGGCGCTGTCTTCGAAGTTGAAAACATCGTTCAACCGCTCTTCCGACGCGTTGAACCTTTCGGAGGCCAGGATCATATGCGCCTGGCAATACAGGCACCCCGATGCAAAGCTGCTGACATAGCCAAGCAGGCGTTTGAACTCGGGCGTGACCGCACCGTAATCCGTCATCACCGCGATGTTCAGATCGGTGAAGGCCCGCGCGATGGGGCTGCGATGCGCCATGGTCCGGACCGAGTTGGGGATGACACCCAACGGGCCTTTGAAAAACTGAACATGGTCGCGCAGGTCGGCGTCCATATCCTCTTCTTCGAGTGGTGGTACTAAGGCCATTCTGTCCTCCCCAGGATGTGGCTCAGCAAGGTCTTAGGCTGCCTTGCCCCGGAAATTGCCGCAACCCCGTATCGTGGGATTGCGCAGTGTCGACATGTCAGACTGCACGGACGTTGCCAACCCGCCACGGATGGTCGGACCGCAGGATCGGTTTGGGGCGTTTACGGTTCGTTAAGGCCCCCCGTGATCCGATGGCGTCATGTCTGCACGTTTGAGTCCTTTGCTGGTCGGCCTTGCCATGGCCTGTGTGGCCGGTCTGCCGGCGCTGGCCGGCCCGTGGGCGCGCGAGGAGGGCCGCGTCTTTCTCTCGTTTGGGGTCGCGTTGGAAGATCAGGCCGAGCGCGTTCTGACGACGGGGGCCTTCACGCCGTCCCAGACCGATCTGATCTTTGCGGAGATCGGCATGCCGTACCGCTGGACTTTGGGCGTCAGCGCCTCTGCCGGGGACACCGGCGGGCTGACCGTCGCCTCTGCGCGCCGCACAACGACGCCGGGGGATGCCACGTGGCAGGTGGCCTACGAATTTGGCGCGGCTGCAAGACGCCAGGACGGCACCCCTGACGCGCAGCGGCTTGGGCTTCTGGGGGCGTCCGTGGGTCGGGGCCTTGGTCTCGCACGGCCGGGCTGGCCGGGACCGTTGGCCTTTGACGGGGGCTGGACCAATCTGGATGCGCGCAGCTATTTCGACCTCGACACGGGCACGTTGGCGGTGCGGCAGGTTGAGGCCACGCTCGGCCTGAACGGCGCAAACGGGGTTCTGGGCATCTTGGCGGTGAAGGTCGAAGACTGGCCGAACGCAGAGCCGCTGGCGACGCTACGACCCGCCTTGGCGATCCCGATCCTTGACCGGAGCCATGTGCATATCGGCGGACGCCTTGATCTGTCCGGCGGCCAAACAATGGGGCTGTCCGTGGGGCTCTGGCACGAATTCTGACGGTGCCGTAACCTGCGCCGCAGAATGACCGACACACCAAGCCCGATCCGCCCCACCGATGACGACGCGCGCCAACTGGCCCGCGACCTGATCCGCACCGCCCGCTTTGCCGCCCTTGGCGTCGAAGACCCATCCTCGGGCCATCCGATGGTGACCCGCATCGCGCTGGTGCCGGGACCGGATGGCAGGCCCATGACGCTGATCTCGACCCTGTCGCAGCACACGGCCGCGCTGGACGCAAAACCGGCCTGCTCGCTCCTTGTCGGGGAGCCGGGGACCAAGGGCGATCCGCTGACCCATCCGCGCCTCACGCTTCAGGCGGTCGCCGAAGACGCGGACAAAGCGGCGCTCAAAGACCACTACCTGTCTCTCTACCCCAAGGCGCAGCTGTACTACGATTTCGCGGATTTCCGTCTGGTCGCCTTCCAACCCGTGCAAGGGTATCTCAACGGCGGCTTCGGCAAGGCCTTTCACCTGAGCGCTGCCGATATCTTGGGCTAAACCCCTCCGCTGTGTGCCTTTCGGGACTCACTTTTTCCGACCAAGCGCCAACGGATTAGGTGCCGGGGCATTTCCATGGCACACTTACCCCATGAGCAGCCTCGACCCTGATCTGATTGGCATCTGGATCCTGCCGGGCAAGCCCCAGACCTACGAGGTTCTGGGCGACGGCACATATCACGTCGCCGATCCGGAAGAACCGCTGTCATTCGAAGATGGCGGGGCAACCATGGTCTGGGGTCCGCGCCGGCATATGCGGCTGGACGGCTCGGGCACCTCGCCGGTCGGGCGCTGGCGCGAAGAGGACAGCCAGGACGAATGGCAGTTCAACGCCGATGGCAGCTATGCCGTGACTGGTCAGGGCAACACCGACACCGGCATCTGGGCCTTGCGCAGTGGCGGCACCGCCCTTTGGACGCGCGAGTTGAATGCGCACATCACGTCGGATGGGGCGCAGGTGACCTTTGACGCGATCAATGGCACGTCTGTCACCTTTGGCTACACGGTCGCCGACGGCGTATGGACCTTGCTTGATCCAACGGACTGGCGCGAACTGGCGCGCTATGTCAGCCCCTCGACCATCGCGCAAACCGCCTGATCCCTACCAGTGAAGCGTGCCCGCCGCGCCCTTGATCTGGCCGGTCAGGTTGGGTGTCACCCACCCGCCATAGAAATCCCCCGGCTGCGGCTGCACCTTCACGTCCCCGACCCAGGCTCCATCCACCGAGGTTGCGTAGAACGCGACGTGGTCCTTGATCGGGGCAAAGCGCGCCGTGGGCGCAGGATAGCACCACGCAGCGTTGCGCGACCGGCGCCCGTTGGCGACAAGATCGAAATAGGCCGCCCGCCCCTTCCATTCGCAGAACGTCTGCCGCGATGTCGGCACCAGAACCGAGGTCAGGATATCGTCGGTCGGGATGTAGTAGGTCGGCGCATGATGCGTTTCCAGCACACGCCACGCCTGCACCGTGTCGACGATGGGCAAATCCGCAAAGACCACCTTCAGGCGGTGCGCCACCCGCTCCAGCGCGGGGGGACGGGGATAATCCTGCACATGTTCGACGGGCAATACGGTCATGGGTCGGCGGTCTCCTTCACCCGTGGCTAGCTAGGCCGGGCAACGCCAAAGGAAAACCCCCGAATGACCGGCATTCGGGGGTCGGCGAGGCATCAGAGATCGCCCTTCACCGTGACATGCGCCGCGCCGCGCACCGCCGTCTGCCACCGCAGTTCGACCGCGCGTTCGCCCACACCTTGCTGCGCGACGGCATAGGGCGCGCTGTACTGGATGACGTTGGACACCGACCGGACCGGCCCGTCCGGCACACAGCCCGTGACCGCCAGCGCCGCCGTGTTGAAGGGCAGAACCGGGGACAGGTCGATCGTCCACACCTGCTGTTCCGAGCTTTCGACATGGCGCAGCGTCACCGGGTTTTCCGTCCGCTTGGCGATCCCGTGATAGGTGTTCCCGGTCCACAGCAGGTCGGCGGTCCGGTCCGCGTCCAGCGTGGCGTAGGTCGTGTCGATCCCGTCGACCTGTTCCATCTGCGCGCCATTGGTCTTCTTGAACAGGTTATCGCAGACCGTCAGCCCGTTGATGAAATGGCCGTCGCCATAGGGCTTCACCACGATGAAGTTCATCCAGGGCGCAGCCCCGGAGGCAAAGAAGATGTTCCCGTTCAGCGACAGGCCATGGAAGCTGAGCTCGGACGAGAAATCGGGCGCGCTGTCATATTCGTTGCCCCATTCGATGAAACAGTTGTCGACGTAGTTTCCATCGAACGTGGTCTTGGCATTCGTGCTGGTGAAGATCAGGCCCGCCGTGCGCGGCCCGTCGGTCACCCCGTCGCCCTGGAAGAAATGGTTGCCGGAAATGATGTTCCCCGCGCCGCCGATAATGCCGAAATGCAGGAACTTCACCGCCCGGTTGTCACGGATCTTCACGTCCGAGCAATGGGTGTTAAAGGCGATGGAAGTCCGGTCCGGCACGTCGAGCGCCTGTTCGTTCGACAGGAACTGGCAGCGGTCGATCTGCATGCCCTGACAGCCTTCGCCCGGGGACGTGACACCGCGATCCTTCGGGCCGGTGAAAAAGCAATCCTGGATCTGAAAGACCAACCCGTCGAGCGGCATCATCAAACCGCTGCACCGCCCCGCGCTGAGGAATTCGATATCCGACACGACAAAGCGCTGCAGGTTCAGGAACCCGCTGAAATCGAGCAGGTACTTGAAGCGCGTGAAGGTGTAGGTCTGGCTCGTCGGTGCTCCCCAGAAGGCGCTGGAGAGCGTCACGCGCCCCTGTGCTTCGTTCTTGGCGGTCACATAGATCTCACGGCCGACGCCCACGGGGCCCGTCACCAGCGCCCCGACGGGGATGTCGGCAACGTTCGCCACATCGGTCAGCTCGCGCGGGTTGGCGGCGGACCATGTGGCGCTGCGCGTCGTGCTGTCATCCGCCCACTCGATGCTGTCGGCGGCGACCAACTGGCCATTCCGGATCACGCGCCGGTTGGCATAGGTGTTGCGGTTGCCGACGGCGGCCTGCACGTCCAGCGGCGCGTCCAGCACCACACGACGACCGCACAGGTCGAAGGCCTCGTGATCGGATTGGTTGAACAGGTGCTGCAGCCCTTTGCGCAGGCCCAGAACCTCATCCCCGAAGGCGTCGGCATAACCCTTGAGGTCGAAGGTTTCGTTCAGCGCCAGCCGCGCGCCGTCGGGCATGGTGAGCGTGCCTTCAAAGCGGACGGGGCTGTTCATCGTGAGGCTGGAAGCGATGTAGTAGCTGCCCTCCGGCACGATGACGGACCGGCCGGCGGCGGCGGCATCGGCGGCCACGAAGGCCGACCGGTCATCGGTGGTGCCGTCGCCCAACGCCCCGAAATCGCGCACGTCGACCCAATCCATCATGCTGCGGTGGAAGATGCTGGTTACATCGTCGATCCGGATATCCTCGATCCGGATCTGCCCCCCGTTGGGGCCGGTCAGGTCGAGGCCCAGATGCCCATAGTTCGCCTGATCCCCCCAGGGCATGTCGACCCCGGAGCGGGTGCCCGTCCCGATGATGGCCGAGACCGTCACAACCTCGCCATAGGCGGTCAGCGCGGTTTCCGGGCCGGTTTGCACAACGCCGGGCACCTGTGTGTCTGCGGCTGTGCCCGCCCACCCGGCAATGCGGACGGTCGGCAAAAGACCCGAAAGCGCCTTCACCCGGGCCGTCACGCGCAGGTAGAGGCCCGGGATCATCGGGGTTTGCCCCATGTATCGCACGCGGGTGGTGGCCTCGGTTTTCACGATCTCGAGGCAATCGCCAAAATCCGAATCTGCCGCGACAAGGGCGGCGTTCGGGGCGCTGGCCCATGTGTCGCTGCCCGGGAGCCCATCCTGTCGGGACCACACCGTCAGCCCGTCGGAAAACGCCGGCGGCGTCAGGATCAGCCCGTCCGTGATCACCTGGTTCATGTCATACCCCTTTCCGCGCCGACGCGCGGCGCGCAGACCCGTGGCCAGGACGAGGCACAGCCCAAGAGATGCCCCGCGATCGGCCATCTCGATTGTTCAAAACTGGTGGAAGGTCCGGCCGTTTTCGGGCCGGTCACAGCAGATGGGTTTAGCCCGGGCGTGTTAACGCCCGGTTAAAGCCGCCGACATTTCCGGCGACGGGCGTCAGGCACCGACGGACGGCGCGCGCAGCACCTGAACCCCGTTGATGCGCCAATTGCCTTCGATCTGGACCATCGAATAGCCCAGCATATGGGCGGTGCCGGCCTGGTCGATCACCTCGACCCGTTGGACGATCACGCTGCCCAACTGCTGTAGATCGACAAAGGTGATCTGGCCCGGATCCCAGACCATCGGATAGCCCTGTTGCACCATGCGCCCGAAATTGCCGGGCGTCTGGAACAGGCGTTGGATGGTCGGGTTGGCAAAGGTCCAGGCGCTGTCGACATCCTCGGCCACAAAGGCCTGGAACTGGCCCGAGATGGTCGCTTCGATATCGGGGTTGGGCGACAGGACCTCCTGCGCGTGGGCGGCCCATCCCGCCAGGATCATTGCACAGACCAAGAAAAACCGCTGCATTGCCGTCGCTCCGAATGGATTGCTGTCGACTGCAAAGGTTAGTCCCGGTGCGGGCGCGGTCAAATCACGCCGCAAGCTTGCCGGATAAACCATCCGCGATCAGGGCTTTGGTTTCCGCGATCCCGTAGAGTGCGATGAACCCGCCAAAGCGCGGCCCCTGGGACGCGCCCAACAGCACCTCGTAGAGGCCCGAGAACCACGCGCGCAGCGGTTCGAACCCGTGGGTTTTCCCGATGGCGAAGACGATGGATTGCAGAAACTCTTCGTCCGCCCAATTGACCTCGGGCAGCGGCATGTCCTTGCCTTCCTGGGCGTTCTTGCGGGCGATGACATCCAGCGCCTTGTCCGCATCGCCGAGGCAGGCGACCAATTCCTCCATCGCGGCGCGTTCCTGATCGGTCGGCGCGCGGAAGACCTTGGTCGGTTTGACGAAATCGTTGTAGTAGCGCACCGCGAACCCGGCGGCCTGATCAAGCTGCGGATGCGTCTGGGGCGAGGCATCGGGCGCGTAGCGATTGATGAAGCCCCACATCTGGTCCGAGGTCTCGGCCGATGACACCGAGGCCAGGTTCAGAAGCATCGAGAAGGACACGACCATATCCGAGGTCGGCACGTTGTGGCCGTGGATGTGATAGACCGGGTTCGCCAATCGTTTGTCGATGTCCTGATCCGCATAGGCGCGCAACTGCTGATGGTATTCGTCCATCGCCTTGGGAATGACATCGAAATACAACCGCTTGGCCGTCTTGGGCTTGCCGAACATGAAGTAGGACAGGCTTTCGGTCGACGCATAGGTCAACCACTCGTCAATCGAGATGCCGTTGCCCGACGACTTCGAGATCTTCTGCCCGTTCTCATCAAGGAACAGTTCATAGGTGAAGTGTTCCGGCGCGGGATGACCCAGAATCTCGCAAATGCGGTCGTAGATGGGCGTGTTGGTCGAGTGATCCTTGCCATACATTTCGAAATCGACGCCAAGCGCGGCCCAACGCGCCCCGAAGTCCGGCTTCCACTGGAGCTTTACGTTGCCGCCGGTGACCGGGAGGGTCCATTCGCGCCCGTCTTCATCGTCGAAGGTGATCGTGTGATCGGTGGCATTCACCTCCTTCATCGGCACATAAAGAACACGCCCGGTTTCGGGATGGATCGGCAGGAAGATCGAATAGGTTTGCTGACGCTCTTCGCGAAGGCTTTTCAACATGACCTTCATAATATCGTCGTAGCGTTCCGCGGCGCGCTTCAAGACCTCGTCAAACTGGCCCGATCCGTAGAATTCGGTGGCCGAGATGAAGTCGTACTCAAAGCCAAAGGTGTCGAGGAACCGCTTGAGCATCGCGTTGTTGTGTCCGCCAAAACTGTCGAACTCGCCGAACGGGTCCGGCACCGAGGTCAGTGGTTTTTGCAGGTGTTCTTTCAGCATATCCTGGTGCGGGACATTGCCCGGCACCTTGCGCATGCCGTCGAGGTCGTCGGAGAAACAGATCAGCTTGGTCGGAATGTCCGAGATCACCTCGAACGCGCGGCGCACCATGGTGGTGCGCAACACCTCGCCAAAGGTGCCGATATGCGGCAGGCCCGATGGCCCATAGCCCGTTTCGAACAGCACATAGCCCTTTTCCGGCGGGGCCTTTTCGTACCGTTTGAGCACGCGGCGCGCTTCTTCAAAAGGCCAGGCTTTCGAGGTCAGGGCTGCATCACGCAAATCGGTCATCTATCGGTCCATCGGGTTGAAAGGCTTGTCACGCGCCCCCGCACCTATTGCCCCACTGCGGTGGCGTCAATAAATTGCAGGTGCCCTTTGCTGTAACAGAAAGACACGTCATGCCCGATCGCCTGCCCCTTACCCCCGAGGATGCCCTTGTGGCCGTGATGGTGGCGGTCTCGGTCTCGGACGAAAACATCGGAACGGCGGAACTGGTGAAGATCGAGCAGATTGTGAACCACCTGCCGGTCTTCGGTGGATACGACGCGGATCGGATGCGCGTCGTGGCCAAGACCGTGTTCGAGCTGTTCGAAGAAGAAGAGGGATTGGATGCCCTGTTCGGCCTGGTGCTGCAGGCCTTGCCCGAGCGGGTGCACGAAACGGCCTATGCCCTGGCCTGCGATGTGGCCGCAGCCGATGGATCGCTGGCTCAACCCGAGCTGCGATTCCTGGAAGAACTTCGGTACGCGTTGAACATTGACCGACTGCACGCCGCCGCGATTGAGCGCGGGGCCCGGGCCCGTCACGTCACGCTGTGACCCAAAGGGTCAGCTGTCGCTGGTCGAGACCTCGGCCCGGTCGCCGATCGCGTGTTCGCGCGCCTTGTCCAAATCGATGAAGAAAATGCCAACGACAGCGACGGCGGCCCCTAGGACGCCAACTACGGCGAGCTGAAATTCAGACATCGCACCCTCCCAATTCACAGTCGTTCATCGGCAGGCTAGCACAGGTCCGGCTTTGCCCGAAGGACGGATTACGCGCCGCCGTACAGAGCCGCCCACCGCTCGATCAGGTCTTGCTGCAGCGCCCGGGCCCGGCGCGCGTAGGTGCGCCCGCCTTCGGGGCGTTCCCTCTGTGCTTCCGTCAGAGCGGCACGGCGCGGGATATCGCCACAGAAGATCGTGAAGGCCAGATCGCGCCCGTTGGGGGGGCGGATGTAGCCCGACAGGCTTGAAACGAAGTTCAACGTGCCCGTTTTGGCCACAACTTCAATGGGATGATCAGGAACAGGGGCACCGTTTGCATCCCGGATCGGGATATCCTTCATCAGCTGACGCAACATGCCTTCCGGGCCGGCGGCCACCAGGGCTTGGGTCATGTCGGACGGGCGGACACGGCTTTGGTCGCCGAGGCCCGAATGATCCACGAAACTGGCTTGTCGGGCGCCCAAACGCTCGGCCATCCAGCTGTTCATGGCTGCCGCCGAGTCTGCCAGGGTCGCCGGGCGCACCCCCCCCGCCTGGGTCGCGTGCAAGCCGACAACTTCGGCGGTGAGATTCGTCGACCAGCGCATCATGCCACGCAGAATGTCGGCCAACGGGTCGCTTACATGTTCAACCAGCACCACGGCGTCACTGGGGATGGCATTCGAAAACGCGACGTTGTTCAGGACCAATCCGTTCGTTCGGGCGAGGCTTTGGAACACCTCGACAAAGTAGGCGTGCGGCTGTCGGACCGGCAGCCACCGCGACCCGCCATTGCCCAATGCACCGCGGGCAACCGTCCACTGATCAACCCCGTCGACCTGATCGTAGGTGTAAACCGGCACCGTGCGCTCGGCGACCCGCATGCGGGCCACGCGGACCGGCGGGCGCATGGTTTCCGATCGGGCATCCATGGTGACCGTGTAATCGCCATCGGCCCGTTCCCATTCGAAATAGACACGATTGAAATTCAGGTTAAGGCCCGAGATTGCCGGATTGTATCCGACGTGATCCGGCTGGCTCGGGTCGATCTCGTAAATGCTTGGCAACGCCCCGTGCGAAATCATCAGACGGCCGGTCACCCGTCGCAATCCGATGTCGCGCAGACCGCGTGCCATCGCGGCCAGGGCATCTGTGTCCAACAAGGGATCGCCCGCCCCCACGAGCCAGAGATCCCCATCCAGCACGCCGTTGTCGATTGGGCCATGCGCCTCGATCTGGGTGCGGAAGCGGAACCCCGGTCCAAGCCGGTCCAGCGCGTAGGCACAGGTGATGGCTTTGGCGACGCTGGCGGGCGGCATGCCAAAGAGCGGGTCGCGCGCCTCGAGGTTTTCCCCGGTCCGGGCATCCGCCAGCGCAAAGCCGACGCGCCCGCCCAGATTGGCCTCGGCGATCAGGTCCGCGGCACTGGGAATGGTGTGTTGAAACAGGGTGTCGGGTCGCACGACAGGACGCAGGGACCGTTCGGGCGCGGCAGCAAACCCGGCGGTTGCGGCGCTTGAGACAGCACCACCCAGAAATACACGTCTTGTGACCATCGGCGTTCGGTTTCGGCGTTTCCAAAAACAGTTAACGCGAGCGTTCAGCCGCACTCAACCCCGCGTGCGGGGCCATCCTGCGTCACAATCGCGGGAAGACGGACCAGCGATAAACCCCTGATCGGGAAACGTATTGGTCCAGCTTCGATGACAAACCGGGGCATGACCGCATCCGCGACAGGCCCTAGTCCGATGTCCAATCGCCCCGGGCCCGAATCTCGGACGACGACACATCGACCATCGGCACGTTCAAAAAGCACCACGTGGGCGCCGGGCTGTGCGGCAGCAAATGCGCGTGCGTGGCCGGCAGTTGGGCGTGTTTGAAAATCTGCGCCGCCTTCGCCATGCGGCCCGAAATGCGTTGCCCGGGTCGGGCGAGAACGCCCACGGGGATCGTTCGCATGATCCAATCCCACCGCTGCCACCGGTGAAACTGCGCAAGGTTGTCCGACCCCATCAGCCACACGAAGCGTGTGCCGGGATAAAGCTGCTGCAGGGCCTCGATGGTTGCGCCGGTGTAGCGCGTGCCAATCTGCGCCTCCAGATCGGTGACCGTGATCCGCGGATGCGTGACCAGCTTGCGCGCCGCGGCCATCCGGCGGGGCAAAGGGGCGGGGCCGTTGGCCTTGAGCGGGTTGCCGGGCGTCACCAGCCACCAAACGCGATCAAGCCCAAATCGCTTCAGCGCTTCACGACTGACATGGACATGGCCCGCATGCGGCGGATCGAACGATCCCCCGAACAGGCCAATTGTCTGGCCCGGGCGTGCATATGGCAATGCGTGGCGCAGCACGTCGGCCCTTCCCGCCTGTGTCCTTGTCCGCGGCGGCTCCTAGCATGACGTCCGGGCCCATGAAAGGGCAGCCCTGCGCAGGGCCGATTGCCGTTCCCGCCCGGCCTTAGTATCAAGCGCCCAACAGCTAGGTTTCCGACGGAGCGGCGCAGATGGCCTCGTATCAGTATGTCTATCACATGGATGGTGTCTCGAAGACCTATCCCGGTGGCAAAAAATGCTTTGAAAACATTCGCCTGAGCTTCCTGCCGGGGGTGAAGATCGGCGTTGTCGGCGTCAACGGCGCCGGGAAATCGACGCTGATGAAGATCATGGCGGGCCTCGATACCGATTTTACGGGCGAAGCCTGGGCGGCCGACGGGGCGAAAGTGGGATACCTTCCGCAGGAACCAGAGCTTGACGAGAGCCTGGACGTGCGCGGCAACGTGATGTTGGGCGTGGCCGAGAAGAAGGCCAAGCTGGATCGGTTCAACGAACTGGCGATGAACTACTCGGACGAGACCGCCGACGAAATGGCGACACTTCAGGACGAGATCGACAGCAACAACCTGTGGGATCTCGACAGCCAGATCGACGTCGCCATGGAAGCGTTGCGCTGCCCACCCGATGACGCCCAGGTCAGCACACTGTCGGGCGGGGAACGGCGCCGGGTGGCGTTGTGCAAGCTTCTTCTGGAAGCACCGGACATGTTGCTTCTGGACGAACCGACCAACCACCTTGATGCCGAGACCATTGCCTGGTTGCAGCAGCACCTGATCGACTACAAGGGCACCTGCCTGATCGTCACGCACGACCGGTATTTCCTGGATGACATCACGGGGTGGATTCTGGAACTGGATCGGGGCCGCGGCATTCCCTACGAAGGCAACTATTCCGCCTGGCTTGAACAGAAAGCGAAACGGCTGGAACAGGAAGCCCGCGAGGACAAATCGCGCCAGAAGACATTGGAGCGCGAATTGGAATGGATCCGCGCCGGTGCCAAGGCGCGCCAGGCCAAGCAGAAGGCCCGGATCAACGCCTATGAAGAGCTGGCTGGCCAGTCCGAACGCGAGAAGATCACCCGCGCGCAAATCGTCATCCCGAACGGACCGCGTCTGGGCGGCAAGGTGATTGAAGTTGAAAACCTGAAGAAGGGGTATGGCGACAAGCTGCTGATCGAGGATCTGAGCTTTGCCCTGCCGCCGGGTGGAATCGTTGGCGTGATCGGTCCGAACGGGGCCGGGAAGTCGACCTTGTTCCGGATGCTGACCGGCCAGGAACAGCCGGACGATGGCGCGTTGGAAATGGGCGACACGGTCGAGTTGTCCTATGTCGACCAGTCCCGCGACGCCCTGGATGCGAACGCAACCGTTTGGGAGGAAATCTCGGGCGGGGCCGAGATCATCCAACTGGGCGACGCCCAGATGAACAGCCGCGCCTATTGCAGCGCGTTCAACTTCAAGGGCGGCGACCAACAGAAAAAGGTCGGGCTGCTGTCTGGCGGCGAACGCAACCGGGTGCACATGGCCAAGCTGCTGAAATCCGGCGGCAACGTCCTGTTGCTCGACGAACCGACCAACGATCTGGACGTCGAAACCCTGCGGGCGTTGGAAGACGCCTTGGAGGATTTCGCAGGCTGCGCTGTGATCATCTCGCACGACCGCTTCTTCCTCGACCGGCTCTGCACCCATATCCTGGCCTTCGAAGGCGAGGCGCATGTCGAGTGGTTCGAAGGCAACTTCGAGGACTACGAAGAAGACAAGAAACGCCGTCTTGGTCCCGATGCGCTGGAGCCGAAGCGGGTGAAGTACAAGAAGTTCGTGCGATAGCGGCTAGGGCCCGGCGCCAAAACCGTGATGCAACCCGGCACCTCTGACGCGCGGTGCCGACGTCGCGCGGTGCGGTCTCAGAACCGCAGGTCGATGACCAGAAGCACCGGGATCGCCATGGCCGCCCAGATCAGAAACCACTTCGCGGCCATCCCGGCCTTGAAGAACCATTGAAGATCGCCCGTCGCCTCCGCGGCTTCGGTGATGGCTTCCCCGGCTTCGATCTGGTCCATTCGCGACATTGTGCACTCCTTGCTCTGGCGAAAGGTAAGACTAGGCCGCGGCGGGGCGGCGTCCAGCGACGAGTTTGTGATCGTCTGTCGCAGGCGGACGTCCGCAACCCGGAATGCCTAAAATTGCGTCAATCCGTTGGAGATGCAGGCAAAAACGGCCCCGAACATCGCTTCGGAGCCGCCGTTCCGTGTCTTCGGCCCACGCCCATACGGGCGCGGGTCGCAAGTGTGCGGTGCTACTCCGCCGCTTCCTGATAGCTGTCGAGCGGCGGGCAGGTGCACACGAGGTTGCGGTCGCCATGGGCGTTGTCGACGCGATTGACCGGCGGCCAGTACTTGTCGACGCGGAATGCCCCGGGGGGGAAGCAGCCCTGTTCACGGGTATAGGCGCGATCCCACGGACGGATCAGGTCTTCCATCGTGTGGGGCGCATAACGCAGCGGGCTGTCTTCGGCGGCGATGCTGCCGGCCTCGACCTCGGCGATCTCGGCCCGGATGGCCAGCATCGCGTCGCAGAAACGGTCCAGTTCGGCCTTGGTCTCTGACTCCGTCGGTTCAACCATCAGCGTGCCAGACACCGGCCAGGACATGGTCGGGGCGTGGAAGCCGTTGTCCATCAGGCGCTTGGCGATGTCGTCGACGGTGATCCCGGCCTCGGCAAAGGGGCGCGTGTCCAGGATGCATTCATGCGCCACGCGGCCCTGACCGCCCCGGTACAGCACCGGATAGGCGTCCTTGAGCCGCTCGGCAATGTAGTTGCCGTTCAGGATGGCCAGCTTCGTGGCCTGGGTCAGACCAGCCCCGCCCATGAGCTGGATATAGGCATAGCTGATCGGCAGGATCGAAGCTGAGCCGAAGGGCGCCCCCGACACGGGCCCCTCGAGCCCACCGGTTTCCGGATGCCCCGGCAGATACGGCGCAAGATGGGCCCCGACGCCGATCGGCCCCATGCCGGGACCGCCCCCGCCATGGGGAATGCAGAACGTCTTGTGCAGGTTCAGGTGGCTGACATCGGCCCCGATCTCGCCGGGCTTTGACAGGCCGACCATCGCGTTGAGATTGGCGCCGTCCAGATACACCTGACCGCCGTAATCATGCGTGATCTGGCACACCTCGCGCACCGTTTCCTCGAACACACCGTGGGTCGAGGGATAGGTGATCATACAGGCCGCCAGCTTGTCGCCCGCGGCTTCGGCCTTGGCGCGGAAATCCTCGACATCGATATCGCCATTCTCGGCGGCCTTCACGACCACAACGTTCATGCCCGCCATTTGGGTAGAGGCCGGGTTCGTGCCGTGCGCCGAAAGTGGGATCAGGCAGACGTTGCGTTCGGTGTCGCCGTTGGCCCGGTGATAGGCCGCGATGGTCAAAAGACCCGCATATTCGCCCTGCGCGCCGGAGTTGGGCTGCATCGACATCGCGTCATAGCCGGTGATCTCGCACAGTTTGGCGGTCAGCACTTCGAGCATTTCGGCATACCCTTCGGCCTGATCGGCGGGGGCAAAAGGGTGCAGGCCGCCGAACTCGGGCCAGGTGATCGGCATCATCTCGACCGCGGCATTCAGCTTCATGGTGCAGGACCCAAGCGGGATCATCGCACGATCCAACGCCAGATCCCGGTCCGACAGGCGGCGCATGTAGCGCATCATCTCGGATTCCGCCCGGTTCATGTGGAAGATTGGGTGGGTCAGGTAATCGCTGTTGCGCAGCAGCCCGTCCGGGATCGCGGGCAGGCTGTGCGGTGTGCTGAGCAGAACGCCAAAGGCGCGGCAGACGGCCTCGAGCTGCGCTTCGGTCGTTGTTTCGTCGACCGAGATGCCGATGCGGTCGTTGCCCACATCGCGCAGATTGATCCCACGGGCCACCGCGGCGGCCATGATGCGCGATTGTTTCTGCCCAACGGGGACGGTGATCGTGTCGAAGAAGGCCTCGGCCTCGGGTGGATACCCACCGGCGCGGAGCGACGCGGCAAGGCGCACCGCCTTGAGGTGGACGGACTGCGCAATGGCATGCAGACCTTTGGGCCCGTGGAAGACCGCGTAGAAGCTGGCCATCACGGCCAGCAGTGCCTGCGCCGTGCAGACGTTCGATGTCGCCTTTTCGCGGCGAATATGCTGTTCCCGCGTTTGAAGCGACAGGCGGTAGGCGGGGTGGCCATGGCTGTCGATGCTGACGCCGACCAGACGGCCCGGCAGCGACCGTTTGAACGCATCCTTACACGCCATGAACGCCGCATGCGGGCCGCCATAGCCAAGTGGCACGCCAAACCGCTGCGCCGAGCCGACGGCGATGTCGGCCCCCATGGCGCCCGGCTCCTTCATCAGCGTCAGGGCGAGCAGGTCGGTACACACGATGCCAATGGCCTTTTCCGCATGCAGTGCGGCGATCAGATCGGAGGGATCAGACAGCCCACCGAACGTGCCGGGGGTCTGGAAAATCGCGCCGAAGACGGCCGATGGGTCAAGGGACGCGGGATCGCCCACGATCACTTCGATCCCCAACGGCTCGGCCCGGGTCATCATGACGGCGATGTTCTGCGGGTGGCAGTTTTCGTCGATGTAGAACGCCTTGGCCTTGGATTTGGCAACCCGGTCCGCCATGACCATGGCCTCGGCACAGGCAGTGGATTCGTCCAGAAGCGAGGCGTTCGCCACCTCAAGCCCGGTCAGGTCGCTGACCATGGTCTGGAAGTTCAACAGCGCCTCGAGGCGGCCTTGTGCGATTTCTGGCTGATAGGGGGTGTAGGCGGTATACCAGGCCGGATTTTCCAGAACATTGCGCTGGATCGCGGGCGGCGTGTGCGTGTTGTAGTAGCCCTGACCGATCATCGAGACCATCGGCTTATTCTTGGCCGCGAGGTCCCGCATATGGGCCAGCAATTCCGCTTCGGACATCGGATCCCACGTCAGGGGGTCGGCCTGACGGATCGATTCCGGCACGGTTTGCGCGATCAATGCGTCCAGGCTGTCGGCCTGCACCAGGTGCAGCATCTCATCCATTTCGGCCGGCGACGGGCCAATATGGCGGCGGTTGGCAAAATCGGTCGGATCGTAGTCGGTCGGCGTCCAGGGCATCGGTCTGGTCCTTTGTCACTGCGGGTCAAAGCGCCCCTTGGCCCGGGTCGGGCGCGCCAAGGGGCGGTGGCGGTGGGCTTGGCCCTTATTCGCCGATCAGGTCTTTGTATTCGTCTTCGGTCATATAGGCGTCGACGGCACTGGCATCGTCGACCTTGATCTTGAAGAACCACGCGGCCCCGGTCGGGTCGTCGTTGACCATGCTCGGGGTATCGACGAGCGCTTCGTTGACCTCGACGATCTCGCCATCGAGGGGGGCCACGATATCCGAGGCTGCCTTGACGCTTTCGATCACGACGATCTCATCGCCCTTGGCAACCTGGGTTTCCACCTCGGGCAGTTCGATAAAGACGACATCGCCCAACTGGGTGGCGGCGTGCTCGGTGATGCCGACGGTGACGACATCGCCATCCGCGTTCAGCCATTCGTGGTCTTCGGTATATTTCATTTGGTCTGATCCCTGTTCGGTTAACGTTTGTAGCCGGGTGTATGGAACGGCAGCTTGGTGATGCGGGCCGGCAGCCGTTTGCCCCGTACATCGCCAAAAATTGGAGCGGTCGTGTCAAGCCCCGCGTCGACCAGCGCCATGGCCATCGGCCCACCCAGAGACGGTCCGAACCCGCCCGAGGTGACCATCCCGATGGGTGCATCGCTGGTGTCATCGGCGTAGAGCGCTACGCCGGCGCGCATCGGTGCGCGGGTTTCCGGCACAAGGCCGACCCGTTTGCGCGGGGCCTCGTCGGCCATCTGTCCGAGGATGACATCCGCACCCGGGAAGCCCCCGGCGCGGTCGCCCCCTACGCGGCGCGCTTTGCCGATGGACCAGGTCAGCCCTGCCTCGATGGGCGAGACCTCTTCGCTGAGGTCCTGGCCATAGAGCGGCAGTCCCGCTTCGAGCCGCAGCGAGTCGCGGGCACCCAGTCCGATGGGCGCGACGCGCTCATCCGCCAGAAGGGCGCGTGCAAATCCGTCCGCCGCCGCCGCTGGCACCGAGATTTCAAACCCATCTTCACCGGTGTAGCCCGAGCGCGAGATCCAGATCTCGGCCCCGTTCCAGTCCGCGATGCGCACGTCCATGAAGCGCATGTCGGCGGCAAAGGGCAGAACGCCAACGACGGCGGCCTCGGCCATGGGGCCCTGCAACGCCAGAAGCGCGCGGTCCGACAGCGGTCGCACCCCGTCGATATGGGCCTGGAGATGGGCGATATCGTGATCAGCGCGGGCGGCGTTGACCACCAGGAACAAATCGTCCGGGCGGCGCGCAATCATCAGGTCGTCAAGGATGCCGCCAGCCGCGTTGGTGAACAGCCCGTAGCGCTGACGCCCTGTCGGCAGCCCCAGAATGTCTGCAGGCACCAACCCTTCCAGCGCCACATCCGCCGCCAGCGGCATCAGAACCTGGCCCATGTGGCTGACATCAAACAGGCCCGCCTTCTCGCGGCACCACAAATGTTCGGCCATCACACCGGCCTTGTATTGGACAGGCATGGACCATCCCGCGAACGGCACGAATTTCGCACCCAGTTCGGCGTGAAGGTCTTCTAACGGCAGGCTGCGTGCGTCGGCCATGTTCCCCTTTCTTCCGGGGCTGGCCCGGCATCGTTGTACCGACCGGTTCGGACGGTGTGCGATGCCCCCTCTGTCCTTTCGCCTGAGATCGTTATCCCTTCGGCGGGCGCGTCCGCGCCTCTCTCCAGAGTGTTCGGTGGCTTGCCAGGTCCTTTTGCCTGAGAGTTTACCGGGGCGGTTGCTCCTTCGGCCCGGACGCGTCGCGCCCATGTCTCCCTGGAAGACGGCGTTAGGTTATCAGGTGTTTTGTGTTGATCAAGAGGGCTTGCGCAGATGCGGCGGTTCGACCATGGCTAGGCCCATGAAAGACCCTTTCTTCTTCGGCTATGGCAGCCTTGTGAACCGCGGCACGCACTCCTTTCCACACGCCACCCGCGCCGTCGCGCACGGGTGGGCGCGGACCTGGAAACACACGCGATTGCGGGAAGTTGCGTTCCTGACGGCCATCGAGTCGCCGGGCTCACAGATCGAAGGATTGATCGCCGCGGTCCCCGGCTCGGACTGGGCGGCGCTGGATGCCCGCGAATGGGCCTATGATCGGCTGCCCGTCGGACGGGTCGACCATGATCATGCTGCCGAGTTGGATGTCCAAATCTATCGCACCAAGCCCGAGCATCATGAGGATGGCACCGCGGCCCACCCGATTCTGCTGAGCTATCTGGACACGGTCGTGCAGGGATATCTGCACGAGTTTGGCCACGCCGGGGCGCTGCGGTTCTTTGAAACGACGGCCGGGTGGGACACGCCGATCCTCGACGACCGCGCGGCACCGCGCTATCCGCGGGTCCAGCCCCTGAGCGACGCGGAACGCGCCCTTGTTGATGGGGAATTGACCAACCTGAATGCGACCCGGATCGCCGCCTAGCGGCGGTGGTGGAACAGTTGCAGGCTGCGGGCTTCGCGCTGGAAGGGTTCCACCGGTTCGGGCGTTTCGGTCTTGGTCATCACCCGGCGCGCCAGCCAGACCGCGATAACCCCGAACACCAGCCCGCCAATCGCTTGTCCGATCAGCACGCCCGCCGCGCCAAAAAGGCTGGAGAACAGCATCACCGGCAGGATGGTCCCCACGGTGTGGCGGCCCCAGTTCACCCAGGTCGAATAGAACGGGTGGCCGAGATTGTTGAACGTGGCGTTCGACACAAACAGCATTCCGTTGAAGAAGAACGCCAGCGCCAGCGGGCCGCAGAACAGGAAGACCAAGTCACGGGTGATGCCCTCGGCCTGGAACAGGGCCACGATGGGCCCACGCAGCAGGAACAGAATCAAGCTGACCCCGACGACCACGAGCGCCGTGAAAATCAATGCATCGCGGAACGCGCCCCGCACCCGGTCGGGTTTGTTGGCACCGAAATTCTGACCGATGATCGGGCCAACGGCCCCGGAGAGCGCGAAAATCACCCCAAAGGCCACTGGTGTCAGGCGGGCAACAATGGCCATCCCGGCCACGGCCTGCTCGCCATATTCGGCCATGGCGCGGGTCACGTAGGCCTGCCCGATGGGCGTCGCCAGTTGCGTCAGGATCGCCGGGAAGGCAAGCGCCGTGATCGGGCTGAGATCGCGGGCGAGATTTGGGAATGTCGGACGGCAAAGCCCGCCGTGATGGCGCAGAATAGGCAGGATCGCCGTCACCGCAATCGCGATGCGCGCACAGACCGAAGCCATGGCCGCGCCGGTGAGTTCGAGGTCGAGACCAAAGATCAGGATCGGGTCCAGAACGGCGTTGACAAGCCCGCCCCAGATCGTCGCCATCATCGCACGTCGGGCATCCCCATGGGCGCGGAGCACCGCGCTGCCGACCATCCCCACCAGCAAGAGGGGCAGAGACGGGATGATGATCTGAAGATACCCGACCGCAAGATCGGCCGTCGCTTCGCTTGCCCCCAGGAGCGAGACAAGGAATGGAAGGTTCAGCCAGACCGTGATGCTGAAGGCGATGCCGAAGAGCACGCCGAACACCAGCGTGTTCGTGGCACGTTGCCGCGCGAGATCTTCGTCGCCCTGGCCCAAGGCGCGGGCCACCAAGGCGCCCCCGGCAATGGCCATCCCGATGCCGAACGACGTGGTGAAAAACAGGATCGCCCCGGCATAGCCCACGGCGGCGGCCAGTTCTTCCTTGCCGAGCATCGAAATGAAAATCATGTCGATGAAGTCGACAAGGAACACCGCCATCAACCCGACCGAGGCCGTGAGCGACATCACTGAGATGTGGCGAAAGAGGTTGCCCTCAAGAAAGACTGCGTTGGGTTGCGCCATGCTGCACCGGTGACACGGGTCACGTTGAATGGCCAGCGAAATCGCAACCCCTGCGTGTGCAGGATGCGATCTCGTTTGGCCGTGGTCGTGACATCAAAGGGTCGGCTTCACCTGCAACAAGCGCATCACATCGGCCATCTCTGGCCCCCGCTCGCGCCCGGTGACCGCTTTGCGCAGCGGCATGAACAGACCCTTGCCCTTGCGGCCCGTTGCCTCTTTCACCGCGCCGGTCCAATCCGACCAGGTGCTGTCGGAATAGGGCGGCTCGGGCAGCAGTCCAAAGGCTTGCGCGACGAAATCGCGATCTTCGTCCGCCACCAGCGGTGTCGCCCCATCGCGGAACAGTGCCCACCAATCTGCCATCTCGCCCCGGGTCGTGATGTTCTTGCGGGCGACGTCCCAGAAGGTCGCGGCCATCTCATCGGGAACGCCGAGCCCGGCGATCTGGTCTGCCACCTCCGACAAGGGCAGGTCCTGAAGGACCCGCGCCGTCAGCGGACCAAGGTCGGCTTCGTCGAACTTGGTCGGGGCCGAGCCGAAATGCGACAGGTCAAACCCTTCCGCCAGTTCATCAAGATCTGCGACCAGTTCCACAGGCTGAGATGAGCCAATGCGGGCCATGTGGCTGAGCAAGGCCATGGGCTCGATCCCGGCGTCCCGCAAATCCCGCAGGCTGAGCGTGCCCAAACGCTTGGACAAGGCCTCACCCTGCGGGCCTGTCAGAAGCGAGTGGTGGGCGAAACTCGGCGCGGAATGGCCCAACGCTTCCATGATCTGGATCTGCGTGGCGGTGTTGGTGACGTGGTCCGACCCGCGCACCACGTGAGTGATGCCCATGTCTGTGTCATCCACGACCGAAGCAATGGTATAGAGCACCTGCCCATCCGCCCGGATCAGGACCGGGTCGGACACGCTGGCCGCGTCGATGGACAGATCGCCGAGGATGCCGTCGGTCCATTCGATGCGTTCATGGTTGAGCTTGAAGCGCCAGACCCCTGCCCCGCGCTCGGCGGTCAGTTTCGCCTTTTCGTCGTCGCTCAAGGACAGGGCCGCGCGATCATAGACGGGGGGCTGACCCATGTTCAGCTGCTTCTTGCGCTTCAGGTCCAGTTCGGTCGGCGTTTCCCACGCCTCGTAAAACCGCGCTTTGGCGCGCAGGTCGTCAGCGGCAGCCGCGTAGCGATCCAAACGATCGGACTGGCGTTCGATCCGGTCCCACGTGATGCCGAGCCATTCCAGATCTTCCTGAATCGCATCCGCAAACTCGGGCTTCGACCGCTCCGGGTCGGTGTCGTCGAGGCGCAGGATGAACGTGCCGCCGGCCTTTCGGGCGATCAGGTGGTTGAACAGCGCCGTGCGCAGATTGCCTACGTGAAGGTATCCGGTGGGCGACGGGGCAAAGCGGGTGGTGACGGACATGGCGGGCAGCCTTTTGAGAATTTCGGGGATGCTCTTTCATGATGGGTGCGATTTGTCCATATCGGGGGCATGCGCTTTGCCACAGCCACAGCCCCCGATCTGGCCGCATTCGAAGAGATGGCCCAATCCACGCTGGACCACTTGCCCGCCCCCTATCAGGCGGCGGCCCGTGGCCTGGCGATCCGGATCGAGGATTTTCCGCCGGACTGGCTGTTGGCCGAGATGGAGATGACCGACCCCTACGAGCTGACGGGCCTTTATGACGGCATTCCCCTGACGGAGAAATCCGTGATGGATCAGCCCATGGGGCCCGACACAGTCTGGCTCTTTCGGCGTGCGATCCTCGATGAATGGGCGGATCGCGGAAACGTGGCCCTCGGGGCGTTGGTGGCCCATGTGCTGGTCCACGAAATCGCGCACCATTTCGGCTGGACGGATGCGGATATCGCCGAGGTCGATCGCTGGTGGGAATAATCGTGGCCCGATCAGCTTGGGCGGACGGGATACATGCCCCCCAAGTCGCTCAGGCCAGTCCGGATCAACTCTGACAGAACGTCCAGATCGACATCGTCGAGCTTGTTGATGTAGAGGCAGGCTTTGCCAAGCTTGTGTTTGCCAAGACGCGCCAGAATGGTGGCGTAATCCTGGTACCCGGGCATGATGTAGATCGACAGGTTCGCCTTGCGGGGACTGAAACCCGTTGCCAGGAAATCGCCCTCGCGACCGCTGTCGTACACGTAATGGTATTGGCCGTATCCGATGATCGACGGCCCCCACATGCGCGGGCGCCATCCGGTGATCTCTTGAAAGAGCGTGTTCAGCCGCTGCCCATCGGCGCGGCGCGTCGGGTGGTCCACCGCAGCCAGGAAATCCGCGACGTCGGCGGACGTGGGTTGGGTCTTGTTCTCAGCCATACCGGTGAGACTACCACAGGTCAGACCCGTTGGCCCCCATCGAGTTTGCCAAGGAAGATTTCGGCGCTGTCCAAGGTGGCGGCGCGCTTGTCGTCCGACATGCGCATCCAAGTGCGATACATCTGCGCCATCCTTGGGTTCTTGCCAAAGCGGTCACGGTGGCGGTGCAGGAACGCCCAATACAGATAGTTGAACGGACAGGCCTTATCCCCAGTCTTTTCCCCAACGTCGTAGCGACATCCCTTGCAGTAATCGGACATCTTGTTGATGTAATTTCCGCCCGACACATAGGGCTTCGAGCCGACGATGCCGCCATCAGCGAACTGGCTCATCCCGATGACATTCGGGGCCTCCACCCATTCATAGGCATCCGCGTAGACGGCCAGGTACCATTCATGCACCTGGGCGGGTTCAATCCCTGTCAGCAGGGCGAAATTGCCGGTGACCATGAGGCGCTGGATGTGGTGGGCATAGGCCTCGTCCCGGGTTTGGCAGACCGCTTTCGAGACGCAGCGCATGTCCGTCTCGGCATCCCAATAAAAGCTTGGCAGCGCCCGATCATGCGCCAGCCAATTGCGTGTCGTGTAGTCCGGGCCCTCGCGGAAATAGATGCCGCGCATGTATTCCCGCCATCCGATGATCTGGCGGATGAACCCCTCCACCGCATTCAGCGGCGCATGGCCCGCGGCATAGGCATCGGCGGCCGCTTTGCAGATCTCCTGCCAGCCCAGGAGGCCCGCGTTCAGGTACATCGAAATCACCGAGTGATAGAGAAACCGGTTGTTCGCCAGCATGGCGTCCTGGAAATCGCCAAAGCGCGGCAAGGCGCCTTGGACGAAATGCTCCAGCGCCTGCACCGCCCCCGCCCGGTCGGTTGCGAACCAGAAGGGCTCCAACGTGCCGAAGCTGTTGCCGAACCGTGCGCCGACCAGATCAAGAACCCCGCGCGTGACCGGGTCCGGCTCGAACCGAAGGGGACCGTCAAAGGTGATCTGGTCTGGGGCCGGCTTGCGATTGTCGTGGTCGTAATTCCACTTGCCGCCTGCCGGTTTGTCCCCCTCCATCAGCAGGCCGGTTTTGCGGCGCATCTCGCGATAGAAATACTCCATCCGCAATTCCTTGCGGCCCTCGGCCCAGGCGTCGAACTCGGCATGTGAACAGAGGAACCGGTCGTCGGGAAACTGGTGAACCGGGATCGGGACATCTTCCAGCGCGGATATCAGGCGCCATTCCCCGGGCTCGGTCGCCAGCACCTCCTGCGCGCCGGTCTCTTGCGCCCGGCGCAACAGCTCGCCCACGATCGAGCCGGTGTTGTCAGGATCATCCAGCGGGGTGTAGCGCACGGCCCATCCGTCTTGCTCCAATCGCGCCGCGAATTTGCGCATGGCCGCGAACAGGAAGGCGATCTTCTTGGGATGATGCGGGACATAACTGGCCTCTTCGGCCACCTCGGCCATCACGACGACATCCGTGGATCTGTCGGCCTCCCGCAGGGCGGCCACGTCCTCGGACAGTTGGTCCCCGAGGATCAGGATCAAACGCCCTACCATTCGACCCGGTCCCCCCGCCAATCGAAGAACTGGCCGGAGTGCTCCGGGGACAGTCCGTCCATCACGCCAATCAGGTGTTGGGCAGCCTCCGACGCGGCGACCTTCTTATGCGCGGGATAGTTTTCGGTGAAGGGCGTCGCGACCGTGCCGGGGTGCAGGGCCACGACGATCGACCTTTTGCGTTTGCGCGCCAATTCGATGGCCGCCGTCCGGGTGATCTGGTTCGCCGCCGCTTTCGACGCGCGATAGGAATACCATCCGCCCATCTTGTTGTCGCCGATCGACCCGACACGGGCCGTCAGGACGCCGACCACACACCGACGGTCCCGCGGCACCAGCCGGGGCAGCTGCGACAGGATCACCGCCGGGCCAATCGCGTTCACCGCAAACACGTGCGCCATGTGCGCGGCATCAATGGCCTCCAGCGTTTTTTCGGGGGACGCGCCGTCCGGGGCGAGGATACCGGTGGCGACCACAATCCGATCGAACGTGCCGTCGATAGCATTCATGGCAGCACCGACAGAGGCGGGGTCTGTCACGTCGAACCCGGTGGCCGACCGCGAAAGTGCGACGACCTCGGCCCCCCGCGTCGTCAGTTCTGTGTCCAAGGCGCGGCCGATGCCGCCCGAGGCCCCGATGATCAATGCCCGTTCCATGGGGCCGGACGTAACGCGCCCGCGGCCCAGGGCAATTGCCCAATTGCCCCATGGGACGCCCGATGGCAGAAAAGTCTCGGGAGGAGATTGGGATGGACATTCGACCCTTAACCGCGTCCCTCGGGGCCGAGATCCTTGGCGCCGACCTGCGGACGGCGTCAGACGCGGACGCCGTCCAAAAGGCCTTTGCCGATTACGGTCTTGTGGTGGTGCGCAACCAATCCCTGACCCCCGACGATCACCTCGCCTTTGCGCGCCGGTTCGGGCCGATTGACGTGAACCGCTTCTTTCGTCCTGTCGCCGGGCATCCCGAATTGGCGGAGGTGCTGAAGGAACCCGACCAGACCGAAGCCATCGGCGAGGCCTGGCACACGGATCATTCATACGATCAGGTGCCGGCGATGGGCTCGATCCTGCACGCCATCGAAGTGCCGCCGGTTGGCGGGGACACGGCCTTTGCGTCGATGCATGCCGCCTATCTGGGGCTGTCCGAAACACTGCAGCGCTTTTTGAAAGGGCTCTACGCGTTCCACGGGTCAGCCCACGCCTTTGGGGCCGCGGCCGTGGCGGTGACCGAAGCGGCCGAAACGGGACGCTACCAGAACGCGCAGGCTGCAACCCAGGAAGCCCGTCATCCCATCATCATCAAACACCCCCTGTCCGGCAAACCCTGCCTCTACGTGAACCCGGCCTTCACGACGCGGATCGACGGACTGACGAAGGACGAGTCTGAGGCCATCCTGACGATGCTCTACCGCCACGCCCAGAAACCCGAGTTCCAGGCCCGCGTGCGGTGGCAGGCCGGGGATGTCACGATGTGGGACAACCGCGCGACCTGGCATGTGGCGATCAACGACTACTACGGCCACCGACGGCTGATGCATCGGGCCACCGTCCAAGGCGTGGCCCTGACAGCCGCCTAGGCATGTCAATGCATCTGACCCAAAAGGGGGTTTTCAACACCGGCGGGATGCGTATTGTGCCGCTCATGACAAAGCAGCCCCATATCATCCTGTCGTCGGCCCGTGTGCCGACCGCTCTGCTTGGTCTTCTTCTCCTTAGCCGCCTCTGAGCGTGCCTTTCGGCGCGACCGCTCAGGGGAGGGACAGCGCCGGAGAGACCCACACCACGCTAAGGAAAAAGACTATGTCCACCGACAAGAACCGTGTCCTGATTTTTGACACCACCCTGCGCGACGGCGAACAAAGCCCGGGCGCCACCATGAGCCATGACGAGAAGCTGGAGATCGCCGGCCTTCTCGATGAAATGGGCGTCGATATCATCGAGGCCGGGTTCCCCATCGCCTCGGAAGGCGATTTCGCGGCTGTCTCCGAGATTGCGAAGAACTCGAAGAACTCCGTCATCTGCGGTCTGAGCCGCGCCAACTTCAAGGATATCGACCGCTGTTGGGAGGCCGTGAAGCACGCCGCGCAGCCCCGGATCCATACGTTTATCGGGACCAGCCCGCAGCACCGGGCCATTCCGAACCTGACGATGGATGAAATGGCCGACCGGATTCACGACACGGTCAGCCACGCGCGCAACCTGTGCAACAACGTCCAGTGGTCGCCGATGGACGCCACCAGGACCGAGTGGGATTACCTCAAGCGCGTGGTCGAAATCGCCATCAAGGCCGGAGCCTCGACCATCAATATCCCCGATACCGTGGGCTATACCGCACCCGTCGAAAGCGCAGAGCTGATCCGCCGTCTGATCGCGGAGGTTCCCGGCGCCGAGGACGTGATCTTTGCCACCCATTGTCACAACGATCTGGGCATGGCGACGGCGAACAGCCTGGCCGCCGTGGCCGGCGGTGCCCGCCAGATCGAGTGTACGATCAATGGCCTGGGCGAACGGGCCGGCAACACCGCCTTGGAAGAGGTCGTCATGGCAATGAAAGTGCGCCACGACATCATGCCTTACTCCACCGGGATCGACGCCACGAAGATCATGCACCTGTCGCGTCGCGTAGCGACCGTGTCCGGTTTCAACGTGCAGCCCAACAAGGCCATCGTCGGCAAGAACGCGTTTGCGCATGAATCCGGCATCCATCAGGACGGCATGCTGAAATCGGCGGACACGTTCGAAATCATGCGCCCCGAGGATGTTGGCCTGACGGAAACCAATATCGTCATGGGCAAGCATTCCGGCCGCGCGGCCCTGCGTTCCAAGCTCAAGGATTTGGGGTTCGATCTGGGTGACAACCAGTTGAACGACCTGTTCGTGCGCTACAAGGCACTGGCCGACCGCAAGAAAGAGGTGTTCGACGACGACTTGATCGCCCTGGTGACAGACGCGGGTTCGGACGGCGAAGGCCACCTGGAGGTCAAGTTTCTGCGCGTGATCTGCGGCACCGAGGCCCCGCAATCGGCCGACATCACCTTGCGCGTGGGCGACACCGACCACCAGGCCACCGCACAAGGCGACGGCCCGGTTGATGCGGCGTTCAACGCGGTCAAAGCCCTCTACCCGAACTCGGCTGTCCTGCAGCTCTACCAGGTCAGTGCCGTGACGGAAGGCATGGACGCCCAGGCGACCGTGACAGTCCGCATCGAAGAGGACGGCCGCATCGCGACCGGGCAATCGGCGGACACCGATACGGTCGTGGCCAGCGTGAAGGCCTACGTCAACGCGCTCAATCGCCTGATCGTGCGCCGCGAGAAGACTGGCACTGATGTAAAGGAAGTCTCCTACAAGGATGTCGGCTAGCGCCGCGTCCCGTTCAGGGCGGTCATCCACCCGGCGGAAACGCGCCGATCGGGCGCGGGGTGAAGGCCTTTACGCCAACCGACCCCGCCGCCTATAAGGCGCCTTGGGATGTCACCCGAGTCTCCCTAGATGGAGGACTCGGGTGATATGCTTTTGGAACGGTGACGGGACACGACTGAATGGCGCTTTTGGGCAACCTCTTTTCGTCCGACATGGCGATTGACCTCGGGACGGCGAACACGCTGGTCTATGTCAAAGGCCGGGGCGTGATCCTGAACGAACCCTCGGTGGTCGCCTACCAGGTGAAGGATGGCGTGAAGAAGGCGCTGGCCTTTGGTGAGGACGCCAAACTGATGCTCGGGCGGACACCCGGCAGCATCCAGGCGATCCGCCCGATGCGCGATGGTGTGATCGCCGACTTTGACGTTGCGGAAGAGATGATCAAGCACTTCATCCGCAAGGTCCACAAACGCACGACCTTTACAAAACCCAAGATCATCGTCTGCGTGCCGCATGGTGCGACCCCTGTGGAAAAACGGGCCATTCGGCAGTCGGTCCTGGGGGCTGGCGCGCGCAAGGCTGGCCTGATCGCAGAGCCTATTGCAGCGGCGATTGGGGCCGGTATGCCGATCACCGATCCGACCGGGTCCATGGTTGTGGATATCGGCGGCGGGACGACCGAGGTGGCCGTTCTGTCGCTTGCAGATATCGTATATGCGCGGTCGGTCCGTGTCGGGGGCGACCGGATGGACGAAGCCATCATTTCCTACCTGCGCCGCCAGCATAACCTGCTGATCGGCGAGGCAACGGCAGAGCGGGTGAAAACCTCGATCGGGACCGCACGGATGCCGGACGACGGGCGGGGCGCATCCATGCGCATCCGGGGCCGCGACCTGCTGAACGGTGTCCCGAAAGAGACCGAGATCAGCCAGGCCCAAGTGGCCGAAGCGCTGGCCGAACCCGTCCAACAGATTTGCGAAGCGGTGATGGGGGCGCTTGAAGCGACGCCGCCCGATCTGGCCGCCGATATCGTTGATCGCGGCGTCATGCTGACCGGTGGTGGCGCGCTTTTGGGTGAGCTTGATCTGGCGCTCAGAGAACAGACCGGTCTGGCGATTTCGGTCGCAGACGAAAGCCTGAACTGCGTGGCGTTGGGCACTGGCAAGGCGCTGGAGTATGAAAAGCTCCTGCGTCATGCGATAGACTACGACAGCTAAGACCCACCCCACTTTCGCGCACCTGCCTTCGGAAGGAGTGCCATGGCCAGGGACAATTATGATGAGGTCTATACCCGACCTGTCCGGCGCTTGGTGCTGGCGGTTGTGGTTCTGTGCCTGATCGCCCTGGTGTTTGTTTGGCGGATCGACAACCCCCGCGTCGAACGCATGCGTGCCGCCATCATCGACCGCGTCGTCCCGAACATGGAATGGGCCATGGCCCCGGTCACCGGCCTCGCGCGGATGGCGGACGAGTTTCAAAGCTATGCCCGGCTGTTCGAGCAGAACCAGGAATTGCGCCGCGAACTTCAGCAGATGCGCGCCTGGCGGGAGGCCGCGCTGCAACTCGAACAAGAGAATGCGCGCCTTCTGGACCTGAATCAGGTGCAGCTTGACCCCGAACTGACCTTTGTGACCGGGATTGTCCAAGCCGATGCGGGCAGCCCGTTCCGCCGCTCGGTCCTGATCAATGTGGGCGCACGGGACGGCATTCTGGACGGTTGGGCGACGATGGACGGTCTGGGCGTTGTGGGACGGGTGGCAGGCGTCGGTGAACGCACCGCGCGGGTGCTTTTGCTCACAGATGCCAACAGCCGCATTCCGGTGACGCTGCAACCCTCGGGACAGCAAGCGCTCTTGATGGGGGACAACAGCCAGACCCCGCTTCTGGAGTTCATCGAAGACGCCGAGGACATCAGCGCCGGCGATCGCATCGTGACTTCAGGCGATGGCGGGCTTTTCCCGCCGGGTTTGCTGGTGGGGCAGGTTGTCATGACCACGGACCGCCGCATGCGCGCGCGCCTTGCGGCAGACATGGCAAGGCTGAACTTCGTGCGCGTGATGCGCAGCCATCCGAGGACATCCCTGGAGGGCGCGGGTGAACTGATCGGCCCACCTTGGCCGCCGCCCGACGGGTTCGTGCAGCCCCCGGGCGTCATTCCGGTGCAACGGCCCGAAAGGCCCGATCTGGCCCAGGCCGAAACGGTCGAGGAGGACAGCCCATGAACGCGCTGACCTCGCCACGCCACGTCTGGACGTATCGCGTCGTCTTTCTGGGCCTGTGCGTGGCTGTGATCGTCTACAAGCTGCTGCCGCTCGGGCTGCATGACACGGGGCTGCCGGGCCCGGATCTTTTGTTGGCCATCACGCTGGCCTGGCTTTTACGGCAGCCGGCGGTCGTGCCTGTTGCGTCGATCCTCGTGGTCTTTCTGCTGGCCGATTTCCTGTTCCAGCGCCCGCCCGGGCTCTGGACGTTGCTTGTGATTGTCGTGTCCGAAAGCCTGCGTCGACGCCGCCTGACCATGACAGAGTTCCCGTTCCTCGTGGAATGGTCGGCTTTTGCGGGCGCGGTGTTCGCGATGCTGATCCTCAACCGGATCGTCCTTTGGATCCTCATGGTTGACCTTGACCCGCTTGGTTTGACGCTGGCGCACGGGATCGTGACCGTGGCGATCTATCCGTTGGTCGTGATGGTGTCGAAATACCTGTTCGGTCTGCGTAAGATTGGACCGGCCGAAGCCGAAGCCCTGTAGAGTCGATGAAACGCACACCCAAAGATACCGAAGACAGCGCCCGCCAGATCGCTCGGCGGAGTGTTGTCCTGGGCGGGCTCTTCCTGGGCACCGGGGCCGTTTTGGCGGCGCGGATGCGCTATCTGCAAGTTGAACGCGCGACGGATTTCCGCCTGTTGGCCGAGGAAAACAGGATCAACATCCGTCTGCTGCCGCCGGCGCGGGGTTTGATTTTCGACCGGTCCGGGGTGCTGCTGGCCGGCAACGAGCAGAATTACCGCATCACCTTGGTCCGCGAAGACGCGGGCGACGTGGATGCCGTTCTGGATGAACTCGCCAAGATCGTGAACCTTGATCTCGTCACGCTGGATCGCGCACGCGAAGAAATCGACCGACGTCCGCCCTTCGTCCCAGTGACCATTGCTGACCGCCTGACCTGGGCCGAAGTCAGCGCAGTTGGAATCAATGCGCCCGCCCTTCCCGGTATCAATCCCGAAGTGGGTTTGAGCCGCGTTTACCCCTTGGGGGCCGACTTTGCCCATGTGGTCGGCTATGTTGGCCCGGTTTCCGATTTCTATCTCGAACAAACGGGCGACACCGATCCCGTGCTTCAGATCCCCGATTTTCAGGTTGGCCGCTACAACGTGGAAGCCCGGCTGGAGCAGTCTCTGCGCGGCCGTGCGGGCACCAAGCAGGTCGAGGTCAATGCCGGCGGACGCGTGATGCGCGAACTGGACCGCGACCCGGCCACGCCGGGCTCGGACGTGCAGCTGACGGTCGATGCCGGATTGCAGAACTATGTCGAGGCCCGGCTCGACGGCGAAAGCGCGGGCTCGGTGGTCATTGATTGCCATACGAGCGAAGTCTTGGCGCTGGCCTCGGCCCCGACGTTCGACCCCAACCTGTTCGTGCGTGGAATCTCCACAACCGAGTGGAACAATCTGAACACCGATCCCTATCGTCCGTTGGCCAACAAGGCGACCCAAGGCCTGTATCCGCCGGGGTCGACCTACAAGATGATTGTCGCCCTCGCCGCGCTTGAAGCGGGCGTGATCGACCCCGAAGACACGATCACCTGCGCAGGGTCGATCGAACTGGGCGACCGGCGGTTCCACTGCTGGCGCCGCGGCGGCCACGGGCGCGTGGACCTGATCGAAAGCCTGAGCCAATCCTGTGACGTGTATTTCTACGAGATCGCGCAACAAGTTGGGATCGAGGCGATCTCGGACATGGCCCGGCGCTTGGGTTGCGGGGTGCGGCCTGACCTGCCCTTGTCCGGTTTGGCCGAGGGCCTGGCCCCCACGATGGAATGGAAAGCGCGCAATCGGGGTGCCAACTGGGTGGTCGGTGACACGCTGAACGCGTCCATCGGGCAAGGGTTTGTGCTGGCCTCGCCCTTGCAGCTGGCCATCATGACGGCCCGCGTCGCGACGGGCCGGGCGATCGAACCAACCATCATTCGGTCCATCGACGGTGTGAGCCAGCTTCCGGGCCCGGCATCCGCCCTCGACATCGACCCGGCGCATTTGGCCTACATGCATCGGGGCATGTGGCGGGCCAACAATGACGGACGCGGCACGGCCTATGGCAGCCGGGTGGAACTGGAAGAGCTGCGCGTGGCCGGCAAAACCGGGACCAGCCAGGTCCGGAACATCACCGCGGCGGAGCGCGAGTCCGGCGTCATTTCCAACGAGGACCTTCCATGGGAACGGCGCGACCATGCGCTGTACGTGGGCTACGCGCCATATGACAATCCGCGCTATGCCATATCGGTGGTGGTTGAACATGGCGGCGGCGGCGCAGCCGTGGCGGCGCCGATCGCGCGCGATATTCTTTTGCGCGCCCAAGTGGGCGATATTCCCCCGCCCGAAGCCTACCCGGTCAGCCAGCGCAGGCAGATCGAAGACCTGCATCGCCGTTTACCGATCTTGCCAGAGGCCCCACGTCCAACGGGCCGCACCGTCGGGAGCAGCCGCGCATGAGTTTTCTCGAATATAACGTCAAGTTCACACCGACGGGTTGGCGCAAGATCTTCTACCTGAACTGGGGCTTGATCCTGTTGATCACGGCGGTGGCCAGTGTCGGGTTCCTTATGCTGTACTCCGTGGCTGGCGGATCCTTCCAACCCTGGGCCGAGCCGCAGATGGAGCGCTTTGCGCTTGGGTTTGGCGCCATGCTGTTCGTGGCCCTGGTGCCGATCTGGTTCTGGCGCAACATGTCGGGGCTGGCCTATGGGCTATCGGTTCTGCTGTTGCTCTATGTTGAGTTTTTCGGCGCCGTTGGCATGGGCGCGCAGCGATGGATTGATCTCGGGTTCATGCGCCTGCAACCGTCCGAGGTCACGAAGATCACACTCGTCATGGTGTTGGCGGCCTATTACGACTGGCTGGACCTCGATAAGGTGTCCCGTCCGCTTTACGTGGTGATCCCTGTCGCCTTGATCGCCGTGCCGGCCTACCTCACTTTGCGCCAGCCCGATCTGGGGACATCACTGCTGCTGCTGATGGGCGGCGGCGCCGTGCTGTTCGTGGCAGGCGTGCATTGGGCGTATTTCGTCGGCGTCATCGGCTCGGGCGTTGCGGCTGTGACGGCTGTGTTCATGTCGCGCGGGACGCCATGGCAACTCCTGCAGGATTATCAGTATCGCCGGATCGACACCTTCCTCGACCCGTCCAACGACCCGCTTGGCGCGGGCTATCACATCACCCAAAGCCAGATCGCCCTTGGGTCCGGTGGATGGACCGGGCGTGGGTTCATGCAAGGTACCCAGAGCCGATTGAACTTCCTGCCCGAGAAGCACACGGACTTCATCTTCACGACACTGGCGGAGGAGTTTGGCTTTATCGGCGCGGCCTCTCTGCTGACCCTTTACGTCCTGATCCTCGTGTTTTGCATCGCGACGGCCTGGGCCGCGCGGGATCGGTTTGCATCCCTGCTGGTGGTGGGGATCGCGGTGGCGTTTTTCCTTTATTTCGCGGTCAACATGGCCATGGTCATGGGCTTGGCCCCTGTTGTCGGTGTCCCCTTGCCTCTGGTCAGTTACGGCGGATCGGCCATGTTGGTCTTGATGGTGGCCTTCGGTTTGGTGCAATCGGCGCATATACACCGACCACGCTGATCATTCCCTCGGAGCATTTGAATGACGACCATCCTCTTCGCCGCCAAATACGAGCGGTGGGATCAATACGAAGCGCTGCTGCGCACCGCCCTCGCCGCGCAAGGGTTCGGGGATGCGATCCTGACGCTGGAGGCCGATCCGGCAGAGGTCGACTACATCGTCTATGCGCCGAACAGCACCGTGCAGGATTTCTCGCCGTTCACCCGCCTGAAGGCCGTCCTGAACCTGTGGGCGGGGGTCGAGGATGTCGTGGGAAACCAGACGCTGAAGGTTCCCTTGGCCCGCATGGTGGATGACGGCCTGACCGAAGGGATGCGCGATTGGGTCGTGGGCCACGTCATGCGGTACCATCTGGGCATGGATGCCCATATCCACGGTCAGGATGGTATCTGGCGCGAAGGCATCGTGCCCCCTTTGGCACGAGACCGCAGCGTGGCTGTCCTTGGACTCGGGGTCTTGGGGGCGGAATGCGCCGCCGCACTGGCCCGGCTCGGATTTCAGACTCTGGGCTGGTCGCGCAGCCCCAAGGACATTGCTGGCGTTGAAACCCTGCACGGCGAAGGTGGCCTGCGCGCCACGCTCAGCCGCGCTGAGATTGTGGTGCTTCTGCTGCCGAACACGCCCGCGACGGAAAACACGCTGAATGCGGACACGCTGGCGCTGATGCCCAAAGGTGCGATGATCATCAATCCGGGACGCGGTCCCTTGATCGACGACGACGCGTTGTTGGCCGCCCTCGATTCTGGCCACATCGGGCACGCGACGCTGGATGTGTTCCGTGTTGAGCCCTTGCCGGTGGACCATCCCTACTGGGCGCATCCGAACGTCACCGTCACGCCGCATATCGCCTCGGAAACACGAGCCAAGACAGCGGCAGAGCGCATCGCCGAGAACATCCGCCGCTCGGAGGATGGGCAAGATCTGGTGGGGCTCGTCGATCGCGATCTGGGCTATTAGCCCGCTTATTTGAGCTTCGGCGGCGCGTCCGGGTCCATCCCGGGCGCCGATGGGCCAAGCGATTGGACCGGTGCCGGCTCTGGCAGATCAAATCGCAATCCGACGCGCGCCAACCGGGCCGAGACCGGATCGCTCGCCCGAAAGAACCCGACATCCAGGCTGCCCGCCTCGACGCCCGAGAAGGTCAAAGCGTCCGACACCGTCCGGGCCAACGCCGTCTCGGCACCGTCCACCGCGTCGATAAAGGCCACGAGATGCCCCTTGCGCCCGCCGGCATAGTCCGCCCCCACAAGGTACGCCATCTTCGCGAGGCCCTCCGCAGCCGCCAGCCGGGCGTCCAACGCGGTGATCACCATTTCAGGCAATCCGGACGGGGCCGTAAAGGCCTCGGCCCGGTCTTCCACTTCATCCGGGCTTTGGCCCAGTGTCTCGGCCAGCCAATCGACAGACGGGGCCGAAATCAGAATGGACGACGGCGCAACGCCAAGATTTACCCCGAGCCCGATGTCCTGACCGGCCAGCATTCCCGCCAGGGCCCGGCCCGACATGGCCGCGAACGGGGCCGGACCTTCGGCAAACGCGGTCAGCCGGTCTTCCCGGTCGAAGACCAGCACAAACTGCCCGTCCTCCACCGGGAAAATCCGCGGGCGAACACGATCGCCTTGCGGATCTTCATCGAGCAGCAGGAACAGTTCGCTGCCCGCCAGTTTGTCGTAGTAGCGCAGACGGGCGGCGTCGTCGTCGGGGGCGGCTTCCATTGCCGCAAAAGCATCATCAAGGGCAGTCACGTGGCCAGAACCTCGGCTACTCTGGCGCGCAGCACCGGCAAAAGCTCGGCCTCGAACCAGGGGTTTCTCTTGAGCCATGCGGTATTGCGCCAGGACGGGTGCGGCAAGGGAAAGACCTCGGGCGCATGGTCGCGCCAGGCCTGCACCCGCTCGGTCAGGGGGCGTTTGCCGCCAAGATGCCAAGACTGGGCATACGCGCCAATCAGCAGGGTTAGCGGAACGTCCCCGAGCGTCTCCATGATCCGCGCCCGCCAGGTGGCCGCACAAATGGGCGGTGGCGGCAGATCGCTTTTGCGGGCGTTGTATCCAGGGAAGCAAAACGCCATCGGAACAATGGCGACGTGGCGTGTGTCGTAGAACGAGGTCTCGTCCAGCCCAAGCCACGCGCGCAACCGATCCCCGGACGGATCGGTGAACGGCTTGCTGGACTGGTGCACCTTCATGCCCGGCGCCTGACCCGCAATGAGGATCCTGGCCCCCGGCGCAAACCACGTCACAGGGCGCGCCGCGTGGGCGGTGTGCGTGGCCGCGAAGCGCTCGGCGCACAAGCGGCAGCCCTTGATGGATTGGATGAGATCTTCGGTCGGCATGGCGGGGAAGATAACGACCTGATGCGCAGGAACCAGTCTGGACATCCATTCGTCATTTCTATAAATATAGAAATATGAAAACGACTCAACCGCCCCTCCCCGAACTGACGCGGGCCGCGACCGCCTTTGCGGCGCTTGGGTCCGAGCATCGCCTTGCCATTGTGCGGCGCCTGGTCCGGGCCGGCCCTGACGGCCTTCCCATTGGTCAATTGGGTGAGGATGTCGGTGTATCCGGCTCGGTGCTGACGCATCATGTGAAGCAGCTGGTGTCCGCCGGCCTCGTGGACCAACGCCGGGACGGGCGGCGCATTCTGTGCTCCGTCGTGATCGGAGAGGTTGAAACGCTGTCCCACTTCTTGATTTCCGAATGCTGCGCCGATCAAGGCGCGCAAAACTTGATGGACGACGCCGATGGCTGATCTGACCCAAAACCCCCGCCCCCTCGCAGACGCATGGGCGCGCGTCGACAAGGTTGCCGTGACCGGCATTCTGGTGGTCGCTGTGCTGGCGATTTTTGACCGCCCTGCCGTGATCCCAACCCTGCAGGAAATGATGGACCATTTCCTTGGCACACTGCCGTTCATTCTGTTCGCCGTCGCGGCGATCGGGGTGATGAAGGCGACTGGGTCCGAGCGCTTGCTTGATGGCGCGTTTCAAGGGCGCGAGATGCGGATGATTTTCATCGGCGCATTGGCCGGCGGCCTGTCGCCCTTCTGTTCGTGCGAAGTGATCCCGTTCGTGGCCGCCTTGCTGGCCGCAGGTGCGCCGCTGTCGGCGGTGATGGCGTTCTGGTTGGCCTCCCCCCTGATGGATCCGGCCATGTTCCTGATCACGGCGGGCGGCCTTGGCATCGACTTCGCGATTGCGAAAACCGTGGCGGCCATCGCCTTGGGCCTGCTTGGCGGTGTGACCGTGATGACCTTGGCAAAATCCCCCGTCTTCGCAGACCCGCTGCGCGAGAAACCTGCGATCGGCGGCTGCTGTGGCGTGAAGAAATTGTCGCTGAACTGGCAGTTCTGGAAGGAACGCGAGCGCCGGCAACTCTTTGGTGAGGCCGCGCTTGAGAACCTGCTTTTCCTCGGGAAGTGGCTTTTGTTCGCCTACCTTCTGCAGGCGCTGTTGATCCGCTATGTCCCGGCAGACCTGATCGCTCAGGTGATCGGTGGCAATGGTCTCGGACCGGTGGTGATCGGCGCGCTGGTTGGAGCACCGGCCTATCTGAACGGCTATGCTGCGGTGCCGCTGATGGCGGGCCTGTTGGAACAGGGCATGGCGCCCGGTGCAGCGATGTCCTTTGTCATCGCTGGCGGCGTCAGCAGCATCCCCGCGGCTGTGGCCGTCTGGGCGCTGGTGAAACCCCGCGTGTTCGCGGCCTATCTGAGCTTGGCCATGGTCGGCGCCGTTCTGGCTGGACTGGGGTGGACGGCCCTGGCCTAGCCGGCCGGGGCGGCCCAACGCGCCGGCCCACGGCACGTTTGGGCCACATTCCCCCGGATGCCCGGAACGACGGGTCATGCGCGAACGACCCCGCCCGGCTGCGCCAAAAGGCTTGGCCCCGGTCACGGGGCTTTGCCATATTCTGCAAAAATTCCTGTTTGAATTGGACAGCAACCGACATATTGCTGCCTAATTAACGGGGTAAACCTTGCGTTTAAGTGCAGCGGGATAGACTGCGCGAATGCAGGTTTTAGCAGAGAAAAGGCGGGTCTGAAGACCATGCTTGAGTTTGTAGATGTGTCAAAGTCGTTTTGGACCGGGGAACGCCGCAAGGTGATCCTGGATCGGGCGTCTTTTCGCGTCGACCTCAGGTACTCGCTTGGCATTCTGGCGCCCAACGGCACAGGCAAGACCACACTGATCAAGATGATGGCTGGCCTTGAAAAGCCGGATGAGGGCAAGATCTACCGGCACTCGCGCATCTCGTTCCCATTGGGCTTCATGGGCGGCGTCATCCCGCGACTCAACGCGAAGGAAAACGCCCGCTACATCGCGCAGCTCTACGGGCTTGACCCGGATTATGTCGAAGCCTTCTGCCGCTGGCTGTGCGGGATCGAAGAATATTTCGATATGCCGCTCGGCACGTATTCGGCCGGTATGCGGTCACGGTTCAACTTCTCGCTGCTTTTGGCGCTGGATTTTGATATCTATCTCATCGACGAAGGAATGCCCTCGACAACGGATGCCGAGTTTAACCGGCGTGCGGGGTCAATTTTGGCCGACCGGCTGAAACATGCGACAGTCGTGATCGTGTCGCATCAGGCGCAAACCTTGGAAAAATTCGCCCGTCGCGCCGCCGTGCTAAAAGATGGGCAACTGTACGAGTTCGACACGCTCGAAGTGGCAAAGCAGCTTTATGACTACCAAACCTAAAGCCCGCAAGTTCCGCATCCGCCGCAGTGAGGCGATGACATCGAACGGTGACACGCAGCGCGTCGAACCGGCGGCCCCGCGTCCGCCGCAGCAGCCCAACGCGAATGACCTTATGTCGGCGCCTCAACAGACGGAGGACGGGTTCGGCGACCAAACGTTCCCCGGCGCCGCGGCCCCGTCCACCCCGCCGCGCCCAACGCCGACCGCGCAAACGGTCGAGGAAGAACTGGCCGCCATCCGGGCCGAAGGCCTGACCGGGCGGCAGTTGCGCATGGCGCGCCGGACCGCCCAGAAGCATGGCCTCCAACCAAGCTCGGATTTCGATGCGGTTCGCATCCTGCGCAACCGTGGGATCGATCCGTTTGGCCAGAAGAACATGCTCGAACTGATTGTCAACGAGAGCCAGGAGCAAGCGGCAGGCCAACAGAACCTGCCCGTGCGCGCGGCGACAGCGCAGGTGCCCGCGCAGGCCCGCCCCGCAGCTCCACCACCAGCCAATCAACCGCCCGGCCCGATGAGCGCGGACGAACGCGCGGCCGAAATCATGAAAGTGCAGCGCGACATCGCCCGTCGTCGGCGGCGGTCGCTGGCCCTGTTGGCCTCGCGTCTGGCCTTCTTCGTCCTGCTGCCAACCCTGTTGGTCGGCTACTACTATTTCCGCGTCGCGACGCCGCTCTACGCGACCAATACCGAGTTCATCATCCAGAAGGCCGATGCCGGCGCCTCAACTGGCGGCGGCTTGGGCGGTTTGCTTGGCGGCACCAGCTTTGCGACGGTGCAGGAAAGCATCACGGTGCAAAGCTTCCTTGAAAGCCGTGAGGCAATGTTGCGATTGGACGATGAAATGGGCTTCCGCGCGCATTTCTCCCAGGCCTCGATCGATCCCCTCGTGCGCCTGGACGCTGATGCATCGGTCGAAGATGTCTATGCCACGTATCGCCAACAGCTCACAATCGGTTACGACCCGACAGAGGGTGTTGTTAAGATGGAAATGCTGGCGGCCGATCCGCTTATCAGCCAGCAGTTCTCGGAAGCGCTTCTCGGCTATGCGGAAGAACGCGTCGACCAGATGAGCCAGCGCTTGCGCGAAGATCAGATGTCGGGCGCACGCGACAGTTTCGAAGATGCCGAGAACCGCGTCATCGAAGCACAGCAGCGGGTCTTGTCGCTGCAGGAACGCCGCGGGGTTTTGTCCGCCGATCAGGAAGTGTCGGCGGTGTTCGGCCAGATCAACAATTTCGAGCTTGAGCTCCAGAATGAGCGCCTGCGCCTGGACGAACTTCTGTCTGTGGCGCGACCGAACCAGACCCGTGTCGAGGTCGCAGAGCGAAACATCGCGCGGCTTGAAGCGCTGATCAACGAATTGCGCACAGGCCTGACCGAGGCGCAGGGCGGCGGTGCGTCGCTGGCCCAGGTGCAGTCGGAGCTTGTGATTGCGCAGGCCGACCTGGAAACCCGCCAAGCCATGCTGTCCCAGGCTTTGCAGCAGATGGAAGCCGCACGGATCGAAGCCAACCGGCAATCGCTGTATCTGTCGCTGGCCGTGTTCCCGGTCGCACCGGACGAAGCCGCCTATCCGCGCGCCTTCGAGAACACGCTGCTTGCGTTCCTGATCTTTTCGGGTGTTTACCTCCTGATATCGATGACCGTGTCGATCCTGCGCGAGCAGGTCAGTTCCTGACAATACGGGGCAGTTGGTATCATGAAGACCGTTCAAGCGGGGCCTTTGGCCTTCTCCAACGATGCGCCTTTGACCATCATCGCAGGGCCGTGCCAGCTGGAAAGCCGCGATCACGCCCTGATGATCGCCGAAGCCATGGCACAGGCCTGCGCCGATGCGGGGGCGGGATATGTCTTCAAGGCCAGCTATGACAAGGCCAACCGCACCAGTCTTTCGGGCAAGCGGGGCCTCGGCATGGCGCTTGGCCTTGAAGTCCTGGCAGACGTCAAAGCCCAGATCGGATGTCCGGTTTTGACGGATGTGCACGCGCCTGAACACTGCGCCCCCGTTGCCGAGGTGTGCGACATTCTTCAAATCCCGGCGTTTCTGAGCCGCCAGACGGACCTGCTGCTCGCCGCAGGCGACACCGGCGCTGTTGTCAACATCAAGAAGGGGCAGTTTCTGGCCCCGTGGGACATGCCAAACGTCGTGTCCAAGGTTGAGGCCACCGGCAACACCAAGATCCTTTTGACCGAACGGGGCGCCAGCTTCGGCTACAACACGCTGGTCGCCGACATGCGCGCGCTGCCCGAAATGGCAAAGACGGGCTACCCCGTCATCATGGATGCCACCCATTCGGTCCAGCAACCGGGCGGTCAGGGCGGATCATCCGGAGGACAACGCGAGTTTGCACCCGTCATGGCCCGCGCCGCGGTGTCGCTCGGGATCGCGGGTGTCTTCATTGAAACCCATCAAGACCCGGACACCGCACCGTCCGACGGCCCCAACATGATCCCACTGGATCAGATGCCAGCACTGGTCAAAAGCCTGATGGCCTTCGACGCGTTGGCCAAGGCCGATCCGATCCGGCTCTGACCCGCGAACCCTCGATTGTGTTTTGCGCAAAAGCCGTTAACGCTTTTTGCAAAACAGACGGCATGGACGGGTTGGTATGCGGCTTCTTCTGATTGTTCTTTTGCTGGCGTTGGCTCCTGTGGTCGCGTTGGCGCAAACCGATGGCGCGCAACCCGGTGGCACGATCTCGGTCGAAAGCGACCGCGCCCAGGACTTTGCGACGCGCGACCGGATCATGGACATCATCGGCCAGCTTGAAGGGTACGACGATGTGCGCGCGACCGTATCGAACGGGATCGTCACGCTCCGGGGCACCGTCGTTGACGCCACCCGGATCGACACGCTGAACACGCTTGTCGCGCGGGTGGAAGGCGTGGTCGCCATCGAGAATAACGTGCAGGAAAGCACCGATGTCGTCGAACGTCTGAGCCCTGCGGTGCAACGCATCGAAGCCAGGCTTGAACAGATCGCTGCGGTCTCGCCCCTGATCCTGATCGCTGTCGCCGCAGGTGCCGTGACGGTCTGGTTCGGGTTCTTCATCGCGCGGCGCAAATGGCCATGGGATCGGATCGCGCCGAATGCCTTCATCGCGGACATCTATCGCCAGATCGTGCGGCTGGCGTTCTTCATCCTCGGTGTCGTGCTTGCCTTGGATCTGCTGAATGCGACTGCCCTGTTGGGGACCATCCTGGGGGCTGCAGGGATCGTGGGCCTCGCCATCGGGTTCGCCGTGCGCGACACGGTCGAGAACTTCATCAGCTCGATCATGCTGTCGATCCGACAGCCGTTCCGCCCGAAGGATCTGGTCGAAATCGGTGGCGATATGGGGCATGTGATCCGCTTGACCAGCCGCGCGACGATCTTGCTCAGCCTCGACGGGAACCACATCCGCATCCCGAACGCGACGGTCTTCAAATCCAAGATCGTGAATTACACGCGCAACGACGAACGGCGGTTCACGTTTGTCCTGGGGATTGATCCGAACGCCGATCTCGCCGACGCACAACACATCATGCTGGACGCCCTCAAAGAGCTTCCCTTTGTCCTCGAAACTCCGGGACCGGGTGTGTGGGTCAACGACGTGGGTGACAGCACGATCAACATCACCGCTGCGGGTTGGATCATGCAGCATGAGACATCGATCGGCATGGCCAAGGGCGAGGCGATCCGGGTCGTAAAGGCGCGCCTCGAGGCCGCTGGCATTTCGCTGCCGGAGCCAACCTATCGGCTTGTCGGCGCAGGCGGCATCGCCCCGGTCGAAGCGGAAGACGCCCCCGCGCCGACCCCGACGCCGCCCGCAGCGGTCGTCGAAGCCCGACATGTCGGCGCCGAAGAATTACACGCCCTGGAATCAATCATCGAAGCCGAACGGGACGCATTGCCAGAGGACGACCTGCTCCGCCGTGAAGCGCCACAAGAATAGCGTTGCGCGCACCGTAATTTTTGCGGTCTGGGTCTTGATCCCCCTGCCCTCACCGCGTAACTAGCGCGGCACGGTTGGGGTGTAGCCAAGCGGTAAGGCAGCGGTTTTTGGTACCGTGTACCGTAGGTTCGAATCCTACCACCCCAGCCAGCCTTTCCATGACAAAAACGGACGACCGCGGGCCGACGCACCACAGCGCCGCGCGTTTGACGGCGTCGGGTCATCCCAAAACCCCGTCCATTTTGGCGCCCCACGCTCCTTGGTGAAGACAGAGCACGGCAGTCCGGGCTAAGATCACGGCGATGTCGGATGGATCTTGGCGTGCGCGGCGGCGGCACTGTCGTCGCCCCGCCGGTCCAAGCAAGGAGGGCACCTCATGAAGATCTCCCGCAGGGCGTTGATTTTGGCTGGCCTGTCCGTCTTGGCCACGGGCTGTGTCAGGACATCGCGCAGCAGTTCGGATGGCGACATACGCAGCCTGCCGCCCGGCACCCGTCTTGTGATCGTCCGGCACTTCGACCGCGACGACGAAAACCTGAACGCGGATGGCCGCGCACGGGCGATGGCCTTGCCGGGCGTGATCGCTGACATTCCGCTGGACGCCATCTTCACACGGCACGTCCAGCGGAACCAGGACAGCACCCGTCCGTTGGCGGAACAGCGCGGCCTTGAGATGCAGCTCTTCAGCCATCCCGTGGGCGTGTGGAACGAGGTGATCACCCAAGCGGCAGGTCGATCGGTGATCTGGGTCGGAAACAGCAACAACATCGTCCCCATGTGGGACACCCTTGGGCTGCCGGGTGAGCCGCCCGTAACCTATGGCGAATTGGTTGTCGTCGAGCCGGGTCTGAACGGCAGGAACCGGGTCACCGACCGGCGGATTGTGCCCATCGGATCGTGACCCGCCGCCGTCGCTGGTCGAATGTCCGAGCAGATACACCGCAGCCGCACGGCGCCGCGCCCGGCCTGAAAGGAACGACGCCAGATGGCACACCAGCCAACCCCATCTCTGGAATTGTTTTTCGGCACAGATCGTGCCGATATCGACACCATCGCACAGGAATTGGCGGGCGCGTTCTCGGCGCCATTCGAAGAGCGCGACAGCAGCTATCTGGGGGACTACTATCTTGCCCGGGATCTCGCCCCGTTCGCCAAAGGGGCGCGGCTCTATGTGAACCGCGACCCGATTGATGGACGGGTCATCCGACCGTCGACGGAGAACTTCACGCTGGTCCTTGAGGTGCACGCCGTGCTGGATGCCGCGGGCTTGGGGCGAACCCTCGCCCCGTTCGGCCTTTCGGCTTTCACGCCGGATTAGGTCCCCCGCACCACGCAATTTCAGACGGGCGCGCGACCAACCACACCGGGTCGCCTAGGGATCCGGCAACAGCCCCGCCGCAGAGATCGCCTCGACAGCGCCCTCCGCGACGCGCGCGGCGGCGGCCTGCGTCAGGTGGTCATCGTCAAAGTATTGCGGAAGACCGTCCCGTTCGACCTGGCATTCGGGTCCCGGGCCGCACACCGTGTCCGACGGATCGACAAGCAGAATGCCAGAGGTCGCAGCGATGGATTGCAGGATGCCCAGGCCGTTGGAATTATAGGCGTCCCAGGCCGCGCGCGGGTAAACCAACGGACCATTTCGCATGCCCAGAATGTGGTCTCGAACCATCTTGCCGGGCACATCCCAACCGGCCTCTGGAATGCCGGACAGCACCACGACCTCTTTCCCGCCCTGCAGCAGCGACGAAACCACATCTGAAATCGCAGACCGCACGGTGCCAAGGCGCTCCTCGCCGACACTGTCCCGAGGTGTGGCACTGCGTCCCCCGCCCGCGATTCCGCCTGCGCCATTGTCGAACACACCGCCCGCAACCAGGGCCGGCCAGCGTCCATGCAACACAACAAGATCAATCTCGGGGCTCGCCAGGATGTGGTCGAGGATCAGTCGATTGTAGTCCAAGCAGGCGTCTTCCGTCGTCGCCCCGATATCGGTTGTCACAGGCGTACAAGACCGGAACGTGAAATCGACGAGACCCAACCCACGGTCGGCCAGCGCTGTGCCCAAAGGCCCGGCCATCACCATGGCGTGGCTATCGCCCCAGATCGCGACGCGCGGCGCAGATGTGTCCCCATGCAAGCATGCGTTCTCCGGCGCGATGATGTGATTGGGGCGCGACTGGCATCGTGCCTCGTAGGGGGGCAAATTGTTCGCCATCGGCGCAATGCGCGCGACTTCCGGCCCAAACCGCTGCGGCACCCCCTCGGTTTGATCCAGGACCAAGGCCACCGCCACGATGCTTGCCGTCGCCGCGCCAAAGAACCGGAACACGTTTTTCCGCAAAGGAAGGACCACACCCCGCCGCACGGGCGTTTCCAAATATTTCCAGGTCAGAAAGGCAAGTCCGAGCGCGGCGAGCGACAGCGCCAGCGCGCCGCCAAGCGCAATCTGGTCTCCGCTGCGAATCCGCGCAAATGCAAACAGGGGTTGGTGCCAAAGATAGGCCGGGTAACTGATAAGCCCGACGAAGACCAAGGGCCGCCACGAGAGGGCACGCGAAACAAGGTCCGTCCCATTGCACCCGAGCAGGAGAAGGGCCGTGCCCCCAACCGGCAAAAGGGTCATGAGGGACGGATGCGGCTGCGTCCCATCGAAGATGACATAGGACGCCGCCAGAAGTGCGGCACCGACACCCGCTACGGGCAGGGCCAACGCCTCTTTCAGGCTGGTCTTTTGCAGCCACAAGGCAACGCCGCACCCGGCCAGAAGTTCCCAGGCCCGGGTCGTGAGGTAGTAGAAGTTCGGTCGCGTCAGGGTCTCGCTGCGGATCTCGGACAAGGCCAGGCTTCCGACAAAGATCAATGACAACACAAGCGGAGCCACCCAACTCCGCCACCGCATCAGCCAAAGCAGAAGAAGCGGAAAGATGATGTAGAACTGCTCTTCGACCGACAGCGACCAAGTGTGGAGAAACGGATACAGGTCGGCGCGGTCATGGAAGTACCCGGTTTCGCTTTCCAAGCCGATATTGGCCACGAACAGGGCCGTGTAGCCGATGCTCTGCCCGTAGATTTTGAACTCATACGGCGTCATCCACAGGAACGCGAACGGCAAGGTGGCGGCGATTACCAAGTACAGCGCGGGCAGCAAACGCCGCGCCCGGCGTTCATAGAAGGTTTTGAAGCTGAAACGGTCTGCCGCATGATCGCGCAGAATGATCGAGGTGATCAGATACCCAGAGATCACGAAGAACACGTCGACCCCTATGTAGCCTCCGGCAAACCCAGGGGCACCTGCGTGGAACAAGATGACCGGCAAGACGGCCACGGCCCGCAGGCCATCGACCTCGCTACGATACGGAAGGGGCGTGTGCATCGGTATCTTTGGCCTGTGCTTTGAAAACCGTTTCGCGTGCCGTTGGCCCGACGTGATCGGTGTGGAAATTGATGTCAGTCACACTGGGCCTCCGTGCGGGTCTGGAACCAAAGCGTCAGCGTTTGACGCCCCAAAACGCACTTCCGCCGCGTTCTGCCGGCGCATAGTCCAATTGATCCCAAATACCTGCCAGCGGTTCCTGCTGCAGGCCCCGGTGCGCGATCCAGTAGTTGGCCGCCTGAAGGTCGAAGTAGTCCGGGTTGGCGGTCAGCAATACACCAAGCAGATACTGTTCGTTGTAGGCGCGCTTGGTCCATCTTTCGGGGTAGTCGAACGGAAGACAGATGTCATGAAACCCGACCAAGACGCCCGGTTTCAACGCCGGAAGAATTTCCAGCATGGCCACCGTCACATCCGAATTCATGAAGCTGCGGTGACTGCTGTCGATGAACAGAACATCACCCGCCTCGAGGTCCAGGATCGGGGACAGGTCGCATTGCTCCAACGGTTTTCGGATCACATCATCGCACAGCGCGTCAACCTCGCGCCGGGGATAGGGGTCGACGGACATGATCTTGGTTTCCGTCCGTCCGAGAACCGAAAGGGCCGCCCGGGCCACCATGGTCGAATTGCCGGACCCAACTTCGAAAAACACGCGTTTTGCCTTTGACGCGGCCCACATGACGGAAACGGCATCAAGCGGCGGAAGGTACCCGTTGCGCCAGGTGTACGCGATGCCTGGAACGTCGTTCGCGTTCAACGCGTCGACCACCGGTTGCATGGCCGCCATCTCTTCAAGGGCCCGCGCGAAGTTGGGCTCGGCTTCCTGCAAAATCGCGGCGATGTGGGCATTGCCGGTCCCGCTTGTCCACCGCGGGGACATATCGACAAAATATTCCAGAAAAACAGGATGGTAGCCTTTCAGGAGCCGTGACAACGAAAACAGCCACCTGTTTGGATACTTATACGCCATGGGGCTGGCTCCCGCCGTCGTTGCAAATGTCCGATTTGGGGGCTCCACCCCACCTTCTGCTACTACTTCCCCCGCCTCCGGGAAGTCAAACCGCCAGCCGGGTGGCGGTGGGCGTGACTGATCCCTTCGTCCTGTTCCCCGGGGGATGGCACAACAGGATGAAACTGCGCCGAACGCGACGGGATTTTCCCTTACCTTGCTTTGACTCGGGACTCTGGCTAGCCTTCTCGAGGCTGGAGAGATCGTTTTGTGTCAATGGGCTGTCAGGGGGCTGGACATAGATCAAAGAGCGGAACTTCGCAACACGGCGCGGACATTCGCGCGCGCAGATGACCGCCGCGCATGGTGGGAACTAGGGATCAGCGTCGTGTTGTATTTCGGCGGTCTGGCGGTCGGCCTCGCATCCATCGGAACGTGGTGGCTGATGCTGCCCGCGATTGTTCTGACCGCTGCGATGGGATTGCGGATCTACATGATCCAACATGATTGCCTGCACCGGTCCTTCTTCGCGTCACGGGATCTCAACGACGCCGTCGGAACGATCATCTCGCCGATCGCGATGACGCCGTACAAGGCCACACGCTACATCCACAACCAACACCATACGTATGTCAGCGACCTTGACCGGCGGGACAGCTTCGAAATCTACGTCATGACCGTGAAGGAGTGGGAGGCCGCCCCCTATTGGAAGCGGGTGCAATACCGGATCTATCGCAGTCCGTTCACACTGATCCTGGTTGGGCCGTTCATTCTTTACACGATTTTGCGCCGCGTGCCGCTTTACGGTCTCAAAACAGGAATTGGGGATCTGGTGCTGCACAACGCCATGCTGGCCGCACTTGTCGGCGCGATCTGGCTCTATGCGGGATGGGCGGGGATCGGAGTATGGCTTGCCTCGGTCTATCTCGCCTGCGCCTTTGGGGCCCTGATCCCGTATGTGGTGCACAACTTCGAGCACATCCACTGGGGCACAAAGCCGGAGCTGGATTTCGAAACCGCGGCCCTCGAAGGGTCTTCGGTTCTTGCGTGGGGGCGCGTGTTCGACCTCGCCATGATGAATATCGGGTACCACGACCTGCATCACCTCAACGCGAAAATCCCCGGGTATCGCCTCAAGGAAGCCTATCAGGAGCTGGATCGGAAGGGCCTTCTTGCATCGGAAAAGATCGGGTTCATCGAAGGGCTGAAGTGCTTTCGGTGGAAGCTCTACGATGAAGAGCGAAACCGCATGATCCCGTTCCCGCGCGCTGAGAAAAGTGGCGCGGCCATTCCCGCGGAATGATCTCGCGTTTGGGCCTTGGCCGGTTGTTCCGGGCGGCGTGTGTCGGCGCACTGAGCACCCTGTTGGTCGCGTGCCAAGTGCCGGAGGTTGATCGCGCCGGTGTGCCCGACGATCTGGAGGCCACCTACAGCATTGGCCCCCGCTCGGCGATTGCGCCGGAGTTTGGGGCAAACGGGCATGTGCTGTTCCAACTTGGTCAACCGCGCTGCACCAATCTGGCGGATGTGTTTGGCCCAAGCGATTGTCGAACCGGCGTCTCGCGGTCGGTGTTGTCGACGGGGGACATCTGGGAACCCGGCCAGCAGTATCTGTTCACGTTCGAGTTCCGGCTTGATCCCGAGATGCTGCGCCGAACCGGACCCGTGACCTTGGCCCGTTGGCAAGCCGCGGACCGCGCATCATCACCGCTTTTCGAACTGACCGCCGATGCCCGAAACGGCGCTTCAATTCTCGGACGGCAATGCGCGACGACCGATGATCTTGGCGATTGGACGCGCTTCTGGATGCGCATTCTCTGGGCGGATGATCAGACAGGTTACATCGAAGTGCGCTGCGGCGGCGCGGTGCAGATTCACAATTCGCCAGTGATTTTCGCGGCAAGCAACGTGCCCACCGGGTGCCGACGCGCCCGCCCCTGCAGCACCCCGGCACGTGCCTTTAATCTTCAACTTGGCCTGATCGGCACGTCTCGTGCTGCCGCGCGCGGCGCGACCGTCGAGATGCGGCGCATCGCCGAGCGACGGCTTTACGTGGTCTTTGATCGGACCGAAGCCTTCTAGGGTTGCGGGGCAAGCGCTCCGGACGCAGAGGTCAGGTCGCGACAGGCGCAAAGCTTTCCGTTGGCTGTCGGGGCGTCCGCGCTTGGTCGCCAAGCAGCCGCAATTCCCCCTCCGTCGGGAAATCGCGGTCCCACTTTTCCAATCGGGGTTCCATCAGGCGGAACCAGAGGTTCGGCATACCGACCAGAATCGAGTTCATGGCCGGACCGAAGGGCAGAAGCGGAAGATCACCCTCAGCATTGAGCGCCCAATACGGTTTGGTCGGAACGATGTGGTGATGGGAATGGCTGGTGAGGTTCAGGGTGAACCCCGAGCTGATCGTGAACCGTGTGTTCCAGGAATGGCGGGCGCCGCAGGGCGTACCGGGCTCGCGCATGACGCCGTAATGCGCCATGTAATTGAAGGCCTCCATTCCGCGGATCGCATAAAACGCGGGAATGACCGCAACCGGCAAAACCGTCGGTCCGAAAATGGTGACGATGCCGCCCAGATACACGGCCACCATGACGTATCCCCGAATGGCGCGGTTGCGCCAGGACCATACGGCGCGGCCTTTGCGTGTCAGCCGCTCCTTCTCGAAGTTCCAAGGTCCTGTGTGCTGCGCTGGCACAGACCGAAGCATGAACCGGCCAAACCTTTCGCCGCGGCGGGCGGTCAGCGGATCGTCCGGCGTCCCGACAATAACGTGATGGCGGAAAACATGATCGATCAAGACGGACGGGTGCAGGCAAACCGCAAAAAGAGCGCGCGCAATCTCATGATCAATCGGCCGCTTTGAATGCGCCAACTCGTGGCCGGGATTCCCACAACCAACGGCCAGAATCGGCCCTAGGGTGACGGCAACGCCGATCGTTTGGACCCACGTCTCGGAATTCATGGCCACGGACAAGCCGACGCCGATCAACACGAACTGAATGGCCGCGATTGCATAAACGAGGACTTTCCCCTGAAGACCCAAATCCATCATCTCGTCGACGCCGGATCGATCTTCCACGAAGTCGAACCCAAGCGACATCGTCAGAAAGATCGCCAGACCCAAAAACGTGTACCAGCCGCCGATCAAGAAACCGGCAATGACCAAAAGCTGGATCGTGGGAAGGATGAAGAACTTCAATGGCATCGGTCGCACAGCCCCGTTTTCGACACGCATTGAAGGAAACGGTAAGACAGATACCGATCTGAATCCAGCGTCTCGCCATGGGCGTGTGTGGGGGGAAGGCCCTGACCTAGAACCGTTCGGCCCGAAGAACCTGCGCATCGGTGACACAAACGACACCGATATGAGGCTCGACAACCGCGAACGCCGCGTCAAGCAATGCGTCCAGTTTCTCAGGGCGGATCAGGCACACCACCTGGACCATGCCGGTTCCGCGGCTTACCTGACCCTCGCGACTCCACATGCCAGACCGCCCCGACCCACCCCGGACAGGCAGAACCGACCAGCCCGTTACCTCGGCGGATTCCAGAGCCTCGGTCAGGCGGCGCAACATCACTTGTTCAATCATGATCTCAACGCGCTTGGCGTCATGAGTTTGCATGTCAGCCTCCTAACACGGTTTGGGCCACGGACAGGTAAATCGGCAGCCCCACCACAAGGTTGAAGGGAAAGGTCACCGCAAGTGACAGGGTCAGATAGATCGAAGGATTGGCCTGGGGCACCGCCACCCGCATGGCCGCGGGCACGGCGATATAGGATGCGGAAGCCGAAAGTGTCATCAACAGCATCGTTCCCCCGGTAGACAGCCCCACCAAAAGGGCCGCCCCCAGACCGGCCGTCGCACCGACCAGAGGCATGACAAGGCCAAACGCAATCGCCCCCCGATCCAGAACGTTTGCCTGCCGCAATCCGCGTCCTGCAATCAGACCCATATCAAGCAGGAACAAACACAAAACCCCTTGAAAAGGCGAGACAATAAAGGATTCAATCCGGGCCAGGCCTTCGGCTCCGGTCGCCATGCCGATCACGAAGGATCCAAGCAAAAGAACGATGGATTCGTTCAGGAGAATCTCGCGCCACAGATCCGAATCCATCTCGGTTTCACCCGCACCACGGGAAATCAGCCATAGGGCCGACAGAATGGCGGGGGCCTCCATCGCCGCGGCAACGGCAACCATGTAACCCTCGGACGCAATGCCCGCATCCGCCAGGATCGACGTGGCCGCCACGAAGGTCACAATCGAGATCGAGCCATAGTGGCCGGCGACCGCGGCCGCATCGGTCCGCGACATCCCCGACATCACGCGCAACAGTGAAAATCCCACCAAGGGCAACGCAAAGGACAACACGACTCCGGCAAGCAAACTCAGCCCCAGGGTCACGTCGATGCCATGTTCCGCCAAGCTGGCCCCGCCTTTGAAGCCGATGGCGAACAACAGATAAATCGAGATCCCTTTTGCGACGGCTTCAGGGATCGACAGGTCCGAGCGCGCCAATGCCGCGCCGGCCCCAAGAACGAACGACAACACGATCGGAGACAGCAGGTTCGCAATTGCGAGGTCGAGCATCGGGTTGGTCTCTTGTCCAGGCGGCGGGAGCGCGACGCTACGACACTTGCGGCCGGGTCACAATGCTTTGGCCCCCGCACGCCCGCTGTTTTGGGCCGCCTCGCGCAGGTCGTGCCCACGCGGCAAACCGTTTCCACCCAGATGCCCACGATTCGCGCGCACCCTGCCCGACATCAGTCGGACTATCCGTGCGTATATCCCTCTAGCCGGAATCGCGTCGCGCTATTCAATCGCGACCACACGCACCGAGCACCTCTCCAGTAGCTGTACCTCACACCGCGCCACGTGGCGCTGGACCACCGATGAGGTTGATATGTTGGACACCGCAGAACCCACCGAGCGCACCTTGACGCAGCGCGAGGGAATGCAGCAATCCGCCTGGGCCACGGCCAGAACGGCCGAGCGGTTCGACACCGAAATGATCGCCTGGATGCGCATCCATCTGTCCCGCGTGTTTGAAACGGCACCCACCCTGTCCGACCTGAAGGCGGCCTTGGCAGCGCGCGGATTGTACCTGCGCACATCGGGCACAGATGTCTGGCTGTTGGATCGTGAAAGCCAGGTGCCAATTTGCACCTGTGCGCAGCTTGGATTTTCGGGGGCCGACTATGAAACCCGGTTCGGAGCCCCCCGTCCGTCGAACAAACGGCGCGAAGTCGCGCGTACCAAACCCGCTTTGACGCATGTCGGCGCTAGGGCGGCCTGATGCGCGCACAAACGCCCACACACGCCCCGACCGCCGGGCGCGCCGCCCTATCGTCTGCTGCCCTTGCGGTCACGCCGCTGGTTGGCGCCATCTTGGTGTTTTCGGTCTTCGTGAACGTCCTGATGCTCACCGGTCCGATTTTCATGCTTCAGGTCTATGATCGCGTGCTTGGCTCACAGTCGGAGGCGACGCTGGTCGCGTTGTTCGCTTTGGTGGCCTTCCTCTACGCGATGATGGGGATCATCGACTATGCGCGCGGCCGCGTTTTGGCGCGTGCCGGGGCACGGTTCCAGACCGGGCTCGACCAGCATGTGTTTCAAGCCCTTCTCCACACTGGTGCCGCGCAAGGGGGCGCCGCTGGCGCCCGTGGTCTGCAAGACCTCGAGGCCATCCAGAGGTTTTCGCGCAGCCCTGCGCTGCTGGCCATGTTCGACATCCCGTGGACCCCGGTGTTTCTGGCCGCGATCTTCGTGTTTCATCCGTTTTTGGGCTGGCTGGCCATTGCGGGCGGCGGCGGCCTGATCCTTGCCGCCATCCGCAATCAGGTCCTGACACGCGCGCGCCTGCGCAATGCTCACGCCATCGGCGCCGAGGCCGATACCTGGGCGGCCCAGGTTGAATCCGGGTCCGAGACGGTGCGCGCTCTGGGCATGGGGGACGCGGTTTTCGCCCGGTGGAAGCGGTTGCGCGACACGTCCCTTGCGGATGGCCTGTCAGCGGCGGATCGCGCCGGGATCTTCTCGGCCTTCTCCAAGGCCAGCCGCCTGCTTTTCAATCTGCCATGCTGGCGCTCGGGGCCTATCTGGTGTTGCAGGGGGAATTGACCCCCGGCGCGATGATCGCGGCATCCATCCTGCTTGGCCGAGCACTGGCCCCCGTCGATCAAGCCATATCGCAATGGTCGCTCTTCGAGCGGGCGATCCACGCCCGCACGTCGTTGATCGCACTGTTGAACGCATCCCCGTCCGATCCGCAGCACACCGCCCTCCCCCGCCCGCGGGCCAAGCTTGAGGTCCAGGACATCACCGTGACCCCACCGACCGCCAAGCGCCCCACGGTGCGGAATCTCAGCTTTACCGTATCGCCCGGCCAAGCGGTCGGCGTCATCGGCGCGTCGGGTGCCGGAAAATCGACCCTTGCCCGCGCTCTGACCGGACTTTGGTCGCCCGCCTTCGGGTCCGTCCGCCTGGATGGCGCGACGCTGGACCAATACGGCACGGCCACGTTGGGACAGCATATCGGATACTTGCCCCAACAGGTCCGCCTCTTTGATGGAACAGTGAAGGAAAACATCGCGCGGCTCGGAATGCAGATCGACGACGCGAAGGTCATCGAAGCCGCCAAAATGGCCGACGCCCACGACATGATCCTTGGACTTCCCAACGGGTATGACACAAAGATTGCCGATGGCGGATCCAGCCTGTCCGGCGGTCAGGTGCAGCGCATCGGCCTCGCGCGTGCCTTGTATGGTGCGCCGGTTCTGCTGGTGCTCGACGAACCTAATGCCAGCCTGGACAATGCCGGCTCGCGTGCCCTGAACGCAGCGATCGAGCGTTTCAAATCCCAAAATGGCGCGGTCCTGATCATGGCCCAGCGACCGGCCGCAATTCAGCAGTGCGACACCCTGTTGGTGCTCAGCGAGGGCACCCGTAAAGCCTTCGGACCGCGCGATGACGTCCTGAAAGCGACGGTGGAAAACCACGAAAGCGTCCGCCGCCATGCCGGACTGGGATTGGTCTCATGAGCCAGCGTTCCCCCAACCTCCGCGCGGGAACCCCGCTTGTCATCGGCGCTCTTTCGGTTGTGCTCTTGGTCGCCGGGCTTGGCACCTGGATGGCCTACGCGCAGCTTGCTGGTTCGATCATCGCACCCGGCCGGGTTCAGGTCGAAACCGACCGCCAGATGGTGCAGCACCCCACCGGCGGCGTGGTGGCCACATTGGAAATTCGGGAAGGCCAAAGGGTCGCTGCGGGAGATCTGATCGCCCGGCTGGACCCGCTGCTTCTTCAAAGCGAGCTGACCATTGTCGAGGGGCAACTGTTCGAAGTTATGGCCCGCCGCGGACGGTTGGAAGCCGAGCGTGATGCGGCATCCGATATCCGGTTTGACGCGCTGCTGCTGGAAACTGCTGCCAGCCGTCCGGAGCTTTCCGATCTGATCCGCGGCCAGCGCGCGCTGTTCACCGCCCGTCTGGACACCGCCCAAGGCGAGCGCGCGCAACTACGCCGCCGTCAGGACCAGATCACCAGCCAGATCGACGGGATCGACGCGCAGCGTCGTTCGGTCGAAGCCCAGTTGGCGTTGCTGCAGGCAAAACACATCAGCCAACAATCGCTGCTTGATCGTGGCCTGTCCCAGGCCAGCCGGGTTTTGACCCTGGAACGCGAGATGGCCTCTTTGGAGGGTCGCATCGGGGAATTGCGCGCAGCGGCCGCCGAGGCGTCCGGCAGGGCAACAGAGATTGATCTGCAGCTGCTCCAGATGGACAGCCAGCGTCGCGAAGGTGCGATCGCCACTCTGCGCGACCTGCGGGTGACCGAAGCCGAGTTGGTCCAGCAACGCGTGACGCTGCTCGCGCAATTGGACCGATTGGACATCCGGGCACCCGTCGATGGTGTCGTGCACGATCTGGGCACGTTCGGCCCCGGTGCTGTCGTGCAAGCGGCCGAGCCCTTGCTTTTTCTTATCCCGTCTGACCGGCCGCTGGTGATCGCAAGCCGCGTGCGCCCGACAGACGTTGACCAAGTTGCGCCCGGGCAAGAGGTTCAGTTGCGTTTCTCGGCCTTCGACATGCGCCGCACACCCGATTTGGTCGGGCGCGTGGTCGGCGTATCGGCCGACGCCTTCACAGATCCGCAAACCGGCGCCTCCTACTATCGCGCCGAAATCCTTCCGGCGGATGGCGAGTTGGAAAAACTTGGCGACCTTGCGCTTCTGCCGGGGATGCCCGTCGAAAGCTTCATCCGGACCCAGGATCGGACGCCGCTCGCCTATCTGATAGAGCCTCTCGCCGTCTATTTCTCACTGGCACTTCGCGAGGGGTAAAGGCAGCCGTCTCAAGACGAAATCGGCCGGCGGACAGACTACGTTGCGTGTCTTGAACGCGTCATGTGGTGGTGCAATATCTGATGCAAGCACTCGGAAAAATCTTCGTCTACGTCGGTTTTGAGGTCCACGCATGTCCCTGATATGGGCCGCAGCCCCCCTTGCCGTGATCCTTCTGGCCATGGGGGTGTTGCGACGGCCCGCCGTGCAGGCCGGAGGCTTGGGGCTGCTGGTCGCCATCGGCCTGACCGCCACTGTCTTTCACCCCGACCAAGGCGCCCCGGCCGCCCTTCTCACCCTGTTGCGCGGCGCCTTTGCCGAAGCGGCTCATTCCACCTTGACCATTCTGTGGATCATCCTTCCTGCGCTGGCGATCTTCGAGTTTCAGAAGCAGGTCGGCGCACTGGACCGCATCCGCGATGTCTTGGCATCGCTGACCGACGACCGGCATATTCAGGCCATTCTCATCGCTTGGTTCTTCGGGCTTTTCATCGAAGGCGCAGCCGGGTTTGGCACGCCCGTCGCACTGGCCGCCCCGCTTCTGGTGGGTTTGGGCTATAGCCCCGTGCGGGCCGTGGTTCTGGCGCTTTTGGGGCACGCGGCCGGCGTGTCCTTTGGCGCCGTTGGCACGCCCGCCTTGGCGCAGGCGGAGATCACTGGCCTTCCCGGAACGGACATCGCGTTTCAAACGGCCCTTCTCCACGCGCTGTGCGGACCGCTTCTCCTGACGATGATGGTCCGTGCCGCCTCGGACGGGCCTTTGACGCGGGCGGATTTTGGGTGGGTCGCAGCCGCCGCGACCTGCTTCATCATCCCCTCGCTTCTGCTGTCCGCCCTGACCGGGCCTGAACTGCCGTCCCTCGGCGGTGCTCTTGTCGGAACGATTATGTTTGTTGGGCTGCTGCGGTGGAAGACGGGTGGGCGCCCGATCAACGCAGAGCAATTGGTTGCGGACCTGGCGCCGTATCTTTTGATCCTGCTTCTGGTGCTGGCCACCCGACTTGTCGATCCCGTGCAGTCTGCCCTGCGCGACGTCGCCCTGGCTTGGACCTTGGACGACACATATGGCGGGTCGTTTCAGCCGCTCTATCACCCCGGCACGTTGCTGTTTCTGGGCCTCTTCGTCGGGGCCGCCCTCACCGGACGAAACGCAGCGGTCGGCGGCGCGCTTGCACAGGCGCTGCGCCGCCTTGTCCCCGTCGCACTCGCCCTTCTGGTCATGTTGGCTGTGTCCCGATTGATGGTCCATGCCGAGATGATCTCGCTCCTTGCGACGGCGGCCGCCAGCATCGGACCGGCCTGGCCGTTGATCGCACCGCTCGTGGGAATTCTCGGCACATTCATCACCGGGTCTGCGACAGCCTCGAACATCCTGTTCACGGAACTGCAGGTGTCGACGGCAACCAGTCTTGCCCTCCCCGTGCCGCCTTTAGTGGCGGCTCAGGGTTTCGGCGCCGCGATCGGGAATGTGATCGCGCCGCACAACATCATTGCCGGGTGCGCGACCGTGGGTCTCGTGGGGCGCGAAGGCGATGTTCTGGCCCGCACGGTAAAGCCCTGCCTGATCTACGTCCTGCTCGGCGGCGCGTTGGTCTTTGCTGGCGTGCGCCTGACGTGATCAGCCTGGCCCGCGCCCGTCACAGGCGCCCGGACTCGATGATCCGCTGCAAGAACTGGTGCGTGCGTGGGTTCTGGGGGTTGGTGAACAAGCGCGTCGGCGCATCTTCCTCAAGGATGCGCCCGCCTTCGAGGAACGCCACGCGATCCGAGACGTCGCGCGCGAACCCCATCTCGTGCGTAACGATGACCATCGTCAGCCCCCGCTCCTTCAGGCCCCGAATGATCGACAGGACCTCGCCCACCAGTTCCGGGTCCAGGGCCGCCGTCACCTCATCCAGCAACAGGACATCCGGCTCGGTCGCCAAGGCTCTCACAATGGCCACGCGCTGCTGCTGGCCACCGGACAACTGCTCGGGATAACTTTGCGCGAACGCCCCCATGCCAAACCGTTCCAACAGGCCGCGCGCCGTGTCGGTCGCCTCGTCCTTCGACCGGCCATGCACTTTGCACGGGGCCAGCGTGATGTTGTCCAACACCGTCATCGTGGGAAACAAATTGAAGGACTGGAACACGATCGCGACGCGCTTGTGCAGACCCGTGTTGCCCAGGCTGGCGTCATGGATCGGAACACCGTCCAGACGCACGTCGCCGTGATCCCAGTCTTCCAGACCGTTCATGCAGCGCAGCAGCGTGGATTTGCCAGACCCGGAGGCCCCGATCAGGCAGACAACCTCATGCGGGGCGATGGACAGGTCGACGGCATCCAGCACCAGGTTGTCACCAAAATACTTGGTGAGGGTGTCAATCTGAATGCGCGGTGGGGTCATCGCGTCCTCTGCAAGCGTCTGTCCCGATCCCGGCGCGCGACCCAATCTGCCAGGCGGGCCATCGGAATGGTCGCCAGTAGGAACAGGCCGGCGGCCACCAGAAGCGAGGAATAGTTGAACGTCGTCGCGGTATAGATCTGTGCCTCGCGCACCGCGTCGCGCACGCCAAGGACCGACAAAAGCGCGACGTCCTTCTGCAGGGCGACCACGATGTTCATCAATGCCGGCAACACGTTGCGCAGCGCTTGCGGCAGGACCGCGTAGCGCATGGTCTGCCATTCGGTCAGCCCCAAAGCCTTGGCCGCCGCCCATTGCCCCTCATGGACCGAGTCGATGCCCGAGCGATAGATCTCGGCCACGTAGGACGAATAGGTCAGCACCATCGCAACACCGCCCCAGAAGAGCGCCGAGTTCGGGAGCCCCGGCAGGTTCAGCGCCGGAACGCCAAAGCCGAACAGCAGCACCAGAAGCAACACCGGGACGCCGCGAAAGAAGTCGATATAGACCACGACCAACAGGCGAAACGGCGCGAACCACGGGGCGCGCAAGGCCCGCACGATGGCCAGGACAAGGGCCCAGACACCGATGCAAACCAACGCCGTCAGCCACACCTTCATCGAGATCCAGAAACCCGAAAGGACCACCGGAAAGGACGCGCGCATGGCATCGAGGCTAAAAAACTGCGCCTGCACCCGCGGCCATTGTGGGGATTGGCTGATCCACCAGGCAATCCCGCCGAACACCAGGACGACGCTGGCGATTGAAATGAGGGTGGGCACAAGCGCGGAACGCCAATCGCCCCGCCGGGGTCGCGGCGGGGCTGGTTTGCGGTCGGCCGCGCCCTCGGGGGCGACGGTCATTGTCTGGGTTACTCCGTAATGATCGGAAGGTCCGGATTGGCCACCAGGTAGGTGGATTTCAGATCATCCACCACGCCGGCGGCGATGACGTTGGCCAGGGCCGCGTCCACGGCATCCACCAGCGGGTTATCCAGCTCGAACAAAAGGCCGTGGCCGCGGTCATTCGCATCGGGCGGCAGGATTGCGACAATCGACGCCTCGGGGATCTGAACGGCCGTGGCAAACAGCGCGGTCGGCAGGGCCGCAAGCGTTGCATCGATCTGGCCCGCCTGCATCGCTTGGAACACGCCGATCTGATCGTTGTAAACGGCCGCATCATCCACCCCGAGAACGTTCTCGAGATAGGCCAGATCGGTGGTGCCAATCACGGCGCCCCACCGCGCATCGCGCAGATCGGCAAAGCTGGCGGCGCCTTCCACCGGGCTTCCGGGCAGGGCGATCACTGCTTTCTCGGGTTGGAAATACACCTCGCTGAAGCTGACAACCTCGGCGCGGGCTTCGGTGACCGAGATCTGCTGGATGGCAAAGTCAAAAGGCTTGGCGCCCGGCGCAATCGTCTGGTCAAAGGTCAACCCCACCCAGACCACATCTTCGGGCGCGAACCCCATTTCCGCAGCCAGCGCGTAGACCAAGCCGTTCTCAAAGCCTTCACCACCCGCGGGATCGTTGTTGAGCATCCAGGGCGGATAAACCGGGTCGCCCGTGCCGACGGTCAGCTGGCCCGGTGTCACCAAGCGTTCATCATCGGTCGAAAAATCCTGAGACGTTGCAGGGGTCGCAAGGCCCAAGGCAAGGACGGCGCCAAACGCGGCAACGGTCGTTGTTACAGTTCGAAAGCTGAAGCTGGTCATGGTCTCTCCCTATTCGGATTGAGGCTTGTCTTACGTCGCGCAGCAGGACCCGTCCGCGCGGATTCTGGCGCCTCACTCACCGGCAAAGGCTAGCGCCAGTGTTCGGCGGGCCGCAAGGGGCGGCGGCGCAGGACCAAGGTGCAGACGATCCGATGATGAATTCCTGAGCGACCACGCACACGGCGTGCCGCTTTCACTCGCCCAAGGATTGAAAGGCCTGATCCCGCGACCACGCAGGGATCTGGCGCCGCGCGGCGGCCACCGCGCCAAGGTCCAGATCAACCACTTGGATCGACGGCGGCGCATCGGCCATATCGCAAAGCACGCGCCCCCAAGGGTCGACAATCATGCTGTGGCCATAGGTCGTACGGCCGTCCGCATGAACCCCTGCTTGCGCGGCCGCCACAACGAACGCCCCCGTTTCGATGGCCCGGGCACGCAGGAGCACCTCCCAATGGGCTTTACCCGTCGCGACGGTAAAGGCGGATGGAATGAACATCAGGCTTGCCCCCGCCTGCCCATACTGGCGGTAGAGATGCGGAAAGCGCAGGTCGTAGCAGATGCTCAACCCCCAATCGCCCCATGGCGTCGGCAGCAGCACCGCGCGGTCCCCGGGGGCAAAACGCTTGCTTTCGCCAATCGGCGCCTGACCGTCCAACGTCACATCAAACAGGTGGATCTTGTCGTAGGTCGCCCGCTCCGCGCCGTCCGGACCGAACACCGCTGAATGATTAAGGAATCGCCCATGCGGCCCCTGCACCGGGGTTGACCCGGCATGTATCCAAAGCCCGTGTTGCGCGGCCAGTTCACGGCAGGCCGCGAGGTAGGGGTCTGCATCGGCCGCCACGACCTGTGTCTTGGCGACGTCGAAATTGCGGTTCATCAGCCCCGCGACCTCGGGCAAAGCCAAAAGCGCGGCCCCGTGTGCCACCGCATCTGCCGCCAAGCCGCGCACGGTTTCGATATTGGCCGCATGGGTGTCGGCCGAACACATCTGCCCAAGGGCAACCCGTAAAACCTGTCCGGCGCTCACGACTGGCTCAGGGTGCGGGATACGGCGTCTTTCCAACCGGCATAGCGGGCGGTGCGGGTTGCCTCGTCCATCCCGGGGGTGAAGGTCCGGTCAACGGCCCACATCGCCGCGAACCCATCCGCATCCGGGTAGAGGCCCGCGCGCATGCCCGCAATCCACGCGGCGCCCAACGCCGTCGTCTCCAACACTTTGGGCCGGTCGACATCGGCTCCAAGGATGTCGGACAGAAACTGCATCGTCCAATTCGATGCACTCATGCCACCATCCACGCGCAGCGTTGTTTGCGCACCCGCACCGTGCCAATCCGCCGCCATCGCCTGGTACAGATCGCGGGTCTGGAAGCCCACGCTTTCGAGGGCCGCGCGCGCCAATTCGTTCGGGCCGGAATTGCGGACAAGTCCGAAAATTGCGCCCCGCGCCTCGGGGTCCCAATAGGGGGCGCCAAGGCCGGTGAAGGCCGGCACAAGGTAGAGTTCCTGCGTCGGGTCTGCGGCCTCGGCCAGGCTTTGGCTTTCAGGCGCGCTTTCAATCAGCTTCATCTCATCGCGCAGCCACTGCACGACCGCGCCGGCGATGAAGATCGACCCTTCCAAGGCATAGGTCGGCGTGCCGTCGAACTGATACGCGATCGTGCCCAACATGCGGTTCTGGCTTTCCACCAGGGTGTCGCCGGTGTTGAGAAGGGCAAAGCACCCGGTGCCGTAGGTCGATTTCAGCATCCCGGGCTGAAAACAGGCCTGACCCACTGTCGCGGCCTGTTGATCCCCGGCCACGCCCAGAATGGGGATCGCCGCGCCAAGCAGGTCGGGGTCGGTCATCCCGAAATCCGCCGCGCAGTCTTTGACCTCGGGCAACAGCGACATGGGGATGTTGAGCAGGTCGCAAATCTCGGCGTCCCATGCCCCCTCCCGAATATTGTACAAGAGTGTCCGGGCCGCGTTCGTGGCGTCGGTCACGTGTGAGGCGCCACCGGTCAGCTTCCAGATCAGGAAACAGTCAACCGTCCCAAAGGCAAGCGTCCCGGCCTCGGCCTTGGCGCGCGCGCCCTCCACGTTGTCGAGAAGCCAGGCCAGTTTCGTGCCCGAAAAATACGGATCAAGCAGCAGGCCGGTTTTCTCGCGCACCATGTCTTCGTGCCCCTCGGCCTTCAACGTGGCGCACAGCCCGGCCGTGCGCCGGTCCTGCCAGACAATTGCGCGGTGCACGGGCGCGCCTGTCTCACGGTCCCAAAGCACGACGGTTTCGCGCTGGTTCGTGATGCCGATGGCCGCGATATCCGAGGCCGCAACGCCGCCGGCCTCCAACGCGCCGCGACAGGTGCGCAGGGTGGTTTGCCAGATGTCCTCGGGATCGTGTTCGACCCATCCGGCTTGGGGATAGTGCTGTGTGAATTCTTCCTGCGCGGAGGCCCCCGGGCTGAGGTCCGCGCTGAACAAGATCGCGCGCGTCGACGTGGTGCCCTGATCTATCGCCAATACATGGGTCATTGCCCGTCCCTCCCCTTTTCGGTCTGTTGGCACCCTATCGGGTGGATGCCGCCCCGCAAGTCATTCCGCCGCCACGGCGCGTCTGAGATCGGTCATCGCTGCGTCGATGGCCGCAATCTCGTCCACGGTCAGGCGTAATCCCAGTTTCGAGCGGCGCCAAACCACGTCCGCTGCCGTGCAGGCATATTCCCGCTCGATCAGCCAGCGCAGTTCCGCCTCGGTCAGGGTGGCGCCAAAGGCCCGCCCCAGATCGTCGGCCGTCCTGGACGGCCCGAGCATCTCCCACGCGTCGGTGCCGTAGGCGCGGACCAGCCGCTTGGCCCATCGCGCCGACAGGAACGGATAGTCAGCCATCAACCGGTCAATCAGCGCCTCAACGCCATCGACGGGGAAATCCCCGCCCGGCAAAGGCGCGCCCGCCGTCCAAGGACTGGCCGCGCCGGGGAAATGCGGCTTCAACTTGGCCAGCGCATCTTCGGCCAGCTTGCGATAGGTCGTGATCTTGCCGCCGAACACGCTCAGCATCACGGGGCCGGACGTGTCGAGAGACAGCACATAGTCGCGTGTCGCGGCGGTCGCGGATTTGGCACCATCATCATAGAGCGGGCGCACACCGGAATACGTCCAGACCACATCCTCGGGTCCGATATCCTGTTTGAAGTACTGATTGGCAAAGGCGATCAGGTAATCGCGTTCTTCAGGCGTGCATTCGGCCGTGCGCGGATCGCCATCGTGTTCGGCATCCGTCGTGCCGATCAGCGTGAAATCCGTCTCGTAGGGGATCGCGAAGATGATGCGCCCGTCAGCGCCTTGAAAGAAATAGCACTTCTCATGATCGAACAGGCGTTTGGTGACGATATGGCTGCCCCGGACCAGACGCACGTTTTCGGACGAATTCTGCCGGGCGACAGTCCGGACAACATCCGCCACCCAAGGGCCGCCCGCATTCACCAGACCCTTGGCATGGACGGTTTCCGGTCCCGCCTCGGTCTCTAGTGTGATCTGCCAAAGTTCACCCACTCGCTCGGCACGGGCGACCCTGGTGCGGGTCAGAATGCGGGCCCCGCGCGCTTCGGCATCGCGGGCGTTCAGCACCACAAGCCGCGCATCCTCGACCCAACAATCGGAATACTCGTAGGCCAGCTTGAACCGGTCGTCCAAGACAGCCCCCTCCGGCGCGCGGGTCAGGTCCAGCTTGGTCGTGCCGGGCAGAATCTTCCGCCCGCCCAAGGTGTCATAGAGGAACAACCCCAAACGGATCAGCCAGTTGGGCCGACGCCCTTTCATCCAAGGCATCATAGTCGACAGAATCCGGGACGTCGGCGTCGAACTGTCAAACCGCATCTCGGGCGACAACGGCAGGACAAACCGCATCGGCCACGAAATATGTGGCATCGCCCGCAGCAAGGTTTCGCGTTCTTCCAAGGCGTGGCGCACGAGGTTGAACTCGAAGAACTCCAGATACCGCAGCCCGCCATGGAACAGCTTGGTCGAGGCCGAGCTTGTGGCCCCCGCAAGATCGTCCATTTCAGCCAGACAGACCGACAGGCCACGGCCCGCCGCATCGCGCGCAATGCCGACCCCGTTGATCCCACCACCAATGACGAACAGGTCGTATTGGGCTGCCATGTCTGACCTCATGCACTGAGTCGTCTGTGCGCGCGTCGTCTCATGCGATGTTCGTTTTGTCAATTTTCATGTTCGTTTTTATTCGCTATAACCGGAAACATGCGCATGACACCCAGACAAACCGACATCCTGTCCCACGCCCGCCAAACCGGTCGGGTCAGCGTCGATGATCTTGCCGCCGCGTTTGACGTGACGGTGCAGACCATTCGGCGCGACCTGACGGAGCTTTGCGATTTGGGTCTGATGCAGCGCACCCACGGCGGGGCAATGCTGCCGTCGGGTGTCACCAACCTCGGCTATGCAGAACGCCGCCAGATCAATGCGGGCGCGAAAGACGCCATCGCCGCCACCGCCGCCGGTCTGATCCCGCCCGGTGCCTCGCTGTTCCTGAACATTGGCACCACGACCGAGGCGGTCGCCCGCGCCCTGGCGGAGACGCGCGATCTCATGGTGGTGACCAACAACATGAATGTCGCGCAGACCCTTGGCGATCATCCCACAGCCGAGGTGATCCTGACTGGCGGGCGTCTTCGGCGCAGCGACGGCGGGCTCGTGGGCGACATTGCGGTTGAGACGATCCGGCAATTCAAAGTCGACGTGGCGATCATCGGCGGCTCGGCATTGGACCTCGAAGGCGACATCCTGGATTTCGATCCGGACGAGGTGCGCGTCTCCCGCGCGATCATCGCGCAGGCGCGCAGCGTGATCCTCGTGGCGGATATCGGCAAGCTTGACCGAAGCGCACCAGTCCGGATCGCCTCGCTTGCCGATATTGACCGCTGGATCACCGATGCCCCGCCGCCTGCCGCGTTGACCGCGATCTGCGATCAGGCGGGCACCGAGATCATGGTTGCGCCACCCGGGTGATCAGATCTTCGACCATCGGCCCCATCGCCTCGACAATCACGGCCACCCCGGTGGCGTTAGGATGAATGCCGTCCGGCTGCATGTAGGCCGCCAAAGCAGCAACCGGATTCTCGGCCCCGGTATCGACCAGGGGGGCGAGAAAGTTTTCGAACAGCAGGGCGTCATGTTCGGCGGCCAGATCAGGATACATGCCGTTGAACGCGGCCTGCCATTCCGGCCCGAAATTTCCCGGTGCCTGCAGACCGACCAACAGGACCGCGACCTCGGCCTCGGCCGCGGCGGTCAGGATGCCGTCCAGATTGGCGCGGCTGGCCTCGGGCGGAAGCCCCCGCAAAAGGTCATTTCCCCCCAAGGCCACAATCATCGCATCCACCTCGGGCGTCAGGGTCCAGCCCACCCGTGCCAATCCGCCGGCGGTGGTGTCGCCGGACACACCCGCGTTGATCAGGCTCACGTCCTGGCCCCGTGCCCGCAACCAGGCCTCCAGCTGCGGAACGAACCCCTCCTCCTGCACCAGCCCGAAGCCTTGGGTCAGGCTGTCGCCCAAAGCGGCAATCGTCACCTCTTGCGCCTCGACGGCCGTTGCCAGGAAAATGGCGGGCAGCGCCACCTTGCCCAGGCTGCGCAAGGCCCCATATGGCCTGTAGGAAACTGAACCGAGGCGTTTAGCGATGACCGACAGCCAAGACCCCGTCCTGTCCCTGGCCGACGTGGCCCTGTCATTGGACGGCAATGCCGGGCGCGTCGACATCCTGCACGACATCACGTTGGACATCGCCAAGGGCGAAACGGTGGGGCTTACGGGGCCGTCGGGGTCAGGCAAAAGCTCTCTCCTTATGCTTCTGGGCGGGTTGGAGCGCGCCACGGCGGGCGAAGTTCGGGCGCTTGGCCACGACCTGACCGCGATGAACGAAGACCAACTTGCCCTGTTCCGCCGGGATCATATGGGGGTCGTGTTCCAATCCTTCCACCTCATTCCCACAATGACCGCCCTGGAGAATGTCGCAACACCGTTGGAATTGGCCGGGCATCGAGATGCCTTCGACCGAGCCGAAGCCGAGTTGGAGGCGGTGGGCCTTGGCCATCGGGCCGGGCATTACCCAAGCCAGATGTCGGGGGGCGAGCAGCAGCGCGTCGCGCTGGCCCGCGCCGCCGCACCGCGCCCCGCGATCCTGCTGGCGGATGAGCCGACGGGCAATCTGGACGGTCCGAACGGACAGGCCATCATGGACATGCTGTTTGGCTTGCGCGACCGGCACGGCGCCACGCTTGTCCTCGTGACGCATGCGCCCGAACTGGCCGCCCGCTGCGACCGCAACATCCGGTTGCGCGACGGGCGGATTGACACCGCAGCCCTGAAGGACGCTGCGGAATGACCACGCTCGGCATGGCTTGGCGGATTGCGCGCCGTGAGCTGCGCGGCGGGTTGCGCAATTTTCGTATCTTCCTTGCCTGCCTCGCGCTTGGCGTTGCAGCCATCGCCGCCGTCGGCACCGTCCGCGAGTCGATCCAGGCGGGGCTGACCCGCGAAGGCGCCATCATTCTCGGCGGCGATGCCGAGATGTCCTTTACCTACCGCTTTGCCTCAGAAGATGAACGCGCGTTCATGGCAGGCATCGCCGGCACCGTCTCGGAAACCGTGGATTTCCGGTCGATGGTGGTGATTGATCGCGCCACCGGCCCGGAACGCGGTTTGACCCAGGTGCGCGGCGTCGACGACGCCTATCCGATCTATGGCGACGCCATACTGGAGCCCGCAATTGGCATGGCCGACGCCCTTGCCACAACCGACCTGCCCGGCGCCGTGATGGACCCGGTCCTGATCGACCGCCTGGCCTTGGAGGTCGGCGATGTCTTCCGCCTTGGCACGCAAGAGTTCGAACTGCGCGCGGCGCTTTTGTCCGAACCGGATGGGGCGTCCGGCGGGTTCGGCCTTGGCCCCCGGACGATTGTCTCGCTCGAGGGGTTGCAAACGTCCGGTCTGCTGACCCCGGGAACGCTGTTCGACAGCCAATATCGCCTCGCCCTTGGCCCGGACGCGGACGTGGCGACCCTGTCCGACACCGCACGGGATCGGTTCGAGGCCACGGGCATGCGGTGGCGCGACAGCGGCAATGGCGCACCCGGCGTTCAGGTCTTCGTCGATCGCCTCGGGGCGTTCCTCGTGCTTGTCGGGCTTGCCGGTCTCGCCGTGGGCGGGGTCGGCGTTTCGGCCGCCGTGCGCGCCTACCTGGACGGGAAGATCGAAACCATCGCGACCCTCAAGACCCTTGGCGCGCAAAGCCGGACGATCTTTGCCGCCTATTTCCTGCAGATTGGCCTTCTGACGCTGGTGGGCCTGTCGCTTGGCCTGATCCTGGGCGCGCTGATCCCATTGGCTTTCTCGCCGATCATCGCCGCGCAGTTGCCGATCCCGGTCGCCTTTTCGATCTACCCCGCGCCGCTGGCCGAAGCTGCGTTGTATGGCGCTTTGACGGCCCTGATCTTCACCCTGTGGCCCCTGGCCCGGACCGAGAATGTCCGCGCAGCCGCCCTGTTTCGGGATGCCACGTCGCCTAGCCGCGGCTTGCCCGGCATCGGCTACCTCGTGGTGATCGCCGGACTGGTTGCAGCCCTGCTCGGGATCGCCGTTTGGCTGTCCGGCATCCCTACCTTGGCCCTTGGAGCGGCAGGCGGGATTGCCGGCTCTCTGGCCATCCTGGCCCTGTCGGCCTGGGGCATCCGCGTCCTTGCGCGGCGGCTCGCACGGGGGCGGTTCGTCCGGGGGCGCACCGCGCTCCGCACCGCGCTCGGGGCGGTCGGCGGCCCCGGCTCGGACGCAACCAGTGTCGTGCTGTCGCTCGGCTTGGGATTGGCGGTTCTGGCCGCCGTCGGGCAGATTGACTCGAACCTGCACTCGGCCATTCAACGCGACCTTCCCACGGTTGCCCCCTCGTATTTCTTCGTCGATGTTCAACCGGACCAGCTGCAGCCCTTCCTTGAGCGCGTGCAAAACGATCCCGCCGTCAGCCGCGTCGACACCGCACCCATGCTGCGGGGCATCCTGACCCGGATCAACGACCAGCCGGCCGCCGATGTGGCCGGGGATCATTGGGTCATCCAAGGGGATCGGGGCGTGACCTATTTGGACAGTGCACCCCCCGCGTCCGAGATCGTCGACGGCGCGTGGTGGCCAGAGGGCTATACCGGACCGCCACTGGTGGCCTTTGCCGCCGAAGAGGCGCTGGAGATCGGCATCGGCGTGGGCGACAGCATCACGGTCAACATCCTTGGGCGGGACATCATCGCCGAAATCGCAGCCTTGCGCGAAGTGAGCTTCGAGAATGCGGGCATCGGCTTTATCCTGACGATGTCGCCCAACGCGCTGGCCGGTGCACCGCACACGCACATCGCAACGGTCTATGCCGAAGAAGCCGCCGAAGCCGCGATCCTGCGCGATGTCGCGGGCGGCGCGCCCAACATCACCGCCATTCGCGTGCGCGACGCCATTGACCAGGTGGCCGACGCGCTCCGCTCTTTGGCGGCGGCGACCTCCTATGGGGCGGCGGCCACGCTGGTGACGGGGTTCATCGTGTTGATTGGCGCCGCGGCGGCCGGCGAACGGCGCCGGGTGTTCGAAGCCGCTGTTCTCAAGACGCTCGGCGCCAGCCGCCGCCGGATCTTGGGCAGCTTTGCCCTGCGCTCGGCCCTGTTGGGGGCGGCGGCGGGGGCTGTGGCGATCGTCGCCGGCGCCCTTGGCGGGTGGGGCGTGATGACCTTTGTCATGGAAACCGAGTATGCCTTCGAACCGGTCTCGGCGATTGCCATCATTTTGGGCGGCGCCTTGGCGACTTTGCTGGCTGGCTTGGCATTCGCCTTGCGCCCATTGGCGGCGCGGCCGGCGCAAGTGCTGCGCGCCCGGGAATAGTCGCCGCAGCGTGATCTTTCCCCTTGCCAATTGAAGCCGAAGACCGCACCTGACGCTGTATGTTGCGCCGGTTTCGATCCCTTATGGACAGGACCCCGCCCGCGTCCACCGGGACCGCGGGGGCCGATGGTCTGCCCCGGCCTGACCGCGCCTGCTATCTGGTCGGTGATGTCAACGGCCGGGCCGATCTGCTGGAAACCATGCTCGAGCTGATCGACGCCCATATCGGCGGCACCGGGAGCGCGGATCCCCACCTTGTGTTCCTCGGCAACTACATCGACCACGGCCCGGACAGCGCGGCCGTTCTGGCCCGCTTGCAGGTGCTGACGAACGAGTTTCCCGGAAACGTCACCTGCATCATGGGCAGCCATGAACGCATGATGCTGGACTTTCTGCAGGACCCGGTTCTGCGCGGCCCCCGCTGGCTGCGCAATGGGGGCGATGCGACCCTCAAAAGCTATCGGATCAGTCTGAAGGCGCGGGATACCGCAACGCCCGACCAGTTCCGCTTCACCGCTGAGGCGCTGGACAGCGCCTTGGGCGATCAGACCAAATCCTGGCTGGCGCAGCTTCCCTACAGCTGGTCCTCGGGCAACCTCTGGGCCGTGCATGCGGGCGCGGATCCCATGCGTCCGATGGAACAACAATCCCCGCGCGTGCTGCTCTGGGGACATCCCGAGTTCGACAACACCGAACGCGGCGATGGCATCTGGATCGCCCACGGGCATATGAAGCAGGACAGCCCGAGTTTTGCCAACGGGCGTATTGGACTGGATACCGGCGCCTGGCAGAACGGATGCCTGTCGGCCTGCGCCATCCGCCGGGACGGTCGCTACAATTTCCTGCAGACCTAGGGCGACGACCGCGCGTCAGCCGTCACGCTCAAGGTTCTCTTTCGCGCCCGGCTCGATCTCGGTCTTCCACAGCGGTACACCCACCCGGAACGCCGCGCGCCCGATCATGTGGGCGGCCACCGGCGCCGTGATCAGGAGGAACAGGATCGCAACCACTGCGCGCGTGATCGTCGCGGTATCGGCGAAATAGATCGCAACCGCGCCCATCACCAATCCCGACCCGAGCGTCCCGGCCTTGGTCGACGCATGCATGCGGATCAGAACATCCGGCAGACGCAACACACCAAGTCCGGCGACCAAACAGAAGAAACCGCCGATCAGGATAAGGGCCACCATGATGATCTCAGCCATGATCGGTCTCTCCGGTTTGGTTGGTCATTTTCGGTTTCGGGGCGGACGACCCGCCACGGAAACTGCGGCGTTCCACAAATCGGGCCAATGCGACCGTCGCAAGGAACCCGACCAGCGCCAACACAATCGCGACGTCGATGAACGCCGTGTCGTCCGAGCGCAGCGCATACAGGCCACAGAAGCTGACGATCAGAACGGTCATCACGTCCAGCGCCACGATCCGGTCCGGCAGCGTTGGGCCGATGATCAGCCGCACAAAGGAAAACGCAACGCCAAGCATGACGGCCACGAACGCGACTTCAATTGCTATGTCCATAAGTTCCATAAGCCTACTCCATCGCCTCGATCACCCACCGTTCCATGCCGTTCTTGATCTGAGCGCGGATCGCGTCCGGATCATCGGCGAACATGGCGTGGATATAGAGCGTTTTCTGGTCTTCGGTCACATCCAGGCTAAGCGTGCCGGGCGTGAGCGAGATCAGGTTCGTCACAAGCAGGATCTCCATCTCACCCTTCACATCCAGCGGGACCGAGATGATGCCCGGACGCGATTTGTGCTGCGGCGTCAGGACATCCCAAACCACCTGCATGGAACTGACCACCAGCTCATACAGGAACAGGACCAGCAGCTTGATCCACCGCCAGACGCGGCGGAAATACAGGTCCGAGCCCGGAAACAGCGGTCGTGTCACATAGAGCGCCATCGACCCGAACACGAACCCAACCGCCAACCCACTGAGGGTGATGTTCCCGGTCAGCGCCGCCCAGGCGATCGCCAGGACGATATTCAGTGTCACGATATTGATCATTCTGAAACCTCCAGCAGGGCTAGCCCATCCCCGGCGATTGCATCCGCCTCCGCCGGGCCCAACACCGCCGTGACATAGGCGGTCGGATCCAACAGCTGCTCGGCCGAGCGCTCTGCGAACTGCACGAACGGTTCAGGGAACAGGCCGATGATGCAGGTCAGCACCGCCAGCGATGCAATCGGGACCAACAGCGATGCGCGTTCCATCGTTGTCAGGTTCGACAGCTTCGGCGTGGCGCCCTTGGGATGCGGTTCCCAGAAGGCGTAGCCCCAGATTTTCGTCATCGAGTAGATCGTCAGCAAACCGACCACCAACGCGACGGCCGCGATCCAGTAAGCCTCGATATCGAGGGACGCTTTGACCAGGACATACTTTGCCCAAAACCCGCTGAGCGGTGGGAACCCCGCCAGCGAAAACGCCGGGATCAGGAACAACAAACCAAGGAAGGGGGCATATCGGTAGAGCCCGCCGATCTCGCTCAAATCCGTCGAGCCCGCGATCCGTTGCGCGACGCCCGCGACCAGAAACAGGTTCGCCTTCACGATGATGTGGTGCACGAGGTAGAAAACCGCCCCCACGATGGCCAACGGCGTGAACAGCGCCAAACCAAGGATCATGTAGCCAATCTGGCTCACGATGTGGAACGACAGGATGCGGCGAATATCGTTCATCGCCGCCGCACCCAGAACGCCCGTCACCATGGTGAACCCCGCGATCCAAAGAAGGATCGTGTGGGTGTAATCGATGTCCGTGGTGAAGATCAGCGTGAAGGTCCGGATCAAGGCGTAGACGCCGACCTTGGTCAGCAAACCGGCAAAGATCGCCGACACCGAGATTGCCGGCGTGTGGTAGGAGGCCGGTAGCCAGAAGAACAGCGGGAACACCGCGGCTTTCACGCCGAAGGCAATCATGAACATCACCGCGACAACCACCAGCAAGCCCTGGTTCTCGATCTCCTGCACAGCGCCATTCAGATCCGCCATGTTGAGCGTGCCGGTCATCCCGTAGAGCAGACCAACGCCTGACAGGAACATGATCGTCGAGATCAGGTTCAGCGTGACGTATTTGATACCCCCATCCAGTTGGATCTTGGTGCCCCCCAGGATCAGCAGCCCGAAGGAGGCGATCAGCATCACCTCGAACCAGACGTAGAGGTTGAACAGATCCCCGGTCAGGAAGGCACCACACACCCCGGCCAGCAGCACCTGGAACAGCGCATGATAGCCGAGCTGTTCCTTTCGGGCTTCGATATCGGCCAGCGCATAGACGGCCACGGCGAGACCGGTGATCCCCGTGATCACGACCATGACGGCCGACAACAGATCGGCGACAAGCGTGATGCCAAACGGGGCGGCCCAGGTGCCCATCTGGGCCGCCACGACGCCTTGATCCAGCACGTTGACCATCAGGATGCCGCTGGAAATCAGCAGGGCAAAAGACCCGATGACCGACAGCCAGCGCCCTTCCGGGCCATGCCGGAACAGGAATGCCAGCACGGCCGTGGCAAACGGGATGATAATGGGGGAGGCAAGCACCCAACTCATGATTTGGTATCCTCAGGCTCGGCCAGGCGCATCTCATCCGAGTTGAGCGTGCCAAGATTTTGATAGGCGCGGTACACAAGGGTCAGCGCGAAGGCGAACAGGCCAAAGCCAATCACGATCGCGGTCAGGACCAGCGCCTGCGGAAGGGCGTTCGCGACCTCTCCGACCGGCGCGTCGGCGTCGTAGGGGATCAGCGGCGGCGCCTCGGCCGTCAGACGGCCGGACACAAAGATCGTCAGGTTCGCCGCGTTCGAAATCAGGACCAGCCCGAAGAGAAAGCGCAGCACATTGCGGGCCAGCATCAGATAGACCGACGCTGCGACCAGAACCCCGACCATGACGGCAACCAGAAGTTCCATTAGACCTCCTCCTCCAGCGCAAGAACAAGGGTCAGGATCGAGCCGAAGACCACCAGATACACCCCTATGTCAAAGAACAGGACCGACGAAATCGGGACGTAATCGCCCGTGTCGCGGTCGCCGATGAACCACCATTGACCGGTGAAGAACGCGTCGCCGAAGAACACCGCGTAGACGCCGCTGGCCAGGGCAATCCCCAAACCGATCATCGCGATATTCTGGGGTTCGTAGTACAGCGCGCGGCGGGTGGCTTCGGACCCTTGCGCAATCGCGTAGAGCACGAACCCCGTCGCCCCGATCAGTCCGCCGATGAACCCGCCGCCCGGCAGGTTGTGGCCGCGCAGCAGCATATAGACCGAGAACAGCAGCAACAGCGCCGCCAGTAGCCGCGTGGCGGCATTCAGGATGATCGAGTTCATCATGTCCGGTCCTCCCGGTTGGTGTCATCCGAGGCGCCGTACCGGGTGCCACGCAGCAGGGCGTAGGCCGCAAGGGCGGCAATCACGACGACCGCAATCTCGCCGAAGGTGTCGAGGGCCCGGAAATCCACGAGGATGACGTTCACGATGTTCTTGCCGAAGGCCTCGGGCCAGCTGGCCACCTCGAAGTAATCCGTCAGGCGGCGATCCAGCGGCGCTTGCAGAACAGCGACCAGCACCAGCGTCGTGATCGTCCCGACGGCCACGGCCAGCACGGCATGAACCGGACGGCGCTTGCGCTGCGCAACGAGGCCCAGATGCGGCAGCTTCAGCATCGCGACGGCCACAAGCACAACGACCAGCGTCTCGACCAGCAGCTGCGTGATCGCCACGTCCGGGGCACTGAACATGATGAAGATCAGCGCGACCCCGATCCCGACAACGCCAAGCGCGGCGATGGCCGTCATCCGACTTTGCGTGAAGGCCGTCAGGATGGCGCCGGCGGTGAGGAAGATCAAAACCGCCCAATGCTTGAACAACAGGTCGTCAAATTCGGCGGCCCAATCCATCTGGAAGTTCAACGCATCCTGCGCCCAGATCGTCCAACCGACGCCCACCGCGAATGTTGCGAAAATCACGAAGATATAGCGCTGCAGAACGCCCGATTGCAGGATGTTGGTTTGCCATGCGGCCAAAGCCTTGAGCCCATCCAGCACGCGATCCCAACCGGGGTCGAACTTGATCGGGTTTGCAGCAAAGACGCGCCCAAGCCAGTCGCGCAGGGGCTGGTGGATCAGATAGACCACTGTGCCGACGGCAAAGGTCACAAGGGACAGGATGAACGCCGCATTCACTTCGCGGAACAGGTAGATGTCGACCTCGTAGCTATAGTCCCCGTAGACCGCCCATGTGCCGGGGGCAATCAGCCACGCCTCGGCGTAGTCCGGGAACAATCCGAACCCAAGTGACAGCGTGCCCAGGATCAGCGGGCAAATCCACATGGCCCACGGGCCCTCGTGCGGGGCTTTTGGCGTTTCTGCCAACTGGCCCGTGAATGGCCGCAGCACCGCGATGCCCGCCGCGGCGAACATCAGAACCGATGCGGTGAAGATGGTGCCCGTGATCCACAGCATCGCGGTGTCCATTTCCAGCCCGGCCTTGTAGAGGAATTCCTTCCCGATGAAGCCGAAGAACGGGGGAATACCCGCCATCGAGATCGCGGCCAGTGCGCCACCCAGGAAGGTGATTGGCATCTTGCGCCGCAATCCGCGCAGGATCGGCGCCTCGCGCGTTCCGGTTTCGTGGTCGACGATCCCGATCATCAGGAAGAGGGCGGCCTTGTACAGCGAATGCACCACAAGGAAGAGCATCATGGCCTTGATCGCATCGGCGGTGCCTGCGCCAATGAACAGCGTCAGCGCCCCCAGAGCCATCAACGTGGTGTAGGCCAGGACCTGTTTGATATCGGTCTGACGGATCGCGAGGATCGAGGCGAAGACGGTCGTAAACCCGCCCGCAATGATCAGGACCCAGAACCACAGGTCGGTGGATCCCAGGGCCGGGTTCACGCGCGCCATCAGGTAGACGCCCGCCTTCACCATGGTGGCCGAGTGCAGGTAGGCCGACACCGGCGTGGGGGCGGCCATCGCGTTGGGCAGCCAGAAATGGAACGGGAACTGCGCCGATTTCGTGAAGGTGCCCGCCAGGACCAGGATCACGATCGGCACATACAGTGGATGCGCGCGGATCATGTCGCCACGCTGGATGATCTCGGACAGCTCGAACGACCCGGCGACATTGCCCAACAGGATCATGCCGGCCAGCAGGGCCAGCCCGCCCGTCCCGGTCACAAGCAGGGCCTGCAGCGCGGAGCGGCGCGATTTGGCTTCGTCGGAGGTGAACCCGATCAACAAATACGAGGAGATCGTCGTGATCTCCCAGAAGACGAACAGCGCAATCAGGTTGTCCGCCAGAACAAGCCCCAACATGCCGACCATGAACATCATCAGGAACAGCACGAAGCGCGGGTATTCGGGATGATTGCCCAGGTACTTGGTCGAATACAGCGTCACCAGCGTGCCAATGCCGCTGATCAGCAGAACAAAGGTCAGCGACAGACCGTCAATAAGCGCCGACAGACGAATGTCCATCGACGGCACCCAGTCAAAGCCCAGTATGACGGGCGTGCCAGCCGCGACCGGCGCCACGAACTGCAGGAAATACGCGAAAATCGCCGCAGGGATTGCGACCGATATCCAGCCCGCCGGACCGCCATAGACCCAGGGCACCTCAGCACCTGTGCTTGCCACCGTCGCTCACCTTTCCCGTTCCCAAGGCGCACCGCGCCCACAAAAAATCACGTCCGCCGCTCCGCCAGACGTCGTTAACCGCCACCGACCAGCGTGACCGGAGATTCAAATCCCTCCGGTTTCACGGCGATGACCGAACACTGCACCCGGCCCAACACCGCCTCGGCCGTATTGCCCACGATGAACCCGGCCACCCCGGTGCGCCCGACAGTGCCCATGACGATCACGTCGGTTCCGTCCTGCGCGGCGAAGTCGGCGATCACATCCGCCGGCGCGCCCTTCTTCAGCACGACCTTGTTCGCCGGAACCTGTGCATAGTCGGTCATCAACTGGTGCATGCGGTCGGTCGCGGCCTCGGCCTCGCGCTCCAACAGCACATCGACTTCCCCGGCCGACCCTTTGGAATACCGCCCGTGGCGCAGCGCCTGCTCTTCGTGCAACTCCCACGCATGCAGGACTTTCATGTCCGCGCCATCCATCGCGGCCAGCGATGTCGCAAGGTCCAGAACGAGGCAATCCAGCTTTTCGCGTGTCGCGTCGCCCTGCGGCCCGGGATCCACGGTCGCAAGGACTTTGCCGAACCGCCCATGGTCCGGCCCCATCAACATCCAGACGGGGCACGGACATTTGCGCAGCAAGTGCATGTCGAAGCCCTTGAGGGTGCCGTGCCCGTTCGCGGCTGTGCTGGCCCCCTTGATGACGATGTCATGGCCTTCGCGCAGGACCATGCGGATCACCTCGACGAACGGACTGCCCTGAAGCACCGCTTCCGTCACCTCGACGCCGTCCTTCCGCGCCCGCTCGGTCAGCTGCGCAAGTCGATCGCGATGGTACGCGATCACGTCATCTTCGATCGCCGAGCCGCGCCGACCCGAAATCGCCTCCATCAGGCGCCCCAACTCACCCGGGGCGGCATCAATGATGTCCACAAGTGTCAGAGCGGCATCGTTCATCTTCGCCAGATGCAGCGCACGCTCCAGCGCCACCTCGGACAAACTGTCCTCGGTCAACACGGCCAAAATGGATTTGAATCGCTGCATAAGGGCGCCTTCTGGGTTCAGGGGGGAGGTAGGCAGCCCTTGCTCATAGGTCCAATCGAAATTATGGGTAGTTTTGATAGACTGTATCTATAAGTAGCACCCTATGATCACCCTCCAGCAGTTGCGCTATGTCGCCGCCATTGCCGATACGCTGCATTTCCGGCGCGCCGCGGATCGCTGCAACGTCACGCAACCCACGCTCTCCGCGCAACTGGCCACGTTGGAAGACACGCTTGGCGTTCAACTGGTTGAACGCTCCCGCGCCCGCGTGGTGATGACCCCCGAAGGCGCCGAGATTGCGACCCGCGCCCGCGCCGTCCTGCGCGAGGTCGACGACATTCTGGACTACGCCCAACGCGGCGCCAGCACCCTGGGTGGCACCATCCGTGTCGGGGTCGTGCAATCGCTCGGCTCATACCTGCTGCCCCTGGTCATTCCCGACCTGCACGCCAGCTACCCGGACCTCAAACTCTATGTGCGCGAAGGCCGGGCCCAGGATCTTCTGGATCGGCTGGATGATGGCAGCCTTGATCTTTTGTTCTTCCCCCTGCCCGCCAAAGGCACCGAGTTGGAAGATGCCCGGCTGTTCCGTGAACCGCTACAGGTGGTCACCTCAACCGAACATCCGCTCAGCGCCATGGACCGAATCCCGCGCGAAGACTTGGCCGGGGAAACGCTGCTGTCGCTCGAAGCCGGTCACAGGCTGCACGATCAGGTGCGCCAGATCTGCGAGGCAACCGGCGCGGAGCTTAGCCTCGAATACGGCGCCACGTCACTCGACACCATTCGCCAGATGGTGGCGATGGGGTTGGGCATCTCGCTTTTGCCGGCGCTCTATATCCGGTCCGAGGTGCGCCCGAACACATTGGTGACCGCGCGCCCCCTGCTCGGTCCACAGCCATTTCGAACCGTCGGCATGGTCTGGCGCAAACGCGCGCCCCGCGCGGCGGAATACGGCGAACTGGCGCAAAACCTGCGCGCGATCCTGCGGCGCACAGCCCCAGAAGTGACGATCATTGATTAAAGGCTGAGGGCGGGATCAAGGTCCGGATGGGTCAAAATAGCTGACGGCAGGGGCTAGTTTGATCCCATCCGGAATGGTGAGCTTGCAGGTCCGTGAGCGCTGGAAGGGACAACCACCAGCTCAGCAAGGTCACCGTCAACAGTCCGCGCGTGCCCACGTCCTGTCGATTGCTTGATGAGTGTCAGATAGCGCACCGTTGGCATAGGAAACAGTCGATAACGCTTTTACTTTTGATTGGAAAAAGCTATAGCCCTGGCATGCCAGTTTCAGTCCCCCCCTTAACGCTGCGCCAACTCCGGTACCTGATCGCCCTCGAGGAGACGCAGCATTTTCGCGAAGCCGCCGAAAGCTGCGGGATCTCGCAACCGTCCCTGTCCGTCCAGATCAAAACCCTCGAAGACTCGCTCGGCCTGACCCTGGTCGAACGGGGTCGCGGGCCGGTCCGCCTGACCCTCGCAGGCCGCGAGGTGGCGCGCCGCGCACGGGATATTCTTGATGCAACTCAAGGCATTATGGATCTGTCGGTGACGCTCCAATCCGGCCTCGGTGGCACCATCCGCCTTGGCACCTCGGCCACGCTTGGCCCCTATTTGATGCCGCATGTCGTCGGCGACCTGCACCGGTCGCACCCCGATCTCCGCCTCTATATCCGGGAGGCCGCGCCCCGCGACCTGCTGCGCGAATTGGGCGACGGGATGCATGATCTCATTCTCACCCAACTTCCCGTCTCGGGGGCCACGCTGTCAGTGGCGCGTCTGTTCCGCGAGCCGTTGTCCGTTGCCCTTCCCGCAGAGCATCCACTCGCCGCAAAGGACATGTTGGACAATGACGATCTGTCGGAACAAACGATTCTCTCCCTGTCGCCGTCCTACACGCTCCACGATCAGATCTCGGCCTTGTGCGTCGAAACCGGGGCCCATCTCTCGCGGGACTACGAAGGCACGTCGCTTGATGCGTTGCGCCAGATGGTGGCGATGGGGATGGGGCTGACCTTCCTGCCCGCGCTCTACGTGGAATCGGAAATTGCCGGCCGCGCCCGCGATGTGGTCGTGCGCCCGTTCCGGGGGCGGCGGTTTTCGCGGTCGATCGGGCTGGTCTGGCGCGAGGCGTCCGGTGCCGGCCCCGCGTATGAACGCCTTGCAACCGTCATTCGCGAAACCGCGAAACGGTTCCCGCATCTCGTCATCGAAGGCTAAGCGGCCAAGCCCATGCGGGTTCGCCAGCATTGACGCTTCGCCACCGCGCGGCAAAGACTGGCGGGCATGACAATGACCTTGAGCTTGGACGAAATTGAAGCGCTGGCCCAGGATTGCCTGACCCGCGCAGGCGTCCGGCCCGCCGTGGCGCGTCTGGTCGCCGCCGAGGTTGCCGCAGCCGAAGCGGCCGATGAGGGCGTTCACGGGTTGCATGCGCTTTTGCGTGATTTGCGCTTGATCCGCTACGGGCATCTCAAACCGTCCGCCACGGCCAGCCTCGCCCAACCGTGGCCGGGGTTGATGACGGCGGACGCCGGACACGGGTTTGCAACCGCTGCCCTGATGCATGCCCTGCCGCGCCTGGATTCGCGCGTCCGCTCTCAGGGGGTGATGATGCTGCGGCTGGATCAAGCCAGCCCGCCGGGCGCCTTGATCACCCCCCTGCAAAGCCTGGCCCAACAAGGGCTGTGCGCGATCGGGCGTGGCGCGGGCCTGAAGGGGCGCGTGGCCCATCCCGAAGCACCGGCACCGCGCCGGTTCTCCGGCGACGGCCAGAACGCGATGGAAGCCATGCTCACCCCCTTTGTCACCGACACGGCCACACCGTTCCACGGCCCCGTGGCCCACCAGGCCTGGATCATCGCCTGGCTGCCCGAGGTCAATGGCGGCGCCTCGCCGTCCGACTTCCTGGACTTGGCTCCACCGACAGAGCCGATTAATCCGGTGACATTCTCTTCGGAGTTGCTCGAAGAACTGGTGGCGGCCTGACGATGTCGGATCCTTTGCTCAAAGGCATAACCCCGCGCGGTCTCGAAGTGTTCGAGACGCTCGCCCAGACCGGTTCGGTCGCGGCGACAGCCGAGCGGTTGCACATGAGCGCGCCAGCCGTGTCACAGCAACTCAAGAACCTGTCGCAGGCCCTGGGCACCGAACTGGTGGATCATTCCCGTCGTCCGATGGTGCTGACCCCGGCCGGGCGCGTGTTCCTCGACCGCGCCACGACGGCGCTGCAGGCGCTTCGCGTGGGGCAGCGCGGGCTCGTCGCGCTGGACCTCAGCGACCTGTCGGCCCTCGCCTTGGGTGTTGTCGAAGATTTCGAGAACGCGGTAACCCCGCTTCTGGCGACCCGACTGGCCGAGACGATGACCCAATGCGCCTTCCGACTGCGCACCGGGGCCAGCCATACGTTGCAGGCCCAGATCGCGCAGCGCGAACTTGACGTCGTGATCTGCGCAGCCGGCCCGACCGACCCGGTCGCCACCCGTTCCTACCCCCTGATGGAAGACCCCTACATTCTGGCAGTTCCGAAGGGCACCGATGTGGGTGCCGGGATCCGTGGCCTCGATCACCTTGCCTTCCTGCGACGCGACATGGTTCAGATCATGGGCCAACAGATCGAAACCTACCTCGCGCAGGCCAACCGCTCGCCCCCCGACCGGTTCGAGCTGGACTCCAATCAGTCCATCAGCGCGCTGGTGGCCAACGGGACGGGCTGGACCATCACCACACCGCTCAGCCTGCTGCGGGGGGAACGCTTTGCCGATGCCATCGACGCGCACCCCCTGCCGGGCGCCGAGATTTCGCGCCAGATCGTGCTCTACGCCACCGACGACTGGACGCGCGAGGTTCCGGCCCAGATCGCCGACCTCGCCAAGGATCTCATCGAGGAGCATTTCCTGCGCCCCGCGCATCAACGCATGCCCTGGCTCAAGGACAGCTTCCGCATCCTGTAAGGTCCGGCCCGACCCGCAAGTTGCATGCGTTTGCAAATTCAACTGGCATCCCCGCGCGAATTCGGCAAACGTGGCAGCCGGACATCAACGTGGTGAGTTTCACATGACCTTGGATCGTGCACATTTCCAAACCGTTCTGGCCGGATTTCTGACGGTGGAGGATGCAGTGCTGGACCGCTTCGCGGCAACGCATATCGCACCGGACGCCCTGTTCGATATGTCCGACCCGATTGGTACGCTCGTGGGCCCCGACCCCATCGTCGCAGGGTTCTACCGGCCCCTGCGGCAAGCCCTCCGGCACCGGCAGCGCCGCGACCTCATGTTGTTCGCGGGTCAAAACATCCGCGCCGAGGGTGGGGAATGGCTGGCCACGGTGTCCCATGCCTCCGGCATCTTCGTCGAGGCATTGTTCGGCGTCCCCGCCAGCACGCTCCTGGCCTTCATCCGGTTTGGTGAGTTCTACCGGATCGAGGACAACCAGATCACCCAGGCGCGGATCATCGTCGACCTGCTGCATCTGATGCACGAGACCGGACGCTATCCGCTGCCGCCGCATTACGGCTCACCGGTGATGTTCCCCGCCCCCCTGACATTGGATGGCGTTTGCCCCACGAACCGGGCACGCGGAGCGGATTCCCTGTCGGTGGTCGAACGGATGCTGGACGGGCTGCACATCTATGACCCGGAAACCTACGGCTCCGACTATCAGACCGGGGAACACGGGCTCTGGCACAAGGATTTCATGTGGTACGGGCCGGGCGGGATCGGATCCACCAGCGGGTGGCAGGGATTTGTCGACCATCACCGGGCCGAGTTTTTGCGCGCGTTCCCGGACCGCCAGGGCGGCAACCACTACTGCCGGATCGGCGATGGCGACTATGCGGCCGTCTCGGGCTGGCCCTCCATGACAATGACGCACCAGGGCCCGTATCTGGGTGTGCCGGCCACCGGAAAGCCCCTCACGCTGCGGGTTATGGATTTCTATCGCTGTGCGGACGGCACCATCGCCGAGAACTGGGTGCTCCTCGACTATGTCCACCTGCTGCGCCAGATGGGGGTCGATGTCATCGCCCAGGCCCAGCAAATGCCGCCCCCACCGGCCAGCCCAGGCCGGGCCTGAGCGCCCCCTGCCGGGGTCACCTGTCGATTTCACCTGACGGTGGGATGACAAGCGGGGCTGACGCCGGACCCGCCGTGCACGGACCCGATTCCTCTCGGGCGCATGGATCGCGCCTGCGACATTTCAACGTAAAGATGCATTTCGACCCCCGCCGCACCGCAGAAATTGCGTGTGACCGCCTGCCGCAGTGACCCGTTTCGGGTGAAAAAATCCCTCAATGAAATAAGGGGGTTCAGAGCTATTTGTAAATTACTTTACAATTTCTGCGACGTAGATAGAAATTTGTTTACAAAAAAATCCAATCCTCTGAGGAAGATGTTCTGATCGGCATCGCAAAATGTCATGTTTTGCCCACGTCTCGTTGCGCAGAAACCTGCACCAGGCAACGTGGCAAAGACCGGGTTCGACCCGCGACCAGAAGCCGACGGAGGACAGGGTTCGGCTTTCGATCATCGCGGAGACCCAGTCGGGTTGGGGGAGGCTAACCACCCTTTTCATCGCCCCGGTTCGGGGCACCGGCGCCCACCTGGCACATGTCTGGCCAGACCCGGGCAGATCAGGCTGACCACGCGACCCAGCTCAATGGGCCCGCGCCCTGTTGTTGTGTGTCAGCCCAATGGGAGAAACGACGTTGCCCAAGGACACTCAAGCCTTCCCCGCGCTTTTGGATGGTGCACATATCGACACCGCCAAATACGACGAAATGTACGCCGCCTCGGTGAACGACCCCGAAGCCTTCTGGGGCGAGCATGGCAAGCGGCTCGATTGGATCAAGCCTTACAGCAAAGTCAAAGACACGTCCTTCGCCTATGACGACGTGCACGTGAAATGGTTCGAAGATGGCACGCTGAACGTCTCGGCCAACTGCATCGACCGGCACCTCGCCACGCGCGGCGACCAGACCGCGATCATCTTTGAACCCGATGAGCCGACCGACGAAGCGCAGCACATCACCTACAACGAACTGTACGAGCAGGTCTGCACCTTCGCGAACGTTCTGAAAGAATGCGGCGTCGAAAAAGGCGACCGCGTCGTTCTGTATTTGCCGATGATCCCCGAGGCCGCCTATGTGATGCTGGCCTGCGCGCGGATCGGCGCCATCCACTCCATCGTCTTCGCCGGGTTCTCGCCCGACGCGCTGGCGGCCCGGATCAACGGCTGTGGCGCCAAGCTGGTCATCACCGCCGACGGCGCGCCGCGCGGCGGACGCCTGACCGAGCTGAAAGACAACGTCAACAAGGCCCTGCTGCACAACGTGATCGACACCAAATGCCTGGTCGTCAAGCGCACCGGTCAGCAGATCGCATGGGTTGGTGGCCGTGACATCTGGTACGACGATCTGGCGGCACGCGTCAGCGCCGACTGCCCGCCGGAAGAGATGAACGCCGAAGATCCGCTGTTCATCCTCTACACCTCCGGCTCGACCGGTCAGCCCAAGGGGGTTGTGCACTCCACCGGCGGGTATCTGGTCTATGCCGCGATGACCCACCAGTACACGTTCGACTACCATGACGGGGACATCTTCTGGTGCACCGCGGACGTGGGTTGGGTGACCGGCCACAGCTACATCGTCTATGGTCCGCTGGCCAACGGCGCGACCACGCTGATGTTCGAAGGCGTGCCGACCTACCCGGACGCGGGCCGCTTCTGGGAAGTGTGCGAAAAGCACAAGGTGAACCAGTTCTACACCGCCCCCACCGCCATTCGCGCGCTGATGGGCAAAGGCACCAGCTTTGTCGACAAGTACGACCTGAGCAGCCTGAAGCTTCTGGGCACCGTGGGTGAACCGATCAACCCCGAAGCCTGGAACTGGTACAACGAAAACGTGGGCAAGTTTAACTGCCCGATCGTCGATACCTGGTGGCAGACCGAAACCGGCGGCCACATGATGACCCCGCTGCCGGGCGCGCATAAACTGAAGCCGGGCGCCGCACAGAAGCCGTTCTTCGGCGTGCAGCCGCTGGTGCTTGACCCGACCTCGGGCGACATCATCGAAGGCGACGATGTCGAGGGCGTCCTGGTCATCGCGGACAGCTGGCCCGGTCAGATGCGCACCGTTTGGGGCGACCACGACCGCTTCGTGAAGACGTACTTCTCGGACTACAAGGGCTACTACTTCTCGGGCGACGGCTGCCGCCGCGATGCCGATGGCGAATACTGGATCACCGGTCGCGTCGATGACGTGATCAACGTCTCGGGCCACCGCATGGGCACCGCCGAAGTCGAAAGCGCCCTCGTCGCGCATGAGACCGTCAGCGAAGCCGCCGTGGTCGGATACCCGCACCCGGTCAAGGGGCAAGGCATCTATTGCTATGTCACCCTGATGAACGACGAAGAGCCGTCGGATGAGCTGAAGAAGACGCTCAGCGACTGGGTCCGCGCCGAGATTGGCCCGATTGCCAAGCCGGACGTCATTCAGTGGGCCCCCGGCCTGCCCAAGACGCGCTCGGGCAAGATCATGCGCCGCATTCTGCGCAAGATCGCCGAGAACGACTTTGGCTCGCTCGGTGACACCTCGACCCTCGCGGATCCGTCGGTTGTCGATGACCTGATCGAAAACCGGGCCAATAAGTGAGCGGTGTGATGAAAGATCTCGACACTGCCACCCGCGCCGTCAACCTGATCCTTCTCGGGCCTCCGGGCGCCGGGAAGGGCACCCAGGCCCGCATGCTGGAAGAGCGCTTTGGCCTCGTCCAACTGTCCACCGGCGATCTTCTGCGTGGCGCCGTGGCGGCGGGCACAGAGGCCGGTCTGGCCGCCAAGGCGGTCATGGAAAAGGGCGAACTGGTCTCGGATGAGATCGTGCTTGCCGTCCTGAAGGAACGGCTGGACCAGCCGGATGTTGCCGCAGGCACCATCCTCGACGGGTTTCCGCGCACCGCGGCCCAGGCCGAGGCGCTGGATGCCCTGCTGGCCGAACGCGATCAGCAGATCGACGCCGTCATCAGCCTCAAGGTCGATGACGAGGCGATGGTTGAGCGGGTTTCGGGCCGCTACACCTGCGCCAACTGCGGCGAAGGCTATCACGACAGCTTCAAGCAACCGGCCGTTGAGGGCGTTTGCGACAAGTGCGGAAGCACGGAGATGAAACGCCGTGCCGACGACAATGCAGAAACGGTGCGTACGCGCCTGTCGGCCTACCACGCCGACACCGCGCCGCTCATCGACTACTACGCCGCCCGCGGCAGCCTCACCGAAATCCCCGCCATGGGCGATATCGCTGAGATCGCGGGCCAAATGAACGCGATCGTGAGCCCGCTCACGGACGCCTAACCGATTTGTCGGCGCCTCCAACCAAGGGGGCGCCGACAAATATTTGCAGGCCGGGCCAAGGAGGGGTCGGCAGGCAAGAACCTTCGAAGGGAGTACAGAATGGCAGACAATTCTGACAACAACGCGTACTGGTCTGCGAACATTCGTCTGGTCACCATTTGCTTGGTGATCTGGGCGTTGGCTTCGTATGGCTTCGCAATTCTGCTGCGTCCGCTGATCAGCGGCATCGCAGTGGGCGGAACCGACCTGGGCTTTTGGTTTGCCCAGCAGGGATCGATCCTCGTCTTCTTGTTCCTGATCTTCTTCTACGCAATGCGTATGAACTCGATCGACAAAGAACATGGCGTGGACGAGTAAGGGACAGACCAAACCATGGATCAAACAACACTAAATATTATCGTCGTGGGGCTGTCGTTTGCGCTCTACTTCGGTATCGCGATTTGGGCCCGCGCGGGTTCCACATCTGAATTCTACGCCGCTGGCCGGGGTGTGAACCCCGTCGTCAACGGGATGGCGACCGCTGCGGACTGGATGTCGGCCGCATCGTTCATCTCGATGGCAGGCCTCATCGCCTTTGTCGGCTACAACAACTCGCTCTTCCTGATGGGTTGGACGGGTGGCTACGTGCTTATGGCCATGCTGCTCGCACCGTACCTGCGGAAGTTCGGCAAATACACCGTGCCGGAGTTCGTGGGCGACCGTTACTACAGCCAGACCGCACGCGTCGTTGCCGTGATCTGTCTGCTCGTCATCTCGATCACCTACGTGATCGGCCAGATGTCGGGCGCAGGCGTGGCCTTCTCGCGCTTCCTGGAAGTGGAGCGTGACACGGGTCTGTTCATCGCGTCGGGCGTTGTTTTCGTCTACGCCGTTCTCGGCGGGATGAAAGGCATCACCTACACGCAGGTGGCGCAGTACTGCGTTCTGATCACCGCCTACACCATTCCTGCAATCTTCATCTCGCTCGAGCTGACCGGCAACCCGATCCCGGGTCTGGGCCTGTTCTCGAGCATGAACGAAGGTCTGCCGGGTGGCGTTGTAGCTGGTGTTCCGCTGCTCACGACGCTGGACGGTCTGCTGACCGATCTTGGCTTCAACGAGTACACGGCAACCACCAACCAGTGGCTGATGGCGCTCTACACCCTGTCGCTGATGATCGGTACCGCGGGTCTTCCCCACGTGATCATCCGCTTCTTCACCGTGCCGAAAGTGGCCGACGCACGTTGGTCGGCTGGTTGGGCGCTGGTGTTCATCGCACTGCTGTACCTCACCGCACCTGCGGTTGGTGCCATGGCGCGTCTGAACATCATCACCACCATGTGGCCCGAAGGTGTGCAGGGCGAAGCGGTTGCAGCAGACGAGCTGCCCGATTGGTTCCGCACCTGGGAGGTCACCGGCCTGCTTGGTGTTGAAGACCTGAACGGCGACGGCCGGATCCAGTACTACAACTCGGGTTCGGAAGCCGGTGCAGCATTCGGTGAAGCCAACGGCCTGGAAGGCAACGAACTTGTCACCTTCAACCGTGACATCCTCGTGCTGGCAAACCCGGAAATCGCACAGCTGCCGGGTTGGGTGATCGCGCTGATCGCTGCCGGTGGTCTGGCGGCCGCCCTGTCGACTGCGGCGGGTCTGCTTCTGGCCATCTCCTCGGCGGTGTCACACGACTTGATCAAGTCGGTGATCAATCCGTCCATCACGGAAGGTGGGGAACTCCTCGCTGCCCGGATCTCGATGGCCGGTGCAATCGCCTTGGCAACCTATCTGGGTCTGAACCCGCCGGGCTTCGCGGCGCAGGTTGTGGCGCTGGCCTTCGGTCTGGCGGCAGCAACACTGTTCCCGACGCTGATGATGGGGATCTTCTCCAAGCGGATGAACTCCGCCGGGGCGATCGCTGGTATGCTGGCTGGTCTGATCACGACCTGTCTGTACCTGTTCACCTATCTGGGTTGGTTCTTCATCCCGGGCACGAACATGCTTGACTCGAGCCAGTACCTGTTCGGCATCCCGCCGACACACTTCGGCCCGATCGGTGCACTGTTCAACTTCGGTGTGGCTTACCTGGTGTCCAACGCCACCGCCGCTCCGCCGAAGGAGATCCAGGATCTCGTCGAAAGCGTCCGCATTCCGCGCGGCGCCGGCGCAGCCGTCGACCACTAATCGACGGACCGGTTTCCCAGAGCCTGCGACACCGCGGGCTCTGGCCAAACACCCGGCGCATCCCGACCCTTCGGGGTGCGCCTTTTTCTTGATCGGACCCGCCCATCATGACCGATTTCGTCTCCGTCCTATCGCAATCGCATCCCTACGATGCGCTGTCGGCCGACGAAATCGCGGGGCTGGCCGCTTCCGTAGACATCATCGAGGTCAAGACAGGCGACACCGTGTTCGAACACGGGCAACCGGTTGAGGCGCTCTATCTGATCATCGACGGGCGCATCGACATCACCGACGCGACCGATGAAACGCTCTCGATCCTCGGGCCCAAGAACTCCTTCGGCGAACGCAGCCTGATGAAGGATGGCGTCGGCGTCGTGACCGCCACCGCGTCCGAGGACAGCCGCCTTCTGGCAATCCCGGCCGACACCTTCCACGCGCTTGTCGCTGATCATCCGCGCATCCTGCGCTTTTTCGATCGCACGCGCCCCGCCGCCGCCCGCAAACAGGATATCACCACGATCGCGCTGGCCGATCTGATGACCCCGAACCCCCTGACCTGCACACCGGACACGCCCTTGATCGACGCCGCGCGCAAGATGCGGGAAATCCACGTCTCCTGCATCATTGCCGCCGAAGGCAAAGCGGTCCGGGGCATCCTGACCACGGGCGACATCACGTCCCGCGCGGTGGCCGAAGGGCTGGCCCCCGATATCCCGGTGTCGCGGATCATGACCCCCGATCCCACCACGCTGCCCCCCAGTGCACTGGTGGCTGACGTCCTGCACACGATGGTCGAGAAGGGCATCACGCACATGCCCGTCGTCGAAGGCGGCGATCTGGTCGGCATCCTGACCCAGACCGACCTCACCCGGTTCCAGGCCACGTCATCCGCCGCGCTGATCCAGGACATCGCGGCCGCAAACGACACCGCGGCGCTGGCCAAGATCGTGCACAAGATCCCCGAGCTTCTGGTGCAGTTGGTCGGCGCACAGAACCCCCATCAGGTCGTCACGCGCCTGATCACCGATATCGCCGACGCCACCACGCGCCGCCTTCTGGCGCTGGCCGAAGCCAAGCTCGGACCGCCCCCGGTCCCCTACCTGTGGCTCGCCTGTGGCAGCCAAGGGCGGCAGGAACAAACCGGCGTCAGCGATCAGGACAATTGCCTGATCCTCGACGATGCCGCGACCGAGGCCGACGACGCCTATTTCGCCGAACTGGCCAAATTCGTGTCCGACGGGTTGGACGAGGCCGGGTATTTCTATTGCCCCGGCGACATGATGGCGACCAACCCAAAATGGCGGCAGCCCCTGCGCGTCTGGCGCGATTACTTCCGGCGCTGGATTCACACCCCGAACCCCGAGGCGCAGATGCTGGCCTCGGTCATGTTCGACCTGCGCCCCATCGGCGGGACCGACACGCTGTTTGACGACCTGCAGGAAGAAACGCTTGCCGCGGCCTCCTCTAACTCGATCTTCGTCGCGCATATGACCAGCAATTCGCTGAAACACGCCCCGCCGCTCGGCATGTTCCGCGGCTTTGCCACCGTGCGGTCTGGCGAACACAAGAACACCATCGACATGAAGATGAGCGGCGTGGTCCCGGTCGTGGATCTGGGCCGCATCTACGCCCTGCGCGGTCAGTTGACCGCTGCCAACACCCGCGCGCGCCTGCTGGCGGCGATTGACACCAACACCGTGTCGCCCGGGGGCGGGCGCGACCTGCTGGATGCCTACGACATGATCGCCGAGGCCCGCCTGGAACACCAGGCCGCCCAGATCAAGCGGGGCGAAAAGCCCGACAACTTCATGACACCCGCCGATCTGTCGGATTTCGAACGCAGCCACCTGCGCGATGCGTTTGTCGTGATCAAAACCATGCAATCGGCCGCCGCCTCGCGCGGGGGCGGATACCTCAGCTGAACGGACACTAGACGCCTATGTTTTGGAGCCTTCTCACTGCCCTCGTGGCCGGTTTCGCCGGAGCCGGGATCGGCCTGCTTCTGCGCTCGCTTTCGGGCCAGCGGTTGCCCAAGGGCGTGATCCCGATTTGCGCCGGTCTGGCCATGCTGGCCGCGACGGTCGGCACCGAATACGGCTGGTACCCCAACGTGCTGCGCACCATGCCCGAGGACACGATCGTCGTGGCCGAACGGCAGCAGCAAACCTGGTACCAACCCTGGACGTTCATCCGGCCTTGGGTCCGTGGCTTTGTCAGCTATTCGCCCTCCGAAGTGGCGGAAACCGTCGAAGGGTCGGGCATCCTCGTGGTGCAGCTGCGCCGGCAGGAACGCTGGCAGCCGCAGATGGTGCTGCCCAACCTGATTGATTGCGAAACCAACCGCCGGGCCGAAATTCGACCCGATACCGAATTCAGCGACACCGGTGCGCCGGTGAATGCCCCTTGGATCGACGTCGCCGACGGCGACCCGATCGTTGCATCTGTCTGTGGTGGGGAGGTCACCGGCAGTTAACCCACGTGTTCCGGGTTGCGATGCGCGACCGCGCCCGGGACCACAGCAAAACCATCCAGGGGCAAGAGGAGGCCCCAAGCGATGTTGAGCCATCTTAGTCTGCGCCTGCGCATATTCCTGTTCTTTGCCCTGCTGGCCCTTGGCGGGTCGGCGCTGGTCGTGTCGGGCCTGATCCTTGGATACATTCGCCTGGGCGAAGACCACGCGCTCAGTTCCTTTGTCATCGCCGGCGCGGTCGCCGTTCTAGCGATTGTGGGGCTGACGACATGGGTCTGGGTCCTGTTTGACGAACATGTCGCGCGGCCGGTTGAACGGCTTGCCGCCGAAATGCGCGCGCGCGCCCACACCGACGTCGAGGACGGGATCGACCACCGCACCGCGCGCTACCTGGGCGACCTGGCCCCGGCCGCCGCCGCCGTCGCGTCGAACCTGACGGAAACCCGGAATGCCATGGCCCTGGCGGTCGGGCGCGAAACCGCGCGGCTCAACAGCGAAAAGACCCGCTTGGAAACCCTGCTGGCCGAAGTGCCTGACGGCGTCATGTTCTGCACGCCCACCCACAACATCGCCCTCTACAACGGGCACAGCCGGGACATTCTGGGAGACACCGAGGCGCTTGGGCTCGGTCGCCCCGTATCGGGTTTGCTGCGCATGGGCCCCATTCAGCAGGCCTATGATCGCCTCGCCGCGAAGGGCGGGGACGAGGGTACCGATATCCTCGTCAGCACCAGCGCCAGCGCGCGCCTGCTCGAGGCGCGGATGCGGCTTTTGTGGCTGGAAGGCCAGGAAACCGACAAACCGGGCTACGTCCTGACCCTGCGCGACGTCAGTGGCGATCTGGAGGTGCTGGCCGCCCGCGATCACCTCCTGACCCGCCTTCTGGACGGTGTGCAAACGGCCCTGCCCGATCTCGCCGACACGCCCGCAAAGGCCGCCTTGTCCACGCTCAGCGCAGATGTCGCCACTGAGAAAGCCCAGACCGACACCGCGTGGTGGCCAATGGAAGACCTCAGCGCCGAAGACCTTGGCGCGGGTCTGGCTGCACGGCTCGGGCGCAAGGGGGTCGCGCTTGGCTGCGATCTGGGCGACACCGGGTTGCGCTGCGACGGGTTTGCGATCACCCGCATGTTGGAGCGTCTGGCGCTGGATTGGTCGAACGCCGGGGCCTCGGGCCTGATCCTGACGCTGGCCTCGGAAACGCCGGACTGCGCGGTCCTCAGCCTAGAGGCCGACGCCACGGCCCCCGCGGCGGCGGATGTCGACGGATGGCTCGAAACCCCCTTGTCCCCCGGCATGGTGCGCTTTGCCGGTCAGGATGTTCTGCGGTGCCATGGCACCCGCCTCAGCGTTGAGCCCGCCGGCCCCAACCGCGTGGCGTTGCGCTTCGCGCTTCCGATGGCCGACCCCAAGCCCGTCGGTCCCATGCGGTCCGTGCTCTATGACTTCGACCTGTTGAATGCCGCGATCCCCGACGATCTGGCGCAGGCCGCGCTCTCCTCGCTCAGTTTCGTCGTCTTCGATACCGAAACCACCGGCCTGAACCCGCAGGTGGACGAGGTGTGCCAGATCGCGGCGGTGCGCGTGGTCAATGGCAAGCTGGTCGATGGCGAACGCTTCGACATGCTGGTCAATCCGGGGCGCAAAATCCCCGCAGCCTCGACAGAAGTGCACCACATCACGAACGAGATGGTGGCCGATGCCCCCGACGTGGGCGAGGCGCTGGCGCGCTTCCACCGCTTCGCCGAGGGCTGCGTTCTGGTCGCCCACAACGCGCCCTTCGACATGGCCTTCCTGCGCCGCCGCGAACGCGAGATCGGCAAACGCTTCGATCAACCGATCCTCGACACCGTCCTGTGCTCGGCCATCCTCTATGGCCAATCTGCCGAACACACGCTCGATGCGCTCTGCGACCGGCTTTCGATCGTCATCCCCGAAGCGGATCGCCACACGGCAATCGGCGATGCCATCGGCACGGGCGATGCGTTCCGCAAGATGATCCCGATGCTTGAAGCGGCGGAACTGCCTAATCTTGGGGCATTGATCAAAGCCTTTGACCGGCATTCGCGACTTATTGAGCATCTGAATTGACCCCGACCCCGGCGATGGGGTTGTGTGCGGCAACAAGGGGATCGACGACCATGGCGCGCGTGCCGCTCTACAAAGCTGCCGAGACCGAGATGATCCGCCGCATCGAAAGCGGCGAATGGGCGCCCGGATTGCGCTTGCCCAACGAGTTTGGGCTGGCCGACGAATTCGGCGTCAGCCAAGGCACCATGCGCCGCGCCCTGATCACCCTCGAAGGCATGGGCCTGTTGCACCGCAAAGCGGGCCGCGGCACCCTTGTCGCCGACCCGGCCTCGGCCGCCAAGGCCAAGGGAACGGCCAGCATCGGCACCGACCGGCTGACCGGACCGGATGGCGCACCCCCCGTGCTCGAAGCGTTCCGGACCCACGCCAAAACGCGCGGCGCGGATGCCGCGGAAACCGACATTTTCGGCACGATGCGCCTGTCCGAACTGGAACGGACCCTCCGCCTCGATGGCGACCGCGTCGCCCTCGACACCGTCACCGTGCCGGAGGCACTGGCCCTGGCCATCCCCGAAGACGCCCCGATCGCTTTGGAGGCCCTGCTGGCCGATCTCGGCCACCCGCCCGCACGGATCGAGGATCACCTGACCGCCGCCGTGACCAGCATGGGCCAATCGGTGGCCCTGTCGGTGGATCGCCATACCGGGCTGCTGATGCTGACCCGGACGGCCTACGACGTCGACGACACCGTTCTGGCGCGTCAATCCCTGGCCATTGTCACCGATCGCCTGGCCTACAGCCTGTCGATCCTGCTCTGATCCGCGTGCTGTGCGCGGCCCTCGGCTGACACGCTTCGGCCAACTGTCACATCCCTGTCACCGCCCTGTCATGCAGCGCCGATAGCCTTTTCGCGCGCGGCGCTGCTGCCGAGTCGCTTGGCGCTGCCGCATTCCATGAAAGGTATCCAGGGAGACACGACATGAAAGATGTCGATACCACCAAGTTGTCTGCAGACGATTGGGATGAACTGAACTTTCCACGCGCCGAGCGCTCTGACTTTGACGATGTCGTCGATCGCGCCATTTCGCGCCGCGGCTTCCTTGGCGGCGTGCTGGCCTTTGGCTCGGGCGCGGCTGTCATGGGCACCTCGTTCCTCAGCGGCTCCGCAGCCCTGGCCCAGGGCGCCTCGCGCTTCGCATTTGACGCCATCGGCATCGCCACCGACGACACCGTCCATGTGCCCGAGGGGTATTCCTGGGACGTGCTGGTCCGGTGGGGCGATCCCCTGTTCCCGGACGCCGAAGGTGCGTTTGACCCGGCGACCGGCGTCTCGGTCGATATGGCCGACAAGGTTTTTGGCGAAAACACCGACGGCATGGAGTTGTTCAACGTCGACGGCCGCGAAATCCTGGTCGTGAACTCCGAATACACCAACCGCCGCGTGAACCTGCCCCACGCCGAAGAGGGCGTGCCGACCGGTCTGGACGACGTGCGCATTCTGCAGCACCTGCAGGGCGTGAACGTGCTCGAGATTGCGCAGGGCGATGGCGGCTGGTCCGTCGTGGTCGACAGCCCCTGCAACCGCCGCATCCACCACAACTCACCCATGACCTTCAGCGGCCCGGCCGCCGGTCATGACCTGCTCAAGACCGATGCCGATCCGACCGGCATGGCTTCGCTTGGCACGATGAACAACTGTGGATCGGGCCGGACGCCCTGGGGCACCTACCTGACCTGCGAAGAGAACTTCAACGGCTACTTCGGCTCGACCGCCGAAAGCCACGCCGCGCTGTCGCTGACCCACCAGAACGGCTTCCGTCGCTATGGCGTCGGCATCGACGGGTGGGGCTACGACTACCACAAGTGGGACAGCCGTTGGGACGTCAGCCAGAATCCGAACGAGCCGCACCGCGCAGGCTACATCGTGGAGATTGACCCGGCCAACCCGGACGCGACCCCGATCAAGCACACCGCTCTGGGCCGCTTCAAGCACGAGAACGCCGCCTACGCGATCGCCAATGACGGCCGCTTCGTCGTCTACATGGGCGACGATGAACGTGGCGAGTACATGTACAAGTGGGTCAGCGCCGAGCCCTACGTGGAAGGTGGCGACACCTCGCGCCTGATGGTCGACGGCACGCTGTTTGTGGCCGTGTTCGACGACGATCAATCCGGTGAATGGGTGGCTCTGACGCCCGCCACCACCGGCATGACCGAGGCCGAGATCGCGATCTTCACCCGGATGGCCGGCTCTGCCGTCAATGCCACCACCATGGACCGCCCCGAGTGGATCGCCGTCAACCCGACCGCGTCCGAGGCCTATTGCTGCCTCACCAACAACTCGCGTCGCGGCCTGATCAACGACGACGGCACCGTGCGGACGAATGCCGGGGGCGAGCCGATGGTCGCCAACGCACCGAACCCGCGCGATGTGAACCGCTACGGTCAGATTGTCCGGTGGCGTCCGGCCGGCGGCGACCACGGCGCCACCACGTTCAACTGGGATCTCTACGTCATGGTCGGCAACCCCGACGTGCACGGTGATGTCTATGGCGGGTCGGCCAACATGAACTCGGGCAACCTGTTCAACTCGCCCGACGGCATGATGATCGACACCACCGGCCTGATCTGGATCCAGACGGACGGCAACGATGGCAACGAAGGCGACTTCGCTGGCAACGGCAACAACCAGATGCTCGCGGGTGACCCGGTTACCGGCGAAATCCGCCGTTTCCTGACCGGTCCGAAGGGCTGTGAAGTCACCGGCCTGACCTGGTCGTCGGATCGCCGCACGATGTTCGTCGGCATCCATCACCCGGGCGACGATGACGGCACGTTCCCCGATCACAACGGCTCGCTCGCGCGGTCGACCGTTGTGGCGGTCACGCGGGATGACGGTGGCCTCGTCGGCTAAACCGGCCTGAGACAAAGAACCGGGCGCGCGCCGAGAGATCGGGGCGCGCCTTTTTTATGGGGTTTGGGCCGCGGCGTGGTCCAATCGGAACCGGCGATACCAGTCCGCGTTGATCCCATCCGCCAGTTTCGCCGTCGGCACCGGCACACGGGCCGCCGCCGGATCCAGCCCAAGTGCCTCCAGCACCCGCGCCAGCGCCGCGACCGGGTCCCGCGACAGGTCGGAATAGCGCAGGGGGATCGGCGCGATGCCCGTTGCCGCAAACCAATCGCGCCACGCCTGATCATAGGCCGTCATGCGCGCCATTTCGGCCGCGATCGCCGTCGGATCATAGACCGGATCGGCGGGGGCCGAGAGCCGCTCGATCTCGGTCCCGTCCGGCGCCTTGTGCCACAGGCCCGTCTGCCCGGCTTTGACATAGGAAATCGCCTGGGCCAGCTTGTCCTCGCGCGTGAGGTGAATGAACCGCACCCGCCCAAAAGCCGCTTGAAGGCTGTCGAGATCGCCGGACGCTTCCGGAAAAACGTGCCCAAGCTGCTCCAGAAAGAACGGGGCACTGCCACGCTGCAACCGCAACCCAAACACATCGCCCGCCCCGCGCCCTTTGCGCACCGCAGCCGCCAGAACCGCGCGGATCGTATCCGCCGGCGCCGCGGCCGGACCCGGATCCAGCCCGTAATCGGCGCACCACGCGTGCAGATCCGGTTCGTGGAAATGCGACCCCGGCGCACCCGCCACACCGGTGGCCTTGAGCAAGCGGCACAACAGCGTGCTTCCACTGCGCGGGCTGGTGCAAATGATGTAGGCGTCCCATGCCGCCATGACGCTCTCCCGAAAAGGAAAAAGCCCCGCCAGATCGGCGGGGCTTTCTCAAAGCATATGCGACAAGGCTCAGTCGTCTTTGTTGAGCGCGGCACCCAGGATGTCGCCCAGCGACGCCCCCGAGTCCGACGAGCCGTACTGTTCCACGGCTTCTTTCTCTTCCGCGATTTCGCGGGCCTTGATCGACAGACCCAGGCGGCGGGTCTTGCCATCGACATTGGTGACGCGCACGTCGACCTTGTCCCCGACCTGGAAGCGCTCGGGGCGCTGCTCGGCACGGTCACGCGACAGGTCGGAGCGGCGGATGAAGGACTTCATGCCTTCGTAATCCACCTCGACGCCGCCATCTTCGATCGCGGTCACTTCGACGGTGATGATCGACCCGCGTTTCACGCCGTCCACGGCTTCGGCAAACGGATCGCCTTCGACCGCCTTGATCGAGAGCGAGATGCGCTCCTTGTCGGTGTCGATCTCGGTGACAACCGCGTTGACCATGTCGCCTTTGCGGTAGTTGCCGATCACGTCCTCGCCCCGGCCTTCCCAGGTCAGGTCGCTGAGGTGCACCATGCCGTCGATGTCGTTTTCCAGGCCGATGAACAGACCGAACTCGGTGATGTTCTTGACCTCGCCCTCGACCTGCGTGCCCACCGGGAACTGCTCTTCGAACACTTCCCACGGGTTGCGCATGGTCTGCTTGAGACCCAGCGACACGCGGCGCTTGGTGGTGTCGATCTCGAGGACCATGACCTCAACCTCCTGCGAGGTGGAGACGATCTTGCCCGGATGGACGTTTTTCTTGGTCCAGGACATTTCCGACACGTGAACCAGACCTTCGACGCCCGGCTCCAGCTCGACGAATGCACCGTAGTCGGTGATGTTCGTAACGCGACCGGTGTGGGTCGATTCCAGCGGGAACTTCGCTTCGACGCTGTCCCACGGATCGGCCATCAGCTGCTTCATGCCCAGGCTGATGCGGTGGGTGTCCTTGTTGACCTTGATGACCTGAACCTTGACGGTTTCACCAATGGTCAGAACCTCTTTGGGGTCGTTCACACGGCGCCAGGCCATGTCGGTGACGTGCAGCAGGCCGTCGACACCGCCCAGGTCCACGAAGGCCCCGTATTCGGTGATGTTCTTGACGACACCGTCGACCACGTCGCCTTCGTTCAGCTTGCCGATCACCTCGGCGCGCTGCTCGGCGCGGCTTTCTTCCAGGATGGCGCGGCGCGACACAACGATGTTGCCACGGCGGCGGTCCATTTTCAGGATCTGGAAGGGCTGCTTGAGGCCCATCAGCGGGCCGGCGTCGCGCACGGGGCGCACATCAACCTGCGAGCCCGGCAAGAAGGCCACGGCACCGCCCAGATCGACGGTGAAGCCGCCCTTCACGCGGCCAAAGATGGCGCCTTCGACGCGTTCTTCGGCGGCATAGGCTTTTTCCAGACGGTCCCAGGCGGCTTCGCGGCGGGCCATCTCATGGGACAGCACGGCCTCGCCCTTCGCGTTCTCGACGTTGCGAAGATAGACTTCGACCTCGTCGCCAACGGCGATCTCAGGGGCTTCACCCGGGTTTGCGAATTCTTTGAGTTCGACGCGGCCTTCCATCTTGTAGCCCACATCGATGATGGCTTGGCCCGCTTCGATCGCGATGACTTTGCCTTTGACGACACTGCCTTCTTCGGGGGTGTCGATTTCGAAGCTTTCGTTCAGGAGGGCTTCGAACTCCTCCATGGTTGCTTTAGCACACATATGCGTATCGGTTCCTATTCGTTCGATTTATCTGGCCGAACGGTTGTCTCCGCCGGTCTTTGGATTGGTCGTGATGTGGCGCACCGCGAAAACAAAAGGGGCCGGAAGACGTCCGACCCTGCTCGATCCCTTTGTTCACGACTTGTCCGACGAGTTGACCCGCGCGCGTATAGCGGGGGAATCCCTTCAGGGCAAGGCCAAACGCCCTATCCCCCGGCCGCCTCGCCCAGCCTTTGCGCGTGGATTGGCCCAAAGCCCATCGTCGTCCCGCATGGGGGGATGTCACCGGCCGGACAACGCGCTTTATGGCCGCCAAGTCAGCCCTCCGCCCGAGCGCAACGCCAAACCCACCCAAATCACCACCCCGGGGGGCGGACCGTGTCGACTGATTTCAACGTTAGGGCACGGCACCGTCGGAGCGGTCATTGCCCGATCCAGCGGCCTATCGGTGGGTCGAACGTCGGCCATTCGGCTCCCGTCCTGTGGGGTTCAAACGTGCAATAGTGGGCAGTCACAACGCCCACCCGGCGGCGGCTTCGTTGACACAATGAGTTCCCTCGGCCTACGATTTGCCTGAGCAAGCACTCATGCGCGCTGCCGCCCCGAAGATAAGAAAAACTAGGATAGGGGCGTCACCAGACAACGTGCGCGTCTCCCTGTGCTTCAATCCATTGATGCGTTGGGCATTGCTTTGCTGCAATTGAGCGTCGGCCCACGATCGGTTCGCTCTCTATCATCTTCCCACGCGCTCACTGGAGTTCACAAATGAAAACCTTACCACTGGCGCTTCTTGCTCTCGTTCTGGTGTCCCCTGCAGGCCAAGCGGTCGCACAGGTCACATGCTCCGATGGTCGTACGCCTGCGCAACAATGCGAAGCGATGCATGTGGTCGAAATGAATCAGGCGCAGGCCGCACTCACCAGTTGTTTTGATACTTCTACAACTGATGAGGATGTCGCAGAATGCGATGATCTCTTCGATGCCATTAGGACCAATTTGCGTAACGGTTACTCAGATTGCGTCGCAGCCAACGAGTGTAACCCATAGCAGCCGATCCTTCATAAAAACCGCCACTTGGTCCAGCCGCTTCACATGGTCGATGACGGCATAAATCAGACGTCACGCCGGTTCTGAAAACGAGGAAAAATGAGACACTTGTTAAAGAGATCTGTCGGAGCCTTAGCAGTCCCTTTGGCTTTGTTCGCTATGACTACAGCGTCCTGGGCCTTCTCTGTAGACATTAGAAACAACACCAATTTTACGATCACCGAAGTCTATATAAGTCCCGCCGAAAGCGACTACTGGGGGGCTGATTTGTTGAATGGCAGAACAATCGAGCCGGGGAGCAGGAGAGAAGTGAATGTGCCTGGTGAATCGGCGTCCTGCGTATTTGAAGTCCTCGTTTTCGGCGGGGGTCTCGAGCTAATAACCAGATACCGATCGTGCGGTGGCGGAACGCTTTCTATCCCGTGACTCGGCGATCGCATTGATGGCTAGTCGGTTGAAGGTTGTGACCAGCCGACGGTCGATTGCGTAACTTCAATTCACTGCAGTCTGCTGTGCAGGACATAGCGGTCTCCGAGGAAGGAACCGACGCCTGTCGCAAACGGTGCTAGGCCGACCGCACCAGCCCTCCGCCCATGCGAAGCGCCAAGCCCACGCAAAGCGCCGCCCCGGCGGGCGGGACGGCGATGGACCGGGCCGCCGCGCGGCGGTTCAACGCTCTGAGCGCGGGGGGATCGCTCGGCCACTACGTGGTGCACTGCATCCATCCCTGGCACCTTGGGGAACCATTTGCAGACGTCAGCTTTGTGGACAAAGCGGACCTTGCTACCAGCTAAGCCGATGGCCGCTCTTGCTGACTATGAGCTCAAGGGTGTCCCGTCAGGGCCATAGTCGATGATTACGATCCGGTCATCGAGTGTCCGCATTCTTTGAAGGTCGAACTTGATATCACCCATTCCTTCAAAGACCCGTTCAATCCCGGTATCCGGTAGTGCCAATGGACAGATGATAAGTCGCAGCGTGTCGAGAACGCCTGCATTTGCCAGTTCGCGCACGATGGAAAGGCTACCGATGAGCCTGATCTCATCATCTTCCGTTTCTTTCGCCTCTCTTAAGAACTCGATTGCATCATCGCTTACAGCCTCAAGACCATGCCATTCCGCGTTCGAAAGCGTTCGCGAGAACATCCATCCGGGGACTTCAGTCATGCGTCTGTAGGCATCGTCCCGATGCTCCTCAGGGAGCATATTGAGCATTTCGTAGGTACACCGGCCAAGAACCTGACGGTGCGGTTGCTTCGCTTTCTCGGCCAACCACGCCAAAAATTCTGGGCCGCCGTAGCCATAGTATGCGGGAGATTTGGTTCCCCGAGCGCATCCATCCAAAGAAACGATTAATTCAGAAATCAGATTCGCCATGTCAGCTGCTGTCCTGTTGAAGATGATCAAACATGAAACCGCCCACCATCAAACCGTCTCGGATATCAACCTTTCGAGGCTCTGATAGCTCGCCTCCAATCCTTCTTTCATTGGGCTTTGCAAGACGCCATCCCGCGTTTCCTTGCTGTCGTAGTGGAGGCTCATTGTGACGGTCGTCTGACCTTCACGCTCTCTGAAGACCTGCTCTACGAGGGTCTCGTTGTCCGGGAAGATGTCGAACGTCTCGGTCAGCAGAAGCCAACGCTCCACCTCAATCTCTCGAAAGGTCCCATAGGCCGACATGCGGTTGTCATCCCATACCCAAACGTAACGATATGCACCGCCGACCCGCAGGTCGATCTCGCATTCAGGCATCGTGTGACCGGGCGGGCCGGTCATCCATTGTTTCACGAGGTCGGGTTCAGTGTGCGCCCGCCAAACCATAGAGACTGGGGCGTTGAAGCTACGAGTGATTTCGATGGTCGTGTCGGTCGGAGTTGTCATGGAGAGCGGCGTCATTTTTCATCATCTTCCTGCTTGAGTTCTTCCAGAAGGTCATCAAGACGTTCGTAATTCGCATGCCAGATCGCACGGTATCTCGTCAGCCAATCCTCAATCGCAGCGAACGCCAAAGGCTCGATGCGCCGGGGTCTTGATGTTCCATCAATTCGGGTGGTGATCAGCCCTGCTTGTTCCAGCACCTTGAGATGACGCGAGATCGAAGGCTGAGACATCTCAAACGGTTCGCTGATTTCATCAACCGTTGCTTCACCTTGGATCAGGCGTTCAAGAATGGCGCGGCGCGTTGGGTCCGATAGGGCTTGAAAGACTGTGTCGAGATTGGTCATGGATCTTGTATATAGTATTTTTACTATATAGCAAGATCTGGATACAGGAACGAAAGCTGCCCTTCGCTACGCTGCAGTATTTGGGAGGGTTGGGCTCAAAGCCGCCCTTCGCGGCTGTCGCGGTATCGGGCCATTCAGCCAGCTTGGCGACCGGCATCTTCAATGGCCCAATAAACGTCATCACAGGGTCGCCCGAGTGATCCGACTGGCGGGCGTCGATCTCCACGACGACCTCCCCCGCAGCCTTCAGGTCCTTGGCCCAGTTCTCTCGGAAGAAGGGTGTGCCGCGTCCGAACCCGGCCTCGATCGAGATCACCTTCGACCCGGGTTCTGCGACACCAACGGATTGCACCAGTTTCGTGAAGGTGGCCCCGACCTGTTTGAACCCAAGACGGTCTCCGTCCCACGTCTCAGTCATACGCCCATACTCACGCCTTGGCCGCCGGGGCGACCGGTTGACACAATCTCATCCCTGCGCCCGGTTGAGCGAAAGACAAGCCATTCTGCCGCTCAACACCTTGCCAAACGGTTAAGAATTTAGATTATTTGCTTATTTCCAGATACTTAGCCCCAGGCTCACGCGTGAGCGGCCCGGGTCACAGCTCTTCCCCGCGCTGCAGGAGATCCTCGAACAGTTCGGCATGCAAGGCCCCGCTGTCGCCCAGTCCGAACATGACCGCGCCGCTGGAATAGGTCGCGCCATAGGTCTGCGCCAGGATCACGGTCTGAACCAGGCCCGAGATCTGCTGCTCCCGCTCGAGGTCGGAGAGGGGATGCACGAAGACCGACCACAGCCGATCGTTCGCCACCGCATAGCGGGCATCCAGCGCGGTGTCGAAATTGGCCTGCATGACGCGCAGAAGATCCGCCTCGCTCAGCCCCTCGACCGACGCCACCGGCACCATCGCCCGCATCCGGTCCGACTGGACATCCATCAGGACCATGACCGGGATCTCATCAATGGTCAGCGCAACGCCATGGGGCAGCGGAAAGGCCTCCGGGTCGAAGGCCAGCAGAAGCTGGATCAACCGATCCGCCGTCATCCGGGCGGGCGCGTCCCCGTCCTGCGCCTGCACGGCGAACGAGGCGAACATGAGGAAGGCGAGGGTCAGAAGGCGGCGCATGGGCGGATCTCCGGCAGGATTCGCCCGAGCCTAGCAAAAGTTCCGCACACGCCCCTTGCACGCTTGCGTGAGGTCAGCGCGCCGCTTCAACCGCGGCAATTGCCGCCGCCACCGCAGCGTCGATGCTCAGATCACTCGTGTCGAGGGTCATCGCATCCGCCGCCGCCACCATTGGCGCGGTGGCCCGCTCGGCATCGCGGGCGTCCCGCGCCTTCACATCGGCCAGCACGGTTTCGATGTCGGTGTCATGGCCGCTGTCCAGCAGTTCGGCCAGGCGTCGCGCGGCCCGCACCTCGGCGCTGGCCGTGACGAACAGCTTCACCTGCGCCCAGGGGCAAATCACGGTGCCAATGTCGCGGCCATCCAGAACCGCGCCGCCGCTGCGCCGGGCGAAGGCGCGCTGGAAATCCACCAGCGCCGACCGAACCTCCGGCACGACCGCCACTTTCGACGCCGCCTGCGCGACATCCGGGGTGCGCAGGGCCTGCGGATCGTCCAGATCCTCGGGCCGCAGTGCCTCGGCGGCGGCGATCGGGTCTTCGCCCGCCAGCATTCGCCGGCCCACCGCCCGATACAGCAACCCCGTGTCCAGATGCGCAAAGCCGAAATGCGCGGCCACGGCCCGCGAGAGTGTCCCCTTACCGGCGGCCGCCGGTCCGTCGATGGCAACTGTGAAGCTCATGCGCGCCCCTGCGTCGTCAGGCGGTCGTCGGCCCCCATCGCGCGGGGCAGGTCGCCGTCGATCTCGTAATACGCCCCTTTGTCGGCGCAAAAGATGTGACCCGCAAGCCTGATGCCGGGATCGCCCTCAAGCGTGCCGGCCATGATCGACAGGTAGGGGCCGGTCTGATCCCAGAAGAGGTTCGAGCCGCAGGTCGGGCAGAAGCCGCGCCGCGCGGTGGCCGAGCTTTGGAACCACCGCACCTCGCCCTCAATATCGACATCCAACCGCGCCGCCGACGTCGCGGCCACATAGTGCCCCGAGGTCTTGCGGCATTGCGTGCAATGGCAGGCCACCACCGGACGCAGGGGGCCGGACACCCGATACCGCACCGCCCCGCACAGGCATCCACCTGTCGCAGGATACGGTGCCGCGGTCATACCCGGTTGGCGCGCACGATCTGTGCGCCCAAGTCCTTCATCAGGGGTTCGAAGATCGGGAAGCTTGTCGCGATCGGGCCGCCATCATCCACGGCAACAGGCTTTTCGGAGGCCATCCCCAAACACAGGAACGACATCGCGATCCGGTGATCCAGATGCGCCATCGCTGTTCCGCCGCCGGCCACGCCGCCCGGACCACGGCCATCGACGATCCACCAATCCGGGCCATCCTCGACCGTGACACCATTGGCCCGCAAGCCATCCGCCATGGCGGCGATCCTGTCGCTTTCCTTGACCCGCAACTCGGCCACGCCGCGCATGATCGTCTGGCCGGTCGCGTTGGCCGCCACCACTGACAGGATGGGGTATTCGTCGATCATGCTGGCCGCACGCTCGGGCGGCACTTCGATGCCGGTCATATCGGGCGAGAACCGGGCGCGGAGATCGGCCACAGGTTCACCGCCTTCTTCGCGCATGTTCTCGTAGGTCAGGTCGGCCCCCATCTCGCGCAGCGTGGTGAACAGACCGGCACGGGTGGGGTTGAGGCCGATATTCGGCACCAGCACGTCCGAGCCTTCGACGATCAGGGCCGCACAGACCGGGAACGCGGCCGAGGACGGATCGCGCGGCACCGTGATGTCAAGCGGCGTCAGTTCGGGCTGGCCCGTCAGGGTGATCACGCGCCCCTCGTCCGTCACCTCGGTCGTGATCTCGGCACCGAAGCCGGACAGCATTCGCTCGCTGTGATCGCGGGTGGCTTCGGCTTCGATCACGACGGTTTGCCCCAGCGCATTCAACCCCGCCAACAGCACCGCCGATTTCACCTGGGCCGACGGCACAGGCACGGTGTAGCGCACCGGAACAGGGTGGGCTGCGCCGACAAGTGTCATGGGCAGACGCCCGCCCGACCGACCATGGGCCTGCGTCCCGAACAGCGCCAGGGGATCGGTGATCCGCGCCATCGGGCGTTTCACAAGGCTTGCGTCCCCGGTGAAGGTCGCGCTGATGGGGCTGGTGGCCATCGCCCCCATGATCAGACGCACGCCGGTTCCCGAGTTGCCGCAATCGATCACCTGATCCGGCTCGGCAAACCCGCCCACACCGACACCAAAGACCGACCAACTGCCAGTGTCATGGCGCGTCACCTCGGCCCCGAAGGCCCGCATGGCGGCGGCCGTGTCCAGAACATCCTGGCCCTCCAGAAGTCCGGTGATCCGCGTCTCGCCCACGGCCATGGCCCCCAGGATCAGGCTGCGGTGGCTGATGGATTTGTCGCCCGGCACATTGGCCACGCCGGTCAAGGCGCCGCTTTTGCGGGCCACCATCGGTATCGGTTCGCCATGGCCGGACATCGCCGTCTCCCTCACTCAATCCTGTCGCCTGATAGACCGCACCCCAAGCAGGGTCCACACCCCGCGGGCCCGCATCGGCGAAAAACGAAACCTCAGTGCCGCCGGAAGGTCAGATAATGCGGCACGCGCCCTTCGCGCAGGGCCTTTTGCTCGTACCGCGTCGACAGCCAGTCGTCCCAGGGCTGACGCCAATCGGTCGGACGCGCGGCCTCCCAGGTGAAGCCGGCGCGCGGCACTTCAAGCAGGCTTTGGCGGACATAGTCCGGAATATCGGTTGCCACCCGGAACGCGGCGCCCGGGGTCAATGTCCGCGCCAGCGGCGCCAGATGGTCCTGCGTGACGAACCGGCGTCGATGGTGTCGCGTCTTCGGCCACGGGTCGGGACAGAGAAGGAACGCCTTCTCGACCGAGCGTTCGGGCAACACATCGAACAGGTCCCGCGCATCCCCCGGATAGACGCGCAGATTGTCGACGCCGGCCGCGCGGATCTTGCCCAGAAGCATCGCAACGCCGTTGATATAGGGTTCGCAGCCGATGATGCCGACATCGGGGTTCCGGGCCGCCTGGTGCACCAGATGTTCGCCCCCGCCAAACCCGATCTCCAACCAGACCGGGCGCCCTTCGAACAGACCGTTCAGGTCCAGCGGGGTCCGGTCCGGGTTGACATCCCAATCCACCGCGCCCGGCGACAGGCGTGCCAGATCCTCCTGCAAATAGCGCGCTTGGCTTTGCTTGAGGTGCTGGCCCTTGCGGCGGCCATAGAAATTGCGATGCGGGCGATCAGGGGCCATCGAGACACCGGTTGTCCTGGCCCCGGGCGATCGACCGGGGCCAAGATCCTTCAAAGGATCTTGCAAGGGATTTCCAAATCCCTTGCGCGCTCAGACGGCGGCCTTCAGGGCCTCGACCAGATCGGTGCGCTCCCACGAAAAGCCGCCATCGGCTTCGGGCGCGCGGCCAAAATGGCCGTAGGCCGCGGTGCGCGAATAGATCGGCTTGTTCATGCCCAGATGCGTGCGGATACCGCGCGGGGTCAGGTCCATGATCTGATCGATGGCCTTCTCGATGCTGCTTTCGTGCACCTGTCCGGTGCCATGGGTGTCGCAATAGATCGACAGCGGCTTGGCCACGCCAATCGCGTAGCTGAGCTGGATCGTGCAGCGATGCGCCATGCCGGCCGCCACGACGTTCTTGGCCAGGTACCGGGCAGCGTATGCGGCCGAGCGGTCCACCTTGGTCGGATCTTTGCCCGAGAACGCGCCGCCGCCATGGGGGGCCGCACCGCCATAGGTGTCCACGATGATCTTGCGGCCGGTCAGGCCGGCATCGCCATCGGGGCCGCCGATGACGAACTTGCCGGTCGGATTCACCCACCATTCGGTGCCAGCGGTCAGCCAGCCATCGGGCAGTTCTTCACGGATATACGGCTCGACGATGGCGCGCACGTCGTCCGAGGTCAGCGCCTCATCCAGGTGCTGCGTCGACAGCACGACCGAGGTCACTTCGACCGGAACGCCATCTTCGTAGCGCAGGGTCAGCTGGCTTTTCGCGTCCGGACCCAGGGCCGGTTCCGCCCCGGATTTGCGGACGTCGGCCAGACGGCGCAGGATGTTATGCGCATAGCAGATCGGGGCCGGCATGAGTTCAGGGGTTTCGTTGACGGCGTAGCCGAACATGATGCCCTGGTCGCCCGCGCCCTCGTCCTTGTTGTCGGCGGCGTCCACGCCCTGGGCGATATGCGCCGACTGCTCGTGCAGCAGGTTCGTCACTTCCACGGTTTCGTGGTGGAACTTGTCCTGCTCGTAGCCGATATCCTTGATGCAGGCGCGCGCGATCTCGTCGATGCGGCCCATATAGTCATGCAGCTTGTCCTGATCACTCAGGCCCACCTCGCCGCCGATCACAACGCGGTTGGTGGTGGCAAAGGTTTCGCAGGCGACGCGGGCTTCGGGCTCTTCGGCCAGAAACGCGTCAAGCACAGCGTCGGAAATACGGTCACAGACCTTGTCTGGGTGCCCCTCGGAGACGGATTCCGAGGTGAACAGGTAGTTCTTGCGGGACATGTAAGTGCTCCATTGATGTCGTCGCCCCACGCCAGGAAGCCGTTGTGGGGATGCGCCGCTTTACGCGCTCAGGGACGGCTGCGCAATGGGGATGATTTCCGCGACCATGCCAGTGCCGCCCCTGTTGCCAAAAAGACGAACAGCAGCACCGGCCAATCGCCCGTGCGCGCGTAGACGGTCGGAGGCAGGGCCGGCGGCAGGGCCGCGTCGAGCACGCCCGCTTCGTTCAGCGGAAGGGCCGATACGACCTGACCTCGGGCATCAATAACGGCCGAAACTCCGGTGTTCGCCGCGCGCAACACCGGGATACCCTGCTCGGCCGCCCGCAGGCGCGCCAGCGACAGGTGTTGGTAGGGGCCAGAGAATGCGCCAAACCAGGCGTCGTTGGTCACGTGCACCATCCAGTCCGGCCGCCCGACATCCCGGATGTAGCCCGGAAAGATCGCCTCGTAGCAGATCATCGGAAAGACGTGCCCCAAGGGACCGCCCAAATCGATCACCGCGGGCCCCGGCCCGGCGCGGTAGCCGTTTGGCAGGGTGGCCGCCAAACCACGCAAGCCGACGCGGTTCATCACATCGTCGAAGGGCAGGTATTCGCCAAAGGGCACGAGGTGGTGCTTGTCATAGGTCGCGGCCAGCCTTCCGTCCGCGCTCAACAAGGCCAGCGTGTTACGGGCGCGCATCCCGTCAATCCGTTGCGCCCCGACCATCACGCGGGCGTCGCCCGCCGCGGCTGCAATGCGCGTGCGCGACACGTCCGAGCGATCCAAAAGTTGCGGGAGGCTGGTTTCCGGCCAGACAATCAAATCGGGTGCCCCGCCTTCCGGAGCAGAGGCCGTCAGCGCGAGACCCCGTTCGAAAAAAACGGGAATCATTTCGGGCAACCACTTCAGGTGCTGTGGGGCGTTTGGTTGGACAAGGCGGACGATGGGCGCCTCCTCAGACGGCTCCGGCGCCAAGCTGTCCAACGGCAAAAGGCCAAGGGCGACGAACGCGAAAACCGGCGCTGCACCCGCAAACGCCCCCCGCGCCACCGCCAGTTGGGCGACCAAGGCGGCGCTCAAACAGACAAGCGCGGTCATGCCATGCGGACCCGCCCACGCCGCGATGGCCAGCAAGTTTGATTCGATCAAAGCATGGCCGGGATGGGCCCACGGAAATCCGGTCAGCACCTGCGCGCGGGCATATTCCGCCGCGACCAGCATCCCGGCGACCGCCCACACCCGGTCGACACCGCCCCGGCCGATGCGCCACCCAAGCCAGCCGGCCAGCCCCCAAAACAGCGCCAATCCCCCGGCCATGGCGGCAAGCGCAAATGGGGCCATCCACCCAAAGGTCGCCGCATCGACAAAGAACGGGGCCATGATCCAGTGGAGCGCCACAGCGAAGTAGCCCGAAGCCCCCGCCCAAGCGGCGCCCGCCGCCGACCGCGCCGATGGGGCGCTGACACCTGCCACGATCACCACAGCAAGGGCCGGAACCGTCAGCGGCCACACACCGAACGGCGCCAACCCAAGGGCCGCCGCAGCCCCCGCAAGGGCGGCAAGGGCCAACCGCGTTCTGACCCGTAGACGCGTCAGCCGCGACCAAAGATCAGAGGCGGAAAAGGTCACCCAAGGGCCTGTTTCGGAAGGCGGACGCGCAAACGCTTGATCCGTCGCGGATCGGCATCCACCACTTCGAATTCCACCCCCGAGGGGTGTGGGACCACTTCGCCCCGTGCGGGGACACGCCCGGACAGCAGGAAGACGAGGCCGCCAAGCGTGTCGACCTCCTCATCGTCCTCGTGGTCTAGTGAAATCCCGATCTCGGCCTCGAAATCCTCGAGCGGTGCGCGCGCCAAGGCAAGATAGGCGCCGGGCCCTTCACTTGACCAATGCTGCTCTTCCTCGACGTCGTGCTCGTCTTCGATCTCGCCGATCACCTGTTCGATCAGATCCTCGATCGTGACCAACCCGTCGACGCCCCCATACTCGTCTATGACGAGCGCCATGTGGGTGCGTTCGGCTTGCATCTTGGTCAGCAGGACGCCGATGGGCATCGACGGTGGCGCGTAGAGCAGCGGCCGCAGCATGGTCTTCACGTTGAAGTCCGCCCGCGCGCCGTTGAACCCGAACCCAAGCGCGAGATCCTTGAGGTGCACGAGGCCCGTCGGGCTGTCGAGCGTGCCTTCGTAGACCGGCAAACGTGTCAAACCGCTTTCGCGGAACAGCGCCACAAGGTCGTCCATTTCGATATCGCACGGTGCCGACACGATTTCGGCCCGTGGGATGGCGACATCCTCGACCCGCATCCGGCGCAAATTGGACATGCCAAATTGCGGCGCCGCCGTTCCGTTCACCGGGGCCGTCACGGGAGGAGTTGCGTTGGAATCTGCTGCGCCGTGGGCGTCGCCCGACCGGAACAGCCGTGTCAAAAAGCCCGGCCTCGAAGGCCCAGGGTCATCCTCTTCTGCCTGCGCGCCACGCGCCGCAGGAGACGAGGGATCAGGATTTGAGCTCATGGCTCCTTTCCGCAAAACACACCGGGCCCAAATCGCCCGTTGGCCTAATATGGGTCAGGGACCCCCAGTCTGGCAAGGATACGGGTCTCTATTCCTTCCATCAAATCCGCATCCGCGTCCTGAATGTGGTCAAAACCCAACAAATGGAGGAGGCCATGCGTCAGAAGATGCGCAAGATGATGCTCAAACGGACGCCCGGCCTCGACCGCCTCGCGGGTCAACACACCGTGGGCCAGCGCGATGTCCCCCAGTTCCTCGGGCGGGCCAACCGGATTGGGCGGTGGCAAATGGGGCATCTCGCCCGCAACCGGCGCGGCCCGATCCTCGGAGGGCCATGACAGGACGTTCGTTGGGGTGGGCTTATCGCGGAAATCGGCATTCAACGCGGCGATGCGGTCATCGCTGCAGGCCAGGATGCTGACGCTGAACTGACTTGGCTCCAGCCCGAGGTCCTCGAGCGTGGTCGCAAACACGGCCTGCGCCTGCGCCTCCAACTGATCCTCGGACCAGGCGTCATCTTCGATCAGGATATCGATCTCAAGCTCCATGGCCGCCGCATAGCACGGGCGACGGGAAAGGTCAGTACTGCGGCAGCTTCTGGCCCCGGGCGGCATGGTCTGAAATCGACGCTATGCGCTTGGCCCGGGTTTCAACGCGTTTTGCCCCTGCTAGGTAGCGCAGGACGTTGCGGCGGTAACTGGGCGCCGCGTCGTCAAACCACGCCGCCGCCTGCCGGTCGTTCAGGGCCTGCCGCAAATCGTCCGGCACCACGAGGTCGTCGATCGGATCAGACACCGCCCAGAGGCCGCTGGCCTTGCCCGCCTCAAGTGCGGCGAGACCCGGCGCGCGCATGCGTCCTTCGGTGATCAGGCGTTCGGCGCGATCCTTGTATGTGCGCGCCCACGCCTGTTGGGCGCGGGGCGCGATCAACTGCATGGTGCGGTCGTCATCCAGCTTCATGCGCCGTCCGTCGATCCAGCCATAGGCGATCAACGCATCCAGAACCTGATCGCGGCTGAGGTACTTGTCACGATGGGCGGCCTTCCACGTCACAAGCCAGACGGAGGGGCCGGTGTGGTTGTCCTCCAACCACGCCCACAGCGCCGCTTCGCTGCAAAGTTCCACGCGTGACATCCCGTCGGTCATGCCGCCCGATCTAGGCTGCACATCCGATGCGCCAAGGCCCCACGATATCAGCCGGGCTGCGCATCCTCGTCATAGGCCTCGATGATCTTCGCCACCATCGGGTGCCGAACGACATCCTTGGCCGAGAAATAGTTGAAGCTGATCCCAGAAACGCCGTCCAGAATGCGCTCGGCCTCGATCAGCCCGCTGGTCACCCCCCGCGGCAAGTCGACCTGCGACCGGTCGCCGGTGATCACCATGCGGCTGCCCTGACCCAGACGGGTCAGGAACATCTTCATCTGCATCGAGGTGGCGTTCTGCGCCTCGTCCAGCACGACATAGGCATTTGACAGCGTCCGCCCCCGCATAAAGGCCAGCGGCGCGATCTCGATCGTTTTCTCTTCAATCAGCTTGGCCAATTGCTTGCCCGGCAGAAAGTCGTTCAGCGCGTCGTAGAGCGGCTGCATATAAGGATCGACCTTCTCCTTCATGTCGCCGGGCAGGAAGCCCAAACGCTCACCCGCTTCAACGGCCGGGCGGCTGAGGATGATCTTGTCGACATGACCGTTGATCATCTGGTTCACCGCCACGGCGACCGCCAGATAGGTCTTACCGGTGCCTGCCGGGCCAATCCCGAAGGCCAGCTCGTTCTGGAACAGCGCCCGGACATACTCCTGCTGTGCCTTGGTTCGGGGCTCGACGGTCTTCTTCCGCGTCCCGATCTCCAGCGCGCCGCCATCGAACATTTCGATCTGGTCGCCGTCCCGTGCGCCCGTGTCTTCAGCTGACCCGCGCAGGCGCACCGCTGCATCGATGTCCCCCGGCTCCACGCCCCGCCCGGCCTCCAGCCGCTCATAGAGGCTGCGCAAAACGGCCGCCGCTTCTTCGCGGGCCTCGCCCAGAAGCGCCAACTCGTTGCCACGCCTGAGGATATGGACAGATAGCAGATGCTCGATCTGGGCAAGGTTGCGGTCAAATTCGCCGCAAAGCTCTATCAGCAGACGGTTGTCGGGGAACTCAAGCAGCAGTTCGACCGGGGTGCCGCCGGTGGGGGCGGCCAATGGAGTGATCGCCAAATCGCGCTCCGGATAAGGGTTAGTCCTAGGGTCAGTCTTGCAACCGAACCGCGGCAACGCAACACCTAGTGTCCGCTGTCACAGAAATTTCTCTATTCTGTGTGTGCACCGAAAACGGGCGGCCCCAAGGGACCGCCCGCATGTCGTCTCAAAGACGGTCCAATTACTGGCGCGGCACCCAATCCCGGATCCCGGGGCTGGTGCTGATATTGCCCACAACCGAATTCGGCGGCGCGACTGCCGTACAGACGGGCAGACCGGACACCGGATCCAGACGGCGCGACCAGTAGCCTTCGAGGCCGTCGTCGATCATCCAGATGTGACACCCATCGGGGTCGATGTAGATCCCGGCTTCCAACTGCGACAGCGGGCCGGAGTCGCGACCACGGTCTTCTGCGATTGCGATCACCTCGTTGCCGCTGCCCGTCGAGGGGCGCACGCCTTCGATGGTTTCAACACAGCCCGAGACGACCAGGGCGAGCCCGAGCAATCCGATGGCTTTCAACGGTTTCATCATCGTCATCCCCTCGCTCACCGGTAACACACGATTTCGACGCGGCGGTTCAGCTGCATGTTGGCCGCCGAATTGTTCGGGGCAACAGGCCGGCGTTCGCCGTATCCGATCTCCCGCGCCACACGCGCGCCGACCGACCGCGCCACGCCGGCCACGGACGCCGCGCGCCGCTGGCTCAGGCGGATGTTGTATTCATCCGAAGCGCGGCTGTCGGTGTGGCCGTAGATGGCGTAGGCGAACGCACCGGACGTGCGGAAGAACTGTTCCAGCTGTGCGCGCCCAGAATGGGTCAGGAGGTGGCTGTCCGTGTGGAACAGCACGTCGTTGTTGGCGACGGCACGGGTGTTCACGTCCAGGCACACCGGCATCCCATTGTGCGGGTTCACCCGGCCTTCCATGTAGCCTTCGATCCCGCCGTCGGCGACCCAGTGCAGACATCCATCGGGGTCCACCCAAAGCCCGGGCTGCACACGCCCTGTTACGATCACCGTCTCCTGCGCTTGGGCAGCTGGCGGCACGGCGACAAGCGCGGTGGCGGCCACGGCGACAACGCCCAAACCCCGCGCGAACATGCGTGTCATAGAGCTGATCACAGCAACATCCCCCGATTTACATTGTGCGTTTTCGGGTCTGGCAGGACTCTTTTTGAAAACATGTTTGATTACCGCACGATAGCAGGTTGCCCCCACATGAAAAGCATAATCTTGGCCTGCGGGTTGCCAATTCGGAAACAGCTTGCGCGTGAACGGGCCACTTTTGATGCAATCGAAAAGATCGCGCCAAATTGCGGGATTCAGGCCGCCGCGCCCTGTGCAACAAGGCGTCCGGACAGCGAATTTGGGCGGCTTTCCACAATGTCCACGTCGGCGATTTCGCCGATCAGGGACTCTGGCCCGTCGACATGCACCGCGTGCAGGTAATCGGATTTGCCAACAATCTGACCGGGCATCCGACCTGTCTTTTCGAACAGGACCTTCACACGCCGCCCCACCATGCTGTCCTGCGTTTCATGTTGCTGTTCAGTCAACAGCGCCTGCAACCGCTGCAACCGGTCGTCCGCTTTGGCGGGATCAACGGGGTTGCGTTCGGCAGCCGGGGTGCCGGGCCGCGCGGAATACTTGAACGAATAGGCCGTGCCGTAGCGCACTTCGCGAACAAGATCGAGCGTCGCCTGGAAGTCGTCCTCGGTCTCGCCCGGGAAGCCAACGATGAAATCGCCGGACAGCACCAGATCGGGCCGTGCGGCGCGAATGCGCTCGACCAGACGGATGTAGCCCGCTGCGGTGTGCTTGCGGTTCATCGCCTTCAAGACACGGTCCGAGCCGGCCTGCACCGGCAGATGCAGGTAAGGCATCAGCTTGTCACAGGTGCCGTGCGCCTCGATCAATGCGTCGTCCATGTCATTGGGATGGGAGGTGGTGAACCGAATACGGTCGAGGCCGTCAATCTCGGCCATTTCCCAGATGAGCCGCGCCAATCCCCATTCGTCCCCGTCCGGGCCTGCGCCGTGATACGCGTTCACGTTCTGGCCAAGCAGGGTGATCTCGCGCACGCCGCGTTCGATCAAGTCGCGCGCCTCCCGCAGAAGCCGCTCCACCGGGCGGCTGACCTCGGCCCCACGCGTGTAGGGCACCACGCAGAACGAACAGAACTTGTCGCACCCCTCCTGCACGGTCAGGAACGCGGTCGGACCGCGCTTGGCTTTGCGGGCTTTGGGCAGATGGGCGAACTTGTCTTCCTCAGGGAAGTCGGTGTCGAGCGCCTTCTCCCCGCGCGCCACGGCCTCCATCATCGTGGGCAGGCGATGATAGGTCTGGGGGCCAACCACGAGGTCCACCATTGGCTGGCGGCGCATGATCTCTTCGCCCTCGGCTTGTGCCACACAGCCCGCCACACCGATTTTCAGGTCCGGGTTGGCGTCGCGCAGAGGCTTGAACCGGCCCAGTTCCGAATACACCTTTTCGGCCGCTTTTTCGCGGATGTGGCACGTGTTGAGCAGGATCATATCCGCCCCATCGGGGCTGGAGACCTGTTCATAGCCCGCGGCGCCCATGGCCTCGGCCATTCGTTCGCTGTCGTAGACATTCATCTGACAGCCATAGGTTTTGACAAACAGCTTCTTCGGCTCGGACATGGAGGTGCGCCTTTGGAACCAGAGGGTAACCCGGCGCATGTAGCCCATGGGCCAAGTCCAATCAACCGACCGGCCCCCGCGCCAATTGCAATCGGCGCGCCACCCCGGCACAGTGGCATCAAACCCCCGCCCCCGCGCAGAGGCAAACCGGTGAATTTCCAAAGCCTGACCCAATTCCAAAACACCAGTGGGGCCGAATTCGGCAAAGGCCCGGTGGCCGTGGTCATCCTTGAAGACCGGGTCGAAGTGACGTCGACATTGGCGCATGTCCACAAGGTCGGATTTCGGGAAATCTTTATCCTCGCCCCCCCGAGCTTGAGGTGCCGGACGCGCCGGAGGGCTCGAAGGGTGTGCAACACATCATTCGCGGACGCTCGCGCGCGCCGGGTGCGCCGCAGGCCATCGTAAACGCCGTGATCGAGAAGATGCCCGGTGCGTGGATCCACTATTGCTTCAATGGCGAGTACCTGTTTTTCCCGTTTTGCGAAGACCGCTCGGTCGGGGAAATGACCACCTGGGTGATGGAGGAACGGCGCTCGACCGTCCTGACCTATGTGATCGACCTTTACGCCGGCGACCTGAATGCCTTTCCGAACGCCGTCTCCCTGGACACGGCATTTCTGGACAGTTCCGGCTACTACGCCGAAAGCCGGACCGACCCGGACAACCACTACCACCCGCGCGACCGCCAACTGAACTTCTACGGCGGGCTGCGGTGGCGGTTCGAGGAACATGTCCCTTACGAAAAGCGCAAGATCGACCGTGTCGGCCTGTTCCAGGCGCGCCCCGGGTTGCGCCTGCGGGATGACCACACGCTCAACGACGAGGAAATGAACACCTACGCCTGCGAGTGGCATCACTCGTTAACGGCCGCGATCTGTTCGTTCCGTGTGGCGAAGGCGCTGCGCACCAACCCGGGGTCCCGCCAGGACATCTCGGATTTCCGGTGGCACAAATCGACCCCGTTCCAATGGTCGTCGCTTCAACTGATGGAACTGGGGCTTATGGAACCGGGTCAGTGGTTCTAGCCCCGCCGCGCCCTTGGCGCGATCCGGTCATTCTTGCCTTGATGATCGCCGAGCTTCTGGTCTGGTCGGGGTTCTTCTACGCGTTTCTCGCCCTGCCCCTGGCCATTGCGGACACCCAGGGCTGGCGCCTGACCCAGGTGATGGGCGGCTACAGCGTCGGGCTTGTCGTGCTGGCCCTTGCGACGCCACTGGCCGGGCGCTTGATCGACCAGGGCCACGCGCGGGTCGCGCTGCCCTTGGGCGCGGGCGTCGGGGCACTTGCCCTGATCCTGCTGCCATTCGCGTCGGCCTATCCCCTTTATGTCGCGCTGTGGGCCGTCATCGGCGCCGCCATGGGTCTGACCCTCTATGAACCCGCCTTCGCCACCCTAAACCGCGCACGGGGTGACAGGGCGCGCGGCGGGATCACGGCCATTGCCCTGGTTGCGGGGGCCGCCAGCCTGTTCACCTTTCCCCTCGCCCACGGCCTGTCGCAAAGCTTTGGCTGGCCGGTCGCCTTCTGGACCTTTGCCGCCCTGATCCTGCTGATTGCCGCGCCGCTTTTGGTCTTCGCCGCGCACAGGCTTGAGATCGAGGCGCGGGCCGCCGGGATTGCACCGTCGCCAAAGCCCGCCTCGGCGCGCGGCCTGTTTCAGGATCGTCGCATCCGGTCGCTGATGATGGTGTTTCTGCTGCCCGCCCTTGGCTCTGGCCTCATCCTCAGTCAGATCGTCCCGCTGTTCGCAGCGCTGGAGCTTCCGGTGTCCGTCGCGATTGCCGCCGCCGCCGCGATCGGCCCGATGCAGATCGTCGCGCGACTGGTCATCCAGGCCATCGCGCGCCACCGCAGCGCCCGGGACATCGTGTTGGCGGCCTGCCTGTGTCTGACGGCCGCGGCCCTCTGCCTCGCTGTTGCCGGTCAGGCCGTCGCCGCGGTGGTGGTATTTGTCATAGCGTTCGGGGCCGGCAACGGACTGGTCGGCATTTTCCGACCCTTGGCCATTCGCGAGGTGCTTGGCCCCGACCAGATCGCCACCAAGACCGGCGCCATCGCCATGCCGGCCCTTCTGGCCCTGGCCGCCGCCCCATTGATCGGGGCCCGCATTCTGGAAACCGCCGACCCGATGGCGCTTCTGGCGATTGCCGGCGCGGCCCCCCTGCTGGCGGCCCTGGCACTTGGGGCATGGACACGGGCGCCGTCTGACCCCGACTGACGGGCGCCACATACGAAAAAGGGGCGGCCCCGCAGGACCACCCCCCATCGCACACTGAAAGTCAGCGACCTTAGGCGGTTGCGCCTTCGATCACTTTCGCGTTCGAGGACGCGATCTCAATCCGGCGCGGTTTCAGGGCTTCCGGCACTTCGCGCACGAGGTCGATGTGCAGCATGCCGTTTTCGGTCACGGCGCCGGTGACGCGCACATGGTCGGCCAATTGGAAGCGTTTTTCGAACGCACGGGTTGCGATACCGCGATGCAGATAGGTGCGCGGTGTCTCGTCTTTGTCCTTGCGTGCGGCAACGACAAGCTCCTGCTCGCGCTGCTCAACGCTCAGGTCGGCATCGGTGAACCCCGCCACGGCAACCGAGATCCGGTACCCGTCATCGGCTGTCTTTTCGATATTGTAGGGCGGGTAGCCGGTCGATCCGGTGTCTTGGGTCAACACCCGGTCCAGCAAATCTGCCATCCGGTCGAATCCGACGGTGGCCCGGTAAAGCGGTGCAAGATCATAAGCTCGCATGGTCATCCTCCTTTGAGCGACAACATTCAGAATTTCGGCCACCCTGATCTCAGGCGTGACCATTTGGTTGCTGCGCCGGTCCATCATTGGCCCCGGCACACAGTCGATGTGGGAAGTCATCAAGCGGGGTTCAAGACCCCGGGGGGCATCCTTACGGACGCACGAAACGGGCGCCCAGGCCGCTGCGGTTTCCATCACCCACGGTCAGGCGGCGCACGCCTTCCGGCATCCGCTCGGCCGTGGTGGCAGACCGCGCGCCAAGCGCCAAAAGCTCGGGCACCAACGTGTTGGCGGCGACCGCGACAGACACCGGCCCGCCGTTCCATTCGGCCCGTGCCGACACGACCGAGATCACCTCGACCCGGCCGTCTTGGACGCGCAGAATGGGCGCGCCCGAGCTTCCTGACACGACCGAGCAAGACAACACGTCCACCCGCCCGTCTTGCGCCAGGATGCGGCAATCCTCTTCGATCGAGGCCACGGCCTCGCGATCTTCGCCATAGGAGACCACGGTCACCATATCGCGGACGCGGCCCTGATCGCCGAGCGACAGGGGCGTCACGGTTTGCGTGGGGATCGGGCGGTCGAGATGCAGGATCGCAATGTCGTGGCCGATGATCTCGGACCCGGTGCCGCCACGGGGGCCGGGATAGGCATCGGGTTGCACGCTTTGGCGGACGCCGCGATAGGCCTCGGCGCGTCCATTGCGATAGCTCGCCGAGAAGGTGAGATCCGAATCCGCCAGGCGGTTGCCGTCCTGATCGTAGAGGCAATGCGCCGCCGTCAGCACGACATCGGGGGCAATCAAGGTGGCACTGCAGAACGAGACCGAGCTGTCGAGGCGACCGATCGCTTCCCACCCGCGCATCGCATCGGCGGTGTCCAACGCGCGCAAATCCTGCGCGTCACTGGCGCGTGGCGTGCCGTTCAACCCCGTGTTGCTGAGAAGTATTGCGGCTGCCGCCATGCCCAATCGACGCATCGATATCCCCTTTTGCGCGCGCCCCACCGGACAACGCTAGCGGGGGTCTGCGGCGGAATTGCGGCACAATCCGGCCGACAAGCGCGCAGCACGCGCGACAGCATCGCCCCTTGCACCCGCCGCCGTCCCGAGGGACATAACCGCATGGAATGGGTCAAAGTTCTCCACTTGTTGTGCGTCCTGGGCTGGATGACCGGCATCTTCGCCGCCCCGCGCGCGATCATCTTCTGGAAACGGGAATGGGCGCAGTTGGGCGAATTTGGCCCGACCGGTGACCTGACGATCCGAATTTACCGGTTCTCGCTCGGGCTTGGCGTCATCGCCATCCTGTCGGGCCTGTACCTGGCCTATCTTTGGGGATTTCCCGCCTGGGTCTGGGCGAAACTTGCCGTCGTCGCCGCATTGGCAGCGCATTACGGCTGGACGGGGCGCCTTGTGCTGCGGGCCCGCAAGGGGATCTTCACCGAAAGCGATCGCTGGCTGAGGGTCTACAACGAGATCAGCGTGCTTGGCGCCATCGGCGTTCTGATCCTCGTGGTCTACAAGCCCTGGTGAGCCTCGTCAGAGCTGCGTGCGGACGTTCCACAGCTCGGGGAACAGCTCAACCTCCAGCATCCGCCGCAGGTAGCTTGTCCCGCCGGTGCCGCCGGTTCCCTTCTTCAAGCCGATCACACGCTCAACCGTGGTGACGTGGTTGAACCGCCACCGACGGAAGTAGTCTTCGAGGTCGACCAGTTTTTCGGCCAGTTCGTACAGCGTCCAATGGGTGCGGACATCGCGGTAGACCGCCTCCCAGAAGGCGGTAATCTCTGGGTCCGGGCGCGCCGGTTCATCCGACGGTGCCCGTGGCGGCAGCGCATGGCCCAGGCCGCGCGCGTACTCCAGCGCGACATCATAGAGCGACGGGGTCTGGAGTTCCGCCTCGAGGGCGGATGCCAGCGCAGGCACATGGGCGTGCGGACGGATCATCGCCCTGTTGCGATTGCCCAGGGTGAATTCGATCATCCGGTACTGGAACGATTGAAAGCCAGAGCTTTGGCCAAGCGCCTCTCGGAATGTCGTGTAATCCGAGGGCGTCATCGTCCGCAGCACATCCCAGGCCGATTTCAATTGCTCGAAGATGCGCGAGACGCGCGCGAGCCCCTTGAAGGCCGGCGGGAGATCGCCCGCCGCGATACAGGTCCGCGCGATGTTCAGTTCGTGCAGGGCCAGCTTCATCCACAGTTCGCTGGTTTGATGCTGGATGATGAACAACATCTCGTCATGTGCGCCGGAAAGCGGATGCTGCGCATTTAACACGCCGTCCAGATGCAAGTAGTCGCCATAGGACATGCGCCCATCGAACGCCATTTGCGCCCCTTCCGACGCGGGATCATATGCGTTGGTCATTCAGGCTCCTCCGTTCGGGGGCACTCTGTCCCGTCGTCCGCGCCAACACAATCGCGCGCTTGTGTTTGGGAGAACCCGACGCAAGGCGCTAGGATCGCCCTATGCGCTTTTCTCTGTTCGCCACCCTCTTGTTTGCCGCACCGGCTCTGGCCGACCCCGCGATCGTCGAAGACGTGGACGCACGCCCGTCTGGGGCATCCTGGACGGTCTCTGTGACCATTTCCCATGCCGATACGGGGTGGGATAACTATGCCGATGGATGGCGGGTGGAACTGCGGGACGGCACCGTTCTGGGAACCCGCGTCCTGCACCATCCACATGTCCAGGAACAACCGTTTACCCGGTCGCTCGGCGGCGTCGATGTGCCGGATGGCACCACCCGGCTTGGCATCCGCACGCGGACCAATACCGATGGGTGGAGCGATACGGTCTGGATGCTGGATATCCCAACCGGGCAATAGCGGTCGGGGGGTAAGCGCAGGACGGCCGCGGCCTATTGGCGACCCTCTCGCAACCAGCCGGCAACCATCAAGCCCGCCGCCAAGAGCAGAAACAGCCACGCCGCCACAAGCGGGGTCACCGTCACGTCGGTGGTGACATACGCCTCGCGCGTGGTCAGGCCGATCCAGCCTCGCCCACTGGCATTGCGCCCCTCGCTCACACGGCGCAGATCGGGCATGCCATCTTCGAGGCGGAAGACGGCTCCGGTCAGCGGTTCGACGATCGGGGTCACCCGGTCGGCCGATGCGATGGTTTCCTCGAACTCGCGGGGGGCCGCGGGGCCGAGGGCAATCACGGCCTCCTCCTCGCCTTCAACGAGGCGGTAAAGGCCCTGCTCGGCCCCTTCGATTTCCGCGGTGAACCGACCCGGCGCCGTTTCGCTCAGCACGACCTCGGCCTCGGTGCCGTCTGGTGCGGTGACGGTCAGGCTGCCCACGCCATCGGCAAGGGTTTGGCGCGTCACGAAGATCGTCTGTCCTTGCGCGTCGACAATCAGGGATTCTTCTTCAAGGTCAGGCTCCCCCATCATCCAATGGGCCAGCCGGCGCAGCATCGCCAATTGCGGTCCGCCCCCTTCGAAACCGCGATCCCAGAGCCAGGCGTGATCTGACGCCAACAGCGCCACCCGGCCCTGCCCCACACGGTCGAGCATCAGAAGCGGCGCGTCATTGGCCCCGGTCAGCACGGTCTGACCCGCCGTTTCGGTCAACTCGATTTGCCGGAACCAGCGGCCCCAGGGCGCATCGACCTCGGGCAGCGGCACATGTTCGTCGGCCAGACCGGCGGTCACCGGGTGGCGGGCACCCAGATCGCTGATCTCGGGCAGGAAGGCCTCCTCGATCACACGCGCTGTGGGCCGCCCGGGCAGGATGTCCGACAGCGGCGTTCGATAGAGGGACGCAGCCGATGCGAAATCCGGTCCCGCCGCCAACAGCAACGCACCGCCGTCTTCCACATAGCGCCGGATGTTGTCGATATAGAGCATCGGCAGGATGCCGCGCCGTTGGTACCGGTCGAAAATGATCAGATCGAACTCATCGACGGCTTCCATGAACAACTCGCGCGTGGGGAAGGCGATCAGGCTCAACTCGGTCACCGGAACCCCGTCCTGCTTGTCGGGCGGACGCAGAATGGTGAAATGCACCAGATCGACCGACGCATCCGATTTGAGCAAATTGCGCCACGTCCGTTGGCCCGGATGCGGTTCACCCGACACCAGGAGCACGCGCAGTCGATCCCGAATGCCGTTGATCGTGACGACAGCCGCATTGTTGCGGTTGGTCAGTTCGCCCTCGGCGTCCGGGACGGTGAACTGCACAACATTCCGACCTGCCCGCGATAAGGTGAGCGGCAATTCCAGCGTTTCCCCCATCGGAACCGTAAAGCTTTGGCCCGGTTCGCCATCCAAGGCGATTTCGATCTGGGCCTGCCCTGCGACATCAGCCGGCACGGCGCCCTGATCTTCGATGCGCAAGGTCAGGCGCACTTCTTCATCAATAATGGCGAAGGCCGGTGCGGTTTCGATCACAAGGCGCCGATCCCAATCCGTGTCGCGTCCGGTCAGGAGCGCGTGAAGGGGCGCCGGCATGTCGGGCACCAGATCGGCGTCGTGCAACTGCCCATCCGTCAGAAGGATCGCACCGGCCACACGGGCGCGCGGTTCTTCGGCCATCATCTGGCTGAGGGCCGCCATCATCAACGTGCCGCCATTGTCCGGCGCGTCCGTCACGATCTCCTGCCGGAGTTCCATCCCGAGGGCCGCCACTTCGGCCTCAAGCTCCGCGATCGCGGCGGCCGTTTGCCCGGGCCGGTCCGACAGGCGCTGGCTGGCGGTGTCATCGACAACCAGCAGGACAATGTCGCTGAGCGGTTCGCGATCCTCGGACTGCAGAGAGGGGTTCAGAAGCGCCGCCAACAGGGCCAACGCCGCGCACAGGCGATACGGCCACCCCGACAGACCACGCCAGACGGACAGGGCCACGATCACCGCAACAGCGGCCCCCAAGGCGTAGATCACCGGCAGCGCAAGCAATGGATCGAAGAGAATGGCTTGTGACATGACCTACTGCCCCAACCGATCCAGAAGCGCCGGCACATGCACCTGGTCGGATTTGTAGTTTCCGGACAGCACATGCATCACAAGGTTCACCCCGAAGCGCAGGGCAATCTCGCGCTGCCGCTCGCCGGTGAAACCCCGGCCCACGGGGTAGAGCGGGCGGCCAAACTCATCCTGTGCCCAGGCCGCCGCCCAATCATTTCCACCGATCAAGACGGGCGTGACGCCGTCGTTGAGGTTGCGGAACGGCATGCCTTCGATCTGCTCGGCATCCGCTGGTGCGGCTTCCACCCAGACGTCCCGGCTCAGGTGCCGGCCCGGGAAATCCTGGAGCAGGTAGAACGTGCGCGTCAGCACGTGATCTGACGGGATCGGTTCCAGTGGCGGGATATCCAACGCGGCGGCCAGCGCCCTCAAGCGGCGGCCCTCCGGCGTGCCTGAGCCGAAGCTGCCGATATGGGCGTCGCGCGTGTCGAACACGATCATGCCGCCGCCGCGCAGATAAGCATTCAGGCGCGCATAGGCGTTGGCGGATGGCAAGGGCTGTTCGGCAGAGATCGGCCAATAGAGCATCGGGAAAAAGGCCAGCTCATCGGTTTCAAGATCAACGCCAAGCGGTGGCGCGGGTTCCACCGTTGTCCGCTGGAACAGGGTGTTCGACAGCCCCTGCAGACCGGTCCGGCTCATCTCATCAAGATCGGCATCCCCAGTGCGGACATAGGCCAACGTCACCTCCGACGTCGCCAAGAGCGCCAGGTCGTCGGCCGTCAGGGCGTCGGTCTGCGCCTCGAGTGCCGCGGCCGGGACGATCACCACCGCGGCCAGCACGGCAACGCCACGTCGAAGGCCACTCAACCGTCCGCCCAACCACAAGGCGGCAATCGCGTCGATCAGCAACAGGATCAATGCACCGGTCAGGAAGTTCGCCATCAGCTCGGTCGGCTCGATCGCGGTGAGCCCCTCAACCGGCACGCTTGCGGGCCAGGACGCCGCCACAAGACCCGTCTCCTGTGTCACGACGTTGCGCGCGATCCGTCGGTCGCTGCCCGCATAGAGCCCGGGCAAAAGTGTCGCCGACAGCGGCGCCTGCGCCAGATCTTCACCGCTCACCCCGGGCCGGGTGCCCGCATCGCGCAACACCCCGAACCCGTCCAACACCCGCTCGGGCGTCCAGGTCGTGCCCGCCAGATCTTCGGCGTCGGGAACCGCAGGCCGGGTCGACACGGCCAACCGTTCGAGCATCTGAACAAAAAGGCCCGACAGCGGCAGGCTCGACCACTCTGCATTCGCCGTCACATGGAACAGCACGACCGACCCCTGGCCCAGATTGCTTCGGGTCACCAGAGGGGTGCCATCGGTCAGCGACGCGATGGTGCGTTCGGACAGGGTTGGATCCGGCTGCGCCATCACCTGGGCGCTGACCTCGACATCTTCCGGAACTGTCAGACCAAAGAACGGGCTGGTGTCGTCAAAGGGCCGCAACGCGCGCGGTTCACCCCAGGACATCGCCCCACCGACCGTGCGTCCGCCGGCGCGCAAGCGGACCGGCATCAGCGGCCCGGCTTCATCGCGGGCCACATCCGACGCCGCCAGCCGCGGCCCGGCAAACCGAACCAACAATCCGCCGCCTTCGACCCAGGCGACCAGGGCATCGGTTTCGTCCGGGCTGAGCGTGGCGACATCCGCGAGGATCACGACATCCGGGCTGGCGAGGATCATATCGCTCAACGCGCCCTCGATCAGATCCGCCGTCGGGGCGAGCGCCTGGCGCAGATAGTGCAGCGGCGACAAAAGCGCTTGGGTCTCATCATCCGACGTGCCCGAAATCAGGGCGACTTGCCGCCGCTGGAGCGCATCGTCCGTCAGGGCCACGGCCCCGGCGCTGCGGTGGCCTGACAGCTCGAACCGCGTGATGCGGTTGCGCAGTTCGGCGGGCAGATCGAACACCGCCTCGGCCTCTGTCGCACCGGCCGCCAGGGACACCGTCAGGCGGGCCAGATCCCGGGGCACACCGGCCGGGTCGAGGCCATGGGCAATCACCGTCACATCGCGCGGCGTGTCGGACCCCAGACGTTGGATGTCCGCGCGGATCTCCCCCTCTTCGAACCGGGGCGGGGCCAGGGCCAGGATATCGCGCGTGCCGGTGAAGGCACTGACCGGCCCGAGGTCCTGCAGCGCGGCGACCACATCGTCCCGACCCGCGTGGCCCAAGCCGTCCGCGATCCAATAGGTTTCGAGGGATCCGTCCAGCGACGCCGCCCAATCCGCCGCTGCGGCCATGTCCGGCGCGTAGGGGGCCGGCGCCAGCGCGGCCAGACGCGCGGACCACGCATTGGCCGATTGCAGGGGCAAGTCGCCCTGCGGCAGGTCCGTCAGCGACACCAAGGCCACCGGTCGACCGGCCCGACCGACCTCATCCAACAAATGCGCCACACGATCCAGGCGCGCCGACCAATCCCGTCCCGACGCCCAGGATGCATCCATTACGATCAAAAGCGGCCCTGATCCGCCGCGTTCCGCCTGGGGGTTCAACACCGGGCCCGCGAACCCGACAATGGCGGCCGCCACAGCCAACATGCGCAGCAGCAACAGCCACCACGGCGTCTTGTCGGTCTGGCTTTCGTCATCCGTCAGACCAAGCAGCAGGGCCACACCGGGAAAGCGCCGGGTGATCGGCGCCGGCGGCACGGCGCGCAGCAGCCACCACAGGATGGGCAAACCAATCAAAGCCACAAGCAAAAGCGGCGTGGTGAAGGCAAGGCTGCCCATCAGCGCTGCCCTCCATCCGTCCCGCGACCCGCGGGCGCCAGACCGCGGCAAACGTCCTTGAAAGGACGTTTCACAGGGCCTGCGCAGGCCCTGTGAAATCTCTTCCAAGAGATTTCTGCCCGGCCCGTCATGTGCGCCCCTTTTCCAACGCGCGGTAGAGCCACAGAAGCGTCGGCTCCGCGGGTTGGTCGGTGTGGTGACACACGAACCGCCAGCCGGTGCGGCGGGCAGCGATCTGGAGGCGATCTTTCCGCTCGGCCAGACGCTCGAGATAGGCCTCCCGCAGGGTTTTGGCCTTGAGGGTTTCAAACCGGATCGCCCCGGTCATGGATTCAAACACCGTGCGCCCGTCAAAGGGGAAGGCCTCTTCATCGGGATCCAAAACCTGGACCAGCGCGCCCTTCACGCCGCGATCGGCCGCCCGGCCAAGCACGGTTTCGATGGGCGCGGGATCCCCAAGGAAATCGGAAAAGAACACCGCCCGACTGCCCATCGGCATCACCTTGGGGCGCGGCGCGCCATAGTCACCGGCCTCGTGCCCGTCCATCAGGGCGGCCGCCATGCGCATCAGTTGGGCCTGCCCGCCGCGTGGCGGGTCGGTCAGATGCGTCAGACCCACGCGTTCGCCGCCGCGCACAGCCAGAATGGCCACGGCCATGGCCAGCGTCTGCGCACGGCGCAGCTTCGAGGGGCGGTCCTTGTGCCCCGTGAAGGTCATCGAGGCCGCGTCATCCACCCCGATCATCACCGATTGCGCGGCCTGCCATTCGGTCTGGCGCACGAAATGCCCGTCGGACCGGGCCGAGCGGCGCCAATCAATGCTGCGATAGGGATCGCCCGCCTGGGCCGGTCGATACTGCCAGAACTCATCCCCTGTGCCGGCGCGTTTGCGTCCGTGCACGCCCAAAAGAACCGTGGCTGCCAGGTGCTGCGCATCGGCCATAAGGGCCGGCAGACTGGCCGCGACGGCCTCGGACCGTGACCTCAGCGTGTCCGGCGTATGGAGGGCGGTGTCGCTCAAGCAGCCAGCCCCACCCGGGTGACGCGTTCGGTCACGTCGTCGATGACGCGTTCCAGTACCTCGCCTTCGGCCCGGGGGGCGAAGGTCAGGGCCATCCGGTGGCTCAGAACCGGGCGCGCCAGCGCGGCGACATCTTCCGCCGAGGGGGCCAGCCGCCCATCCAGCAGGGCACGGGCCCGCACCGTCAGCATCAAGGCCTGCGCGGCGCGCGGGCCGGGGCCCCAGGCCACGGTGTTTTTCACGATCTCAGGTGCCTCTTCGGCATCGGGACGGCAGGCGCGGACCAGATCGAGGATCAGCTCCACCACGCTTTCACCGACGGGCATCTGGCGCACGATGGTCTGCGCCTTCATCAGATCGTCCCCATTGAACACCTGGTGCGCCGATGCGCTCTCGGTGCCGGTGGTTGCCAGAAGAATACCCCGCTCGGTCTCGCGGTCGGGATATTCGACGTCGATCTTCACGAGAAACCGGTCCAATTGCGCTTCGGGGAGGGGATAGGTGCCCTCCTGTTCGATCGGGTTTTGCGTGGCCAGAACATGGAAGGGGCGCGGCAGCGGCTTGTGGTCGCCCGCGATGGTCACTTCCATCTCCTGCATGGCTTGCAACAGCGCCGACTGCGTGCGCGGGGATGCGCGGTTTATCTCGTCCGCCATCAGAAGCTGGCAGAAAATCGGCCCCTCCAGAAAGCGGAAACTGCGTGCGCCATCCTGGGCCGTTTCCAGCACTTCCGAGCCCAGGATGTCGGCTGGCATCAGGTCGGGCGTGAACTGGATCCGATTCGCGCTGAGCCCCATCACGGTGGACAGGGTGTCGACCAGAAGCGTCTTGCCAAGGCCAGGCAAGCCCATCAGCAACGCGTGTCCACCGGACAGCATGGCGGCCAGGGACAGGTCGACAACATCCTCTTGGCCAATGATTTTCGTGGCAATGGACGCTTTCGCCTCGGCCAGCTTCGCCCCAAGGGCTTCGATTTCGGCAACCAGGGCTTCGGGCTCAGACATGGCAATGCTCCGACAGGCTATTATGTGTCATTGGGTATAGACCTATGCCATCAACCTCAAATGGCAAAAGCTGCGAAGAGACACATCATCGTGACCCCGAAGACCGAAAATCTGATGAAAGCCGCGCAGGATGCTCAGAAGGCAGGCAAATTGCCGCCGGTGCATCTGTGGAACCCCCCGTTTTGTGGCGACCTCGATATGGTCATCAAGCGGGACGGCACATGGTTTCACGAGGGCACGCCGATCGGGCGCGCGCCGCTGGTGCGGTTGTTTTCGACCATTCTGAAGATCGAGGACGGCAAATACTTCCTCGTTACTCCGGTCGAGAAGGTCGGGATCACGGTCGAAGATGCGCCGTTTGTGGCGCAGGATTTCGAGGTGTCCGGCACGGGCCCCAACCAGCAGGTGACCTTTAGCACGAATGTCGGTGACACCACGACCGCGGGCCCGGACCACGCCATCCGGGTGGTCCGCGACGCCACGGGCGAGCCATCCCCCTATGTGCACGTGCGCGCGGGATTGGAGGCCCTAATCGATCGCAAGAGCTTTTACCGGCTCGTCGATCTGGGCGAGGCGCACGAGGTCGATGGAACAGAGTGGTTCGGCGTCTGGTCGGGCGGCGTGTTCTTCCCCATTATTCCAGTCGCGGAGTTGGCACTATGACCCTTGGACATGCGGTGATCGTCGGGGCGGGCTCGGGCCTGTCTGCCGCGCTTGCCCGGAAACTGGCCGCGCGTGGTCACACCCTGACGCTCGCGGCGCGCAACACCGAAAAACTTGCCGATCTCGCGACCGAGACGGGCGCACGGACGGTCGCACTGGACGGCAGCGACCCGGAGGCCATGGCGCTGCTGTTCGCGGACCTGCCCGAACCGCCGCGCATCGCGATCTACAACCCGTCCGCCCGGTTGCGTGGGCCCATCGCCGAGCTTGACCCCGAAACCGTGCGCAGCGCGGTCGAGGTGACGGCCTTCGGCGCGTTCCTGATGGGCCAGCAGGCGGCGAAGGCCATGCTGGCCGCCGATCCCGTGGGCGGGACGATCCTGTTCACCGGGGCCTCGGCCGGGGTCAAAGGGTTCCCGGGGTCGGCCCCGTTCGCGATGGGCAAGTTCGCGCAGCGCGGCCTGGCGCAGTCGATGGCCCGTGAATTGCACCCAAAAGGAATCCACGTGGCATGGGTGAACATCGACGGTGGCATCGCGAACCCGGCCCGCGCCGACCGGGTGGATGATGGCACGGACCGGATGCTGGACCCGGACGCGATTGCCGACGGGTACCTGCATCTGATCGACCAGCCCCGCTCGGCCTGGTCCGACGAACTGACCTTGCGGCCCTGGGTCGAACCCTTCTGACAGGCTCCTGACAGAACGGTGTCAGGAGGGGGGTGTTAGACCACCATCATCGCAACTTTGATGATGGAGCATCGCATGTCCTATACCCCTGCCAACTTCGCCTGCTGGTTCGAAATCCCCGTGACCGACCTTGAAGCCTCGAAAGCCTTTTATGCAAAGGTCTTCGACATGGATTTGAGCATCGACACCAGCGGCCCCAACCCGATGGTCACCTTCCCCACCGGCGGCGATCAGATGGGTGTTTCGGGCCATCTCTACCCGGGCACACCCTCGCCCGAGGGCGCGACCGTGCACTTGGTCGTTCCTGACAGCCTGGATGCGGCAAAGGCCCGGGTCACGGCCGCCGGCGGTCAGGTCATGTCCGAGAACATCGCGATCCCGTTCGGGGCGTTCTGCTACGCCAAGGATCTCGACGGGAATTCGATTGGCCTGTTTGAAGCGAAAGCCGCATGAGCGTGGCCAACGCGCGGCCGGGCGCTTAGGGTAGCCCCATGCGCCGCGCGGACCGCCTGTTCATGATCGTTGAAAAGCTGCGCGCGGGGCGGTTGACCACCGCCCGCGCCCTCTCCGAGCATCTGGAGGTCAGCGAGCGCACGATCTATCGCGACATCGCCCACCTCATCGGCGCCGGCCTGCCCATCGAAGGCGAGGCGGGCCTGGGCTACATGATGCGGGCCGGATATGACCTGCCGCCGCTGATGTTCACCGAAGAAGAGATCGTCGCGCTGACCGCCGGCGCCCGCATGGTCAACGCGTTCGGCGGGGCCGGAATGGCCAAAGGCGCCGCCGATGCCCTGGACAAGATCAATGCCGTTCTGCCCGACGCCGTGCGTCGACGGGCCGAGAATGTCGCCGTGCATACAACCCACGCCGATCCATTTGACGCCGCCACCCGCGCGGCGATCGACGCGCTCGAACAGGCCACGCAGGACACGCGCCGGGTCTGGCTCAGCTATCGGGATGAGGCCGGTGCCCTGACCGAGCGGATGGTTCGCCCCTTGGGGCTTTGGTTTTGGGGGAGGGTCTGGACCCTTGTCGCCTGGTGCGAATTGCGGCGCGATTTTCGCATGTTCCGACTGGATCGCATCGAACAGTCCGAACTGCGCGAGGTCTACGCCGCGGAACCCGGGCAACGTTTGGAGGATTTCTATGCGTCCGAGGTCGCGCGCCATCGCGGCGCGCGGTGAGTTCAGCCGCGTCGGGCTGCGACCTGGCCGACGATGTTAGTGCTGTCTTCGAGAGCACGCTCGAAATCGACCATGAAGGTTTCCGCCTCGGCCACGCTGTGAATGGCCGTAAAGGGTTGCGGAAGCTGCGCCATTCGATCGGCATCATCGACGATCTGACCGCTGACCAGGATTTGGGCGTCCGGGCGGGTCTTGCGCAGGTCCTGCATCAGGCGTTTCAGCGCCATGAAGGAATGCGTGCCGCTGCACGACAACCCAATGACCGCGCGATCATCCCGGCCCAGGCGCTCGGCCATATCGGCGTGAGTCTGACCAACGAGAAGGCCAACCTCCCACCCGTTCCGACGGAACATGTCCGCGGCCATGATCACGCCCAACGTGTGCTGCTCGCCGGGCACCGCGCCGAAGACCGCCCCTTTCAGGCTGCCAACGGCCGCGAAGTTTCCGCCTGTCGGCATCCGGCGCATGAGGGCCTGAATGCGGGCCGTCGCAACCGTAACCTCGGTGAAGGGCAGGCGATTTGCATCCCACCAGTCCCCAAGCCGGCGCGCGGCCGGCGCCAAGTGATCAAGGCACACATCCTCGACCGAAAGTCCTGCGTCCAACAGGGCGTCCACCAGGTATTCGGCAGAACACGCATCCCCGTCGCACAGGGCATAGGCCATCGCGGTGGCGATCGGATCACCAAGCGCCTCCTGCGCTTCGGCCGAAACCGCGTTGGCGTTCTTGTCAGCACAGAGTTTGGAAACAGCACGCATCGCGAGGGCAGAGAAGTCCTTGGGCGCGTCCGGATGGGACACGGCAACTGACGTGAGGTCGGTCGTTTTCTTTGCAGTCAATGGTCCGGTCTTTCTCGTATGCGACAGGAGCATGCCCCCCGACGCGCAGTCTTCGTATCTCTTGGTCTGAAGACGAGTGTATCCCGATTCGTGTGTCAATCAAGATTGACAGTAATTTTTTTCTATCAAGTTGACAGTTTAGGCCTATCAATGGGTCTTGCCCCGCCTCGCGAATATGGCCACTTTCGGGGCACCCTCCCCTTCGCCAAAGGCACGCACACATGATCCCTGCACGTTTTGCACCCATTCTTTTCGGGCTCATCCTGTCTGGGCTGATGTCGTTCCTCGTGTCCGGGATTGCATCGCTGCGCGCCATCGGATTCACCGACGCGTTTTTTGGCGGCTGGATGAGTGCTTGGGCCAGTTCCTGGGCGGTGGCCTTTCCGACCGTGCTGGTCGTCGCGCCGATCACCCGGAAGCTGGTCGCGCGGATCACGCGACCGGACTAAGCCCCCGTCGCACGCTGCGCGCGAGTGAGCGCCGCAATCGCATCATCTGTCATCCTGTTCAGAATCTCCGCAGCCGGTTCCAGGCGATCGGCCCATGCGACCGCCGGGCCTAGCGACAGCACGCCTTGGGTCCAATCCCCGCTTTCATAGGCATGTTTCTGAAGCGCGCCCCCGATGAGATCGCCAAACTCCGCATACCCGCCCCCCTCGGCCTCCATGCCGGCCACCTTCAGGGCGGTCTCGTTGGCCATGCAGCGATAGGTGTTCTTGAGGCTGCGCAGGACAGTCATCGTCCCGGTCTCATCCAGTTCGGTCAGATGCGTCTTGAAACGCGCGTCGGCCCAGATTTCATCGGCGACCAACATGCGCGACCCGATGAGGACGCCGTCCGCCCCAAGCGCAAGGGCGGCGGCCACCTGTCCGCCCGAGCCGACACCGCCCCCCACGATGACGGGCACATCCAGCGTCTCCAACGCCCGCGCCGCCAGCAGCATCGCGGGCAAGTCCCCCATCCCCGGATGCCCCCCGCATTCGGCGCCGATCATGACAATCGCATCCACACCGGCCCGCGCCGCCGCCGCGGCATGGCGCAGGGTCGTGGCCTTGTGGATCACCGTACATCCGGCGGCCTTGAGGTCTGGCAGGAACCCCGCCGGCGAATAGCCAGCCGTTTCGACAAAGCGCACCTTCTTGTCGGCGAGCAACTCAATCCAAGTGCCGAGGCGTGCGTTCTGATCCGGACGGGCCGATACGTACAGATTGACGCCAAAGGGCTTGCCGCCCGTCAGCGCGGCACAGCGATCCAGGGCGTCGGCAAAGGCCGCATCGTCGGGGTAGGATCGCGGCGTGATGAAGCCCATCGCACCCGCGTTCACCACCGCGGCCACGTATTCCGCGGTCGCAAGCCACATCAGGCCGCCGCATAGGATGGGGGTGTCTATGCCCAGAAGGCGGGTGAGGCGGGTGTCGATTTTCGCGCGCGTCATGCCATGAGGCTTACACCCAATGCGGGCAGCCCGGCCATCCAAATCAGCCTACTGCGCCGTCCACCACGCCTCGTCGCGGGGATGGTTCAGCAACTCTGTCAGAAGGGGGTTGGGAAACCTGCGTTGCAGCGTGACCGCGTAGAACGACTCGGCGATGCCCTCCAGTTTGGCAGCCTCCACCAAACGGCCCGAGGCCAGTTCGTCGCGCACCGCGATCGGCGGGATCACCACGAGCCCGGCGTCATCCCGGGCCAAAAGCCGCAACATGGCCACATCGTCAGCCTCGGCCGCGACGCTCGGCTGCACGTCCAATCGCGTGATCAGGGCGTCAAACGCCGCCCGAACCGCCGTTTCCGGGGTCGGCAAGATCAAAGGCTCGTCCGCAAGCAAGGTCGGCAGATCCCGGGTCGCGGCCCCGACGCGTTGAGGGGTGCCGATCAAGCTGACGGGCTGCTCGGCCATGCGCGCGACCATGAACGGACTGGCCGCATCCCGCGCGGGTGGCAGGTTGGTCAACACCACGTCCAGGGCCAGGGCCTCCAGGCTTCGGAGCAGGCCAGACTGCGTGCCCGACCGCAGTACAACTTCGACCGTTGGCCGACCGATGAGGGGCCGCAGAAAGGCGATCTGGAAATTGCGCGACAGCGTCGCCAGCGACCCGACGCGCAAGGCCCGACGCCCCCCGCCGGCATCCCGCAGCGTGGCAGACAGGTCTTCGGCGGTGCGGAAGATGGCTTCGGCGTGGTCCAGAGCGATACGGCCAGCCTCCGTCAGGGCAAGGCCACGCCCCCGACGCTCAAACAGGTCATGACCGAGCGAGGCCTCTAGCGACTTGATCTGGGTCGACACCGCCGATTGCGACAGGTTCAGTAGCCGCGCAGCACCTGTCAGCGTGCCCTCGCGCGCGACGGCCCGAAACAAACGGAGGTGATGAAGATTCAAGACAGCCATGCTTCCATAATATCGAAGCATTTCCGAATCTGGATGCATTTTCTGAAATTACAGTGAACACACGTCCACCGGCCCCGCCATCGCGGGCTGTTCCGGTACGCGTTCAAGATTTTGGGAGTGCTGTCTTGGTCCGTAACAGGGCGGACCAATGAGTGTTTGGTTGCGGGGGCAGGATTTGAACCTGCGACCTTCAGGTTATGAGCCTGACGAGCTACCGGGCTGCTCCACCCCGCGCCAACAGCGGTGACCTATCGCGTTTTCCCGGGGGCCTCAATGGCAAAACGACAGATTTGTGACCGATTTTTCATGCCTTAAATGCCCAGAAGGGGATCGTCCGGATCGATGTCGTCTTCGAACGCCTCGCGGCCGAGCGTCACCCCGTCGATGCTTAAAAGGCTCAGGATTTCAATGCCATCCAGCTCACCGACCAAGGTTGCCGTCGTCCCGGCCTGCGTGGTGTCGATGGTGGAGACCGTCACACCACCGGTCAGCAGGATCGTGTCTTGTGCCGCGAAGTCGGTGATTCTGTGAGATGCGCCGCCCTCCAGCGCGCCCAGTCCGAAGGCAAAGGTGTCGGCCCCTGAACCACCGGTCATGTCCGTCGCCCCACGGCCAGCGACAAGGTGGTCGGCCCCCTGACCGCCGCTGAGCGCACCGTCCGCGGCCCCGCCGGTCAGGGTATCGGCATAGGCGCTGCCAATCACCGATTCCACGGCCCAGAACCAATCGCCCTCCGCATCCCCACCGGCAGCCGTGTAGGCGCCGAGGTTGATCTGAATCGCCGCGCGCGAGCCACTGTAATCCAGAACATCCGTTCCGCGCCCCCCCACAAGACCATCGGCGCCGGCCCCACCGATGAGGGTATCGTTCCCATCCCCCCCGTGCAGATAGTCGCGGCCCAACCAGCCATCCAACCGATTGTCAGCCGCGTTGCCGATATGCGTGTCGTGCCCGCGAGAGCCATGCAGCGCCTCGATTCCATGGTAGCTGTCGCCCTGGGCGTGCCCGCCCCAGGATTGGCCATGCCCCATGTGCGAGACAACCGCCGTGTCATTGAAGCGATAGCTCAGCTCGTCGAAACCGGCGCCCCCAACGATGCCGTCCGCGCCCGCGCCGGCGAAAAAACTGTCGTTTCCGCCATAGCCATGCAGAAAGTCCGAGCCGTCGCGCCCATCAAGGATATTGGCCCCGTTGTCCCCCATGATGACGTCGTCCTGGTTGCTGCCCCACACACGCTCGATATCGGACAAACGGTCGCCCTGCGCCTCGCCGCCATAGGCCCGCCCGGTGTAGAGGCTGACGTGAATGTCGGTGCTGTTGGCGCGGTAATCCGCGGTATCAAGACCCGCGTTGCCCTCCAGCCGGTCGGCGCCGGCCCCACCGTTCAGCACGTCGTTTCCGCGCATGCCCTGCAGTGTGTCATTGCCGGTTCCACCAGCCAGTTTGTCGGACCAGTTCGCGCCGCGCAGCTTGTCATGGCCCGCATCGCCAAACAGCGTGTTGGTGGACCATTGCTCGGCCAGGATCGTGTCATCGCCGGCACCGCCCCGCGCCACAACGCTGGCGCCTGTGATCTGGATGTGATTGACCAGATCGTTCCCAGTCAGCGAAATCGGGGCCGGCGCCGTGACCACGCCGAGAAACGCATGCTCGACATGTGGATCAAGGGTATGGGGGCCCGCCCCCCCAAGGTAGACAATATCGGTGCCGCCGTTCTCGGTCTCGAGGATCCTGGCGTCATTGCTGGTCCGGAAATAGACGTCGTCGCCGTCTCCGCCGCGCATCTCCGTTGTGGCGGGTTGGGCCAACAGGACGTTGGGTGCGTCATCGCCAAGGAGGGTGGCCGCTGAGGGATCGGACGTAATGCCGAACCACGCTGCCTCATCGAAGAGTTCAGCACGGATCTCGGCAAGTTTTTCTGCGGCGCTTATATCTTATACAAGATTTATGATCTGCGCGGCATCAGTCGAGAGGTCGTAAAATTCCTCACTCCCGTCCGCATAGCGGATGTAGCGAAAGTCCCCACTTCTCAATGACATAGAGCCATACACATGGGTGAAGACGGGCTTGTCGGCATGCGTGCCATAGGCCGGATCCACCAGGGGCAGCAGGCTGTCTCCGACGGCGTAGTCCGGCTTGGTCAGATCAGCAGCGTCCAGCACCGTGGGCAAGATGTCGATCAGACCGACGGGTGTGTCGACCACCGCCGCCTCGGCCCCGGGCATCTTGATCGCCAGCGGCGCGCGCGCACTTTCCTCCCACAAGGTGAATTTCCCGAAGTGATCCTTCGATCCAAGCTGGAACCCGTGATCCGAGAACAAAACGATCATCGTGTCATCGGCATGGTCACTCTCGTTCAGGGCATCGAGGACGCGACCAACCTGCGCATCGGCGTGGGAGATGGCCGCAAGATACCCCTCCACCGTGCCCTGCCAGGTGTCGAAATCCCGATCCGGAAAGAACCGGCCTTTGGTCATGAACTGATCCGCGAACGCCGGCGCGTCGGCAAGGTCACCTGCAACCCACGAGGTTGGCACCTGGATCTGCTCCTTGTCGTAGAGATCGTAGTAGGCCTGAGGCAGTTCGAAATTGTTGTGCGGGTGCTTGAACCCCAACATCAGCATGAACGGGTCTTCACCGTCGTAGCGATCGAGGAAATCGACGCCCCAATCGGCGACCTTGTGATCATAGAACGCATCATCCGAGCCGGTGAAACCGAGCGCATTCCAGCCGCCGCCGTTGGAGACCCCCTCGGACAAGGTAAAACTGTCGCGAATGTTCGGAACAGGCTCGGAAAACAGCCGTGCGTTGACGTCGTCGGGCTGCGGTTTGTAGCCGTGAAACACTTTGCCTGCACTTGCGGTGTGATACCCCGCGTCGCGCATCAGCGCCGGCAGGCTTTCGGCAATCGGCGCGGCCTCGTACCAGGGCAAAACGTTGTCATGGACCTGGGTCTCGAACGGGGACTTTCCGGTCAGGGTGGCCGTGCGTGACGGATTGCACACCGGGGTCGTGGCGAACGCGTTCTGGAACACGGTCGACTCGTCGAACAGGCGGTCAAGGTTCGGGGTTTGAATTTCCACGCCAAAGCTGTGCCGGAAGGCATTGAAATCAAACAGGTCATCAATCGCGATGAACAGGACGTTCGGAGAAGCGGTAATGGTAGCCTCGGCGCAAAAAATGGTGCGATGAGAGGAGGTTACCACGTCGCCGCTGACCCGCAAAAAGGGAAACGGCAAACAAACTGTTCTGGACCGCAAGACGCGGAGACAGGCCATCGAAGGCCAAATCAGTCAGAATGTTGGGGAAATCGTCAGAGAGATACGAACGTGTTTCTTACTAGGTTTGGCGGTGACCTACTCTCCCACGCCTTAAGACGCAGTACCATCGGCGCAGTAGCACTTAACGGCCGGGTTCGGAATGGAGCCGGGTGTTTTGCTTACGCTATGACCACCAAACCAAGAAAGAAACACGATCCAAGTCAGCACACGCATGGTGCGATGCTTAATCGTCCGCAGAAGCCTGGCTTCTACTGGATCAAATCAAGCCTATCGGGCAATTAGTACCGGTCAACTGAATGCATTACTGCACTTACATCTCCGGCCTATCGACGAGGTGGTCTACCTCGGCCCTCAGGGATACCTTGTTTTGAGGGGGGCTTCCCGCTTAGATGCCTTCAGCGGTTATCCTTTCCGATCATAGCTACCCTGCACTGCTGCTGGCGCAACAACAGGTCCACCAGTGGATCGTTCACCCCGGTCCTCTCGTACTAGGGGCAACTCCTCTCAAGTATCCTACACCCACGGCAGATAGGGACCGAACTGTCTCACGACGTTCTAAACCCAGCTCACGTACCTCTTTAAATGGCGAACAGCCATACCCTTGGGACCTGCTCCAGCCCCAGGATGAGATGAGCCGACATCGAGGTGCCAAACGGTGCCGTCGATATGGACTCTTGGGCACCATCAGCCTGTTATCCCCGGCGTACCTTTTATCCGTTGAGCGATGGCCCTTCCACGCGGGACCACCGGATCACTATGGCCGTCTTTCGACTCTGCTCGACTTGTCAGTCTCGCAGTCAGGCTGGCTTCTGCCATTGCACTCAACGAGCGATGTCCGACCGCTCTGAGCCAACCTTCGCGCGCCTCCGTTACTCTTTAGGAGGCGACCGCCCCAGTCAAACTACCCACCACGCATGGTCCCGGATCCGGATAACGGACCGCGGTTAGACATCAAGCAGAACAAGGGTGGTATCTCAAGGGAGGCTCCACAGAGACTGGCGTCCCTGCTTCAAAGCCTACCACCTATCCTGCACATGTTGTGCCTGATGCCAGTGCGAAGCTGTAGTAAAGGTGCACGGGGTCTTTCCGTCTAACCGCGGGAAGCCTGCATCTTGACAGGCAATTCAATTTCGCTGAGTCGATGTTGGAGACAGCGGGGAAGTCGTTACGCCATTCGTGCAGGTCGGAACTTACCCGACAAGGAATTTCGCTACCTTAGGACCGTTATAGTTACGGCCGCCGTTTACCGGGGCTTCAATTCGGAGCTCTCACTCCTCCTTTTAACCTTCCGGCACCGGGCAGGCGTCAGACCCTATACGTCGTCTTGCGACTTCGCAGAGCCCTGTGTTTTTAGTAAACAGTCGCCACCCCCTGGTTTGTGCCCCCAGTCAATACTTGCGTAGAAACTGGGCCTCCTTCTCGCGAACTTACGGAGGTATTTTGCCGAGTTCCTTCAACATCGTTCTCTCAAGCGCCTTGGTATTCTCTACCAGTCCACCTGTGTCGGTTTAGGGTACGATCTTATAGTGGGGCTATTTCCAGGAACCGCTCAGCAGCCCAACCAATCCAATAAGGTTGAACTACACCCGCGATCCGTCACCACCACATGGCCCAGGAATATTAACCTGGTTCCCATCGACTACGCCTTTCGGCCTCGCCTTAGGGGTCGGCTTACCCTGCTCAGATTAGCTTTAAGCAGGAACCCTTGGACTTTCGGCGACAGGGTCTCTCACCCTGTTTGTCGCTACTCATGTCATCATTCTCGCTAGTGATCTCTCCACCGGATCCCTCACAGGCCGGCTTCACAGAAAACTCCTTGTGTCCAATCCGGTCGAAACCGGTAAGGACACATGGAGTTATGTCACACTACGCTCCGCTACCATGCCTTACGGCATCCTCAGCTTCGGCTCATGGCTTGAGCCCCGATACATCTTCGCCGCAGGACAACTTATTTAGACCAGTGAGCTGTTACGCTATCTTTAAAGGATGGCTGCTTCTAAGCCAACCTCCTGGTTGTTTTGGTCGTCCCACCTGCTTTCCCACTTAGC
>CAWUEW020000001.1:0-672500 GCA_963921255.3 Paracoccaceae bacterium | reverse complement strand
TCGACGCAGCGCAGGCGGTAGATGCGTTCCTCGACGGTCACGCCGTCAAGGATCTGCTCCATCGAGTAGGTGCCGGGATTGTCGACCATCCCGTCAATCTCGATGCTCCAGGGCGCGGTGGTCAGCGTGTGCGCGTTGCGGGCCGGATCGTCCTTGCCCGTCCCGAATTCATAGAAGTTGTTGTAGGTCGTGATCTCTTCCCAGGTGTTCGGGGTCAGATCCCAGGCATCCTGCGCGGCATGCGCCTGACCGCCGGCCAGACCTGCGCCCATCAAAGCGGCCCCGCCGACCAGCAATTGGCGGCGGTTCATATACACCTCTTTCGGGGTGACATCCTTCCACGTGAGATCGGACGTATAGCGATGGGCCATTCGGGGTCTCCTTTTCGACGTTGCCCGCGTTCTTGCACAGCAGATGGGGCACCGCACAGTCCATGACATCTAATCTCACGAAACTGTTTCCGTCCGTGTGATTTGTTTCAATCCCCCGGATACAGGCGATCCATGGGGATCGAACTGCCGTCGGGTTGCACGATCCGGACGTGCCGACGACGCAACTGGCGCGGCTCTGACACGCCAACGGAATGGGCGATGGTTTCGACATCCTTCACGATGGATCTCGCGTAAGCCGCCACGCGTTTGTCCTTGTCCTCGACGACCAGCCCTTCCTGAAACCGGGGATCGTGCGTGGTGATCCCGGTCGGGCAGGTGTTCTTGTGACACTTCAGGGCCTGGATGCAGCCGAGCGAGAACATGAAGCCGCGCGCCGATACCGCGAAATCGGCCCCGGCCGCCAAGGCCCAAGCCACGTCACCGGGATTGACCAGCTTGCCGCTGGCGATCAGCCGAATGCGGTCCTGCAAGCCCATCTTGTTGCGCAGGTCGGTCAGGCGCGGCAACGCCTCGCGGATCGACATGCCGACAAGATCCATAAGCGGCATGGGCGACGCCCCCGTGCCCCCTTCCCCGCCATCCAGCGTGATGAAGTCGGGCGCACTGGCGGGGCCACGGCGGTTGATCTCCTCGAACAGCTCTTCGAAGTAACCCAGATGGCCCATTACGGTCTTGATGCCGACAGGCTTGCCCGTGACCTCTCTTATATGGCCGATGAGATCGAGCAGTTCGGCATTGTTCTTGGCTTCGCGATGGCGGTTCGGGCTGATCCCGTCCGCCCCTTTGGGCAACCCGCGAATTTCGGCGATCTCGTCCGTGATCTTGGCCGCCGGCAGAATGCCCCCCTTGCCGGGTTTTGCGCCCTGCGCGAGCTTCAGCTCGAACATCTTGACCTGCGGGATCTCTGCCACCTCCCGCAGCTTGGCGTCGTCGAGGTTTCCGTCCGCGTCGCGAACCCCGTATTTCGCCGTGCCGATCTGGAACACGATGTCGGCCCCACCCTCCAGGTGATAGGGGGACAAGGCACCTTCGCCGGTGTTCATCCACATGCCCGCCATCCGGGCGCCCCGGCTGAGCGCGCGTACGGCGGGTTTCGAGATCGCGCCATAACTCATGCCCGAGATATTGAAAAAGCTACGGGCCTCGTAGGGGAACATCGTATCCGGGCCGATGATCATGGGTTCAGAGGTGGCAAATTGATCATCCAGCGGTGGAAACGGCGCCGGCGTGAAGATCGGGGTTCCCACAAGTTGGATGTTGCGGGTCGATCCGAATGGCAACGTGTTCGACCCACCTTCGCCCGCATGCTTCACCCAATCGCGCTGCGCCCGGTTGAACGGCAGTTCCTCGCGATCCATGGCAAAGAAGTATTGGCGGAAAAATTCGCCCAAGGTGCTGAACAGCCCGCGAAAGCGTCCGATGACCGGATAGTTGCGCCGGATCGCATCCCCGGTTTGGGTGCGGTCGATGATGAAGATCACCACCGCGATCAGCGCCGCCGTTCCGATCACCAGCCAGAACGCCAGCGCGAGCGCTTCGAGATACCACGTCATTGCGGAGACAATCCTTCCTCTGTGCCGTCACCGCCGATTGAAACAATTGCTGACGGTTTGGTCACGTCCTCTCACATGATTTCACGTCGATTTTATTGGAAACGGGAAACGCACCCCGCTTAGGCCGCGCGCCTGCTCCGTCAACAGGATACGCGAAAATTCGCTTCACTTGAAAGGATTGTGCCGCGGCTATCTCCCGCTGCGACGGGGCGAACCATACGCCTCGCACCACTCACGAAGGAGAACCCGAATGCGTAAGACCCTTATGACCCTCGCGCTGACCACCGCCCTGGCCGCTCCGGCCTTTGCCATGGACGACGCCCAGATGAACATCGTTGAAACCGCGGTGGACGCGGGCAGCTTCACCACGCTCGTCGCCGCCGTTCAGGCCGCCGGCCTGGTCGACACCCTGTCGGGCGAAGGCCCGTTCACCGTGTTCGCGCCGACGGACGAGGCCTTTTCTGCGCTGCCCGAGGGCACCGTTGAAGGCCTGCTGAACGATATTCCGACGCTGACCGCCATCCTGAACTATCACGTCGTCCCCGGCGCCGTGATGTCGACGGACCTGTCCGATGGCATGACCGCCACGACCGTGCAGGGCACCGACATCACCATCTCGATCGGTGAAGGCGTCATGATCGACGGCGCCAATGTTGTGGCCGCCGACATCGAAACCTCGAACGGCATCATTCACGTCATCGACAGCGTGATCCTGCCCACGATGTAAGCCGCTTGCGGGCCAGCCCAAATACACCGGGCTGGCCCACACCGCGCAGACGCGCGCCCCTGATCCAGAGATCAAAGAAGGAGGATTTCCCATGGACCGTCGCCAGTTTCTGAGCACCGTGCCCGTTGGCCTGGCCGCAGCCGCCGCCGCCACCACCATTCCCGCCCGCCCCGTTTCGGCGCAGGCCGGCTCGATCGTCGATATCGCCGTCGCCACCCCCGAGCTGAGCACCCTGGTGACCGCCGTCACCGCAGCCGGCCTCGTGGACACGCTGGCCAGCCCCGGCCCGTTCACCGTGTTCGCGCCCACCAATGACGCGTTCGCGCATCTGCCACATGGCGTTCTGGACGGTCTTTTGGCCGACATCCCGGCGCTGACCAATGTTCTGACCTACCACGTGTCGGGCGCGCTGTATCCGGCGTCGACGCTGGTCGGCGTGCGCGGCCGTGTCCCGACCGTCCAGGGCGGCTTCATCTCGGTCAACGGCACCCATGGCGTGCGCCTGAACCGGTCGATCAATGTCATCACGCCTGACGTGACCGCATCGAACGGTGTTGTGCACCTGATCGACGGCGTTCTGCTGCCCCACTAAGGGGATCGCCGCCCTGCGGGCGTCGACCCGGGCGGGGGGCCAGCCCCCCGCACCCCCCGGGATATTTGCGAAACAGAGACACAGAATGAAACGGCCCCCGGAGATGTCCGGGGGCCGTTCTTGCTTCAGTGGACGACGGTGTCGCCCGGTTTCGGTCGGTTCGAGGGCGCCAGGCGATCCCCGACGATCAGACCGTCGGTCCCGGCTGTCACCGGGATCACCGCGCCGTCCAGGACATCGCCGGCCAGGATCATCTCGGCCAACTGATCCTGCAGCGCGCGCTGGATCACCCGTTTCAAGGGCCGGGCGCCAAAGACCGGATCATAGCCTTCATCGGCCAGCCAGGCACGCGCCGGGTCATCCAGTTCGAGCGAGATCTTCCGCTGCGCCAGGCGCCGTTCCAAGCGCGCCAGCTGGATGGTGACGATCCCGTCCATGTCCCCGCGGGTCAGCCGATCAAAGACGATCATGTCATCCAGACGGTTCAGGAACTCGGGCCGGAAATGGGCGCGCACGGCGTCCATCACGTCCTGCTTGGCCTTGGCCGCATCGGCCCCGTCCGGCAGTTGGCTGAGCGCCTGGGAGCCGAGGTTCGAGGTCAACACGATCAGCGTCTGTTTGAAGTCGACCCGGCGCCCCTGACCGTCGGTCAGGATGCCATCGTCCAACACCTGAAGCAGCACGTTGAACACCTCGGGATGCGCCTTTTCGACCTCATCGAACAGGATCACCTGGTAGGGCCGACGGCGCACCGCTTCGGTCAGCACCCCACCCTCGTCATATCCGACATAGCCCGGAGGCGCGCCGATCAGGCGGGCGACGGCGTGTTTCTCCATGAACTCGGACATGTCGATGCGCACCATCGCCTGGTCGTCGTCAAAGAGGTAATCGGCCAATGCCTTGGTCAGCTCGGTCTTGCCGACGCCGGTCGGGCCGAGGAACAGGAACGAGCCGAGCGGCCGGTTCTCATCCTGCAACCCGGCGCGTGCGCGACGGACCGCGCGCGACACCGCGCCCACCGCCTGGGTCTGGCCGATCACGCGTTTGCCAAGCTCATCCTCCATCTTGAGGAGCTTCTCACGCTCACCCTCCAGCATCTTGGAGCTCGGAATGCCGGTCCAGCGCTCGACCACGGCGGCGATCTGTTCGGGGCGGACGGCCTCTTCGACCATCACATCCTCATCCTGATCTTCCGCCTCGGCCAGCTGCTTTTCGAGCTGCGGGATCACGCCATAACTCAGCTCTCCGGCCTTGGCCAAATCGCCTTGGCGCTTGGCCTGCTCCAATTCGGCGCGGGCCTGATCAAGCTGTTCCTTCAAGCCGCGGGCCGATTCCAGCTTGTCCCGCTCGGACTGCCATTTCGCGGTCAGTTCGGCCGACTGCTGTTGGAGATCCGACAGCTCCTTTTCCAGCTTCTCGAGCCGGTCTTTGGAGGCCGCGTCATCCTCCTTCTTCAGCGCTTCGGCCTCGATCTGCATTTGCAGGATCTGGCGGTCGAGCGCGTCCAGTTCCTCGGGCTTCGAATCCACCTCCATGCGCAGGCGGCTGGCGGCCTCATCGACGAGGTCGATCGCCTTGTCCGGCAGGAACCGGTCGGTGATGTAGCGGTGGCTGAGCGTCGCCGCCGACACCAGCGCCGCGTCCGAGATGCGCACGCCGTGGTGCAACTCGTACTTTTCCTTGATGCCACGCAGGATCGACACCGTATCCTCGACCGTCGGTTCTTCGACCATCAGGGGCTGGAACCGGCGCGCGAGGGCCGCGTCCTTTTCCACGTATTTGCGATATTCATCCAGCGTGGTCGCGCCGACGCAGTGCAGCTCGCCCCGCGCAAGGGCCGGCTTGATCAGGTTGGCGGCATCCATGGCGCCATCGGTCTTGCCCGCGCACACCAGCGTGTGCATCTCGTCGATGAACAGGATGATCTCGCCCGCGGCGGCCGTAATCTCGCCAAGCACGGCCTTCAGGCGTTCCTCGAACTCACCGCGGTATTTCGCACCGGCAATCAGCGCCCCCATATCGAGCGCCATGAGTGTCTTGTTCCGCAGCGATTCCGGCACATCGCCATTCACGATCCGCAGGGCCAGTCCCTCGGCAATCGCGGTCTTGCCGACGCCGGGCTCACCGATCAGGACGGGGTTGTTCTTGGTCCGGCGGCTCAGAACCTGCATCGCGCGGCGGATTTCTTCGTCGCGTCCGATGATGGGATCGATCTTGCCGTCGCGCGCGGCATCGGTCAGGTCGCGGGCGTATTTCTTCAAAGCTTCATAGCTGTCTTCGGCGCTGGCCGAATCCGCCGTGCGCCCCTTGCGCAACTCGGTGATCGCGGCGTTGATGGCCTGGGCGTTCACGGCGCCGGCTTCCAGCGCATCACGCGCCGGGCTTTTCACCATCGCCAGCGCGGTCAAAAGACGTTCGACCGGGACAAAGCTGTCGCCGGCCTTGGTGGCGACCTTTTCGGCTTCGGACAGGACCTTGGCGGTCTGGCCATCCATGTAAAGCTGGCCGGCATCGCCGGTGACCTTCGGCATTTTCGACAGGGCCAGATCGACCGATTCCAGCACCCGGTTCGGGGCACCGCCAGCCTTGGTGATCAGGTTGGCCGCAAGGCCCTGGTCATCGTCAAGCAGAGCCTTCAGCAGGTGTTCGGGGGCCAGCTTCTGGTGGTCCTCCCGTTGCGCAATGGTTTGCGCGGCCTGAAGGAACCCGCGCGCGCGATCGGTGAACTTTTCCAAGTTCATGTCGTCTCTCCTTCTCATAAGCACCCGGTCGGCATCCCACCCGCTTTGCGGCATAGGCACCCTTGGGCCTTGTCAAAGAGATGGGAACCCGAGCCGCGCGACTCAACCCTTGGACGCAGGATCGAGGCCAAATTCACGGGCCAACGCCCGCGCCCGCGCCTGCATCGCCTTGGATGGATCGGACAACGTGGCCCGAATGCGGGCATCGCGTTCGGCCGTGCCGTCCGGCGGGGTGGTCCGGCACAGGGCGTCAAACGCCCAGACCCGGACCAGCAGGGTCTTGTGGGATGTCAGCGCCGCAATGGCGTCGCGAACCGGGCGCGCGGCGGCGGGGTGACGCTGCACCAATTGCAGCACATGCAGAAGCGCGTCGGTGTCGGTGAGATCGGGCAAACGCAGGTAAAGGCCCGCGACCTCGTCCCGGCCGAGTGCCCCGGTTTCGGCCAGCGCCTTCAGCACCCAACTGGCTGGCGTCTCAAGCGGCCCCGGCACCTCGTCCATGACCGCCGCGACCCCGGCAGCGGACAGCCCGCGCCGCACAAGCGCGCGTAAACCGGCCACATGCCGGCCATCAAACCCCGTCAGCGCGGCCCGGATCGCATCCCCGTCTTCCATGCGCGCAGTTCAGCGCGTTGGACCGGTCCGGGCAAGGGCGCAGCCATCCGGCAGCGGCAGAATGGCGCCCCGTGCCCCGAAACACGGCCCGTCCACCCCACGGCACCATCATTTTCTGTCCCAAGAGTTCCCCGACGCTTGCGGCTTGGCCTGCTGCCCCCTAAAGCACGGTCAATCATGTCAGTTTGAAGGGGAACTCCCATGTCCGACGATCGTCTCATCGTGGCGCTGGACGTGCCGAACGCGGTCGAGGGGCTGGCCGTCGCCGAAGCGATCGGACCCGCGGTCGGGTTCTACAAGATCGGTCTGGGAATGCTGACGGGCGGGGGGCTGGCCCTGGCCAATGAGCTCAAGCAGGAACACGGCAAACGCATCTTTCTGGACATGAAGCTCTTCGATATCAGCGCGACCGTGGAAAAGGCTGTGCGCGGCCTTGCACAGTTCGATCTGGATTTCCTGACGGTGCACGGCGACCCGCACGTGGTCCGCGCGGCCAAGGAAGGCGCCGCCGGAACCGATCTGAAAATTCTCGGGGTGACCATTCTGACGTCGCTCGACCGGCAGGATCTGGATGACGCGCTGATGGCGCCCGGCGACGTGGCCGATATGGTGACCACCCGCGCCGCACGGGCTTTTTCCGCCGGCGCCGATGGGGTCATCGCCTCACCGCAGGAGGCCGCCGCAATCCGCGCCCTGCCCGAGGCCGAGGGCCGACTGATCGTAACCCCGGGCGTGCGGCCCGCCGGGGCGGATGTCGGAGATCAAAAGCGGATCGCGACCCCGGGGGCCGCGATTGCCAACGGGGCCGACCACATCGTCGTGGGCCGCCCGGTCTGGCAGGCGGCCGACCCCGCCGCTGCGGCCCAAGCTATTCTCGCCGAACTGCCGTAGGGCCGACAGGGGCGGGCGGAAAACACGTGTTTTCCGACCCGTTTTCTGTGCAGAAAACGCCCGCGCCCGGACGCCGGTCAGTTGTCGTTGATGTCGTGATCGAAGGTCTTCACCTGGCCCCGGTACACACCCAGCCAGCGGCGCAGGCCCAACCAGGCGAAGAGCGAGATCACCGCGAAGACCAGCAGAAGAACGGGGATCGATCCGCCCAGCCACACCGCCAGGGGTCCGCCCACCAGCAACACCAGGGCCACCACGGCCGCCCCTAGCGCGAAGCCAAGCAAAACGAAACTGGGCAGCAAAACCTCCCCCACGGCCAGGACGATGGCTGCTGCCCCCCAGATCCACCATTCCCCCCACATCAGCCGCGCCCTTTCAGCATCTGGAAGGCCTTGCCAAAGGCATCGGCCGCATCGGCGGGCACGACAATCGTCTGGCTGCCCGACCCGCTGGCCATCTGGCTGATGCCCTTCACCTGCTCGAGCGCGATGTTGTACTGCACCGCCTCAAGCCCGCCTTTCGCGATGGCCTCGGCGACGACACCGGTTGCATAGGCCTCGGCATCCGCCTCAACCCGGCGGGCTTCCGCGGCCTGGCGGGCCGCGTAGAGTTCGGCATCCGCCTGCAATTCGACCGCCCGCTTTTCGCCTTCGGCCCGGGTCACGGCGGCGCGGCGTTCGCGTTCGGCGTTCAACTGCTGCAGCATCGCATCGCGCGTCGCTTGATCCAGACCCACATCCAGGATCTCGGCCCGGGTCACCTCGATGCCCCAGTCGTTCACCGCATCCTCGACCAGTTCCTTGATCCGGCTGATCAGGGTCGCCCGATTGGACTGAACCTCATCCAGTTCCATCTTGCCGATCTCGTCCCGCACGATCCCGGCCACGGTCGTGGCAATGGCGGCATCCACATCCCGGATGCGGTAGACCGTCTTTTCAGGTTCCAGCACCCGGTAGAACACGCTGGTTTCGACCACCAGCAGCACGTTGTCCGAGGTAATGGCATCCTGGCTCGCATTGGGAAGCTGACGCTCGAGGATCGACACCCGATGCGCGACCCGGTCAAGGAACGGAACAATGAAGTTGATCCCCGGCCCAAGCACGGATTTCAGACGCCCAAAGCGTTCCACCACGTGCTGCTCGGATTGCGGCACGATGCGGATCGCCAGGTAAATGCAAAGAATGATGAAAAGGGCAGCAGCAGGACCACCAGGTTCCCGCCCAACAGTTCAGCCAATAGCGCTTCCATATCGAACCCCGTCTGTGGTGGTGGATCTTGTTTCATGCCGGTATCTATGCGGCCCCTGCTGCGCCAAATCTAGCCCAAACCGCCCGGAATCGAATGGGGGAAATCCTCACCGGCTTTCCCTCCCGGCCCCGGGTCCGTATCGTGCGTCCATGCCTGCCCTGTGCCGTGAGTGCCTGACCCAGTTCGACGATGGTCGCCGTTGCCCCAGTTGCGGCAGCCCGCGCGTGACGCGTCATGCCGAACTGTGGGATCTGTCGATCGCGCATATGGATTGCGATGCCTTCTACGCCTCGGTCGAAAAACGCGACAATCCCGACCTGCGCGACAAACCCGTGATCATTGGTGGCGGACGGCGCGGTGTGGTCTCCACGGCCTGCTACATCGCCCGGATCAAGGGGGTGCGCTCGGCCATGCCGATGTTCCAGGCGCTCAAGCTCTGCCCCGAAGCGGTGGTCGTCCGGGGCCGGATGGAGGTTTACGCTCAGGTGTCCCGCCAGATCCGCGCCATGATGGAGGATCTGACCCCCGCCATCGAGCCCCTCTCCCTGGACGAGGCCTTCCTCGATCTGACCGGCACTGCCCGCCTGCATGGCAAACCACCCGCCGTGATGCTGGCGGGTCTCGTCAAACGCATGGCGGACGAACTTGGGATCACCGGCTCGATTGGCCTCAGCCACAACAAGTTTCTCGCCAAGCTGGCCTCCGATCTCGACAAACCGCGCGGGTTTTCGGTCATTGGCACGGCAGAGACGCAAGATGTCCTGGCCGACAAACCGGTGCGCATGATCTGGGGCATTGGCGCTGCCGGGCAGGCCAGCCTCGACAAGGCGGGCATTCGCACCTTCGCCGATCTGCGCCGATGGGACCAGGCCGCGCTCCAGGCCCGGTTCGGACAGATGGGCGACCGGCTCTACCACCTCTCGCGAGGGCAAGACGCGCGCCGGGTTCAGCGGGACAGCAAGGCCAAGTCCATTTCCAACGAAACCACCTTCTCCGAGGATATCGCCGACCCGGACCTGCTTGATGGACATATCTGGCGGCTGGCCGAAAAGGTGGCGGATCGGGCCAAGGCCAAAGGGCTCGCCGGGCGGGTCGTGACCCTCAAACTGAAACGGACCGATTTCAAGCTGATCACGCGTCGCACCAGCCTGCCCGATGGCACGCAAATCGCCGACCGCATCTACCGCACCGCCCGCGCGCTTTACGATCAAACGCGGCACGATCAGCCCTATCGCCTGCTCGGTGTGGGGCTGTCCGAGTTGATCCCCGCCGACACCGCCGACCGATCCGGCAACCTGCTGGATCCGCAAGAAGCCAAACGGATCGAGGCCGAGCGCGCGACCGACGCCATCCGCGCGAAGTTCGGGGAGGATGCGATCCTCAAAGGCCGTGCCCTGCGATAGACGGTGATGGGGGCGCTGCCCCCGGCCTTCGGCCGCCCCCGGGATATTTGGAAAACAGAGACATAGGGGCGCGCGGCCCTCCCGACTCTGTTTCGCAAATATCCCCGCCGGAGGCACCGACGGTCGATGGCGGGTGCCCACACCAGGGGTAGGTCACGACATCGGTCCCAGGCGCCAAACCGCACGCAGTGCCAGAAGGCGTGCGGCGACAGCCGCGCAATTTGGTTGCGATCACGCGGCCGGCAATGCGCCGAAGGCGGCTTGCATCAACTCGCGCGTGTAGGCCGAGCTTGGGCGCCGGAACAGCTCTTCGGTCAGGCCGGTTTCGACGACGTCGCCCTGCTTCATCACGATCACCTTGTGGCTCAGGGCGCGCACCACCTTCAAATCGTGCGAGATGAACAGGTAAGCGAGCCCGTGCCGGGCCTGAAGCTTGCGCAACAGATCGACGATCTGCACTTGCACCGTCATGTCCAACGCGCTGGTCGGTTCGTCCAACACAACCAGTTTGGGACGCAGGATCATTGCCCGCGCAATCGCGATCCGCTGACGCTGTCCACCGGAAAACTCATGCGGGTAGCGGTCCATCATGGTGGGGTCCAGGCCGACCTCGGCCAGGATCTCGGCCACCTGGGCGCGCTGCGCGGCCCGGTCGATCCCGTGCACGCCCAAACCCTCGGCCACGATCTGTTCGACCGTCATCCGGGGGCTGAGCGACCCGTAGGGATCCTGGAACACGATCTGCATATCGCGCCGCACGGGGCGCAGCGCGCGGGACGACAGGCCTTGCAGGTCCCGCCCCATGAAGCCGATCGGACCGTCCGACGAAATCAGCCGAATCAGTGCCAGTGCCAGGGTGGTTTTGCCCGACCCGCTTTCGCCCACCACGCCCAGTGTTTCGCCCGCACGCACGCTGATCGTCGCGGCATTGACGGCTTTGACATGCCCGACGGTGCGGCGCAGCAGGCCCCGCTGGATCGGGAACCAGACCCGCAGGTCATGGGTGCTGATGATCTCGGGCGCGTCGTCCTGCACCGGATCGGGGCTGCCCGATGGTTCCGCCCCAAGCAGTTTCTTGGTGTAGGGGTGGCGCGGGGTCTCGAAGATCTCGGCGGTCTTGCCCTGTTCGACAATTTCGCCCGATTGCATCACGCAAACCCGGTCGGCGATGCGCCGCACGATGCCCAGATCGTGGGTGATGAACAGAAGGCTCATCCCCTCCGAGCGTTTCAGATCGGCCAGAAGTTCGAGGATCTGGGCCTGGATCGTCACATCCAGCGCCGTCGTCGGTTCATCCGCGATCAGCAGCTCCGGCCCATTGGCCAGGGCCATGGCGATCATCACGCGCTGTCGCTGCCCGCCGGACAATTGGTGCGGATAAGCCCCAAGCCGCGTTTCGGGGTCACGGATGCCCACCTTCGTCAACAGCTCGATCACCCGGCGCCGCGCCGCCTCGCCACGCAGACCCTGGTGCAGCGACAGGCTTTCGGTGATCTGCTTTTCCAACGTGTGCAGCGGGTTCAGCGAGGTCATCGGCTCCTGGAAGATGAAGCTGATATCGTTGCCCCGGATGTCGCGCAGCAGGTCTTCGTCGGCATCGACCATTTCCTGGCCGGCATATTTGACCGATCCGGCAACCTGGGCCGCGCCCGCGATCAGCGACACGGTGGACAGTGCCGTCACCGATTTGCCCGATCCGCTTTCGCCCACCAACGCGACCGTCTCGCCCTTTTCGACCGTGAAGCTGACGCCGCGCACGGCCTCGACCGTATGGCCGTCCTGCGAAAAACGGACCGAGAGGTTTTTGACGTCCAGAACGCTCATTTGAAGGTCTTCCTCGGATCGAAGGCGTCGCGCACCCCTTCAAAGACGAACACCAGCAAAGACAGCATGATCGCGAAGGTGAAGAACGCCGTGAACCCAAGCCAGGGCGCCGCCAGGTTATTCTTGGCCTGCAGGGTCATCTCACCCAGAGATGGGGCCGACGAGGGCAGGCCAAAGCCCAGGAAATCCAGGCTCGCCAACCCACCGATGGTGCCGGTGACAATGAAGGGCAGGAAGGTCAGCGTGGCCACCATCGCGTTGGGCAGGACGTGGCGGAACATGATCGTCCCGTTCGACACGCCCAGGGCGCGGGCGGCGCGCACATATTCGAAGTTGCGCGCGCGCAGGAATTCCGCCCGCACGACGCCCACCAATCCCGTCCACCCAAACAGCACCATCAGGAACACAAGCAGCCAGAAATTCATCGCGAAGATGGCCGATATGATGATGATGACGAACAGGCTTGGGGTCGAATTCCAGATCTCGATGATCCGTTGGAAAATCAGGTCGAGCCAGCCGCCAAAATACCCTTGCGCCGCGCCCGCCGCGATCCCGATCACCGAGGTCAGAAGCGTCACGATCAGCGCAAAACTCACCGACAGCCGGAACCCATAGATCACCCGTGCCAGCACATCGCGCGCGGTGTCATCGGTGCCAAGCCAGTGATTGGCGTCGGGCGGCGACGGTGCCGCGCGGCCCAGATCGTTCACGGTGTTGTAGCTGTAGGGAATGAGCGGCCACAAAAGCCACCCTTGGGCAACTGCCTCACCGCCAAAGGCGCCGGTGGCCTCGACCTCTTCGACCACACCTTCGGGGTCATCCCAACACTCGACCAGCCCGCCCGAGATGATCAGGCATTGCACTTCGATATCGCGGTAGACGGCCTCGGTCCGGAAATCGCCGCCAAAGGCGGTCTCGGGGTAGAAGTTGAAGATCGGGGTAAAGTATTCGCCCTGATACTGGACGAGGATTGGCTTGTCGTTGGCCACAAACTCCGCGCACAGCGAAATGCCGTAGAGAATGCCGAAAATGATCAAGGACCAAAGCGCGCGCCGGTTCGCCTTGAAGTTCCGCCAGCGCCGTTGATTCAGGGGCGACAGCGTGAACCAGCCGCGCTTTGCCTCGGGGACAATGACCGCTGCTGTGTCCGGCTTGGGCGGGGTGTCGGGTTTGAGATCGGGCATCGCCATCGCGTCAGGTCTCCCGACTTTCGAAGTCGATGCGCGGGTCGATCCAGATGTACATCAGGTCCGAGATGATGCCGACCAACAGCCCGATCAGGCCAAAGACAAACAGTGTGCCGAAGATCACCGGGTAATCCCGGCTGACCGCCGCCTCAAAGGCCAGACGCCCCAACCCATCGAGACTGAAGATCGTCTCAATGATCAGCGACCCGCCAAAGAAAACGCCCACGAACACCGCCGGGAACCCGGCGATGACGATCAGCATCGCGTTGCGGAACACATGACCATAGAGCACCGCGTTCTCGCGCAGGCCCTTGGCGCGGGCCGTCATCACGTATTGCTTCTTGATCTCGTCCAGAAAGCTGTTCTTCGTCAGCAAGGTCAGCGTCGCGAAGGCCGAGATGGTCGAGGCCAGAACCGGCAGCGTGATGTGCCAGAAGTAATCCCCGATCTGCTGGATCAGCGTCAGGTCTTCCCACCCGTCCGACACAAGGCCCCTCAGCGGGAAGATCTGGAAATAGCGCCCCCCCGCAAACAGCACGAGCAACAGGATCGCGAACAGGAAGCCGGGGATGGCATAGGCCACGATGATCACGCCACTGGTCCAGGTGTCAAAGCGCGACCCGTCGCTGACGGCCTTGCGAATGCCCAGTGGGATCGACACCAGATAGGCGATCAGGGTCGACCACAGGCCCAGCGTGATCGACACCGGCATCTTTTCGATCACCAGATCGAACACCGAGATCGAGCGGAAATAACTCTCGCCGAAATCGAAGCGCAGGTAATCCCACATCATCAGCCCAAAGCGTTCGATGCCGGGGATGGGTTCGGCGGAACAGGCCTCTTCGCGCAGGTCGGGCTCGCCCACAAACCCATCGGCGCAGACAATCCGGGCAAAGTTGAACTGCACCTGCAGGTCATCCAGAAAATCCTGCGGCAGTCCCCGCGCGCCCTCATAAGCGCCTTCCAGCTCGGTATCGCCGATGGTCTCGGATCCACCGCCCGAAATCCCGGCAAACACGTCGCCTTCCCCTTCAAGCTGCGCCAGAACCTGCTCGACGGGGCCGCCGGGCACGAACTGGGTCAGCGTGAAGTTGATGACCATGATCCCCAACAGGGTTGGGATGATCAACGCCAGCCGTCTGAGAATGTAGGCGCCCATCTTGGGTTAGAGCGCGCCCTGCTCGCGCAATGCGGCTTCGGCCTCGGGGTCGATCCACCAGAAATCCAGGAAGCCGAGCGAGAACGGCGGCAATTCCTCGGGATAGCGGTACATGTCGTAATACGCGACCCAATGGCTGTCGTTGAACCATTGCGGCACCCGGATCACCTCGGCCCGCAGCACGCGATCCAGCGCGCTGACCGCGACGTTCAGCTCTTCCTGCGTTTCCGCGTTGATGACGACTTCCAGCAACTGGTCGATGCCTTCATCCGCCAGACCGGGCGAGTTGAACAGGGATTCGTCCGCGCCGATCGACCCGAAATACGGGCGCAGGCTCGAACCCGGCTCGTATCCCATGGGGAAGTGGTCGGTGATGATGTCGAAATCCGCGTCGCGCTGGCGCTGGCTGAACTGGGCATTGTCCACCCGGTTGAGCGATGCGTTGATGCCGATGGCGCGCAGGTTCTCGACATAGGGGTTGATGATCCGGTCAAACAGTGGGCTGGAATTCAGGAACTCCACATCCAGCGTGTCGCCGGCGGCATTGCGCACAAGCCCGTCATCACCGGGGATCCACCCCGCTTCTTCCAACAGCGCGGTCGCGCGACGCGCCTGACGGCGGTCCAGCGTCCGGTTCGGGTCTGACGGCGGGGTCAGGAACGGCTCTTCAGTGAACACGCGTTCGGGCAGCATATCCCGCAGCGGCTCCAACAGGGCCAATTCAGCTTCGGACGGCAAACCGGACGCCTCCAGCGTGGTGTTCTCCCAGAAGCTGTCGATCTGCGAATACAGCCCGAAGAACAGCGTCTGGTTCGTCCATTCGAAGTTGAACATCGCGGCGATGGCTTCTCGCACGCGCACGTCCTGGAATTTCTCGCGCCGCAGGTTGATGACAAAGCTCTGGCCGCTGGCGATGGTGCCGTCCGGAAATTGCTCGCGGATCACGGTGCCGCGTTCCAGCGCAGGGAAATCATAGTTGTTGGCCCAGGCCTGGCTGCTCGATTCCTGACGGAACGTGTAGTTGCCCGCCGTAAAGCCCTCGAACGCCGCAAGGCTGTCGCCGTAATACTCGATGCGGATCGCGTCGAAATTATTCCGGCCGATATTGATGGGCAGGTCGTTGCCCCAATAGTCGCGGTTGCGCTCGTAGACGATGCGGTTGCCCGGATCGACTTCGCCCAACACATACGGACCCGAGCCCATCAGCGGCTCCAGGCGGCTTTCCTCGAAATCCAGACCGCTGGCGATGTGGCTGGCCTCGCTGAACACCGGAAGCCCCCCGGCGGATTCGATCCGCCCACGGATCGGGGCATCGGGGTTGAACGTGTAGCGAATGGTGCGCTCGTCGATCACCTCGGCCGATTGGATCGTGTTGGGAATGTTGGCCCGGAAGGACGGCAGACCTTCGTCGCGCAGGATTTCGTAGGAAAAGAATGCGTCCTGCGCCGTGACAGGCGATCCGTCAGAAAACCGCGCCTCTTCCCGGATCGTGAAGATCACATAGGACCGGTCTTCGGGATAGGCGATCGTTTCGCACAACAGGCAGTAGGACGAGCCAACCTCGTCCGCCGTTCCGGTCAGCATCGATTCAAAGAACACGGACGACAGAACCGCCGGGCGACCCACGCGGGTGTAGGGGTGAACGCTGTCAAAGTTGCCCGACGACCACGAGAACGAGATTTCGCCGCCCTGCGGCGCATCCGGGTTCACATAGTCGAGATGCTCGAAATCAGCGGCGTAGCGCAGGTTGCCAAAGGTCGAAACGCCGTGGGTGACGGTCAGTTCGTCCGCTTGTGCCTTGGCCATGCTGGCCCCAAGGCCGACGGCGATCGCGGCCGCCAGGACCGGCGCGGCCATCCAGGCGGGCAAGGGGTGGCGGGTCTGTCGCATCACGGCGGCGATAGGGCGATTCGGCATAGGGGTCTCCACGCTCGTCCTCAAAAGCTGTCTGCCCAACACTATGGGCCAATTAAAGGTAGTGACCAACCCCCTAACGGTCCAGTTGAGATTCCGTGATCACGCCGTGGGGTCCGGTTTGCGCAAGAAAGAAGGGCCGCCCGACCGGGCAGCCCTCCAAAAACTGTGCGGGGATCGCGCTTAGTTGACCGTGGCCAGATAGGCGATCAGGTTGGCGCGGTCTTCAATGTCGCGCATCCCGTTATAGGCCATTGCGGTGCCCGGCGCGTAGGCACGCGGGTTTTCAATGAAGCCGTTCAGGTTTTCCGGGGTCCACTCGCCACCCATCGAGGCCAGCGTGTCCGAGAAGTTGTAGCCTTCGGCGGCGCCCTTCGGACGGCCGACAACGCCATACAGGTACGGGCCAACGCCATTTGCACCGGCTTCCAGCGCGTGACAGGCGGAACACTGACGCCACAGACGCTCACCCGCACCGGCATCGGCGGCGGCGTAGACGTCGGCAAAGGCCACTTCGATGACCTCTTCTTCGACTTCGTCTTCCATGCCTTCTTCGATAATCACGTAGCCGCGCACGTGATCCTCGCCATGGTGTTCAATATTGTACAGGCCTTCGGCGGCCCAACCGCCAAGCAAAAGAACCAACAGTGCGCCGCAAAGCGAAGCGAAGCCTTTGGTCAGAGTCATCGTGTCGAACATGTCTATCCCACCAGTGTCGCGGTTTCCGGGGTATGTATGGGGTTTCGCTGACCCATGGCAAGGTTTAGGAAGCGCGACCAAACGCCCACATCCAGAGGCTGTTCCATGACCGCTCGTATCGCCTTCCAGGGGGAACCTGGCGCATATTCTCATCAGGCCTGCCATGCCGCGCGCCCGCAGCTGGAGGCGTTGCCCTGTCCCTCGTTCGAAGCGACGATTGACGCGGTTTTGTCCGGCGCGGCCGATCAGGCCATGTTGCCGGTCGAAAACACGACCTACGGGCGTGTGGCCGACATCCACCGGCTGCTCCCCGAATCCGGCCTGCATATCGTCGATGAGGCGTTCGTGCGGGTGCACATCAATCTCCTGGCGGTGCCGGGCGCCGACCTGGCCGACGTGAAAGAGGCCTACAGCCACCTCGTCCTGCTGCCCCAATGCGCGCGCTTCCTGCGCGACCATGGCATTCAGGGGCGCGTCAGCCCCGACAACGCCCGCGCCGCCCGGGATGTCGCCGAATGGGGCGACCCGTCGAAGGCCGCGCTTGCCTCGGAACTGGCTGGCGAGATCTATGGCCTCGACACGCTGGCCGAACACATCGAGGACCACGATACCAACACGACCCGCTTTCTCATCATGGACCGGGAACCTGACATGACCCGCCGGGCCGATCACATGATGACGACCTTCGTCTTCCGCGTCCGCAACATCCCGGCCGCGCTTTACAAGGCCATGGGCGGCTTCGCGACGAATGGCGTGAACATGACCAAGCTGGAAAGCTACATGGTCGACGGCTCCTTCACGGCGACCCAGTTCTACGCCGATATCGAAGGCCACCCCGACGACCGGAACGTGCAACTGGCGCTCGAAGAACTGGCCTATTTCACCAGCTTCCTCAAAATCCTGGGCACCTACCCCGCCGACCCGGCGCGGGATTGACCGGTCACATGACCTTCGAAATTGAACTCCAATCCGGCGACCCGACGGCCGGGCGGGCGCGCTTGGCCGAGGTGCTGCAGCAGGCCTCGACCGACGCCGGGCACCCCTGGGCCCCGGTCGAAATCAACCTCGTCGCCCGGCAGAATGGCACCGAGGTCGGGTGGTTTGGCGGGCAGATCGTCTATGGATGGCTTTGGATCATGCTGCTGGCCGTGGATCCCGCGGCACGCGGCGGCGGGATCGGGCGCGCCCTGATGGACAAGGCCGAGGATATGGCCCGGACGCAGGGCGCCCTTGGCGTCAACGTGGATACGTTCGGCTTTCAGGCCCCGCATTTCTACGCCGCCCTCGGATTCGAGGAAATCTCCCGCCTCCCCGGCCGGGTTGCCGCCGAGGATCGGATCTTTTTCATAAAGCCGTTCGTCTGACCGGCAACCCGGCGTGCCGCAACGTTGCGATAGGCCGCGCGCCCGATCCGCGATAAGACACCCCGGAACAGTCCAGAAGGGGAAGGGCGGACACCATGGCACTTACAATCGATGTCTCCGGAAAAACCGTCGTCGTGGTCGGAGGGACCAGCGGCATCAATCGCGGCATTGCCGAGCTTTACGCCGCGCATGGCGCGAAGGTCGCTGTTGCCAGCCGGAAGCAGGACAAGGTCGACGACACCCTTGCGTCGCTGACGGCCCTCGGGGCCGAGGCGATGGGCTTCTCCGCCGATGTCCGCGATTTCGACGCCGTGACCGAGGGGCTGGCCAGCGTGCACGCCGCATGGGGCGATTTCGACGTGCTGGTGTCCGGCGCGGCAGGCAACTTCCCCGCGACGGTGAACGGCATGTCCGTCAACGCCTTCAAGAGCGTCGTCGACATCGACCTGATGGGCACGATCCACGTGATGAAGGCATCCTTCCCGTTCCTGAAGAAACCCGGCGCCAGCGTCATCAACATCTCGGCCCCCCAGGCCTTCCTGCCGATGCAGGCCCAGGCCCATGTCTGTGCCGCCAAGGCCGGCGTCGACATGGTCACCCGGACGCTGGCGATGGAATGGGGCGGCGACGGCATCCGCGTGAACTCGGTCGTGCCCGGCCCGATCGAAGGCACCGAAGGCATGGCACGCCTCGCCCCCGGCCCCGAAGCGCTGGCCAAAGTGGCGTCGACCGTGCCCGTTGGCCGCCTTGGTCAGCCCGAGGACATCGGCAATGCCTGCGTCTTCCTCGGCTCCGATCTGGGTGCCTATGTCAGCGGCCAGATCCTCGCCGTCGACGGCGGCTGGTCCCAGGCGGGCTGCGGCGACATGAGCAACTTCCTCGGCAAGCTCGTGAAGCAGCTGGAAGGGAACTGAGGGCCGCTACCCCGCCCCGATGAACTCCGCCCGGCGCTCCAGAAGGGCGTCGGCGAGGTAGTCGACCAGGAGCCGGACGCGGCGGACGCGGCGCAGGTCGCCGTGCAGCAGGATCCAGGTTGAGCGGCGCTGGTCCAGCGTGGTGCCGGGCACGCGCTGCAATTCGGGGAAGACGGACGTCACCCAGGTCGGCAGGAAGGTCATCCCCGCCCCGGCACGGGCCAGGTGCAAATGCATGGCGGGGTCCATCACCCCGTGACGCACGCGCGCTTCGGGAAAGGCCGAATTGGCCACCATGGCCCGCAGTTCCGGCGTATCGCCGTAGCCAATCCACGTCAGGCCAGCCCCCCGTCGCCCGGCCTCGGGCAAGGCGCGGTCGATATAGCTGCGCGCCGCGAAGACCCCAAGGCTCAGGGGAAACAGCTTGCGGCCCACCGCGTCCTCTTCCACCTCCAGGACATGGCGGATCGAGACATCGGTTTCGTCCTGCGCAATCGAATCGATCTCGTAGGACAGCTGCAGGATCAACTCGATCTCCGGGTAAAGCGATGCAAACTCGGCCAGCACGGGCGCCAGCAGGAAATGCGCGGTCATCGGATCGACCGACAGACGTATGCGCCCGCCGGCCTCGCGGTCCAGACCCTTCACGGCGTTGAACCCCTTGAGCAACGCCGCCTCGGCCTCCAGCGCTTCGGGCAGCAAACGGCGGCCAGCGGCCGTCAGGCTCAGCCCGTCCGCGCCGCGCCGGAACCGTTGCGTGCCCAACTGCGCCTCCAGCCCTTCGACCTGGCGGCGCAGAGTGGCGTGGGTGCCGCCCATCTGTTCGGCCCCCGCCCGCAGGGACCCCGCGCGCGCCACCGCCAAAAAGGCGGGCAAGGATTTCCAATCGATCGTCACCGGTTCATTTTTGAACCATTCTGGTTCATTTCCGTCAATATTAGGATCATTATTAATCCCCTATTCCTCTCTCATGCAATCGAGAAAGGAACACACCATGACCACCGCAACCCTCTCAGCCTGGAGCGTCCAAACCTATGGCGGCCCGCAGGTTCTGGCCCCCGTCCACCGCCCTGTCGCGGCCCCGGAAGCGACGGAAGTTCTGATCCGCATCCGCGCCTCGGCCGTCACCCGCGCCGACGGTATGATGCGCGCCGGCAAGCCGAAATTCGCACGGCTCTTTCTGGGCCTGAAGAAACCCCACGCCGATCTGTCGGGCACCTGCCTGTCCGGTGAAGTGATCGCCGTCGGCGCCGCTGTCACCCGCTTTGCCGTCGGGGATGAGGTCTTTGGCCTGTCGGGCATGAAGTTCGGCACCAACGCCACCCATATCACCCTGGAGGAGGACGGCGCCCTTGTGAAAAAGCCCGCCACGCTGACCCATGAAGAGGCCGCCGTGATGGGCGATGGCGCCATGACCTCCTGGCACTTCCTCAACCATGTCGGCCAGGTGAAACCCGGCGACCGGGTTCTGATCCTCGCCGGGGCGGGCAGCCTGGGCAGCGCCGCCGTGCAGTTCGCCGCGGCCATGGGCGCCCACGTGACCGCCACGGCCAGCGCCCGGAATGCCAAGCTCCTGTCGGACCTCGGGGCAGACGAAACCATCGACTACGCCGAAACCGACGGGCTGGAACGGGGCGCCGATTACGACGTGATCTTCGATACGATCGGCGTTGCCTCTTTCGGCGCGGCGAAGAAGGCGCTGATCAAGGGCGGGCGCTTCATCAGCCCCGTTCTGACGCTTGGCCTGCTGCGCGACCTGCTGACCTCGCGCCTGTTCGGATCGAAAACCGCGCATTTCGCCGCCGCAGGCCTCGTCAAACCCGAGCAGCTGCGCGTTTACTTCGAACAGATCATCGATCTCAGCCGCGCCGGCAAATTCGCCCCGCTGATGGACCGGACCTACCCGCTTTCGGATCTGGTCGAGGCGCACAGCTATGTCGAAACCGGCCACAAGCGCGGCAATGTCGTCGTGGTCTGACGCAAAGCATCCCGTCCCAAGACACAGCCCGGCGGCCGACGGCACGCCGGGCGATTTTCGTGTCCCGGACCAACGGTTCCTTAACCTTTTTCCGCTAGACACTGCGCCGTGGCCACAGGTTGAGGACGGTTCGCGCGGGACCGGGCGCAGACAGCCCCCTCATTGGGCCAAGTCCACATCCCGCATCTGACCGCTGGCACATCCGGTCTGACACGCCGGATCACGCAACCGATCCGCCCTTGGGGCGGCGCCGCTTCATCGCTCGCAATCAACGACCAATCAGCCCGAGATCCCCACCCGCTTGTCTGGGTCGACACATGGGCGTATCCCCGCCCCATGTCCCCTTTGCGTGGTATCGCCCTCAAAATCGCCTCGGTCTGCGTGTTCGTCACGATGGCCAGCTTCGTCAAAGCCAGCGCCGAATACGTGCCGCCCGGTCAGGCGGTGTTCTTTCGCTCGCTCTTTGCGCTGCCCGTGATCATGGCGTGGCTGGCGGTGCGCGGCCAATTGGCGATCGGCCTCAAGACCCAGAACCCGATGGGCCATGTCTGGCGCGGGCTGGTGGGCACCACTGCGATGGGTCTGATGTTCACGGGCCTGGGCCTTCTGCCCCTGCCCGAGGTGACGGCCATCGGCTATGCCGCCCCGATCCTCGTGGTCATCTTCGCCGCGATGTTCCTGGGCGAACAGGTGCGGGCCTTCCGACTCAGCATGGTGGCCTTGGGGCTGGCCGGGGTGCTGGTCGTGCTGAGCCCCCGGTTGCAGGTCGATCCGACACAGGCCAGCAGCACCGAAACACTCGGCGCGGTTGTCGTGTTGCTGGCCGCCGTCTGCGCCGCCCTGGCGCAGGTGTTTGTCCGCAAACTGGTCCAGACGGAAACCACCGCGGCCATCGTCTTCTATTTCTCGATCACCGCGACGCTTCTGTCCCTGCTGACGCTGCCCTGGGGATGGGCGTGGCCCAGTCCTGGCGTACTGGCGATGTTGGTGGCGGCGGGTCTGTTTGGCGGGGTCGGGCAGATCCTGCTCACGTCCAGCTACCGCCACGCCGATGCCTCGCTGATCGCGCCGTTCGAATACACCTCGATGCTGCTGGCGATCATCGTGGGCTACACCGTGTTCGGCGAGGTTCCGGGCGCCACGATGCTGACCGGCGCGGGCATGATCGTGATCGCTGGCGTTCTGATCATCTGGCGCGAGCGTCAACTGGGCCTGGAACGGGCGCGCCAGCGCAAGGCCACGTCGAACCAGCCCTAGGCGCGGCCGGCCTCGGCCGACAGGGCCAGGGGATGTACCCCGAGGCTGGCGAGGGCGGCTTCCCATTTCAGGGGCATCTCTGTCTCAAAGACCAGCTGTTCGGTCGCAGGGCAGGTCAGCCACCCATTGTCCTGAATCTCGCGCTCCAACTGACCAGCGCCCCATCCGGAATATCCCAACATTATCAGCGCATGCTGAGGACCGGTTCCAGCGGCCAGATCTTCCATCACATCCAGCGTCGCCGTCAGCGTGAACCGCCCGTCCACCTGCATCGCGTCGCCACCCTGGCGGCCGCGATCGCCCGAATCATGCAGCACGAAGCCCCGCCGTTGTTCCACCGGGCCGCCATAGCAGACCGTCACATCCGGCGCGGCGCCCTTGGGCACGATGTCGACCTGTTCCAGCATCTCGGAAAACGGAATGTCGGCCAGCGGCTTGTTGATGATGACACCCATCGCCCCGTCTTCGGAATGACTGCACAGAAACACGACGCTGTTGGCAAAACGCGGGTCGTCCATATCCGGCATCGCGATCAGCAGATGCCCGGTCAAATCGGTTGGATGTGTGGCGCGGACCATACCAAAAGGATGGGCACGGAACGCCGCCGTTGCAAGGCGGTTGCAAGGGTGTCGCACAGAATCCCCACAGTAAGATTTGTCGCCAAAACGTGATTTCCTTTTCCCTGCAAGCAATCCTACGTCATCCTTCATGACCAATTGCGCATCACCACTATCCGTTGTTACCGCAGCCGCGCTCGCCTGTGGGTTGGCCGTCTCGACGCCTGCTCTGGCGCAGTTCGACGGTCGGTCGGCGGACGACGTGGTGGATATTTCGCTCTTGGGCGGATGGCGCGTGTCCGAAGGCCGTCACATGGCGGCGATCCGTATTGATCTGGCGCCGGGGTGGAAAACCTATTGGCGGGCGCCGGGCGAAGGCGGTGTGCCGACGGTCCTGAACCTCAACCGGGCCCAAGGGGTCACCGGCATGGCCATTCACTGGCCGCGCCCCGAGGTGTTCTTCACCAATGGCATGCGCTCCATCGGGTATCAGGGTGACGTGATCCTGCCGATCGAATTTGCCGTCGATGGGGATGGCAGTTTTGAGATTGAGGGCGATCTCGACCTCGGCGTTTGTATGGATGTCTGCATGCCGATCACCGTCGATCTGGCCGGCATCCTGCCCCCGTCCGACGCGCGTGTGCCTGAAATCGGGGCCGCCCTGTCAAACCGCCCGCTGACCGCCACCGAAGCAGGCGCCGGTCATGCGACCTGTGCCGTCGAACCCATTTCCGACGGCCTGCGCGTGACGGTGACCGCCGCCGTCCCTTCGGTCGGAAACGACGAAACCGTTGTGATGGAACATGACGACCCGATGATCTGGGTGTCCGAGGCCATGACCCGTCGCCAAGGCGGTATGGTTGTCGCGACCGCCGATGTCGTGCCGCCCGATGCCGGGCCGTTTGCCCTGGATCGCAGTGATCTGACGATCACCGTCATCGGCACGCGCATGGCGGTCGAGCTGGACAACTGCACCGGCTAAACGCGACCGCGCGCTAGGCCCGCGCCCGGGCCACGCCGTGCACCATCGCCGCCACCACCCACGCCAGCAAACACAGCGCCGCCGCGCCGCCCAGGAAGGTGGCCAGCGCCAGCCCCGTGGTCGCCCCGATTTGCGCCAAGGGCCCGACCATCGCGCCGGTCAGCAGGAAGGCGCCAAGCGTCGCCGCGAACAGGCCCGCCACCGCCATGCCCAACGCCACGACCGCCGCCGTCATGCCCTTGTGCAGCGAGACATGCCCGAACACCCGGCGCAACGCCGCCACTTGCCGGCCGACATCCTGCTGCATCGCCAGAATCGCCGGCACAACCAACAGGACGATCACCATGCCAAAGCCCAGGCCGTAGACCAGCGTGATCACCGTCGGCTTCAGGAATTGCGCCTGCTGCGAGGTTTCAAACAAAAGCGGTGCCAGGCCCAGGACCGTCGTCAGCGTGGTCAACAACACCGGCCGCAACCGGTCACAGGTGCCGTCGATGATGGCCGGCACGAGGCCCCGGTCCTCGGCATATTCATCGACCGTCGTGACCAGAACGATGCTGTCATTGATGATGATCCCCGTCATGCCGATCAGGCCGACCACGGTGAACAGCGACAGCGGCACGTCCCATTGGAGATGCCCGTAGATCGTGCCGACCAACCCGAAGGGGATGATCGCCATCACCACCATGGGCCGCGTCCAGCTGGCAAAAATCCAGGCCAGCACAAGGTAGATGCCCACAAGGCACAGAATGAAGCCTGTGGCCGCATCGCCCAGGAAATCGCGTTCCTGCTCGGCCAGACCCGACAGTTGCGTGGCAACGCCGAAATCGGCCTCGACCTGGGGCAGGATGACCTCGCGCAACTCGGTCATGACTGCCTCAGCCCGGGTCGGATCATCCTCGCTGAGGTCGCCGGTGACCGAAATCAGGCGCAGCCCGTTTTCCCGGTCGATCGTTGAAAAGCCCTGTCGCGCGGTGACCGTCACGATATCGGCAAGCGGCACGTATTGACCCGATGCCGCGCGCAGCATCGTGCGGTCCAGGAAATCGGCCGTCAGTTCGCCGTCGGGCAACTCCACCCGGATCGTCGCGGTGCGCGTGCCGTCGGGATAGGTTGCGGCCTCGACCCCGTTCAACCGATCCCGCAAGACCCGGCCCAAGGCCCCGATCTCAAAGCCCAACGCCTCGCCCTGCGGGGTGAGCGCGAGGCTCAGTTCCTCGCGGTCATAGGCCATGCTGTCTTGCAGCGCGCTCACTTCGGGGAAAGGAACCAACGCGGTTTGGACCGCTTCGGCAGCCGCTTTCAGCGTTTCGGTATCGGCGCCAAAGATTTGAACGTCGATCGCATCGCCGCCCGGCCCGCCGCGCCAGCCCCGGAAGCTGACCGTTTCGGTCAGGGGCATCTGGCGCACTTCGTCCTGCAACTCGGCAACGAAGGCAAAACTGGAATAGGGGCGCAGGTCGGCGTCGATCAGTTCGATGGCGATCGAGCCCAGAAGATCACGGTCCTTGTTGGCCACGCCTGACAGCCCGACACCCGAGTTTCCGCCAACCTCGGCCAACACATAGACCGTCGGGCTGACCCCGTGTTCGTCCTCAAGCCGGGTCGACACTGCGTCGACGGCGCGCTGCATCTCGCGCATCATGGCGAGGCTGTCGGCCCGACTGGCGCCATCGACCATCGCGAAGTTGCCGGTGACGCTGCCTTGCTCGGGCGCGTTGAAGAAGCGCCAGATCACGTCGCCCCGGATGAAATGGGCGGCTTGCAGCGACAGGATCACGATCACCCCTGCCAGAACCGGATAGCGCGCCACAATCACCAGGCGCATCAGCGGGCGGAACAGGGTCTCTTTCACCCAGTCAAAGCCCATGTTCACCACGCGCGACGGCCAGTCGTACCAATGGGTCTTGGCCGAATGGGCCAGCGCATGCGCCATGTGGTTCGGCAGGATCAGGAAGCATTCCACCAGACTGGCCAGAAGCACGACGATCACCGTGAAGGGAATATCTGCGATCAGGCTGCCGAAGCGCCCGCCGACGGTCGTCAGTGCGGCAAAGGCCAGAACCGTTGTGATCGTGGCCGAAAAGACCGGGGCGGCCATGCGTTTGGCCGCGGTTTCGGCCGCGACCACGGGCGGCTCGCCCAAATGGCGCGCGCGGTAATCCGCGTGTTCCCCCACCACGATCGCGTCATCCACGACGATCCCCAACGTGATGATCAGCGCGAACAGCGAAATCATGTTGATCGTGATCCCCGCCGCCCACATCAGCGCGATGGCCGCAAACAGCGCCACCGGAATGCCCGCCGCCACCCAGAAGGCCGTGCGCGCGTTGAGGAACAGGAACAACAGCAACACCACCAGCCCAAGGCCGATCAGCGCGTTGTCGATCAGCAGGTTCAATCGGGCCGAGATGGTTTCCGAGAGCGTCCGGATCAGGTCGATGCTGGTGCCTGCGGGCAAGGTCGCCTGCATCTCGGCGGCCACATCCTCGACAATCGCCTGGATGCCGATCGCATCCCCATCCTCGGACCGGTTCACGCGGATCGACAACGCGGGGTTTTCATCAACGAAATAGGCGCGCTCCCGATCTACCCCACCGACCAGAACGGTCGCCACATCCCCGACCCGCAGGGCCGAGCCATCGTCGTTCACCCGCAGCGGAAGATCCGCGATATCCTCGGCGCTGCGCGCGGCTTCGCCGGTGCGGACCCGCGCGTTGGCAGCATCCACATCGCCCGCAGGCGAGGCCTGGGAGGCCGCGCCGATCACCTGCGCGATCTCGGACATCGAAATGTCGTAACGGATCAGCGCCGCCGACGGGACCTCGACCACCGTTTCAGGCGCCGCAACACCCCGGATCAGGGTCTGCGTGACGCCTTGATCGAACAGCCGCGCGACGAATTCATCCGCAAAGCGCCCAAGCTGTGCCGGGGCAACGGGCCCGGTGATCACGACATCGGTCACACGGTCCGACCAGCGTCCGCGCCGCAATTCCGGGTCTTCAGCATCCTGCGGCAGGTCCGCGATGCTATCGAGCGCAACCTCGACCTCGTCGGCGGCGCGGGTCATGTCCCACCCCGGTTCGAACTCCAGCTCGATATCGGCGCGGCCCTCGCGGCTGGTGGCGTTGGAACTGACCACGCCGGGGATGGCCAGAAGCGTCGGCTCCATCACCGCAACAATGGCTTCGTCCACATCCTCGGCCCCGGCGCCGTCCCAGGTGACGACAATATCCACATTGTCCGACACCACATCGGGGAAGAACTGCGCCCGCATGTTCTGAAAGGCCGCAATCCCGGCCACAAGCAGCATGACCAGCAGCAGATTGGCCGCCGTGCGGTGGCGGGTGAAATAGCTCAGGATTCCCGAAGCGCCGGGCGGCAACGCGCGCATCGCTTAACTCCCCATCCGGCTTTCGAGCCGCGCCACCACCTGAGCGGGGACCGCCTCCTGGTTGAGTTGGTTGAGCAAGCGGGTTTTGACATCATCCGGGATGAACCCGTTGCCTTCGACAAAGGCAATCAACCGCGCGCGGCGGTCGTCATCCAGCGCGATGGTTTCCGGCTCGGCCGGGGGGGCATCGGTGTCGCGCACGGGGTTGATCCGGATGCCGTCTCCCAGAACGGGCGTGCGCGCCAGCACGATGTCGCGCCCATCCAATCCGCGCGCGCGCACCAGAACGTCATCCCCCTGGCGGCGCAGCAACTCCACATCCATCGCCTCCAGCCGGTTTTCATCCCCCAGAAGCAGGACCTGACCATCCGACCCATAGGCCGTTGACGGCAAGCGTGCGACAAAGCGCAATTCCGGTTCTTCCAGTTCCACGCGGACGAAATCGCCCACGCGCAGCCCGCGCGGCGCGTCGATGCGTGCAAACAGCAAGCGGCCCGATTGGCCCTCCTGAACGGAACCGGATTCGCGCACCAGAACGGCCTGGGCCACCATATCCATCCCGAACACATCCAGGATCACACGCACCGGCGCCTTGGGCAGCGTGCCCGCCTCATCCAGAAGGCGCGCGTATTGTGCGGTCGAGATACGGAACGCCACCTCCAACGCGTCGGGATCAATCAGCTGCGCAACCTGTTCGTTGCGATTCACCCGGCGGCCCTCGGCGATGTCCACGTCACTGAGCACCCCGTCAAAGGCGGCGTAGAGCATGGTGTCTGACAGCCGCCGTTCGGCTTCGGCCAAGGCGATGGCGCGGCGGTCGACGGCAATCTCGGCGCTGCCCACCCGCGCCTCGGCATTGGCCAGGGCCTGACGCCGCGAAATGACCGATTGGTTCGCCGTGGCCGCAGCCAGTTCGGCGGTTTCCACCGCCGACGCACTGCCGACCCCACGATCGGCCAGGTCCTGCTGCCGGGTCAAAGCCCGGGCGCGCAGATCGGCCTGGGCCTGTGCGGCGGCAACATCGTCGCGGGCCAGATCCAAGGCGCGCGTCGCCTCGGCCAGTTCGTTCTCGGCGTCGCGCATATCTGTTTCAGCGGTGGCAAGGCTTGCCTCTGCTTCCGCCGCATCCAAGCGCAGAAGAAGCTGGCCCGCGCGCACCGTTCCCCCCTCTTCGACACCGGGGGCCAGTTCCACCACCGTGCCCTCCGCGAGGGCGCGCAATTCCAGCGTGCGGCGCGAGCGAATCTCGCCAAACGCCGTCAAAACGGGGGTTTCCGGACCAACCGAAACGGTGGCCACTTCGGCCGAGAACACGCGTTCGCGCGTCGAGGGCGGGCGCCCTTCCTCGGCCCAACTGTCTTGCAGCGCCGACCAGACGGTATTGCCCGCAAGCGCCAGAAGCCCGACCGTGGCGGCGGTCAGGAACAGGCCAATCAAGGCGCGACTGAAGAATCTCATCCTATGGAACCCTCTGGTGCTGGCTGACGCTAAGGTAGGTGTGCCGCCCGAAACGCCAAGTCTCGGGTGTTTCACGCCGCAGATCGTGATGTCCGTCGAAAAAAATTACTTCCGGCGCAAATGTTCATCCAGACGCGGCATGATCTCGACGAAATTGCAGGGACGGTGGCGATAATCCAGCTGGTAGACGAGGATGTCGTCCCACGCATCCTTGCAGGCCCCCGACGACCCCGGCAGCGCAAACAGGTAGGTGCCCCCCGCCACTCCGCCCGTCGCACGGGATTGCACGGCGGAGGTGCCGATTTTCTGCATCGACACCATCGTGAAGACCGTCCCGAACGCGTCGATTTCCTTTTCATACACGTCGCGATGCGCTTCGACCGTGACATCCCGCCCGGTCAGCCCGGTGCCGCCCGTGGTCAGGATCACGTCAATCTCCGGGTCGGCCACCCACGCGCGCAATTGGTCGGCAATCGCCGCGCGGTCATCGCGCAGAATGTGCCGCGCGGCCAGACTGTGCCCGGCATCCGTCAACCGCGCGACCAGCACGTCGCCGGATGTGTCATCGGCCAGGCTGCGCGTGTCTGACACGGCCAGGACAGCGATGCGGCAGGGGTGAAAGGGACGGCTTTCGTCGATACGGGACATGGGCGCGGCGCGCTCCTTCTAGAAACAGGGGGTTGCGACGGGCAAACGTTGCTCGGACAGGATTTCACTGACCACTGGCGCGAACTGCGTGCCCAGAAGGGTCGAAATCATCTGCCCATTCTCGGCCGTCATCAGGGCGGCGCAGTCCAACGCGGGGTCGGGGGCAATCGCCGCCTCCCAATGGGACCAGAAGGCCTCCACAGGGACCGGGGGAAAGGTGTTTGCGGCGATGAAGTCACCGATCTGCCGGCGATAGACCTCCAGCTGCGCGGCGCCGTCCTCGGTCAGGAAGGTGGGGCAGGTTTGGTGCATCACGGCCAGGTCCGTGTAGGCGTCCCACAGGCAGGTCACGCCGGTTTGGCCCGTGTCCATCGCGGAATAGCGCCACGCCCCATCCATCCCATCGGCCCAAACCAGAATACCACCCGGCATCTCAAGCTGACGGCGGCTGGTTCCGTTCTGCGGCGACATCACCTCGGTCACCGCATCGGCATGCGCCGCGAACAGCGCGTCGAAATCAATTGCGCCCGACATGTCCTGCGCCGCCACGGGGGCGGCACAGCCAAGACCGAGACACATCACCAAAGCGCGCATCAGACATCCCCCCTGAGCTTGGCCTTCACGGCCAACAGATCGGCCCAGGCCTTTGCCTTTTCATGCGGCTTGCGCAGCAGGTAGGCCGGATGGAACATCGGGATCGCGGGACGGCCCAGAACCTCGGACCAGTCCCCGCGCAGCCGTGTGATGCCACGTTTGCCGATCAGACCCTGACAGGCGTAGTTGCCCATCAGGATCAGCACCTCGGGCTGCGCCAGTTCGATATGGCGACGCACGAACGGGCCAAGCATCGACATCTCCTCGGCCGTCGGATCGCGGTTCTGCGGCGGCCGCCAGGGCAGCATGTTGGTGATATAGACGGACGCATCCGGCGCCTCGGCGCTGCGCGAAAGATCGATGGCGGCCAGCATCCGGTCCAAAAGCTGACCGGCCCGCCCGACAAAGGGCTTGCCCTCCTGATCCTCCTGCCGGCCCGGGGCCTCGCCCACGATCATGACGCGCGCGGCGGGATTGCCATCGGAAAACACCAATTGCCGCGCGGTGTCGCGCAAGGGGCAATGGGCGAACCCCTCCATCGCCTGCCGCAGCCCGTCCAGGTCCATGGCCGACGCGGCAGCGGCGCGCGCAACCTCGGTCGCGTCCACAGCATCAGCTGCCAGCGGCGCAGGCGCGACAGGCGCGGCTCCGGGCGCAGGCGCGGGCGCGGGTGCCGCCGGCGCGGCCGGTTTCGGGGCCGCCTCCAGCGCGAAACGGTCGACCGGCGCGTCGGTCATGGCTTCATCCGCGCCCAACTCCACCTGCCAGGCCAACAGGGCCAGCGCGTCATGGGGACTCAGGTCATCACTCATGCCGCCCAAGCTAGGCGGCGCGGGCGACAACGGCAATGCAAGACAGGCCTCTGGACGCCCTGCCCCCTCGGCCCCTATAAGGCCTGAGCGTCGCGATCGGGGACCGGATATGAGTTTTACCCAGACCCATCTCTTGGGCATTGAAGACCTGCATCCGGTCGAAATCACAACGCTTTTGGACCGCGCCAACATCCACGCCGAAGCCGAGCGCGGGAGCCGCGACCATGGCGAGCCCCTCAAGGGCCTGACCCAGATCAACATGTTTTTCGAGGCGTCGACCCGCACGCAGGCCAGCTTCGAGATCGCGGGCAAACGCCTGGGCGCCGATGTGATGAACATGGCCATGGCGGCCAGTTCCCTGAAGAAGGGCGAAACCCTGATCGACACGGCCCTGACGCTGAACGCGATGCACCCCGATCTGCTGGTGGTGCGCCATCCGCATTCCGGTGCGGTCAAGCTGCTGGCCGACAAGGTGAATTGCGCCGTCCTGAACGCGGGCGACGGGCGGCACGAACACCCCACGCAGGCGTTGCTTGATGCGCTGACGATCCGGCGCGCCAAGGGACGGCTGCACCGGCTGACCATCGCGATTTGCGGCGACATCGCCCACAGCCGCGTGGCCCGGTCGAACATCTTCCTTCTGGGCAAAATGGAAAACCGGGTGCGGCTGATCGGACCGCCGACCTTGATGCCCTCGGGCGCCGCCGAGTGGGGGGTCGAGGTTTATGACGATATGGCCGAGGGTCTGAAGGGCGCCGACGTCGTGATGATGCTGCGGCTCCAGAAGGAACGCATGGACGGCGCCTTCATCCCGTCCGAGCGGGAATACTTCCACCGCTTCGGTCTGAACGCCGAAAAGCTGGCCCATGCCAAGGACGACGCCATCGTGATGCATCCCGGGCCGATGAACCGCGGGGTCGAGATCGACGGCACGATCGCCGATGACATCAACCGGTCCGTCATTCAGGAGCAGGTCGAAATGGGTGTTGCCGTCCGCATGGCCGCAATGGAGCTTCTGGCCGAAAACCTGACCACACGCCGCGAGGTCTCGGGTTGAGCCAGGCGCTGCACATTTTCGCGCTCAACACCGAGAGCGACGTGCGGCGCACCCATCTGACCCGTGCCCAAGGCGATGCGGCCGATCTGCCTGACCTCGCGGCCTGGCTGCGGGTCGATGCGCTGGATACCGACACGATCGAGATGTTCCCGGTCAAAGACCTCGATGACATGGCGCTGAGCGATTACATCGCGCTGGCTTTCGCGACCGAAGCCATCCCTGCGTCCGACCGGTTGCGGCTGGATGCGCTGTCGGGGTCGGTCCTGCTGGTGCCGGACACGGCCCTTCCATCGGACCCCGCCCCGGGGGCCGATGTGACCCTGGTTGCAACACTGCCCGTGGTTCAGCCGGACCATTCCGCGGCATTGCCCAAGACCGAGGTCACCGCGTCCGCCCCCGACGCGCCAGCGCCGCCGCCGCCCGCCCCGCGCAAGGCGCCCCCGGCCTTCCTGATCCTGATGCTCCTCGTGGCTGTTCTGTCCCTTCTTATCCTGGTGGTGACCTGATGGACCCGACCGCAACCCGCACAAGCTTTACCCCGACCACCGACCTGCAGGAGGGCGAGCGGGTCTTGGCGCAATTTGCCTCGGACCGCCCGACTTATTGGCGCGAACATGCCTGGATCGCGGCCTTTGCCATGGCGTTTGGCATGGCGGTGCTGTGGATCATGGGCAATCCCTTTGTCTGGACAGGGGCGGTGGGCGGTCTGGCCGCCGTCGCGGTGCGGGCGCTTTACCTCGCATCGGACGAGACCAAGATGCGATGGGATCTGACGAACCGCCGCGTCCTGGGGCCCGGCACCCGTGTCATCGCCCTGGACAATGTCGCGGCGGTCAACACGATCCTGTCGGCTGTGCAGATCGTGACTGTGACCGGTGACAAGCACCTTTTGAAGTATCAGGCCGCGCCGAAAGAGGTGAAGGACCAGATCGACCGCGCGAAAGAGGCCCTGGGATGACGGGGGACGGGTGGGACGGATTGCTGGCCGAGGGGGAGTACATCCTCTGGCAGGGTCAGCCCGTGCCCGGCATCAACTGGTCCGACGCCTTGAACGGGGTCACGTTGTTCGGGATCTTCTTCGCCGCCTTTGCCCTGTTCTGGATGGCCGGCAGTTTCGCAATGATCCTCGGCAGCGACGCCCCCTTGCCGCTGTTTCTGTTCCCCCTGTTCGGCCTGCCCTTTCTGGCGATCGGCCTGTTCATGGCATTCGGGCGGCTCATCTGGGACGACCGCGTGCGGCGCCACACCTGGTATTCGGTCAGCACCCGCCAGATCTTTGTCGCGCGCGACGTGCTTGGCAAACGTCGGCTCGACAGCTTTGACATCGCGCAGATCATCGACCTTGACCTTGTGGACGGCGCGCCGGGATCGGTTCTGTTCAAGGTCGAAGAACCGCTTGGCTACCGCACGTCGCGGCGCCCGGGGCCGGGGGGGATGGGCATGGCCGTCCACCAGATCGGCACCGGCTTGCACCGCCTTCCCGACGCCCGGGCGGTGTTTTCGATGATCCGAGACCAACAGCGCGCCTTGCGCCGGGCCCCGCGCGAAGGCAGACAGACGACATGACCAACGCCCTTTTGCACAATGCCCGCCTGATCGACCCGGACCACGGCACCGAAACGCTTGGCTGGCTGCGGATCGAAGACGGGCGCATCGCCGAACGCGGCGAGGGGGCCCGTATGGTCGGGACAGATTGCGGGGGCCTGTGCCTGGCCCCCGGCATCGTCGATATCGGCGTGAAGGTCGGCGAACCGGGCGAGCGGCACAAGGAAAGCTTCCGCACCGCAGGCCGCGCGGCGGCGGCGGGCGGCGTGACCACGATGATCACCCGGCCCGACACGGCCACACCCATTGATACGCCCGAAGTGCTGGAGTTCGTCACCCGCCGCGCGCGGGACGACGCCAAGGTCAATGTCCGGCCTATCGCCGCGCTGACCAAGGCGCGGGCCGGACGCGAGATGACCGAGATCGGCTTTCTTCTGGATGCCGGGGCCGTCGCCTTCAGCGATGGGGATGCGGTCACGGCGGACACCAAGGTGCTGTCCTGCTGCATGACCTACGCCCGGTCACTTGGCGCGCTGATCATCGCGCATCCGCAAGACCCCGGGCTCAGCGCGGGGGCGGCTGTGACCTCGGGCAAATTCGCGGCGCTGCGCGGGTTGCCCGCAACCCCGCCCATGGCGGAACGCATCGGGCTGGAACGGGATCTGGTCCTCGTCGAGATGACGGGGGCGCGCTATCACGCCGACCAGATCACCACGGCCGCCGCCCTGCCCGCCCTGACCCGCGCCAAGGCCGCCGGTCTGGACGTAACGGCCGGCGTGTCGATCCATCATCTGACCCTGAACGAGCTGGATGTGGGCGATTACCGGACCTTCTTCAAAATCAAGCCGCCGCTGCGGTCCGAGGACGACCGGCAGGCGATGGTGGCCGCGCTGCGGGACGGCGTGATCGACATCCTGTGTTCGATGCACACCCCGCAGGACGAGGAATCAAAACGTCAGCCGTTCGAAGCCGCCGCCAGCGGGGCCGTCGGCCTGGAAACGCTGCTGCCCGCCGCGCTGCGCCTGTATCACAACGGGGAAATGGACCTGCCCGGCCTGTTCCGCGCCATGTCGCTGAACCCGTCCAAGCGTCTGGGTTTGGAGGGCGGACGCCTGTCCGAGGGCGCGCCGGCGGATCTGGTTCTGTTCGATCCGGATGTGCCCTTCGTGCTGGACCGGTTCACGCTGCAGGCGAAATCGAAGAACACGCCCTTTGACGGCCAGCGGATGCAGGGCCGTGTCATGGAAACCTGGGTCGGCGGCGACTCCGTGTTCCGGGCGGAAGGGCGAGGATGATCCCGGCCCTGACCTCCGAGCTTGGCACATTGGGCCTCGTCGCGCTTCTGGCCTATCTGCTTGGCGCGGTGCCGTTCGGCATCGTGATGGCGCGCCTGTTCGGCCTGGGCGATTTGCGCCAGTTCGGATCCGGCAATATCGGGGCCACCAACGTCCTGCGCACGGGCAACAAACTGGCCGCGGCCCTGACCTTGATCATGGATGCCGGCAAAGGCGCGTTCGCGGTTCTGATCGCCCGGGTTCTGGTGGGCGAAGACGCCGCCCAGGTCGCGGGATTCGCGGCCTTTCTGGGGCATTGTTATCCGATCTACCTTGGCTTCAGCGGCGGCAAGGGCGTGGCGACCTTTCTGGGCACGCTCTGGGCGCTGGCCTGGCCGGTGGGGGCAGCCGCCTGCGTGACCTGGCTGCTGGTGGCGGCGGTCACGCGCTATTCGTCGCTGTCGGCCCTCGTGGCGGCGGCGCTGTCCCCGGCCTTTGCCACCGTCCTGGGCGCGCCCGAGGCCGGTGCCCTCTGTGTCGCGCTTGCGGCGCTGATCTTTGTGCGGCACCAGGAAAACATCTCCCGGCTGATGTCTGGGCAGGAAACCAAGATCGGGCAAAAGGGCTAGGCCCGCGCCCCGCGCCACACCCACCCAAATCCCGAGATTTGACCCCGGCTTGCCCATCTCTGGCCACAGTGTTCAGGCACGATCCAAGCCACACACATGGTCAAACGCACTCGGGTTATCGCATTATGGGCTTCTTCGGCGCCGTCCGGTCTGTTTACGGCAAGTATTTCACCTTCTCCGGCCGGGCGAGCCGGGCGGAATTCTGGTGGTTTCAGGTCTTCGTTTTCATCGCGAGTTTCTCTCTGAACGTCATCGCGGTGATTGTCGTTCTGGCGATGATCCAGGCGGACCCGAGCCTCGTGCAATACGACTCCAAGCTGGTGAGCGCGACCTCCTGGATGGAGCAGAACGCCGATCTGGCCTCGACGCTGTCGATCGCGTTCGGGGTGATCGGGTTCTTCGCCTTTACCGTGCCGGGGTGGGCGGTCACCGTGCGGCGGCTCCATGATACGGACCGGCGGGGCTGGTGGCTGCTCAAGCCCGCCTTGCTGAGCATCCTGCTGGCCTTTGCGGCGGGCTTTGTCGGCGCCCGCGCCGCCGTGCCCGAAATGGCGTTCTTTCCCGCACTGATCGCGGGCGCCGTGGGGCTGGTTGTGTTCCTGTGGTACCTTCTGGTCTTTTGCCAGGCCGGCACAACCGGTGAAAACCGGTTTGGTCCGGACCCCAAGGACGAACTGGAAGGAACGCCAAGCCATCCGGCCTTTGCGTCCAAACTGACGGGGGCCGATGCGGAACAGGCCGAGGCGCTCCGCAAAGCCGAAATTCGGGCGCTCTATCGCGACCGTGTTCTGGCAGGCGCGAAAAAGGCCTGAGACCGCCGGGCGCCTAGTAGCTGTAGGCGCCGTAAATCTGGCTCAGATCGCCGTCCCAATCGCCGTGATACTGGGCCAAAAGCTCATCTGACGGAACTTGGCCGGTCTCGACGCTGTCCTTCAATGCGTTCAGGAAATGCGTCTCATCCGGGATCAGCCCGCCCGCACCCGGTTGCGCCCGTGCGGCCAGTCCGGCTTCGGCAATCGACAGCACCTCGCGCGCGAGATCGTGCATCTTGATCCCGCCCACCTCGGCCTGCAGCGCGTGGACCGAGGCCTCGACCCGCAGGGACTGGCGGGTGTCTTCATCCCAGTCCTTGACGAGGTCCCAGGCGGCATCCAATGCGCCCTGATCGTAGGTCAGGCCAACCCAGAACGCGGGCAGCGCGCACAGGCGCCGCCACGGGCCGCCATCGGCGCCGCGCATTTCGATGAACTTCTTCAGCCGCGCCTCGGGGAAGATCGTCGTCAGATGATCGGCCCAATCGCTGAGCGTGGGCATTTCGCCCGGCAGGGCGGGCAGTTTGCCATCCAGGAAATCCCGGAAGCTTTGGCCCCGCGCGTCGATATACTGACCATCGCGGTAGACGAAATACATCGGCACATCGAGCGCGTACTCAGCATAGCGTTCAAACCCAAACCCGCCCTCGAAGACAAAGGGCAACATGCCCGTGCGGTCCGCGTCCAGATCGCGCCACACGCGCGAGCGCCAGGATTTGTGGCCGTTGGGCGCCCCGTCGATGAACGGCGAGTTGGCAAAAAGCGCGGTTGCCACCGGCTGCAACGCCAGCGCAACACGCATCTTCTGCACCATGTCGGCCTCGGACGCGAAGTCGAGGTTCACCTGCACCGTGCAGGTCCGGTACATCATGGTTTTCCCAAGCGTTCCGACCCGATCCATGTATTCGGTCATCAGCCGGTAGCGCCCTTTGGGCATCATCGGCATGTCATCGTGACGCCAGATCGGGGCCGCGCCCAGGCCGATGAACTCGACACCTATGCCCTCGGCCACCTCGCGCACCTGACGGAGGTGTTCGTTCACCTCGTCACAGGTCTGGTGGATGTTTTCCAACGGGGCGCCGGACAGCTCCAACTGCCCGCCGGGCTCAAGGCTGACATTCGCGCCGTCTTTCTCCAGCCCGATGATGTGGCCCGCCTCCAGAACCGGCGCCCATCCGAACCGGTCGCGCAACCCTTCGAGCACGGCCTTGATCGAGCGGGGGCCGTCATAGGGCAGCGGGTTCAGCGTGTCGCGACAGTAGCCGAACTTCTCATGCTCGGTTCCGATGCGCCAATCGGCCTTCGGTTTACAGCCCGCGGCCAGATACCCGGCCAGATCGTCATGGCTTTCGATGGGGCCGCCGCCGGATTGGGGGATGGACATGCGCGGGCTCTCAATTTGGTTGGCACGTGTGTTGCGGGTCAGACGTGACTGCAGTGGTGGGAACTGTCAAGGCGTGGGCAGCGAAGGCTCTGTGCGATCACGCACCCACAGCCGCGTGGTGCCGGGCTGGTCGCCCGACAGTGCCGCGATCAGGCGGTCGGCCGACAGCCCCTCCAGCGCCGTGAATGCATCGAACAGCGCGTCCGACCCCGCCGCATCGGTCGGGATGGTCAAAAGCGCACCGGCCTCGGCCAGAACCCAATGGGCCGTGGTCGCATCGTCGCGGCGCAGGTGCAGGGCCGTCATTTCGCGCAGGGCAATCGCGCCGCCGGTGACCGGCCCCATATAAAGCACGCGACCTTCGTCGATACGCACCACCCCCGGTCCGGCCCCGGCATGGCCCCGCGCGGCAAACCGGGCCCGGCGCAGCGCCGGCAGGAACATGAGCGCGCCACCGGCCACCAGAACCCACCCGAACCCCTGCACGATCGGCCCCGGGCTGTAGGTGATCCAAAGCCCAAGCGCGATGACGGCCAGGGCCGCAAGGACATCGCGCCACTGGCGCAGCGTGGCAGCCGCTTCGGGGCGAAGAAACCCACTCATGCGCCGGGCCTCCGCTTTGCACAAAGCGGGGGCAAACTCTGCCCAGAGTTTGCCGGATCACGGCGCACGGGTCGGCCGGTCGCGGGCGCCGTCACCGCCAATCCCCCCGTTCGGATTGCCACAGGGTCAACGCCGCCGCGGCCGCCGTGTCGGCGCGTAGAATGCGTGGTCCCAAACTGATCGGGGTGACAAAGGGTAGGCTGCGCAGTCGTGTGCGTTCACCGTCCGAGAACCCGCCTTCGGGCCCGACCAGGATGGCCCATTTGTCCACCGCCGGCGCCTTGGACAGGGCGTCCTTCGCGCCCACGAGCGATTCGTCGGCAAAGATCAGGTGGCGGTCTTCGGGCCAGCTGTCCAAAACCTCGGCCAGACGGCGCAGCTCTGTCACCTCGGGCACGTAGGTGCCGCCGCATTGCTCGGCCGCCTCGATCGCATGGGCCTGCAACCGATCCTGCCGAATGCGCTCGGAATTGGTGAAGGCCGTCTGGACCGGACAGATGCGCGCCGCCCCCAGTTCTGCTGCCTTTTCGACAATGAAATCGGTGCGGGCTTTCTTGATGGGCGCAAAAAACAGCCAAAGATCCGGCGGCATCTGCAAGGGCGCGGTCTGGTCCTGGCACACAAGCACTCCACCGCGTTTGGAGCCTTCGACAATTTCGCCGCGCCATTCCCCGTCGCGCCCGTTGAAAACGGCGATCTGTGCGCCGGCCTCAAGCCGCATCACGGCAAACAGATACTGCGCATGGTCCCGCGACAGGGACACCGTTTGCCCCGCCCCCAAGGGCTGGTCTACATAGAGGCGAATTTTGGGGCGATCTGTCATGGGCAGGACAGTATGAGCGAGGCACAGGAAACGCCAGAGGGACAAGTGGCCGACGCGGTGCGCGGCAACTGGGTCGACCATTTTGCACCCGCCCCCACGCGGCCCTACTTGCGGCTGAGCCGGGCGGACCGACCGATTGGCACATGGCTTTTGTTGTTGCCCTGTTGGTGGGGCGTGTTCCTGGCGGCCGCCAATGGTACGGGGTTTCAGGCCTTTGACGCCTGGATCGTGGTGGGCTGCGCGCTTGGCGCGTTCCTCATGCGCGGCGCGGGCTGTACCTGGAACGACATCACCGACCGCGACTTTGACGCCGCCGTGGCCCGCACCAAAAGCCGCCCGATCCCCGCGGGGCAGGTCACGCCGCGACAGGCCTTTGTCTGGCTGGTGGTGCAGGCGTTGATCGCCTTTGGCATCCTTCTGACCTTCAACCTCACTGCGATCCTGCTTGGCATCCTGTCGCTGTTGCCCGTCGCGATCTATCCGTTCGCCAAACGCTTCACGTGGTGGCCCCAGGTGTTTCTGGGGATCGCCTTCAATTGGGGGGCGCTTCTGGCCTGGACGGCCTCGACCGGCAGCTTGGGGTGGCCGGCGGTGTTTCTCTATCTGGGCGGTGTCGCCTGGACCCTGTTCTACGATACGATCTATGCCCACCAGGACACCGAGGACGACGCCCTGATCGGCGTGAAATCGACCGCGCGGCTGTTTGGAGCGGCGACCAAGCTGTGGCTGCGCGGGTTCCTGATGGCGACGGTGGTCCTGCTTGGACTGGCCGTGATTTTGGCGCTGGTGCCCGGCGGGAACGTCCTGGCCCTTGTGCTTGGGATCGCCGGCGTTTGGGCCATGGGCTGGCATATGCTGTGGCAGCTCAGCCAGCTTGATATCGACGACCCGGCGCTCTGCATGCGGCTTTTCCGCTCAAATCGGGACACTGGGCTTATTCTTGCCGGCTTTTTCCTGATCGCGGCGCTGGTCTGATTGAACCGGCGCGCGACGTTCTGTAGATTCGCAAAAAATCCGAGCAGCGGGTCCGAAGCACACTTATGAACCGTGTCTCCCAAATCATCGGCGGGGCGTCTTTCCTGCTGGCCGGGGGCCTTGCCTTGGGCGTGGCCGTCGTGGCCGCAACCGTGGTCGAGCGTCGCTCGATTGAAGCCGTCGAAACGCAGATGACCATTGCCGGCCTGGATTGGGTCGCCGTGGATGCAGACGGGTTGCAGGTGTTCCTGCAGGGCACCGCGCCCGACGAGGCCGAGAATTTCCGGGCGTTCAGCTTGGCCGGCACCATCGTGGATGCCGACCGTGTCGTGAACATGATGACCGTGGCCGAGAATGCGCCCATCGCGCCGCCACGGTTTTCCGTTGATATGCTGCGCAACGGGGATGGCATCCAGTTGATCGGCCTGGTCCCCGCGGCCAGCGGTGCCGAGGCGGTGACCGAGGCCATCGCCCGGATCGCGGAGGGCGTCGAGGTCACCGACATGATCGAAACCGCGGATTTCCCGGTGCCGGGCACCTGGGAGGCCGCGCTGCAATACGGGCTGCGCGCCTTGCAGGAATTGCCGCGCTCCAAGGTGACCGTGTTCGAGGACCGGGTCGAGGTGCAGGCCATCAGCGGCAGCGTCGCCGAACGCGCGGGCTATATCGCGGCGCTGGAGCGCGGCCAGCCCCGCAATGTCGACATCGTCCTCGACATCTCCGCCCCGCGCCCAGTGATCACCCCGTTCACCTTGCGCTTTGTCATTGATGACGACGGACCGCGCTTTGAAACTTGCGCCGCCGACACGCTGGAGGCGCGCGACAAAATCATCGCGGCCGCGCAAGCCGCCGGGGCGCCGGGGCTTCTGACCTGTCAGATCGGGTTGGGGGCGCCGTCGCCGCAATGGGCCGATGCCGCCGAATATGCCATCGCCGCGCTGGACGAGTTGGGCTCGGGCAGCGTCACGATCCGCGACGCGGACATCACGCTTGTGGCGATCCAGGGCACGGAACAAGACCGGTTCGACCGCGTGGTGGGCGAGTTGGGGGCCATGCTGCCCGATCTGTTTTCCCTCAGCGGTGTTCTGCCGGACCCGCCCGAAACGGAAGAGGCGGGACCCGCGCGCTTTCTGGCCGACCTGACCGAAGACGGGGCCATCACGCTGCGCGGCCGGGTGCCCGAAGACGCGGTTGGCCAATCGGTCAGCGCCTTTGCGACGGCCCTTTTCGGCTTGGCACAGACCGATGTGGCCACGCGGGCCGTGCCGGACCTGCCCGAGGGATGGGCGGTGCGCACCATGGTCGGTCTTGAAGCGCTGTCATTGCTGGTCGAGGGGACCCTCGTGGTCGAGCCCGATCGGATCGTCCTGGCGGGGCGCACCGGCAGCACCGAAACCCGCTCGAACATCAGCCGCTTGCTGACCGAGGAACTGGGCGGCGGCGAAGGGTTCGAGTTGAACATCGCCTATGACGAAGAGCTGGACCCGGTCGCCTCGTTGCCATCGCCCGAGGAATGCGTGGCCCGCATTCAGGCCGTGCAGGATGACGCGAAGATCGTCTTTGAACCGGGCTCGGTCGAGATCACCGAGGCCGCGGGCGAGATCCTGGATTCGATCGCGGCCATCTTGCCGGATTGCCGGCATGTGCGGATGGAAATCGGCGGCCACACGGACAGCCAGGGGCGCGAGCAGATGAACCTGAACCTCAGCCAGGCCCGGGCGGATTCGGTGCTGAACGGGTTTCTGGCCCGCAACGTTCTGGTGTCGAACCTGACGGCCCAGGGCTATGGCGAAAGCCAACCCATCGCATCGAACGAGACCGAGGAAGGCCGCGAAGCCAACCGCCGGATCGAGTTCCGGTTGCTGTCCGAAGCGGTTACGGAAGCGGCCGCCCTGGATGCCGAAGAAGCCGCCGCCGCGCGCGCGGCACAACTGGCGGTCTGGGCCGAAATTCGCCCCCAGATGCGGCCCGACAGTGTAGTTGAGGCAGCCCAAGCCGCTGCCGATGAGGAGGACAGCGAATGAACCGGTTGGAATTCATCATCGCCATTGCGGTCATTCTGTTCGTGGCCTTCGTGTTGGGCTGGCTGGCCCATTGGCTGGTCGTCAAATTCAGCCAGGTCTCCAGCGCCGATCTCAACGAAATGGAAGAGTTGGCCAAGGCGCTGCATGACGCGGAAGAGACCCGGGACCAGGCGATCGCCTATCTCCAGCAGCGCGAGGCAGAGCTGACAAATCAGCTGAGCCAGACCGAGGCGTAATTGCGCGCGGCGATGGACGGTCTGCGCGACGCGCGGCAGGAATCCGAAGAACTGTGGGTCTATATCGAGCGGACCAGCCACGGCACGTCCTGACGGCCCGGGCAGGGACCAGAAAACACGTGCTTTCTGGACCGTTTTTTGCAAAAAAACGCCGCCTCGGGCGGGCCACAGCGCACCCCACGTGGCCGGTGTTTACCAGCGGTTGAGGGCGTCCTCGTCGCTGTCCTTGGCGGCGACCCATGCGGCGCCATCGGGTGTGATTTCCTGCTTCCAGAAGGGCGCGCGCGACTTCAGGTAATCCATCAGGTAAGCCGCGCCCTCGAAGGCCGCCTGTCGGTGCCGCGCGGCGGTTGCGACCATCATGATCGGCTCGGACGGCGCAAGGCGGCCATAGCGGTGCAGGATCATCGCGTCGGCCAGATCGAACCTCTCGATGGCGGTGGCGCGGATCTTGGCCAGGGCCTTTTCGGTCATGCCCGGATAATGTTCGATCACCATCGCGGTCAGGTCCCCGGAGGCCAGATCGCGGGTGATCCCGGAAAAGCTGACCACGGCCCCCGCCCCATCGACCGAGGCCGCAAAGGCATTCAGTTCGGCCCCCATATCGAACCGCTCGGATTGGACACGGATCGGGTCCACCGGTTCAGCCTCCGGTCATCGGTGGGAAGAACGCCACTTCAGAGGCCCCGGCCAGCGGGGCGTCGAACGCCACCAGTTCCTGGTCAATGGCCGCGCGGATGGATCCCGGGTCGGAAAAGGCAAGCGCATACCCCTCATCCCGCGCCTTCAGTTCCTCGATGAGATCGGCGACGGTTGCGGCCTCGGTCTCGACCGTTTCGGACGGCGTGCCCACGCGCTCGCGCAGCCAGGCAAAGTATCGGATCGAGAGGGTCATTGCGGGTCTCGCAAATGGGGCAAAGCTTTGCGGTAATAATCCATACCGGTGATCAGGGTCAAAGCGGCGGCCAGCCAAAGCAGCGCCAAGCCACCGTAGGACACGGCGATCAGGCCGTAGTAGAGGGCGGTCAGCCCGGTGGCATCCTCGACCTCACCGGCCAGGATCTGGCCCACCAAGGTCGCGTCCATCCCGATCAGCTGCATGTGGAAGTAATGGTCGAACAGACCCCAGGCGAACAGGAGCGTGATCGCCACCATTTGCACCATGGTTTTCCACTTGGCCAGGCGGGTCACCTTGAGGGTTCCGGCCGTGTCGCCCAGAAACTCGCGCAGGCCCGAGACGAACACCTCGCGGAACAGAATCGCGATGATCGGGACCAGCAGGATCGCCTGCATCCCGTGAAGCGCCAGGAGCGTCCCCAGGGCGATGGTCACGATGGCCTTGTCCGCGATGGGGTCCAGCATGGCCCCGAACCTCGAGATCTGGTTCCAGGCCCGGGCGAGATAGCCGTCGACATAATCCGTCAGGGACGCGCTGAGGAACAGGACCAGCGCGATCCAATCCGCGTAGGGGTGCGGCAGAATCAAGAAGATCAGCCCCACGAACGGGGCAGCAATCAGTCGAAACACCGTCAGCGTATTGGGCAGGGTCCAGCGCATAGCGTTGGTGTAGCGCGGGGGGGTCATGGGGGCTAGGGGCATATGAGCCACAGGGTCGATTTGGGGGCCGCGATGCCTTGCGTCGGACCGCACCCCTGCGTTGAATGGCCCGGACAAACGGACAGGGGAGATCGGCAATGCCCGAATTTGATATGTCACCGCGCACGGCCCGTCGTATGGGATTGGCCCTGGGCCTCGCGGTGGGCGCGATCCTGTCGTTCTCGGCGACGACAGCGATGGCCAATGATCCCTGCGTCAGGGTCGTGGACGGCGCTTGTGTCTGCTGGCAACGCTCGGACGGTCACACCTATTGCGCCACGAATGATCGCTAGGGCCAGCCCCAAGCCGAACCGAACGGATCAAGAGCGTTCTTGTGCGTTCTTCTTGCGCCGGTTGGGTTGCCGTCCGGCCCAGTCCAGATAGCGGTCTTCCAGCACCTGCTCGCACACTTTGAACACCAGCCAGCAGGTGAGCGACAGCGCACCCCAAACCACCAGTTCCAGCACCTGCCAGAGCGCGCCATGGCGGATGGCCTCGACGCGGAACTCCCGCAGGAAGGCGAGGCTGGCCATCGCCTCGGTGAACAGGTTGACGGTCACGAAGGCGAAGGTCGCGGCGGCCACCCCTGCCAGCAGGAAGATCAACGCAGAGGGCCAACGGGTGATGTTCAGGAACAGGGACATCGCCGTCATCTTGGGAAGTGTCAGGCGATCTGGCAATGCCAAAGGCAGGCCCGTTCGATCACATCCGTGTCCGTCGCGCGCCCTCAGCGGTCCTGGAAGTGGTCGTAGATCTTCTGCGCCAGACCCGCGCTGACCCCATCGACGGCTTTCAGATCGGCCAGATTGGCCCGGCTGACCGCCTTGGCGCTGCCGAAATGGGCCATCAGGGCCCGTTTGCGCGTGGCGCCGACGCCGGGAATGTCGTCCAGCGGGTTCGCCGAGACTGACTTGGCCCGCTTCTGGCGATGGGCGCCGATGGCAAAGCGGTGCGCCTCGTCCCGCATGCGCTGGATGAAGTAGAGCACCGGATCATTCCGCTTGAGCGCGAAAGGCTGCGTGCCGGGGCGGTGGAATTCCTCTTTGCCCTGATCCCGGTCGATGCCCTTGGCGACCCCGATAAAGGGCACGTCCTCGATCCCCAGTTCTTCCATGATCTGCCGGGTGGCGGTGACCTGCCCGGCGCCACCGTCGATCAGCAGAAGATCGGGCCAGGCTTCGGTTTCGCGATCGGGATCTTCTTTCAACAGGCGTTGGAAGCGGCGCGTCAGAACCTCGCGCATCATCCCGAAATCATCCCCCGGGGTCAGGCTGTCGCCGCGGATGTTGAACTTGCGATACTGGCTTTTGAGATAGCCCTCGGGGCCTGCCACGATCATGGCGCCGACCGCGTGCGCGCCCTGGATATGCGAGTTGTCGTAGACTTCGATCCGCTTGGGGGCGCCATCCAGATCGAAGGCGTCGGCCAGGCCGTCCAGCAGCTTGGCCTGCGCGGCGCCTTCGGACAGGCGGCGCCCGAGGCTTTCCCGCGCGTTCCGGCGGGCACTGTCGACCAGTTCGGCTTTCTCGCCCCGCTGCGGCACCAAAATCTCGACCTTGCGCCCGCGCTTCTGGCTGAGCGCATCGGCCATCAGATCGGCGTTCGCGACCGGGTGGGACAGGATCACCTGCCGCGGGGGGTCTTTGGTGTCGTAGAATTGGCCGAGGAACGCCTCCAGCACCTCGGGTTCGTCGATGTCCGGTCCAATGCGCGGATAGTAATCTTTGTTGCCCCAGTTCTGATTGGCGCGGATGAAGAAGACCTGCACGCAGGCCTGCCCGCCCTCCATATGCAGCGCGACGACATCCGCCTCCGCCACACCGCGGGGGTTGATGCCTTGGGCGGATTGTACGGAGGTCAGCGCGCGGATGCGGTCGCGCAACGCGGCGGCGCGTTCGAACTCCATCGCTTCTGAGGCGGCCTGCATCTGGCCGGCCAGTTGGGCCTGAAGATCGGTCGTGTCGCCCTTGAGAAAGCGCGTCGCATCGGTGACCGAGGCTGCGTAATCGTCCTGGGAAATGTAGCCGACGCACGGCGCGGAGCAGCGCTTGATCTGATACAGCAAGCAGGGCCGCGTCCGGCTTTCGAACGTGGCGTCCGAACAATTCCGCAGCAGAAACACCTTCTGCAATTGGTTCAACGTGCGGTTGACCGCGCCCGCGCTGGCGAACGGCCCGAAATAGGCGCCCTTTTCCTTCTTGGCGCCGCGATGCTTCTTGATCTGGGGAAAGTCGTGTTCCGCCGACACCAGAATGTTCGGGAAGCTTTTGTCATCCCGCAGAAGCACGTTGTATCGCGGCTTGAGCTGCTTGATGAGGTTCTGCTCCAGCAGCAGCGCCTCGGTTTCTGTCCGTGTTGTCAGGAACATCATCGAGGCGGTTTCGCGGATCATCCGGGCGATCCGGGGGCTGTGCCCCGAGGGGTTCGCGTAGTTTGAAACCCGCTTTTTCAGGCCCGCGCCTTGCCCACATAAAGCACCCGAGATTGATCATCGAGCATGCGATACACGCCTGGGCTGTTTCCAAGGGTTTTGAGATACCCGTGGATCACCTCATGGCCTGTCAACTTGGGTGTGTCAGATGAATTTGACATGATTCAACGCGGGGTTGCGATTCTGTTTTGGCTGCCCCGATTTTGGGGTGGGGCGCAAGGGGTGAGCTGTCCACTGTTTCTGTGGATAAGCTTTCGGATAAATCTTGGGGATCGGGAATTTTTCTTTGTTTTCGGGCGAGTTCTGCGATTTGCACAATTTTTAGGCGATACCTCAAGCTATTGTTTTTACGAATTATTTTTTTGTTTCGCGGGGCGAATAACGCGCACGTCATCAAACATTAACACTGCCGTTACATGTCGATTTCCAGTGGACAACTTGGGTGGCTGCCCAAAATTCGCCTTATTCTACCCCAAGCACGTCCGGTGTCTGCCACGCGAGGTGTTGGCCCCCGTCGACGCAGATCAGCTGCCCGGTGACGGCGCGGGCAGACAGCAGGTACCGCAGGGCCTGAACAATGCCTTCCGGGACAGCGCCGCGTTCGAGAATCGTTGCCTGCCGCTGTGCTGCAAAGTGTTCGGCCGACTGCCGCGCGCCTTGCATCGTGGGCCCCGGCCCAATCCCGTTGACCCGGATTTTGGGCGCCAAAGCCTGCGCCGAGGTCCGGGTGAAGGCCCACAGCCCCATCTTTGCAATGGTGTAGGTCATGAACTCGGGCGTCAGCTTGCGGACGCGTTGGTCAATCATGTTGACGATCAGGCCCTGGGCCTGCGGCTCTCCGATCTCGTCGATGATCGGGTCGGGGATTTGCGCGGCCATGGCCTGCGTCAACCAAAAGGGCGCTTTGAGGTTCGAGCCGATGTGGCGATCCCAACTGTCGGGCGTGGCGGTGGCCAGCGTGTCGTATTCGAAGATCGAGGCATTGTTGATCAGGGTCGTGATCGGGTTGCCGAGCGCCTCGGCCGCCCGGGGCAGCAGGGCCTGCGCGGCCGCGTCGTCGACCAGATCGGCCTGGAGGGTGACGGCCTTCACGCCAATCGCGCGGATTTCGGCCGCGGTCGCCTCGGCGGCCTCGGCGCTGCCGGAATAGTGGACGGCCACGTCCTGACCTTGCGCGGCCAGTTCCAAAGCCATCGCGCGGCCCAAGCGTTTCGCCGCGCCTGTCACCAATGCCGTCATCGCGCCCCCTTCCCCTAGTTCAGCACCATCAAGAGGTAGGCCACATAGAGCGCCGAGAACAGAACACCAACCCGGCGACCCATCCGCCAGCCCTTGAACACGAACGGGATCAGGAGAAGCGATGCGCCAAGCATCACCCAAAGATCGAACTCGAGGATATCCTCATCGACCGGGATCGGCCCAACCAGAGACGCGATGCCGATGATGGCCAGCAGGTTGAACATGTTCGACCCGATGACATTGCCAAGCGCGACATCCGCGTGCCGCCGCAGGGCCGCCATCACCGTGGTCGCAAGTTCCGGGAGCGAGGTGCCGATGGCCACAAGCGTCAACCCGATGACCGTTTCGCTCACCCCGAAGGTGCGGGCGATGATCACCGAGTTCTCGACCAGAAGATCGGCCCCAAGCGGCAGACCGATCAGGCCCAGAAGAAGATACAGACCGATGCGCCACCACGGCATATCCGGGTCGGCCTCTTCCAGTCCTTCGGTGACATCGGCCGCGTCGGCGCCGCAGGCCGCCTTGCGATGGGCATGGGCGGCGCGCACGGCGTCCCCGAGGACAAAGGCCAGGGCCGTCAGAAGGATCAGCCCGTGCCACCATGTGATCGGCCCGAGGAAGGCCAATACGATGAACAGGATCGTCCCGGCGATCATCATCAGGAAGGTGCGCCGGGTGTCGCTTGCGCCGGACAAGCCGGCCAGGAAGGCGGGCACGCCCAGAACCAGCAGGATGTTCGCCGTGTTCGACCCGACGACATTGCCCAAGGCGAGGCCGGGAACCCCGTCCGCGATGGCCTTGATCGAAATCAGCAGCTCGGGCGCTGAGGTGCCAAAGGCCACGACCGTCAAGCTGACGATCAACGCCGGGATGCCCAGGCGCAGGCTGAGATTGACTGCGCCTTTGACCAGCACGTCGCCGGCCAGCAGCAGGATCACAAGGCCAAGCCCCACAAAGGCGAATTCCAAGACCATGCCTAGTTTTGCCCATCCGAATTGGAGCAATAGCGGCAGGGGCCGCCGCGCAGGTTATAGCGCCCGCAGTCGGGGCAAAGCTTTGGCCTGGGAAGTCCGCCCGTCCCATCCTGTCTGCGGCTGATGCCGGGGATGCGCAGGCGACCGAACATGGCCAGAACGGCCATGAAGATCAAAAACAGACTGACGATTTTGAGCATCACGACAGGCCAAACCTGGCCCACAGGGCGCGATCTTCGATATGGCCCACAACCTCATCCGTCAGGCTGGCGCCGAAGCGCTGCAGCAGGCCGCGGCGGGGGCCAATGGGGGCAAACTTGACCTTGTCGCCATAGAGATCCTTCATCTTGGGCACGAGATGCGCGATGCCATCGGCCAGACCCAGATCAACGCCTTTTTGGCCGACCCAGAACTCGCCCGTGAAAATATCCTGATCCTGCGTCAGCCGGCTGCCGCGCCGCGATTTCACATGCGCGATGAAGCTGTCATGGATCTGCGCCTGCAGCGATTTGAGGCGCTCGATGTCCTCGGGTCGCTCGGGACGAAACGGATCGAGCATGGATTTTTCTTTGCCCGCGGTGTGCACGCGGCGCTCGATGCCCAGTTTCCCGATGGCCTCGTGCAGGCCGAAGCTGGCGGAAATCACGCCGATGGACCCGACGATCGAACTGTCATCGACCCAGATGTGGTCGGCCGCACAGGCCAGCCAGTAGCCACCGGATGCGGCCACATCTTCGACAAAGGCGTGGACGGGAATGTCCTTTTCATCCGCCAGGCGCCGGATGCGCGCCGCGATCAGCGAAGACTGCGCCGGGCTGCCGCCGGGGGAATTGATCGCCAAGGCCACCGCGGCGGGTTTTCCCTTTCGGAACGCCTTTTCGATTGCGGACGCCATGGCCTGATCGCTGAGCGTGCCGCCGCGCGACGAGGCGGCAATGGCCCCGTTCAGGCGTATGACCGGGACAATCGGGTCGGATTTCATGAAAGGGATAAAGCGTTTCATGTTGGGCGATGTAGAGTGCCCCCGGCCTTGGAACAAGGCGCGGGCCCGCGTTTCGCACAATTGTGCCCGCCCTGCATCGGCTTGGCTCAAGCCCGCTCCTGCGCGTCCGTGCCGCAGCGCAGCACTTGCGCCCGCTTGCGCAATATCCTATCGGAAGGCGAACGCCATACGAAACATCCTTGCGCAAAGGTCCGGCCCATGAGCTTCCGTCTGCAACCCACCCCCGTCGCCCGTCCCAACCGGTGCCAGCTTTTTGGCCCGGGCTCGCGCGAGAGCCTGTTCGAAAAGATGGCGGCCTCGGATGCCGATGTCATCAACCTCGATATCGAGGATTCCGTGGCGCCCGACGACAAGGATCTGGCCCGCAAGAACATCATCCAGGCCATTGGTGACATCGACTGGGGCACCAAGACCCTGAGCGTGCGGATCAACAGCCTCGACGGCCCGCACTGGTATCGTGACGTGGTGGACCTGCTGGAGCAATCCAGCGAGCGCCTTGATCAGATCATGATCCCCAAGGCGGGCTGTGCCGCGGATATCTATGCCGTTGATGCGCTGGTGACCGCCATTGAAGCCGCGAAGGGCCGCAAAAAGAAGATCGGGTTCGAGGTGATCATCGAAAGTGCGGCCGGCATCGCCCATGTCGAAGAGATTGCGGCCGCCAGCCCCCGGATGCAGGCGATGAGCCTGGGCGCCGCGGATTTTGCCGCCTCGATGGGGATGGCGACGACCGGCATCGGGGGGACGCAGGAAAACTACTACATGTTGCATGGCGACACCCGCCATTACAGCGACCCGTGGCATTGGGCGCAGACCGCGATCGTGGCCGCCTGCCGGACCCATGGCGTGATGCCCGTGGATGGGCCGTTCGGCGACATTTCGGACGATGAGGGCTACCGCGCCCAAGCGTGGCGGTCGGCCACGTTGGGCATGGTCGGCAAATGGGCGATCCACCCCAAGCAGGTCGCCCTGGCCAACGAAGTGTTTACCCCCTCCGAGGCCGCCGTGGCCGAGGCCCGCGAAATTCTGGCTGCGATGGAAGAGGCCAAGGCCAAGGGCCTTGGGGCGACGGTCTACAAGGGCCGCCTGGTCGACATTGCGTCGATCAAGCAGGCCGAAGTGATCGTCAAGCAATCCGAGATGATCGCGGGTTAATCCACCGCCACCAAGAGCCGCGTCCGAAGATCTTCGGGCGCGGTGTCGCTCGGGTCGTTGAGGTAAAGTTCCGCACTGGGACGCGCGGCGAGCCGCACCGCATCGTCGGCGCGCAGCGCTGCGGTGAATGCCGCCCAGGCATCGGGCAAGCCGTCATAGGGCCCGTCATGGATCGTCTCGGCATAGCGGCCCGCCGGAAGCGCCACCCGTTCAAAGCCATCGGGCACGGGCGCGTCAGCCGGGTAGGCACAGGCCGCATAGGACGTCAGATCATCCTCGGGCGTTGTGGTCGGGTCGCCGTGGTACATCCCCGCCCAGGCGCCGGTCGTGGCCCAGAGGTCCCGACGGGTCAGTTCTTCGGCAAGGCGGTGGAAGGTGGGACCGATTGCACTGTGTTTGCCACGGTGCACCAGCCCGATCATGGGCAGGTCCGTCTCCTCGGTCACGGTTGTGATGTCAGCCATGGGATCGCTCCTTACTTCAGCGGGACACAAACATCGGTCAGCAGATCAGCCGGCGCCGTATCCTGGGGGCCGTTCAGATACACTTCGATCGGGGGATGGTCGCCCAGATCTTCGCCGGACTCCGGCAGCCACACACCGTAGAGATGCTTGTAGGCCGCGGCGAGGCCGGAATACGGGCCCTTGTAGTGCATCACCGCATAGCGCCCGCCCGGGATCGACAGCGGCACCAGCGGGGCGTCCATCTCGACCGTGCCGTTCAGCACAACACCGGCATGGCTGCGCAGTTCGGCCTCGGGCGTGGCGTCGGGATCATCGTAGTACACGCCAACCATGCCGGCTGCGTTGGGCCAAAGGTTCCGGGCGGTGAAGATCGCGCCGAGGCTTTCGAAGGCAATGCCGATATCGGTGTAGCGCCCGGTGTGCGGCAAGGCGGCCAGCGTGCGGGCGGGTTGGGTTTCAATTTCAATCGGGAACACGGGATACTCTCCTGTTTGTGCGGTCATCAACGGGGGCACCAGGGCCCCCTGCTTGCGGAACGCACCGGGGGACAGGCCAAACGCGCCGGAAAAGGCGCGATTGAAACTGGCCGGATCAGGATAGCCGGTGCTGCGGGCCACGTCGGACAAGGATTGGTCCGATTGGACAAGCGCCACCGCGGCCACATGCAGGCGCACGCGGCGCACGGCCTGCGCACAGGTTTCGCCGGTCATGGCATGAAACACCCGGTGCCAGTGGAACCGGCTCATGGCCGCAACATCGGCCAATGTGTCCAGCGACAGATCACCGGCGGGGTTGTCGTGGATATGTGCCAACACCCTGAGCAATCGGTCTTCGTAGCGTCCGGTCATGTCCGAGCCCTTCCATCGATACGTTCCGATCTCGACCTAGCGTGGCCTTCATTTGCAATTCTTGCCGAGTTGCATCCAAGCCCGTGCGAAGTCATATACGCTGGAAGCATCCAGAGCAGCCGACGGACCGTAGCGCGATGAAAAACTATCTCGACTTCGAAAAACCCCTGGCCGAGATCGAAGGCAAGGCGGAAGAGTTGCGGGCGCTTGCGCGCAGCAACGAAGAGATGGATGTCGAAGCGGAAGCGGCCGCCTTGGACAAGAAGGCCGCCGAGATGCTCAAGGATCTTTACAAAGATCTGACGCCCTGGCGGAAATGCCAGGTTGCCCGGCACCCCGACCGCCCGCATTGCCGCGACTATATCGACGCGCTGTTTACCGAATACACGCCCCTGGCCGGTGATCGGAACTTTGCCGATGATCACGCGGTTATGGGCGGGTTGGCGCGGTTTCAGGACCAGCCGGTCGTCGTGATCGGCCATGAAAAGGGCCACGACACGAAAACCCGGATCGAACGGAATTTCGGCATGGCGCGGCCCGAAGGCTATCGCAAGGCCGTGCGGCTGATGGATATGGCCGACCGCTTTGGCCTTCCGGTGATCACGCTGGTCGACACGCCCGGCGCCTACCCGGGCAAAGGGGCCGAAGAACGCGGCCAATCCGAGGCCATCGCACGTTCGACCGAAAAATGCCTGCAACTGGGCGTGCCGCTGGTGTCGATCATCATCGGCGAAGGCGGTTCGGGCGGGGCCGTGGCCTTTGCGACAGCCGACCGTTTGGCGATGCTGGAGCACTCGATCTATTCCGTCATCAGCCCGGAAGGCTGCGCCTCGATCCTGTGGAAGGATGCCGAGAAGATGCGCGAAGCGGCCGAGGCACTGCGCCTGACGGCGCAGGATTTGCACAAGCTCGGCGTGTGCGACGTGGTGGTCAAGGAGCCCGCCGGCGGCGCGCAGCGTGACCGGTCGGCCGCGATCAACGAGGTGGGCAAGGCCATCGCCTCGATGCTGGCGCAACTGAAAGATGCCGACCGCAAGGCCTTGATCGACGGGCGGCGGCGCAAATTCCTGGATATGGGCTCCAAAGGCCTGGCGGCTTGATTGGACGGCGCGCGGTCCTTCTCGGGGCGGCGGCCAGTTTGGGCGGCAGGGCCTTGGCCCAGGGGCAAGGTGCAATGACCCCCGTCGGCGCGGTTCAGTGGCGCTATTTTGCGGATACCGTCATGGGCGGCGTGTCCGAGGGCACCGCCGCGTTCGAAGACGGCGTGCTGCGTCTGACCGGCACCGTCTCGACCGCCAATAATGGCGGCTTCATCCAGGTCCGCACCGATCTGCCGCAGGGGGCACCAGACGCAGCCACGGGTCTGCGCATCCGGGTGCGGGGCAACGGGGCGCGGTATTTCATCCATTTGCGCACGCGGGCCAGCCGATTGCCCTGGCAGTATTACCAGGCCGGGTTCAGCGCCGGAGCGTCCTGGTCCGAGATCGCGCTGCCGTTCGCAGAGTTTCGGCCATCGGGCGGGGGATTGCCCGAGACCCCGCGCGCCGAGAACATCCGATCCTTGGCCCTTGTTGCCTATGGCGCGGATTACGAAGCGGATGTCTCGTTATCGGGTTTCGCCTGGGCCTAGGCGCCGCCCGCCCGGCGGCGGATGACGATCCCCGCGCCGATCATGATGACGCCGACCACAACCGCCGAGATGCCGACCCAAACGGCGCCCCGCGCCCCGGTGCAAGCGGGATCATCCGGACACAGCAGCGGCAGGTGTTGGGCGATCTGTAGCGCCGAGAGACCACCCACCAGCGCGACGCACAGCCCTAGTCCGACCGACAGAAGTCCGATGGCGCGATACACCCGCGTCGCCGCCTACCACAAAAGCGGTTTGGCGTAGTCCGGGTAGGTCTCGTCGTATTCCTTGGCGTTGAACGAGGCTTCCATTTCCTTGAGGAACTGGCCGGCCGTCGGGACAGAAGGGCCGGCCCCATCCCACAGGCCCGACCGCATGATCGCCTTGGCACATTGGAAATACAGTTCTTCCACCTCGGTCACGATCACGAGTTTCGGGTGTTTGCCGCCCTGCTCGAACGTGTCAGTGACCTCGGGGGCGGTCGTCAGGTGCGCCGTGCCGTTGACGCGCACGACATTGGTGGTGCCCGGCACCAGGAACATCAGGCTGACGCGGGGATCACGCACGATGTTGCGCAGGCTGTCGAGCCGATTGTTGCCGCGCCAATCCGGCATCCAGATCGTCCGCTCATCCGCGATTTTGACCACTGGGCCCGCGTCGCCGCGCGGGCTGGCATCCGTGCCTTCGGGGCCCACCGTCGAGAGGATGCAAAACTTCGACGCCTCGATCCATTGCCGGTAAAGCGGCGTCACGTGACGGGCGACCTTGGTCAGCGACCGGGGCGACGGGTCGTCAAACAGGGCTTCCAGCGCTTCGATAGTGTCGATCTTGCTCATTCCGGGTGATCCTTTGCAGGGCGCGCAGCGTCGGTGCGATGGCCGAAAAATCCGGCCTCTTCATTCAGGGCATTGCTGGCCGTTTCGATCGCGGTCCCCAGGCGTTCGACGAACACCTCTTTCTCAAGCCCCGGCTCGATGCGCGGCAGGAACTCGACCACCGCAAGCCCCGGTTTCCGCAGGATGCCGCGCTTGGGCCAGAACAGGCCAACATTGGCCGCCACCGGCACGACCGGCTGGCCAAGCTGTTCGTACAACACCGCCGTTCCGATCTTGTAGGGCCGGTTTTCCCCCGGGGGGACACGCGTGCCCTGCGGATAGATGATCAGCTGACCGCCCTGCTGTTTCCCGGATTGCACATCCTCCAGCATCTTCTTGATCGCCGCGCCGCGTTTGCCCCGGTTCACCGGCACGCACCCAATCCTGAGCGCATACTGGCCCAGTATGGGCGCAAACATCAGGATGCGTTTCATGATGAACTTACCGCGCGGCATGGCGTTGTAGATCATCATGATGTCCAGAAAAGACTGGTGCTTGGCCGGGACCATGACCTCATCGGTGGGCGGGGTGCCGCGCACCTCGACCTTCAGGCCGGTCATCCAGCGCAAGGTCCAGATCACCCACCGGCAATAGGTGTGGCAGGCCGCGTGCGCACCGCGTGCGCTGAACACCGCCCAGGGAAAGAACACCAGCCCAAGGACCAGCATCGCCACATACATCTGGACGACGAAGGCGAGGGATCGGAGCCATTGGATCATGGGAGCCCCCTGAGCGTGCGAAAGGCCGCGATGCGCGTGGCCCAGAATGCCGTGACGGCGGCCAGAAACGGGATGACAATCGGCACGGCCCATCCAATGCCCTGGAACCCAAGGCCGGTCAGGAAATCGCCGGCGTCCGACGCGCTTGGCAGCAGAAGGATGGCCACCATGCCAAGGATCGTGCCGACCCCTCCGCCGATGAAGGCGCGCAGGGTGAAGCGGCGGACAAACGCCCGGGCGATGTAACGATCGCGCGCGCCCACCAGGCGCAGGACGCGGATTACCTGTTCATTCGCGGCGAGGGCCGATTGCGCGGCCAGCGTGATCATCGCGGCGGTCGATCCCAGGATCAGCGCTAGCGACACCCACCCCAGAAGGCGCAGGCGTCCGGCGGCCTCGACCAGGGGGCGGCGCCATCGCGTGTGGTCGTCCAGCACCGCGCCCGGCACCTCGGCCGCGAGCCGCAGGCGCAGGCCATCGCCGTCATAGCCTTCGGGCGTTTCGACAATCTCGATCAGGCGCGGGATCGGCAAATCCCCAAGCGGCAGGGCCGGGCCGAACCACGGCTCCAGCAGGGCGGTCTGTTCATCCTCGGTCAAGGCGCGGGCGCTGTCGACACCGGGGGTTTGTTCCAGGATCGTCAAAACCGCCCATGTCTGCGCCTCCATCTCGGCCGGGGGCGCGGCAAGGCGGACGGTCGACGTGCGGGCCAGCGCGTCCGACCAGCGATCCGCCAAGCGCCCGGCCGACACCGAAAGGGCCAATGCAAACACCGCCAGAAACGCCATTGCGCCGGCTGTCGCGATCGTCAGTCGCGCCGATTGCCCGGTGCGCGGCACAACGCGATCGGCCTGCGCATCGCCGCGCAGCAAGGCCGCCATATCGCCAAACACGCTCATAACTCGGCCCCGGCGGCGGTGATCGTCCCGTCCGCAATCCGCAAGACGCGCGCCGACCTGCTGTTTTGCGGCCCGGATCAACGCCAGATCATGGGTCGCGATCAGGATGGTTTTGCCCATCCGGTTCAGTTCGACCAGAAGCTTGAGCAACCGCAGCGACATCTCCCAATCGACGTTGCCGGTCGGTTCATCCGCCAGAATGATGTCCGGGTCGGTGATGATCGCGCGGGCCAGCGCCGCGCGTTGCCGTTCGCCACCGGACAGCTCTGGGGGAAAGGCTGTTGCCCGTGCGCCGAGGCCGACCCAATTGACCAGTTCCTTCAGATCGTCCGTCTGATCGGGACCGACCCGCTGCGTCACGGTCAGGGGCAGGGCGATGTTCTCATGCACCGGAAGGTGATCGAGGAACTGGCAATCCTGGTGCACCACCCCGATCTTCTGACGGGCCTCGGACACCTGATCGCGGCTGAGATCCGCGACCGGCTGGCCGAAGATCCGCACATCACCACCGGTCGGCAAAAGCTCGGCATAGCACATCTTGAGGAAGGTGGTTTTCCCGGCCCCCGACGGGCCCGTCAGGAAATGAAAGGATCCGGGCGCCAAGCGCAACGTCAGACCCGACAGCAAAAGGTCAGACCCATACCCGATGGCGGCGTCCTGCATTTCGATCACGCGGTGGACCTCGCGGCGTTCATTGCCCTTGTCTTGCAACGTCTGGAGGGGCGTTGCAATCGGTCTTGGCACAAATGCTTGGAAAGGTTCAGGGCCGTTGCTACAAGATACGGCAAGACCAGCGGGCCGTGTGTCGCCCACGGCACGACTTGGGTCGGGAGTTACGGAGTTCTGATGCGGCTGACCTGCCCCAATTGCAGCGCCCGATACGAGGTATCGGACGATATGATCCCGCCCGAAGGGCGCGATGTACAGTGCTCCAATTGCACGACAACCTGGTTCCAGCCCGGGCGCCGCCCCATCGCGCAGCCGGTCGCGGTGCATGTCGCCCGCGATGCGCAAGGCACCGGGGCCAGTGCCGAAGAAACCGCTGCGCCAACCCGGCCCGAGCGCCCGCAAATCGACCCGGGCGTGCGTGACATTCTGCGGGAAGAAGCGGAGCGAGAGGCCCGGCTGCGCCGCGGCGCCGATCCGGTGGAAACCCAATCGGAGATGCCCCTGGACGAAGAAGCGGACGCCGAAAACCGCGCCCGCCGCCGCGCCGAGTTGGACGGCGCGCGCGACGCCTTCGATGATGAGGCGGCCGACGACCATCCGGCCCGCAAGGATCTGCTGCCGGATATCGAGGAGATCAATTCGACCCTGCGGCCAACCGACGAGCGGTCGCCCGATGAAGAGGATGCCTCGGACATCGACACGCTGGACATTGGACCCCGGCGCCGCCGTGGGGCACGGACGGGTTTCCTGCTGATCCTGCTGCTGTCGATCGCGGGCGTGCTTGTCTACAGCAACGCCGACGAAGTGGCCGAGATGGTGCCCCAAGCCGGGCCATACGTCATGCAATTCGAAGAGCTGGTGAACACCGGTCGCTTCTGGTTGGACGACATGGCGCGAAACCTCGCCAGCGCCACAAGCAGCTGATCCGGGCAGCTGATCCGGGCGGCTGGCCTCAGAACTGATCCAGCAGGCGGCGCAGGTAATCCAGCTCGACCTCGGGGCGGGTTTGTTCGGCGGACCGGCGGCGCAGTTCTTCCATAAGATCCCGTGACCGGCGGAACGCCTCCTCGCGCGCTTCAAGATCTGCATCCGACCCGAACGCGCCCGAATTGCCCGCCTGCCGTCCGAGCGGATCCTGCAACGGCTGATCCGGCGCCATGTTGCCCTGGGCCTGGCCCTGACCGGGGTCTTCGCCCTGTTCCTGTGCCAGCGCGCGGCCCAGTTCGCTCATCCCTTCGCGCAGAGCCTCAAGCGCCTGGCTCTGCTGATCGAGGGCACCGGCGATATCGCCGTTCTCAAGCAGGCCTTCGGCTTCGCGCATGGCGCGCCCGGCCTCGTCCAACTGGCGCAGGGCCTCGTCCCCGGCTTCAGTGCCCGATCCCGGCAAACGGCGGGCCTGTTCTTCAAGCTGGCGGCGCAGGGCTTCCTGACGTTCGGCCAGGCTCAGGCCACCTTCGCCGAACGCATCGTCGCCGTTTTCGCCCCCCTGACCCTGCCCGGGCTGCGTGCCGTCCTGTCCGGGCTGGTTGCCGTTCTGGTCGCCCTCGCCGTTTTGCGATTGCTGGCCCTGGCCCTGTTGGCTGCCCTGGCCCTGGCGCGGGTTCTGACCCTGCTGGCCGCCTTGGCCCTGCTGCGGGTTCTGACCGGCCTGTGGGCGCCCCTGGTTGAACTGTTCCTGCAATTCACGGAAGGCATCGTCGCTGAGATCCTGCTGATCGCGCAGGGTGTCCTGCAGCCCTTCCATGGCCTCCTGGCCGGGCGTGCGCGGACCGTCGCCGCCTTCGCCGCCTTGGGTCACTTCCATGTTCTCAAGCATCTGCTGCAGCGCTTCGAGCATTTGCTGCGCCTCGGCCATACGGCCTTCTTCCATCAGCTCTTTGATGCGGCGGAGCATTTCTTCCAGATCGTTCATGCCCAGTTCGGTGCGGTCGCCATCCTGGCCCGGCTCATCGGTGTTCGAGTTCGGCTCGGCGTTCTCGGCCAGTTGCTGCATGTAATCGTTCATCGCATCGCGCAGCTCTTGCATGAGCTGGTCGATCTCTTCCTGGCTGGCGCCTTGCTCCATCGCTTCGGCCAGACGCTCCTGCGCGCGGCGCAGACGGTCCAGCGCGTTGTCCTGATCGCCTTCCTCCAGCTCCAGCGCAGCGTTCCACAGCATCTCGGCCACCTGATCGCGGGTGTCCGGCGAAATGCTGTCGACCCCGCTTTCGAGCCGACGGATCGACGAACGCAGCGCGAGGTAGACGCTTTCCGTCAGACCCTCCTCCGGGTCATGGGTCATGGCCCGCAGCAATTGGGCCGCGCGCGGGGCGTTGGTCCGCGTCCAGAGGATATCGCGGCGCAGTTCGATCACCGCATTGGCCAGCGGGTCAAAGAAGCGACGGCCCGGCAGGCGGGGCACATCGTAGCTGACGGTGCCAATCTGCCCCGCATCGTCGGTGACCGTCAGGGTCAGCGTGACCGGCAGGTTCGCAAACGGATGCTGCGACAGGTCTTCCAGCAGCACCTCGGTGAACTCGGTGCGCGAGCCGCGGAACGGCATTGGCAGATCAAGCACCACCGCATCCCGTGGCTCGGGCTCGGGCGCCAATCCGAAGCGGCGATCGACATTTGCCAGATCCAACCGGAATGACGCCGTGCCGGACCGGACGCCGAAATCGTCCTGCGCGGTGAAGCTGAACTGCACCTGGCCCGGCGGCTCCCCCTCGACGCTGCCTTCAAGGGCGACGGTCGGGGCCGCGTCGGGGCGCATCGAGACGGTCCAACTGCGGCCTCCGGGGCCATCCACCGTCAATGTCCCGGCGCGTTCGGCGACAACGGTCTGCACCGTCGCGTTCGTGTCGGGCGTCTCGGGCATCGGGCCGATGTCGGATTGCAACGTGATCTCACCCGGTGCGCCATAGCTGCGCAGCGTCACGCGCGATCCAAGAGGGGTTTCAAATTCGGGCGCGCCAATGTCGTTGAGGTAGAGCGACGGCAACCCGGTATAGAGCGGGGGTTCCACCCACCCCTCCCAGGATGGACTACTGGCCACCGCCGCACCCGGGCCGATGACCACCGCATCCCCAACCTCGGACACGCGGCCGAGCGTTCCGAACAACAGCGCCATCGCAAAGGCTGTCGCCGCCATGTAGCGCAGGGCATAAGGGTCACGCGCGCTTAACCGAAGGTCCGGTTCCGGCGCGCGGGCCGCTTGGGCGCGTTTTGCCATCCGCGCCAGATGCGCGGCCCAGACCGATTGGGCGGCAGGGTCTTCCGCGCCCACGGCGGGCGTATCCATCAGGGTCGAGATCGGTCGCCCGGGCAGGGTTTCATCCAGCCGCGCCAGCGCCTCGTCCCGCGTCGGCATGTGGAAGGCGCGCAGCCCCCACCCCAACGCGGCAAGCGTGGCAACAGCCCAGAGCGCCAAAACGCCCCAAAGCCAGGTTTGCGGCAAAATCGCCGCGATCCCGAAGGCGAACGCGGCCACGCCGACGAACAAAAGCGACCACAGCGGCCAAAACGCCCGCGCCCCGCGCTCGGCCACAAGGCCCGCGCGGGTCAGTCGCAGCGGCCACAGCAATCGTGCAAGTGCCGCATCCGTCGGGGATTTTTCCGTCATATCGCCTTTCAGGGGCGGGAGGCCCGGATCCGTGGGCCGCCTTAGACCCACTCGGGAACGATATCGCGGTTTATCATCTCGTCAAATGTTGGTCTGGGTCGGATGACGGCGAAGTGATCGTCTTTCACCAAGACCTCGGGGATCATGGGCCGCGTGTTGTACTCGCTGGACATCACCGCGCCATAGGCCCCGGCCGAGCGAAAGGCGACCAGATCCCCATCCCGGATGGGCGTCAGGTTGCGTTGCTTGGCAAAGGTATCGCCGGTTTCGCAGACCGGGCCGACAATGTCGAACGGGCGCTGCTCGACCCCGGCCTCGGGCTCGATCACCGGGACGATATCATGCCAGGCACCATACATGGCGGGACGGATCAGATCGTTCATCGCCGCATCAAGGATGAGGAAATCGCGCCCCTCGCCCTCTTTGACATAGATGACGCTGCTGACCAGCAGGCCGGCATTGCCTGAGATCAGGCGGCCCGGCTCAATCTCGACCTCGACGTCCAAATCGCCCACCACGCACTTGATCAACGCGCCGTATTCCGTGGGCAGCGGCGGCGCCGAGTTGGAGCGTTCGTACGGAATGCCAAGGCCACCGCCCAGATCGAGGCGCTTGATCGTATGCCCTTGGGCGCGCAACACGTGCGTGAGTTGCTTGACCTTCTCGTAGGCCTCCTCAAACGGCGCAAGCTCGGTCAGTTGGCTGCCGATATGCACATCAATGCCCACCACCTCGAGCCCCGGCAGCGCCGCGGCCAGGGCATAGACCTCGGTGGCGCGGGCAATCGGGATGCCGAACTTGTTCTCGGACTTGCCGGTGGCGATCTTTTCATGCGTCTTGGCATCGACATCCGGGTTGACCCGCACGGTGATCGGCGCGGTCAGGCCCATGTCGGTCGCAACAGCGGACAGACGGCGCATTTCAGGCTCGGATTCGACGTTGAACTGACGAATCCCCCCCGACAACGCCAGACGCATTTCATCCTCGGTCTTGCCGACACCGGAAAACACGATCCGCTCACCCGGGACACCGGCGGCCTTGGCGCGCAGGTATTCGCCGCCTGACACCACATCCATCCCGGCCCCAAGCTTGCCCAGATGCGCGATGACCGCCTGGTTGGAGTTCGATTTCATCGCGAAGCAGACAAGGTTCTCCATCCCGTCCAGCGCGTCCTTGAACAGCTGGTAATGCCGCGTCAGCGTGGCCGTGGAATAGACATAGAACGGGGTGCCCACCGCCGCGGCGATCTGCGGCAGGGGCACGTCTTCGGCATGCAGGATGCCGTCACGATACAGGAAATGGTCCATCTTGGGTCCGGGTCCGGGAAGTCTGACGGAGCGCAGGTAGCACGCAGGGCCAGTCAGGGCAAAGGGATGCTGCAAGCGCCACGCGGCGAAGGGCGGCTTTAGTTGCATCAGCCACCCGGGTGCTAGGCGCAGCCTGCGGTGCGATGGGCGGAAATCAGACTCTTGCCGCGGGAACCGTCAACGTCTGGGGTGCGGACAAAGCCACCGTCCAAGTTCGTTTCACGAACGGCAGCCATCCCTGTTCCGCGTCACGCACTTCTGCGGATGAAGTCGATGAGCAGTTCGGAAATCCTCTCCGGCTGATCTTCCATTGAGAAGTGACCGCAGTTTTCGAGAACATGCAGCTCTGAACCCGGAATGGCGGCGTGCAATCTGTGCGCCCAATCCACGACCTGCCACGCGTCATCGGCACCCCAAATGAGCTGCACTGGTATTTGGCCAAGTTCGCCGTAGCGCGCGGCCATCTCGTGCGTGTGCTTCGGATCATAGTGCATCACCTGATGCTGAAAGAAGCTGCCCTGTCCAACCGGCCCGCAGATGAAATCGAGGTAGGTCTCCATCGATGTCTCGGCCAAACGCTCCTTGTGGTGAACCGTCGAACTGAGCCAATCGCGGAAATGCTCTCGGTGGTCTGCATCCGGCGCTTTGATCAGCTTTTCCAACCCGGCCTGCATCTGCTCACGCGTGCGTTTCGAGGGCCAACTGTCGTAGCTCACCACGTCAATCATGGTTAGGCTGCGCAGCCGTTCTGGGGCGTGAATGCCAAACCTCTGGGCCACGCCACCGCCGATATCATGCGCGACAAAATGAAAGTCCTTGAGCCCCCAGATATCCAGCAGCGCCTCAAAGATGGGCGCTTGGCCGGCAACCGAGGTATCAATGGCCGGGTCGTGCGGGCGCTCCGACAGCCCATATCCGAGGAGGTCATAGACGTGCACCTTATGGCCCGCCCCTACAAGCATGGGCAGGATGCTCCACCAAATGTACGAGGAAGATGTCGTGCCATGCAGGAGAACCACAGGCTCCCCTTCGCCGTGTACGCCATGGGCAATACGGGTGCCGCTGATGAGAGCATGTTGATCGACGAGGTGGGCCATGAGGGGAACTCCAGTTTCTTCTTTCCCAAGGCCTAGCGTTTGGATAGACAATAAAACAAATGAATGATTGTCATATCATGATAGAAATTCCGAATGAGTGAGCGTTTGGACATCGAAGGGTTGCGCGCCTTGGTCGCGATCTCGACCCACGGCGGCGTTACACGTGCCGCCGAGCATCTGGCGCTGTCTCAACCCGCTGTAAGCCACAAAATCAAACGGCTTGAAGCAATCCTGGATTGCGAACTGCTGGCGCGCCGAGCGGGTGGGCCATTGTTCACCGAAGCCGGAACGCGCCTGTTGGAATATGCGCACCGGATGATGGATCTGCATGACGAAGCGCTCGCCGCACTTGGAAAGAAGCCGCTGGCTGGAACCATTCGATTGGGCATGACCGAAGATACGACCGGCGGTGACGTGGCGCGCATTCTTGGACGGTTTACGCGTCTGCACCCAGAGACGAAAGTCAGTACGCGGATTGGTCAAAGTCAAACGCTATCCGATTGGTTGTCTTCGGGCGACATCGACATCGCAGTCATTCAAGTCATGCGATACGAGGTTCGCCGCGACGATATCGTGCTCTTTGAGGATCGGTTGCACTGGATCAAGTCTCATGACCTGCCGCTCAAACCAAATGCGCCGGTTCCGTTTCTCGCCTTTGATCAAAACTGTTTCTACAAACACTGGGCACAATCGCAGGACACAGTCGCGGGGTATCGATTCGAGGCTGTGCTCGAATGTCCCAGCGTATCTGGTATTCTTTCCGCGACGCGCGCGGGGCTCGGCGTTGCCCTGATGAATGGCTTACACGTGCCCCCGGATCTGCACGTCATCGAAGGCGTGTTCCCGGAACCACCGGCGATTGCTTATGTCGCGCGCTCAACGCCCAAAAGCCGAAGCGACGCTGCCCGCGCCCTTCTTGGAGAGATCGCTGCCGAGGTCGGGCGCCCGTCATCGTTGCGCGTGGCCTGATCGCGAAAACGGAATTTTCCGCACATTGCCACAATTGGGTGCCCCGGCCTCAGAGCCGTCGATCGCCACAAGTTGTCTGAAGGTCCGCTGTCTCTCAGGCTGTGCGTGTCTCTGATCCGAGAAATTGCATGTGCGGCCCACGGCCGGTTCCACGGGCCGCGGTGCAGACTGCTGACGTTGTGGCAGGGTCGGCTTTGGCCGCGGCGCTGCGCGAAGGCGTGGAGAAACGCTCCCTTCTTCGCCCCGGTACGGTCGATCGACGTCAGTGACGTTCGTGATCCATTTACCACCCCGGCGGGCGGCGCAGGTCGAAATTGCCATAGCTGAAGCGAAACCCCGATGTGCCGGGAAAGGCGACCTCTACCGGCTGACCGGATGCGTTCCAGGTGATCGGTGTCGCCTGTCCGCCAATCGAGATCACAGCGCTGCGGCAGCCGCGACCGGGTGCCCAGGCCGGACAGGTCGCGCGTTCCGTGCGGAGCGAACCGCCGGCCATCTGCGTTTGGGTGTCGCGCGAAAAACGCTCGGACATCTCCCGGGGCATTTGGGACATGAACGGATCGGGCCCGGCCGGTGTCGGGGCCTGCATCCCCGCCAGCGGGTTGCCGCCGGGGATCAGTCCGGGTGGCACCATCCCCCCGCTGGCCCCCAAGCCCGGCGGCAGCCCGGAGCCCGGAAGAGCGCCTGCGCCTGGCATCGCCCCCTTCCCGGGGATGGCCATGGCCCCGCCCATCTGCCCCATGATCATCTGTGCGACCCCCGGCGGGAGCACCAACCAACTGCCCTCCCACGCCGCAATGTCACTGCGCGACGCGTACAGGGCCATGCCCGAGCTTGGATCGTTGAACTCGGTGTATTCGCCTTGGCTTGTCCACGTGGCCACCATCGGCCCGATCTGAAGACGGATGGAGCAACCGCCCTCGGCAATGGTGATCTGTCCCATCTCCGCAGACGTGACACCGCGATCAATGGTTTCGACTTCCATGTCGAGCGTCACAACACCGGGTGTGCTCGGCGCAGTAAACGTGAGATCGGACGCAACAGAGCCGCCGCTTGGCCGCAACCGGCGCGCCACGAAGGGGATCAAGTCGGACGCCTCGATATCGTCGGCCTCGGCGGTCAGCACGTGGGTGGCGCCGGGTTCCATACAATCGGGCATCTGCATCCGCAGTTGCTGCGCGGTCAGTTCAACCTCGATGTCCTGTGCTGTAACCGCCGCCAAATCAGGCCCGATGTTGACGGTGCGGACGTTGAAGGCCGGATCGACTTGGCCCGGTTCCGCCCAAAGCGCGACAAGGTGGCGGCTGTGTTGGTCGACCCGCGTGCTGTCGACGATCAAATGCGCGTTCTGGGGTTCGGTGGCCTGCGATATTTCGATGGTTTGGATGTAGACCCGCTCCTCATCGGGCAGATCGCTCCAATTCCCGACAAAGGCGGTTCCTGCATCGGTCCACTCGGCAGCGATCTCTTCGGTCGGAAGCGTGAGACGGTCGTCGAAGGACGTTTCGCCCGGCGCCATCTCAACCCCGGGTTCTAGGGCCTCGGAGGCCGCACGCTCCTGTGCGTCCGGCCCGAAGGAGCTTGCCTCTTGCGCGTACCGTCGAATGAAATCGGGGAAATACTCGGCAAGGCCTCCGGTTCGGGTTTCCCAGATATAGCTGTCGATCCAATTCAAGCCGCCTTGGCCATCAAGCGGGTTTCGCTGCTCCAGTTCGGTAAAGTAGGAAATCTGGGTCGCGCCACCGACGTCACGCCCCAACGCAAGGAAGAAGGCCGCACGCGAATACACATCATCCGGATCATGCAGCGCCTCATGCGCGTCCGTGGCACTCAGGTTCAGATTTCCGCCAGCCCGCGCGGCGGCCCAGGCATACCCGACCGCCTCGGGCATGCTTTCATCCCACCAGGTCGGCTCGCCTTCATAGTCGCGATAGGCATACTGGACGGCGTGATAGATCTCATGAGCGAGCGTCACGCTGATATCGGTTGCGTCGCCATAGGCTTCGCCTTCGGGCGGCAGGTCGTTGACGAACGTCCGATAGCCCAGTTCCATTCCCTTTAGGCGGCTCCACGCGGCGACGGTTCGACTGCCCCCATCGACTTCGTTTGCCCCGAACCCCCGGAAATCCGGTTCAAAAAAGTAGGGGACGGGGTCGCGGGGGAATTCCGCTTGACGGAACCCGAGCCCCGACAACCAGGCGCTGATCTCGTTCAACTCTGGCTCGACGATGGCCTCAATCCGAGGGATCGCGGCGTCGATGGCCGTTTGATAGGCAAGCTCCGATCCGGTGCAGGCGGCGACGCAGGTAAAGCGTGAACGCTCCATATCCATGTCCCAGGTGCGAACGGACCAATCGGCCGTCGCTGAGGTCGGAAGTGCAGCGGCAGCGGCAAGCGCAAGCGGCATATAGCGTGGCATGGGCGGCATCCTTGTAGGGCGTGTGCTTTTGAATCAGCGTGTCATCGGGTCAACGTGCTCGGGTCGACACCGTCGGCGATCAGGCCGCTGTCGATCGCGCAAGCGACGATCGCCTCGAAATACGGCACCGCGCTGTCGCCCGTGCCGGACACGTCGACATAGTGCGGCCCCACGACCGTGGTCATCGGGCTGAAGCGGACGACCGGGTAGCCAAATGGCCCGGGCTCGAACGCGATGTCCCGCATCATGGGGTCGGCCATGCGTTGCGCCATCATGTCCGATATGTCTGTGCCGGTGGAAATGCGCACGGTCACGGTGGCCTGGCTGGTCGTGAAGTCGGGCGCGTCAGACGCGAGCGTCGGATCGTAGGAGACGTAGAACAGTTCCGCTCGATCCGCCCCGATCGGGTTTTCACGACCCGCGAATTCCGTCCGGATGGCCCAGTTTTCCATCGGTGGTGGAAACAGACTGACAAGGTCGGTGCACTGTCCGTAGGGCCAAGTGACGTCCTGGAAAATCGGGTCACTGCGCACGAAGTCCGAGAGATCACCCTCGTGTGCCATGAACCGCGCCTGTTGCTCGGCCTGCGCTGTGTCCCATCGGGCCATCACCTCGTCCATTGCAGCGCGGGCGTCCGAGACCTCGTAGCGCTCGGACAAGACGGGTTGTGTGTCGGGGGCATCCGCCAGCGCGGGCAAAGCTGCGGCGCAGGTCATGGCGGCAGAGATCAAGGTGCTTCGCATGGCTCAGCCCCCCTCGGCAGCAGCCATTCCGGCTTCCATTGCCGCCCAGAAGGCCGGTGTAAAATTGAACCGTGCGGTGTTGACCGCCATCGTGCCACAGGTCTGCATCGCCGCCATCAACGCGTCCGATCCACCGGCCATTTCCTCTGCCAATGCCTCGTCGAAGGCGAGGTTGGCATAGGTGAAGTTTGGATCTGCCTCAGCCATCGCGGCGACACGTTCGGTCAAGGCCACCTGGGCCGTGAGATCGCCGAGATTCCCGCCTGCAGCGAGGGTGTCATACAGGCATCCGAAATTGGCGCGCTCGGTGTCAGTTACGGGGCTTGAGGCATCGACAACCTGGCCCATGTCTGGCCCCAACCGGCCAACCAGCTCTCCCGTCAGGGCGAGCATGTCCATGTAGTTGGCTTCGTAGGCGATCAAAAAATCTGACCGAGACATGTTCAGCATTGCCTCGGCGTCTTGCGCCGACGCGGCCGGCGCGGCGACCGTCGCGACGATGGTTAAGGACAGAAACAAATGGGAGCGGCGCATAGGGCGAGCCTCATGAATAAATTATGAAAAGGTTAGGGGCAAAGGGGGGCGAACGGGTCATCGCCCCGGGCACAGAGCGGATGGCGACGGAGCGCCGACAGCTGCCACCCCGCCGGTTCCGCGTCGGGGCGCCACGCGTAGACAGCCTCGGTCACGATTGCCGCTATGGCATCGTCTTCGGCGGGCTGGACGGCCCGAACGATCATCTCGAACATGCCGACCTCGCAAAACAGCGTTTGCAACGGCGGCGGCGCCTCTCCGTTGATCTGGGCCCGCAACAGATCGGCGGTCAGGGGCTCGATCACGCGGGACGCGATCGGATCCGGCAGATCGAGGTAGAGCAGGGGAAGGGCCTCGGCCTCTTGCGGAAACGGCGCACACAGCGCATTGGCGGCGGCCGGGGCGGCGGCCAAGCTGGCGGCAGCGATGAAGGACGCGCCGAGGGCACATCTGGCGAACGGGGCAGTCGGATTTCGATAAGACACTGTCATGGACCCAATATCGGCCGCCGATGGCTGCGACGCATACGTCATGTGACGTATGGCGGCAGAGATTTCTTTGGACCCGAAGACACCCGCCACCTACCATCGCGTTATTCACACACGATTTCATCCATTTCATGCCCGCCGAAGACCTCCCTGATTTCGATCCGACGGACCCGCCGCCGAGCGCTTTGCGGGTGATCAGTCGTCTGTATGACGCCGTCGCCAATCGTGGCGACTATGAACCCATCTTCATCGCGATGGACGCGTTCATCGACGGCGAAATCGCCGAGGCGCCCGCCGGTGCCGAGACGATAAACTGCGCAGGTTTTTCGGGTCGCATTTTCAGCAGGTCGGGCACGTTTTCGACCTCATCAAACGCGACGAGGCCGAAACACCATTGGGGTTTGTCGAAAGCCAGGCCGGCGCGGCGGCGGTGGTCGATCGGCACGGGCGGCTTGTGGCGGCGAATGCTGCGTTTCTGACCACGTTTGCACTGGCCAGCCCAAGTGGTGCGGCGCTGAGTGATCTGTTCGCGTCTACGGATGACGAGGCGCGGTTTCAGACCATCGCGCGCACGGGGCGAAACCGGCCCGGAGGCAAGACCATCGTCAGCGTCGCCCTCCCGGACAGTGATCGGCCGACGGCCCTGCTGGTCGGCCACCAAACCAACTTGAGCGGATACCGGCCCGAGGCCCCATTGCTTGGCGCGGTCTTGATACAGCCCCAGTGGACACAAGAACTGGGCACGTTGCTGTCGGACGCCTTTCACCTGACGGCCGCGGAAATTGAGACCCTCGAGCTTTTCATGGACTGTGGCTCGGTCCAGGGCATTGCCGAACGACGCGGCCGCTCTGTGCGAACCGTCCGCACACAGCTTTCGCGCGTCTTCGCCCAGATCGGGGTGTCGGGTCAGACGGAACTGGCTTTGTTTCTCGCCGCACTCAGCCAATTGCAGCCCGCTGATCGAGATTTGTCGCCAACCGCTCCGGTGGCGCGACACGGCAGCCCGGACGCGATCACCCACCGCGTGGTGTCAACCGCGGCGGGCCCTCTAGAAGTCCTGGAATACGGCGCGCCGGATGGGCGCCCCGTTCTGCTGCTCCAATCGACCCATCCACCGCAGATGACAGCGCCCCTGCGGCACCACCTGCGGGCAGTGGGTTTGCGAATGATCGCCCCCTTGAAACCCGGGTCGGGCCGCAGTGTGCAGCTTGGCTCGGATGCCGGGCCGGACGTCCTCGCGCCGCTCTACCGCGATGTGATGGTCGCCGTTGGTGTTGAAAGGGCCGTCATCGCGTGGCAGGCCTCGGGCGGGCTTTACGCGCTGTCCTTTGCCAAACGGTGGCCCGGCATGACGCAGGCGGTGGCGCTGTTGGACACGGGTGTTCCGTTCGCATCGAAACGGGAATTGTTGCGTTTGCCGTCGGGGATCCGCCGCACGATGCTGCCAGCGCGCTACTTTCCGGACATGCTGTTCCTGCCGCACCGCCTTGTCGCCGACACGTTTGCCCAGTCGGCCAAAGGCGAGGCCAAGGTTGTCGACTATTTCTTCGAGGGCAGCCCCGAGGATCAGGCGCTGACGCGAACGGATCGCGCGTTTTATGACATCACCCGGGATATTATCGCCCACTCCTTCGAGGATACCGATCGGCTGGTGCGCGACGTATCTCGTTGGGCCTCCGACTGGCGCGCGGACCTCTCCGACGTGGCGGCCCAAGGGCGTGTGCGGTTCATACATGGGGCGGGCAACACGATGTTTGACATCGCCAAGATCGAACAGGCGCTCGCAGCCGGTATGCCCCACGCCGACCTCGTGACATTGGCTGGTGGGCAACTGGCGGCCTATCAGTCGCCGGATCAGGTGGCCAAGGCGATCGCGGCCCTGTGGTAACAGCCGAAGTTGGCACCTGAGGGCGCGCAAAGAGGCGACGCAACATGCGTGCGCGTCGCCGCTTGCGGACCTCTGGCAGAACCCAACGTTCCAATGGACGGCGGAAGGATCGTGGTTTCACCGCTGCATCCCCTCCGCCGCGTGCGGCGAAGGGCGGCTTTGAGCCCGAAGCAGACGTTCAACTGACCTTTGATCGCTGACGCATTCTGCGCATGGCGAACTCGGCCAGAGCCATCAACAAGGTGATGAACACAACCGTCGACAGGATTGACTTGCACACTGACGCCAAACTGGCCGCTGCCACCAGTGCTTCGGGGACGCCAAGACCGGCCGTCAGCATCCAGACGATCAACCCATTCTCGGTATAATCCGCGATGGCCGCAAGATAAGCGACAGTGGCAACGGCGCGATACCATCGAGCGGTTGCGCCAAAGGACTGCGAAAGCCAATAAAGCGCGCTGGCGCTCGAGATCGCCAACAGGGCCGGGTACAGCGTGTCCAGTGGAATTTGCATGGTTAGATAAACGCGGCGCCCTTCTTCTCCGAGCGCGGATATGAGGGCCAGGGCATCCGCATAGGAATAGCCGGTCGGGCGCATGTCGAACGCCCTGAGCCCGGTGATCCGTTCGATATCTGCAAGCGACCCGAAGACCATCAGGCAGTAGACGAGCACCGCGGCGCCCCAGAAAAGCAGGATCCGTGAACCATGCTGCGGGTAGGAAAGGAAGCTATTCATAGGTTTTCTCCAGCATTGACGCTGCTGGACTATCAGTGCGCGGTCGGGTCGAGCATTATCATATGATAACGAGCGTTAGGGGCGCACGGCGTGGAAGCTCATCTGAAAACCATCGAAGACCTCATGGCGGACCTCCCGGACAATGATCGGGAGACACTGGTCGGTGCATTCGACATACGCGACTGGCCCGTCGGAAGTTACCTGTCGCACCAGGGTGAGCGAGACGAGAATGAGTATGTCCTGCTCAGCGGGCGTGCGCGAAGCGTCGTCACCGATGCCGACGGTACCGAAGTCAACCTGAACCTGTACGTCGCTCCAATGGTGCTAACGCCCAATATGGCCAGAACGTCAGGCGGACGTTCATTGGTGGATATCGAGATTCTGGAGGATGCCGTTTCTGCGGCAATGCCGGCTGCGCATTTGATGGATCTGATGGTGAATTTCGAAAGCATTCGCGAATGGGGCAACACCATCATGCGCCGGGAGTTGACCCGCAAAGTCGGACGCGAATGGTGCCTTGCAGCATTGAGCGCGCGACAACGTTTAGAGTGGTTTCGAAAGGAACACCCCGGGTATGAGGCGCTGTTTCCCCATTTCCACATTGCGTCATATCTGGGAATGACGCCGGTCACGCTGAGCAGAGCGCGCAACCAGTGATGTCGGGCCCGTTTCTTGGGCGACGGTGATCGAAACTCGGAGCCATTCACGCACAAGGCATTGGCACCTCAGTCCGCTCAGCAGACCCTCAAGATCGACGTCAGCACATGCGGATCTGGACGCCGGCGGCAGCGCACTTACGCGGCGGGGCGGCCGCCTGTCGGCGTGATCGTGGGTGACCGACGGTTCGTTGGTGCGGGTTTCTCAAATAATTCAGTATCTTGAACCTCTGCTCACGCGTGCGCACCCCACCGCCCAACACCTGATCTTCCCCTGCGCGCCCATTCCGCTATCTTCCCCGGCAACGAGAGGGAGTACAAACATGGCAAGCACCGCAATCATCGAGGCCGCCGGCGGCCCGGAACAGTTCAAAATCGTCGACATCGACGTGGGCGAGCCCGGGCCGGGACAGATTCGCATTCGCCATCACGCGGTCGGGCTGAACTTCATCGACGTCTACCAGCGCACCGGGCTCTACCCGTTGGACCTGCCCCATGCGCTTGGGATGGAGGCCGCTGGCGTCGTGGAAGCCGTGGGCGAAGGCGTGACGCATCTGAAGGTCGGGGACCGCGCCGCCTATGCCGCTGCCCCTCCCGGCGCCTATACCGAGGCGCGTGTGATGAACGCCGCGCAGGTGTGCCCCCTGCCCGACGCGATCAGCTTCGAAGAAGGCGCGGCCATGATGCTCAAAGGCCTGACCACGCACTACCTGTTCCGTCGGACCACCCCCATTTCCGAAGGCGACACCGTTCTGTTCCATGCAGCGGCCGGCGGTGTCGGCCTGATCGCCAGCCAGTGGGCGAAGTCGGACGGCATCACCCTGATCGGCACCGCCGGCACGGACGAAAAATGCGCGCTCGCCCTGGAGCATGGCGCAACCCATTGCATCAATTACCGGACCGAGGATTGGGCCGCCAAAGTGCAGGAGCTGACCGGCGGCGTCGGCGTTGACGTGGTGATGGACGCGGTGGGCGCCGATACGTTCGATGGCTCGCTCGACAGTCTCAAGCCGCTTGGAATGATGATTTCCTTCGGCAATGCGTCCGGGCCGGTGCCGCCCTTCTCGGTCGGGATTCTGGGGCCGAAAGGGTCGCTCAAGATCACGCGCCCGACCCTGTTCACGCATATCGCGGACCACGCCACCTGCCAGACCATGGCCCGTGAGTTGTTCGAAAAGGTCACCTCGGGCGCGGTCAGCATTCGGATCGACCAGCGATTTGCGCTGGAAGACGTGGCCGAGGCACACCGGGCGCTGGAGGCGCGCAAGACCACCGGCTCGACCGTTCTGACCCTGTGATCATCGCGGTCGTCACCATTCCGCTGCCCGGCGGCAAGCGCCCCAACGACGCCGTGACCGCGCAATCGGTCGCGGCGACGGAGATTTTCAAGGACGTGCCCGGGCTACGGCGAAAATACTTCCTAAACCATGAAACCGGCGGCGGTGGCATCTACGAGTTTGCCAGCCGCGCCGAGGCCGAGGCGTGGTTTCACGACGGATGGGCGGATTGGATGGAGGGGCGGTTCGGCGAGCGCCCCACCCTGACGATCTACGACAACCCGGTGGTTCTAGATAACGAAGCGGGCGAGGTGCGGGTCGACGGCACGCCGATCGCGCCGCCGTGGGCGACCTAGGCGGCCCGCATTCGCAGCGTCATCAGGAACAGGGCCAGTGGCAAACCGGCGCTGACGCCGATCCCGTAGGTCACGGGGATCACCAGCAAAAACCAGTAATCCTTGCGCCCAAACCCCTCGACCAGCGCCCAGATCGTCAGGGCAATCGCCGCAATGGTCAGATCGTAGACCAACCCGCTGGTCGCGTCATTGACATACCACGCGTCGACCATCGCGCTGAGCGACCATCCGTTTTCCTGAAACCACGCGTAGAAATAGCTCCAGGGCAGGTAGGTGCCGACGGCAATCAGGACGAGGTAGATGAGGCGAAGCGGGGTCATGGTGTCGGGCCTTCGATTGGATGCTGCGCAACAGCTAGGCCGGAATGCATTCGGCGCCAACACGAGATGTGTTTTTGCTGCGACGCCGCGTTCTAATTGACCTGCGCGGCAAGACCGCGCTACCCCTCGTCGGACGCCATTTCCGGGGGTCCGTAAGACGGGGCTCCGTGACAGCATTAAGGATAAGGGTATGTCCGAGATCGAACGCGAAAGCATGGAATACGATGTCGTCATCGTGGGCGCGGGACCTGCGGGTCTGTCGGCGGCGATCCGGCTGAAGCAACTGGATGCCGACCTGAATGTCGTGGTCCTGGAAAAGGGCTCGGAAGTGGGGGCGCATATCCTGTCGGGCGCGGTGCTGGATCCGGTCGGGCTGGATACGCTGATCCCCGATTGGAAGGAAAAAGGGGCCCCGCTGAATGTCCCCGTGACCGAAGACAAGTTCTACATGCTTGGCGAGGCCGGTGCACTGCGCATCCCGAACGCCACCATGCCCGGTCTGATGGACAACCACGGCAACTACATCGTTTCGATGGGCAATGTGTGCCGCTGGATGGCCGAGCAGGCGGAAGAGCTTGGCGTTGAGATTTTCCCCGGCATGGCCTGCTCCGAGATCGTCTATGCCGACGATGGCAGCGTCAAAGGCGTGGTGGCCGGTGTCTTTGGGTTGGAGCCCGACGGCTCCATCGGCGAAAACACCGAGCCCGGCATGGAGTTGCATGGCAAGTATGTCTTCCTGGGGGAAGGCGTGCGCGGATCGCTGACCAAGGAAGTGATCGCCAAGTACGACCTGTCGGCAGGCAAGGACCCGCAGAAGTTTGGCCTGGGCATGAAAGAGATTTGGGAGATCGACCCCGAGAAGCACAAACCCGGCTCGGTCACGCACACGATGGGGTGGCCCCTGGGCAAGAACGCGGGCGGCGGCTCGTTCATTTATCACCTGGACAACAACCAGGTGTATGTGGGTTTCGTGACCCACCTGAACTATGCGAACCCGCATCTCTATCCCTACATGGAATTCCAGCGCTTCAAGCACCATCCGATGGTGGCCGAGCTGCTGAAAGGCGGCAAACGCATCGCCTATGGCGCGCGAGCGATCAGCGAAGGCGGATGGCAGTCGATGCCCAAGGCCGTCGCGCCGGGTGTCGCGATCCTGGGCTGTGGCGTCGGCCTCGTGAACGTGCCGCGCATCAAGGGCAATCACAACGCCATGCTGTCGGGCATCGAAGCCGCCGAAGCCGCGCATGCCGCCATTGCCGAGGGCCGCGCGTCGGACGAGTTGACGGCGTATGATGACAATCTGCGCCAGGGCCCGATCGCAAAAGACCTCAAGCCCGTGCGCAACGTCAAACCGCTGTGGTCGAAATACGGCCTGTTGGGCGGATTGGGCCTGGGCGGTCTGGATATGTGGACCAACAGCCTGGTCGGCCTGTCCCTGTTTGGCACGGTCAAGCACGGCAAGAGCGATGCCGCCGCCACGGGCAAGGCCAAGGATTTCGAGCCCATCGACTATCCCAAGCCCGATGGTGTGCTGAGCTTTGACCGCCTGACCAATGTCAGCTTCTCGATGACCAATCACGAGAAAAGCCAGCCCGCGCATTTGACGCTCAAGGACGCCTCGGTGCCGATCTCGGTCAACCTGCCGGAATATGCGGAACCCGCGCAGCGCTATTGCCCGGCGGGCGTGTACGAAGTGGTCGAGGAAGAGGGCAAAGACGCCCGTTTTGTCATCAACTTCCAGAACTGCGTCCACTGCAAAACCTGCGATATCAAGGACCCGTCCCAGAACATCCACTGGACGGTCCCGCAGGGCGGCGACGGTCCGAACTACCCCAATATGTGACGCGCGACTTCACGTCTGGGTCAGATAGGCCGCAGAACCGGATGGCTGCATTGCCCTCCCCGGTCCTGCGGCCTAGTCTTTTCGGCGATGGACCAAGGATCGCGCGCATGTTGACCCGTTTTACCCGCTCTTTTGCTTTCGCCTGTGCCCTTCTGCCGGCCACAGTCAGCATGGGGTTCTCACAATCTGACCTGGGCCGTGGTTTCGCGGGTGCTTACCTCGCGGCGCGCACGGCATCGGTCGATGGCGACCACCGCAACGCAGCCGCGTTCTTCGAACGTGCGCTGGCCGCTGATCCGGGCAACGGGTTCCTGATCGGCAATGCGATTTTCTCGCGCGCGGCCTTGGGCGAATGGCGCCGCGCCGCAGAGATTGCGGGCGATTCCACCCCCGAAGGTCCGGGCCGCGAACTGGCCAACCTGGCGCGTATGGTTGATGGATTGTCCAATGGTGATCTGGTCGGCGCGCGTGCCGCGATCGAGGCCGGCAACGGGGCAGGCCCCTTCATCGACGATCTGGCCCTGGCATGGATCGCCTTTGGGGACGGCAATATGAGCGCCGCCGTGGCGCAATTCGAAGAGGTTGCCCAGGGCGCACTGGCCGATATCGCCTACACCCATCTTGGGTTCGCGCGCGCCGCCGTTGGCGATTTCGAAGGGGCCGAGGCCATTCTGTCAGGCGAAACCTATGGCCGCGTGTCGATGACAGACCGGACCGTGCGGGCCCGCGCGCTGATCCTGCACCAGTTGGACCAGCGCGACGCCGCACTGGAACTTTTGAGCAGTTTCTTGCGCGCCATCCCAGATCCGTCCCTGCTGGCGCTGCGGGACCGAATTGCACAATCCGACGCGCCCGGCCCCTATGACTTTGTGACCACGGCGCAAGAAGGGCTGGCTGAACTGTTCTACAATGTCAGTCGTGCCGTCGGGCAGGACGGCGGTTCGAACACACTGCCCTTACTCTATGCGCAGGCGGCGCGCGGGATTGATCCGAACCACAGCGCATCATTGATGTATGCGGGCAGCTTGTTCGATGACGAGCAGCGCTACGATCTGGCCGCCGAAACCTACGCGCAGGTGCCCGAGGGCGATGACCTGTATGTCGAAGCGCAACTCGGTCGGGCCAATTCGGTGTTCGACAGCGGAGATCAGGACGCCGCCGTCGCCGTGATGGCCGATCTGGCGCAGGCGCGGCCCGATCTGTCTTCGGTTCAGGCGGCTCTGGGCGACATGTTGCGCCGGAGCGATCAGTGCGCCCCTGCGATTGACGCCTATACCGACGCGCTGAACCTGATCGACACGACGCAGGAGAGCGCCTGGTTCGTCTTCTACACACGCGCGATCTGCTACGAGCGCGTGGACGATTGGCCCCCGGCCGAAGCGGATTTCCGGCGCGCCCTGGAGTTGAACCAGGGCCAGCCCGGTGTGTTGAATTACCTCGGGTATTCGCTGGTTGAGCAACGCCGCAATCTCGATGAGGCCCTTGATATGATCGAGCGCGCCGTCGCGGCACGGCCGGACTCGGGCTACATCACGGATTCGCTTGGGTGGGTCCTGTACCGTCTGGGCCGGTTCGACGAGGCGGTCGAACCGATGGAACGCGCCGTCGCGCTGGAGCCGAACGATCCGATCATCAACGACCACCTGGGCGATGTCTATTGGATGGTGGGCCGCTATCGGGAGGCCGAGTTCCAATGGCACCGCGCGCTGAGTTTCGAGCCGGAAGACGTCGATGCTGAACGTATCCGACAGAAGCTTGAGGTCGGGCTTTACGATGTGCTGGAGGCCGAGGGCGGCGTCGGCGCCACCCAGTGAGGCTGTTCGCCCCCGCCAAGGTCAACCTGACGCTGCATGTCACCGGGAAGCGGGTGGATGGGTATCACCTGCTCGATTCGCTTGTGGTGTTTGTCGACGCCGGGGATTGGCTGCGGCTGGATCCGGCCGACACCCTGTCGCTGCGCGTGGAGGGGCCGCGCGCCTTGGGTGTTCCAGATGACAAGAGCAACCTGATCTGGCAGGCGGCCGAAAGCTTTGGCCTGCCGCGGGGCGCCGTCATGACGCTGGAAAAACACCTGCCCCATGCGGGCGGGATTGGCGGGGGATCGGCCGATGCGGCGGCGGCCCTGCGGGGCTTGTCACGGCTGTGGGACGTGCCGCTGCCGTCGCCTGAGACACGTCTTGCACTTGGGGCCGACGTGCCGGTTTGCGTGCACGCCAAACCCTGCCGCATGTCGGGGATCGGGGAAACGCTGTCCGAGGTGCCGGCCCTGCCGCCGTTCTGGCTGGTGCTGGCGAATGCAGGCGTCGAGGTGCCGACAGGACCGGTGTTCCAAACCCTCCAAACCGCCGAGAACGCGCCGATGACGCCGCTTGACTGGACGGACGCGACGGGGTTCGTGAGCTGGCTTCAACGCAACCGCAATGACCTGGAGCCCCCGGCCCGCGACGTGGCACCGGTGATCGGCGACGTGCTGGAGCACCTGCAACTCTTACCGGGCTGCCTGCTGTCGCGGATGAGCGGATCGGGAGGCACCTGTTTCGGGGTATTTGCCGATCAGGCCTCGGCCGAGAACGCGGCACGCCTGTTGGCCGCGCGCCAGCCGGATTGGTGGATCACACCGGCCCGAATCCGCGGACCGGCAGACAGCGTTTAGGCGATGCGTGCGACCACGTAGTCGGACAGGTCGATCATCATGTCCTTCAGCGGGTGGTCTGGCAGGGGGGCAAGGGCCTTGGCCGCGCCCGCGGCCCAGTTCAGCGCCTCGACCCGGGTTTCTTCCAAGGTGCCGTGGCGCTGCAAAAGCTCAAGCGCGTGATCCAGATCGCCGTCGCGCTGATCCCCCTTCTCGATCGTCCTTTCCCAGAACGACCGTTCCTCGGCCGAGGCGCGGGACAGGGCCCGGATCACGGGCATGGTCAGCTTGCGTTCGCGGAAATCATCGCCGGTGTTCTTGCCAATCGCACCGGTTGTTCCCCCCCAATCCAGCAGATCATCGGCCATTTGGAAGGCGATGCCCAATCCATCGCCATATTGCGCGAGGGCCGTGACGATCTCATCGGGTTGATCCGAGATCACGCCGCCCACTTCGCAGGCCGCTTCGAACAGGGCGGCTGTCTTGCCCCGGATGACCTGCAGATACGTCTCTTCTGTGGTCGAGAGGTTCGTCGCAGCACTTAGTTGCAGGACTTCGCCCTCGGCGATCACCGCCGCGGCGTTGGACAGGATGTTCAGGACCCGGAGTGACCCGGTTTCGACCATCAACTGGAACGATCGGGCGAACAGGTAATCCCCGACAAGCACGCTGGATTTATTGTCCCACAGCAGGTTTGCGGTCGGGCGGCCGCGCCGCTTTTCGCTTTCGTCGACGACGTCGTCATGCAGCAGAGTCGCGGTGTGGATGAACTCAACCGTCGCGGCGAGCTTCTGGTGATCCACACCGTCATAGCCACACAGGCGCGCGGCTGCCAAAGTCAGCATTGGGCGGATGCGTTTGCCGCCGGCCTCAACCAGATGCGCCGTCACCTCGGGGATACGGGGGGCGTATTTCGACGCCATCCGGTCGCGGATCAAAGCGTTCACCGCCGTCAGATCGTCCTGCAGGTAGGACGACATCCGATCATGCGGTTTGGTGGCAGTGATATCCAGGCCCATTGGGATGGGTCCCCTTCCCTATCTCGACAAGTGATATGGGGCGTCTTACATGCCCCTCATGCAAGAGGTTTTACGCAGCACCGATCCCACTGTGATCGCCTTTGCCTCGGCCCTCTTATCCGGCGAGGATATAGAGGTGTTCGAGATGGACGTCCACATGAGCGTCTTGGAAGGATCGATCGGCATTTTGCCGCGCCGCCTGTTGGTGGCCCGCGCGGACGCATTCCGCGCCCGTGCGGTGCTGCGGGACAACGATCTGCCGGTTTCCGAGTGACCGGCGAAGCGCGCTTCGCGGCGTCGGAGGTCAGCACGGATGCGTTTCTGGGCGGGCGTCTGTCGATCCAGCAACCCCGACGCGGATATCGGGCCGGGGTGGACCCTGTGCTTCTGGCCGCGTCCGTCCCCGCAAAACCCGGGCAAACCATCCTGGAATTGGGCTGTGGTGTGGGCGTTGCCAGCCTGTGCCTGCATGCGCGGATCGCCGATCTGACGATCTGGGGGGTCGAGCGGCAGGCCGAATACGCGGCGTTGGCCGTCGCAAATGCCGCCAAGGCCGGGGCCGCGATGACGGTGACTGTTGCCGATCTGGTGGCCCTTCCGCCCGCGCTGCGCAGCCTGAGCTTTGACCACGTCGTCGCCAACCCCCCGTATTTTGCGCCGGGTGACGGCACCCCGGCCGACGACCACGGGCGCGAGGGTGCCTTGCGGGAAGATACGGCACTTGGCCAGTGGATCGCTGTTGCAAAGTCCCGGCTGAAACCGCGTGGATGGCTCAAGATGATCCAGGCCACGGCGCGCCTACCCGACTGCCTCGGCGCCCTTGACGACGGGTTCGGGTCTGTGGCCGTCCTGCCCATTGCCGCGCGGGCCGGACGCGCCCCGAACCGGGTGGTGATCCGGGCACGGAAGGGCGGGAAAGCCCCGTTCGAGATGCGTGCCCCGGTGGTCCTGCACGCCGGCGAAGCCCATGAACGCGACGGGGACGACTACACCGAGACGGCCCGCAGCATCCTGCGGGATGGGGCAAATTTGCCCTGGGCCACCGCCTGAACCTGGTGTGAAACGCAACAATCTTGCGCAAGCAACGCGTGACTCGACTCGGATTCCGTGCTCGGATGTCTGAACCAACAATTCAACGAGAGGAGGACCTCGATGTCGCTTGGCGCTCATCTGGCAGAATTGAAGAAGAAACACGCACACCTCTCCGACCGTGTGGAAGAAGCGCAACGCAGCCCCGGAATTGATGACCTGGCCCTGCGCGAACTGAAAAAAGAAAAGCTGCGCCTCAAGGAAGAGATCAGCCGCCTAGACAGCTAGGGGTCATTGCGCGGAACATCCGCCGCATCGACGAATTCAAATCCTTCGGCATAGGCCGCAAGTTCCGCGGCCTGTGCCTCTATCCATGCGAGGAACGCTTGCACCTGAGGCCGGGTTTCCTGGCCCTCCGGGCAAACGAAGCGGTATTGCGCTTCGGTGGTCAGCCCCAGTTTGTAGGGCATCACCAACCGACCTTCGCGCAGGTCTTTTTCCGCCAGGGAAATCCGTCCAAGCACGACCCCGCCGCCTGCCGCGGCCGCGTCGATGGCATGATCGGCCTGGCTGAACCGGGCGCCGGTTTCGGGTGGGTTGGGCACCCCGGCGGCCGCGAACCACGCCGGCCACTCGATTGAAGGCTTCAAAAACCGGATATCGTCCTGATGCAGCAGCGGCGCGTCCGGCAAGTTGTCGGGCGTTGGGAACCGCTCGGCCAGGGCGGGCGACATCATCGGCGTCAGCCATTCGCGAATAATGGCGCGCGAAAACAGCCCGGCTTCGGCGCGCGGTTTGCCAAAGCGAATAGCGACGTCGACATCGTCCCGGGCAAAATCCACAAGCCTGAGGGTCGCCGAAAACCTCAACTCGATCTCCGGGTGATCCTGCACAAAGGCAAAGAGCCGCGGGGCCAGCCATTTGGCCGTGAACGCAGGGCCGGCCGTCACCGTGAGCGAGGCCTGATCCCCCACCCGACGCGCGGCGCGCCATGCCGCCTGAAGGGCTGCGAACCCGTCCGCGGCCCCGGGGGCGAGGGCGAGGCCCGCCTCGGTCAATTCCACCGCACGATTCAGGCGGCGAAACACCGGCGCGCCCAAATGTTCCTCAAGGGATTTGATCTGAAAGCTGAGTGCGGCGGGCGTGACGTTCAATTCATCGGCCGCTTTGGCAAAGCTCATATGCCGTGCAGCGGCATCAAAAGCGCGAAGAGCGGTGAGGGGCGGAAGGCGGTCTGACATGTTCACTTAAATACAGCTTAACTGAAGACTTGGAAAGTCTCGTTTGTCGGAGGCCGGAAAAAGGCGCATCTAAGGGTCAATCCAGAACACGAAACGAAAGGTTCGTAAGATGTTTTTTGACAATACCACCGACCGCGCCACGCAAAACGCCATCACCCGGGCCCACCAGGAACGTGGGAAAATCTTGGGTGAGGTCTGGGGTTTCCTGACCGGTCGCCGCAGCTGAGCCCTGCATCGCGTGCAAACCCGGATTTCCGGATACGCGATTCTAAGTCAGCATTTATGACCTATATTCAGGTCAAGACAACAGCACATAGATCAAGATTGGAGACCCCGATGGAAGGTTTTGCCCACACGCCGAAGACCCGCGACGCGATCGTTGAAGCCCGCGGCGAGATTGCCAGCCACTTCTGGCGCGGCGTTGCATCGTTGTTCGGCCGCCGCTGAGGCCCCGACACCCAACGAAAAAGGCCGGGACGCTGTCCCGGCCTTTCGTGTTTCTGGTGTCTTGGGTCAGACGAAGAACTGGGCGCCGTTGGCCGAAATCGTCGAGCCGTTGATGAAGCCGGCATCGTCCGAGGCCAGGAAGGTCACGCAGCGCGCAATTTCTTCCGGCTCGCCCAAACGGCCCGCCGGGATTTGCGGGATGATCTTCGAGTTCAGAACCTCTTCCGGGATCGCGCGGACCATTTCGGTGCCGATGTAGCCGGGGCACACCGCGTTGGCCGTGATGCCCTTGGCCGCGCCTTCCTGCGCCAGCGACTTCACGATGCCCAGATCGCCCGCTTTGGTGGCGGCGTAGTTGACTTGGCCGGCCTGGCCCTTCTGACCGTTGATCGACGAGATCACGATGACCCGCCCAAAGCCGCGTTCACGCATGCCGGGCCACACGGGGCGCACGGTGTTGAACACGCCGGTCAGGTTGGTGTCGATGACCTTTTGCCACTGCTCGGGCTTCATCTTGTGGAAGAAACCGTCCCAGGTGATGCCCGCGTTGGCGACGACCACTTCGATGGGGCCGAGATCGGCTTCGACCTGAGCGATGCCAGCTTCGGAGGCCTCGTAGCTGGCCACGTCCCATTTGTAGGTCTTGATGCCGGTCGCTTCGGTAAAGGCCGCGGCCTTTTCATCGTTGCCGGCGTAGGTTGCGGCAACTTCGTACCCTTCGGCCTTCAGGGCCTTGGAAATGGCTTCGCCAATGCCCCGGCTGCCGCCGGTGACCAGTGCTACACGTCCCATTCGTTCGTCTCCTCCAGGAAATCTTTGCCCTTTTTCGGGGCCTTGTGCGGGGTTAGGCGGCGCGGACCTGCGCCGCCTTGATCCAGATCAGGGGCGCTCAACGCAGAGTGCGACGCCCATGCCACCCCCGATGCAGAGCGTGGCGAGGCCTTTCTTAGCGTCGCGGCGCTGCATTTCGAAGAGAAGCGTGTTCAGAACCCGCGCGCCCGACGCGCCGATCGGGTGACCGATGGCGATGGCGCCGCCGTTCACGTTCACGATCTCGGGGTCCCATCCCATGTCCTTGTTCACGGCGCAGGCCTGCGCGGCGAAGGCTTCGTTGGCCTCGACAAGATCCAGGTCACCAACCGACCAGCCGGCTTTGTCCAGCGCCTTGCGCGAGGCGTAGATCGGACCGACGCCCATGATCGAGGGGTCGAGCCCCGCCGTGGCGTAGGATGCGATCCGGGCCAGCGGCTCGATGCCGCGTTTTTCTGCTTCATCGGCGCTCATCAGCAGGGTGGCGGCGGCGCCGTCGTTCAGACCCGAGGCGTTGGCCGCGGTGACCGAGCCGTCCTTGGTGAAGGCCGGGCGCAGCTTCTGCATGGCTTCCATGGTCGCGCCGTGGCGAATGTATTCATCACTGTCGACCACGATGTCGCCCTTGCGGGTCTTGATGGTGACGGCGGTGATTTCGTCGGCGAACTTGCCGGCCTTCTGGGCGGCCTCGGCCTTGTTCTGGGATCCGACGGCAAATTCATCCTGCATGTCGCGGCTGATCTGCCATTTCTCGGCAACGTTCTCGGCGGTTTGGCCCATGTGATAGCCGTTGAACGCGTCCCACAGACCGTCACGAATCATCGTGTCGATGTATTTCATGTCGCCCATCTTCTGACCCTGGCGCAGAGCGGCCGCGTGGGGGCTCATGGACATGTTTTCCTGGCCACCGGCGATCACGATTGACGCGTCACCCAGTTGGATGTGCTGTGCGCCAAGCGCCACGGCGCGCAGTCCCGAACCGCACACCTGGTTGATGCCCCAAGCGGCCGATTCCTGCGGCAGGCCGGCGTTGATATGGGCCTGACGGGCCGGGTTTTGGCCTTGGGCCGCGGTCAGAACCTGGCCAAGGATGGTTTCGGACACTTCGGATTTGTCGACACCCGCGCGCTCAACCACGGCTTCGAGCACAATGCGTCCAAGTTCATGCGCAGGGGTGTTGGCGTAGGAGCCCAAGAAGCTGCCGACCGGCGTGCGAGCGGCCGAAGCGATTACGACATTGGTCATGGAAGTCCCTTTCATAGGTCCGGGACCGCGCCGCGAGAAGCCGCGCGCGGCCTTGCAATCTTGGGGGGAGTGATACGGGGCGGCACTGGGCGGCACAACGGACACGGTGTCTCAGCCGTGCGGGGCGCCCGTCGGGAGGCGGCCGACACCCCCGCTTGGCGCCAAGGCGGCGTCATCGTCGGGGCGCCGTAATAGTAGCCCTGCAAGCAATCGACGCCCGCTGCTGTCAGCCAATCGGCCTCGGCCTGCGTCTCCACAGCCTCGGACACCACAAGCATATCGAAGTGGCGGGCCAATGAAATCAGGGCTTCGGTCATCACCTGGTTGTCTGCATCCACGCTGACGTTGCGCGCGAACTGGCCGTCGATCTTCAAGATGTCAAAGCAGAAATTCTTGAGGTGCTGGAACGCCGTGTAGCCGGCGCCGAAATCATCCAGCGCAAAGGTGATGCCCTTATCCTGCAGCTCTTCCATGAAGATCTTCACAATCTCGGGCATCTGCATGACGGAGGTTTCGGTGATTTCCAGAATCAGCCGCTGCGCCACATCGGGGCGCTGTTTGACCGTCCGACGCAGGATCTGCATCCACGCCGGATAGCCGACGGACCGCGCCGACATGTTGATCGCCAGCCGCAGGTTCGGGTTGCCCTTGAGCGTGTTCAATCCGATCCGCAGCGCCGCGCAATCAATGTGGCGTCCCAGGTCCTGATCTTCGACCACGGAAATGAAATCGCGCGCGGGGATCACCCGCCCGGTGTCATCCATGATCCGGATCAGCCCCTCGTAAAAGGCCACCCCGGCCCCGTCGGCGCGCATCACCGGCTGGAAGGCCAGCACGGCATCCCCGCGCTCCAGCGCGGCGCGCACCATTGCCAGCGTCCCGCGATCCCGTTGGGAAATCGCGGCATCCAGCGGGCTTTCCAGCCCGGCATCCACCAATTTGCGCCCAATCCGTCCCGTGTGCCCTCCGACCGTGCTTGCGCTTGCCTTGATGCCGCCAAAACCCTTAAGGAGAGCTGAAGATTCACATTTTGTTCTAATTGATCGGAACTGGCATGACCGAGATCGGACGCTGCGGCTGGCATGGGATGGATCCGCTTTACATCGCGTATCACGACACCGAATGGGGCGTGCCCGAGTATGACAGCCGCGCCCTGTGGGAGAAGCTGATCCTCGATGGGTTTCAGGCCGGTCTCGCCTGGATCACCATCCTGCGCAAACGCGAAGCGTTCCGCGCGGCGTTCGAAGGGTTCGACCCGTATGTGATCGCGACCTGGGGCGCGCCCGAGGTCGAGCGTTTGCTGGCCGATCCCGGCATCGTCCGTCACCGCGGCAAGATCGAGGCGACCATCGGCAACGCCAAAGCCTGGATCACGATCGAGGAAAATGGCGGGTTTGACCGGTTTGTCTGGGACTATGTCGACGGGACACCGGTCCAGAATGCCTGGGCCAGCATGGATGACGTCCCGGCCTCGACCCCGTTGAGCGTGCAAATGTCCAAGGATCTGAAGAAAGCGGGCTTCAAATTCTGCGGGCCCACGATTGTCTACGCGTGGTTGCAGGCCTGCGGTGTGGTCAACGACCACCTAACCACATGCTTCCGACATGCCGAGGTTCAGGCGCTCGCCCGGTAACGGCGCGGTCAGGTCACGGTGCTCCGCGATGTGCCGGACCCATCGGACCCTTCATCGGGCAGCGGTCGAACCGGTGCCTATTCTCTGTTTCAAAAGTGTCCAGGGGGCGGCCGGAGGCCGGGGGCAGCGCCCCAAATCTCACGCTTCGGGTCGATCCAGAATCGCTTCGATCAGATCGAACGCCTCGGGGCTGGCCCACTCGGCATCGCCGCGCATGCGCCCGATCTCATTGCCATCGGGGTCAAGGATGACCGTGATCGGCAACCCGAAGACACCCATTTGCCGGGCGATCTGCTGGTTGATGTCGCGGTACTGGGTCAACTCGGTGATGCCTTCTTCATCGAAAAAGCGGCGGATCGCCTGCGGCGGGTTGCGTCCGGTGGCCAGCGTCACGACGCGAAAATCCTCGCCCCCCAACTCGGCCTGAAGCTGGTTCAGAGCCGGCATTTCGTGGCGGCACGGCGCGCACCACGTGGCCCAGAAATTCAGAACCACATACTGTCCGGCAAAGTCCGACAAGGCACCTTCGCTGTCATCTTCCCGCAGAAACGGCAGCTCGGAGGCGGCAACGGGCGCGTCATGCATCACCACGCCCCGCATTTCACCGACGAGAAGATCGTCAAACCCATCGGCCAGCGCAGCATTTGCACCGGCGGCAAGGGCAAGGTAGAGCAGCGCGGTGCGCAACGTACGGATCATCTAAACAGTCTCCCGCAAAGGGTCGAAGGACATGACGGACCAAAACGCCAATACCATGTGGGGCGGTCGCTTTGCGGCCGGGCCGGACGCGATCATGGAGGCAATTAACGCCTCGATCGGATTCGACAAGCGGCTCGCGAAGCAGGATATCGAAGGCTCCCGCGCCCATGCGGCAATGCTGGCCCATGTGGGTATCCTCACGGATAAGGACGCCGAGACGATCCGGGAAGGCCTGCTCACGGTCTTGTCAGAGATCGAAGGCGGGAATTTCGCGTTTTCGACCGCGCTGGAAGACATTCACATGAATGTCGAGGCGCGCCTGAAAGAGGTGATCGGCGAACCGGCAGGACGTCTGCACACGGGTCGGTCGCGGAACGATCAGGTTGCGACGGATTTCAAACTGTGGGTTCGCGATCAGATCGATGCCGCCATCGACGGTCTCGAGGCGTTGATCCGCGCCCTGCTGGCGCAGGCCGAAGCCGGGGCCGATTGGGTGATGCCCGGCTTCACGCATCTGCAGACCGCGCAGCCGGTGACGTGGGGCCATCACATGATGGCCTATGTCGAAATGTTCGCGCGCGACCGGTCGCGCTTTGTGGATGCCCGCGCCCGGATGAACGAAAGCCCGCTTGGGGCCGCCGCGCTGGCGGGCACGTCTTTTCCGATCGACCGGCACATGACGGCCGCAGCCCTTGGGTTCGACCGGCCGGCGGCCAATTCGCTGGATGCTGTCAGCGACCGGGATTTCGCGTTGGAGTTTCTGGCCGCGGCCTCGATCTGTGCGATGCATCTGAGCCGTTTTGCCGAGGAGCTGGTCGTTTGGTCGTCGGCCCAGTTTCGCTTTGTCACCCTGTCGGACCGGTTCTCGACCGGTTCGTCGATCATGCCGCAGAAAAAGAACCCGGACGCGGCCGAGCTGATCCGCGCCAAGATCGGACGGGTTTTCGGGGCGAACGTCGCCCTGATGACCGTGATGAAGGGCCTGCCGCTGGCCTATTCCAAGGATATGCAGGAAGACAAAGAGCAGGTCTTTGATGCCGCCGACAACCTGATGTTGGCCCTGGCGGCGATGACCGGCATGGTCGGCGACATGACTGCCAACCGCGCAAGCCTTGAGGCAGCCGCGTCCAGTGGCTTCTCCACGGCGACCGATCTGGCCGATTGGTTGGTGCGCGCGCTCAATATGCCGTTCCGTGATGCCCACCATGTCACCGGTGCGCTGGTCAAAATGGCGGAAGACCGCGGATGCGACTTGCCGGACCTGAGCCTTGTGGACATGCAATCGGTTCACAGCGACATTACCGAAGATGTGTTCACCGTTCTGGGTGTGCAGAATTCGGTCGCCTCGCGCCAATCCTATGGTGGCACGGCACCCGATCAGGTGCGCGCCCAGATCGCCCGCTGGAAGGAGCTGTTGGCATGACCCTGCGCGGATTGGGAGTGGTCCTGTTGGTCGCGCTTGTCGCGGCCTGTGGCGTGGATGGTGAACCCGAACGCCCCGAGCCGCGCCCCGCGCCCGGCGTGACCATCACCGGCACGTCCAGCCTGGGGGTCAGCGCCTGAGCCTTGGCCGCCGCCCGCCGCAAAAGCCCCGTTGAACCCCGCCCCGATTGCGCCTAACGTGCCAAGCTTGAACGGCCAAAATCACCAGTTTTTCTTCGAAGGTTCAAAGCTGATCCATGGACAAGATCCCGATGACCCCGTCGGGCCTCCAGGCCCTGAACAACGAATTGAAGCAGCTCAAGAGCGTCGAGCGTCCGGCCATCATCCAGGCCATCGCCGAAGCGCGTGAGCACGGGGATTTGTCGGAGAACGCCGAATACCATTCCGCGAAGGAAAAGCAGTCCTTTATCGAGGGCCGCATCAAGGAACTCGAAGGGATGATCAGCCTGGCCCAGGTCATTGATCCGTCGACCCTGTCGGGGGCCATCAAGTTTGGCGCGACCGTGGTTCTGGTGGACGAAGATGATGTCGAGAAGACCTATCAGATCGTCGGCGAGGCCGAGGCCGACATCGAAAAGGGCCTGCTCAACATCAAATCGCCTTTGGCACGTGCCTTGATCGGCAAGGACGAAGGTGACAGTGTTGAGGTCAAGACCCCGGGTGGCAGCAAGGACTACGAGATTTTGTCGATCTCCTACGTCTGATCACAAAGCTCGGGCATTGGGCCTGTAGGACACACGATATTGGACGACCCCAAGCCGACATCCCTTGATCTAGGGCTGTATCCCCGCGATACGCCGCGGGGGCGATTGACCGGGATCGAGGTGTTCGCCGCGATCCTGACGCTGTTGTGGCTTGGCGCCGTGGCCTACTTTTTCTCGAACAGCACCACGCCTGACGACCCGTCAGGGGCCCCTGCCCTGAATGCGATTTTGGCGGCTTTGGCGGTGCTGATGCCCGTCGCACTGATCTGGGTGGCCGCCACCGCCGCGCGGACGGCGCGCACGCTGAGGGAGGAGGCGTCGCGCCTGCAGGCCTCGATCGAAGCCATGCGGGCGGCCTATGTCGACCAGCAGCAAAGCGCGGCGTTGGACCTGCAACCTGATGTCGTGAAGAAGCTGGACCAATTGGTGGCCGCACAGCGCGACGCGGAAACCAAGCTTGCCACGTTTACGACGATGCGCGCCACGGCGCCCGCCGAAGAACGCGCAGCCGTGGCCCAACAGGAGGCCCAGGTCGAGGCGCCGCAGCCATCCCTTGCACTCAGCGCCCCGGCGGAGAAAGAGCCGATCTCGGTCGCGGATTTCATCAAGGCGATGAATTTCCCCGAGAATGAGCATGACAAGGAAGGCTTCCGCACCTTGCGCCGGGCGTTGGAAGATCCCGCGACCGAGCGGCTGGTGCGCGCCAGCCAGGATGCGCTGACCCTGCTCAGCCAGGATGGCATCTACATGGATGACCTGCGGCCCGACCGCGCCCGCCCCGAGATCTGGCGCAAGTTCGCCGAAGGGGAACGCGGCCGCAGTGTTGCGGCCTTGGGGGGCATCCACGATCGCTCCTCCCTCGTGCTGGCGGCGGGCCGGATGCGCAAAGACCCGGTGTTCCGCGACGCGGTGCACCATTTCTTGCGCCACTTTGACCGGACGTTCACCGAGTTTGCGAAGAATGCCAGCGACGAGGACATCTCCGATCTGGCCAACACGCGCACGGCGCGCGCCTTCATGTTGCTTGGGCGCGTGACGGGGACGTTCGACTGACCTGCAAGGCCTAGCGGACAGCCGCGCGCGGACCGAGCCCGGACCGCAGCGTGTCGAGGTCATCAAGCCCGAAAATCCACCCTTCTTCGCGGTCCCCGGATCGCAACATCCGGTCCAGATCCCCGGCAGACAGACCCGCCGCCGCCTCGGCCATCACGCGGACTTGCGTGGCGTCTTTGACTTCGTCCGGAAAGGCGCGCGCGGCCACCTCTTGCGCCAGGAGTGACGGATACATCTCGGTCAGGATGATGGGGGCATCGCGGGTCTCAAATGGCCTGACAGCAAGATCATCGCCAAAACGCGTGCGCAATCCCTGAAGGCGCGGCAGGCCCAGGAGGGACTGACTGGCCACCGCACCCGCCCCGAACAACTGGAAACAGGTGCTGGCCCCACGGGCCACGGTTTCGACTCGCCGACGCTCGGCAAAGGGGAAGCCCTCAAAGGGCGGTTTTCGAAACGGGACATGCGCCGGCTGCGCCGTGGCGGGATGCGACCAAAACGGCCCCTCTGGCGAAAAGAGGCCATTGATTGCATCGGCCACATCCAACCGGTTGTTGGCATTCGTGTCCGTGTCGGTCACCTGCGCCGCCAGCCAGCGCCACACCGCGAACGGATCGGATTTCCCGGTCAGCGCGGCCGCAAACCCGGCGGGATATCCAAACGGGAAGTCAAAGCCGATCAGCACCCGTTCCCCGCTGGACAGGGCCTGTTCGCAAAGCGTTTCGATATAGGTCATCGCCTCGGACCGAGTCCGGGCATAGCGCGGCGCGACCTCTGCGGATCGCGCGGTCGCGATATGGATTGCGTTCTCGGACGGTCGGACCGGCGTTGGCTTGGACGCCGCCGACCAATCTACCATGACGATCGTGTCGAACCGCGCGGCACCGGCGGAGGACCATGCGTCCTCGGCCACCGCAAGATCCTCTGGCTTGTTCACGTTGAGGAATGAGGACAGGGGATCGGTCGCGAACGGCACGGCTTCAGCCCCATGCGCATCGGTGAACGCGGTCACCTTGCGCGCACCGGCCTCCAACGCGGCCTGCAGCGCGTCGCGCAGCCCGACAGACCACAGCCCGACGGTGCCATGCAGACCGTCCGGGGTCGCTGCCAGCGCGATCGGAGCGCGCGATGCCGACAATTGGCGCACCAGATCCCAGGGCAAGAACGGGGTGTCCACCGGGGCGGTCAGGACGCGGGCCGCACCCTGGGCCGCGCCCCAATCCAATGCCGCAAGGATGCCCGCCAAAGGACCACAGCCCGCAAATGCCCCATCCGGCAAAACAGTCAGGCCCGATCCGGCGAGATCCTCGGCCGCGTTGATGGCAAGGGCTGTGCATTGCGGCGCCAGCCGTGTCCGCACATGCGCAAGCAGCGGTCGCCCGCCGAGGGCAACCATGGCTTTGTCGCGCCCCATCCGGCGGGAGGCGCCGCCAGCGAGTATGACACCGGGCACTGTCATGTTGACCCATCACCCTTCGTGAACCACGCGATAAACGCACGTCGATTGCATCCAGCCGCGCCGCGGTCTAAGCGGCCCGTGTGCTTTGAAAAAGGTAGCGCGGTCCCCATGTCCACCACCAGCCCAAAGACGGCCTATCGGCGCGGTGTGCTGAACGCTCTGCCCTTTTCTTTTGTGGTGGTGCCCTTTGGCCTGATCTTCGGCGTGGTCGCGATCGAGGCGGGTCTGGATATGGTCCAGACCATGGGCATGACGATCCTTGTGATTGCCGGGGCCTCGCAATTGACCGCATTGCAACTGATGACCGAGAACGCACCGGTCTGGGTGGTTCTGGCGTCGGCCTTGGCGGTGAACCTGCGGATGGCCATGTATTCGGCCTCGCTCGCGCCGTTTCTTGGGCCGGCACCGCTGTGGCAGCGGATCTTCATCGCGTACATGAACGTCGATCAAACCTATGCCCTGTCCAACCAGGAGTTCGAAGAGCGCCCGAACCAGACGCTGGCCGAGCGCATCGCGTTCTTCTGGGGCACTGCGACGCCCATCATCCCGCTGTGGATTGGCGCAAGCTATCTCGGTGCCTTGGTGGGGGCCGCGATCCCGCCCGAATACGGGCTGGATTTTGCCGTCCCGATTGCCTTTCTGGCGATCCTCGGACCCGCGCTGCGCACGGTGGCCCATGTCGGCGCGGCCTTTGCCTCGGTCGTTGTGGCGGTATTGCTGGCCGGGTTGCCATGGAACCTGTGGCTGCTGATTGCGGGACTGGCCGGCATGATCGTGGGGGCTGAAATTGAGCGCCGGGTCGACCGGGCGAAGGCGGCGCCGTGAATTACTCCAGCGGCGAAATCTGGCTGATCATCGCGGTGCTTGGGGTTGGCACCTTCTTGATCCGGTTTTCTTTCCTCGGGCTGATCGGGGATCGCCCGCTGGCCCCATGGGTGCTCCGCCACCTGCGGTACACGGCGGTCGCGATCCTTCCGGCGATGGTGACGCCCCTGATCCTCGCCCCGCCGCCGGGTGATGACAGCGCAGACCCCATCCGTATCGCGGCGGCCGGGGCGGCACTGGCGGCGGGGTATCTGACCAAGAATGCGATCTGGGCCATGGCGGCGGGAATGGGCACGCTGTTGGGATTGGGCTGGCTGGTGGGCTAAACCGGCAAGGCCGTCGTCTTGAAAACCGTCTTCAGCGCGAAGCTTGATTGCATCTGTGCCACGCCGGGCTGACGCGCCAGATGCTGGCGATGGATGCGCGCAAAATCCTCGCTGTCGCGAGCCACGACCTTGAGCAGATAATCCGCCGTGCCCGCCATCAGGTGACATTCCAACACGTCGGGCACCAAGGCGACCGCGCGCTCGAACGCGTCGAGGGTTTCGTCGGATTGGCCGGACAACTTGATCTCGACGAAAACGGTCGTGACGCGTCCCACAGCGCGTGGGGCCAGCAAGGCGACATAGTCGCGGATCACGCCGGCGGTCTCCAGCCGCTGCACGCGCCGGTGGCAGGCAGAGGGCGAGAGGTGCACCGCCTCGGACAGCTCGGTATGGGTCATGCGGCCCTGGCGCTGCAAAACCTGCAATATGGCGCGGTCTTTTTCGTCAAGCTCCGCTTCTTTCACCGAATTTTGCGCCACGACCGCCTCTCACGCTGAATCCTTGCATCTGTCCTGCCAGAGCGCGGGCCGGACGAAAACCCCTAGAAAGCCGTGCTGCGCTTTGCGAGACTTGGGCGAGGACGAAGGAGGGGTCGACATGACCAAAGGGTTCGCCAGCGCTGGCGATCTGACCGAAAAGCAGATCAGCTTCACAGAAATCGGCGACGGTCTCTATGCCTTCACGGCGGAGGGGGATCCGAACACCGGTGTCATCATCGGCGATGACAGTGTGATGATCGTGGAAGCACAGGCCACGCCCCGGCTGGCCCGCAAAGTCATCGAGTGCGTGCGCTCGGTGACGGATAAACCGATCAGCCACCTGGTGTTGACCCACTATCATGCCGTGCGGGTTTTGGGGGCGTCGGCCTATGGTGCCGGGCAAATCCTGATGTCCGACACGGCCCGCGCGATGGTCGCCGAACGCGGCCAGGAGGATTGGGACAGTGAGTTTGCCCGCTTTCCCCGCCTGTTCGAAGGCCACGAAGAAATCCCCGGGCTGACCTGGCCAACGACAACGTTTTCGGACCGGATGACAGTGTATCTGGGCAACCGCCGCATTGATCTGTTTTGCCCTGGGCGCGCCCACACAGCAGGGGATGCGGTTGTTTGGGTGCCCGATCAGGAGGTGATGTTCACCGGCGATAACGTGGAATATCACTCGGCCTGCTACTGCGGCGACGGTCATCTGACCGAATGGGGTGCAACCCTCGATCAGATTGCGGCCTACCAACCGCGTTCGATCGCGCCCGGGCGGGGGGACGCCTTGGTCGGTGAAGATATGGTGGCCCGTGCCATCGCCTCGACCCGTGATTTCGTCGACAGCACCTATGCGCCCGCCGCCCGCGTCGCCGCACGCGGTGGATCCCTGAAGGAGGCCTGGGATGCCGTCCGCGCCGCCTGTGATCCGAAGTTTTCCGATTTCGCGATCTACGAACACTGCCTGCCCTTCAACGTGGCCCGCGCGTTCGACGAGGCGCAGGGGATCGACACGCCGCGCATCTGGACCGCGGAACGGGACGCCGCGATGTGGGCGGCGCTGCAAGGATGAACACACCGATAGACCCTTACCTTCGCATGGCCCTCAACAACGCATGGGCGAACCAGACCTTCTACGGGGCCTGCGCCGCGTTGTCGGACGAAGCCTTTTGCGCGCCCCGCCCGGGCTTCTTTGACTCGCTCCAGGCGACTCTGGACCACATCTACGAGGTTGATCTCTACTACGTGGACGCGTTGGAGGCCGGGGGGCGTGGCCGGTCGGTTTATGCGCGTGATCCAATCATGACAGCCACGGCGCTGGCCCAGGCCCAGGCCGAGGTCGATGCCCGGCTGGTGGCCTTTTGCCGCGCGCTGACACCCGAAACGCTAGCGGCAATGCGGGACACGGAACGCCGGGACGAGATGGCGCAGGAGCGCGTGGATGCCCTGCTGCTGCACCTGTTCCAGCATCAGGTCCACCATCGCGGCCAGGCCCATGTCCAATTGAAGCACGCAGGCGTCGCCCCGCCGCAACTGGATGATTTCCACCTCGACTTTGGCCGCGTTCCGACAGCCGCGGCCCTGTTACCATGACCCGGTTCGGCCCCTCCCGCGGCGAACACAAACTGCGTGTTGCAATCGGGGTGCTTGGGATGGCGTTGACCCTGGGTGCGATCTTGTTCCACGGAACGGATAGCCTGAAGTGGATCGAAGTCGCCGTCATCGGCGGCGCGTTCTTTAGCGGGACGGCCGCCCTCTCGGCCCGGGCCCTGATGCGAAAGGAAAGTGAATGACCGGTGTGGCAATCTTTCGGGTGGTCCTGTTGGGCCTCGTGTTTCTGGTTTGGGCGTTCACGGCCTACCGCATCCTGTTTCGGTTTCGCGCACGGAACTCGGACGAGACCGGGGAGATGGTTCCGGGAACCGGGGGCATGATGAAACAGATCGGCGTGTGGTGGCGCTCCCCCGAGGATCGGTCGGAGCGCAACACGTTCCTGTTTCTAACCTTCGTTCTCGTGGTCATGGTCCTGACGCCCGTCCTGACCGGAACGGGGTGACGGATGCCCTACGACTACAAACCTTTCCCGTTTCACCGCCCTCCCGGTTTGGATGCCCCCGAGACCCGGAAACAGGTCGTCATTGTCGGCGCCGGTCCAATCGGTCTGGCCGCTGCGTTGGAATTGGCCCGCTTCGGGGTCGAGACGGTTGTCTTGGATGACAACAACGTCGTTTCCGTCGGATCGCGGGCCATCTGCTGGTCCAAGCGCAGCCTTGAGATCCTGGATCGGATCGGCGTCGGAGAGCGCGTGGCAGAAAAGGGTGTCACCTGGAAAGTCGGGCGCACCTTTCATCGGGGTCAGGAGGTGTTCAACTTCGACCTGCTGCCGGAAGACGGGCACAAGATGCCGGCCTTCGTAAACCTTCAGCAATACTACATCGAGCAATATCTTGTAGAAGAATGCGAGGCGTCCGCGCTTGTCGATTTACGGTTCAAGAACAAGGTCGTGTCCCTTTCACAAGATGCCGACGGCGCGGTTCTCGGAATCGAAACCCCCGAGGGCACCTACGATCTGACGACCGATTTCGTGCTGGCGTGCGACGGGGCGAAATCGCCGATCCGCCAGATGATGAACCTCGATTTCGATGGCGAACTGTTTGAGGAACGGTTCCTGATCGCCGATATCGAGATGGAGGCCGATTTCCCGTCGGAGCGGCGGTTTTGGTTCGAGCCGATCTTCCATCCCGGACAGTCCGCCCTTCTGCACAAGCAGCCCGACAATATCTACCGGATTGATCTGCTGCTCGGGTGGGACGCGGACCCCGAGGCAGAAAAGCAACCCGAGCGTGTCATCCCCCGCATCGAAAAGGTCGTGGGGCATTCTGATTTCCGCCTCGATTGGGTCAGCGTCTACACGTTCCAGTGCCGCCGCTTGGGGCAGTTCGTCCACGACCGGGTGATCTTTGTCGGGGACAGCGCCCATGTCGTCAGCCCCTTCGGCGCGCGCGGCGGCAATGGCGGCCTGCAGGATGTCGACGCCTTGGGGTGGCGCTTGGCAGCCGTGGTGGCCGGTGCGGCCCCGCGCACGCTGCTGGACGCCTATGATCGCGAGCGGCAGCACGGCGCCGACGAAAACATCGCGAATTCAACGCGGGCAACCCGGTTCATGACCCCCGATGACGGGATCGAACGCGTGTTCCGCGATCAGGTTCTGGCCCTGGCAGCGAAGGCGGATTTCGCACGCCCCATGGTGAACTCGGGCCGGCTGTCGCACCCATGCATCTATCCCACCCGGCTGGCCCCGGATTCCGAGATGCTCCCGCCAGAAAGCCGACCGGGGGCGGTGGCACCGGACGCGCCATTGGACAACGGTTGGCTCCTAAGCGCCTTGGGACGCGATGTGGTTGTGATGGCCATTGGCCCGGATGCGCCCCCCGAGGTCGCCGGGACAGTCCCGCTGCATGTGCCCGCGACGGATGAGATTCGTGCCCGTTATCTTGGGTCGGCGCCGCACGCGGTTTATCTGGTGCGACCGGATCAGGTGGTCGCGGCGCGATGGACCACAGCCGATGGTCCTGAAATCAGTGCCGCTTTGGCCGCGCTTTGGGAGGGTGTGTAATGGACGCGTTGGAGACCCGACCAAACCTGAGCGACCCCGACCGGTTCTACGCGGCCCTTCTGGCCGCGCATAAGGGGTTGAGCGATGCGGAAAGCCACGCATTGAATGCGCAGCTTGTTCTGATCCTGGCCAATCACATCGGGGACGAAGCGGTCTTGGATGATGCGCTAAAGCTGGCAGCGACGCCCGCCTCGGATTAAGCGGCGCTTGCCGCCTCCGCCCGACGCAGAAAGGCCGGTTTATCCGGTGTGCTGAGCTCTGGCGCGTAGTGGTAGCCGCCGGTGTCAAACGCGGTAATTGCCGCCGGATCGGTCAAGCGCCGTTCGATGATGAACCGTGCCATGGCGCCGCGCGCCTTCTTCGCAAAAAAACTGACGATCTTGGGCCCGCCGGGTTTGTCTTCGAAAAACTGCGGGGTCACCACGGACAAATCCAGCGCCTTCGGATCGACCGCCGAGAAATACTCGACCGACGCGCAATTCACCAAGGTCTCGGTGCCGAGCGCGGCGGCTTCGGCGTTCAGCGCTTTGGCCAGTCGGTCGCCCCAATAGGCGTAAAGCGACGGCCCTTTGCGGGTCTTCAATCGGCTGCCCATTTCAAGGCGATAGGCCTGGATCGCATCCAGTGGACGCAACACGCCGTAGAGCCCTGACAGAATGCGCAACCGCTCCTGCGCAAAGCGCAAATCCTCGGTGTCGAGGCTGCCCGCTTCCAGCCCCTGATAGGTGTCGCCTGCGAAGGCCAAAGCCGCAGGCCGCACGTCATCCTTGCCATCCGCAAACCGCTTGAACCGGTCCGCGTTGAGCTTCGCCAACTCGGGCGAGATATCCATCAGCTTCGACAGGTCCTTTTGGCTGAGCCGTTTGGCCGCGCGGGCAAGCGTATCGGCATCCGCCTGAAACTGCGGCTCGGTCATCGTCACGTCCTGCGCAGACCAATCCAAGCGCTTGGCGGGGGAGATGACGGTCAGCATGGGCAAGGTTCCTTTCGTGGCGTTCGGACCAGTATCTATGTGGATCGCGCGGCTTATCCAGCCTCGCGCAACACATCCAGGAAGGCCTCTCCGAACCGCTCGGCCTTGGGTTCGCCCAGAAGCCGCGCAAGCGCGCCATGATCGCTTGGGCGCAGCTCGGCCAGTTTGGCCAGTTGCGAGGATGAACAACTCAGAGGCTTCTCAATCCCGGTGGCGCCCCGGGCCAAATCGGCCTGTGCCGCCAGGAGCCTGTCATAGAGATCGCCGCGCCCGGTCGCAGCCAGTTTGCGCCGAGCCGGATGCAGCGGCGTGGCCTCGGCGCCCGTGATGACCGACAGGAACTCTGCGCCATAGCGCTCCAAATTCTTCGCCCCGACCCCGCTGACCCGGGCCAGATCGTCCAGGCTGTGCGGGCGGGTCTCGGCCATTTCGATCAGCGTGCGGTCATTGAAAATGACATAGGCCGGCACGCGCGCATCCTCGGCCAGCGCCCTGCGCTTGGCCTTGAGCGCCGACAACAGCGGGGCGTCCTCTTCGCTGACCAGGGTTTTGACGATGGGCCCTTTGGTTGTCTTCTTGATCGTGTCGCGGCGCAGGGTGATCTCGGCCTCGCCACGCAGGATCGGGCGGGCCGCGTCCGTCATGCGCAGGGCGCCGTGGCGCGCGGGATCCGGGCGGACGAGGTCATGGGCGGCCATCTGTCGGAAGACCGCCTGCCAGCCGCGCTTGTCGAATTCAGTGCCGACGCCATAGGTGGGAAGCTGATCATGCCCCCGGGCCCGGACCTTCTCGGTCTCTGCCCCCATCAGAATGTCGATCAGGTGGCCGGCGCCGAACCATTCCTCGGTCCTGAGAATGGCGCTGAGCGCCTTGCGCACCGGTGTCGTGGCATCGAAGGTCTCGGGCGGCGCGTCGCACAGATCGCAATTCCCGCAGGGTTCGGCGGTTTCACCAAAGTAACCAAGCAGAACCTGACGCCGGCACCCCAAGGCTTCGGCCAGACCCAACAGCGCGTTGAGGCGCGGATGATCGGCCATTTTGCGTTCCGGCGGGGCCAGACCTTCGTCGATTTGCTGGCGCCGAAACCGGATATCGTCGGCCCCGAACAGCGTCAGCGTGTCAGCCGGCGCACCGTCGCGCCCGGCGCGCCCGATCTCCTGATAGTAGCCTTCGATGGATTTGGGCAGGTCAGCATGCGCCACCCACCGGATATCGGGCTTGTCCACCCCCATCCCGAAGGCGATCGTGGCGACCACGATCAACCCATCCTCGGTCGCAAATCGGGCTTCGACGGCGCGGCGATCCTCGGCCTCCATCGCGCCGTGGTAGTGACAGGCCGAATGGCCTGCTTCCCGCAGCGCCTGGGCCAGGCTTTCGGTCTTGGCACGGGTGCCGCAGTAGACGATCCCGGATTGCCCCTTGCGCGCCGCGGCGAAGGCCAGGATCTGCTGGCGCGGCTGGTTCTTGACCTCGAACGCCAGGGACAGGTTCGGCCGATCGAACCCACGCAAGAACGTCTCGGGGGCATGGCCGTCAAACAGGCGTTCGGCGATCTCGGCCCGGGTTTCGGCATCGGCCGTTGCAGTAAAGGCCGCCAAGGGCACGTCCAGGGCCCGGCGCAGGGCACCGATCCGCAGGTAGTCCGGGCGGAAATCGTGGCCCCACTGGCTGACGCAATGGGCTTCATCCACCGCGATCAATGACACCCCGACCCGGCGCAGCATCCGTTCTGTCCCGGAAGAGGCGAGGCGTTCGGGCGCGATGTACAACAATCGCAGACTGCCATCCTCGAGCCCGGCCCAAACCGCGTCGGTTTCCTCGGGCGTGTTGCCAGATGTCAGCGCCCCGGCAGCGACCCCGGCCTCGCGCAGGCCGCGCGCCTGGTCGCGCATCAGCGCGATGAGCGGCGAGATGACGACCGTCACACCGTCCCGCATCAGAGCCGGAAGCTGGAAACACAGCGACTTGCCACCGCCCGTGGGCATGATGGCCAAGACGTTTTTGCCCGCGCAGACGGCCTCCACAATCTCGGCCTGGCCGGGGCGGAATGCGTCGAAGCCGAATTCAGAGGAAAGAAGCGCCTGGGCGTCGGACATCGAAACGGGGGCCTGCTGGACGAAATCTGCTTTTGGTTTCCTGAATTGTCCCATGTTGCGGTTCGGTAAACAAGTCCCGCTATATGCAGGGCCTGCGACACTGTTTTCTTGCGAATGATTTGCATTTTCACGAACAGCGCTTACATGCAATGCGCCGCTGCGATAGGCGGCATCGACGGCAATTTTCAAGAAGGAGGGGCGCGAATGACCTTCGTTAAGACCCTGACCGCGGCCTGTGCAGGCCTGACTCTGACAACAGCAGCCTGGGCGCAAGATGCCACGCCGGAGGTGACCCTTCGGTTCCAGCATTTCGTCAGCCCCTTATCGGCCAACCCGACCCATTTCATGCAGCCCTGGGCCGACGCCATCATGGCGCAATCCGAGGGTCGTATCCGGGTAGAGCTTTACCCATTCATGCAACTGGGCGGGGCGGCGCCGTCGCAGTTCGACCTGATCCGTGATGGCGCGATCGACGGCGGATGGGTCATCCCCGGTTACCAGCCCGGCCGGTTCCCCGAGGCCGAGGCGCTGGAATTGCCGTTCATGACGACCAAATCCGCCGAGGAAGCCAGCCGCGCGGCCTGGACCTTTACGCAAGAGTTCCTGATGGACGACTTCGCCGACGTGCACGTCATCGCCGCCCATATGCATGGCCGAGGCCTGGTGCATTCGCGGGGGGACGCCATCGAAGACATCTCAGATTTCGAGGGGCTGCGCCTGCGCGGGCCGTCCCGCACGGCCAGCCTTCTGTTGGAAAGCCTTGGCGCGTCGCCGATTGGCATGCCGGTGCCGGCCTTCCCCGAGGCCCTTGCCCGCGGCGTCGTGGACGGGGGCGTCATCACCTGGGAAATGGCGCCGTCCCTGCGGCTCGATGAACTGACCGAAAGCCATACCGACGTGGCGGGAGAGTATTCGCTCTACAATCTCTATTTCATCTGGGCGATGAACCGCGACGTCTATGAAGGGCTGCCGGACGATCTGCGCGCGGTGATCGAAGCGTGGATTGCCGAAGCGACCACGCGCGGGATGGACGGCGCTGGCCTTGTGGCCGCCGCCCGGGCCGCCGTCGCCGCTGAACGCGGAACCGCCCCAAGCCCCTATACCAACTGAAACAACACGCGCCCCGGCCGCCGCGGCCGGGGCGGCCCTATGCGACCTCTGCGACGGTCAGGATGCTGCGGGCGATCTTTCTCTGATCCAGCAGCCGCAGTTCGGGTGGCAGGAGGGGGCGCGCATCCTCCTCCCAGACAACCGTGGCGCCCGGGGCCAACCATTGGCCTGCAAGCGCAGACGCGATGGCCGTTTCCCCCAGACCCTGCCCGTAGGGCGGGTCAAGGAACACGAGGTCAAAGCCGGGCCCACGGTGACCACCGAGGTCGGTCGCATCGCGGCGAAAGACCTTGCTGATCCCCTGCGCCGAACACAGCGAGATATTGTCTCGCAGAAGCGCCCGCGCCGGCGTTCCAGTGTCGACAAAGGTCGCATGACTGGCCCCGCGGCTCAGCGCCTCGAGCCCCAAGGCGCCCGTGCCTGCGAACAGATCCAGCACCCGCGCGTCGTCCACGAGATTGCCGAATTTCCCATGTGTCAGGATGTTGAACAGCGTCTCGCGCGCCCGGTCGGTGGTCGGGCGCAAATGCGCGGCCGCGTCCCCGGCCCCCACCTCGGACAGCCGTTTGCCGCGCCAGCGTCCGCCAACGATCCTCACGCTTTCAACAACGCCTTCAGGTCCGCCTCCGGGTCGGCGACCGTATTGGGATCGGGCGATTTGCCCGCTTCGATCAGTCGTTTCCCGATCATGTACCCGCGCGGATCGTTCATGGCATCGACAGCCAGGAGCGCGCCGTCGCCGTAGTACCAGTGCGACCGGGTCGCGCCGCCGTCGCGGACAACCACTTGATCGTAGCCCGTGTTAAGCCCTGCAATCTGAAGCTTCACATCGTATTGGTCCGACCAGAACCATGGCTTGGGCTCATAGGGCACATCGCCGCCCAAAATTGCGTCGGCCGCAGCCTCGGCCTGGTCGATGGCATTCTGAACACTCTCCAGACGAATGCGGCCCGCGCGGTAGGGAAGACTGGCGCAATCACCCGCCGCGTAGATGGACGGATCGGACGTTCGACCGAACGCATCCACCTTGATTCCGTTTTCGATCTCCAGACCGGCATCGGCCGCAAGCGCGGAGGCCGGTTCAATCCCAATCCCGATGACGGCGAGATTGACGGGAATTTCCGTCATGTCTGACAGGATCGCACCGGTGACACGGCCATCAACGCCGGTCAGGCAGGTCAACCCGACGCCTTCCCGGATGCGGACGCCATTGCGCTGATGAAGCGCGCGGAAATAGTCCGACGTTTCCGGCGCGGCGACCCGTTGCAGGATCCGGTCGGCCATCTCGATCAGGATGACATCCATCCCCCGCTTGCGACACACCGCGGCGGCCTCAAGCCCGATATATCCCCCGCCGATAATCAACGCGCGGCCGTCTTGGCCAACGCGTGGGGCCATCGCATCGACATCGGCCAAGGTCCGGACGACGCAGGCCCCGTCCAGATCACCGCCCATGGTCGAGGGCAGATGGCGCGGGACGGACCCCGTCGTCAGAACCAATGCGTCGTAGGGAATACGCTCATCTCCGACCAATACATGCTTTTCCGCCCGGTCGATCCCGTCAACACGGGCGTTCAGCCGGAGGTCGATATCATTCTCGCCATAGTAGCTTTCGGGACGCAGGTAGAGCCGCTCAAGCGCCATGTCGCCCAACAGATAGCCCTTGGACAACGGGGGGCGCTGGTAGGGCGGGACCGGTTCTTCGCCGATCAGTGTGATCGACCCGGCAAACCCACCGCTCCGCAGCTTTGCGACGCAGGCCGCGCCTGCCTGCCCGCCGCCGACGACCACGATCTTTTCCATGGGATGCCCTTTCGCGTTGGCCCTTTTCGGACCGGACCCTATATGCGCAGGGAACGACAAGACAAGCGAGGGAACCCCCCCAAAATGACGATTTCTGTTGGCGATAGCCTGCCCGATGCTCCGCTGCTGCGTATTGGCGCCCAAGGCCCCGAAACCGTGCAGATGGCCGATCTGACCAAAGGCCGCAAAGTGGTGATCTTTGGCCTGCCCGGCGCCTATACCAGCACCTGTACCTCAGCCCATATGCCGAGCTTTATCCGCACCAAGGCCGGGTTCGACGAAAAAGGCGTGGATGAAGTGATCTGCGTTTCGGTCAACGACCCGTTTGTGATGCAGACCTGGGGGGCCGAAACCGGCGGAACCGAAGCAGGCATCACCCTGTTGGGCGATGCATCGGCCACCTTCACCAAGGCAATCGGCCTGAACTTCACGGCAGAGCCCGTCGGGTTCTACGACCGCTCCCGCCGCTACGCGCTCTACGCCGAGGACGGCGTGGTCAAAGTGCTGAATGTCGAAGAAGGCCCGGGCGTCTGCGAGGTGTCCGCCGGCGAAACCATGCTGGACGCGATCTGATTGGGTGCGACTTGGGGCGGGCCGAACCCTAACCGGTTTCGGCCCGTGCCATCATCCGGCGAGGCGATCCATCTTCGTCGCCAACGCCACATCGAGATTTGACAATCCCGACACGTCGTGGGTCGTTAGTGTGACCTCTACCGTTTTGTAAACATTGAACCATTCTGGGTGGTGGTTCATGTGCTCGGCCACCAGGGCGACCTTGGTCATCCACCCGAATGCCGTGATGAAATCGTCGAACACGAAGGATTTGGCGATGGCGTCGCGCCCTTCGACCAAAGTCCACCCGTGCGATTGAAGCGCCTCCAACGCCTTGTCGCGGTTGGCACCGTCGAGCTTTTCAGGGGTCATTCCTGTTCCTCCACATTGGCTTTCTTGAACGGGCCGTATTCTGTCAGGACCTCGATTTCCTCGTCCGTCGCGTCGCGTTCGGCCTCAAGGTAATTCGCAATCGCTTCGGCAAAGCCCTGGTCCCGCACCCAGTGCAGCGAATGTGTGTGGACCGGCAGGTAGCCGCGGGCCAGCTTGTGGCTGCCTTGTGCGCCGGCCTCAACCCGGCCCAAACCCCGGTCGATGGCGGCCTCAATGGCCTGATAGTAGCACAGTTCGAAATGCAGGCAGGGGTGGTCCTCGATGCAGCCCCAGTACCGACCATAGAGCGTATCGCGACCGATGAAATTCAGCGCGCCCGCCACGGGTTGCCCATCGCGCAGGGCAAGCACCAACAGCATGTCATCGCGGAGGGTGTCCTGCGCCTGGTCGAAGAACGCGCGGGTCAGGTAAGGCGTGCCCCATTTCCGGGCACCGGTGTCTTGGTAGAAGACCCAGAATGCATCCCAGTGTTCGGGCTCGATCTCTGCGCCCGTCAGGGCCACGATCTGGCCGCCGAACCCCTGCGCCGCCGCGCGTTCCTTGCGAATGTTTTTGCGTTTTCGGGAACTCAGGCTGGCCAGGAAGGCATCAAAATCAGGATATCCCGCATTCTCCCAGTGAAATTGGGTCGTGGTGCGCGGCAAAAGCCCGATGCGTTCGCCCATCTCGGCTTCTTCGCGGGTACAAAACGTGATGTGGACCGACGACAGATCGTTTTCGCTGGCAAGCTGAACTGCCCCTTGGATCAAGGCGGCCCGCCCAACCCCCTCCCATCCAGGTTTGACCAGAAAGCGGCGGCCCGTGGCCGGCGTGAACGGCACGGCCATCTGAAGCTTGGGGTAATAGCGACCACCGGCACGTTCATAGGCGTGCGCCCAATTGTGGTCGAAGATGTATTCGCCCTGGCTATGCCCCTTTGCATACAGCGGCGCGACGGCGATCACCTCGCCTTCGGCGCGCGCCACGAGGTGGCGGGGCTGCCAACCCGAGCCGACGCCGACCGACCGCGACACTTCCAGTGCACGCAGAAACCGGTAGGTCGTGAACGGATCATTGGGACGCCCGCCGTCGGCGGCTTCCGGGCACGCGCAAGCATCCCATGCCTCGGCGTCGATATCGGCGAGGCTGGTCAGAACGGTGATCTCAATGGGTGGGCTGCCGTCCACAGGATCCCTCGGCGCGTTGCGGTGTGATGCCATTTAGATGGGGCTTGCCCGCCCTCGGTCAATCCGCAGGCGGGCTTGCAAATCCGCTATGTGGCGGGCGGCGGCAAATAGCCTTCGAAGGTGATGTTGTCTGCAACGCGGCGCGCCTCGGCCTCGATCTGTGGGGTCGTGACAGTCCAGCACAGCACGGGCACGCCCTGCGCCTTCAATTCCGCGATGCGCGGGCTGCCCAAATCGGCCCAGTGATGGCTGACGAACGCGGCACCGACCTGCCCGAAAGATGAAATGGATCGCAGCGCGGTGCAGGTTTCCGAAGAAAGGTGAGGCCATTTCGACGGAACGAAGCCGCTTGTCACCAAACCGCGCGGGACGTCAGGCGCAAGCCGCTGCATGGCGTCCACGACGTAAGGATTGAAGGACATCACGGCGACCGGTCCCGCATAGTGGTCCAGGTCGCGTGCGACGGCCTCCTCCAGCGCTGTATCAGCCTCGCCCAGACCACCCGATTGATCCTTGATCTCCACCACCAGCGGCACGGCCCCATCAATCAACGCCAAGACGTCGCTGAGCGGGGCGATCTGGTCCTCCGAGCCTGTCAGCGTCAGTTCAACGAGGTCGGCCGCGGAGCGCGCACGCACCGGCCCGGTCACGCCGGTCAGACGATCCAGCGTGTCGTCATGAAACACCATGGCCACACCGTCGGATGACAGTTGAACATCAATTTCAATGCCATACCCGGCCTGAACAGCGCGCCGGATTGCGGTCACGCTGTTTTCGACCACGCCCTGCCCGATGTCGTGGAGCGCACGATGGGCGATGGGCGCTTCGAGAAAGGCTCGGGGCAGTTCCACGGCTTACGCCGCGATCTCGAAGATACCTTCGATTTCGACGGCAACACCGAACGGCAAGGCGCCGGCACTGACCGCCGACCGGCTGTGCCGCCCGGCATCGCCCAAGGCTTCGACCAGGAAGTCCGAGCAGCCGTTGATCACCTTCGGTTGATCCCCGAAGTCGGGGGTCGAGTTGACGAAACCCGTCAGCTTCACAACGCGGACAAGTTTGTCCAGATCCCCGCCGCAGGCGACTTTGACTTGGGCGAGCAGGTTGATGCCGCAGACCTTGGCCGCGGCCGCGCCGGTCTCGATATCCATGTCTTCTCCTAGGCGACCGATAATCAGGCCATCCGCTGTCATCGGAACCTGCCCGGAGACAAAAACCAGGTTACCAACGGTGACAAACGGCACGTAGTTCGCCGCCGGGGCGGGTGGGGCGTCCAGTGTTACGCCGAGTTCCGCCAAACGCTCTTCAAAAGACGCCATCCCTAATCCCCTGTGACGCAATTTCAGTTGTCGCCACGCTAGCCGCAGCATCCGGCAAGGGAAAGGGCAGGACCGGCAGCGTGAGGTGTTTTTTCACGGACGCCATTCGCCCCACGGGTGGACCCAAATGCACCGCGTGTCTGACCGGCGCCACCAGCCGTGCCCATTCCTTGAGCACTTCCCGCGGGGGTGGCGCGGGTTAATTGACACTGAAAATTTTCCTTATGTTGCTGCTTCTGCGCAGTTTTCCGATTCAAGCTGGATCCCAGAGGGGAATCCTTGACTCTCGGGGTTTGAACGCCCTCTAAGGGTGGTGCAGATCGCAAATGCAAAAATGCAGATGCCCCTTCCCAATGGGGTTGGCGCGTTTAAGTAGAGGTCTGTCATTAATGCCTTCGGGGGGCTGTCGTGCCGATCGCCGTCATTCGCCATTTTAAGTCTGTTGTCGTCGTTGTTGGACTGACTGTGGGTCTTGTTGCCTGCGGACCGGCTGCTTTGCCGCCCGGCGATACGATTGTTGATCGCGATGAGGTGATTAATCGGGAAGCCCACGCCTTCAATCGCGAGCTGGACAGAACACTGATCCGTCCGATCGCGACAGCCTACGGGACGGCTGTGCCGCAGCCCGTGCGGCAAGGCGTGTCGAATTTTGCCAGCAACCTGGACCAGCCCGGCTATGTGGTGAACAACATTCTGCAGCTGCGCCTTGGCCAAGCGATGCAGAATACGGCGCGCTTCCTTGTGAATTCGACGATCGGGATCGGGGGCTTGCTGGATCCCGCAAGCGCCATAGGCCCGACAGCCGCCGAAACAGACTTTGGCGAAACGCTGCATATCTACGGGTTTGGCGAGGGTGATTACCTCGAACTTCCGGTTCTCGGCCCATCGACCCGGCGCGACGCCGTCGGCACGGTTGTCGATGTTGCACTGAACCCGGTGCGGATCTTCGTGCCTGCACCTGAAGTGAATTATGCGCGGGGCGCAGGCATCCTTCAGCCGCTCGACAGCCGGTATCGCTTCGCAGACACGATTGATGGCGTCCTCTACGAAAGCGCGGACAGTTACGCGCAGTTGCGGTCGTCCTATTTGCAATCGCGCAGATTTGAACTGAGCGATGGAACACAGGTGGTCATCGACCCGGAAACCGGGGCGCTCTCCCCTGTTGATCCGTTGGCGGACACTTATATCGACCCGTATGACCCATAGCCTGACCCCTTCGCGCCGTTTGGTTCTGATCGGCGGACTCGCTGCCGGACTAAGTCCAACCTTGCCGCGCCCCGCACATGCCGTGGATCAGGGAACCGCAACGGCGCTTGTCCAGCAGGTCAGTGCAGACATCACCCGCATCATCAACTCGGGTCAGTCCGAAAGTCGGATGATCCGCGATTTCGAGAACGTGCTGTCCCGGTATGCCGATATGCCAACAATTGCGCGGTCCGTGCTTGGACCGGCAAGCCGCAGTGCAAGCGCGGGCGACCTGCGCGGGTTCCAAAGCGCCTTCCAAGGATACATGGCGCGGAAATACGGGCGCCGGTTCCGCGAATTCATCGGCGGGTCCATCAACGTCCAGCGCGCACAGGACAGTGGGCGTTTTGTCGAAGTGGTCACGCGCGTGACCCTGCGCGGTTCGGGCCCGCTCGAGGTGAGGTTCCGCGTGTGGGATCGCAGCGGCGCGCCACGGTTTATCGACCTCTTGATCGAGGGGATTTCTCTGGTGATCACCGAGCGGAACGAGATCGGCGCCCTGTTGGACCGCAATGGCGGCAATATCGGCGCTGTGTCCAACGCGATCCGGTCCCTGGGATAGGTGCGCGCGCTCTAGTTCCGCCCGAGCAACCCGCCCAAAACCTCCATCAAGATTTGTTCCGCCAGATCCGGTCGCCGGCCTGTGTCCTGCACAAGGGTTGGATCGGGGCGCGCCTCGGCAATGGGGTCGATCATCGGCAAGGGACGCGGGGGAATGTCGGCATGGATTTGTTCCATGGTCTGCCGCCAAATCTCGGCGGGCAATCCGCCGCCCGTCACGCCGGACAATGGCGAGTTGTCGTCGTATCCCATCCAGATCCCGGCAACGTAGTCGGCCGTGAACCCGACAAACCACGCATCCCGCGCCGCCTGTGTCGTGCCGGTCTTCCCGGCCACAGGCCGATCCGGCAGTTGCGCGCGGCGACCGGTTCCGTCCGCGACCACTTCGGCCATCATGTAGGTCAGCTGGCGGGCTGCGAACTCGGAAATCACGCGGTCTTGCATGCCGGTTGTTTGCTCGAACAAGGCAGCCGCATCGCCCTGAAGCCGCAGCTCCTGGACGCCGTAGGGCACGACGGCGGACCCGCCGTTCAGAATCCCGGCATAGGCCCCCGTCATCTCGATCAACGTCGATTCAGACGCGCCAAGCGCCAAGGCCGGGCCAAGGGCAAGATCGCTTTCGATTCCGAACTCGGAGGCGACTGTGCGCACCAGATCGCGCCCAACCTCTTCGCTCAGCCGCACCGCAGGTGTGTTGAGCGAGGCGCGCAGGGCGTCGGTCAACGTGACCTCGCCATAGAATTCGTTCGTGTAGTTGGTCGGGGAATAGGGCCCTGATCCCGGCACGTCGATCGTGATCTCGGCATCCAGAATCATATCGTCAAAGCGCCACCCCAGGTCCAATGCGGTGGCATAGACGAATGGCTTGAAGGCCGAGCCTGTCTGCCGCATCGCCTGTGTCGCCCTGTTGAACAGGCCAGCACCCTGTGTGTCGCGCCCGCCAACCATCGCCCGGACGGCGCCATCGGCGCTCATCACGATGATGGCGGCCTGGGCTTCGGACCCATCGCGCACCTGGTTCTCGAACACATCCGCCATCGCTGCTTCTGCCGCGGCCTGCATCTCGGGATCGAAAGTGGTGCGAATGATGACGTCTTCGGTTGTATCACGCGTCAGGAAATCGGGGCCGGTGGCCATGATCCAGTCCGCAAACGCGCCGCCGGTGTTTTGCTCGGCCGCCTCCGACAGCACGGCCGGATTCGCCTGCGCGGCCGCGGCTTGAGTCTCGGTCAGGTAGCCTTGATCAGACATCAATCGCAGAACGGTGGCCGCCCGACCTTGCGCCCGCTCAAGGTTTCTTGTCGGGGCGTAGTAGGAGGGTGCCACCAGAAGACCCGCCAGCATCGCGGCCTGTTGTGGTTCCAACTCGGCTGCCGAAATTCCGAAATAGCGTTGAGCCGCCCCTTCGAAACCGCGCGCCCCTGCGCCCAGATACGCCCGGTTAAAGTAGATCGTCAGGATTTCGTCCTTGGTATAGCGCAGCTCCATCGCGAAGCTGAACGGCATCTCCTGGATCTTGCGCCAAAGGGTGGTGCGGCGGCAGTCGGCCTCGTAATCGGCTTCGCTTTCCCAGGCTTCCGGATCAAACGGAACGCCCAGACACATCAACTTGGCCACCTGCTGCGTGATGGTCGAGCCTCCGTGGCCCTCCAGCGGCCCGCGCCCTTCGCGCAGGTTGATGCGGATGGCGCTGGCGATCCCGCGTGGACTGACGCCGAGGTGCCGATAGAAGCGGCGATCCTCTGTCGCCACGACCGCGTTTGTCAGGTGTTCGCTGGCCGTGTCCGGCGTGATGACGCCGCCGAACTGTTCGCCGCGCCACGCAAAGACATCACCGTTCCGATCCAGCATCGTGACTGAACCGCGCGCCCGGTTATCGACCACGGTCTCAACGTCAGGCAGCTGTGCGTAGTAATAAGCTGTCGCGGCCCCCAGGATCAGCATCACGGCGGCTGTGCCCCCAAGGAACAGGCGCCAAATCAGCCGCAGAATCCAGCCGATGAACGCCGCCAGCAGGCCGAGAAGACCGGGGCGGCGCGTGCGTTTGGCCGGTTTGCGGCGCGCCTTTTTGCCGGACCGACCATTGCCGCTGCTCCGCTTGCGCGCGGGCGCCGGCGCGCGACGGTCCGCCACGATACGGCGCTTGCCGCGGGAAGACGACCGTCCACCGTTGCTGGATGAACTCATACTCGGGGTCCTGCCTGTTTTCTTTTGAACATAGGAAAAAACGAGTCGGATGTGGAGAGGCTACGCCGCAGCGCCGCATATCACATTCGATCAAAAAATAGGCAGCGCCGCAGATTTGCGCAAAAAATTTGCAAAATCGCCTCCGAGTTGTGCGGATTCAGAAGCGCTTCGTTGCCCCTTCCCCCCGCTATGCCTGGCCTGAGGCCCGTGACGTCCCAGGGGGGACAGTACAACAACCGGAACGGTGACAAACGTGAAACTCATCATCGCAGCAATCAAGCCGTTCAAGCTTGAAGAGGTCCGCGAAGCGCTGACCTCTATCGGCGTGCGCGGCATGATGGTGACCGAGATCAAGGGCTTCGGTTCTCAGTCTGGGCACACCGAAATCTATCGCGGCGCCGAGTACGCCGTGAATTTCGTGCCGAAAGTTAAGCTCGAAATCGTGGTTGCCGATGGCATGGCCGATCAAGTGGTCGAAACCATCCAAACCACTGCCAAAACCGACAAGATCGGCGACGGCAAGATCTTCGTCCTCGACGTGGCCAGCGCCGTGCGCGTCCGCACCGGCGAAACCAACGACGACGCGCTGTAACACAGCGTCCGACTTTTCAAGGGGAACAAGTCCTATGAAATCTTTCAAGTACCTTGCTTTGGGGACGCTCGCCGCTGTGGCGCTGCCGACCCTTGGTCTGGCCCAGGAGGAGGCGGCACCGGCTGTCACCGACGAGGTGGTCTGGATCTTTAACACGCTGCTGTTCCTGATCGGCGGCTTCCTGGTGTTCTTCATGGCAGCTGGCTTTGCCATGCTGGAAGGCGGCCTCGTCCGCTCGAAGAACGTCACCATGCAGATGACGAAAAACGTCGCCCTCTTCTCGCTGGCGGCCATCATGTACTGGCTGATCGGTTACAACCTGATGTACCCGCTCGGCGATTGGGCCATCGAAGGCTACTTCTCGGGCCTGTTCCCGTCCTGGGGCGTTCTTGAGCCTGTCTACCTGAATGACATGGGTCTCGAGGGTGCTGATGATGCAGCCTACGCATCGACCGGCTCCGACTTCATCTTCCAGCTGATGTTCTGTGCGGCCACCGCCTCGATCGTTTCGGGTGCTCTGGCTGAGCGCATCAAGCTGTGGCCCTTCCTGATCTTCGTGATGATCCTCACCGGCTTCATCTACCCGCTGACCGCGTCCTGGCAGTGGGGCGGCGGCTGGCTGTCGGAAAACATCGGCTTCTCGGACTTCGCTGGTTCGACCGTTGTGCACGCCTGTGGTGCTGCTGCAGCTCTCGCTGGTGCGATCGTCCTGGGCCCGCGTCTGGGTAAGTACAAAGACGGCAAAGTGAACCCGATGCCCGGTTCGAACCTGGCCCTGGCGACCCTGGGTATGTTCATCCTGTGGCTCGGCTGGTTCGGCTTCAACGGCGGTTCGCAGCTGGCAATGGGCTCGGTTGGTGACGTTGCTGACGTCTCGCGCATCTTCTCGAACACCAACATGGCTGCTGCCGCTGGTGCCGTTGCTGCGCTGGTCCTGAACCAGGTGATCTACGGCAAGGCCGACCTCACCATGGTCCTGAACGGCGCCCTGGCGGGTCTGGTCTCGATCACGGCGGAGCCGCTGGCCCCGACCCTGTTCCTGGCCCTGATCATCGGTGCAATCGGTGGTGTCATCGTGGTCTTCACGGTTCCGCTGCTCGACAAGATGAAAATCGACGACGTGGTTGGCGCGATCCCGGTTCACGGTTTCGCAGGCATCTGGGGCACCTTCGCGGTTGTCCTGACCGGCACCTCCACGGTTGGCGCTCAGGTCATCGGTATGGTCGCCATCATCGGCACGACCTTCGTCCTGTCGCTGATCGTCTGGTTCATCCTGAAGGCCGTCGTTGGCATCCGGGTCTCGGAAGAAGCCGAACTGCAAGGTTTGGACACCGCCGAGCTTGGCATGAAAGCCTACCCGGACTTCACCAAAGGCTAAGCGATACGCTTGCATCCCTGGCCCAACCCTCCCTTTGGGTCAGGGACAAACCTAGAAGGGCGCCCCGCAGGGCGCCCTTCAATCGAGCTGTGGACCCGAGGCTTAGACCTCTTCGTCGATCCACTTCTGCAAAGCCGCTTTGGGGGCCGCGCCGACTTTGTTCGACACGACCTCGCCGCCCTTGAACATGAACAGCGCCGGGATGCCGCGCACGCCCAGTTGCATCGGGGCGATGGGGTTTTCATCCACGTTTACTTTCACGATCTTCACCTTGCCGGCGTATTCATCCGACAGCTCTTCGAGCGCCGGGCCAATCTGTTTACAGGGGCCACACCATTCGGCCCAGAAATCGACAACGACGGGAATGTCCGATTCGCGCACTTCGGCATCGAAGGTGGCATCGGAGACGGAAACGGTGGCCATGGGCTGCGCCCTCCTGCTGGCAAAATGCGATGAATGGCGAAGGTAGGAACGCCCCTGCCCAACGTCAAGCAGTGGCTGCGCGTCCAAGCGCCTGAGACACAAGATCGTGTGGCAGAAACATCAGACCGGGCGCATTCGACCACAAGATCGCCGTCTCGACCGGGCGGTCCGGATAGATCGCGGCCAGAAGCTCGGAATACGCGCCCATCTGGCGCAAGAGGCCCTCGGGCACATCTTCGGGCCGGGCCGGCACGGTCCGGTTGGTTTTGAAATCCACGACCAGCACACGCTCGGGCGTTACGATCAGACGGTCGATCACGCCCATCACCGGGCCACCGAGCACGGCACTCTCTCCGGCGACCTCGACTTCGGCCAATGCGTCTTGCGCGAAAACCCAGGCCAGATCGGGCGTTGTCAGGACTGCGGTGGCTTCATCCAGCGCGGCCGTTTGATCGGCGCTCGGCAAACTGGGCGATTCGAGGGCGCAGATCCCCGGTGTCGCCGCCGCCCACGCGGGCTGCGGAAGACCCGGCAGGTGTTCCAGCAGCAGATGCACGAGGCGCCCATGGCGCAGGGCCGCGGCTTCTTCAACCGGCCCTGCCTCACCGGGCAAAGCTTTCGCGCCCCCCAGATCGGACGGGGAGCGCACCGCCTGATCGCGGATCGGGTGCGGCGCGGGTTTGGCTGTCCATGACGGCAGGTCGGCCGCGCCTGCGGCCGGCGCAGCAACAGGATCAACGTTGGACCAATCCCCGGTTTGCAAACGCAGGCCGGCGCCATCCCCAAGGGGGAAAGACTGCGCGCCAAGGTCTTGCAACGCGGCCTGCACCTGACCGTACCAACTGGCGTCAGGGGTCGTTCCGATCCGGCCCGCAGCGGCCACAATCAGCCAGCTTTCCGCCCGGGTCATCGCCACATAGAGCAAGCGGTCATGCTCGGCTGCTGCCGCGGCCGCCAGGCGATCCAGTTCGTTCGAGATCAGCGGCGGGGCATCCTGCGCCGATCCCGCGGACCACAGCACGGGCGCGCCGTGGGGCTGCACCAGAGCTGCGCGACGGGCGGTGGCCTGCCGCTGGCCCGTGTCCGGCAGGATGACCACAGGTGCCTCCAGACCTTTGGCGCCATGAACGGTCATGACCCGGATCTGATCCTTGACCTGTGCGAGGTCGCGCTTGACGACAACTTCGCCACTGTCCAGCCACCCGACGAACCCCATCAGGCTTGGCACTTCCATCCGCTCATAGGCCAGCGCCTGGGCAAGGATCGCATCGATGCCATCCTCGGCCTCGAGGCCCAAACGCGCCAGAAGCCGGCGCCGACCATCGTGCTTGATCAGAACGCGTTCCAGCAGATCGTAGGGCCGCAGGAAATCCGATTGATCCCGCAAATCTTCAAGCATCGCGACGGTTGCGGGCCAGTCGCTGGCCCGTTCCTGCAACGCGCGCCAGAGATACGAGCCTCGGCCGTGGGCCAATGCAAAAAGGTCCGCCTCGCTGAACCCGCCCAAGGGGGATCTCAGGACCTCGGCGAGGGACAGGTCATCCTCCGGCGTTGCAAGAAACCGCATCAGCGACAACAGATCCTGAACGGCCAAAGGGTCGGCGATTTGCGCGCGATCCACCCCGGCAATGGGCAGCCCCTTGGCTTTGAGGGCCGAGATGATGGCGCGGAACAGGGGCGACCGGCGCTGCACGAGGATCATGATGTCGCCCGGGGTCACGGCGCGCCGCACATCGCCCACCGTGATCGGGCTGGCCGCGGTGATCATGGCGTCAATCTGGTCGGCAATCTGCCGGGCCAACCGCGTCACGTGGTGGTCGTCGCCCACCAGATCGCGGGGATCGTCCCACTCTGGCGGCTCGGGTTGCTCGACCGCCTCGACCACAGGCCACAGATCAACGCGACCGGGCTTGTCACCAAAGAACGCACGGTGTTCGACATCCGCTCCAACCCCACCCGCGGTGGCGCGGGCCGCAACACGATCGACCACCTGCAGGATCGACGGCGCGGACCGAAATGAATGCAGCAACTCTTTGTACTGAAACGGGGCGTCGATCTGAGACAATCGGGCCGCGAAATGGGCCCGCATGCGGTCGAACCCCTCGGGGTCAGCTCCTTGGAAGGAATAGATTGACTGTTTCTTGTCACCGACCACGAAAATCGTGCGCTCGACGTCCGAGCGGGCCCCTTCCCCGACGGCGAAATCCTCGGCCAGCCGGGCAACGATATCCCATTGATCTGGACTGGTGTCCTGCGCTTCATCCACGAGGATGTGGTCAATTCCGCCATCCAGCCGGAACAGCACCCATTGCGCCACCCCCGGCGCCGAAAGCAGGGCGCGGGTGCGATGGATGAGGTCGTCGAAATCGAGCCAGCCCCGGGACAGTTTCGCGTCAGCATAGGCTGGCAGAAAGGCCGCCGCGAACACGTGCAGTGCGTGCGTGCGCCGCGCGGCCGACAGGGCAAGGCGCAGGGGGCGGGCCGCTTCGATCCGTTCCATCAGCGCGTTGAACGCCGCTGTGTTCGGCCCAAGCGCGGTGCGGATCGCCTTGTTTCCGAACGCGTCAACCTTCGCCGTTAACGGCGCCTTGGCCGATGCGCCTGTCAGGCATACGGATTCGAGTGACTGGAGATCCGCCAATGAAAGTCGGTCCCAGTCGACAGCGCTGAGAACGGCGTGCAGTCTCCCCTGTTGGCGGTTCTCGGGATCCAGCAGAGCGACCAGTGCTTTGCACACCGCAGCTTCACCGCCGACGCGCACCTGGGCGAGTATCGCCTCTTCAGTCAACGCGGGGTCGATCCCGAACGCCGAGCAAATCTGCGGCCAGTCCGATGGCGGTGACAGGTCCGCCGCCCGTCCGGCAACAGACTGTACCAAACGGAGGAGCCCCTCATCGTCCGTCAGATGCGATGCAAGCCCGTCAATCGCTTCCTGCGTGTTGGGATCATGGGCCAGGTCATCCACCAGATCGGCAATCAGTCGGGTTTGGACGCGTTCGTCGATTTCGGTGAACCCCGGGCTGACACCCGCCTCGAGCGGAAACCGGCGCAGCACAGACGAGCAAAACGAGTGAATGGTCTGAATCTTCAGACCACCCGGAGCCTCGATTGCGCGCGCGAAAAGCGTGCGCGCCTGTGACAGCACGGTTGCATCAAGGTCTGCGCCCGGAACACCGACATCGATCAGTGCACCGGACAGCGCATCATCGGACAGCATCGCCCATTCGCCCAAGCGCTTGAACAGGCGGTTCTGCATCTCCATCGCGGCAGCCTTGGTGTAAGTCAGGCACAAGATCCGCTCGGGCCGCACGCCCTCAAGCAAAAGACGCGCCACGCGATCTGTCAGAACCCGTGTCTTGCCGGACCCGGCATTGGCGCTCAGCCAAGTGGAAGTCCTTGGGGCGGCCGCTTCGATCTGTGCGAGGCTGGCGTCGTTCATCGCGCCCCCCCAACAGGGATCAGGATCGCAGCATCGGTTTCATCCCATTCGCCAAATCGCGCCAGGTGGTCGTAGTCACCCGAAAACCACACCCCCTGCATGGCACGCCGCGCGGGAAACCCGGTGTCGGGCGCGCGCATATGCAGAAGCCGGTCGCGAAGCTGCGTGCCGATCAACCGAAGATCGGCCGGCGCGGGATCATGCTGCATTGTTTTCGGGTTGGTGCCGAGGCCAATATACGCAATGCGGTGAGTCTGGAGATCACCGGTAAGTGCAAACGCCCCCCCGGCAAGCATCAGCGCCTCCAACCAAAGCTGTTTATTGAACGCACGCTCCTGTTTCGCGGTGGGCGGCGCGCCGGTCTTGTAGTCGTAGATGGCGTAGCCACCTCCGTGCAGCGTATCAATCCGGTCTGCGGTGCCGCGCAGAACGACCCCCGTTCCCGGGACCTCCCATTCGGCCTTCGCTTCCAACAAGGTGGGCGTGCCGATGTGGCGTCGGCCAATCTCGGACTGGTAAATGTGTTCGGCGACCTGGGCGATCCGGGCGCGCCACAACCGCCGCGCGGCGGGCCACGGGGCGGTTTGGGCCAGCACGTCGTCTGTCGCCGCCATCAAGATGGCGAAGCTTGCCTTCGAGTCCGGCAGGGTGTCGATCGTGGCGGCCACAAACGCGTGCATCACATCGTGCAGAGCCGTGCCGCGTAGAGCCGCATCTGGCGTCGAGCGCAGTGGCTTCAGCGGGTAGAGACCAAGCACCCGCGCCGCGTAAACGGCGTAAGGATCGCGGATCAGTTTTTCGACCTGTGTGACGCTCAGCTTCGTTGGGCGGGCGATTTGGGGCGGACAGGGGGCGGGGCGCGGGGCCGGTGCATCCGCCGCGATCGTTCGTGTCAGGGTGGCTGCCATCGCCACATAAGCCTGCCCGCGTTTGCGCATGTCGGACAAAACGCCCCGTGCGGTCGAACCCGATCCGTGTAGTAGATTGGTCAGCCGATTGAGCCACCGCGCGGGAACCGTATCTGTTTCGTCATCCCGGAGGGATCGGGTCAAGAGAACCTCGGGCGCGGCGATCGCCTGTTGAAAATCATGCGCGGCCAGCCCGGTGACACGATCCGGCAGACGCAATCCCGCCTCGGCCCGCATGGCCCGGTTGAGCCAAGGGTCGGCACTGGCCGGCTTGGGCCATGTTCCTTCATTCAGACCCGCCAGAATCATCAGGTCGGCGCCCTGAACGCGGGCCTCTTGCGTGCCCCAGATCAGGATATCGGCATGTGGCCGGAGGGATTTGCGCGCCTCCCGGTCATCCGCCAATGCGGTGAAGAAATCCCGATAATCGAGCGCCGACATCGCCCCGCCCGAAGTCGCTGCCGCGGTCAGCTCATCCATCAGTCGGCGCAATGCAGCTCCGTCTTCGCCCGCGTAAAGCGCATCGGCCGAAGATCCATCGGACCCAGTGACCAGCGTTTCGGTCAAGGCGATATGCCGTGCGACGCGGTCGGTCAGAGAGAGGTGCGCGCCCGGGTCAAGGTGAAGCAGGCTGTCGACCACCCAATCCGCCCAGGCCATCGCACCAACGTCGTCCGTGCGTTCCGCGGCCCACGCCCGCACCCCATTGCCCTGTGACAGGACGGCCCCGTCGCGCAGCACGTCCAACTCGAGATCCCGGGTCCGCTTCAGGTGCGGGCCGCGCTCGCCTGCGGCGTGGCATAGCGGGTGTTTCAGAATGGTGAGCAGCAACTCGGCCTGCATGGGCGCGGCCATCGCATCGGCGACGTGGCGGAACAGGCGTCCGCCCGCGACTTGGGACAAGGGCTGCCCGGCGCTGTCGTCTGGCAGGATGCCCCATCGATCCAAGGCCGCCGTCACCTGCCGGGTGAGCTTGGGATCAGGACTGATCAGCGCGGCGCGCTGCCCGTCTTCTGCGGCCTTCCGGAGCCGCAAGGCGATCGCGGTCGCTTCAAGCTGCGCGGACGGCGCCTCGATCAAGCTGACTGGTTCAAAGGCGTGATCCAGCTCCTCCAGCTTGGGTCCTTCCGAACGCCACTGGTTCGTCACCGGTGCCGGGCGCAGGGCGAGGGACACCGCCCGAACACGGGCGGAGGTTTTCGGCACGGCTTGATGCCAGTCCGGAATATCCCACGGCGCAAGGTCCAGGACGTCCGCCAACTTGGCCAGGCGAAACTGCGGATGATCTTCGCCCGCCAACCCCTCACGTCGATCCTGCAGCAGGCGTCCCCAAACCGCGCGCGGCATATCCCGGTCAAGACCCGGCAGGATCGTCGCCCCGTTGGGCAGACGTGCGACGGCTTCCATCAAACGGAAGGTTGCCCCGCGCGACCCGGTGGAGCCAGCGACAAGAACAGGATCACGCGGCGGAGCATGGCGCCAGCTTCGGATCAAATGATCCACAACAAGGCTTTGCCGTGCCTCTGTGGTCAACGGGGCATCCCCCTGAAAATAATGCGCCACGGCCCCGAGAAAGGCCTGCGCGCGGGCCCAGTGTTGCGAATGATCCCCGACATTCAGGTCTGCGATCACGTCTGGAGAAACGCCCTCCTCGAACAGTTCGCCCATCAGATCGGCGAGGCTGTCGGCCAGGTCATAAAGGGCCGAACGCGGGGCCAGATCCGGCGAACGCTCCAACAAGCGTGAAATCAGGTCTGCCAATTCCAATCGCAACGCCAAGGGCGAAACTGCCGGGGGGATTCCGGCCAACGCCCCCTGCGTGCTGAGCGCCTGAACCGGTTGAATATGCGGCAAAAAACCGGCGCCGCGAGCCGCGAACAGCGCGCGCAGGCGGCGCTCCATCCGTCCGTTGGCGACGAAGATCCGCACGCGTGCAATTGCCTCGGGTGGCTGTCCATCCAGGCGCCCCACCAACCCGGACACGAGGTCAGCGCAAAAATCGCGCCCGATGGCGGTTGCAAACAGGTTCGGGGTGTCGCCATCCGCGTTAAACATCGCGCAGCATATCCTCTGCCGCCTGAATGCCGCCGGGGTGCCCAACATCGCCCCACGCGCCGGGGTAGACACAGCCAAACAGCGTTCCCGCCTCGGTCATATCACGCCAAACATCCCGCAAGGAAAACACCCGGTCCGACGACCGGGCGATCCGGGCCGTGTTCAGGATCTGGGCGCCGGTGTACACCCAAGTGTCAGGCCCCTTGTTCAAAACCAGACGACCGGTGTCATCCATGTCGAAATCCCCGCCACCGTCTCGGCCAATGGCCTGTTGGCGCGGGACGAGGAGCAGCAACGCCTCCATCTCCTGCGCGGCCCATCGGTCCGCGAGAACATGATGGGGATTGGGGCCGCGCCACACTGCGTCCGCGTTCAGGGTCAGGATCGGGTCGGCGCCAAGGACCGGCAAGGCCTGTTTGATTGCGCCGCCAGACTCCAAAATCTCGGGTGTTTCATGCGAAAACAGCACACCGGGATGCCGGGTCTTGAGATCGGCCTCCAGTTGCGCGGCCCGATAATGGCCATTCACAACAACGGGCGCGGCCGGGCCGGCCGCCGCAATCGCATGGTCAATCAGGGGTCGACCACCCACATGGATCAGGGGTTTGGGCCGGTCGCGGGTCAACGCCCCCATCCGCGTCCCGAACCCGGCGGCAAGGATCATGGCCGGCCGGGTCATCGCGGCCCCTCAGCGCGTGCCCAAGGCTGCGCAACGTCCAGAACGGCCGCCACCGGCCCGGCCAAGGCGACCAGGCCCGGATCATGCAGGCATCGCCGGATCAGCGCCACGGTACGGGGCACAAATGCAGCGTATGCAGATCGCCCCTGCATCTGAACCAGACGCCGGAATATTCCCAGAATACGGACGTTCCTAAGAAGCGACAGTGTATTGACCCGCAGCATCGCCTGCCCGGTGCGCACACCCCAACGGTCCGCGGACGCCGCGATCAGGTCATTGCGCCACGCGTTCGGCACGCAGCGACGCGGATCATCCAGCACCGAGGCAAGATCGTATCCAACGGGCAGCAGCACGGCATCCTGGAAATCCAGCAGACCCACGCGCGCCACGCCCTGCCGATCCGGCAGCCACATCAGATTGTCGGCATGAAAATCGCGCAGGGCCAAGGCGCGTGGCCCGTCGGCCAAGGGTGAAACGGCATCCTGAAGGGCCGACTTGAGGGAATGCTGTTCGCCATCGGCCAGTTCGATTTGGTCCAGCGTCACATCGACCATAGCAACCAGGTTTGCCAAGTCAGGGCGCGCGACCGTCGGCGGCGCGGGCACCATCTCGAGGGCGGCCGCGACGTCGGCGGCAGCCGAATAGGCCGCGCGGGCGCGGTCGGGGTCGGCATCCAGTAGAGCCGCAAGAGAGGTTTGACCAAGGTCTTCCAGCAGGGCCACGCCCAGTGCCGGATCGGCCCCGTAGATCTTCGGTGCCGAAAACCCCGCTCTCCGCAGATGATCGGCCAAGGTCAGGAATGCCGCGAAACTGGCCATGTCCTCGGCGGTGTCAACGGGTGCATCCATGAGGACCGCGGTGGCGCCATCGGCGCGATGCAGGCGGCTGTATCGTCGACTGGAGGCATCTTGTGCCATTGGAACAAGGTCGGCCGTGCGCCAATCCGGCGCGACGATGTCGAGGGCGGCAGGCACAGCGTTCATGGGTCGGTCAGGTGCGCCAGAATCCGAGCCACGACCGGAGCATCGGGCGCGCCCCACACACTCAGGTGACGGCTTTCGGGGGCGTTCTGTGGGGTGTGAAAGCGCAGAAGAGCCGCCGTGTCCGGCCAAGCCTCGCCCCACCGGGACGGCCATTCGACCAGACAGACCGCGGTGTCGAAAGCCTCATCCAAGCCAAGCTCCAAAGTTTCCTGCGGATCGGACAATCGATAGAGGTCGGCATGCCAGATCTCTCCGCCGGGCGGGGCATAGGTTTGGACCAGTGTAAAACTCGGAGACGGAACCTCGATTGATGACCCGTCGGCGCCGAATGCCGCGCGGATAAAGGCGCGTGCGAAGTGGGTTTTTCCGCTGCCAAGTGGGCCATCCAGCAGCAATGTGTCACCCGGACGGAGACCAGCACTCAGCCGGCGGGCCAACGCATCTGTGTCGTCGGGCGCGTGCACCATGAGCTGACCCTGCCGCTTCCAATGCGGCGGGACGTGAACGGGCGCGGGTGTTTCTTGCTGGTCTGGCGCGGCAATCATTTGGGAAACTGTAGCCGATCCCCCTCGGCCTGCAATGGGGGAGGCCCCGCTCAGGGGTTACCCGATGCCGTGGGCGACGGGCTGTGGTCCCGGACGCACATCCCGATCAGACGCACGCCGCTGCGCCGCGTCCCGCGCGACAGGGTCGCCTTCGACAAGCTGCGCCAGCGCGAGGCTGCCAGGATCCTGCTTCAGCGTCACAAGGGTCGCCCCGCCGACGACACGAGAGACCGTGCACAGAAGGCTTGACCCGCCGCCGACCTTTAGGGTGCGCGACATGGCTGCATCCGGGTTTTTCCGGGCCGCCAAGGCGATCTGCGCAGCGGCGATCTCTTGCCCGAGCGGTGTCTGGCGCCATGCCTCCGGTTCTGTGTCCTCCTGCTCCGCCACCGCGCCGAGGATTTCGCTGAACCGGGTGTTCCTCAAAGTCACGCGGCCGTCCGGTCCAATGACAGCCAGGGCGACGGGCTGCGCGTCGATGACGCTGCGCAGGAGGTCCAGCTCGGTCCGAAACTGTCGGGTCAATTCCATATCGTCGGAAATGTCTTCGAACATCAGTGCAAGGGCCCCGTCGGGATAGGGGCGGCCGCTGACCCGGAATGTCTGTCCCGTCGGAAGCGCCCAGATGTCCTGATAATTGCCGACGTCGGACCCGTGATCCAGAAGGGCGACTTCGTCACGCCACGCCGCATAGTCGCGCGGCTCCGGGATCTTTTGCCGATGGCGCATTTCGTCAATCACACTTTCAAGGTCCGGCGCTTGCGACAGGAATTCCGCTGGCAATCCGGTAAGCTCCATCAATGCGGGGTTGAACACCATCAGCTTCCTGCGGCGATCGAAGACGGCCAGTCCCACCGGCAGATGCGCGAACACTGTTCCCAACGTCTGGACAGAGGTTCGCCGCCCGGCCTCGGCGGCGACCAGCGCGTCTATGTCTTGCGCCACCCAAAGCACACTGCCGTCGGGCAAAGGATTGGTCGATATTTCGAACCAACGCGCCGTGCCGTGCGCCGCGCGGCCAATCTGGATGCGCTTGCTGCGTTTGGGTGCCGTGACATCGGCAAGGGCAACATCAAAGATGGGCGGAAGGGGCCAACTGTCCGAGGCCGCGCGGCCCTCAATGGTGTCCAACAGGTCCCGATACGGCGCGTTCGCCCACGTGATCGCACCGTTGGGGGCCGTTTTCCACAAGACCATCGGAAAGACATCCACCGTCAGGCGCAATTCATCGGTTTCCTCCAAAAGCGCATCCAGTGTGGCGCAGTCGATGGATTGGCGGCCGTCTGAGACGGTCGTTGGCCCCACCGTCAGCTTGATCGCATCGTCAATCCAGCGCCCCCCTATGGTCAACGCATCTGGCCCCAATCCGACGGTCTGGATGAAAGACGTCCCTCGGTCGGCCAAAGACGCCATCTTTTCGGGAATGTCCGGAGACAGCGCTGACAGAGCCTGCGTCAGGGCCCTGAACGCGTGGCTTCGGTCGATATCAGCGGCCAGAAACGGATCGCAGCGCGGCAGGTCCGACACGAGGTATCCTTCACGAAACTCGTAAACGGCGGGCCCGTCGAACACGATGGGGCCACGGCGCACCCCGCGCCCAGAGGTCGACGGCGGCAGCAATCGTCCCGAGACGAGGACCGCCAAAGTCGCGGCGCATAGACTGATCGCGGCAAAGAGCAGAACACCCTCAACACCCAAATCGACCATGGCGACGTCCAATCGACACACTTACTCAATTCAACGGCCCCAAGGATTAACCAGAAGCGTTAACACGCGGTTAAGCATGGTTTGGTCGTGGATTGTGCGGTGACGGTTACGCCTGGATCGGCTGGTTTTCCCCAAGCGGCGCCGTGGCTTCGTTGTCCAGCAGCCCGAGAACCGAGTGCGGCCAAATCACCTCGACGATCGCGCCCCCTTTGTCGGCCTTGTCCTCCGCGGCGAGAAACGGGTCGGACGCGTTCCAGAACTGGACCTTGGCACCGGACCGCTCCAGCAGGGTCTTCGCAATGAACAGACCCAACCCCATCCCTTCGTATCCCGGCCGGACGGTTTCTGCCTCGCGCGATCGGCGGCGCAGGAACGGATCACCCAACCGACCCAGAAGATCCTGCGGATACCCGGACCCATCATCCGTGATCCGCAACCGGATCTCTCCGTTGCCCCAATAGCCCTCAACCCAGATTTGCTGCTCTGCGAAATCCACGGCGTTTTGGACAAGGTTGCGCACGCCGTGAATGATCTCGGGTTTGCGCCAGATGATGGGCTGGCCGGACGGCTCGCCCGCGTCGGCCACGAAATCATACTGGACCGCGATCCCGCGATCCTCGTGCGGGTCCGCTGCCTCGCGCACAACCGCGCCAAACGGGGCAGAACGCATGTGCAGATCGTCTTTGCCGGCCCGTCCCATCGACCGCAGGATGTCACGGCAGCGATCCGCTTGCTCGCGGATGAGTTGGGCGTCTTCGGCAAGCTCTGGCGTATTGGACAGCTCCTCGGCCAGCTCGGTCGAAACCAATTTGATCGTGGCCAACGGCGTGCCCAATTCATGTGCCGCAGCAGCGACAACGCCGCCGAGGTCGGTCAACTTCTGCTCGCGCGCAAGCGCCATCTGGGTCGCCAGGAGCGCCTGGCTCATGCGATGGTTTTCCGAGCTGATCCGGCGGGCATAGGCCGAGACGAAGATGATCCCGATGCAAATCGCCATCCAAAACCCGAGCACGAACAAATCGGGCAGCGCCAGGATCGTGCCGTCGGCCATGGTGAGGGGGATGTAGAACGAGGCCAGCAACGTGATCATCCCAACCGCGATCGCGCCCAGAATGGTGGTCGACCGCATCGTCAACGCCGTGGCTGAAATGGTGACCGGGCCCAGGATCAGAAGCGCGAACGGGTTGTTCAACCCACCGGTCAGGAACAAAAGGAAACTCAGCTGCGTCAGATCGAACAGCAGTGTCAGCATCGCGTCACGATCGCTGAGGCGCTGGTTCTCGGGAAAGATCGTCATCGCAATCAGGTTCGAGATGACCGAGGCCCCGATCGCCAGGAAACACAGGCCCAGTTCGACACGCAACCCAAGGAAAAAGCTGGCTGTGACGACCGTGATCGTCTGCCCAAGGATCGCCAGCCACCGCAGCAGGAGCAGCGTGCGCAAGCGCACCCAATCACTGCGCGCATCCTGGCGGACGAGGTCAAAGGCGGGATCGGTCAGCGCCATGGCGGGGCTTTCTGTCACATCAACGAGGTCGTGATTTGATAAGACGCGGGGCTTAGGTAATCAACGCCAGCGCCTCGTTTCACGTGAAAGGTTCCCGCCCATGACCCGCACCTACGCCATCGCCGCCGTCGCCGTGATCGGGGCCCTTATGCTTGGCGCCGTGGTCGCGGTCATGCTTGGTCAATCGCGTCAGCAGGCAGATGCCGATCCGTTCGGTGCATGCCGCACCACCACCATCGCAGGCGGCGCAGATGTGATTGGGGGACCATTCACCCTGGTCAGCGAAACGGGCGAAACTGTGACCGACGCGGACGTGATCACCGAACCAAGCTTGCTGTATTTCGGCTACACGTTTTGTCCGGATGTCTGCCCGCTGGACACGGTCCGCAACGCCGAAGCGGTGGACATTCTGGAGACGCGCGGACTGCAATCGCAGCCGGTTTTCATCAGTGTCGACCCCGCGCGCGATACGCCCGAAGTGGTCGATCGCTTCACCGCGAATATCCATCCCCGCATGCTTGGGCTGACCGGGACCCTCGAACAGACGGATGCGGCGGCTGATGCGTATCGGGTGTACTACCGGATCAATCAGGACGACGATGACCCCTACTATTTGGTTGATCACAGCGCGTTCACGTATCTCGTTCTGCCCGAGCACGGGTTCGTGGAGTTCTTCAACCGCGACCTGGGGCCCGTGGAAATGGCCGACCGGGCCGCGTGCTTCCTGGAAGCCGCGGGTTCCTAAAGGCGATACAACCTAAGCGCGACCAATTGACCGCCCTCGTTAGTTGCCTATAAAACAGTTTAACGGCGAAACGACCGAGGAGCGCGCCACATGTCAAACGACCGCAGCCTGCGCGATATTGGGCCCGACAAATCCCTTCTGCTGGTGGACGACGACGAACCGTTTCTGCGGCGTCTGCAACGCGCCATGGAAAAACGTGGTTTCGAGGTTGAGGCGGCCGGATCGGTCGCGGCCGGGAAGGCCATCGCCACGGCCCGCCCGCCGGCATATGCGGTTGTAGACCTGAGGCTTGAGGACGGAAACGGCCTGGATGTGGTGGAAACACTGCGCGAAAAACGCCCCGACAGCCGTATCGTGGTTTTGACGGGCTACGGCGCCATTGCAACGGCGGTTGCCGCCGTCAAAATCGGCGCGACCGACTACCTGTCGAAGCCGGCTGACGCGAATGACATCACCGCTGCCCTTCTGGCCGCAGAAGAAGAGATGCCACCGCCACCCGAGAACCCGATGTCGGCTGATCGCGTGCGGTGGGAACACATCCAGAGGGTGTATGAGCTTTGCGATCGCAACGTCTCGGAAACCGCGCGGCGCCTGAACATGCACCGCCGGACACTTCAACGCATTCTCGCCAAACGGTCCCCGCGCTAAGTCGCGCACGTTCCTGCTTTTGTCCGGTCCGGAGACCGTTCCATGTTGTCTATTCGTACCACCGCCGCCGTTCTTGCCGCAGCGCTGTTGTCAGCCTGCGTCACAACCGAACGCGAGCCGGACCTGCCCACCTTCACCTTGGACGGGTCGGGCATCGCACCGTCCGTCAGCGGTCTGCGGATTGATTTTGGTCGGGCGCAAGTTGGCGTCATCGACACCGTGACACGCCTGCTGGACGACGCCCCCGTCGCTGTAACGACAAACGCCGAATGTGGCGCCGGGCCGGTCACCGCCGCCGTTTGGGAAGATGGACTGACGCTGAATTTCATGGACGGCAATTTCATGGGGTGGACCAATTCCGACCCGACCTTGCCGACAACAGATGGCTTCGTCCCCGGGCAGTCGCGTTTGGAGATGCCCCCGGTCAGCTTCCAGATCACATCGCTTGGCGCCGAATTCAATCGCGGCGATATCTTCGGCTTGCTCGACGAATCTGAGACGCGGATTGATCTGCTGTGGGCCGGCGTGACCTGCTTCTTCCGCTAACCGCGTTCACCTGACCTGCTTCAGCCACCGCGCAAACAGGCGCGCGGCCTCTGGCATCGGGCCACCCGTGCGCACGATGTAGTAGCCAAGGCGGGTCTGATCCGTGCGCGGTGAAATGGCGACGAGTTTCCCGTCTTCAATGTCCCGCTCCACCACAGCGGCGGTCTGCACGGAAAAGCCGACGCCCGAGCGGCAGGCGGCCAATACGAGGCTTGGCGAATTGAAATCGGTGCGGTTCAACCGCTCGGGCGCCAAGCCCTGCGCCGCAAGCCAAGGAAAGAACTCGAGGTATTGCGTATCGGCAACCCACGGGAGGTCCGACAAAAGCGCCCGATGGTCGGCAGAAGCCAGATCAAAGCCGGACGGCAGGCGCGCAACAAGATCCGGCGTCCCCACAATCAGCGCCTGAGCGTCGGTCAGGAATTCCGCGTCGACGCCCGGCCAGCGCCCCGCCCCATAGCGAATGGCCAGATGGTGCTTGGACCGCGCCAGGTCGATGACGTCGTTGTCGACACTTACCGTGATCGCCGCCCCGGGGTGCGCCGCCCAGAACTGCCCAATCCGGGGCATCAACCAATTCTCTGCAAAGCTTTGAGTGGTCGTCACAGACACGGGCGCATCGCGCCGTTCGCGGAGCAGATCCCGGACACCATCGGCGATATCACCGAAACCTGAAGCCAAATGGCGGGCCAATCGCTGACCGGCTGCCGTCGGAACGACCCCACGCCCTGCCCGCTCCATCAGTTTGTGACCGAGATCGCCTTCGAGGTGGCGCACGTGCTGCGCGATGGCGGCATGGGTTACGTTCGGGTCGCGTGCCGCTTGCGAATAAGACCCGAGGCGCGCGGCCGCTTCAAACGCCCGCAATGCCGAAAGGGAGGGAATTTCGCGCCAATCCATAATGTAACCTCAACTTACATATCGAGAGTATTCCTGACTCGGCCATGGATGCAAGTCGCGGTACGGTCTGCCTCAGATCGATAAAGAGGAAATCACCATGATGACCGCATTTCACAAAGTCCTGAGGCCCACGATGACGAAAAACCGTTGGACCGCACCGCAGTATTGGCGCGCAGACACCCCGTTGGATCGCGCCTCCAATCTGGCCCGCGACACCCACCGCGAGGATTTGCGGCGCTGGTTGAGTCGCACGGGTATCCTGTAAGTCTCCCTGCCGTTGGCAGCCCTAGTCGAGGTCGTAGCGGTACAGGATCTTGTCCACGATCAGACCCGGTGCGATCTCGACACCTTTTTTTTCCGACCACGGCCGAAACCCGCGCGACTGGTAGTAGGTTAGCCCTCCGGTATTGTCGGCCCGGATATTGGCGTTGATCCAAAGATACCCCAGATCGCGTGCCGCCTTCTCTGTCGCGGCGAACATGGCGGACCCGATGCCAAGGCCCGTGCGCCCTTCTTGGGTGAAGGTTGCGATGTCGGCCGCTTCGGGCGGGAGGCCCTCGTGGGGCTCGATCCATTGGAACCCGACGATCTCGCCATCCAGTTCGGCCACAACCCAATGCGCCTTGGGGCTGTCGAGCCAGACGGCCAGCTCGTCAGAGGTCACGGGCTCGGTGTGCGCTGTGGTGCCACCGGTTGCAATAATCTGGTTGAGCAGACGCGCCATCGCGCCCGTATCGAACCGGGCCGCGCGGCGCACGTCGGGATTAGCCATCCAGTGCCCCCATCAAGGTCGCGTGTCGGGCGGTGAAGGCATCTCGGACGTCGACAGGCGGCCGCAAAAGCAGCGACAAATCCCGGACCAGCGGTTCGGGCGGCTTTCCGAAGAATTTGTCGGCCTCTGCATCAGAGAAGCCGGCCAACTGGGTTGCCTCCAGCCAAGCCGACACACGATCCGCCCGTTTGATGGTTGCCTTGATCCGCTTTGGCAGGGCCGCAGGAAGGCCAAACCGCAGGTGAATTGCGGCGGTCAGGCGTTCATCGAGCGCGCCATAGCCCGGCCCCACTGCCGATTTCACCGGCGATATCATATCGCCGATCACATATTCCGGCGCGTCGTGCAGCAGCGCCGCAAGCCGCCATTTCGCGGGCCAATCGGGCTCCAGTCGCCCGCAGATCTCTTCCACCAGAAGCGAATGTTCGGCCACCGAATACGCAAATTCACCACGGGTCTGGCCATTCCAACGCGCGACGAAAGCCAAGCCATGGGCGATGTCTTCGATCTCGACATCCATGGGCGTCGGATCCAGCAAATCGAGGCGGCGACCGGACAGCATGCGCTGCCATGCGCGTGGAGGGGCTTTGGGCATGAGACATCCAGATGACGGAACCGCGCTTTCCTTATCAAGCGAGGAGACGGCTGTGTATCCCAAGTGGACGGAATTCCAGCCGCCCCCACACGCCCCGTCGCATCAGATCTCCATCACGATACGCCCGTCAATCTGACCAGCCTTCATCTTGGAGAAGATGGCGTTGATATTGTCGAGCGTGTCCCAGGCAAAATGGCTGGCCACTTTGCCTTCCCCGGCAAACGCCAGAGCCTCGCGAAGATCGTTGCGCGTTCCCACGATCGAACCGCGCACCGTGATCCGTTTCAGGACGATTTCAAAGATCGGCAGCGGGAAATCACCGGGCGGCAGACCCACCAACGACATGAACCCTGACCGGCGCAACATCCCCACGGCTTGGCTGAACGCGCTGTTGGACACGGCGGACACAAGAACACCGTGCACACCGCCCATCAGGTTCTGCAATTCTGCCACGGGATCTTGATCCACGGCATGGAGCGTCATGTTGGCCCCAAGTTGCGTCGCGAGGTCCAACTTGTCCTGGTGGACGTCGACCGCAACCACATGCAAACCCATCGCCTTGGCGTATTGGACGGCCATATGGCCGAGCCCGCCGATGCCCGAAATGGCGACCCAGTCACCGGGTTTCGCTTCAAGCTCCTTGAGGCCCTTGTAGACCGTGACTCCGGCGCACAGCACCGGGGCGGCCGGGCCAAAGTCGAGGCCGTCTGGCAGATGCCCAACGTAATTTGCATCGCACGCCACGTATTCGGCGTAGCCGCCATTGACCGTGTAGCCTGTCATCTGCTGGCTTTCGCACAGGGTTTCCCATCCACCGACACAGTGTTCGCATCGCCCACACGCCGTGTGCAGCCAAGGCGCCCCGATGCGGTCGCCCTCCTTCAGAAAATCGACGCCCGGACCCACGGCGGCAACCTCGCCCACACCTTCGTGCCCTGGAATGAACGGTGCGGACGGCTTGACCGGCCAATCCCCTTCCGCGGCATGAAGATCGGTATGACACACGCCCGATGCACGCACGCGCATCAGGACTTGGCCTTGACCAATTTCGGGGACGGGAACCTCGCGGATTTCCAATGGGGCCCCCAACGCGGGAACAACGGCGGCTTTCATGGTCTTGGGGAGGGACATGGGATCTCCTGATACAACTATAGCGTGTATTTTATGGCACGAGTCCCATGAAGGTTATTTGACACCGGTCAACGACGTTCGGCGTGCATTGCCGGTGCAGGGTGAGAGTGCTATGTGCCGCGCAAAATATGCCGATTGATGCGAAGGATACGCGCCGTGACCGACTACACCGTCAAAGACATCTCGCTGGCCGATTTTGGCCGCAAGGAACTGGACATCGCCGAAACCGAAATGCCGGGCCTGATGGCGCTGCGCGAGGAATACGGTGAAAGCAAGCCCTTGGCAGGCGCGCGGATCGTCGGCTCGCTGCACATGACGATCCAAACTGCGGTGCTGATCGAAACGCTCGTCGCGCTTGGCGCCGACGTTCGGTGGGCGTCGTGCAACATCTTCTCGACGCAGGATCACGCCGCCGCCGCCATCGCAGCGGCGGGCATCCCGGTCTTCGCGGTGAAGGGCCAGACCCTCGAAGAACATTGGGATTACCTCGACAAGTCCTTCATGTTCCCCGAAGGCGCGAACATGATCCTGGACGATGGCGGCGATGCGACGCTGTATGTGCTTCTGGGTGCCCGTGCCGAGGCCGGCGAAGAGATCATCCCGGTCCCGCAGTCGGAAGAAGAAGAAGTCATCAAGAAACAGATCGCCAAGCGCATGGCCGAAAGCCCGGGCTGGTTCACCAAGACCCGCGACGCGATCAAAGGCGTCTCGGAAGAGACCACCACGGGCGTGAACCGCCTGTACCAACTGGTGAAAGACGGACAGCTTCCGTTCCCGGCCATCAACGTGAACGACAGCGTCACCAAGTCGAAGTTCGACAACAAGTACGGCTGTAAAGAATCGCTGGTCGACGGCATTCGCCGCGCCACCGACACCATGATGGCGGGCAAGGTTGCCGTTGTCTGTGGCTACGGGGATGTGGGCAAAGGCTCGGCCGCGTCGCTGGCGGGTGCCGGTGCACGCGTTAAGGTCACCGAGGCCGACCCGATCTGCGCCCTGCAAGCCGCCATGGACGGATTTGAGGTGGTTCTGCTGGAGGAAAACCTCGACGCAGATATCTTCATCACCACGACCGGCAACAAGGACGTCATCCGGATCGAGCATATGCGCCAGATGAAGGACATGGCGATCGTCGGCAACATCGGCCACTTCGACAATGAAATTCAGGTCGCCGCGCTGAAGAACCACAAGTGGACCAACATCAAGGAACAGGTGGACATGATCGAGATGCCGAACGGCAATCGTCTGATCCTCTTGTCGGAAGGCCGCCTGCTGAACCTCGGCAACGCGACAGGTCACCCGTCTTTCGTGATGTCGGCCTCGTTCACCAACCAGACGCTTGCCCAGATCGAGCTGTGGACCCGTGGGGAAGAGTACAACAACGAAGTCTACATCCTGCCCAAGAAGCTGGATGAAAAGGTTGCCCGTCTGCACCTCGCGAAAATCGGCGTGAAGCTGACCCCGCTCGACAAGGATCAGGCGGACTACATCGGCGTGCCGCAGGATGGCCCCTACAAGCCGGAGCATTACCGGTACTGATCCCGGATGCGCATTATCGTGCATGGAATGGGCGCGGTCGGCGGCGTTGTCGCGGCCGCGCTTTTTCGTTCCGGACAAGACGTTACCGGCATAGCCCGAGGCGGCATGCTGCAGGCCGTTCAGGCCAACGGATTGCGATTCCGGGCACCTGACCTTGACGAAACACTGGCCGTTCCTTGCGTCGCGACACCCGCCAACATCGCGTGGCGGCCAGATGACGCGATCCTGCTGTGCGTGAAAAGCCAGGACACCCAAGGTGCGCTCGAAGACCTTCGCAACGCGGGCGTCACCGACCAACCCATCTTCTGCGCCCAGAATGGCATCGCGAATGAACGGGCGGCGCTGCGGTTGTTCCCCAACGTTCACGGTGTGACGGTCATGATGCCTGCCAAATACACCAACGCTGGTGAGGTTGCCGTGTTCACCCGGCCGAAGTTCGGCATTTTCGATCTGGGTCGATTTCCGGGCGGATCAGATGGCGATGACCACCGAATGGCGGCAGCGTTGGACGCTGCCCAAATCGGCGCCTTCGTGCAGGACGACGTCATGGCCAGCAAGCGCGGAAAACTGCTGATGAACTTGGGAAACATCCTGAAGGCCGCCGCGGGTCACAAGGCCGATATCCGCGCCCTCCAACACCGGGTGCGGGCCGAGGCCGAAGCGGTGTTCAAGGCTGCAGGTCTTTCGTGGGAAGACGTGGATGACCGCGACCCCCGGCGCGCAACCCTGATCCAACCCGTGGACGCGCTGCCCGGGGTGGAGCGCGCCGGAGGCTCGACCAACCAAAGTCTGTTGCGGGGGGCGACGAGCTTCGAAACGGATTACCTGAATGGCGAAATTGCCCTGATGGGGCGTCTTCACGGCGTGGAAACGCCGCTAAACGCAAGACTGTGTCGGGTGGCGAGCCAGCTTTCGCGGGACCAGGCAGCCCCGGGGGAGATGACGATTTCAGATCTCGAACGCCTTCTGGCGTAGGCAGGATCGATTTGCCCCTCTTGACCCTCCCGTCCTATTGCCACAGTCGTCGCATACGATGAAGAAGACCAAACTCGTATTCGTTTCACGGCGCTCCAAGGCAAATATTGGAAGCTCGGTCCTGCGGGTCAAGCAACTTGCCCAACGGATGTCGGCCTCATTTGGCGACCGCTATGACGTTCAGGTCACGCATGTCTCGCCGAAGGCACGCGCGCTTTGGGTCGGACTGTTGCGGGCCCGATTTCCGGGGGCGGTTTTTGTCTTTTCCAAATGGGCGGCAGAGGGGTGGACCGGCGACGACTTCGCCGCCTTGAGCCGGTCCTCCGCAGCCGTGTTCGTCGACTATGTCGACGAGTATGTCGATCAGATGGTGCCCTTTGGCGTCACAGGCCACATCAGCACGTCGGTCACCGGGACGCGATTGCTGCGCGCCAGACAGGACGTGCTGCGCAATCAGGGCGCCACGGTCGAGGGCGGCATCTATACGGTCTTGCACGGCTACGATGCCCGCCTCGACGGTTTTGTCTCCGCGGCACCACAAGACTGCATGCGCATGGCGTATCTCGGGTCACGGCATGTGATGTTGAACCTGCCAGAACTGGAGGATGAGATCGCGATCCTGCACGGCGGTTCCGTTGCCACGTTCGAAGACAGTCTCAAGAAACTCCCTGCCTATAATGCCCACTACGCCCTTCGCGAGCCGACGGGCAAAGGCGAACGCAGACGCGCGAATCCATTCACCAAGGGCGCGACCGCAGCCGCCTGCGATGCGGTTGTCATGGTGGACCGTCACACCGATGATGCTATTGAACTCCTTGGGACGGACTATCCGTACTTGGCGCAGAACTCCGAGTCGGACACCGTGATCGCAATGTTTGACTATATGCGCGAGTCGTTCGGCACGTCGGATTGGCGCGACGCACAAGAGGCAATGAAGACCCTGAAGGCACGACTAAGCCCGCAAGCCGTCGCGGAGCAGCTGGACCGCGCCATCAGAGACAACCAGTAAGGACAAAAGACAGTGTTCAAGTTTCGAAACAATGCGTCGCGCAAGCGTGCCGAGCGGCACCCGGACTTTCCCGAGATGTCGCAAGTTCCGTATCTGCATGTTTTGAGCGCGATCGAGACGCGGCGCAATGTGCAGCGGTATCTTGAAATTGGGTCCCGCTCTGGGGCGTCCATTGCCCGGGTCGGATGCAGCTATGCCGCCGTCGACCCAGAGTTCGCGATCAACGCGGATGTCTTCAACACATCGGCGCAGATGATGTTCTTTCAGCAAACCAGCGACGATTTCTTTGCCAGCGGGGTGCTCAAGTCGATGGGGTGGGTTCCCGACTTCGCATTTATTGATGGCATGCATCTGTTTGAGTTTGCCCTGCGTGACTTCATGAATGCAGAGAAGCTCATGGAGCCGGGAGGCGTCATTTGCCTCCACGATGTCTGCCCGTTCAACTACGAAATGACGACGCGGGATGACGGCGCGCTCGAGCGGATATCTGCATGGACGGGTGACGTCTGGAAAGTGGTCGCGGCCCTCCTGGATGTGAGGCCGGATCTCCAGGTCGATGTTGTGGCTGCCGCCAAAACCGGATTGGCCTGTGTCAGCCAACTGGACCCCAACAACCGCGCCCTGGACGAAAACTACGACGCGCTGCTCGCGAAGTACCAAACGATGGAATTGTCCGAGATTGGCGCAGATGGATTCTATGGCCGCTTCCAACTGGTCGATCCGGACGCCTATATCGCCAGCCTTTGAGCGTTCCAAATACGACCTGCGCCTGTCGCGGGCAGAGGCGAAGCCGGACCAGAACCCGTGGAAGCCTTCGGGTATCTTGAAGCGCCCGGAGGTCAGAATGAACACCCTCTCGCCCACGCAACGCGCGACGTACAAGGCGGACGGCGTGCTGCACCCTGTTCCCGTATTCTCGCAGGAGGAGGCGCTGTCGCTCAGGGCAGCGGTCGAAGCGCTGGAAGCCGATCACGGCGCTGGCGCCGGGGGCCACGACCTGAACCAATTCTTTCGCGTGAACGGCCAGCTGGTCATCCCGCTTCTGGCTGAAATCGCCCGCACCCCCGCGATTCTGGATGCCGTCGAAGGCGTTCTTGGCCCCAACCTGTTGGTCTGGTCGGTCGAGTTGTTCATCAAGGAACCGGGCGACGGAAACATCGTCAGCTGGCACCAAGACATCACCTACTGGGGCATGGGCGAAACCGACGAAGAGGTGACGGCATGGTTGGCCCTGTCGGACGTGTCCGTCGAAGCCGGGTGCATGCGGTTCATCCCGGGCAGCCACAAGGGCGGGATTGTGGACCACCACGATACGTTCTCGGACAGCAATCTGTTGTCCCGCGGACAGGAAATCGCGGCCGTCGACGAAGCCATGGCGGTGCCCGGGCCCCTCAATCCCGGTGAGATGTCGCTCCATCACGGGCGATGCTTCCATGCGTCCGCGCCCAACCGGTCGCAGGACCGGCGGATTGGCGTGGCGATCCGGTATGTGACACCGGAAGTCCGGCAGGCAGATATGGCCCGTGACTACGCCATGTTGGTGCGGGGCCAGGATCGGCATCAGGGATGGATCAACGTCGCAGCGCCATCCAGCCTCTTCGATCCCAGTGCCTTGGCGCTGTATGACGAGGTGCTGGCCGCGCAAACCGCGGTTCTTGCCGCCGGCGCCGAAGGGGACGTGTCGCTTTACCAAGCGGGGCCCAAGCTATGACGAAGACGGTTTCCTTTACCCAGATGAAAGACGGCACCAAGGAAGAGTACGAGCTGCTTCACGAGCTTGAAAAACCATTCCTAGCAATGACCGCCGACCGTGTCCTCGATGAGCTGAACCGCCAGGCGGGTGTCACGCTGGAAGGCTACAAGATCACGCGGCTGGACCACGGGCTACAGTCCGCGACCCGTGCCGAGCGGGACGGGGCCGATATTGATTGGATCGTCGCCGCGCTGTGTCATGACATCGGCGATGGATTGGCCCCCCAGAACCACGACCGCATGTCCGCCGAAGTGATCCGACCGTTTGTGCGGTGGGATGTGGCCTGGGTGGTGGAACATCACGGCATCTTCCAGATGCTCTACTACGCACACCACTACGGATGGGACCGCAACGCCCGCGACCGGTTCAAGGACCATCCCTGCTTCGACAGTTGCGCCGCGTTTTGCGAACGGTGGGACCAATCCAGTTTCGATCCCGACTACGACACCCTGCCCCTCTCGCATTTCGAACCGATGTTGCGCGAAGTGTTCGGACGCAAGGCCTATGATCCGGCCGTGACCCGCGAGGGATACGTGTCGCCGCTGGTGGCCGCCTGACCGCGAATTGCGTGATTTAATTTCTTTGGCAAACACTCACCTCGGGTTAACGTCGCTGGTGACCGGGCGCAGGCATGGACGCGCGGCGAATATTTTTAGGGGAGAGTACGTCCGATGGGCAAAGACGACCTGATTGCACAATACGCGGATGATCTGCGGAACAAGATCGGCATGGAACCGGATATGGACCTTTTGACAAAGGTCACCATCGGGTGCGGGCCGGCCATTTACGATGCCGATGCTTCGACCGTGGCCAGCAGCCAGCCGGGTGAACTGGAGACCGTGAAGAAGAACTTCCTGATGAAGAAACTCGGCCTCAGCGACAGCCCGGATCTGGATGCCGCGATCGCCAGCGTGGTTGAAAAATACGGTCAATCCGAGCGGAACAAGTACCGTGCCGTGGTCTATTACATGCTGACCAAGCATTTCGGCAAAGAAAGCGTGTACGGCTAACCGCGAACCGTAAATCCGCGATGAACGGCCCGTGCTTGCGCGGGCCGTTTTCATTTGAGGAAGATGCATCTCAATTTGTCGGGGCAAATCCTTTGCCCGCCGCGGCCGCGCGCGATACGGTTTTTCCATCGCCTGACCAGGACGGACAGGCCCGACAGATCGAACACGTGCGGAGCGAGACAGCGCGTGGGTGACGGAGGGTCCTGCTTGGTCGGGGCCCTCCAGGTTTGTCGGCCGCTAAGACATGCCGCCCATGGCGCAGACCTCGGCCCATTCGTCGGCGGTGACCGGCTGCACCGAAAGGCGCGAGTTCTTCACAAGGACCATCTCCGCAAGGGCTTCATTGGCCTTGATCTGGTCGAGGGTAACGGGGTTTGGCATCGGTCCGACCGCCGCGATGTCCACGCAGTCCCACCGGTCGTCATCTGTCGTGCTGTCCGGGTGCGCCTCGGCAATCACTTCGACAATCCCGACCACGGCCTTTTCCGACTGCGAGTGGTAGAAGAACCCCCGGTCGCCCACCGCCATGTCCCGCATGAAGTTTCGCGCTTGGTAGTTGCGTACCCCATCCCATTCTTCGCCGTCGGCCCCCTTCGCAACTTGCTGGTCCCATGACCAGGTCGACGGCTCGGATTTGAACAACCAGTACCGCATAGTGATCACTCCGGTTTCAGGGGCCGCGACAGAAGCGACTCGAGGATATCTTCGATTGTAGCATGACCATCCGCCAATGCCGTGACGGCCGAGGCGATGGGGGTGTCGATCTCGGCCCGCGCGGCAAGCTGCCGTGCCGTGAATATCCCCTCGACCGTTACGTCGGGCGGCAATGTCTCACCGCGGGCGAGGGCGTGGCCAAAGCGGAAGTTGCGGGATTTGTCCGACCCACAGGTCAGAACCAAATCTCCCAGGCCCGACAACCCGGTCAGCGTGGCGTCCTGCGCCCCGGATTGAACGGCAAATCGTTGCATTTCGGCAAACCCGCGCGCGATCAGCGCGGCATGCGCACTGTCGCCCAAACCCGCCCCGACCACGGCCCCCGCCGCAACAGCCATGACATTCTTCAGCGCGCCGCCCAACTCGGCCCCGATGACATCGGTGGTGCGGTAGAGCCGCAGTGTCGGGGTCGACAGCGCGGCCTGAAGGGATTCCCCACGTCGCGCGTCCTCGCACGCCAAGGTCAGCGCCGTCGGCAGACCGTGCGCTATGTCGACCGCGAAGCTCGGGCCGGTCAGTTGCGCGACCTGCGCATGGGGGATCGCGTTTTGAATGATCTGGGTCGGCCGGCGACCGGTGGATAGGTCCAGACCCTTTGCGGTCGAGATCAGCGTCCGCCCCGGCACCGCGTTCTTATCCAAGAAGTGGGCCAAGGTCTGGGTCGGCAACGCCAGCAACGTGATATCGGCCTCGAGCGCCGCCAGGTCGCCGGTCACCGTGACCGTTGCGGGCAACCGTGCCCCCGGCAGTCGTTTGGTGTTCTCTCGGCTCGCGCGCAATTGGATGACACGGTCCCGCGCCCAAAGGGTCACGGGATGGCCCGCAGAGCCGAACGCAATGGCCAAGGCCGTTCCAAAGGCACCCGCCCCGACAATGTTGATGGCCGGGCTCATGCCTTTGCGCCTTTCTTGCCGCTGCCGATCAACGGGGCGGCGCGGTCGTCCAGCGGCCAGCGCGGACGGGCGGTCAAGCGCATGTCATCGACATGCCCATCAGCAAAAGACAGCAACCCGGCGAAGGCGATCATGGCCGCGTTGTCCGTGCAGAGCGCCAGGGGCGGGGCCAGAAACGGCGGCGCGCCCGGAATGGACTGCAGACGCGCGCGCAGGGTTTGGTTCGCGGCAACACCACCTGCCACGGCAAAACAGGTGACACCCTGCGCCGCCGCCAGAGCACGCGACGCTTTTTCGGTCAGGACATCGGCGACCGCCGCTTGGAATCCGGCACACAGGTCAGCGCGATCTTGCACCGTCAGCCCGCCTTGATCCGCGATCAGCTGATCGCGGGTGCGCAAAACCGCCGTCTTGAGGCCGGAAAAGCTCATATCGCATCCGGGTCGGTCCAGAAGAGGGCGCGGCAGCGCAAAGCGCTTCGGATCTCCGGATTTGGCTTCGGCCTCCACGGCGGGGCCGCCGGGTTGCGGCAGACCCAAGATACGGGCCACTTTGTCGAACGCTTCGCCGGGCGCATCATCTATCGTCCCGCCCAGGCGCCGATAGCTCCCCGGGCCTTCAACGAGGAGGAACTGGCAATGACCTCCGGACACCAACAACAGAAGGTAAGGGAAGTCCGCGCCATCCGTCAGGGCCGGCGTCAGCGCATGACCGGCCAGATGGTTGACGCCGATCAGGGGTTTTCCCAGGCCAAGCGCCAACCCCTTGGCGGCCATCACTCCGGACATGACGCCGCCAATCAGACCCGGACCCGCTGTCACCGCGATGGCATCGATATCGTCCAACCCAAGGCCCGCGTCCCTCAGGGCGCGTTCCACCATAAGGTCCAACTTTTCGGCATGCGCGCGGGCGGCAATTTCCGGCACGACCCCTCCGAAATCGGCATGCAGTTCGGTTTGGCTGGACACCACGGACGCCAGGATATCGACCGTGCCGGCAGCCCCACGCACGACCGCTGCAGCCGTGTCATCACAGCTTGATTCCAAACCCAGAATTGTCGCCTGACCCGGCACGCGGCCACCTCGTTGTCACAAACCCATGGGGCAGGTAACACTGCCCCATATGTCTGACAATGCCACCCCGTTGATCCTGTTGACCCGGCCTCAAGCCGTGTCGGAGCGTTTTGCGGACGCGTGCCGCACGGAGTTTGGACGGGCTTTTGACATCGCGATCTGCCCTTTGATGGAGATTGAGGCCACCGTCGAAAGCCTTCTGATGGACGGCGTCGACGGCTTGATCTTCACCTCCGAAGCCGCCGTGCGCGTGTTTTCAGACCTGACGGACGCTCGGGCCTTGCCCGCGTGGTGCGTGGGGGACCGCACCGCCGAGGCGGCCAATTCCGTTGGCCTTCTCGCCCGGTCGGCGCAGGGCAATGCCGACAGGTTGGTCGATGCAATTACCGCCGACGCGCCCAAGGGCCGTTGGCTGCATCTGCATGGGCGCGATGTCCGCGGTGACGTTTCCGATCGCTTGCAGATGGCCGGCATCCACGCCGAGGCGAAAGAGATCTATGCTCAGGTCGATATCGACAACAGCGCGCGGATTCAGGCATTGATCGAAGGTCGGCGCCTCGTCATTGCGCCCTTGTTTTCGCCGCGCAGCGCGCAACGGTTCGCGGATGCAATCGGATCAGCGCCCCCATCCCGTTTGGCGGCCGTTGCGATCAGCCCGGCGACCCGGGATGCGCTGCCGAAGGGGTGGCTCCACCCGGTCACAGTGGCGACCCGGCCCGACGCACATGCGATGATTAGTGGCATAACTTCGCTGATTTCCCCCTAGCCGTGGCTTGAGCGGCGTGACACGCTGGTCTAGGCTGACTCGGGCTTTATGTCAGACAAAGCTGACAGTCTAAGATCGGACAACCAAAGGACGGACGCGGTGGCCAGGGGAAGCTCAACTCGCTCGAGTAAAACGAAAAAAGCGGAAACCGAAGCGACAAAAGACGCGGAAGTCCGACCCGAGTCCACCGAAGCTGACACATCTGAACCCAGTCCGGACGCGGTTGCAGCCGCGGAGTCGCCTGTCGAAGATGCCGCCGAATCGAGCGATACGCCTACAGAAGAAGCACCTTCGGCAGACGGATCGGAAACGGAGGCCTCTACCGAAGAGGCGGCGGTCGATGACACGGTTTCCGACACGGCCGACACAAGCGCGGGGGACGATGCTGCAGACGCCGCCGCCGAAGCGCCGGTTGAGGAAGCAACGCCCGAACCTGCCCCGGCTCCGACGTCGCTCCCCCCGACCGAAGCTGCACGTACAGGCATGATGCCCCTTTTCGTTGGCGGCGCTGTTGCCGTCGCCGTGGGGTACGGCGCCGCGTTCATGGGCCTGTTGCCGGTGCCGTCAGATACCGGTGGGGTCGAGGCCGTGGAAACAGCGGTCGAGGCCCAATCCGAGGCAATTGCCGCGCTGCAGGCGAATATCGAAACCCTCGCCGCCGCCGAGGCCCCCGCCGCGCCCGAGGTCGACCTGTCGCCGGTCCTGGCGGAAATCTCGGCCATCTCGGAGCAGTTGGACAGTTCGATTTCCGCGTTGGCCGACCGCGTGTCTGCCTTGGAAGCGCGCCCTGTGTTTTCCGGGGAAGTTGATGCCGACAACGCCGCCATGGCGGCTGCGGTCGAGCAGCTGCAAGACCAATTGCGCGAACAGGAAGCCCGAAACGCCGAAATGGCCGAGGAATTGCGCGGCGCGGCAGAAGCCGCCCAAGCCGGGATTGCGCAGGCGCAGGACGCCATCGCCGAAGCCGAAGCGCGGGCGCAGGAAAGTGTGGCTGCCGCGACCGCGCAGGCAGCGCTCAGCCAGATTCGCATTGCCATGGCCGCGGGTGATCCCTTTGGCGACGCACTTGCCAATTTGCCGGCCTCCATTGAAATCCCCGCGGCGCTGGCCGCGGCCGCCGAAACCGGTGTCCCAACCCTGGCTGATCTACAGGTCCAGTTCCCGGCCGCGGCCCGGGCGGCGTTGCCGGTTGCCATCCGGGAAACCGCCGGCGACAGCGCAACCGATCGCCTGGGCGCATTCCTGCGCGGGCAGATCGGTGGCCGATCCATCGAACCGCGCGAAGGGGATGACCCGGATGCCGTCCTTTCGCGGGCGCAGGCCGCCGTCACATCCGGTGACCTGACAACCGCCCTGGCCGAGATTGCCGCTCTGCCCGACGGGGCCCAGGCAGAAATGGCCGCCTGGGTGGCCGCCGCGAATGACCGCCAAGGCGCTGACAGCGCGCTCGATACACTGGCCGCCGCCCTGGGCAGCGGAAACTAAGGGGGCGCCGTTATGCTTTGGTCCTTGCTCAAAATTCTGATTTTTGTCGCTTTGGTGGCGGCGTTGACCTTTGGGGTCACCTTCCTGACCGAAATGGGCGACGTGGCTGTCCTCACGGTGTTGGGTCGCGAATTCGTGCTCACCCCTTTGATCGCCATAATCGGTGCCTTGGCGCTCCTCTTGGCCGTGTGGCTTTTGTTTCGGACGGTGGGCCTCCTCGTGGCGACGTTGCGCTTTCTCAACGGGGATGAAACGGCGATCTCCCGTTATTTCGACCGCCGCTCCGAGCGCAAAGGGTACGAGGCATTGGCCGATGGCATGATGGCCCTGGCCGCGGGCGAAGGGCGTTTGGCCATCCGCAAGGCGGAACGGGCCGAAAAATTCCTGAACCGCCCGGAACTGACCAAGCTTGTGGTCGCGCAAGGCGCCGAAATGGTGGGCGACAAGGCCTTGGCGACCAAGACCTTCAAAGCCCTCGTGGCGGACGATCGCACCCGGTTTGTCGGGGTTCGCGGCCTGATGAAGCAAAAGCTTCAGGATGGCGAAACGGAAACCGCGATGAAGCTGGCCGAAAAGGCGATGGCGCTGCGCCCCCGCAACGAAGAGGTCCAGACCACCCTACTGCAACTGCAGGCGCAACACGAAGACTGGGCAGGCGCCCGGGAAACGTTGTCGGCCGCTCTGAAGGCCGGCAATCTGCCCCGTGATGTCCACAAGCGCCGGGACGCGGTTCTTGCATTGGCCAATGCGCAGGACATCATGGCCGAGGGCAAGATCGACGAAGCCGCCAAAACGGCCGCGAACGCCAATCGCATGGCGCCCGGGCTGGTCCCCGCAGCGGTGATGGCCGCCCGGCTGGCGATTGCCGACAACACGCCCAAGGTCGCGACCAAGATTGTGCGGGATGCCTGGGCGACGGATCCGCATCCTGATCTTGCCGCGGTCTTTGCCGAAATCGCCCCGGCGGAAACGCCCGCAGACCGGCTCAAGCGGTTCCGCCCGCTTCTTGCCAAGCACCCCGGCGCCGAGGAAACGAAACTGATCGAGGCCGAGTTGCAGATCGCCGCCGAGGATTTCCCGGCCGCCCGCAAAGCGCTTGGGGATCTGGCTGAAACAGCCCCCACGGCCCGGTCCCTGACCATCATGGCCGCCATCGAACGCGGGGAAGGCTCGGATGATCGTGTCGTGCGCGCCTGGCTTGCGAAGGCCGTTACCGCGCCACGCGGCCACCAGTGGGTGTGCGGCAACTGTGGTCAGGTCCACTCGGAATGGCGCCCGCTGTGCACCAGCTGTGAAAGCTTCGATTCGCTGTCCTGGGAGGAGGTCCAGCAGAGCGAAGCCGCACTGACTGGCCCGACGCAAATGCTGCCGCTGATTGTGGGGGCCATCGAAGACAAAAGCGCGGAGCCCCCGATCGAGGAGGCCGAAGCCGTCGACGTCGCACCAGACGCGGAAATCGTGGAGGCCGAGACAGTAGCGGCATCCGAGCCACCCACCACCGAGGCCCGCCCGTAGACCCGAACCGCCGGAGGTTGACCGACGTCGTCTATCAAGTGGCAACTGCCGATTGACGCCGGAATTCCGTCTGCTAGAAGCGCGGGACTGGTACCAGTAGGGGCGAATCCGCCCCTCACGCCGCTGTAGCTCAGCTGGTAGAGCACGTCATTCGTAATGATGGGGTCGGGGGTTCGAGTCCCTTCAGCGGCACCAGTCTTCTCATCTCGGTACAGTGTTTCGACCCTGCCATTTCATGCGTGTCGGCAGTGCATTTGGGGCCCGTGCGCCTGCCAGTATCCTTTGTCGGCCACATCCCTAAGGCGCAGTTGTTTCGAGATGTCCCCGACAGACGTGACGCGGTTCCTTGTCTGCTCTGCTCGTGCACGTGGGGATGATGAAGACACCCGCGCTGAGTGGCGCGTCAGAGACAGAAGCGTTTCGTAAGCAAGCCGACGGCACGCCTGACGCGCAACGCGAAAGCCGCAAAGCCATCACCCCGGGGCGTGTCCTTGAGGCGATCGCATCCCTGCACGTGGAATGTGGCGACCCCGGCAGGACTCGAACCTGCAACCTATCCCTTAGGAGGGGATTGCTCTATCCAGTTGAGCCACGGGGCCTCCGCCTTTGTTCTCAGGTATTTGGCCGACACACGCAAGCGCTTGCAGGGCGCGGTGTTTCCCTCGTATCACTTAGGGACAGCGTTTCCGAAAGGACCTGCCTTTGCGCGGACGAAACCCTTTTGATGGCAAACCCCAACTGACCTTGCGCGATGTGGCCGAGGCGGCGGGTGTCTCTGAAATGACAGTCAGCCGCGTGCTGCGACAGCGGGGCGATGTGTCGGAAAAAACGCGGGATCGGGTGTTTCAGGCCGCCCGCACGCTTGGCTATGTGCCCAACAAGATTGCAGGTGCCTTGGCGTCGAACCGGGTCAACCTCGTCGGCGTGGTCATCCCGTCGCTCAGCAACATGGTGTTTCCGGATGTTTTGGCCGGGATCGGCGAGGTTCTGGATGCCACGCCTCTGCAACCGGTGATCGGCACATCGCGCTATGACGAGCAGATCGAGGAGAACGTGATCTACGAGATGCTCTCCTGGCGCCCGTCAGGCCTGATCGTTGCGGGTTTGGAACACAGCGAGGCCGCCCGGGCCATGATGCGGGCCGCGGGCATTCCCGTGGTCGAGGTCATGGATGTCGGAGGCGACCCTGTCGCGGCCGCGGTCGGTATCGACCATTTTGAGGCGGGCCGGCGCATGGCCCAGGAAATCCTGTCGCGCGGATACACTCGGATCGGCTATCTGGGATCCAAATCGACGGCGGATCACCGGGCCCAAAAACGGTTCCAGGGGTTCCAGGCGGGGCTGGCCGAAGGGGGGCAGTCCTTGGCCGACCATTGCTTTTACGATGGCGCTTCGGGCTTTGGGACGGGCCGCAGCATGACGGCCGAGATCCTCGGGCGTCGCCCGGACCTCGATTTCCTGTACTACAACACGGATATCAACGCCGCCGGTGGCCTGCTCTATTGCCTCGAAAAAGGCCTCGACGTGCCAGGCGCAATAGGGATGGCCGGCTTCAATTCGTTCGAGGTTCTGGACGGGATGCCAATGCGGATCGCCACCATGGACAGCCGGCGCCACGACATCGGCCGAAAGGCCGCCGAACTCATCGCTGCGAATGAGTTGACGGATGCCCTCGTCGGGCTGGACCCGGTCTTTTTGCCCGGAGAAACCGTGCGCGGCCTTTAGGCCCTCAACATTCGGGCAGGTTGACCGCCAGGCCGCCTTGGCTGGTTTCTTTGTACTTGGTGTTCATGTCCAACCCGGTTTGGCGCATCGCCTCTATGCAATTGTCGAGCGGCATGAAATGCGTGCCATCCCCGCGCAGCGCCAAGGATGCGGCGGACACGGCCTTGATCGCACCCAACCCGTTCCGCTCGATGCACGGCACCTGCACCAAGCCGCCGACCGGATCGCATGTCATGCCGAGGTGATGCTCCAAGGCAATCTCGGCGGCATTCTCAACCTGTTCATTGGTGCCGCCCAACGCGGCGCAGAGACCCGCCGCCGCCATGGCTGACGCGCTGCCGACCTCGCCCTGGCATCCAACCTCGGCGCCGGAGATCGACGCGTTGTGCTTGATCAACCCCCCGATCGCGGACGCGGCCATCAGAAAGACGCGCCGCCCCTCCTCCGTGGCCCCCACGCAATGATCCCGGTAGTAGCGCAGCACGGCTGGCACAACGCCCGCGGCACCATTGGTAGGGCTGGTGACGACCCGGCCGCCCGCCGCGTTCTCCTCGTTCACCGCCATCGCGTAGACAGACAACCAATCGTTCACGGTATGGGGCTGCGCGATGTTGCTGCCCCGTTCGGCCATCAGCTGTTCATGGATCGCCTTTGCGCGGCGTTTGACCATGAGGCCTCCGGGCAACTCACCCTCCATGCGCAGGCCACGGTCGATGCAATCGTCCATCGCCTTCCACACGGCGTCGAGCTGTGATTGCACCTGTGTGCCGTCATGCCGGGCCGTTTCATTGGCCCATTTCATATCGGCGATCGATGTGCCCGAGGCCTTGCCCATCGCCAGCATTTCCTGCGCCGATCCGAAGGGGAACGGATATCCGGCCGCTTCCTTTTCGTCATGGAACGCCTCGGCCCCGCCGTGGCTTTCTGCGGCCAACTCGCGCGCGGTCAGAACAAAGCCGCCGCCGATCGAGTAATAGGTTTCCTCAAGATAGAGATTGCCCTGCGTATCGAACGCCCTGAGCACCATCCCGTTCGCGTGACCCGGCAAAGGCGGGCCGTAGTCGAACTCAAGGTCCGTGTCCGGGTTGAAGGCCAGCGGCGGCAAATCCGGCGGTGTAACCTGACCTGTCGCGCGCACCTCGGCCTCGAGGGTTTCCGCCTGATCCGGGTCAAGCGTCGCTGGTTCGAACCCCGACAAACCGAGAATCACTGCCCGGTCGGTGGCGTGCCCTTTGCCGGTAAAGGCCAGCGAGCCGTGCAGCGTACAGCCCAAGGCCGCAAGCGTGCCGGCCCCCGGTTCCTTTTCGCGGCCAGAGCGCAGGTCAGCCAGAAAACGCGCAGCCGCCGTCATTGGCCCCATCGTGTGGGACGAGGATGGCCCAACGCCAATTTTGAAGATGTCAAAAACACTTAGAAACATGGCGCGACCCTACGTATTCTGCGCAGCCAGCCCCTTCGGGAAACGACGCGCATTGCAAGGTTCCCGACATCGGCCAACAAACATCAATATGGGGGGATATGGTGAGCCCGGCAGGATTCGAACCTGCGACCAATTGATTAAAAGTCAACTGCTCTACCAACTGAGCTACGGGCCCACTCAGAGGCGCCTAATTAGGCAGGCGCCCTGAGGCCGTCAAGCGAAAATCCGGTCGGGGGATTTCAATGTCGCGCCAGCGCGGCTATATGCCCGCCCATGTCTGATACGGCTGCCCATACCGGCCTGCCCTTCATGAAGATGCATGGGCTTGGCAACGATGTCGTGGTGATCGATTCCCGCGTGACGCCCGTGCGCGTCACCGCGCCCTTGGCGCGCGCGCTGGCGGATCGGAACCGGGGCGTCGGCTTCGATCAACTGGCGGTCATTTCTGCGGATGCCGAGGCCGATGTTGCGCTGACCTTTTTCAACGCCGACGGATCCCAAAGCGCGGCCTGCGGAAACGCGACCCGCTGCATCGCGCGGCACGAAATGGACGTGACCGGCCTGACGGAAATGACCCTGCGGACGGAACGCGGCCTCCTTCAGGCCGTGGATGCCGGAGACCGGATGACGTCGGTCAATATGGGCCAACCCGTTTTGAACCCCGCGGGCATTCCACTGAAAGGCATGGTCGATACGCTTCACCTGCCAATCGACGGGGCACCGGTGGCCACCGGCATGGGTAATCCGCATTGCACCTTCTTCGTCGAAGATGCCGACGCGATTGACCTGGCGACCGAAGGACCGCGGATTGAACATCATCCGCTCTACCCGGAACGCACGAACGTGCAGTTCGCCACCGTCATAGGGCCCGACCACCTGCGCGTCCGCGTCTGGGAACGGGGCGCCGGCGTTACCCTGGCCTCTGGTTCGTCGTCCTGCGCGGTCGCGGTGGCCGCGGCGCGGCGTGGTTTGACCGGACGCAAGGTGAAGATCACCCTCGATGGCGGCGATATCGAGATCGACTGGCGCGACGACGGCGTTTGGATGACCGGTCCGACAATGCACGTGTTTTCCGGCACGCTGACCCAGTTGTTCCTGCGGAGCCTGGGCTGATGGACCGTCGCGCGCCCGTCTTCCATACCCATGGCTGCCGTCTGAATGCCTATGAGACCGAGGCCATGAAGGACCTGTCCGCCGCGGCCGGCCTCGACGACGCCGTGATCGTGAACACCTGCGCCGTAACAGCGGAAGCCGTGCGCAAAGCCCGTCAGGACATCCGGCGCCTGCGCCGCAGCAATCCGAACGCCAAGGTCATCGTCACGGGTTGCGCCGCACAGACCGAGCCTGACACGTTCAAGAACATGCCCGAGGTCGATCTGGTTCTGGGCAACCATGAAAAGATGCAGCCCGAAACATGGACGGGATTGGCCGCCAACTTCATCGGCGAGACCGAGAAGGTGCAGGTCGACGACATCATGTCGGTCACCGAAACCGCCGGGCATCTGATCGACGGGTTTGGCACGCGCTCCCGTGCCTATGTTCAGGTGCAAAATGGCTGCGATCATCGTTGCACCTTTTGCATCATCCCCTTCGGGCGCGGAAACTCGCGGTCCGTCCCGGCCGGTGTCGTCGTCGACCAGATCAAGCGGCTGGTGGATCGGGGCTACAACGAGGTCGTTCTGACCGGCGTGGATCTGACGTCTTGGGGCGCCGACCTGCCCGCCGAGCCGAAGCTTGGTGATCTGGTGATGCGCATCCTGAAACTGGTGCCGGATTTGCCGCGCCTGCGGATCAGTTCCATCGACTCGATCGAAGTGGATGACGCCCTGATGCAGGCCATCGCGACCGAGCCGCGTTTGATGCCGCACCTGCATCTGAGCCTGCAGCACGGCGATGACCTGATTCTCAAACGCATGAAGCGCCGGCATCTGCGCGACGACGCGATTGCCTTCTGCGAGGCCGCCCGCGCGCTCCGGCCCGACATGACCTTCGGGGCGGACATCATCGCGGGCTTCCCGACCGAGACCGACGCGCATTTCGAAAACTCGATGCGGTTGGTCACCGAGTGCGATCTCACATGGCTGCATGTTTTTCCCTATAGCCCGCGGGCGGGTACGCCGGCCGCGCGCATGCCTCAGGTGGCAGGACCGGTGATCAAGGATCGTGCAGCCCGCCTCCGCGCCGCAGGGGCGGCGCAGGTGCAGGCCCATCTGGCCGCGCAGGCCGACCGCGTGCATGCGGTTCTGATGGAAAACCCCCGCATGGGGCGGACCGAACAGTTCACCGAAGTGACCTTCGAAACCGACCAACCCGAGGGACAGATCGTCCGGGCCCGCATTACGGGGCAGCGCGGCCAGCAACTGCTGGCGACGCCCGTTTGAACACAACCAGAAGCGCGGCCACCGTGATCAATACGCTTCCCGTGATGCCAAGCGGCCCGGGGATTTGCGCAAAGATCAACCAATCGACCAAGAGCGCCCAGATCAGTCCGGTGTAATCCAGCGGCGCCAGCGTCGATGCGGGCGCACGGGCCAACGCTTCTGCCAGGCACACAAGGTTCAGGGCACCGAAAACACCGGCCGCCAGCAGCGCCCAGAACGCCCCGCCCTGCGGCACCACCCAATTGCCGGCAAAAACCGACAAACCGGCGACACCCACGACGATGACGGTAAAGGACAAGGCAATCGACAGCGCCGACTCGGTGGCCGTCATTGCCTTGATCGTAACCTGAATAACCGCGATCAGGATCGCGGCACCGACCCCTGCCATGGCACCCACAAAGGCATAGCGCCCTGCGTCGAAAGAAATCCCCAGGATCAGCAACACGCCCGCAAACCCAAGCCCGAGGGCCAAGGCAATCTGCCCTCTGAACCGCTCGCCCAGGCGAACCAGCGCAAATGGCACAACAAGCAGCGGCGCAAGGTAGGTCAGGGTTTGGGCCTGCGTGACGGGCAGGCGGGCAAAGGCAATGTAGGTCAACGCCATCGCAACACAGGCCAACGCGCCCCGTATGAGATGCGGTTTATATCGACGCGGCAGCAGGTCACGCCAGGACACGGTCAGAAGCCCGTAGGCCAGGATCAGCAGCATCGATAAGCCGGCGCGCACGGCCATGATCTGGCCAAGCGGCACATCTTCGGCCGCCCGATGCACGGCTGCCGCCAGACCAACGGTGAACGCGGCACCTGCGATGCGAAGAAGTTTGGCCAAAGTCTCTTGCGACATGTGCGCAGCCTTGCGCCTTTTTCGCGCCCGTGCCTAGGGTCCAATCCGAAAGGAAGGCCCCATGCATCCCAATCCAGCATTCCGACAGGATCCGACGGCGACAAACCTGGCATTCGCGCGCGCGCGCAGCTTCGGTCTGCTCAGCCTGAACGCGGACCCGGCCCCGTTGCTGTCCCACATCCCGTTCATCCTGAATGAGGCGGGGTCCGAGGCCGAGATGCACCTCGTGCGGTCCAATCCCATCGCGCGGTTTGTCAAAGCGCCGACACCTGCCGTGATCGCCGTAAGCGGCCCGGACGGATATGTCTCACCAGACTGGTACGGGGACCCGGCGCAGGTCCCGACCTGGAACTACGTTGCCGTCCATTTGCGGGGAACGTTGCACCCCTTGGATGCGTCCGAAATGCGGGGGCATGTCGACCGTCTGTCGGCGCAGTTCGAGGCGCAATTGGCCCCCAAACCCCCGTGGACGGCCGACAAGATGCCGCAAGACGCGCTGGAGCGAATGATGCGCCAGATCCTTCCGTTCCGCTTCGTGGTCGAGCAGGTGGACGGCACCTGGAAACTGAACCAGAACAAGTCGGACCATGCGCGCGAAGGGGCCGCTTCCGAGATTGCACGCTCCCCCATCGGTCAAGAACTGGCGGCCTTGAGCGCATTTATGCGCGGGCAGCGTCTGAAATAGACAAGCGGACGGGCAACCCCTACATCTTTGCAAGAACAGGTTTCTGAGCGAGGACCCCCATGGCCATCCCCATCGCACCCATTGCCGGTGTCGCGCTGCGCTACGGCGCCGTTGCCGTCGCCACCTACGCCGCCACGCGGGCCTTGTCGCCCGGGCGTCTGGATCAACATGTCGAGGACGCGATGGATGACACGCCAGAAGGCCTGACCTTGCATAAGTCCGACGGGCAGGCGAACGGGACGGCACGGTGGTCACGCACCATCCGGTTGGGCAACGCAGGCCCGGGCGTCGAAGTGGACGTGACCGGCTTTGCCCGCGTCAAGGTGCGGCGCGTCTGATGTTGCGGCTGCTGTCTTCCCCCGCCTCACCCTTCGTTCGCAAAGTGCGCGTCACGCTGCTGGAAACCGAAAAAGACGATGTCGAGATCAAGGATGTCACCGCACACCCGTTGGGCGGTGAAGCCGGGCTGAACGCCGCGGCCCCCTTGGGCAAGATCCCGGCACTGGAACGCGATGGCGGGCCAACGATCTTCGACAGCCGGGTGATCTGCCGGTTCCTCGACGCGCGGGCGAATGCCGGTCTCTATCCCGACGGCCGCATCTGGGACACACTGACCCTCGAAGCCTTGGCCGATGGGATCATGGATGCCGCCGTGATCTCGGTCTACGAGAAACGCGCCCGCCCCGAAGAGATGTGGTACCAACCGTGGCTCGACGCCCAATGGCAAAAGGTTGACCGGGCGCTCGACGCGCTTGAGCGTCAATGGATGAGCCATCTGCACGGGCCGCTTGACGCGGGCCAGATCGCCGTCGGGTGTGCGTTGGGCTATCTGGATTTCCGTCACGGCGACAAAGGCTGGCGCGACGGGCGTGACAGTCTTGCGGCGTGCGAGAAGCGGTTTGCGGAACGCCCCTCCATGACGGCGACTCTCCCCGGATGATGATCGCACGGGCCGAGACCGAGGCCACCCGCGCGGCCTGTTTTGCCATTCGTCGGGCCGTGTTCATCGAAGAACAGAACATTCCCGAAGCCGAGGAGTGGGATGCGCACGACGCAACCTGTGTTCATTTTCTGGCGGAAGACGCGACCGGTCCCGCGGCCACGGCCCGCCGGATCACGAAAGACAGCAGCGCCAAGATTGGCCGCGTCGCCGTCATGCCAGCCCATCGCGGCACCGGCCTTGGCCGCACAATCATGCAATTTGTGATCGAGGATGCGAAGGCGTCCGGCCTTCAAATGGCCGAACTCGAATCTCAGGTCTATGCGATTCCCTTCTATGAGACGCTTGGATTCGTAGCCGAGGGGCCGGAATACGACGATGGGTCCGGAATCATGCACCGAATGATGCGGCTCAACCTGGCGTAGGCGGTGCGAAATCGCGCCCGACGCAACCCAAGGATGTCCCGAAATCGGCGAAAACAGCCGGAAGACAGGTCGAACCCCTGAGCTTGCATTTGAAACCATTTTAACTGCGACATTTCAGCCATCATGCGCGCGTTTGTCCGCTAGACGGCTATGTCGTCACCCCATAAAGAACGAGCGATGTTCGGGGTGCGGGCCAATCTTGGCTTCGTTGCCCCATTTGGTTTTCCAGGCCCCGGAGGCGGGCCCAGATGAAGGGGGCGCGACAAGTGTCACACGCAGAAGACCAATCCGGTACGCGGCGGGATTTTCTCTACTACGCGACTGCCGGTGTCGGCACCGTAACCGTAGGGGCCGGTGTTTGGCCATTGATCAACCAGATGAACCCGTCCGCCGACGTGCAGGCTGCAAGTCAGATGCGCGTGGACGTGTCGGGTGTTGAGATCGGGACCCAGTTGACCGTTCTGTTCCTGGGCAAGCCGGTGTTCATTCGGCACCGCAGCGAGGACGAGATTGCCGATGCGCGCGCGGTTGAGTTGAGCGACCTCGTCGACGACGCGGCCCGCAACGAGAACCTCGGCGATGCCGACGCGTCGGACGAGAACCGCTCGATCCCCGACTACAACGGCGAAAACACGGGCGAGTGGCTGGTGATGCAGGGCGTCTGCACGCACCTTGGCTGCGTTCCGCTCGGTGATGGTGCCGGCGATTTTGGCGGTTGGTTCTGCCCCTGCCACGGGTCGCACTACGACACGGCAGGCCGCATTCGCCGCGGTCCCGCCCCTGAAAACCTTCCCATTCCCCCCGTCGAGTTCGTGGATGAAACCACGATCTTGCTCGGCTAAGAGAGAGGACGCGCGAGAATGTCTGGTATTCCCCACGACCACTACGAGCCGAAGAGCAATTGGGAAAAAGGCCTTGCCAAGCGCCTGCCCATCGTCGGCTTGATCTACGATACGATCATGATCCCCACGCCCAAAAACCTGAATTGGATGTGGATCTGGGGGATCGTGCTGGTGTTCTGCCTCGTTTTGCAGATCGTCACCGGCATCATCCTGGTTATGCACTACACCCCGCATGTGGACCTGGCCTTTGCCTCGGTCGAACACATCATGCGCAACGTGAACGGGGGATGGGCGATCCGCTACATCCACCAGAACGGCGCATCGCTGTTCTTCATCGCGGTGTATATGCACATCTTCCGCGGCCTCTACTACGGGTCGTACAAGGCCCCGCGTGAGATCACGTGGATCATCGGCATGCTGATCTACGTTCTGATGATGGGCACCGCCTTTATGGGCTACGTTCTGCCCTGGGGTCAGATGTCCTTCTGGGGCGCAACCGTGATCACCGGCCTGTTCGGCGCCATCCCCTTCGTGGGCGACGCGATCCAGACCTGGCTTCTGGGTGGGCCCGCGGTGGACAACGCCACGCTGAACCGCTTCCTGTCGCTGCACTACCTGCTGCCCTTCGTGATCCTGGGCATGGTGATCCTGCACGTCTGGGCGTTCCACACGACCGGCAACAACAACCCCACCGGTGTTGAAGTCCGGCGCACGTCCAAGAAGGAAGCCGAAGCAGACACGCTGCCCTTCTGGCCCTATTTCGTGATCAAGGACCTGTTCGCGCTTGCCGTGATCCTGGTTGCCTTCTTCGCGATCGTGGGCTTCATCCCGAACTATCTGGGTCACCCCGATAACTACATCGAGGCCAACCCGCTTTCGACGCCGGCACACATCGTTCCTGAATGGTACTTCCTGCCGTTCTACGCGATCCTGCGGGCGTTCGATTCCGAAGTTTGGATCGTCATCTTCTTCAACTTCATCTCCGGCGGCATCATTGACGCGGCGTTCTTCGGCGTGGTCGCGATGTTCGGCGCCATCCTGGTGATGGCACTGGCCCCCTGGCTCGACACCTCGTCGGTCCGCTCGGGCCGCTACCGGCCGATGTTCAAATGGTGGTTCTGGCTCTTCATCGTGAACTTCTTTGTTCTGATGTGGGTGGGCGCCATGCCGGCAGAGGGGATTTATCCCTACATCGCCCTGATCGGTTCGACGATCTGGTTCGCGTACTTCCTGATCGTCCTCCCGCTTCTGGGCGTGATCGAGAAGCCGCTGCCGCAGCCGGAAACCATCGAAGAAGACTTTAACGAGCACTATGGCAAAGACGACGGCCAAGGCGGCACCCCCGCTTCCGCACCGTCGCCGGCCGAGTGAGAGAAAGGATACTGAGAATGCTCAGGAAACTTGCCACCGGCTTTGCCACCGCTGCGGCGCTGACCCTGTCCTCGGGGCCGGCGCTGGCCGCGGGCGGCGCGGGCTACGTCGAAGACTACGCGTTTTCGTTCCAAGGCCCCTTCGGCCGCTACGACGAAAACCAACTGCAGCGCGGTCTGCAGGTCTACACCGAGGTCTGCTCGGCCTGCCACGGCCTTCAGTATGTCCCGCTGCGGACCCTTGCAGATGAAGGCGGCCCCGGCCTGTCGATGGATGAGGTTCGCGCCTACATCGATCAGAACTTCATCGAGGTCTATGACGCCGACATCGACGATTGGCGCGCGGCAACCCCGAATGACCACTTCCCCGGCTCCGGTCTGGAAAACGCACCTGACCTGAGCCTCATGGCGAAGGCGCGTGCCGGTTTCTCGGGCCCCTACGGCCTGGGCCTGAACCCGCTTTTCCGCGGGATGGGTGGTCCGGAATACATCGCATCGCTGCTGACCCACTACACCGGGTCCGAGCGGGAAGAATTCGGCGCCATCCTCTATGGCAATGAAACCTTCTCGGGCGGCTACATCGCGATGGCCCCGCCGCTGTGGGAAGATGCCGTGTTCTACAATGACGGCACCCCCGCAACCGTGGAGCAGATGGCGCTGGACGTGTCGTCCTTCCTGATGTGGACGGCCGAGCCGCACCTGATGGCGCGCAAGCAAATGGGCTTCACCGCCATCATCATGCTGACCATCCTGTCGGTGCTGCTGTACCTGACCAACAAGCGCATCTGGGCGCCGGTCAAGGCACGCGCCAAAAGTGGCACCACCCCGGCGGAATAAGCCGAACGCATAAAACAAAAGAAAGCGCGCCCCGGTGGCGCGCTTTTTTGTTTCGGTCGACAGAGATCAAAGCCAGGGCGTCAGCACCTCGGGTGGATCAGACCGCACGCTGGTCACCGGAAGGTCGACCGACAGGTCACCATCCTCCAGAAACCACAGCCGGTCGCACAACCGTTCCACATCGCGGACATCGTGGGTCGCCATGAGCAGGGTCAGTCGACGCGCCTCGCACAGCGCCTGCACCACATCCAGCATCTCGGATCGCAAACCGGGATCCAGCGCCGAGAACGGCTCATCAAGCAGGGCAAGGGGTCGATCCCGCAAGATCATCCGGGCCAAGGCAACACGCGATCTTTGCCCACCGGACAGATCCTTGGGCAAACGTGATCCCATCCCTGCCAAGCCGGTCTGGCTCAGACAATCCTCGACCAAAGCGGCTTCATCTGCACTCAGGCGAAGACTTGGCCGAAGGCCGAGGGCGACGTTCTGATGAACGCTCAGGTGTGGGAACAGGTTGCCCTCCTGAAACAAGACGGACATTGGTCGCGCGCCGGCCGGGTGCCGTGTGATATCGGTGCCGTCAAAGAGCACACGGCCGGACGCCAAATCGTGAAACCCGGCAATCGCGGACAGCAGCGTGCTTTTTCCGCTGCCGGACGCCCCGATCAGGCCGACCCGCCCCCCCGGCGCGATCTCTGCGGTCGCCCGCACCGTGAAAGCGCCGACCCGGATTTCGATGGCCTCAAGTTGCAGCATGCACGCGACCTCCGCGATCAAAGGACCAGAACACAAACAAGGTCAGACCCATCAGCACCAGGGCCGCGCCTTGGGCATCGTCGGTGCGGTAAGAGCCCATGAGGCGATACATCTCCAACGGCAGCGTCCCTTCGCCCGGTACGGAAAACAAGGTGATCACCCCAAGATCGCCCATGGAAAACGCCGCCGCCAATCCGGCGCCAAAGCCCAAAGGGCGCCGGACCCGCGGCAGGATCGCGTGGCGCAGGCGGGACATGCCCTGCAAGCCCAACGCATCTGCGAGGCGGCCCTGCGTGGCCTCAGCGCTGCGGATCGCTGGCACGAGCGCCCGCACAAGGAATGGCAGGCTGATCAATGCGTTCACCAATCCGGTCACCGGAAAGGCCAAGGCCGTCGGATCGGCAAACGGAACGATCACAATGAACAGCCCAGTGCCGATCACCAGCGGTGAAACGGCGATGCCAAGCATGCCGACCAGCTCCAGCCCCGCGGAGCGCGCATTGCGCGCGATCAACAGGGCCATCGGAAACGCCAAGGCGACGGCCCCCATCGCGGACAGCACGGCCAGCAGGACCGAGCGTACGGCCGCCTCCCAAACCAACATCGGCAATCCCCAGACCGATGGGAGGCCCTGCAGCACCACCGCCAGCAATGGCAACACAAGAAACGCCGCGGCACACAGGATGGCGGCGCCGTCGGCCACGCGATGGCCCATCGTATCCCCGGGCCAGGGAAGGGCCTGGCGATCCAGTCCTGTTCCGAAGTCGACCACCCGGCCGATCCGATAGGCAAGGATCCCGGCGGCGAGGCAGATGCCGACCTGCACCACCCCAAGAAGCGCCGCGCGCGCCAGATCAAACTCGAACCGGAACGCCTGGTAGATCGCCAGTTCGATGGTCGTCGCGCGGGGACCGCCGCCAAGGATCAGCGCGACCGCGAAACTTGTGGAACAGATCAGAAAGATCAAAGCGGCGGCCGGCGGCACGACATCACGCAACAAGGGACGCTCGAAATGTCGGCGCACGTCCCGGGCCGTGAAGCCAAGCGTGGTGGCCAATCTCATGCGTTCGGCGGGCAGGGCCAGCCAACCTTGGAGCAGCAGCCGCACCGCAAGCGGGAGGTTCAGGAACACATGTGCCAGAACGACGCCACCAAGCCCGTAGATTTCGATTGGCTCCTGCCCAAGGCCTTGGATGACACTGTTCAGCCAACCGCTGCGCCCGAACACCGCCAAAAGGCCCAGAACCGCGACAATCACGGGCAGCAGAAAAGGCGCCCCGAGGAGGGTCACGAACAGCCGCCGCCCTATGAAATTGCGCCGGGCCAACGCCCGTGCGACCGGTATGGCAAGTGCGACGCTGAACGCGGCAGACAAGACGGCCTGAAACAGCGTGAACCGGATCGCAGCCCAATCGGCGGCGCCGAGGGTCGTGGCGTCGGTCGCGCGCAGCGCGACGGTGACCAGCGGTCCCAAGATCGCCAACAGGACCAGCGCCGCCGCAGCAGCGCCGGCCCAATGCAACCAGCTTATTGGCTGAGCGCGGACTGCCATGTGTCCAGAGCCGCGCCGCGACGGGCGGCCGCGTCATCCGCAGACAAAAGCAGGGACGTGTCCGGCACGGTCAACGTGTCGAACCCATCCGGCAGCTGGTCGGCAGGCAAGGCCGCCGGGTACATCCAGTTGGTGGTCGGGATGACCGACTGGAACCCATCGCTGAGCATGAAATCGAGGAAACTCCGGGCGAGGTCCGGCTGGTCGCTTTCGGCCAGAACGCCCGCCACTTCGACCTGCATGTAATGCCCTTCACTGAAGGCGGCCGCGGCAAACCCGTCATCCTCTTCCGCGATCAGGTGGTAGGCCGGCGACGTGGTATAGCTCAGCACCATGTCGGCTTCGCCTTCGAGGAACAGGCCATAAGCCTCGGACCACCCCGGGGTGACTGTCACGATATTGTCCGCCAGCGCCGCCCAGACATCCGCCGCCGCGTCGCCATAGGCCGTGTCCACCCACATCAAAAGGCCGAGGCCCGGGGTAGAACTGCGCGGGTCCTGGATGACGATCCGCACGTCACTTGCGCCGAGGGCTTCAAAGTCGCCCGGGACATTGTCCAGATCGGTACGGTGGACAAAGGCGAAATGCCCCCAGTCAAACGGCAGGAAGGTGTCATCGTCCCACGTGATCGGTAGGGTCAGACCTTCGGGGGTCAGGCCATGCGGCGCGAACAGCCCCGTTTCCGCCGCGGCGGCGGTCAGGTTCGTATCCAATCCCAACACGACGTCGGCGTCGCTGCGGCTGCCTTCCAGGCGGACACGGGCCAACAGCGCGGCCCCGTCGCCCGCCCCGACAAACTGCAGATCGCATCCGCAGGTTTCTTCGAACGCCGCCTCAATCTGGGGTCCGGGGCCCCAATCAGCGACAAAGCTGTCATAGGTGTAAACCGTCAACACAGGCGTGTCGGCATAGGCCGCACCTGCCAGAACGGAAACCCCCGCAGCGATGATGGTGTGTTTCATCTTTCACTCCTCCATGCGACGGGCGAAGTGAAGTGGGGACCAGATGGGTCCGTGACCTTCCCTCCGCCGGTCCTAACCGGTTCAGGTTCAACGGGTTCGCTTGCGCATCTCAGACCGAAGCCGGTCACCCCGAGGTGGGCATGGAGGTAAAACATCGCGGCCGCGCTGGCAAGGCGGAAAGAAAGTAGTTTAACGTTAAACTATATTTCAGGCGCGGGTTCAGACTTGGAATTCCCATCGGTCCCGGATAACGGGAACACCGACCTAAAGGGGCTTAGCCATGAGCTTTAACACATTCGGCCATCTCTTCCGCGTGACGACCTGGGGCGAAAGCCACGGCCCGGCCCTCGGCGCAACTGTCGATGGGTGCCCCCCCGGCATTGAAGTGACGCCGGAGGCGCTGCAGCATTGGCTCGATCGCCGCAAGCCAGGCCAGTCGAAATACACCACGCAGCGCCGCGAACCGGATCAGGTCGAAATCCTGTCGGGTGTCTTTGAAGGGCGCAGCACGGGCCATCCGATCCAGCTGGCCATCCGGAACACAGACCAACGCTCGAAAGACTATAGCGAGATCGCCGAGAAGTTCCGCCCGGGACATGCCGACATCACGTATTGGCAAAAATACGGCATCCGTGACTATCGCGGTGGCGGACGGTCATCGGCACGCGAAACGGCCGCGCGCGTCGCCGCCGGGGGGGTGGCCCGCGCGGCTTTGGCAACGCTGGCGCCCGACCTTCAGATCACCGGTTACATGGTCCAGATGGGCCCGCACGCGATTGACCGCGACCGCTTTGACTGGGACGAGATCGAGGCCAACCCGTTTTGGGTTCCCGATCCGCAGGCCGCGACCGACTGGGCCGCTTATCTGGATGGGTTGCGTAAATCGGGCGACAGCGTCGGTGCCATTATCGAGGTGACCGCGCGGGGCATGCCCGCCGGTCTTGGGGCGCCCATCTACGGCAAGCTCGACACCGACCTCGCCGCTGCGATGATGAGCATCAATGCCGTCAAGGGCGTCGAAATCGGGGACGGCATGGCCGCCGCCGCCCTCACCGGCAGCGCCAATGCCGACGAGATTGATATGGGCCCGGATGGACCGATCTACAATTCGAACCACGCGGGTGGCATCCTTGGCGGTATTTCGACCGGGCAGGATGTCGTCGTCCGATTTGCGGTGAAGCCGACCTCGTCGATTCTGACGCCGCGCGCGACGATCACCAAATCGGGCGAGGCAACCTCAATTGTGACAAAAGGACGGCACGATCCTTGTGTGGGTATCCGCGCCGTTCCCGTGGGCGAGGCCATGATGGCCTGCGTTTTGCTGGATCACATCCTTCTGCACCGCGGTCACGTTGGTCAGAACCAAGGCACAATCGGCTGATTGTCCTAAGAAAAACAGCACATCCCCGGTCTGCTGCCGGATTGGTTCGCATCCGCGAACAATGCGCGGAATTCGCCTGACCCCTGCCTTTTTTCTGCCACATTTCATTCCAAATTAGGCAAAACTGGGGAAAAAGTTGGGATGTCTTGTGATGGCGGATGCGGAACGCATGCCTCGAACGGATAGCCGTTTCAAAATGGATGGGGTTCTGGCCCTCGTTGTCGCGCTTGCGCTGCTGTTGGCGGCGGCTGCCGTCATTCGCACGTCACCCGACCAGACCGCCGGTCAGGCACAAGGGGGGCTTCGTACACTTGGGCCGAACGAACACCTGGTGGCGTTCGACGACTTCAACCAAGACCCCGACGCCTGGCTTGTGGCCAGCGGAAGCGACTCCGAAATCAATTGGGGCGGCGTGCTCGGCCCGTTCGAGCCGAATATGGGTCTGCGCAGAACGGTCGAAATTCCCAACCGACATGACCGTTTGGTCATGATCGTCGACGTGATCCCCCTCAGTGGCGGGACTGCGCCGGCGCTTCAGGTCGCCTCGGACGGGGCCGAGATCACCATCAATCCGCTCGGCGCCGATCCTGCCAGCGGGCGCGCCCGCGTCTCGATTGTGATCGACAACCCGGCCGCTCCGGCCGTGGTCACGATCAGCGCGCCCTCGGCCGACGGGGCCTGGGCGCTGGACAACCTGACGATCGTCTCAGCGCGCCAGGACGGCGAGAGTTAAAGCGCACGCTCCAACAGGTCCTCGATCGCGGACGCGCTTGGGTTGGCCACGATGCGTCCAAGCTCGGTCTCGCCACGGAGCAGGATCAAGGTCGAACGCCGCGGCACGCTCAGGCTTTGGGCAAGTTCGGACCGGCCATACTGATCCCAATCCACGCGGACAAAGGTGATCGCTTCGTCGAATGCAGGGTTTTCATCGCGAAGGGCCTGGATTGCGCGCCCTTGCGCCCGGCAGGTCGAACACCAGACAGCGGAGAAATCCAACAACACCGTCTGGCCCGAGGCCAGCAAATCGCGCGCCAGACCCGGCCGATACTCGACCATGCCCGCTGCGGCACCGGCCAATGTCGGAACTGTGGCAAGCGCGGCCGCGCCCAGGATTACACCCCGCCGGGTTGGTTTCAGTGACATGTGCAAGCTCCTTTGGAACGGAATTAGAGGGCGACGGAAAGATCCTGCAGCCAAACCGGCATGACATCGAGCAACCAGGCTTCTGCCATGTAGTGCCAGCGCATCAGGATCGCGATGCCCACGAAGATAAAGACACCCCCTAGGAAGGGGCGCGAAGATTGGGCAAACCGGCGCAAGGCCGCCGTCCGGCGTTGCAGCATGCTGCGCGCGCCATAGCCAAGCCCGATGATCAGCGTCCCAATTCCAAGCGCAAACGCCACCATGATTGAGAACGCCCGCACAAGGTCTTCGCCTGTGCTGGCAAGCGAGATCGCGGCGCCAAGCGTTGGACCGACGCACGGGCTCCACACCGCGCCAAGCAACAGGCCACCCAAAAACTGGCTGGTCCATCCGTCGCGGGAGAGATCGTTCATCTGCTGGTCGGCCCCGGCCGAAAACCCTGCTGTCGCGGTCGCAAACCGGGCCGAAAACTGTGGAACCACCAAGACGATCCCGAACAGGATCATCATGACGGCACCCGCTTGCGCCACCATTTGCTCGTCCAGTCCGACAAGGTGACCGGCCGCCACGACGCCAAAGCCCAGGGTGACAAAGGCCAACCCCATACCGGATGCCAGCGCCAGGGGACCCCATCGGCTGGATTGCAGCGCGCTGGCCAGAACAATGGGCAACACCGGCAATACACACGGGTTGATGAGGGTCAGAAGGCCGGCGCCATATGCAAGGATCAGTTCCATAGCGCGCTTGATGCGTCAGACGCGGTTCACTGTCACCAAACAGTGTCGTGAGGAAACGTTACGATGTGATCCGCGCGCGCTGGACCATCAGAATACCGACCGCGATGATCGTGACGCCGATTACGTCGAACAGGCTCAATGCTTCGCCCAACAGAACGGCGGCAATTGCGACACCAAAAAACGGATTGAGGAAGTGATAGGTCGCCGCGCGGGTCGGTCCGATCCGTCCGACCAGCAGGAACCAGATAAAGGTTGCCACCAGCCCCGGCATCAGGGTCGTGTACACGAAGGCCACCACCAACGCCGTGGACCATTCAACAACGAAGGTCTCGAGGATCAGCGCAGGCGGCAAGAGGGCCACCGCGCCCACGATCATCTGCAACCCGACCACCATCAACAGATTGCCGCCATCCGACGACGCGCCGCGCACGGACAAGGTGGCAACCGTCAGGGCCACCGCCCCGATCAGGCACAACACCACGCCGAACGGATCCGCCCCGCCGCCAAATCGCTGCGCCATGATCATGGCCACCCCGGCAAACCCGGCTGCCAAGCCAACCAACCCCACCGCTGGCAGCCGCTCTCGGAAAATGCCCCAATTTGCGGCCGCCACCAAAAGCGGCATGGTGGATGCGATGATGGCCGCAAGGGAGGCCTCAACCGTTTGCATCGCCACGAAATTCAGCCCCAGATACAGCGCATTCTGGCAGATTCCGAAGATCAGAACCGACATCCACTGCGCCCGGGTCAGGGTGAACCGCTGACCAAGGGCAAGGGCGATGGCAATCCCGATCCCGCCCGAAATGAAGAACCGGATCGAAAGGGCCATCAGGGGCGGCGCGGCCTCGACGATGATCCGGGCAGACGTGAAGGCCGACGACCAGATCAGCGCAAAGATCAAACCCATCGCCAGGGCGCGCAGATCCATGGTTCAATCGCCTTTCAATCGTGCAAATGAAAAGGGCCGCAGCCCATCGGGCGCGACCCTTTCACGAAATCTGGCGGACGGCAATCAGCCGTTCACGCTGTCCTTCAGTGCCTTCGCGATGGTCACTTTGACCTGCTTGTCGGCTTCTTTCTTGATCTGCTCACCGGTGGCCGGGTTGCGCACCATACGCTCGGGGCGGGCGCGGCAATAGACTTTGCCAATACCGGGGATGGTCACGGCGCCGCCGCCTGCAACTTCCTTGGTGACGACAGCTGCGATCGCGTCGAGCGCGCTGCCTGCGGATTTCTTGTCGGTGCCCATTTCTTCGGCCAGGGCCGCTACGAGTTGGGTCTTGGTCATCGGTTTCGTTGCCATTGCTCTGTCTCCTGCTTCGCGAACCCTAGGGTCCGTTGGCAGGAAACTAACCGAATATTGTTGGTCCACACAACGGTTTGCGTCACGGAACGCAACAAAAACAGCATTTTTCCCGCGATTTTGACGGTCCTACAGGAAGGCAGTCTCCTCAAACGAGCGCAGTTTGCGGCTGTGCAAGCGTTCCAAGGGCATGTCGCGCAGCTTTTCCATCGCGCGAATTCCGATCAACAGGTGCCGGGAGACCTGTGTTTTATAGAAGGTCGATGCCATGCCGGGCAGTTTCAACTCCCCGTGGAGCGGTTTGTCCGACACACACAACAGCGTCCCGTAGGGCACGCGGAACCGGAACCCGTTTGCCGCGATCGTGGCGCTTTCCATGTCCAGCGCAATGGCGCGGCTTTGGCTCAGCCGTTGCACCGGCCCAGAATGATCCCGCAATTCCCAGTTGCGGTTGTCGACCGTGGCAACGGTCCCCGTCCGCATGATCCGTTTCAACTCGAAACCTGTCACCTCGCTGACGTCGGCCACAGCATCCTCCAACGCGATCTGGATCTCGGCCAAGGGCGGGATCGGAACCCAGACGGGAAGGTCATCGTCCAGCACCTTGTCTTCGCGCAGGTACGCGTGGGCCAACACGTAGTCGCCCAAAGACTGCGTGTTCCGCAGGCCCGCACAATGGCCCACCATCAACCAGGCATGCGGGCGAAGCACGGCGATGTGGTCCGTTGCGGTTTTGGCATTGGACGGACCGACGCCGATATTGACCAGCGTGATCCCCGCACCGCCGTCCCGCACGAGGTGATAGGTCGGCATCTGCGGCAGTTTCGAAGGCGGCGACAAGGCCTGCTCGGGATCCGTGATCACATCGTTCCCGGGACCGACCAAGGCGGTGTACCCACTGTCGGGATCAGCCAAAGCGGCGCGGGCAAAGCCCACGAATTCGTCCATATAGAACTGGTAGTTCGTGAACAGGACGTGATTCTGGAAATGCTCGGGCTGGGTGGCCGTGTAATGCGCCAGACGGGCCAGCGAATAGTCGATCCGCTGTGCCGTAAACGGCGCCAAGGCCCCGGCCCCGTCTTCATGCTTGAACCCGAACCCGTTTACGATGTCGTCGTGGGTGGTTTCCAAATCCGGGACGTCAAACGCATCGCGCAGCGGGAAGGACATCGCCCCTTCCTGTGGCACCTGCACATCGGCATCGTTCAAAACGGCGAAATGCACCGGAATCGGCGTCACGGACGGCCCAACCTCAACCGGGACGTCATGGTTCTCGATCAACAGGCCAATCTGTTGGCGCAAGTAATGGCGAAAGAGATCCGGGCGAGTGACGGTGGTCGCGTATGTGCCCGGTTCGGCCACATGGCCAAACGCCAGACGGCTGTCGACCTGGCTGTAGCTGGCGGTCGTGATCCGAATCTCGGGGTAGAACGCGCGGAACCTTTTGGAGGGGGCCGCGCCGCCCACGACCGCTGAAAACCGCTCGCGCAAAAAGGCCGTGGCCTCGTGATACAGCGTTTCCAGATATGCGACCGCGTCGGACGCATCGGTGAAGCTTTTCACCCCGTCATTGGACGGCGTCTCGATCGGCAAATGTTTCATGTGGGCGGTCATGCCCCCTCCTTCTCAAACAGATCGGTCAGCTCGAACCGGTCGACATCAACCAAGCCCAGATCGGAAATCCGCAGGCTTGGGATCACAACCAGTGCAAGCAGCGAGTGTTGCATGTAAGCGTTGTTCAACGTGCAGCCGCAGGCGGCCATCGCGGTCACGATGCCTTGCGCTTTTTCAGCGACTTCCGCGGCGGGTCGGTCTGACATAAGACCAGCGATGGGCAGTTCAACCAGCGCGATCTCGGCGCCATCCTTCCAGACAGTGACACCGCCGCCGACCTCGGCCAACCGCATCGAGGCCTTGGCCATCATGTCACGGTCGGTGCCCACCGTAATCATATGGTGGCTGTCATGGGCCACCGTCGACGCGATGGCCATGCGCCCTTCGTATCCGACGCCCGACACGAAGGCGTTCACCACATCCCCTGTCGCCCGGTGCCGTTCGACCAGTGCGATCTGGCACACACCATCGGCCCCCTCGACCAGGCCGTCGCGCACCGGCAGCGCTGCGGTCAAGGCTTCGGTGGGGGCCTGGTTTTCCACGACACCAATCACGCGAGCCGTCACGGCCGTTGCCCCGCCTGGCGCCGCAATCTCGAAATCCGCCGCCGTCAGGTCCCGGCCAAGATGAACCGAGGCCCGGGTATCGCTTGGCCAGTCGAGATGCGGGCATTCGGCCAGGCAAACACCGGCCTCGGCCACCTTTTCGCCGCGCGCAAAGACGACGTCGATGGGCAACGCCGCGAGGTCGGAGGTCAGGATCATGTCCGCCCGCCGCCCCGGCGCAATGGAGCCCAGTTCCCGCTCAAGGCCAAAATGGGTCGCGGTGTTCACCGTTGCCATCTGGAGCGCGATCAGCGGGTCGCACCCACAGGCGATCGCGTGGCGGACGGCGCGGTTCATGTGACCATCGTGGATCAAGGTGCCAGAATGACAATCGTCGGTGCACAGGATCATGTTGCGCGGGTCGAGGCCACGTTCGGTGATCGCCGTGATTTGCGCTTCGATATCGTACCAGGCCGAGCCCAATCGGATCATCGACCGCATCCCCTGGCGCATGCGGGCCACGGCGTCGGCTTCACATGTGCCTTCGTGGTCATCCGCCGGGCCACCGGCCGCGTAGGCGTGAAACGCCGGTCCCAGGTCGGGCGAGGCATAGTGTCCGCCAACCGTCTTGCCCGCCGCTTGCGTCGCCGCAATCTCAGCCAGCATTTGTTGACTGCCCGCCACGACACCGGGAAAGTTCATCATCTCGCCCAAGCCGATAATGCCAGGCCAGGCCATCGCCTCCGTCACATCCTCTGGCCCGATTTCATACCCGGTTGTCTCCAGCCCCGGGGCCGAGGGCGCGCAGGAAGGCATCTGCGTGAAAATGTTGACCGGCTGCATCAGGGCTTCGTCATGCATCAGCCGCACACCGCGCAGCCCAAACACATTCGCGATTTCATGCGGGTCGGTGAACATGGTGGTGGTCCCATGCGGGATCACGGCGCGGGCAAACTCTGCCGGGGTGAGCATGCCCGATTCGATATGCATATGCCCATCGCACAGCCCGGGGATCAGATAGCGCCCACCGCCATCGACCACCTCGGTCTCGTCCCCGATCATGTAGCTTGGGTCCGGTCCGACATAGGCAAACCGTCCGTGGCGGACGGCCACGCCCCACCCCTCCAGCACCTCGCGGGTGTGAACATTGACGAGCTTGACGTTGCGCAGCACCAGATCAGCAGGCGCGCGGCCAGCGGCGGTCGCCACAAGATCCGAGGCGACATCCGGCCAGGCGGGGAAGGACGGGGGGAAATCGGTAAGGTCTGACATAGCGCAGTTTTTCACCCATTCGCGCGGGCTTCAAGCCACGTTTCTATGACAATGTCAGGGCCTTCGCCTTCATTTCCAGGTAGGCGGGCAGGGCCGCGTCAAGCAAATGGCGGTGCGGCGCCGGCACGTCGGGAAGGTCCCCTTCGGGTGGGGCAAATCCCGTCGACGCATGAACGGCATTGTACCAATGCGGCGCCCAGGCGCCGTCATAGGGCTTTGGACCCGCCGGCCACGCCAGCATGTTTTCTACAAAGGGCAATCCGATCTCGGCGCAGAGGCGACGCAGCATGTGTTCAGGCGATTGGCGGATATCCGTCCCGTCCACGACCGGCCCCGGCAGGCGGTCGAACACGCGGACCTGCTGCTCAAAACCGATATCCTCCAAGGTGATCTCGTCCCGCTTCTGCGCGTAGCTTGCGATCACCTGCGCCGGATGGCGGATGAGGTGGACGTTCACGCACCCATCCGCCCATGCAAGCGGGAACCCGTCGACCATATGATGCGGCATGTGCTTCATGTAGAAATGGGCTTTCTCACCGGGAATGGCCCCCAGACAGGCCGCCGCAACCTTGCCGGCATCCCGCTCCTGATCGGCCAGCACGTCGGCGCGCATCGGATGATCCGCGCCCGTTGCCTCCAGGTAGGCGGCGTAAAACGGTTCATCCCAAACGGCGCAGTCCCCACGTGCAGCAAAGGCGTACATCATCGCCGTCGACAGGTTCCGGGGCCCCGACCACATCGCGATCCGCATGGTGCCGCTCCTTCTGTTGTAACGTTTGCGGGTCTCCGCTCACCTCGTTGTGACCTCACGCCTCTGTGCTTTGCGTGTCAACGCCGGTCGCGCGCATTTTACCCGCGATCGAAGAAGGAGAGTCCCCATGCCACGGCTTCCCCACGCCGCGCCGTTCAAACCGGTCCTGTTGTCTGCCGCCATGTTGGCCGCTGTCTTGCTGCAACATGGCAAGGCCCATGCCGAAGACATTCGGACAACAATCGTTGCGGGCGGATGTTTCTGGTGTGTCGAGTCAGACTTCGAACGGGTCGATGGTGTGATCGAAGTGGTCTCGGGGTTTGCGGGGGGCGATGTATCCGACCCCAGCTACCGCGAGGTCGTGTCCGGGGGCACCGGTCACCTTGAGGTCGTGGAAATCACCTATGATGCGGATCGCCTTGCCTATGACCAGCTTCTGCACCTGTTCTTGCGGTCGATCGACCCGACGGATGCCGACGGGCAGTTCTGTGATCGCGGGTTCAGCTACACCACCGCAATCTTCACGGCGTCAGACGACGAGCGGCGCATCGCCCAAGCCGCAATCGCGCAGGCCGAACAGGATCTGGGGCAAGATATCGTGACGCCGGTCCGCGGCGCGGCAACCTTCTATGCCGCCGAGGCCTATCATCAGGATTTCTACCGCAGCAGCGACCTGATCCTCACGCGGTTCGGACCACGCCGGAAGTCCGTGGCCTATGACCTGTATCGGGAAAGCTGCGGGCGCGACGACCGCGTGCGCGAACTGTGGGGGTCAGACGCCCCCTTTGCCCATGGCTACAGCGGCTAAATGAAGAAGCCGACGTTGTTCACCAGGATGATCTCGACGATGTAAAGCGCCAGGATCACGATCAGCGGGGCCAGGTCCAATCCGCCCATCTGAGGCAGCATGTTACGGATGGGCCGGTAGACCGGCTCGAGCAACCGGTTCAGACCATCCCAGATCTGCGCGACGATCGGCTGACGCATGTTCAGAACGCCGAAATTGATCAGCCAGCTCATGATGATGTGGACGATCACGATGAAGAACGCGACATCGATCAGAAGCATCAGGATTTGGAACAAAGACGTCATACCACTCGGGTCCCTTTCACAGCCGTGCTTTCGCACATAGGCCGTGCATGGGGTTCGTGCAAGCTGACGCAAGGGCGTGCTTGACGCTCGCGTCAGCGTGACGTTTGGGTTTCGCCATGTATCCCTTCGTCCGATTTGCCGCCATCACGCTCGCCGAACGTCGAAAGCCGCCGCTCGGCATCTTTGAGACGCACAGGATGGACATGCGCTGCCTGCCCTGGGACGCCGACATGTTCATTGAAATGAACAATGGGCGGATCGCAACCTTGTATGACCTTGGGCGCTTTGCCCTTGCCGTGCGGATCGGGCTGGCCGATGTGCTGCGGCAGCAGAAATGGGGCTTGGTCGTTGCGGGGTATTCCATGCGGTTTCGCGCGCGCATTCGGCCCCTTCAACGGTTTGAACTACGGACCCGCTTCGTCGGGTGGGATGAGCGGTTTTTCTACCTCGAACAAGCCATGTATCGGGGTGAGACCTGCTGCAACCACGGTTTGCTGCGCACCGGGGTCACCAAGAACGGGCGTTTGGCGCCCGTCGGGGAAGTAGCCGAGGCCATGGGTGTCGACCCGACACCACCCCCCCTTCCCGACTGGATTCAGGCGTGGTCCGCGGCCGACACGGAACGCCCGTGGCCGCCGGGGCTGTAGGCCGGAAAAGCGCTTTTCGAATGGGGTTCAGTCTGTCAAAGCTTGACCCATGTCCGCACACCCAGACACACCCGCCCTGTCCGCCCGTGACCTGCGCCGCCGCATTTGGGGCTGGTGGGCCTTCGACTGGGCCAGCCAGCCGTATTTCACGCTTGGCCTGACCTTTGTCTTCGCGCCCTATTTCGCATCGGTCGCCACCGAAAGCTTCATGGCGTCCGGCATGGCCGAACAGGCCGCCGATGCGCGCGCGCAAAGCCTGTGGTCACTCGGGCAGACGCTGACCGGTCTCACCATCGCGTTCTGTGCACCCATCCTTGGGGCCATGGCCGACAATGCCGGGCGCCGGATGCCCTGGATTATCGCGTTTTCCCTGTTCTTTGTTCTAGGGGCGGCCGGTCTTTGGATGCTGACGCCGGATGGCGGCTTTCTGTACGGGGCCCTGATTGCCTTTGGCATTGGCCTGATCGGGGCCGAGTTCACGACGATCTTCACCAACTCCCTGCTGCCCGAGCTAGGGACCGAATCCGAGGTTGGCCGCATCTCCGGGTCTGGCTTTGCCATGGGATACGCGGGCGGCGTCCTGGCGCTGTTCATCATGCTTCTGCTGTTCGCGGAAACGGATGCGGGGGTCACGCTCATCGGATTGGAACCACCGTTCGGGCTCGACCCGGAACAGCGCGAAGGCACGCGCTTCGTCGGCCCGTTCATCGCGCTGTGGTACATCGTGTTCATGATCCCGTTCTTTCTGTGGGTGCGCGAGGTGCCGCGCCCCCGGATCGCCACCGGGATTGGGCCAGCGCTGTCCGAATTGATGGCCACGCTGCGCAGCCTGCCCAAGCGGATCAGCCTGGCGGCGTATCTGGGCTCTTCCATGTTCTATCGCGACGCCCTCAACGCGCTGTACGGGTTTGGGGGGACCTACGCCGTCCTGGTACTGAACTGGTCGATCACGCAGGTTGGCATCTTCGGGATCATCGCAGCCATCACGTCGGCCGTGGCCACCTGGATCGGTGGACGGGTCGATGAGCGACTTGGCCCAAAGCCGGTGATCATCACCATGATCCTTATCCTGATGGCCGTCTGTCTGTTCGTGGTCGGCCTGACCCGTGAGGCGATTTGGGGCCTGCCCCTGGCCGAGGGATCGGGGCTACCCGATATTTCCTTCTTTATCTGTGGCGCGGTGATCGGCGGCGCGGGGGGCGTGTTGCAGTCTGCCTCGCGCAGTTTGATGTGCCGCCACGCCGAGGAAGGCAAGCCGACCGAGGCGTTTGGGCTGTATGCCCTTTCGGGCAAGGCCACCGCCTTCTTGGGCCCAGCGCTCATCGGCATAACGACAGCGGCGATGGGCGATGCGCGCATGGGCATGGTGCCCCTGATCGGGTTGTTTGCCATTGGCTTGGTTCTGCTGATCTGGGTCGACAAACACGGCCGGACGGAGGTGTGACCATGCTCAAACGGTTCGGTCCTGCGCTGACCCTGGTCCTGGCAGCCTGTACCCTGAGCGGCGGCGACCGCAATTACCCCCCGCTCGACGCGACCTTGTCCACGCAGGAGGCGCGACTGTTCTTCGGGGCCGAGCGGGGGCCGGATGAGGGACGGCCCGAAGCCATCGGATTTTACTCGAACGGCTGTCTTGCCGGGGCCGAGCAGCTCGCGGAAACCGGTCCCACCTGGCAGGCCATGCGCCTCAGCCGCAACCGCAACTGGGGGCATCCAGTCCTGGTGGATTACCTCCAGTCGCTCAGCCAGCAGGTCGCCAATCAGACCTCATGGGAGGGGCTCTACATCGGCGATATGCAACAGCCGCGCGGCGGTCCCATGCTCACCGGGCATATCAGCCACCAGTCCGGGTTGGATGCCGATATCTGGATGCTTCCGCCCGACCGCCTCGATCTGACGCGGGACGAGCGGGAATCGCTGTCGTCAATCTCGACCCGGGGCGCACGCGGCGCCAGCGTCGGCGAGAACTGGACGGCCGAGCATATGGAGGTTCTGCGCCTCGCGGCCAGCGATCCGCGTGTGGCCCGCATTTTCGTGTTCACTGGCGCCAAGGTCTGGATGTGCGAGAATGCGACCGGTGACCGCGACTGGTTGCGCCGCATCCGGCCCGCCAACGGGCACCATTATCATTTCCACATTCGGCTGACTTGCCCGCCCGGTTCACGGGACTGCGTAAATCAGGATCCACCGCCGCCGGGCGAGGGGTGCGAAGAAGCCCGCCTGCGCGCCGCCGGCATCCGGAACCCGGCGCCGCCGGATCCGAACTACGTGCCCCCAAGACCACGCGGACCGCTGGTTCTGGGGGATCTCCCCCGCGCCTGCGTCGGACTGCTGAGCGAACAATGAGATCATTCATCGGCCTTGCGGCCCTGACCGTTGCCGCCCTTCCGGCGTGTGCTGACACGGCCGAGTTGTTCGGCGCCCTTGATCTGCGCCTTGAGGGGCCGGGTATGGGCGGTTTTTCGGCGATTGAAGTGGCGGACGATGGCGCCACGGCGACCGTGGTCTCGGATCGGGCATGGCTGATCGAGATGGGCCTAGAGCGGTCCGACACCGGTCAGCTGTCAGGCGTCGCGATCCTCGCGGTGCACCGTTTGGGGAACGCCGCGAACCCGCGCTATCTGGGGGACAGCGAAGGCTTGGCGCTGTCACCGGACGGGCCGATCGTATCCTACGAAGGGGACATGCGCATTGTTCAGCATGGGGCCGATGGTGCGGACCTTGGGCGCTTTCCCACGTTGCCCGATGCAGAGGCGTTGCCAACGAATGCCGGCCCCGAGGGCCTGGCCATCGACCAGCAAGGCCGCTTGTACACGGCTGCCGAAGGTCCCCCGGGCGGCGCGGCCACGCCGGTCTGGCGGCTTGATGACGGGGTCTGGACCCAGATCGCGTCGATCCCGCGCAGCGACGGGTTCAGTGTGGTTGGTTTGGATATCGACGACGCGGGTCGGCTCTACGTGCTGGAACGGGGCCTCACCATATTCGCCGAGTTCAAATCGCGGCTCACCCGGTACGCGGTGACCGAAGACGGGCTCGGACCTGTCGAGCCGGTTTGGGAATCGGGCCCAGGCTTTTTCGGCAATCTTGAAGGTGTGTCCATCTGGCAGCGCGACGGCGCACATTATGCCACCCTCATCGCCGACGACAATTTCGCGTCCTTCTTCCGCTCGGAGATTGTCGAGCTTCAACTGCCGGATTGACCCGGTCAACGCCCGGGGATTTCACCCCGTTTGCCGGTGTAGCTCCACCCGTCGATGACCGCCAAGGCGTCTTCGGCGCTTTCAACGAACCGGAACAGGTCCAGATCGGCGCGCGCAATGGTCCCTGCGTCCGCCAGAGCATCCCAATTGACGATCTCGCGCCAGAAGCTTTCCCCGAACAGAAGCACCGGCACCTGCTCCATGCGGCCGGTCTGAATCAGGGTCAGCGCCTCGAACAATTCATCAAGCGTCCCGAACCCGCCCGGGAACACGGCAATGGCCTTGGCGCGCAGCATGAAATGCATCTTGCGGATGCCGAAATAGTGGAAGTTGAAGCACAACTCGGGCGTGATGAAATGGTTCGGCTCCTGTTCATGCGGCAGAACAATGTTCAGCCCGATGGAACAGCCGCCGGCCTCGGATGCGCCGCGGTTTCCCGCCTCCATCACACCGGGGCCACCCCCCGTCACCACCACGTTTTCCGTACACCCCGTCGTCACGCTGCGCTCGGTGATCGCTTTCGCAAACTGGCGCGCTTCGTCGTAGTAGCGGCTCATCTCCGCCAGTTTCGCGGATTTCGCGCCTGACGCCGCCTCGGGGCGCGGAATGCGAGCCCCGCCAAACAGGACAATCGTCGATTTGATCCCGCGCGCATCCAGTTCCAACTCGGGCTTCAGCAACTCCAGTTGCAGCCGCACCGGGCGCAACTCGTCCTGGCACAGGAAATCCGGATCGGCAAAGGCCAACCGATACGCGGGCGAGCGTGCCTGCGGCGTGTCGGGCAAATGCTTGGCGGCATCAATGTCCTGATGCGCGTCGCGCAATGGGCGGCGTTCGTCTTTCATGGAGGATTTCCCCACCTTGGGTTGGCGTTTCCCGTCCATACCTACGCGGTGTGGAGGCAAAGATGAAGAACGGGCACCTCATAGATCGGACATTGGGCAAGTGGACGCGGCACTTTATTTCCGTGGTCCTGCGGATGTTCCTGACCCTCTTTTACAACATCAGCTGCACGGGTCGGCATCACCTGACCGATCTCCCGAATGGCGCGATTGTTCTGGCCACCCATGTCAGCAAGCTGGATGGCCCTTTGATCCTTGCATCACTCTACGCCACGCGACGGATGCGCCCGGCGGTGCACTACAATGAGTATTTTCACCCTCTGCAATGGCCGGTCATGGCCGTGGCCGGGGCCGTGCCGCTTAGTTCTCCGAAGACATGGCCCGCCGAGAAACGCGCAGCCCGCAAGGTCGAAGCCTTTGCCAAGCTGCGTGCCATCCTTTCGGGCAAGGATGGGTTTGTGCTGCTTTTTCCCGGGGGCATGGCCAAACGTCAGCCACGGGAAATCATTCAACCGCATTTTTCCGGGGCCTATGAACTGGTCAAATCCGCGCCTGAAAAACCCGTGGTGATCATACGGCTGCAAGGACTCAGCCGGTTTGATCGTCCAAAGTACGATCTGTTCTGGTCCTTTATTCCCGGGCTGCGCGGGCGGCGACATGTGGAGATGACAATTGAGGTTCTGGAGAACCGGCTGGACACCGATCAAGACCTCTCGGCATTCAATGCCGATTTGGAACACCGCCTCAACGACCTCCCGCCTTGGCCGCAAATGGCGCCCAAGGCCGCAGCCTGATGGCCCGGTGCCCCGCGACCCCGTTGGTCAAACATCTCAGCAAATTCCCTTGCCCCTTTGGTCTTGGCGCAGTACCCGGCAGGGAACAAAGTTACGGAGGCCCTCCCCATGTCCAATGCTGCCCTTGAAACCGCGATCGAAGCCGCCTGGGAGGCACGCGATACGATCACCCCCGCCACCACCGGCGAAACCCGCGAAGCCATCGAAGACACGCTGAACGCGCTGGACGGCGGCACCCTGCGCGTCGCCGAAAAGCGCGAGGATGGCAGCTGGCACGTGAACCAATGGGCCAAGAAGGCCGTGCTCTTGGGCTTCCGCCTGAAGGACATGGAGATGCAGTCCGGTTCGGCGCAAGGCGGGTCCTGGTGGGACAAGGTCGACAGCAAATGGGCCGGATGGGGCGAAAACGAATGGGGCGCTGCCGGGTTCCGTGCCGTGCCGAACTGCGTGGTCCGCAAATCCGCCTTCATTGCACCGGGCGTCGTTCTGATGCCATCTTTCGTGAACTTGGGCGCCTATGTCGACAGCGGCACCATGGTCGACACATGGGCGACCGTGGGCTCCTGCGCGCAGATCGGCAAGAATGTGCACCTGTCAGGCGGCGTCGGCATCGGCGGCGTGCTGGAACCCATGCAGGCGGGGCCGACCATCATCGAAGACAACTGCTTCATCGGGGCCCGCTCCGAGGTTGTGGAAGGTGTGATCGTGCGCGAAGGCTCGGTCCTTGGGATGGGCGTGTTCATCGGCCAGTCGACCAAGATCGTCGACCGCGAGACGGGCGACGTCATGTACGGCGAAGTGCCCGCAGGCTCGGTCGTGGTGGCCGGGTCGATGCCATCGAAGAACGGCGTCAGCCTGTATTGCGCCGTGATCGTGAAACGCGTCGATGAAAAGACCCGCTCCAAAACCTCGATCAACGAGCTGCTGCGCGACTGATCGCGTCAGCGCAACCGGTCCAACACCCGCAGGGAAGCATACCCGTCGGGCGTCCATCCAATGGACGCCTGATACCGGCGCACGGCCTCAAGCGTGTTCGGACCAAGAATGCCGTCGATCCCGCGCGTGGAAAACCCGGCACGGGTCAGGCGTTCCTGCAGCTCTTCGCGCTCGTCCCGGGTCAGGGCGCGGTCGTCGCGTGGCCAACCGGCCCGGAACGGCGCGCCCCCGGTGATGCGGTCCGACAGATGGCCGACCGCGATCACGTAGGCATCCGCCGGATTATAGCGCTCGATCACGTGGAAATTGTCGAAGATGACAAAGGCCACCCCCTGCGCGCCCGCCGGCAACAGGATCGAAGATCGACCGTGATCGGGAATGCGGGCGCCTCCGGCCAACCGCACACCGGCGCGATGCCAGAAATCGACACTGCGTTTGATACGCTCCCCCGTTTGGGAATAGTCGAAGCCGTCCGGCAGGCGCACCTCCATCCCCCAGGGCTGTCCCGGCGTCCATCCAAATTCGGACAGGTAATTCGCGGTTGAGGCCAGCGCATCCGTTGGATCATCCGACCAGATATCGCGACGCCCATCGCCGGTGAAATCGACGGCGTAGTCCAGGTAACTGGTTGGCATGAACTGCGTATGCCCCATGGCACCAGCCCAGGATCCAGTCATCTGGCGTGCGGGCACGTCCCCGGATTGCAGAATACGCAAGGCGGCGATCAACTGGGATTCGAAGAATGCCTGCCGCCGCCCGTCATAGGCCAATGTTGCCATCGCCTGAATGATATCGGTCGAGCCGCGCATCGCCCCATAGGCGCTTTCCAGACCCCAGACCGCGACCACCACTTCGGCCTCGACCCCATAGCGCCGTTCAATCGCGCGCAACGTGTCGCGGTTTTCTTCCAATGCGCTGCGCCCATTGGCAATGCGCGTGTCCGAGACGGCGCTATCGAGGTAATCCCACAAGGCGCGGGTGAACTCGGCTTGGTTCTGGTCGCGGCTGATCACGCGCGCGTCCAGCTCCACCTCCGCGAACGCCGCGTCCAGGGTCGTTTGTCGAATGCCTGCCGCGCGGGCGCGGGTCTGGAACCGGTCCAGCCAACGCGCAAAGGCCAGGTCGTCTTCGGTCGGCACCTCGGTGATCTCCACGGTTTCGGTCACGCTGCCACGCAGAACCGGCCGGATCGAACGATCGACGGCCAGTCGACTGTCCAGGGTCGACACGATGGCCAGCCGCACTTCGCCCGCAAGGGGCCGTGGCTCGGGCCGCAGCGATGTTATCGGCGGAGAGGCCTGCGCAGATGCCGTCAATGCCACGAGGGCCGCGGCGGCAAGGGAAACGGAACGGGGCATTCTGAGGCGCTCGCCCTTTGTTTTTTGTGCTCGAACTGTCGACAATATATGCGGATTCGCGCCCATCAACATCCCATTGGACAACAATGGGCGACCGATTGCCGAGATCGCCGCCCCGAACATCGCGGTAATCCGCCAAAGGTCTCAGGTCTTGCGCCGGCGCTTCTTGTCCAGCTTCAACCGCTTCTTCGTGGTCTTCGACGCCTTGCGGCGCGAGGACGATGACCGGCCCCGACGGCGTGCACCACCGGAGGTTTTGCGCCCATCAATCTCGACCAGATCAAGCACGAGGCCACCCGTGACCGGCACCGCCTCGGCCAGTTTCACCACAACCGGATCGCCAATGGAAATCGTCAACCCGGTGTCGGACCCCATCAGCGTTTGGCTGTCAGCGTCGAAATGGAAATACTCCTGCCCCAAGGCCCGCATCGGCAGCAGGCCATCGGCCCCGGTTTCATCCAGCTTCACAAACGCCCCGAACCGCGCAAGGCCCGAGATCCGGCCTGTCATCGTGCTGCCGACCCGGTCGCTCAGATAGGCGGCGAGATAGCGGTCTGTCGTGTCGCGTTCAGCCGCCATCGACCGGCGCTCGGTGTCTGAAATGTGCTTGGCGGTGTCATCCAGACGCTCAACCCCCTCCGGGCTCAACCCGTCGCGGCCCCACCCATGGGCCGAGATCAGCGCCCGGTGCACGATCAGGTCCGCATACCGCCGGATCGGGGATGTGAAATGCGCGTAGGCCTTTAGAGCCAACCCGAAATGGCCGAAATTCTCGGGGAAATAATAGGCCTGCTGCATCGAACGCAGCGTGGTCATGTTGATCAGTTCATCAAACTCGGTGTCCTGCGCCGCATGGAGCAGCGCGTTCAGGTGCCGTGTCTGCAGAACCTGACCCTTGGCCAGGGTGAACCCGCTGGCCCCGGCCGTTTCGCGCAAGGCCTCCAGTTTCTCCGGTACAGGCTCCTCATGCACGCGGAACAAGAGGGGTTGGCGTTTTGCGATCAGCGTTTCCGCCGCCGCGACATTGGCCAGCACCATGAATTCTTCGATCAGCTTGTGGGCATCCAACCGATCCTTGAACCGGACCGATGTGACCTCGCCCTCTTCGCTCAGGACAATTTGCCGTTCCGGCAGGTCCAGATCGAGGGGCTGACGCTCTTCCCGCGCGGTTTTGAGGGCCGCATAGGCCGCGTATAACGGGCGCAGCACCCCGTCCAGCAAGGGTTCGGTCCGCGCGTTCGGAGTTCCGTCAATCGCGTCCTGCACCTCGACATAGTTCAGCGACGCCTGCGACCGCATGAAACCGCGCACAAACCGGTGGTCGCGCTTCTGTCCATGGGCGTCGATGACCATGCGCACCGCAAGACAGGCGCGCGGCACACCTTGATGCAGGGAACACAAATCCCCCGACAACCGGTCGGGCAGCATCGGCACCACACGGTCCGGAAAATAGGTGGAGTTGCCCCGCTTGCGGGCTTCGCGATCCAGCGCCGTGCCCGGGCGCACGTAGTGCGCGACATCGGCAATCGCGACCCAGATGACATGCCCGCCGGGGTTCTTGGGGTCGTCATCGGCATGGGCGTAGCACGCATCGTCATGGTCGCGCGCATCGCTCGGGTCGATCGTGATCAGCGGGAGGTCACGCAAATCCTCGCGGGTGCCCAATCCCGCCGGTTCACTCTGATCCGCCTCGGCCAGTGTGGCATCGGCAAAGGCATCGGGAATGCCATGTTCGTGGATGGCAATCAGGCTGACAGCCCGCGGCGCGCCGGGATCGCCCAAGCGGGTCATGATCCGCGCCCGGGCCAGGCCCAGACGGGATTTCGGGCCAGCCTGCTCGCCCTCCACCAACTCGCCATCGCGGGCGCCGTGGGTATCGCACGGGCGCACCTGCCATTCCTTGTCAGCCCCTTTCGAAATCGGGACGATCCGCCCGCCTTCAGCCGTGCTTCGGAAGACGCCCAGAATCTTGCGCGGATTGGTCCCGATCTTGCGGATCAGCCGCGCGACATACTGGTGATCCTCGCCCTTGATCTCCTCGAGGCGGGCAAGGATCCGGTCGCCCTCTCCCATCGCGGGATCCGTGGCCCGCGCCGAGACCAGAACCCGGGGCTCCGGCCCGTCGCCCTGCCATTCCAGCGGTCTGGCGAACAGATCGCCCAACGCGTCCGGCGGCAACACCTTGAGCACCGCAACTGGCGGCAGCTTGTCGGGGTCGCGATAGGTTTTGCGGCGCTTCTCCAGATGACCTTCGGCCTCAAGCTCCTTCAGCATCCGCTTCAGGTCGATCCGGGCCGCCCCCTTGATGCCAAAGGCCTTGGCAATGTCACGCTTGGACTGGGAACCGGGATTGTCGGTGATCCATGTCAGCAGTTCGGATTTTGTCGGAAGGCGGGCCATGCCTGCGGCCTAGCACGCCCGGTCGGTCGCGTCATTGAGAAACAGGGGCCGCGATGCGCCGCGGGATCAATCCGCGAAATAGTCGGTCAGGATGCGCCCATAAATCCGCTTCAGGTCGGTGATGTCCTGCATCCAGACCCGCTCATCCACCTCGTGCATACGATGGCCGACCAGCCCGAACTCGACCACCGGGCAGTGCGATTTCACAAACCGCGCATCCGAGGTGCCCCCGGTCGTCGACAAAACCGGGTTCTGGTTGGTTTCCTTGTGGATCGCCCGCGTCACCAGCTCGGACAGATCCCCCGGGGGCGTCAGGAACGCCTCGCCCGAAATGCGATGGGTCATCGTGATCTGTGTGCCGGTTTCCTCCGCCGCGTTCGCCGCTTCCTGCGCCAGCCACGCGACAAGCGACGCGCCGGTATGCAGATCATTGAACCGGATGTTCACCGTCATGCGCGTCCGCGCGGGGATCACGTTCGACGCGGCATTGCCCGTGTCGATGGTCGTGACCGAGACCGTGGACGGATCGAAATGGTCGGTCCCCTCGTCCAGCGCATGGGTCGACAGCCGATGCGCCAAAAGCGCGACGGCAGGCATCGGGTTCAGGGCCTTGTGAAGATAGGCCGAATGCCCTTGCTTCCCCACCACTTCGAACTGCGCCGTCATCGAGCCGCGCCGCCCGATTTTGATCATATCGCCGATGGTCTCGGGGCAGGTCGGTTCGCCCACGATGCAATGGCGCATCACCTCGCCCTCGGCCTGCATCCAATCCAGAATGGCAATGGTGCCGTCGTCGCCCGGACCTTCCTCATCGCCGGTGATCGTCACGATCACCGCGCCATCGGGCGGCGTTTCCGTCACGAAATCAATGGCGGCTGCGACAAAGGCCGCGACCCCGGACTTCATATCGGTGGCCCCCCGCCCGTAGAGCCATCCATCGTCCTGATGCGCGGAGAACGGGGGATGGGTCCACGCGTCGGCGTCGCCCACCGGCACCACATCCGTGTGCCCGTTGAACCCAAGGGTCCGCGCCGTGCCCTTCGCCCCCCACCGTGCAAACAGGTTCGGCGTGCCCCCCCGATCCACGCGCGTGCAGTCAAAACCGGCCGCCTCCAGCAAAGGCTGCAGGTGTTGCAGCGCACCCCCTTCCTCCGGTGTCACCGAGGGGCAGCGCACAAGGTCGGCGGTCAGCGCGATGGGGTCGATCGACATGGGCAGGCGTCCTTCTCCAGCTTCCTCCGTCCTAGCGGCGTGACCGCCGGGGCACAATGCAGGGCCGCACCGTCGAAAAAGGGATTCACAGGCACCGTGCGGCGGGTTACCTTTTGCCACATAAATCAAAAGGCCAGGCAAGGCCGCGGCACCGTCCGCATTGAGGCAGGATTACACGTCGACGCAGACCGGGGGACACCACCGCGGTCCTGTTCCCGTATCCACGTCTCAGTCCTTGATCTGGCCCCCGTGGGGTTGGGCAGGCGCATATGGCGACCGGTCAGGAACTGGACATTGATCGCAGAGCCTCTGCCGAGGAAATGGCAGAGCTCATTTTTGGTGATGGGATCAACATCATCAATGCCCGTTACGACGGGGACACCAACTCGTCCGGTATCTTCACCAATGGCGACAGCATCGCGCCCGGTGTCACGCCATCGGACTCAGGCGTCATTCTGTCGACCGGCCGCGTGCAGAACTTCACCCAAGGCAGCGGCGATCCGAACCGAAGTGCGTCGACCTCGACCAACACGCGCGGCGACAACAACGATGCCGATTTCAACGCGCTGGCCGGCACATCGACCTACGACGCGTCGTTCCTCGAAATCGAGTTCACGACCGATCAGGAGTTTCTGTCGCTGCAATTCGTCTTCGCGTCCGAGGAATATCCCGAGTTTTCCGGCAGCCTCTACAACGACGCCGTCGGCATCTGGATCAACGACCAGCTGGTGAATTCGCCGGTGATCGACGTCGCACAGGTCAACAACGTCAACCAGGATGCGAACGAGACGCTCTTCGTCGACAACACCGGCGATGACTACAACACCGAGATGGACGGGTTCACCGTCACGCTTTCGGTTCTCATCCCTGTCGACACCACGGGCACGAACACACTCAAGATCGGCGTCGCCGATGTGGGCGATTCCAGCTATGACAGAGCGCTCTTGATCGCTGGCGGATCCGCACAGGCCCAGTTCCTGGCCGCGGATGACACCATCACCGTGAACGAGCAGGAAGTTGCCATCCTCGACGTCGTCCAGAACGACGACGACAGCCTCGGCGCGGTGTTTGTGACCCACATCAACGGGCAGGAGGTCACGGCCACACCGGGCAACGATAGCGTGACCCTCAGCACCGGACACGTCATCACCCTGTTGGGCACGGGTGAGTTGCAGATCACGCCGCCGGCCAGTGAAGTTGGGCTGACGAACCCGCAATCCTACAGCTTCACCTACACGGCCGAAACGACCGGCGCGCTGACCGACTCGGCCTTCGTGACCGTCACGACCATTCCTTGCTTCGTGTCAGGCACATCCATCCGAACCCCGTCGGGCGACGTCATCGTGGACCAGTTGCAGGTCGGCGATCTTGTCGAAACCCGCGATCACGGTCCGCAGCCCATCCGCTGGATCGGCCGCCGCCGCGTCGCCGCGCAGGGGCGGTTCGCGCCGGTGGTGATCGAAGCCGGAACCTTTGGTCTGCATCGGCGGCTCGTGGTCTCGCCCCAACATCGCGTTTTGCTCACCCATTGGATGGCCGAGCTGATGTTCGGCGAAGACGAAGTGCTGGTCGCTGCCAAGGATCTCGTGAACGACTGTTCGGTCTGGGTCAGATCCGGGGGCGAGGTCGAGTATCTGCATCTGCTGTTTGACGATCACCAGATCGTCTGGTCCGAGGGGCTGCTGACAGAAAGCTTCCTGCCCGGTCCCCAAGTTATGACCGATATGGATGCGCCAGTCCGAGAGGAAGTGCTCAGCCTTTTCCCGGACATCGACCCGCACACCCATCAAGGCTACGGCCCAAGTGCGCGGCCCACCATTCGCGGGTTCGAAGCCCGCGCCATGTTGGGCTGACCGATGCGGTGGGTCGCCATATGGCAAGACGGTTGGCCGCTGCTGCCGCAAGCGACCGATGTGGATATCACCCGCCCGATTGCCGAGATGACCCTCGCGCTCGAGCTGATCCTGCCGCCATTGCCCCGCCGACAGGCATTGCGCCTGTGGCAGGGGGCGGGTGGCGAGACCCAAGCCATCGGTCTTTACGCGATGCCCGATGGCTCCGTCCGGCTGACGCATGGGGACATTGATGTGTCGACGCCGCGCGATTTCATTCGGGTCGGGGAAACCCTGTGCCTGCGCTACCGGGCCTGCGCCCGGGGGCGGCACGACACCATCGCGTTCGAAAACGCCGACCGCGAAATCAAGTCACGGCTCCGCGCCGCCGTGGCCCAACCGATGACCCTGGCCGATGCGCTGCCCCGCGATCCGAGATTCCTGAAGACCTGTCACATCGCCGCCGTCGCCCCGTTTGGCGTCGCGCCGACCGACTTCGCCGGCTTCGTTCAAGGCACCCCGATCCAAACCCCGGGCGGGGCGGTGCGGGTCGAGCACCTGTCCGAGGGCGATCTTGTCACGACGGCCGATGGGGACGCCGTGCCCGTGCGCTGGTGCGATGCGCGCCCCCGCCTATGCCTCGGGCGCACGGCGCCGGTGCGCTTGCGGGCCCCGTACTTCGGGCTGACCCACGATGTCATCGTCACCCCGGAAACGCGCCTCCTGCGCACCGGGCCCACGGTGGACTACATTTTCGGAACGGATGTCGTGCTGGCTTATGCCCGCGATCTGGCCCACGGCAAGGCCGCCATCCGGGATCGTCAGCGGGCGGTGCGCAATTTCTACCATCTGATGCTGGACGATCATGCCTGCCTGATGATCGACCGGTGCGCCATTGAAACCGCCCTGCTGGCCGATGTCGTCGCAGCCGAGGATATGGCACCGCGCCCCAACCTGGCCGAGGCCGATACCTGCCACGTGGTGCCCATTCTCGACCGCGCGTCGGCACAGGCGCTGGTCACGGCAGGCACCAAGGGGCGCCGCGCCATCGGGTGAGGGGTCAGTCGTAGAACGCCGTCGTCTGCGCCACGATCACCGCGTTCTCGTCGGCGGCCCGCTGCATCAGCGCCCGTTCTTCGCCGTCGATCTCGTCACCATTGGCTTCGCGATCCGCCAGCGTCCCGTACCCGGTGACGTCCAGCGGGGCGAGATCGGCCTGTTTCAGGATGGCCACGGTTTCCCGCACGGCCTCGGCCTCATCAATCCCGGCGGCATAGCACAGAAGTGCCGCGCCGGTGGCCGTATCGGGCAATCCGTCATCGGGGCTGCGGCCCACCTCCACGACAAGGGTGTAGACCGGGCGGGGCTTCTTGGGCGGCTTGGATTGGGTATTCTCTGACATGGGCGCGGGATGGCGGGCGCAGGGCGCGCTGTCAAGCCGGGGCAACCGGATCGCCGATCTGAACAAGGCCCGGATGCACCACTTGGGCGCACCATCCCCCGTGCCCGCGCATCGCCGTGTAGCCCCCCGGCCCCAAGGCAGCCTCCATCCGGGAACAGGGGGCACACACACCGGTAATCTCGACCAGGGCCGCGCCGATCCTGAGCTGCTTGTTGCGAAATCCATTCAGGTTCAGGCCCGAGATCACAAGATTGCGGCGCAGGGTGTCCGGTGCGACGGCATCCAGGGCAGCCAGGGCCGCGATGACCGGCAGATGCTCGGCCTGGATCAGGGTAACGGCGCGCTTGCCTTGTCGGCTGTGATCGCCCTCCAGCCCGGCCAGCGTCAGCGCGGCCTGATCGACAGGTTCGATATCAGCCAACCGCTTTGAGCGCAGACCAATCCATTCGACCCGTCCGGGCTGCGCATAGCGGGATGTCAGCGTGGCAATTGTTTCCATGACGCGACCCTAGCGAAGCTTGGACTCGACTCCCAGAGGGTGCAATTCTAGATTGGAACAAAATGTGAACATTTATGCCGCTGCCCCATGTCCACTCTGGATGACCGTCCCCTCGCCCCCAACCGGCGCGTCCTGTCGCTCTGGTTTCCGCGGCTGGCTGCCGAGCGGCTGGTGCGGGCCGAGCCGATTCTGTCCGAACACCCGTTGGCCGTGGTGGCCGAGATCGGAAACCTGCGGCAGATCACGGCGCTGAACCACGCCGCCAGTGCGGCCGGCCTGACGCGGGGCCAGGCCCTTGCCGAAGCGGTGACCATTCACCCCGACCTGATCACGCGCAGTGCCGATCCGCTGCGGGAAGAGGCCTTTCTGGCCGCGCTGCGCCGTTGGGCCGGCAAGTTCAGCCCCTGGGTCGCCGAAGAGGCCCCCGAAGGGCTGATGGTCGATCTGACAGGTTGTGCGCATTTGTTCGGGGGCGAAGCCGCCCTGTTCGACCAGGTGCATCTGGATTGTGCCGATCTGGGTCTGACCGTCTGTGCCGGCATCGCCGATACCGCCGGGGCCGCCTGGGCACTGGCACGCTACGCAGGCGGCGGGGGCATCGCACAAGGGCGCAGCGGGGATGCCATCGACCAGGAGGCCCGCGCGACCCGGTCCCGGGCCCAGAAGCGCCACTGGATCAAAGGGGGGGCCGCCCCCACACCTGCGGCGCAATCCAACACGGCCGCGCGCATCGCCCCCCCGGGCAGCACCCGGCAGGCCGTCGCCCCATTGCCCATCGCAGCCCTGCGCATCGCCCCTGAAACCGTCGCAAGCCTCGCGCGTCTGGGTCTGCGGCGCATCGGTGATCTCTGGGGGATGCCGCGCGCCGCCCTGACCCGGCGCTTCGGGCAAGAGCTGATCCTGCGGTTGGATCAGGCCCTTGGTGTCACGCCCGAGCCGATCTCGCCCGCGGGCGCCCCTTTGCATTTCGCGGCCCGGCTCAGCCTGCCCGAGCCGATTGGGCTGGAAGCGGATATTCTTGCCGGGCTTGACCGCCTCCTGCCCCCGCTCTGCGAAAAGCTGCGCGCCCGGGGACGGGGCGCCCGCAAGGTGCGGCTGGAAATGACCAAGGCGGAAGGGGGGATCGAGCGGATTGAAATCGGCCTCGCCCGTCCGGCCGACACACCCGACCGCATACGGCCCCTGTTCGAACTGAAGCTTGATAAAATCGACGCCGGGTTTGGGTTCGACAGCCTGCGGGTGGTGGCCCCTGTGACCGAACCCTTGCACGCCACCCACCACAAGGGCGGATGGGCCGTGGCCGAAGCCGCCGAAGCGCGCGCCCGATCGAAAAGCGGCCACGGGATGGATGATCTAATCGCTCGCATCGGGGCACGGGTGGGGTTGGAAAACATCACCCGCGAACGCCCCGCCGACAGCCACATCCCCGAGAAAACCAGCGCCACCCTGGCCGCCGCCTGGTCCGAGGCCGAGGCCGATTGGCCCGCGCCCGACCGCGCCCGGCCCTTGACCCTGTTCCGCCCGGAACCGGTCACCGCGCCCGATCATCCGGAACCGCCCTCAAAATTCCGCTGGAGGGGCCGCAATTTTGACACACGGGCCGCAATCGGCCCCGAACGGATTGCACCGGAATGGTGGTTGGATGACCCCAATTGGCGCTCAGGTGTCCGGGATTATTGGCGAATCATTACGACCGAGGGGCACAAGCTGTGGGTCTTCTATGCCCATGGGGCCAGCACGTCGGGCGGGTGGTTCTGTCAGGGAGATTTCAACTAACGCTCCGATACCCGGCAACTGTTTGCGAAATCGAAACAATTCGAAGGCGTCACCAAACTGTTTCCGCCAAAACGCAACCCGTACGACATTCGGCCCATGGAGAAGGGTTAAGAATTCGTTAATGTCTTCCCAAGTCGCCCTCATCACGGGAGACCGCATCCATCGCGCCTGGGACAGAGCGAACCGCCAGGCCAGACGCGACGCCGGTCGAATTGGGCTTGGGGCACACCCCAGGCACCGAGCAGCCAACCCCTCTGCAGATGACGGCACACGCATGTTCTGCGGCGCCTCGCGCCGTGACGACGTCTTCTTTGGGGGAAGTACACAGATGTTGGCACTCGGAATTATCCCAATTGTACTTGTGGGGATTGCCCTCAGCTTTTTGCTGGACGGGGATGACGACGGCGAGTCGAGCCCGCCGCCGGCACCGGATGGCCAGCAGAACCTGACATCCGGCGACGACGTGCTCGATCTGGCGGATGCCACATCGGACACCGTCAACGCGTTCGGTGGCAACGACCTGATCACGTCGGCCGTGTCCGGCAATTTCGACCTCCGGCTTGGCATTGGCGACGACACCGTTGGCCTCACCGATGGCACCAGCACGGTGCTTGGCCGTGGTGGTGATGACGTCGTCAGCGCAACGGGCGGCCTTCTGACCACGCAACTCGGCGCAGGCAATGACAGCGCCACGATGACAGGCGGGACCTTGGACGCCGACGGCAACCAAGGCAACGACACGCTGATCGGCGGCACAGGCGATGACACGCTGGATGGCGGAACGCAGAACGACAGTCTCGTCGGCAATGGCGGCAACGATCAGCTGATCGGCGGCTTCGGCGAAGACACGTTGCAGGGCAATGACGGGGCCGACGTTCTGTTCGGCGGCGGTCAGGCCGACCAGCTGGACGGCGGCGATGGCAACGACACGCTGTTTGGCCAGGATCAGGCAGACGTTCTGATCGGCGCGGCCGGGGCGGACTCGCTGGTTGGCGGTCCGGGGGCCGATACGATCTCGGGCGGTGCGGATGACGACACCGTGCAAGCCGGGGGCGGCGCCGACTCGGTCGATGCGGGTGACGGAAACGATCAGGTCTTTGGCTCAAGCGGCAACGACACGATCCTTGGCGGCGACGGCGATGATCGCCTGAACGGCGCCGCAGACAATGACAGCATCGTGGGCGGCAACGGATCCGATACCTTGATCGGTTTCGCAGGCAACGATTTCATAAACGCGCTCAACACCACCGGCCCGGGCCTCGGGGTCGATACGGTCGATGCCGGCTTCGGAGACGACACCATCCAGGCCGACACGGGCGATGTGGTGACCGGGGGCGGGGGCGACGACCAGTTCGAGGTCTTCGCCTGGGGCGACACTAGCGCAGGCGCGGTGACGATCACCGACCTCGACCCGACGATCTAAGACCTGATCCTCGACATCCGGGTGAACGCGGGCGACCCGACACCGCCTGTCACCACGCAGGATTCGGCAAGCGGACTGGAAGTGCTGGTGGGCGGCGATGTCTACGCGGTGCTGTCCGGCCTCAACACCGGCAGCGGCGTGACCATCGTGGAACGCGTCACGGTCGTCTGAGCCCAAGACAAAAAGACCCCGCACAGGGCGGGGTCCAGAAAAACCCGTCAGGCCGTGGTGTTACACCGCGGCCTTTCGCATTTCATCCAGGTAAATCTCGCGCAGACGTGTCGCGACGCTGCCCGGGGCCCCCGAACCGATCGGCGTGCCATCCAGTTCCACCACGGGCATCACGAAGGTCGAGGCCGAGGTGATGAACGCCTCGTCCGCCGCCTTGGCTTCGTCCAGCGTGAACGGCCGCTCTTCGACCTTCAGCTGCGCCTCCTCGGCAAAGCGCAGAACCGCCGCCCGCGTGATGCCATGCAGGATTTCGTTGCCCAGATGCCGGGTGATGATCGTGTTGCCCTTCACGATATAGGCGTTGTTCGATGTCCCTTCGGTCACGAACCCATCTTCGACCATCCACGCATCCGCGGCCCCGGCGGCCTTGGCCATCATCTTGCCCATCGACGGATACAAAAGCTGCACCGTCTTGATGTCACGACGGCCCCACCGCTGGTCTTCGATCGAGATGACCTTGATCCCGGTTTTCGCGGTCGGGTTGTCGGCCAGGCCCGGCTTGTCCTGTGTGAACAGGACGATCGTCGGCTCGGCATCTTCGGGATAGGCAAAATCCCGGTCGGCCGCACCACGGGTGACCTGGAGGTAGATCAACCCCTCGACGATCCCGTTGCGCTCGACCAACTGGCGGTGGATCTCCAGCAACTCGTCTTCCGTGGTCGGGTTCGTCATCTCCAACTCATCCAGCGACCGCTGAAGCCGCTTTGCATGGCCAGCAAAGTCGATCAGTTTGCCGTCCAGCACGCTGGTCACCTCATAGACGCCATCCGCGAACAGAAACCCGCGATCAAAGACCGAAACCTTCGCTTCGGTTTCAGGCAAATACTCTCCATTGAGGTAAACGGTGCGGGTCATGGCGGCGATCTCCTTCGCGGCTGGCGTTCGGCGTTGTCTAAGACGGCCCAAGGATGCGTTCAATGGCCCATTCGACACGTTCGATGCTGTAGGAATGCCCCCCATCGAACAGGCACAGGCTCAATTCGCCCGCCGGCCCGGTGCGCACGGTGCAGGTCGTGCCCAGAGCGAACGACGCCTCGACGGGTGCGCCGAACCCACCAAACGCGGCATACATGTCGATGGTCTCGAGGACATCGCCCTGGCGCCCGGGGCCGATCGGACGCCCCGCCAGCGGCACAACGGTGTCGGTCGTCCCATGGATGTGGATCACCGGGGCGGCCGGCGTGGCACAGGTCGCGGGCACCGGGGCCCAGAAGGTTCCGGCATAGGGAACGAAGCCCGCAAACCGATCCGACAAACCGCAGATCAGGGTCCAGGTCATCATGCCGCCGGACGAAAACCCGGTGGAAATCAGCCGCGACTCGTCCAGATCCGTCCGGCTGGCCAGATCGGCCAGAACATTCCGCACATAGTCGTATTCCCGAACGACCACCTGGTCCGGCTCGGCCGGGCGATGGGCGATGTTCCAATCATCCCCTTCGGAATCGAGGGCGACGAAGGCCATGCCCAACCGATCGGCCAACGCACGAAAGCCGGCATTGCGCATCGAACCCTGGGCGCTGCCCCGGTATCCGTGCGCGTGGACGATGGCGCCCATGGGGCCCTCCGTGTCGGGAAGATAGACCCGGTAGGTCCGGTCATCCGCGACCACGCAATCCGTTTCGACCCCGCAGGCCAAGGCTGGTCCCGCTGTAACGGCCGCAAGGCCCATGGCTATCGCAATCCGCCGCATGTCGGACCTCATCTGTTTGGCAAGTGCCGGGATGCTGACCGAATTCCGATCGAGACGCATCGCACAAAGCCGTGACATCAGCCCCACAGCGCCGCATCAGGGGCCTGCACCCAGGACCCGTCGAAGCGCAGCGGCGTTGCCCGGTCCTCAGCCAACAGGAGCGGGCCATCCAGATCCACGATCTCGGCGCCCTGCGCCACCAGAACCGCCGGCGCCATCGCCAGACTGGACCCCACCATGCAGCCCACCATCACCTGAAATCCCGCGGCCCGGGCGGCGTCGCGCAGCGCCAGCGCTTCGGTCAGCCCACCGGTCTTGTCCAGCTTGATGTTCACCATGTCATATTTGCCGGCCAGACCGGGCAGGCTGGCGCGATCATGACAGGCTTCGTCGGCGCAAACCGGCAAGGGGCGGGCCATCTCAGCCAAAACATCATCTGCGCCGGCCGGCAGAGGCTGTTCAACCATCTGCACGCCCAGGTTCACCAGATGCGGGGCAAGATCGGCATACACCTCGGCTGTCCATCCCTCGTTGGCATCCACGATGATCGCGGCCTCCGGCGCGCCGCGGCGCACAGCTTCAAGCCGGGGCATGTCATCGGGCGTGCCAAGCTTGATCTTCAACAGGGGGCGGAGGGCGTGGCGGGCGGCGGCCTGTTCCATCTTCTTCGGCGTGTCGAGCGACAGGGTAAAGGCCGTGACCAACGGTTCGGGCGCCGCCAGCCCCAAGAGGTCCCAAACCCGTTTGCCGGCGCGCTTGGCCTCCAGATCCCACAGGGCACAGTCGACGGCATTGCGGGCAGCGCCGGGCGGCAACGCATCCTGCAGGGCGGCCCGGTCGATGTCCGCGGGCAAGCCCTCGATCTGTGCCGTCACGCTTTCGAGCGTTTCGTCATAGCGCGCATAGGGCACGCATTCGCCCACACCCGCATGCCCGTCGCGCGCAACGTCAACCCTCAGAACCTTGGCTTCGGTCCGCGAGCCTCGCGCGATGGTAAAGACCTCCGCCAGGCGAAAACTGTCCCGCGAGACACGGATCATAGGGCGTCGAGCGCGTCGACCAACCGCCCCGCGCCTTGCCGGAACGGGTCAACCGCGGGCAGGCCCATCCGGGCTTCGATCTGCGCCAGATGGGTCAGGGCTTCGTCTTCCCCCATGGCGGCGGTGTTCACCGAAATCCCCACGACCTGTGCATTCGGGTTGGCAATCCGGGCCAGCGGCAAGGCGGTGTCGCGCAGGGCCTCCAGCGACGGCAGATCATAGTCGGGCAGACCGCGCATATGGGCGCGGGTCGGCTCGTGGCTCAGGACCAACGCATCCGGCTGGCCACCGTGGATCAGTGCCATCGTGACCCCGGAATAGGACACGTGGAACAGGCTGCCCTGCCCTTCGATATGGTCCCAGTGATCCGCGTCATTGTCCGGTGTCAGCCATTCGACGGCACCGGCCATGAAATCCGCGATGACCGCGTCCAGCGGCACGCCGTTCCCGGTGATCAGAATGCCGGTCTGTCCCGTCGCGCGGAAGGTCGACTTCTGGCCGCGCGCCTTCATCTCTTTGTCCATTGCCAGCGCGGTGTACATTTTCCCGACCGAGCAATCGGTCCCGACCGCAAGACACCGCTTGCCGCTGCGCTTTTTGCCGTTCGCAATCGGGTATTGCACCTCAGGCACGCGCACATCGTGCAGCGACCGACCTGTCGCGCGGGCGACGGCGGCAAGGTCTTCCTCGTCCCGCAACAGGTTGTGCAGGCCCGAGGCCAGGTCGAACCCTTCCTCAAGCGCCGCCACCAGCACCTTCTTCCACGCCGCCGAAATCACACCGCCGCGGTTGGCCACACCGATGACCAGCGTCTTGGCGCCCGCCGCCTTCGCCGCCGCCAGATCCATGTCCGGTAGATGCACCGTGGCGTTGCACCCGTCCATCCGGAATTGCCCGACAGCATTGTCGGGACGCCAGTCGCGGATGCCTTGCGCAACCTTGGCGGCCAGTTGGTCAGGGGCATCCCCAAGGAACAAAAGATACGGTGTTTCGATCATGCGATCCCCCAGCGGTTGAAGTGGCTCGTCGCACTATAGCGGGGGACCCGTGACAGGTGTCTGCATTCTTCACGGCAAATGGCGAAAGAGCGGGAATTTCCCGCGTCCTCCATGGAAAACGCGCAAGATCTGTGCGCGAACGCGACTAGTGACGCGGCAGCAGCCCGATCGGGCGATTGGCATCCTGCTCGAAATCGACGGCGGCGGTCGACGCGGCGGCCGTGTTGCGCTTGAACTCGTAGCGCATGACGCTGCCCTCTTCCGACGACGCAACGATCAACGCCTGATACAGGTGCCGCGGCCCTTCGAAGATGTCGATCAGACCGCGCAAACTGGGCGCGTCCTCCAGATCGATCGTGAAGCCATCCTCGGTGAACTCCAGGATCGGAAACGCCTCGTCGCCCACATGCACAACACGTGTCGCCCGGCGGCGGCGCTGTTGGCGATGCGCGGCGGCAAGCTCATCCTTCACGGCTTGTGGCAGATACCCAGTCATGTCTTGCGTCTTCCGTTGCCCCTTGTGTGGATAAGTGATGCTCAAGAAGATTCGGTCAATGGTTTCCTTGGTTTGACGGGTCGCGCGTCGCCGATCTGCCACAAGCCGCCTCAGCCTGCGCACAGGTCCTCTGCGCCTGCGCCCGTTTACCGGGGCGCGAGACCCGCTATCTGTGCCTCATCCCAAGCAAAGGAGTGCGGGCAATGGGAATGCTGATTGATGGCGCATGGACCGGCGATGGTCTGGGCGCGGATCTGAAGAAAACCTCGGAGGGCGGCGCGTTCAAGCGCAAGGCCTCGGTCTTTCGCAACTGGATTACGGCCGATGGGGCCCCCGGACCGACCGGCGAAGGCGGCTTCAAAGCCGAAGCAGGCCGGTACCACCTCTATGTCAGCCATGCCTGCCCATGGGCCAACCGCACCATGATCTTCCGGGCGCTGAAGGGCTTGGAAGACCTGATCGACGTTTCGGTTGTCCACCCCGACATGCTGAACGACGGCTGGACCTTTGACGACACGTGGTCCGGCGCCACGGGCGATACACAGTTCGGCCTGCCCTTCATGCGGGACATCTATGTCAAGGCCGACCCCACCGTGACGACCCGCGTGACCGTGCCCGTCCTGTGGGACAAGGCCACCGGCAAGATCGTGTCGAACGAATCCTCCGAAATCATCCGGATGTTCAATTCGGCCTTCAACCACATCACCGGTAACGATCTGGATTTCTACCCCGAAGACCTGCGCCCGCAGATCGACCCGATCAACGACCGGATCTACGACACCCTCAACAACGGCGTCTACAAGTCCGGCTTCGCCAGCACCCAAGCCGCCTATGACACCGCCGTCGGGGCGCTGTTCGATACACTCGACTGGCTCGAAGACATCCTGTCAAAGAACCGCTACCTCACCGGCGACCGCGTGACCGAGGCCGATTGGCGCCTGCTCGTGACGCTCGTGCGGTTCGATCTGGTCTATCACCTGCACTTCAAGTGCAACCGCAAGCGCATCATGGATTACCCGAACCTCTGGGCCTACACGCGCGAGCTGTATCAATGGCCGGGTGTGGCCGGCACGATCAACTTCGATCACATCGTGCGCCACTACCACTACAGCCACGAAAGCATCAATCCGCACCGCATCGTGCCGATCAACCCAATCATTGATTGGATGGCCCCGCACGGACGCGACACGTTGCAGGCCGCCTGAAAATCGGGTTGAACCGGGCCATGACTGGACCGGTTCACACCAAGCGCGACCATGGCGGCGGCATTGATGCCGCCGTTGCGCGCTATGGTGGGCAGCGCGCGGGCTGGCTGGACCTGTCGACCGGGATCAACCCGATTCCCTATCCCAGCGGCGACATCGATCCGTCCGCCTGGACGGCCTTGCCCGACACAGCGGCGTTGGAGCGTCTTCTGTGCGCCGCGCGCGCCCACTGGGCCGTGCCCGACAGCGCCGCAATCGTCGCCGCCCCGGGGGCATCCGCCCTGATCGCTCAAATGCCGCTTTTGGCCACGGGCAAGGCCTTCGTGCCGACCCCCACCTACAACGAACACGCGGCCGCCTTCCGCGCGCATGGCCGGGTCCTGGCCGAGGGGCCTGACGCCCCGATCCATGTCCATGTCCACCCCAACAACCCGGACGGTCGGCTGTGGCAGGGACAGCGCGGCCAAACCCTCACCATCCTCGACGAAAGCTTTTGCGACACGGCACCGGCCCTCAGCCAGATCGCAGCCGCCGCCGACCCCGGCGTGATCGTCCTCAAAAGCTTTGGCAAGTTCTGGGGCCTCGCCGGGCTGCGGCTGGGCTTCGCGATCGGGCGTCCGGCTACGCTCTCCCCCGACGGGCACCCGCCGCTGGCGGACCTCCTCGGCCCTTGGGCCGTCTCTGGCCCCGCACTCGCCGTCGGGGCCCGCGCGCTTGAAGATCTGGCCTGGGCCGAAGCCACACGCGCCCGTCTCATCGCAGATGCCGCGCGGCTGGATGCGCTGCTCGAAACCGCTGGCGCCACCCTGGTTGGCGGCACCACCCTGTTCCGGACCTATGCTGTGGAGGATGCGGAACAGTGGCGTGATCGGCTGGCCAAGGCGCATATTTGGACCCGCATCTTCCCCTACGCGACACGCTGGATCCGATTGGGCCTGCCCGGGGCACCCCACGATTGGGATCGCCTGACCGAGGCTCTGGCATGATCCTTGCCACCGCCCCCGTGCTTTTTGCGGCCATGATCCTCGACGCGCTTCTGGGCGAGCCGAAATGGCTTTGGTCCCGCCTGCCGCATCCCGCCGTCCTCATGGGCAAAGCCATTGCCGCCTACGACAAAGGGTTCAACACGGGCGACAACCGCCGCGTTATGGGCATCGTCGTCATCGGGCTTCTGACGGGCATGATGATCGCGCTCGGCTGGATCATCACCCTCCTGCCGTTGGGCTGGCTCTGGTCGATCCTGATCGCGGCGGTTCTGCTGGCCCAGAAAAGCCTGTCACAGCACGTCTTGGCCGTGGCGGACGCACTGCGCTATTCGACGGAAGACGGGCGTGGAGCCGTGGCCATGATCGTCGGGCGCGACACCGCCGACATGACGCCGCCGGACATCGCCCGCGCCGCCATTGAAAGCGCGGCAGAAAACCTGTCGGACGGCGTCATCGCACCGGCGTTCTGGTTCCTCGTCGCCGGTCTGCCCGGGCTTCTGGCCTACAAGATGGTCAACACCGCAGACAGCATGATCGGCCACCGCACGCCCGAGTATGAAGACTTCGGATGGGCCGCCGCGAAACTGGATGATGTCTTGAACTGGATTCCCGCCCGCCTGACCGCCGTCCTGATCGCCCTGACCCACCGGGGCACGGGCGCGTGGCGCTTGGCGCGCAGGGCCGCGCCGCATCACCGCTCGCCCAATGCAGGCTGGCCCGAAGGCGCGATGGCAGGCGTGCTCGATGTCGCGCTTGCCGGGCCCCGTCGCTATGACGGGCAGATGACGGACGACCCGTTCGTTAATCCCGATGGCCTGCGCGAGATCGGCCCGGCCCAGATCGAAGCTGCGGTCGAGGTGCTGTGGCGCGCGTGGGCCGGCATGCTGGTGATCCTCGCGATCCTCTGGATTCTCTGACCTTGCGAGAATGCACAGCTTCGCTACTGTTCCGTCAGACCTTGAATCCAAAGGGGATTTCAGCATGCGCCTTTTGCCCGCCTTGGCCCTCGCCCTCGGCCTGACCGCCACCGCGTCCCACGCCCAGCAATGCGGCGGAGATTTCGGCCAGTTCGTCCAGGGCCTGCGCGCCGAAGCCGCCCAGCGGGGCCATGCACAGGCCAGCATCGACGGCTTCTTCCGCCACGCAAGCTACCTGCAGCGCGCGATTGACGCGGACCGGCGGCAAGGCATCTTCACCCGGCCCTTCACGGAGTTCGCCCGCCGCCTGATCAGCCAGAACCGGATGGACAACGGTCGCCGGCAGGCCGACCGCCAACGCGCCACCTTCGACGCGATTGAACAGCGCTACGGCGTCAGCCGAGGCATCCTGTTGTCCTTCTGGGCGTTCGAGACCGATTTCGGCGCCTTCCAGGGGGACTACAACACGCTCGATTCCCTCGTGACGCTCGCCCATGACTGCCGCCGCCCGCACATCTTCCGCCCGCAGGTCTTCGCCGCGCTTGAAATGTTCGAGAACGGCGATTTCGACCCGGTGAACACCGAAGGCGCCTGGGCGGGCGAGATCGGCATGGTCCAGATGCTGCCCGAAGACATCATCGCCCACGGCGTCGATGGGGATGGCGACGGCCATGTCTACCTGCAAACCTCCGCCCCCGATGCGCTGATGTCCGGTGCCAACCTGCTCAGCTCGCTCGGATGGCGCTCGAATGAGCCATGGTTGGTCGAAATCACGGTGCCCGGGAACCTCAATTGGTTCGACACCGGCATCCACACGACCAAGCGCGTGTCGGAATGGGAACGCCTTGGCGTGCGCGCCCGCGCGGGCGGGTCGTTGCCCCTGGGCAGCGCCCAGGCCTCGGTCATTCTGCCCGAAGGGCGCAACGGCCCGGCCTTACTCGCCTATCCGAACTTCAGCGTGCTCTTCGAATGGAACCAGAGCTTCACCTACGTCCTGACCGCCGCCTATTTCGCCACCCGCCTGGAAGGCGCGCAGGTCTTCGATGCGCGCAGCCCCGACACCGGTCTCTCCGGCGACCAGATGCGCGAATTGCAGCGCCGCCTCGGCCTGCCCGCCGACGCCTGGCCGACCCCGCAACTGCTGAACGCGCTCTGACGCCCGAGCCCCCTTCCCCCGGTCTCTGTTTTCAAATATCCCGGACGAGGCGACAGCGCCGGATCGCACCGATTCGTGTAAGGGCTATCGGGCAACTGGGGTGGGTGTGCGGGCGAAACATGTCTACCAACTCACCTACCACGCAACGGCTGAGGGCCAAAGTTGTGCGGCCGGTGCCACACTCAATAGTAGTGGCAGGAATCTACCACTTTTGACTGATTTACTTCTGCGAAAACTCTACCGATTTCAATTGAGAAACGGCTGCAACGAAACCAAAACAGGCTTCGACTCTTTCTTGACTGTTACCAAGAGGTAATCCTTTTAAGGGTACCAATGCTTTCAGCAGAGGAGGGATATTTTGAGGGAATCTACTGAAAAGCCCCTTCACGAGCGACTCGAACTAGCTCTGCTGGAGTATGTTCAGCGATACGGTGTGACTGATTGCGTACGCCAAATCTATGCGTGTGCTGGTACCATCGATCCAAACTGCTCACCATCCATTGGCAATCGTACAATCGGTGATCGAGTATCACTGCGCGTCGAAAGTGAATGACAAGGCTCATATGGAGTGCGGGTCTGTCAGGTTTTGTGTTGAGGACCCAAAGTGGCGGAGCGTTTCGACAGAATCGGCGAACGAGCTGAGACCACGTCGGCGCTAGCCCATCTCAAGCCCGATGGCCGCAGCGCCCTGATCGAAGAATATCAGCGCCGTACCGAAGCGGCGTTCGCACCCGAAACCCTAAGAAACTATCGGAAGATTATTGCATCATTTTCGGATTGGTGCGCGTCAAGAGGCTATCCCGTAGAGCCTCCTGTCCCACCTCAAGTAGTCGCGGAGTATGTTGAATCCTTGGGCGGGAAACTTAGCTCAAACACAATTGAAACACGCTTATGGGCAATTGCGAAACTTCATCGCTCGAACTTTATGGCGTCACCATGCCGCCATAGATTGGTTGAGCTCGCAATCAAATCGGTGAAGCGAAAGTATGGGATTCGAACGAAGCAAGCGCCCCCACTAAGAAAAGAAGAAGTGTTCGCAGTTTTGCGTGAACTTGGTAACACAGCCGCCGAGCTTCGAGATAGGGCGCTGATTTGGACGGCCTCTGACAGTTGGTGTCGAATCTCGGAGCTCATAGCTCTTCGAGTATGTGACTTGGAACGGCAAGATGACTTGAGTAGCGTACTAACCATCCGACGCTCGAAAACTGACCAATATGGCGCGGGCGACTATGCGTACCTATCCCCCAAAGGAACCGACGCAGTTCTAGAATGGATCGAATTTGCGGGTTTGGAGGATAAAGATCCCATTTTCACCAAGTCACAGGCTGGCGGTAGGCGCACTGCAATCAATTCGGCAACTGTTGGACGCATGCTGAAAAAACGGTTTGGCCGGCAAGATGTCTCATCCCATAGTTTCCGTGTAGGCGGGGTACATGACGCGTTCAGTCTCGGCTGTGACCTTGCTTCGATAATGGTGGCAGGACGGTGGAGGTCTCCTGAAATGCCGGCCCGCTATGGCCGGAGAATTCTAGTCAGCCAATCAGCCGCGGCACAGGTTGCGAAAGCTTTTGAACATTTGGCGGATGCGTATGAGGAGGAAACGATGTGAGTACGGATATTCTTGGGCTAGTCAGGTTTTGCATGGTCCTCGATACACCGCGCGGCTTTCCATCGCTCCTAAAGCTTTCCCGCGAAGAGCGTGAAGCGATCATTTTCTCTGAGAGCAATCTAAACCAGCGTTTGTCGCTTCTCGAAAACGTCCTGCTCCCTTCGCTCAACGCGCAATCCGATCCAGACTTTAAGTTGGCAGTCATGTGCACTTCAAACCTGCCTAGAGCTTCTGCTATCCGGTTGGCGGCCATTGTAGAGAGGTTTGACTTCGCGTTTATCGTAGAGATTGAGCCCCAATGGATTCTTAAGCGTGCATGCCGGATCGCAATGCGTCGTGCAAAGATCGAAATGGCAGACCGTTGGGCGACATTCAGGATCGACGATGACGACGCTCTCAGCCGCAACTATATTCGAGCCCTGCGAGGTAAAATGGAGGCAACAGAACGGAGTTGCGCCGTCACGATGACACCTGGATTAGAGGTTGTCGCGGAAAAAGTCCCTCTATACCGACGGGATACAAAACCTTGCAGCGGCGCTGGCCTTGCAATGATTGCCCTGAAGAAAGAGCGCGTAGTTATTGAGACGCACCAGTCAGTTTATCAGCTTGGACCGCATCGGAACGTCGAAAAAGTTTTGCCCTTGAGCACGATCGACGATGATTTTGCGTTTCTTCGGCTCATCCACGACAAAAACATCAGCGGCGCGACGGCTGGTTCACATGGATACTTGGATAGATCGTCTGCGCACCGTATCTTGCGCGAGACTTTTGCAATCGAAAATCCGAGCGCATTTGAAAGCCATCTGATGTCCGTTGTGGGAACCGGGGGGCAAATCACGCCAAGGCGAATCGAACGACGGCAAACATGAAAATTGTTTTGGCACTCCCTCGTCAGGAACGTGCGCCGACCAAGAAGTAAATAGTCGATTTGGAATAAAATTACATTAATTCAGGGGCTTAACCCCCTGCTCACGCTTGAGCAGCCGGGTCAGGCGACCAGTTGCTCGGCCTTGTTCAGGTCGACCGAGACCAGCTGGCTGACCCCTTGTTCGGCCATCGTGACCCCGAACAGGCGGTCCATGCGGGCCATGGTGACGGCGTGGTGCGTGATGATCAGGAAGCGGGTGTTGGTCTGGCGGGTCATCTCGTCCAGCAGGTCGCAGAACCGGTTCACATTCGCGTCGTCCAGCGGTGCGTCGACCTCGTCCAGCACGCAGATCGGGGCCGGGTTCGCCAGGAAGACGGCAAAGATCAGCGCCAGCGCGGTCAGCGTCTGCTCCCCCCCTGACAGCAGCGACAGCGTCGACAGTTTCTTGCCCGGCGGCTGACACAGGATCTCGAGGCCCGCTTCCAGCGGGTCGTCGGATTCCACCAGCACCAGCCGCGCTTCACCGCCACCAAAGAGGTGGGTGAACAGCTTGGAGAAGTTGCTGTTCACCTCGTCAAACGCCGCCAGCAGCCGTTCGCGCCCCTCCCGGTTCAGGGCCGCGATCCCCGAGCGCAGCTTCGCGATGGCCGCCTCCAGGTCTTCCTTCTCGGCGCTGAGCGTGTCGTGTTCCGTCTGAACCTCGCGCGCGTCCTCCTCGGCCCGCAGGTTCACGGCACCCAGCGCGTCGCGTTGCCGGCGCAGGCGTCCGACATCCGCTTCGATCCGGTCGGCACTGGGCATCGGGTCGGGCAGATCACCCAGGCTGTCGCGCAGGGCGGCCGGGGTCATCTCCTGTTCCTCGGCGATCCGTTGTGCGGCGGCATCCACTGCTTCGGCGGCCGCATCGCGCCGGGCCTCGGTCGCCGCCCGGTCTTCCCGCGCGGTCGAGGCGGCGCGTTCGGCCTCGCGCTCGGCCGTGACCGCCGCCCGCAGCGCGCCCTCGGCGGTCGACAGCGCGTCGGCGGCGGCGGCCTTGCGGGCCTCGGCCTCGGTGATCTTGCCCTGCAGCCCGGCCCGCCGTTCGGCGATCTGGTCCGGCGCGGCTTCGGCGTCAGTCAAAGCCGTCTCGGTCTCGATCTTGCGGGCCTCGAGTTCGGCCAGACGCGTCTCGGCATTGGTCAGGCGATCGGTCCAGCTTTGCGTATCGCGGGCGATGGCGGCCAGCCGGGCGACCCGGCGTTCACCGGCGCCTTTCACCTCGTCCAGCGTGCTGCGGTGGGTCAGGAGTGTCATCCGCGCGGCTTCGACGGCCTGCTTCAGATCGGTCAACCGCGCGCGGCAGTGATCGAGGTCTTCCAGCTCCTGCCTGGCGGCATCGGCGCGGTTGAATTCGGCCTGCGCGGCGTCGGCCTCTTCGGCATGGCGTTTGGCCGCCGACTGAAGGGTCTCGAGCCGTCCCGCCAGCACATTGCGCTCGGCCTCGGCCTTGGAAACCGCGCGGCTGGCATTGGCCAGGCGGGTATCGGCATCCCGGCGGGCCGCGCGCGCCGCGCGATCCGCGTCCGACAGCGCGGCAAGCCGTGCGGCGGCTGCGTCATGATCGGCGATCGCCTGCGCGGCCGCCTCCGTGGCCGAGGCCAGATCGGCTTCGAGCTCCGTCAATTGATTTGCCTGTTCCAGCCGACGCGCAGCGGACGAGACGGAGTCGCTGGCGGCCAGCGCGAAGCCATCCCACCGCCAGAGATCCCCCGCCGTGCTGACGAGGCGCTGCCCGGGCCGGAGCGAGGGTTGCAGGCGTGCGCCTTCGTCAGCAGGAACCACACCGATCTGGGACAAGCGGCGGGCCAGAACATCCGGGGCTTGCGTGACCTCGGCGATGCTGCGCACGCCCGCGGGCAGCGGGGCGGCATCATCATAGCCGGGCAGGGCGGTCCAGCCGCTGCCGCCCGTGCGGTCGGCCCGGCCCAGTTTCAAATCATCGGACAGGGCCGCCCCAAGCGCGGCTTCGAAACCTTTTTCGACCCGCACATCATCCAGAAGCTGTGTCTTTTCCCCCCGATCCCGATCCAGAAGGCGGGTCAGCGCCGCCACTTCTGCCTGCAGGGTCTTGGTCCGACCTTCCGCCTCGGCCCGGGCCGAGCGGGCGTCGGTCTCGATGGATTGGGCGTGGCCGAGCGCGGCTTCTGTGTCCCCCAAGGTGGCTTCGGCGCGTTCGACCAATTCCCCGGCCTGGGTCAGGTCGGCCTGCGCCGTGTCAAAGGTCTGAACCACGTCGATCAGGCGTGCCTCGGCGGCGTTGGCAGAGGTTTCGGCGGCTTCGGAATCCCGACGGTGCCGTTCGATGGCCGAGGCCGCATCGGCGATCCGACGGTCGGCGGCCTGATGGCGCGCCGCCAGTTGGGCGGCATGTTCCGTGGCATCGGTGAGGTCGGTTTCCCTCAGCCGCAGAATGCGCCCCGACTCCTCGACCCGGGCGGATGCTTCGGCCAAAGCCACGTCATGGCCGGCACCTTCGGCCTCCAGCCGATCCGCTTCGTCCTTGAGGCGCGCCATCGTGGCGGTCGCATCGGCGTACAGCGCGGTTTCGCGCGCCTGATCGCGCACAAGCTGATCCAGCCGGTTTTCCAGGGCCGTCAGTGCATCTTTGGCACGGGTGGCTTCGGCATCCAGCGTGTCTCGCTCGACCAAAAGGCGCTGTAGAACGGCGGCGGCAATCGCCTCTTCCTCGCGGAGGGGGGGCAACGCGGCGTCTGCCGCTTCGCGGGCGCGTGCGGCGGCCTGCGCGGCCGTTTCGGTGCGCGCCGCGTCGGCCAGTTTCTCGCGCAGCAAGGCCTCTGCGGCCAGGCGCGCGGCATCCGCATCCTGCCAGCGCAGGAACAACAGGACCCCTTCGGCACGGCGCAACTCGGTCCCGATCTCGCGGTATCGGGCGGCCTGCTTGGCCTGACGGGCCAAGGTCGCCAATTGGCTGGCAAGGCTTTCGAGAACGTCGTCGACACGCCCCAGGTTGGTTTCCGCCGCGCGCAGTTTCAATTCGGCCTCGTGCCGCCGTTGGTAGAGGCCGGAAATCCCGGCCGCTTCTTCCAGAATGCGGCGGCGCGCCTTGGGGCGGGCATTGATCAACTCGGCAATCTGACCCTGCCGGACAAGCGAAGGCGAGTGCGCGCCGGTGGACGCGTCGGCGAACAGCATCTGCACGTCCCGAGCGCGCACATCCTTGCCATTTAGTTTATAAGCCGAGCCTGCGTCCCGTGTGATGCGTCGCGTGATGTCGAGACCGTCGGTGTCGTTGAACCCCGCCGGGGCGAGCCGTTCGGAATTGTCGAGCTGAAGCACAACCTCGGCAAAGTTCCGGGCGCCACGTGTGGCGGCACCGGCAAAGATCACATCTTCCATCCCGTCGCCGCGCATGGCCGTTGGGCGGTTTTCGCCCATGACCCACCGCAAGGCCTCGAGCAGGTTCGACTTTCCGCACCCATTCGGCCCCACGACGCCGGTCAAGCCGTCCTGGATCACCAAATCGGTGGGGTCGACGAAGCTTTTGAAGCCGTTCAATCGCAGTTTCGTAAAGCGCAAAGAAAACACCTGCTACACGGGACATGTGGGGTCGTATCCTGAGGGGCGGCACCGGATTCGGTCAAGTCCCCACCCCATTATCTGGGCAGAACCGGCGGATTATCCCCAAGATATGTGAATTTGCTCAAGATATGGGCCAGGGGTCTGTTGCGCGGAATCCACGCTCTTTCGCGCGATTTGGCAGCCGTTGAGAATGCGCAGGGGCGATGCTATCTTTGAGGCACGCCCGGCGTCGGGGCATGGCAGACGCAGCAAAGCAGGAGGACAAAGTCCTGACCGGACCGGTTCACGCGGTGGCCGACCAAGCCGCCAACGCAGCGCAAAACGCGCCGCTCACCGACACGCTGACCAGCGCCGATGTGCTCGCAGCCGTCGTAAACTCTCTCGAAGACGATAAAGCCGAAGATGTCGTGCAGATCGATCTGCGCGGGAAGTCGTCTATTGCCGACACGATGGTGATCGCGTCTGGCCGCTCCACACGACAGGTTGCGGCCATGTCCGAAAAGCTGATCGATCGCCTGAAGCAGACGCATGGCATCTTGTGCAAGGTCGAAGGCAAGGATGCCGGCGATTGGGTGCTGATTGATGCGGGCGATGTGATCGTCCATGTCTTCCGCCCCGAGGTGCGCGAGTTCTATCAGCTCGAGAAGATGTGGATGCCCGCCAGCGCGAGCGCACAGTAAGCGGGCCTGATGCGCGTCACGATTTGCGCCGTGGGTCGCCTGAAAGGCGGCCCACAGAAATCTCTGATCGACGATTACCTGAAACGCTTTGACCGCACGGGCCGCCCGTTGGGGTTGAATGCGGGTGGCGTGGTCGAGATTGACGAGCGCAAGGCCACCACCTCATCCGATCAATCGCAGGCGCTGGCCCGGCAGGTGGCCGGGTCAGGGCCGTATTGGGTGCTGGACGAACGCGGGCCACCCCTGACCTCGCCCGAGTTCGCCGCGCGTCTGGCCAGCCGCCGGGACGCCGGTCAGGGCGATCTGGCGATCTGCATCGGCGGTGCGGACGGATTGGCGCCGGACGTCCGGGATGCCGCGGCGCCGCGCGTGTCATTCGGGACGATGGTGTGGCCCCATATGTTGGCGCGCATGATGCTGGCCGAGCAACTGTACCGCGCCGCAACGATTCTGGCCGGCACACCCTATCACCGCAGCTAGCCCATCAGGATGGTCTGGTGATGGCGGCGCAGGAGAAGCAAGCCAAAGACCAGCGGGATCAGCCCCCAGGCGAGGACCAATGCTTGTTGCGCCGATTCCACTCGATGCCTAGAACCGTTGCAAAGGAGCGCACCACCCCATGTCTGATACCCCGTCCCCGAACGCCCGCGGCCCCGTGGTTCTTTGCATTCTGGACGGGTGGGGCCTGGGCCCGACCCAAGCGGACAACGCCCCGCACCTGGCCAATACCCCGAATTTTGATCGCATCTGGGCCACCTGCCCGCATGTGACCTTGACGACCCATGGGCCGGATGCGGGCCTGCCGCGCGGTCAAATGGGAAATTCCGAGGTCGGGCACACCAATATCGGCGCGGGCCGGGTCGTGGCGATGGATTTGGGCATGATCGATCTTGCGATTGAGGATGGCAGTTTCTTCGCCAACGATGCCATCAAAGACTTTATCACCACGTTAACGCAGACCGGCGGCACGGCGCATCTGATGGGGGTTGTCTCGGATGGTGGCGTCCACGGGCATCTGTCGCATATCAAAGCCGCCGCAACCATGGTGGCCGATGCCGGGGTTCCGGTGGTCATCCATGCCATCACCGATGGCCGCGATGTGGCGCCATCCTCGGCCTTGGACTACATGGCCGATCTGGCCGCGGGACTCCCAAGCCGCGCAGCCATTGGCACGGTCATCGGGCGGTATTTCGCAATGGATCGCGACACGCGGTGGGAGCGGGTCGAACAGGCCTACGCGGCGATGGTTCATGGGAAAGGCGTGCCCGCGGACACTCCCATCGCAGCCATCGAAGCCGGCTATGCCGACGGGAAAACCGATGAGTTCCTGCCGGCCAGCGTCATCGGGGACTATCGCGGCATGTCGGACGGCGACGGGATCTTCTGCCTGAATTTCCGGGCCGACCGCGCCCGGGAGATCCTGCAGACGATCGGCGATCCAGACTTCGACGCGTTCGACACCACCGGCCGTCCGCACCTCGCGGCCCGGCTCGGCATGGTGGACTACTCCACCAAACACGATGCCTACATGACCGCCGCCTTCCCCAAGCGTCCGATTGCCAACACCCTCGGGGCGTGGGTCGCGCAGCACGGGCTGCGCCAGTTCCGGCTGGCCGAGACCGAGAAATACCCGCATGTCACCTTCTTTCTGAACGGCGGCAAGGAAGCCCCGGAGGACGGCGAAGACCGGCATATGCCACCCTCACCCAAGGTGGCGACCTACGATCTCGCGCCGGAGATGTCCGCCGAAGCGGTCAGCGACAAGCTGGTCGAGGTGATCGAGGCGGGATACGACCTTGTGGTCGTGAACTTCGCCAACCCCGACATGGTGGGGCACACCGGCGATCTGTCGGCGGCGATCCGCGCGTGTGAAGCCGTGGACACCGGCCTTGGACGTGCCCTGACGGCCTTGGAGGCCATGAATGGGGCGATTGTCGTCACAGCCGACCATGGCAACTGCGAAACCATGCTGGACCCGGACACGGGCGGTCCCCACACGGCGCACACCCTGAACCCGGTGCCGGTGATACTGGTCGGGGGGCCGGACGGCGCCTCGTTGCGGACGGGTCGCTTGGCGGATCTGGCGCCGACGGTGCTGGAACTGATGGGTCTGTCCCAACCGCCCGAAATGACCGGGGAAAGCCTGATTCAATGACGGCGATGCGGCGCTGCATCCTCGGCCTCGCGGCTGTCCTGGGGGTGTTGCCCGCCGCGGTGCGTGCCGACCTGGACCCCGCCGAGACCGCGGCGCGCGCGGCTGAGATGCTGGAGCAGGCTGGTTTTTCCCTGATGGAGGCCGACAGCGCCCGCGACAGGGTCGAGGCGTTGACACAGACCGTTCGCGCCTACGAGGAGGGTCTCTTGGCGCTGCGCCAAGGGGTCCGGCAAGCTGCGCTGCGCGAACGCACCATCCTGACCGTCTTCGATGCAGAACGGGCGCGGCTGGCGCGGCTTCTGGGCGTGTTGCAAAGCATCGAAGCCACGCAAGGCCCATTGGTCCTGCTGCATCCCGAAGGCCCGCTGAGCACGGCGCGCTCTGGCATGATCGTGTCCGAAATCACGCCTGCGGTGGCGCGCGAGGCGCAGGACTTAAGGGACCAGTTGCAGGATCTCGCGACCGTGCGCGGATTGCAGGAAACGGCGCTTCAACAACTCTCGGACGCCTTGGAGAATGCACAGACCGCGCGCAGCGCCCTGAGCCAGGCGATTGCCGAACGGGTCACCCTGCCCCCGCGGTTCGTGCAGGACGAAGAGGCGATGGCCGCCCTTCTGGACAGCGTGACAACACTGGACAGTTTCGCGACAAACCTTGCCGCGTTGCCAAGCCCGGACCCCACCAGCACCGACGCCTTCGATGATGCGCGTGGCGCGCTGCCGCTACCGGTGCTTGGGCGCCTGTTGCGCGGGTTCGACGAAACCGATGCCGCAGGGATCACGCGCCCCGGCCTGGTCTGGGCGACACGCCCGGCGGCCCTGGTGACGACACCCTGGCCCGCCTCGGTTCGCTATGCGGGCCCCCTGCTTGATTACGGAAATGTCATTATCCTTGAACCCGACGGGCAGTATCTATTGGTACTGGCCGGGTTGGGGGACCTGTATGTATCTGCCGGACAACTGGTGGCGTCCGGTGCACCGCTTGGGCTGATGCCGGGCGCAACCCCCTCCGGTGACGAGTTGATCCTGGATGTGTCGGAGAACACAGGTTCCGATCTGTCCGAGACGCTCTATATTGAACTGCGCGAGTCTGGACGGCCGATCAATCCGGCCCCATGGTTCGCGCAACAGAATCGACGACAGGCGTGGCCCGGCCCGCCGCCCCGTGAGACAGACGCGCAAAGGACAAGAGACGCCCCATGAAAAAGCTGATCGTAGCAGCCTTCGGCGGCATAGCAGGCGCCATCCTGCTGACCACCCAGATTGCCGGCCCCCTGATCGCGCAAGAAGACCAACGCAACGCGTCGGTGTACGAGCAGCTGGATCTGTTCGGCGACATTTTTGAGCGCATCCGCTCGAACTATGTCGAAGAGGTGGACGAGGCCGCGCTGATCGAGGCCGCAATCAACGGCATGCTGACGTCGCTTGATCCGCATTCAGGCTACCTGCCGCCGCGCGACTTCGACACGATGCAGGTCCAGACCCGGGGCGAGTTCGGCGGCCTTGGGATCGAGGTGACCCAAGAGGATGGCTTTATCCGCGTCATCACGCCGATGGACGACACGCCGGCCATGGCCGCAGGCGTCGAGGCCGGCGATTTCATCACCCATGTGGACGGCGAAGCGCTGCTTGGTCTGACGCTGGAAGAAGCCGTTGATCTGATGCGCGGGCCGATCGGATCCGAGATTGTCATCACGGTTGTCCGCGAAGACGTCGATGAACCGTTCGACATCACCATTGTCCGCGACCGGATCCGCCTGACGGCCGTGCGCGCCCGTCTTGAAGGCAGCACCGCAATCCTTCGTGTGTCGACCTTCAGCGATCAGACCTTCGTCAACCTGCGCGACGGGCTTGAGGGCCTGATCGAAGAGGTGGGCGGCCTCGATAACCTGAACGGCGTGGTCCTTGACCTGCGCAACAACCCCGGCGGTCTGCTGAACCAGGCGATCCGCGTATCCGATGCGTTCCTGGACCAGGGTGAAATCGTGTCGACCCGTGGGCGCGAGCCCCAAGATGGCGACCGGTTCAATGCCACGCCCGGTGACATGATCGACGGTCTGCCGATGGTTGTCCTGATCAACGGTGGATCGGCCTCGGCCTCGGAAATCGTGGCCGGTGCCCTGCAGGATCACCGCCGTGCGGTCATCGTCGGCACCAACTCGTTCGGGAAGGGCTCGGTCCAGTCGATCATGCCGCTGGCGGGCGATGGTGCCATCCGGTTGACCACGTCGCTCTACTACACGCCGTCGGGCCGCTCGATCCAAGCCTTGGGTGTTGCGCCTGACATCCTTGTCGAACAGCGCGAACCAGTCGAATTGCCCGAGTTCGACGATGCCGGACGCAGCGAGGCCAACCTGCGCGGCTCGATCGAGAATTCGACCCTGTCCGAGGACGAGCTGCGCCAGCTTGAGGAAGAGCGCGAGATCGCAGAGGCGACCGCGCGGCTTCGGAATGAGGATTACCAGCTGGCCTACGCCATCGACATCCTGACCGGCCTCAACGCCCTCGGCCCGCAGAATTGACACCTGAAGAGGTTGCCAAACTGCCCTACCGGCCTTGTGTCGGTGTGGTCCTGACCAATGGTCAGGGCCGCGTCTTTGTAGGCCAACGATCCGACATGGATACCCCGGCCTGGCAGATGCCCCAAGGCGGCATCGACAAGGGTGAGACAGCGCTTGAAGCCGCGCAGCGCGAACTGCTCGAAGAGACCGGCGTCGGTCCAGAACATGTGACGCTGAAGGCGCAAACCGCAGACTGGCAATACTATGACCTCCCGATTGAGGTCGTGCCCACGCGCTGGAAGGGCAAATACCGTGGTCAGAAACAGCACTGGGTGCAGTTCGAACTGACGGCGCCGGACACCGTCATTGATTTGACGTATAAGGACGTCGAGTTTTCCGAGTGGCAGTGGCTGCCCGTCGGGGATGTCTTGGGCCTGATCGTGCCGTTCAAGCGCCCCATCTATGAAACCGTGCTGACGGAGTTTGGACTATGTTGAAACCCTTGACCTTCTGCGCGGCGGTCCTGGCCGCAGGGCCTGCGGCGGCGCTCAGCTGCATCGCGCCGACAATTCCTGATACCTTCGCGGTGGCCGATGAAAGCGCCTACGCCTTCGTGCCGGCTTTGGGCACCCTGCAGCGCACGGGGCAGAACGTTCCCGATGGCCCGGACACAGGCGATCCAAACGATCTGGTTGGCTATTCCTTTGATGCGCGGTTCCAAGGATCATTCGCGGGGCGGGATTCCTTTGGCGCCGAGCGCACCGAGGCCGTGACCGTCGAGGTGCAGTGCGTCGCGGCCTGGTGCGGGGGCGAGCCGCCCACTTCGCACATGCTGTATTTCTTCCGTGTCGACCCCGACGGCAGCTACGTGTTCGAGTCGACGGTTTGCCCGCTCTACGCGTTCCCCGATCCGACATCGCACGAGCTTCAATCGCTTTTCGGGCTGATTCAGGGCTAGACCAGGCGCAACGGGCGCCCACCGCCGGAGCGGCGGGCGCCACCCCGGGGCTCAGAGCGCTTTGCGAAACGTGACCTTGTCGTCCCCATCAGCCCAGAAGTCGCGAATGCAGGCCTCTTGTTTGTAGCCAAGCCCCGCATAGAACGCGCGGGTGCGCGCAAAGGCGTCGGTGCCAGAGGTATCGACCAACAGCAGACGGTGGCCCGCTGCCCGCAAGGCCGCTTCGGTGGCCGCGACAAGGGCCGCTCCCAATCCGTGCCCCTGCAGTTCGGGATGCACGGCCAAAGCCAGCATGTTCCAGGTGCCATCGGTCATCTGCTCGGGGATTGCATAAGACAATCCAGCTGCGCGCCCGTCGGCATGTGCGGTCAGCCAGACGGCTTCCTCCTGCCCGTTCAGGTGCGCTGTCACCATGTCGGGCAGAAGGTCGCTTGGAAAAAGCCCCGTTGCGTCGACCACGTCGACAAGCGCGGGGATGTCACCGACCCGTGTCGGTTCAATCGTGACGGATTTCATGTTCAGTCCTTTATCGGTTGTCGAGCTGTGCCCGAACGGAGGTGATGCCCAACCGCGTGATGCGATAGGGGCGCCCGCTGACGGATTTGATGAATCGGCGTTTCCTGAGCCGTTCGAACAAAGGCAGGGTGCAGTCGCTCAGGACCGTGCCATCGCGGGTGTAGCAGGACACCGCGTTCACCTTGCCATTGGACAAGCGGTCAAAATGGATCTCGCCTCCTTGGGCGAGCACGTGCAGAACACGTTGTTCGTGTTTTGAGATATTCATGGGAGTGTCTTTGCCTGGACAGCCAAAACGAAGGCCCATCCGGCGTCTCGCGCGGATGTCCTTTCACGGTTGGCCCGGTGTGTGGGGCCTTAGCGGCGGACCACAGTCTCTGACATAAACACTCCATCACGCCGGCATTGGGCGGCGCGTGCCATCGACATAGGCGCAGGACCGGCGCGGATCAATCGTGGCCGATCTGGCAGGCCCCCCCTGTGTGCGGCGGGACACAGGAGGGGCTTGGCCTGGTCGGATTTCAGCGAACACAGGCGACTCCCAATGAGAACAAAACGTGAATATACTGCACCCATGGGATTCGCAGAACTGAGCATAACCTCCAATTTCACCTTCCTGACCGGCGGCTCGCATCCCGAGGAATACGCCCGGCGGGCGGCCCTTTTGGGCATCTCTGCGCTGGCCATTGCGGATGTGAACTCGGTCGCCGGGGTGGTGCGGGCGTGGTCGGAGCTTCGGAAAATCCGGGATGAGATCGCGGATGCCAAGGCCGCGGCCGCGGATCCGTTTGGTCCCCCGCGCCCGGCCCATATCCCGCCCGCCCCCAGGGCGCCCATCGACCACGTGCCGCGGCTTTTGCCCGCCGCCTGCTTGGTTCTGCAAGGCGGGATGAGCCTCACGGCGCTGCCGCGGAACCGCAGCGGGTGGAGCAGCCTCTGCCGCATCCTCTCGGCCGGGCGGCTGCGCGCCGAAAAGGGGGATTGCCTTCTGACGCCCGAGGACATCCTGGCGTTCCCCGACGGGTTGGAGCTTTTGCTGCACGTCCCGGATCACCCGACACAGACATGGCGGCGGGATGCCCGCCGTCTGGCCCGGGCGCTGCGGGCGCAGTTGAATCTTCTGATGGCGCCAAGCTACGACGGCCAGGACACGCGCCGCTTTGCCCATGCGGAACGGGTCGGCCTCGAATTGGACCTGCCCCTGGTCGCCTCGGCCCGGCCCCTCATGCATCACGGGGCCCGCCGCCGCCTGACCGACATTCTGACCTGCATCCGGGAGGGGACGAAGATCGAGGATCTGGGCACCGCCGCCCAGGCCAATGCCGAACAACGCCTGCGCAGTCCGACCGAGATACGGCGCATCTTTGCAGGCCACGAGGCTGCTGTTGACCGCAGTGAAGAGATCGCCGCGCGGCTTTGCTTCGACATCCAGTCCCTGCGCTATGAATACCCGTCCGAGATTGCCGATGGCGAAAGCGCCTCGGACCGCCTGACGCGCCTGTCCAAGGCCGGGTTGCAGAACCGCTATCCCGAGGGCATCCCGGACTATGCCCAACGGCAATTGGATCATGAACTGACCCTGATCGCGAAACTGGGCTATGAGCCGTATTTCCTGACGGTCCATGACATCGTGACCTTCGCCCGTTCGCGCGGCATCCTTTGCCAGGGGCGCGGCTCAGCCGCCAATTCCATCACCTGCTATGCGCTTGGCGTGACCTCGGTCAGCCCGGAGATCGGAACCATGGTCTTTGAGCGCTTTGTCAGCGAGGCCCGCAACGAACCCCCCGATATCGATGTCGATTTCGAACACGAGCGGCGCGAAGAGGTGATCCAGCACATCTATGAACGCTATGGCCGTCACCGGGCCGGACTGTGTGCCACGGTCATTCACTATCGTGGCAAACGCGCAGTGCGCGAGGTCGGCAAGGCAATGGGCCTGTCCGAGGATGTGCTGTCAGCCCTGTCGAGCCAGATCTGGGGCTCATGGTCGAAATCCGGCCCCGAGGTGGAGCGGATGCGAGAAATCGGCCTGGACCCCACAAGCCCGCGCCTGGCCCAAACCGTCCGCTTGATCGAAGAGATCATCGGGTTTCCCCGGCATCTCAGCCAGCATGTCGGCGGGTTTGTCATCACCGAAGGGCGGCTGGATGAACTGGTGCCGATCGAGAACGCCACGATGGAGGACCGCACCGTCATCTGTTGGGACAAGGATGACATCGACGCGCTCGGCATCCTGAAGGTCGATGTGCTGGCCCTGGGCATGCTGTCCTGCATCCGCAAGGCTTTTGCCCTTTTGGAGCAGCATCACCAGGCCACGTACAGCCTGGCCACGGTCCCACCCGAGGATCCGGCCGTCTATGACATGCTGTGCAAATCGGACAGTCTGGGGGTGTTTCAGGTCGAAAGCCGGGCACAGATGAACTTTCTGCCCCGCATGCGGCCACGCTGTTTCTATGACCTCGTGATCCAGGTGGCGATCATCCGGCCCGGTCCGATCCAGGGCGATATGGTCCACCCCTTTATCCGCCGCCGCAATGGCGAGGAGGAGGTCAGCTTTCCCTCCGATGAACTGGGGCGCGTGCTGAGCAAGACCCTGGGCGTGCCGCTGTTCCAGGAACAGGCCATGCAGATCGCCATCACCGGCGCGGGCTTCACCCCGGATGAGGCGGATCGGCTGCGCCGCTCGCTCGCCACCTTCAAGAAACACGGCAATGTCAGTGATTTTCGCACGCGGTTTCTGCGCGGAATGCGGGCCAATGGCTATGATCAGGATTTCGCCGAGCGCTGCTTCAGCCAGATCGAGGGGTTCGGCTCCTACGGGTTTCCTGAAAGCCATGCCGCAAGCTTTGCCCTGCTGGTCTATGTCTCGTCCTGGCTGAAATGCCACCACCCCGGCATCTTCGCCTGTGCCCTTCTGAATGCACAGCCCATGGGGTTCTACGCCCCGGCCCAGATCGTACGCGATGCCCGCGAACATGGGGTGGAGGTCCGACCGGTCTGCATCAATCACAGCCATTGGGACAATGTGATGGAGCCGACGGAAACCGGTGAACTGGCCCTGCGGCTTGGCTTCCGACAGATCAAATCCATGCGCGAGGACGAGGCGGATTGGATCACCGCCGCGCGGGGCAATGGCTACCGCGCGGTCGAGGATGTGTGGCGCCGGGCCGGCCTGGATGCGCGCACCCTGACCATCCTGGCCGAAGCCGACAGTTTCGCCGCCCTGGGGGTCAGCCGCCGCGATGCGCTCTGGGCGGCACGCGCCCTGACCCCGAAAAAAGAGTTGCCCCTGTTTTCGGGGGATCTGGACGGCGAAGGGATTGTCGAGCCGTCCGTGCTGCTGCCGCAAATGACCGAAGGCGAGGAGGTCGTGGAAGACTATGTCGCGATGCGCCTGACCCTGCGCACACATCCCGTCGCCCTGATCCGAAACCGTCTGAGCCCCGGACTCGATCCCAGGTGCCTGGCGCCAAAACGCCCTGCACAGGGCGTTTCAAGCGCCTTGGAAGGCGCTTAAACCGCGGGTTTGAAAACCCGCGCCCAAGGTCTTTGCAAAGACCTTGCCGCGCTACAATCCGAACTTCTCGCGCCGCTGGCCAACGGCCTTCATGACCCGCACCAGTTCCTGGCTGATCCCGGGTTCTGACAGGGCATGGCCGGCCGCCTTGATCATATGCAGCCGCCCCGACGGCCAGCCCGCCACAAGGCGATTGGCCGACAGAGGGGGGCAGATCATGTCATAGCGCCCCTGCACCACCGTGCCCGGGATCTGGGCGATCCGATACAGATCCCGCAAGATCTGACCATCTTCCTCCAGAAACCCTTTGTTGGTGAAATAGTGGTTTTCCAACCGGGCGAAAGCGCGTGCGTATTCGGCGGGGCTGTCGCCGCCGCCGCCGTCGCTGTCCATCGAGGCAAGGGCATTTTCCCAAGCCGCCCAGCCGCGGGCATAGCGGGTTTCGACCATCAGGTCGCCGGAAAACAGGCGGCGATTATAGGCGGCCACCATATCCCCCCGCTCGTCGTCCGGGATCAGGGAACTGAACCGCGCCCATTGGTCCGGCCAGAACTGGCCCGCACCGCCGCCATAGAACCAGTCCAATTCGCGCTGCATCGACAGGAAAATCCCGCGCAGCGCCAGATAGGCCACCCGCTCGGGATGCGCCTCGGCATAAATCAAGGCGAGGGTCGCCCCCCAGGACCCACCGAAGACCGCCCATCGATCGATCCCCAGGGTGTTCCGAATGCGCTCGATATCGGCCACCAGATGCCAGGTTGTGTTGGCCCGCACACTGGCGTGGGGCCGGGACCGGCCGCAGCCACGTTGGTCAAACAGGATCACGCGCCAATCGCGGGCATCGAAGTACCGCCGCATGGCCGGGCTGCACCCTCCCCCGGGGCCACCATGAAGGACAACAACCGGCGCGCCCTCCGGATTGCCGCATTGTTCGACATAGACGTGATGGCCGTCCCCCACGTCCAGCATACGCTGGTCGAACGGGTCGATCGGCGGGAACAAATGCGCCGCTGCGCGCTTTTGGCCGGAGAACTTGTCCATAAGCTTCCTATATAGACCCGAGCACGGGGTCCGATAAGGCAGAGTGGCAGGAACCCAAGGGGATGTCCATGAACAGCGCGACAAACACCGTCGATCCAAACGAAGTGGCCAAGTTCGAAGCCATGGCGGCCGATTGGTGGGATCCGCACGGAAAGTTCAAGCCACTCCATATGCTGAACCCCTGCCGATTGGACTACATCACGGCACAAATCGCGGCCGAGTTCGGGCGCCGCCTGCAAGACGACACACCGTTCGCCGGCCTGCGCCTGCTGGACATTGGCTGCGGCGGTGGGTTGCTGTCCGAACCCATGGCGCGCCTTGGGGCCGACGTGGTCGGGGCGGATGCCGCAGAAGGGAACATCCCGGTCGCCCGCCTTCACGCCGAACAATCGGGACTGACCATCGACTATCGGCACATCACGGCCGAAGCTCTGGCCGAGGCGGGGGAGCAGTTCGATGTCGTCCTCGCCATGGAAATCATCGAACATGTCGCAGATCCGCAGGGGTTCCTGACCGCGTGCCAAGGCCTCCTGAAGCCCGGCGGACTGTTGCTGTGTTCAACCCTCAATCGTACGCCGCAAAGCTTTGCCGCCGCGATCATTGGGGCCGAACACATCATGCGGTGGCTTCCGGTGGGCACGCATGATTGGCGCAAGTTCATCCGCCCGGACGAGCTGGACACCTTGATGGCGGGGGCGGATCTGACCCCAGTCGATCGCAAGGGCTTTGTCTTCAACCCGATCTCGTGGGTCTGGTCGATCTCGGACCGGGATTTGTCCGTGAACTACGTCGCCGCGGCGGTCAAGCCGACTTAGTCGGCACCGTCTTTCTCGAACCGGACCCGCATATCCCGCAAGACCGGCAGGGCGCTTCGCACACGGTCTGCGCCGATCTGGTCGACGGTTGCGGTCAGGATCGGCGCGATGGCCGCCAGTGCTTCCTCGCGGGCGCGCAGGCCGCTTGGACTGATCTTGATCAGCTTGCGCCGCGCATCGTCCCAGTCGGGCCGGATGTGGATATGGCCCGCCCATTCCAGCCGATTGAGGGTGTTCGACATTGCACCTCGGGTGACGTGAAAGACACGGGCCAACTGGGCCGGTGTTTTTTCCTCGGCGGAGCTGGCCAGATGGTTGAGCACGCCAAAATGGCTCAGCTCCATGCCCTTCGGCAAAGCCCGCGACAACCGGTTCCGCGCCAATTGGTCGGCCATGAAGATTTCGCTGAACAATGCGATGGAAAGCGGTTCGCCAGATGCGGTCATGCGCCAATTAGAGTCGCGAACACCCCCCTCAAGCAAGGGGCAGGTGGTCGCGGCGCTCCGTGATCAGCCCGCGAGCAGAGCGTCGAGTTTTCCGTCACGCTCCAGCGCAGCCATGTCGTCATACCCGCCCACATGGGTTTGCCCGATGAAGATCTGGGGAACGGTGTGCCGACCAGAGGCGCGGCCCATCATCTCCTGCCGCTTGGCCGGGTCGCGGGCGACATCATATTCGGCATAGCTGACGCCCTTGGCCGCCAGCAGGCGCTTGGCAGCATGGCAATAGCCGCACAGGGGGGAGGTATAGATTTCTACGCTTTGCATCGTCGCGCCTTTCGTGCGGATCGGGTTGCCGCACATTTAGGTGTCTTTGCTGACCCTTGCCAGAGCCATCACGTGAACGGGACCGGATTGTGCCTTGCGACAGGCCTCGGTCGCCGCCGCGAAGGTCGCGCCAGACGTCATGACATCGTCGATCAGGACCACGGATCGTCCCCGCACGGCAGCGCCATGCCGGGGATGTGGCTGAACCGCGGAGTGCACGTTTTCGAACCGCCCCTCACGGCTGCGCCCGTCCTGCGTCGGGGTGGCCCGTGTGCGGATCAGCGCCTGCGGACAACACGCAAGGCCCGTCTCGCGCGACAAGGCCTGGGCCAACACGGCGGCTTGGTTGAAGCGCCGGGCGAACAAGCGGCGCCAGTGCAGGGGAACCGGGACCAGCACGGGATCGTCTTCGAACAGATCGCGGCCCGCTTGGGCCATCCACCGTCCGGCCGCCCGCGCGATATCGGCACGATCACCATGTTTCAATCCGAGGACAAGCGCGCGACCGACCCCTGCGTAGGCGAAGACGGCGCGCCCGGCGGCCCAGGGTCGCGCGATGCGCAAACAGTCGTCGCAGTGCAAGACCTCGCCTCGGGCGTGGTCCCCGGGCAGGGCGACACCGCACAAATCGCAGGCCGCTCCATGCACAAACGGCGTGTCCGACCAACAGGCGCCACAGATTGCAAACGCGCGATCGACCGGGGCGCCGCAGCCAAGGCATTCGGGCGGAAACACCGCATGGAGCGCCGTTTGCAATCTCATGTAGGGCCCCTAAGTTGCAGCGCGACAGCGACAGGATCCAAAAACGTGCCCCAGACCCCTCCACAGCCTCGCCTGACGGATGCCACAGCGCGCGCCCGCGCCGTTGCCCGCGCGCGGCTGGATCAGGCCGGGTTTCTGCACGACGAAGCCAAGCTTGAGCTTCAGGAAAGGCTCATGGACGTTAACAAAACGTTTAGCGAGCCCGCGGTCGTGACGCCGTTTCCTGCTTATTGGGGCGACGTCCTGCCATCCGCCGTAGTGGTGCCGCAATCCGAGACCCTCGCGCTGGAGGCCGGGGCCCACGATCTGGTGATCCACGCAATGGGATTGCACTGGGCGGATGACCCGGTCGGGCAGATCGTCCAGTGCCGGCGGGCTTTGCGGCCCGACGGGCTCTTCCTGGCGGTGTGTTTTGGCGGGGAAACGCTGCAGGAACTGCGGCAGGTTCTGGCCGAAGCGGAAACCGCCGTTCTTGGCGGATTAAGCCCCCGCGTGGCGCCGATGGCCGAGGTCCGGGATCTGGGCGGCCTCATGCAACGGGCAGGCCTGGCCCTGCCGGTCGCCGACCGTCTTCCCAAGACCGTCACATATGCCAATGCGCTGACGCTCATGCATGATCTGCGCGCGATGGGCGAAAGCAATACGCTGCACAACCGGCACCGTCGCTTCGTGCCGCGGCAGCTTTTTGCGCATGCGGCAGCCCTCTATGGAACTTCCTTTCCGGCAGAGGATGACGCCGCGCGCATTCGCGCTACTTTTGAATTGGTGTTTCTGGCGGGATGGGTCCCCCATGACAGCCAGCAAAAACCGCTTCGGCCCGGCAGCGCGCAACATCGCTTGGCCGACGCCCTAAATACAACAGAGTTCGACGAGACCGCCCTCCCGGTTCTAGACCGGCCCGATGATTGAGGCTTGCCACAGATGAACATGATGCAGCAGACGCCCGAGACAGTCCAAGACGCCGCCTCGGAAGAGGCCCTCAAACATGCCCCCGCCGACCACCCGAAAGTGAAGTTCGGTAAGATCGGTGTGCTGCTGGCCAACCTTGGGACGCCGGACCACTACAGCTACTGGCCCATGCGCCGGTACCTGAACGAGTTCCTGAGCGACAAGCGCGTCATCGACTACAGCCCGTGGATCTGGCAGCCGCTGCTGCAGCTTGTGATCCTGACGAAACGCCCGTTTTTGTCAGGTGAAGCCTACAAGTCGATCTGGAACGAGGAGCTGAATGAAAGCCCCCTCATGACGATCACCAAGGACCAGACGGCCAAGATGAAGGCGCTTCTGGAACAGCAATTCGGTGATCAGGTCGTGGTCGATTATTGCATGCGCTACGGCAACCCGTCGACGAAATCCAAAGTCGATGCCTTGGTGGCGCAAGGGTGCACGAAGATCCTGTTCTTCCCGCTTTACCCGCAATACGCGGGCGCGACATCCGCCACCGCCTGCGATGAATTCTTCCGCAGCCTTGAGAACATCAAGTGGCAGCCGATCGTCCGGACGGTCGAGCCCTATTACGAAGACCCGGCCTACATCGACGCCTTGGCCCAATCGGTCGAACGGGCCTATGCCGGGTTGGACAAGAAACCCGACATCCTCGTGTGTTCCTACCACGGTGTGCCCAAACGGTATCTGATGGAGGGCGACCCGTATCACTGTCAGTGCCAGAAAACGACGCGCCTCCTGAAAGAACGGCTTGGCTGGTCGGACACGGATATCGTGACCACCTTCCAAAGCCGGTTCGGCCCGGAGGAATGGCTCAAGCCCTACACGGTCGAAGAGGTCGCGCGCCTGGCCGAGCAGGGCAAAAAGAACATCGCCGTGATCGCACCCGCCTTCTCAGCGGATTGCATTGAGACGCTGGAAGAGATCAACGAAGAAATCGCGGAAAGCTTTGAAGAGGCCGGCGGCGAGCACTTCACCTACATCCCGTGCCTCAACGATGACGATGCGCACATGGTTGCCCTTGCCAACTTGGTCAAGCGCAACCTTGCGGGTTGGATCTAGGTCAGGTCAGGCGGCGGAGGCAACGACGGGGCGGCCGGCAAACGTCCGGTCGCCAGCGCGTACAACCACAAAGCCATTTGGCAGTCGCTTCACGAATGTGCCTTGTATCGACACGCACGTTCCAAGAAGAATCGTTGTCATCATCAATGGCCGCCCTCCCCATCGGCGGCGATTGTAATAATAAACTAAAATCTCATTAAATCACGCAAAAATTGGTCGCATTCCCGTAACAATCGCTGAAATTCTGGGCGATTGTTGCGTCACAACCAATCTCTAAGGATTGGAATCAAAGGAATATCCGCTTCGGGCATCGGGTAGTCCCGCAATCTGTTCGGTGCCACCCAAGCCAGGGTCTGCCCTTCTCGGGCACGGGGCACGCCCTCCCATTTCCGGCACACGAACAGCGGCATCAGCAAATGAAAATCATCATAGCTGTGGCTCGCAAAGGTGAGCGGCGCCAAGCAGCTTTCCCAGGTGTCGACGCCCAATTCCTCTTCCAGCTCGCGGATCAAGGCCGCCTCCGGCGTCTCGCCGGGCTCCACCTTACCGCCCGGGAATTCCCACAGGCCGGCCATGGATTTGCCCTCGGGTCTCTGGGCCAGCAGGACGCACCCGTCCCGGTCGATCAGCGCAACCGCTGAAACCAAAACTGTCTTCATGACCGGTAGTCCGCGTTGATGTCGATATACCCATGGGTGAGGTCACAGGTCCAAACCGTGGCCCGGCCTGTCCCAAGCCCGAGATCGACAGAAACAATCAGCGCATCCCCTTTCATGTAGGCCGCGCCATCTTCTTCCTTGTAGTCGGCAGCCACCCACCCTTTCTCAGCGACCAGAACGTCGCCAAAGTGAATGGTAAGCCGGTCACGATCCGCCCTTGCGCCCGATTTTCCAACCGCCATGACGATCCGGCCCCAATTGGGGTCTTCGCCGGCGATGGCTGTTTTGACCAAAGGTGAATTCGCGATCGATCGGGCGACCTTGTCGGCGTCCCGGGCCGACGTGGCGCCGGACACCTGCACTTCGACCAATTTGGTCGCGCCTTCGCCATCGCGCACGATCTGAAGCGCCAGATCCTGCATGACCCCAAGCAAAGCCGCCTGAAACGCCTTGCCCGCCTGGCTGCGGTTGGAGGCAATCGGCGGGTGGGCCGCAGCGCCCGTTGCGGCCAGCAGGACCGTGTCCGAGGTCGACGTGTCGCTGTCGACCGTCACGGCGTTGAAACTGAGCTTCGTGGTCGCCGTCAGCATGGCCTGCAACGCAGAGGGCGTGATTGCGGCGTCGGTGAACACATATCCCAACATCGTCGCCATATCCGGCGCGATCATGCCCGAGCCCTTCGCAATCCCGGTGATGGTGACCGGCACGCCGTCGACGTCCAACGTCGCACAGGCCCCTTTCGGGAAGGTGTCCGTGGTCATGATGGCCTTCGCCGCCGCCCCGGCCCCGCCCGCATCCAGTGCGGCGGCCAGATCTGGCAGGGCGTCCGTGATCCGTTCGGCGGGCAGAGGTTCGCCGATGACACCCGTCGAAGAGGTGAAGACATGACCAACCGGAAGGCCCAACGCCGCCGCCGCCGCTTCGGAGATTGCAGCCACGTCGCTTTCCCCACGGGCGCCCGTGAAGGTGTTCGCATTGCCTGAATTCACGACGATCGCCATGCCGTCGCCAGCACCGTCAGACAGCGCTGCAAGCTTTTCCTGACAGTCAAGAACCGCGGCGGAACGTGTCGCGGACCGGGTGAACACCCCGGCCAGGCTCGATCCCGGCGCAACCTCGGCCAACATGACGTCGGTCCGGTTCTGATACCGCACACCGACGGCGCCGGTCGCGAAGCGGACCCCGGCCACCGGCGGGAGGTCGGGGAACCGTTTTGGCGCCAAAGGCGACACCGCCAAGGCGGGTTTCTTTGCCGCCTTGGCTTTGGCTTTCTTTTTCGCCGCTTTGTCCTTGGCCTTGGTCTTCTTGTGTTTGGTCTTCTTCTTTTCGTCTTTGGCCATGGCGCGGCAATCCCGGGTTAGTCGTCCAACAGACCGGAATTGCGGATCACGGAGGGGTCAATGTCAAGCTCGGGGCGCGCCACGTCGGCCGCGGCGGTCATTTCCTCGATCCGTGCATCGACGCGTGCGCGCCGCAGGCTTTCCTCGATCTCGCCACGCACTTGCTCGAGGCTCGGCGGCTCCTGCGTGCGACGGTCATTGAGGATCAGAACGTGCCAGCCGAACTGGGTCTGGACCGGGGGTGACACTTCTCCCACGTCCAAGGCGAACGCGGCCTGTTCGAACTCGGGCACCATCATGCCCGCGCCGAACCAACCCAACTGGCCGCCATTCGGGCCGGACGGGCCGGTCGAAAACTCTTGGGCCAGTTCTGCAAAGTCCGCCCCTTCGGCCAACTGTTCGATCAGGGCCAGCGCTTCTTCCTCGGTTTCGACCAGGATGTGCGAGGCATTCAGTTCCGTCGCCCCTTCGGCGCTGCCGTAGATCGCATCGTATTCCTCTGCGATTTCGGCTTCGTCGAGCGCGGCACCTGCGATGTCATCGAGGAACATCGACGCCATGAACGCCCGGCGCTCGTTTTCCAACCCGGTTTCCATGCGCGCGGTGATGTCTTCTGCGGCGACGGAGGCAACGATTTCCTGCTGAACCAGCTGTTCCAGCATGCCGTCGAACAGCACTTCATCCGGCAGGCTCTGGTACTGCTCGGGCAACAATTCCAGCATCGAGATCAAATGGCCGACCGTGATGTCGGTGCCGTTGACCGTGGCCAGAACGGTCGACGCGTCGGTCTCAGAGTCTTGGGCGGCGGCAGGCAGGGCGATCAGTGCCGCAAGTGCGACACCAGACAGCAGGGATTTCATTGCGATTTTGTCCTTTGGATAAAGCATGGGGCCGTGGCCCGCGTTGACAGTGCAAGGACCGGCCCTTATGTCGCTTTTCGGCGCCGTATCAGGGTCTCGGCCGTCTTTGCCGCCGTTGATAGACCGCAGCGATGGGCCGAACAACCCAGATACCCCACACGTTTTTTTGACGACCCGCCGATCCGTGTCGGTGGCGTGACCAGAGATAAAGGCAGACCATATGCTCGGATTGGGCTCGATCGCGAAGAAGGTTTTCGGCACCCCCAACGACCGAAAGGTCAAATCGGTGCGTCCCATCGTGGCCCAGATCAATGCGCTGGAACCCGAGTTCGAAGCGCTGAGTGACGAAGGCATCATCGAAAAGACCGCCGAATTGCGCAGCCGTGCCCTGGACGGTGAAGCGCTGGACGACCTTCTGCCCGAAGCTTTCGCCAACTGCCGGGAAGCGGCCAAGCGCGCATTGGGCCTGCGGGCCTTCGATGTGCAGCTGATCGGCGCGTATTTCATGCATCAGGGCAACATCGCCGAGATGAAGACCGGTGAGGGCAAGACCCTTGTGGCCACCTTTGCCGCGTACCTGAACGCGCTGACGGGCAAGGGCGTGCATGTCGTCACGGTCAACGACTACCTCGCCAAACGGGACGCCGAATGGATGGGCAAGGTCTACAGCGCCCTTGGCATGACGACGGGCGTCGTCTACCCGCGCCAGCCCGACGCCGAAAAGCGCGCCGCCTATCAGTCCGACATCACTTACGCGACGAACAACGAACTCGGCTTCGATTACCTGCGCGACAACATGCGCGCCAGCCTCGACGAAATGGCGCAGCGACCGCACAACTTCGCCATCGTTGACGAGGTCGACTCGATCCTCATCGACGAAGCGCGGACCCCGCTGATCATCTCCGGCCCGTCGCAGGACCGCAGCGACCTGTATGTCTCGATCGACAAGATCATCCCGGACATCTCGGACGAGCATTACGAGCTCGACGAAAAGACACGGAACGCGACCTTCACCGATGAAGGCAACGATTTCCTGGAACAGCGCCTGCACGAAGCCGGCCTGCTCCCCGAAATGCAGAGCCTGTACGACCCGGAATCGACCACGATTGTTCACCACGTGACCAACGCGCTGCGGGCCCACAAGCTGTTCATCAAGGATCAGCATTACATCGTGCGCGGCGGCGAAGTGGTTCTGGTCGACGAATTCACCGGGCGCATGATGCCCGGTCGGCGCCTGTCGGACGGCCTGCATCAGGCGATCGAAGCCAAGGAAGGCTGCAAAATCCAGCCCGAGAACGTCACCCTCGCATCGGTCACGTTCCAGAACTTTTTCCGCCTCTACGAAAAGCTTGGTGGCATGACCGGCACCGCAGCGACCGAGGCCGAAGAATTCATGTCGATCTACGGCCTCGGTGTTGTCGAGATTCCGACGAACCGCCCCATCGCCCGGCAGGATGACGACGACGCGGTCTATCGCACCAGCAAGGAAAAGTACGAAGCCATCGTCGAAGAAATCCGCGCCGCCCATGAAAAGGGTCAGCCGGTTCTCGTGGGCACCACGTCCATCGACAAATCCGAGATGTTGGGCCAGATGCTGACCAAAGCGGGCCTGACGCATAACATCCTGAACGCCCGTCAGCACGAGCAGGAGGCCCAAATCGTGGCCGACGCCGGCAAACTGGGGGCCGTCACGATCGCGACCAACATGGTGGGCCGCGGCACCGACATCAAACTGGGCGGCAATGTCGAGTTTAAGGTGATGGAGGCCATCGCCGCCGATCCCGAAGGCGACCCGGTAGAGATCCGCGCGAAGATCGAGGCCGAGCACGAGAAAGATGAACAGGCGGTCAAGGACGCCGGTGGCCTGTTCGTTCTGGCGACCGAGCGCCACGAAAGCCGCCGGATCGACAACCAGCTCCGCGGCCGATCGGGCCGTCAGGGCGACCCGGGCAGGTCCTCCTTCTTCCTGAGCCTCGAAGACGACCTGATGCGCATCTTCGGGTCGGAGCGTCTGGACAAGATGCTGTCGAACCTCGGGATGAAGGAAGGCGAAGCCATCGTGCACCCGTGGGTGAACAAATCGCTGGAACGCGCGCAGGCCAAGGTGGAAGGCCGCAACTTCGACATCCGGAAACAACTTTTGAAGTTCGACGATGTCATGAACGATCAGCGGAAGGTCATTTTTGGCCAACGCCGCGAGATCATGGGCGCCGAGGATATCTCCGAGGTGGCCCGCGACATGCGCCATCAGGTGATCGAGGATATGGTCGACACCTACATGCCGCCGAAATCCTACGCCGATCAGTGGGAATCCGACGCCATGCAGGAGGCCGCCCGCGAAACACTTGGTATCGATGCCCCGGTCAAGGACTGGGCCGACGAAGATGGTGTGGATCAAGAGGTGGTCCGCGAACGGCTCGAGAAATCGGCGGACGAATTCATGGCCGGCAAAGCGGTCCAGTTCGGCCCCGAGCAGATGCGCAACATTGAGAAGCAGGTGCTGCTCCAGACCATCGACCAGAAGTGGCGCGAACATCTTCTGACGCTGGAGCACCTGCGGTCCGTCGTTGGTTTCCGCGGCTACGCGCAGCGCGATCCGCTGAACGAATACAAGACCGAAGGCTTCCAGTTGTTCGAAGGCATGCTCGACGGCCTGCGGGCCGACGTGACGCAGAAACTGGCGCGTATTCAGCCACTTACGCCCGAACAGCAGGAAGAGCTGATCAAGCAGCTTCAGGCGCAGCAGGCCGCACAACAGCAGGCCGCCGACGCTGCCGCCGCCCCGCCGGCCGAGGCGCCGACCCCTCTGATCGACGGGTTCGACGAAAGTGACCCGGCCACCTGGGGCAACCCGGGCCGCAACGATCCGTGCCCCTGCGGGTCGGGCAAGAAGTTCAAGCATTGCCACGGTCGGCTGACCTGATCTTTTCGGGGTGCCGGTTCGAAATGGCCCGGCACTCCTTAGAATCCGCACAATTGAGACCTGATTAACGCCGCATTCCTTAACGATCCTCCACGCCGTACGAGCGACCAGGAGGCACAAGGTATGTCCAAGCGAAAAACAGCAATGCGCGCCGCATCGGTTGCCATGGTGGTGGCTGGTGCCGGGATGTACTTCCTTCAATCGGGCCTCATTCCCGGGGTTGGCAACGCTCAGCCCGCCCCGCAGGCCCCGATCGTCCCGGACAACATCGCGGCCGCACCCGAGGCGCCCGTTCTCCCGGCTGTTGTCGAAACCGCTGATGTCGCGCTGCCCGAGCAAGCGCCGCAGCCCCTGCCGGTGTCGCTGGACGACCCGAGCGTTGATGAGGGCGCGGCCCCGAGCGGTTTGTTGGCCAGCATCGAAGCCATCCGCACCGTTGAAGAAGACGCAGAAGAGGTTGCCCTGCTTGAGGCAACCGACCCGCTTCCGGACGACGACAAAGCCAACGAAGACCTCGCCGCCGCCTCCCCCCCTGTGGTCTTGCCGGACGCAGAGGACACTGAGACCCCCGAGGTCGCGCTAAGCCCGTTTGGCCTTCCCTGCGATCTGAATGTCAGCACCACCGCCATGCCAGGCGCGATGGTCGCTTTGGATGTTCTGGCCCCGTGCCAACCCGACGCCCGGATCGTAATCGAGCATTCCGGCCTGACCATTACCGCGCAGACAGATGCGCTTGGCCTTCTGACGATGGATATCCCGGCCTTCGAGTCGCCCGCCTTCTTCACGGTTCGGTTCCCCGACGCGCAAAGCGAAAGCAGCCTCGTCAGCCTGCCGGATCTTGCAAATTATGATCGCGTGGCGGTGCAGTGGTCCGACGACCGTCAGCTTGCGCTTCATGCCATTCCGTTCGGGACGGCGTTCGGCGCGCCCGGTCATATCTGGGAAGAAAATCCCGGCGATATCGCAGCCGCCCAGGACGGCACTGGCGGCGCCTTGCTGGAAATCGGTGATCTCACTGTGTCCGACCCCATGGTCGCCCAGATCTTCACCTTCCCCCATGCGTCGCTGTCGGATGGTGAGGTGATCGAGATTTCGATCGACGCGCCGGTCACGGAAACGACCTGCGGGCAGCCTGTCTCGGCCCGGACCCTGGAAATGACCCGCGCGGGAGTGGTCGAGGTCACGCCGGTCACGCTGACGGTTCCCGGATGTGACGCCGTGGGCGACTATCTTGTGTTGCAAAATCTCTTCCAGGACCTGACAGTCGCGGCCAATTAATTGAGGCCACCGGGCAAGCCCAGGCATGAGACCCCTCTTGGCAGCGGCCCTCGCTGCCGCGTGTTTTGTTCCCATTTCCCCGACACCTGCCGCCGCGCAGGACGTTGAACTGCGTTCCCTTGATGGATCAATCGAGCTGGAAGGCAATCTGATCAGCTTTGACGGGGCCTATTACCGCCTCGATACCGTCTATGGGCCGATCACCGTCTCGGCCCAAGGGGTGTCCTGCGCGGGTCCCGGCTGTCCCGATCTGACCAGTTTCGTTGCCGAAGCCCGGATTGCCGGGGCGGCCACGGTCGCCGAGGGCCTGCTGCCAGCCCTGCTGCGCGCCTTTGCCGATCAGCGCGCCCTGTCTCTGGATGTGTCGACGGATGTCGATGGCGCCACCGTGTACGCGTTGATCCGGCGCACGGGCGCGCCAGCCGCGCGGTTTGTCGTGGCGCCGGGCACAACCGACAGCGGGTTCATCGCGCTGCTAAACGGCGACGCGGACATGGCGCTGGCCTTGCGTGAACCGACCGAGGTCGAACGCCGGGCGGCCCGGGCCGAAGCGCCGGAGGATCCCCCCCTTAGCCGCCGCGTGCGGGTGATCGCCTTGGATGCCCTTGTGCCGGTTGTGGCCCCTGACAACCCCATCGACAGCCTGACCCTGCCGCAGCTTGCCCGGATCTTCGCCGGTGAGACCGACAACTGGCAAGCGCTCGGCGGTCCGGATGCGCCGATTGCCACGCATCTGCCGGAGCGCGGGCGCGGCGTCACGCAAAGCTTCACCGCACGCGTCCTGCTGCCGATCGACGCGGAAGAGGCCCGGGGCACCACGCATCATGACACGGCCGATGCCCTTGCGACCGCGGTGGCGCGCGATGCCTATGCCATTGGGATCACGCAACAATCCCTGCGCGGCATCACCCGCAGCCTACCCCTCGCAGGCGCCTGCGGGTTTTCCCAGACGGCCAGTGCGAATGCCGTGAAGGCCGAGGATTATCCCCTGACCGCGCCGGTGTACCTCTATCTTGCGCCCCGCCGCCTGCCCCAGATCGTGCGGGATTTCCTTGCGTTTACCGAAACCGATGCCGCAGAGCGCGCCGTTGCATCCGCGGGGTTCGTGAACCAGAGCCTGACCCGGACGCCGCTGGCGTTACAGGGCGACCGGCTGGCGAATGCGATCCGTGCGGCCGGCGACGATGCCGCGCTCAGCGATCTCCAGGCGATGGTGGACGCCCTGGTCGGGGCCGAGCGGCTGTCATCGACGTTTCGCTTTGCGGGCGGTGCGGTGGAGCTGGACGCGCAATCCCGTGCGTCCGTCGCACGCCTGGCCGCCGCGATCGAGCGCGGCGCCTTTGACGGGCGCCGCCTGATCATCGCGGGTTTCTCCGACGGCGAGGGCAGCGCGGCGGTGAACGCGCGCCTGTCCCTGCGCCGGGCGGACGCCGTGCGCGACGCCATCCTGGCGGCCGCCGCTGCCGTCGACCCGAACCGCGTGGCCTTGGAAACGCGCGGATTTGGCGAGGTGTTGCCGATGGCCTGCGACGACACCGACTGGGGTCGCGCCGTCAATCGCCGCGTCGAGGTGTGGCTGGATTGAGCCGGCCTCGGGGGCTGACGCCCCCGACCCGGACGGAAAACAAGGTTTTCCGGGCGAACAGATCGACGGTTTTGCGATGAGGCAGGGGCTCTGCCCCCGGCCTTCGGCCTCCCCCGGGATATTTGGAAAACAGAGACAGGCGCGGCTAGAGGTAGCCTTCGCTGCGAAAACTCGTGTGGCAGGCTTTTCCCACGATCAGGTGGTCATGCAGCGTCAGGTTCAACGTTTCCGCGGTTGCCCGGATCGCATAGGTCATGTCGATGTCGGCCGGGCTTGGGGTGGGATCGCCCGAGGGATGGTTGTGGATCAGGATGAGCGCCGAGGCGTTCAGCTCCAACGCTCGTTTGACGATCTCGCGCGGATAGACCGGGACGTGATCGACCGTGCCATCGGCCTGGGCCTCGTCGGCGATCAACCTGTTTTTCCGATCAAGGTAGAGAACGCGGAACTGTTCCACGTCGCGGTGCGCCATCGCGGTTTGGCAATAGGTGAGCAGTGCCTCCCAAGAGGACAAAAGCGGCCGGTCCACCAATTTGGCCCGCGCCATGCGATGCCCGACCGCTTCCATGAGTTTAAGTTCGAACACAACCGCGTCCCCGACGCCGGGCACCTGTCGCAGGCGCGCGGGCGGGGCGGCCAATACCCGGTTGAGATCCCCGAACACCTTGAGAAGGGTCTTCGCGATGGGCTTGGTGTCGCCCCGCCGCAACGCGCGATAGAGAATCATTTCCAGAAGCTCATAGTCGGGCACCGCGTCGGCCCCACCGTGGGTGAAACGCTGGCGCAGGCGGCTGCGATGGGCGCGCCGGTGGTCCTGTGCCACAGGCGGCACAGGCAGGACAGGGACCACATCCGCGAAATGCGGTGCCGCCTCGTCGAACCGGAAAGAGGGTTGATCGGACATCCCGATCACAGTGCCAAGGATTGGTTAACCGGGCGTTAGCGCACCGCGCTTAGCCCCAGGTTGGATGGAACCGGCCGGCTGGCGAGAGGGTGAAAATCTCGGCGCCATCGGCCGTCACGCCGACGGAGTGTTCGAACTGTGCGCTGAGGGATTTGTCCCGGGTCACAGCTGTCCAGTCGTCCGACAGCACCTTGGTCTCGGGACGGCCCAGATTGACCATCGGTTCAATGGTGAAGAACATGCCTTCCTCCAGAACCGGACCCGTCCCGGGGCGGCCGTAGTGCAGAACATTCGGCGGGGCGTGGAACACCTGGCCCAGGCCATGACCGCAAAAATCGCGCACAACACTCAACCGGTAGCCTTCCACGTAGGATTGGATGGCATGGCCGATATCGCCAAAGGTCGCGCCCGGCTTCACCGCCTCGATCCCTTTGAACAGGGCGTCGTGGGTCACCTGGATCAAACGTTCGGCTTTGCGGCTGAGCGATCCGGCCACATACATGCGGCTGGTGTCCCCGAACCACCCATCGACAATCACGGTGACGTCGATGTTCAGGATATCACCGTCCTTGAGGATCTTCGGGCCCGGAATGCCGTGGCAGACCACGTGGTTCACACTGATGCAGCTGGCATGCTGATACCCGCGATAGCCAATCGTGGCCGAGGTCGCGCCCGCTTCGGTGACTTTGGCTTCAATCGCCGCGTCAATGGTCGCGGTCGTTGCCCCCGGCACCACCAGCCCCGCCAGGTCATCCAGGATCTCGGCCGCCAATGTGCCAGCCTTGTGCATCCCGGCGAAGTCACCTGCGCCGTGAATGCGGATGCCGTCTTTGGTCATTCGGCCGTTAAAATCGTCCACAGAAGGTCTCCAGTGTCGTTCAAGCCCTAAAATAAGCCTGATGCGTGACAGTTTCCAGTCAGCGTGCCGCGCCCGCTTGCCGCGTGGGATCGACGGGCAGCGATCCGGCAATCTCGATCCCGTCTGGCCCGATGTGCGTGCCGTAGCACAGCATTTCAACCCCGGCGTCCCGCGCCGCATCGAAGGCGGCGGCATAGACGGGATCAAGGTCGGGCGCCAGCCGAAACCGCGCGCAATCCGTGCGTTGCACGAGATAGAGCATGACGGCCCGCGCGCCACCGGCCTTGACCCGCGCAAGTTCGGCCAGGTGCTTGGCCCCCCGCGCGGTGACGCTGTCGGGGAACTCGGCCCAATCGGCGGCACGGCGCAGATGGACGTTCTTCACCTCGACATAGGCGTCGGCGCGCCCTTCAGACGACAGCAGGAAATCGATCCGGCTCTTTGTCCCATAGCGCTGTTCCGGCCGAATGGTGTCGTACCCGGCCAGCTCCGCGATCGCGCCCTGCGCCAACGCGTCGGCCACGATCCGGTTGGGGGCGGCCGTGTCGATCCCGGCGAAATGCCCGCCCGGCAGTTCGGCCAGCCGCCAGCCGTAGCGCAGCTTTTTCTTGGGATCGTCGTTGGGTTCGACCCAAATTCGCAGGCCGGGCGCCTTCAGCCCCATCATGCTGCCGGGGTTGGGGCAATGGGCGACCGCTTCGGTCCCGTCCTCAAGCCGGATATCCGCCAAAAAGCGATTGTATCGGCGAAGCAGGGTGGCCGGGATCAAAGGGGTTTGAAAGCGCATACCGCGCCCCTATACCGACAGCGACCGCCATGACAAGGGAACCAGCACCATGACACGACCCACCGCCGCCATGCTGGTCATCGGGGATGAAATCTTGTCGGGTCGCACGCGCGACGCCAACATGCACCATCTGGCCAAAGCGCTGACCGATCACGGGATCGCGCTGTCGGAAGTGCGGGTCGTGTCCGACGATCACGCGGCCATTGTCGCGGCGGTGCGGGCACTCAGCGACGCGTGGGAGCATGTGTTCACCTCTGGCGGCATTGGCCCCACCCATGACGACATCACGGCCGAGGCGGTTGCCGCCGCCTTTGACACGCCCATCTCGGTCCGCGACGACGCACGGGCCATCCTGCAGGCCCATTACGACCGTCAGGATATGGAGTTGAACGCGGCCCGCCTGCGCATGGCCCGCATCCCTGACGGGGCGGATCTGATCGACAACCCGATCTCGGCCGCACCGGGGTTCACGCTTGGGAATGTCCATGTGATGGCGGGTGTTCCCACCATATTTGAAGCGATGCTCGCATCGGTCCTGCCGACGCTGACCGGGGGCGCGCCGATGTTGTCGCAGTCCCTGCGTATCAACCGTGGAGAGGGTGATATCGCCGGACCGCTCGGCGCGTTGGCCGACGCGCATCCCGAGGTGTCCATCGGATCCTATCCCTTCATGCGGGACGGCGTGCACGGGGCGAATATCGTTGTACCCAGTCAGGATGGCGCGGCGGTCGATGCGGTGATGGCCGAACTGTCCCGCCTGTTCCCAACCGAGTCGTGACACGCCACATGCACGAGATTGCCGCCGCCATCCGCGCCACATGGCCCCCGGCCGAGACGATGCCATCGGGGGCCTTCATACTGGCCAGAAACGACGGCGGCGGAAGCCGGGTTCGCGCCGCACGGCTGGCCGAAGCCGGCGACGTCGCGGTGGACCCGGATGCGATCGTGCAGGCCTCGGCCCAGATGCAGGCCCTTGGCCAGCCCGCGTTGTACATGGTTCTGGCAGGGCAGGATGGGTTGGACCGGGCGCTGGAGGCCCTCGGGTACGAGATCAAGGATCCGACCCTGGCGCTGCAGGTCGACTGTGCCACGCTGTCGGCCGCGCCGCCGCCGGTGACCGTGTTTGAAACCTGGCCACCCCTCGCCATCCAGGAAGAGATCTGGGCCGAAGGCGGCATCGGGGCGGACCGCTTGGCGATCATGCACCGGTGCGACGGACCCAAGATCAGCCTCTTCGGCCGGATCAATGACCGTCCCGCAGGCACTGCCTATGTCGCCATCCACAACGGGCTTGCCATGCTCCACGCGCTTGAGATTCTGCCGCAGGCCCGGTGCAAGGGGTTGGCGGCCCACATGATGCGCGCGGCCGCCCATTGGGCAGAAACCCAAGGTGCACCCCGGTTCAGCGTGCTTGTGACGCGCGGAAACATGCCGGCCCGATCCCTTTATGCTTCCTTGGGCTTCGAACCTGTGGGACACTATCATTATCGAACAATAACAGCCTAACCGGCCGCTCATGATCCATCCGCGCCCCCCGAGCTTGCGGTCCCTTCTCACCCTCGCCTGTGTCAGTGTGCTTGCCGTGCCGGCAGCCGCGCTTGATCTGGCTTGGCCGGACGGGGCGCACTTGGCGGATCGGTCGGCCCCGGATCTGGGCAGCCTCCGCATCGCGACCGGGCCCTATGCCGAAGGTGGTCCCCCGACCACGCGCGAGGACGGGGCGCTCTTGCATGAGGTTTGGCAAATCCCGGGAGAGGCCGGAGAGCCCCTGGCCCTGCTCAACCTGTTGCGGACCCAGCTGGCCGATCAGGGGTATGACATCGGGTTTACCTGTGCCGACACGGCCTGCGGTGGGTTTGATTTCCGCTATGCCCTGCCGATCGACGACGGGCCCGAGATGCATGTCGATCTGGGCAACTACCACTATCTGACCGCCACGCGCGAAGATGCCAACGGGCGCACGCTGGTGGCGGTGACCGTGTCCCATGGGGGGCGGCAGGGGTACGCGCATGTTGCGGCGGTTCTTCCGCCGGATGGGTTGGCCCCGGTGGTCACACCGTCCACGCGCGCCCCGGAGCAAGCCGCCCTGCAGCCCGACCTGATTGATGGCCTGCTGCAGAGCGGCCGTGCCGTTCTGGATGACCTGACATTTGAAACCGGCGCCTCCGCCTTGTCGGGCGCGCGCTATGACAGCCTCGTTTCCCTGGCCGAGTACCTGTCCGCCAACCCGGACCGGACGGTGGTTCTGGTCGGCCACACGGATGCCGAAGGCTCTCTCGACGCCAACATCACCCTCAGCCGCGCCCGCGCCAACGCGGTCCGGCAATTCCTGATCGATTCGTTGAATGTGGCGCCCGATCAGATCGCGTCCGAGGGCATCGGCTTTCTTGCGCCCCGCGCATCGAACAGCACAGACGAAGGCCGCCAGGCCAATCGCCGGGTCGAGGTCGTTCTGGCCGATCCCGGCTGATCCGGGATCGCGACCTTACCAGTCCATCGGACCCTTTTCGCGGAAGGCATCGACGAGGAAGTCGATGAACGCCCGAACTTTGGGCTGCGTGTAGCGCCCCGGCGGGTAGAGGGCATAGACACCCTGAATATCAACCGGCAGTTCCGGGATCACGTCTTCAACCAGCCCTTTGCGCAGGGCGTCGGCATACAGGTAGCTTGGCAGATAGGCGATCCCCAATCCACCGATGGCGGCGTTCAGCAAGGACTGCCCGTCATTAACGGTCAGCGACCCGGCGGTGCGCACCTGGCGCTGCTCGCCGGACGGCGCCGTGATCTTCCACACATTGGCGTTTGCATTGTTCGAGTAATGCAAAAGCTTATGCTCGTTCAGGTCGTCGATTTTCTCGGGGCGGCCATGGCGGGCGAAATAGGACGGCGCGGCGATCATCCGGCGCTGCGTTTCACAAATCTTGCGGGCCCGGAGCGAGCTGTCTTCCAACTCGCCCACGCGGATCGCCATGTCGAACCCTTCCGAGATCAGTTCAACGTAGCGATTGTTCAGAACCATGTTCACCGTGATCTCAGGGAAGCTGGTGAGGAACTTGCCCAGGATCGGGGAGATGTGGTTGACGCCAAAATCGGTTGCGATGGACACGCGCAGCATACCGGACGGCGCTGACTGCATCGCGGTGACCAATGCATCGGCTTCACCGGCGTCGTTCAGGACGCGCCGGGCACGATCATAGTAGGCCAGACCAATTTCCGTCGGGCTCACGCGGCGCGTGGTGCGGTTCAGCAGACGGGCGCCAAGGCGCGCTTCCAGGCTGGAGACATGTTTTGACACGGCGGACTTTGAAATGCCCATTTTCCTGGCCGCGTCCGTGAAACCGCCCTGGTCCACGACCATGGCAAAGGCTTCCATCTCAGTTAAACGATCCATCTTTATCACCTGCTCGGAGTATCCGGTTTGGAAACAATCTGACGCCCAATTGCGGCGCGATTGCGGAGCAGGGCGGGCCAAAGCCGGGTTTTTGCGGGAATGGTTCGTGACCTTGCCGTGAAAATTTACGGGAATTATATCGCAAAGTAACACTGCTCTGGATTATTCCTGTTCCAGCTTTGGCCTCCCGGCTTTGAGCGGATTAAAGAACGCGCCGCCCAAGTCTTCCATATCCGCACCCGGCATGTCGTATTCAGTTTCCATCTCGGCCTTGGTTGGCTGGAAGTGAGAATCGGCCAGCTTTTCTTTAAGCGTTTTGGGTTTGTTGGTCATGTTTGGCGCTCGCGTTTAGTTGTTTGATTTTCGGCGGTTACAGTACTTGCAAAGCATTTGGCAGTTATCCGCCACGGTCTTTCCACCTTGTGACCAAGGCTTGATATGGTCACCTTCCATCTGACTTATGTCAAATTGCTCGTTACAGATCGGGCAAACACCGTCTTGACGCTCAAACGCCTCAAGCTTCATCGCGCCTGTGAACGCCCTAATGCTCAGGTGCCGCTCATCGCCGTCCAGCACGTAAGGATAGACACCCGCTTTCCGTGTCACGTCATCATCCATGAGCAGACGCTTGATCTCTGCCTCAAGCGTGTCAGGGTCCAGATCGGTCTCTTTGAATTGGTTGTAGAGCGGCCCCCATGCAACGCCTTTCATCTCTTTGCGATACTTGGGAAACGTCGCGTGCACCCAATCGATGACAGAGCGGAAGTGGTTCCATAGCGTAACGGCGCTGTTGTCGCGCTGATGCGCCGACATGTAGCTTTCAACATCACCGTCATTGATCCACCTGATCGCAGTTTCAAGGTAGTCCTGACGGATGGAATGGCCTTTCAGGTACTTGCTGCCGATGCTGTAAGCTGGGCAGTTTGGTCGGCTGAAATACCTCTTTGCATCCGACACCCAAAGCCCGTGATAGACGGCGTTTCGCAATTCCTGGTCGGTCAGAATCTCGCCCGCAATGTTGATCACCTCGAACCACTCCAGTCTCTCGCTGTCCGTCCCGGAGCAGGTGTAGATCATGAGATCATAGTTCAGGATTTGCTCTTGATGGTCAGCTTGCAGGTTGTGGAAAGCCAGCCCGTCAATGGAAAAAGCACCCTTCACGTATTGGCAAACCGAGATGGTGCGCTGCTGGCCGTCAATGATCTCGAACCTGTCATTGCCAATATCGGCCCAATACATGGTGTTGAGGGGAAGCCCGTTGCGGATCGTGTTGATCACGGCGTCACGCTGCTTGTCGCCATAGACAAATTCGCGTTGATAGGCAGGCCGTATATCAAGCTTGCCGCCATATCCCCGGACACCGCCGTCCCCGCCGTCGCAGTAGCCTTCAACCAGTTCCCGGACGGTCACTGTACGCAAGTCAATTTTCATGACTGGAACTTACGGGATTTTATAAAAATTCGTCTATAAATACAATGAACTACGTCGTTTCCACTTTCATCCTCCAGATAGTTTCCCCGGGAAGGCTTCCCTTTGAGCATAGGGTATCCATTCGCCTTTTGGCCTGACAATCCGGTTTTCCTTCCCCCATCCAGCCTCTTTTCAACGTAGTCGTCATAGAACTTATGGCTTTTGAAGCCATGGTCCCACAAAGACGAAAACCCCAATATCTCGAACTGATCGGGATTGTACTTGTCCAGAAAGGTGATCGGCACACCCATCGCTCCGGCCCAATCCATCGGAATATCATTGGTCTTGCTGACCTCGATAGCGTCGTAATTGTCGTAAGTCGGGTAATCCTCAGGCGCATACCTGCGGTACAGGATCAGTTCCTCGTGCCGCTTGTCATGGTCGAGGTTCGTGAACCAGCGAACGCCTTTGACCTTGATAAACCTGTTTCCACCTTCATCAATCCATGCCGTCGCAGCATCAAGTGGATAGTGATCCGGAACTCCAAACGTCCGATCCCCGCTCTTGATGCTGGGGCCGAACCAGACCTTGTTATCCTTGATCAGTGGGAAAAAGTCCTTGTAGGTGACAGCGTTCATGTTTCCGATAATCAGAAATTTTTTGTCGTATTTCATCAACTGCGCGACGTATTCGCGGAACAATGAAAAGGGCGGGTTCGTCACCACGATGTCCGCTTGCTTGAGAATGTCGATGCATTCCTGAGTGCGAAAATCGCCGTCACCATCCAGATGGGTAATGCCGATATCCTCGGCCCTTGGTACAACATCCCCGTCCCGGAAACCGTCATATTCCAGTTTGATCGCCCGCTCGCAGTCATGCCGCGAAAAAAGGTCCGGATTCTGGTTCTTGTAGCAGGTGGTGATCAGTTTCCTGAGACCCAGAAACTCGAAGTTGTGACTGAAATAGTGAAAGAAGTTGCTGACGCGCGGATCGTCGCAGTTGCAATAGACAACCTTGCCTTTGAAATGCTTCTTATAGTGACGCAGTTCGTTTTCTATGTCTGACAGTTGCGTGTAGAACTCATCGTTCTTGGCCTTTCTGGCCGAGATAAGGTTTTGTGCCATGATCACGCACCATTGCGCGTGATTGGCTTTGCTCCGCTGCTCAACCCGTTATCGGCAATCAGGTCCACGTAGCGCAGCCGCTTTCCGTCCATCCCCGAGACCAAGCTGCCCATCTGGTCGATGGTATCTTTTGGGCGGTTGTTGTGGCGCCCCGAGAACTCGTCCACGTAGCGTTGCAGGTGTTTGGGCGACATTTTGTGATACACGCCATCAACGCCGCGCTTCATGGGTGCCCAGAAGCTTTCCAGCCCGTTTGTATGAGCCATATCGCGGACGTACTCGCCCGCTGAATGGTTTACCGCCTCATGGGGCCTGTCGATGCCCTTATACGCCTTGGCCTCATCCGTGTAGACTTGTGCGCCATCGGCGGTGTGATCGGTCACGAAACCCTGCAACGTCTCCGCGTCGGTCCTCTCAACCACCTTGGCATGAACCTTTCCCGTCGCACGGTCGCGGACACCAGAAACGGCGCTCTTGCCCACCGCCCCGCGCCCGGCTCTCAACTTCTTCTTCGCGTGCTTGTTCTTCTCCTTGCCACCCATATAGGTCTCATCGGCCTCAACCGGGCCGTCAAAGATCGGCGTCTTGGTCGCATAGGCTTCCCGAAGGCGATGCAGCATGAACCAAGCAGCCTTCTGGCCGATCCCAAGTTCCCGGTGCAACTTCATCGAAGACACACCCTTGAGGCTGGTTGTAAACAGGTAAATTCCAACGGCCCAAACCCGGTAAGACAGTTTGGAACTCTGCATGACACTGCCAATCCGAACTGTGAACATCGGCTTGTTGGGGCAATCCCGGCAACGGTGGGTCATGCTCTTGTGGTTAACGCCAACCCGAACATTGTCCGATCCGCAATGCGGGCAATAAGGACCATCCGGCCAACGCTGTTCCTCGATCCACTCTCGCGCTTTGGTCTCATCGCTGAACATGTCCGCGATTTGCAGAAGCGTCAAACCTTTGCGCTGATGCTTGCCGGGTGCTTTCTGTGTCATAGCTCACCTCTTGAAGTGACTATATGTTATATCACAGAGTCACTAGGGGCAAGGAAAATGTTACTTTGCGATATAATTCCCAAAGAAAGCAGCGGAAACCCGAGAACAGAATACCAATCCCCCTCGATCCGACTGAACAGCCGCGCACCGAACCCTTCGGCCTGGTAGGCACCGACACAGCCTTTGACATCGGGCCAAGCCCTGTTGAGATACCCGTCAATCTCTACCTCCGTCATGGGGTGCATGGTCAACTTGGCTTCGCCGATGGAACGCCAGATCGGTTTTCCATCTTCGAAACAGACCGCAGCCGAGAATAGAGAATGGCGTTTTCCTTGAAGACGCAGGAGGTGCGTTTTGGCCTCCGCCCGGTCCTTGGGTTTGGAAAACAGGTCAGCGCCCAACGCCAAGACCTGATCGGACGCAACGACGAACGCAGACGGATGTTTCTGTACGACCCGAATGGCTTTCGCCTCGGCCAATGCATCCGCGATGTCACGCGGCGAGAACTCTTCGGCCAAAAGGCTTGTCGTGATGGTGTCCTCATCGACGCGGGCAGGCTCGACCTGGAAGTCGAGCTGTGCGTTGCGGAACATGGTTTGCCGCGAGGCCGAAGAGGATGCCAGGATCAACGTCATGGGGTGTGTATGAATTCTTAATAGGAGCTTGGAAAGCCGTGTGAGTGGATCGGTGCACGGTTCAAACCAGCCGAAGAACATGGAAAACAGGTGATTTTTTTCACGAGTTCTAAGTCACTTATCCCATGGACAGGTTCTTCGACTGTTGTCCACATGCGCTGATGCGGTGCGGTTTCATCTTGAACATCCCCGATCTATCCCCAGCCTAGAATACTATAATATATTGTTTTCATTGTGTTATTTGTCTTTTTTGGAGCGCAATGAGTTAATCCGACGAACAAAAACTTGGAAAGGATAACCTCCTGAAAACCAAGTTGCTCCGGTTATCCTCTGTCCTACAATCATTACATCCTTTCTTCTTTTCATTTTTTTTATTGAGGCTTGGTGAAAGCTCTGTGCGCTTGACAGGGCGGGTGGCGTTGCCTAGCTACTCTGGCGTTGCCGTCCGGCAATGAGCTTATCCAATACATTCAGGCTTCACGTGCGTGTTTACGCGCGGCCTATGGTGATCCCATGACAGAATCCGTTTTGAAACTGGCCGACCTGAAGGCCAAATCCCCTAAAGACCTTTTGGCTGTCGCCGAAGAGCTCGAGATCGAGAACGCATCTACGATGCGAAAAGGCGACATGATGTTCGAGATCCTTCGAGAGCGGGCCGACGAAGGCTGGGAGATCTCGGGCGATGGTGTGCTGGAAGTTCTGCAGGACGGGTTTGGGTTCTTGCGGTCGCCCGAGGCCAACTACCTTCCAGGTCCGGACGACATCTATGTCTCGCCAGACATGATCCGCCAGCATTCGCTTCGGACCGGGGATACGGTTGAAGGCGTCATCTCTGCGCCGCGCGAGAACGAGCGCTATTTCGCTTTGGTCAAGGTTCAGGCCATCAATTTCGGCGATCCGCAGAAGGCGAAACACAAGATCGCGTTCGACAACCTGACGCCTTTGTACCCGGATGAGCGCCTCAAGATGGAAATTGAGGATCCGACCATCAAGGACCGGTCCGCCCGGATCATCGACCTTGTCGCGCCGATTGGCAAAGGTCAGCGGTCTTTGATCGTTGCGCCGCCGCGGACGGGCAAAACCGTGCTTTTGCAGAATATCGCAACGTCGATCGAGAAGAACCATCCAGAGTGCTACCTGATCGTCTTGCTGATCGACGAACGCCCCGAAGAGGTGACGGACATGCAACGCTCGGTGAAGGGCGAAGTTATTTCCTCGACCTTCGACGAGCCGGCGACCCGACATGTGGCCGTCTCGGAGATGGTGATCGAGAAGGCGAAGCGCCTGGTCGAACACAAACGCGATGTTGTTATCCTGCTGGATTCGATCACGCGCCTGGGCCGCGCATTCAACACGGTTGTCCCGAGCTCGGGTAAAGTGCTGACCGGTGGTGTCGACGCCAACGCGTTGCAGCGTCCCAAACGTTTCTTTGGCGCTGCGCGGAACATCGAGGAAGGTGGGTCGCTGACCATCATCGCCACGGCCCTCATCGATACCGGCAGCCGGATGGACGAAGTGATCTTTGAAGAATTCAAGGGCACCGGCAACTCGGAAATCGTGTTGGATCGGAAGGTGGCCGACAAACGCGTCTTCCCGGCGATGGATATCTTGAAGTCGGGTACGCGGAAGGAAGACCTTCTGGTGGACAAGGGCGATCTGCAGAAGACTTACGTCCTGCGTCGGATCCTGAACCCGATGGGCACAACGGACGCCATCGAGTTCCTGATCTCGAAGCTGAAACAGACCAAGACCAATTCAGAGTTCTTCGATTCGATGAACGCCTAAGGGGCAGCTGCCATGGACACGATTTTCGCCTTGGCCACCGCCCGGGGAAAATCGGGCGTGGCGGTGGTTCGAATTTCCGGCCCGTCGGCCTTTCTGGTCGCAGAACGCCTAACAGGCGAAGCGCCGCAGGTTGGCCGTGTCCGGTATCGTCATATGCGCGGCGACAGCGGAGAGATCCTGGACCGTGGCTTGGTTTTGGCGTTTCGCGCGCCGGCAAGCTTTACCGGTGAAGATGTCATCGAGCTTCAGGTTCACGGCAGTCTTGCGATCATCAACGCCGTTGACGCGGCGATCACGGACACGGGCCTGGCGCGTCCAGCGGAGGCCGGGGAGTTTACCCGGCGGGCGTTGGAGAACGGTCGGCTGAACCTCGCGGACGTGGAAGGTTTGGCCGATCTGATCGAGGCGGAAACCGAGGCGCAGCGGCGCCAGGCCCAGGAATTGATGGATGGACGGTTGCGCGACGTTGTCGCCGTGCTCCGTGATCGCATGTTGTCGGCGGCCGCGGCGCTGGAGGTGACGATCGACTTTGCCGACGAGGACGTGCCAGACGATCAAAGCGATGTGGTGCGCGAGATCTTGGAACAGCTGCAGTGTGACCTCACATCCGAGATTGAGGGGTCCTTTGTCGGAGAACGGGTTCGCGAAGGATTTGTTGTTGCGATTCTGGGTGCCCCCAATGTCGGGAAGTCCACGCTGTTGAACAGAATCGCGGGCCGCGATGTTGCCATCACGTCGGATATCGCGGGCACAACACGGGATGTGATCGAGGTCCGGACCGATCTTTGGGGGTTGCCGGTGACGTTCCTTGATACGGCGGGAATCCGGGCTGCGACGGACGTCGTAGAGAAACTGGGTGTTGACCGTGCGTTGCAGCGCGCCGAACTGGCGGATCTGCGGATCTTCCTCCTTGAGGGGAAGGACAAGCCCGTGGGGCCCACGGTTCAGGAGGGCGACTTTGTTTTGGCCGCGAAGGCGGACCTACGGGCGGACGACCAGGGCGTTTCAGGAAAAACTGGTCTTGGCGTCGACGATATGCTTAAGGCAGTGCACGACGAATTGGCCAGCCGTGTCGCGCGCGTTGGCGGGGCAGTGAATTCCCGCCACCGGGCGGCCTTTCTGGATGCGCGGCGTTCCGTCCAGTCCGCGTTGGACGGGTTGGCGCGCGGTGAGGACGTGGAGTTGGTGGCCCAAGACGTTCGTGACGCGATGACCCGGTTGGGTCAGACGGTCGGAGCCATTGATGTCGAGGATGTTCTGGGCGCGATTTTCTCGCGGTTCTGCATCGGCAAGTAGGAGTGTTTCACGTGAAACATGAAAGCGTGGACGTCATAGTTGTTGGCGGTGGCCATGCCGGCACCGAAGCGGCGCATGCAGCCAGCCGGGCGGGCGCCCGCACGCTCCTGATTACGTATAAGAAGGATGCGATCGGGACAATGTCCTGCAACCCTGCGATCGGGGGGCTGGGCAAGGGGCACCTGGTGCGTGAGATCGATGCACTTGGCGGGTTGATGGGGATTGCGGCGGACCAGTCCGGGATCCAGTTTCGTCTGTTGAATCGTCGGAAGGGCCCGGCGGTGCAAGGCCCCCGGACACAGTCGGATCGGGCATTGTATCGTGCGGCCGCGCAAGAATTGCTGGGCCAGCAGCCAAATCTCGACGTGCTTGAGGGCGAGGTGATTGACCTCCTATTGGCCAATGGCCGCGTGTCTGGTGTGGTCCTCGCGGATGCGTGCGAAATCGCGGCTCAATCGGTTGTCTTGACAACGGGGACATTCCTGGGCGGTGTTATTCACATTGGGGATGTGTCGCGCCCCGGAGGCCGAATTGGGGATGCGCCGTCGATCGCGCTGGCGGATCGTTTGCGCGGAATGGATTTGGCGATGGGCCGTTTGAAGACGGGCACGCCACAGCGGCTTATTGCGCGCTCGATCGATTGGGACCGGTTGGAAAAGCAGCCCGCCGACGACGATCCGGTCATGTTTTCCTTCCTGTCGACGGCCCCGACAGCCCGACAGATCGCGTGTGGGATCACGCATACAAACCCGAGAACACACGAGATCATCCAAGAGAATCTTGACCGTTCGGCCATGTATGGCGGGCATATTGAAAGCAAAGGGCCGCGATACTGCCCCTCGATCGAGGACAAGGTTGTCCGGTTTGCCGATAAGGACTCCCACCAAATTTTCCTGGAGCCGGAAGGTCTGACGAGTGACCTCGTGTATCCGAACGGCATCTCGACGTCTTTGCCGGCGGACGTGCAGGACGCCTATGTACGAAGCATTGGAGGCTTGGAACATGCCGTCATCCAGCAGCCTGGCTACGCCATCGAGTATGATTATGTGGATCCGCGCGCGTTGGATGGGACGCTCCAGTTAAACAGCATCCCGGGGTTTTATCTTGCCGGTCAAATCAACGGGACAACGGGGTACGAAGAGGCCGCGGCGCAAGGGCTGGTTGCTGGCCTGAATGCAGCGTTCAGCGCGCTGGGCAATGATCCACTCCACCTGACGCGTCAGCAGTCCTACATTGGCGTGATGATCGATGACCTTGTGACGAAGGGCGTGACGGAGCCCTATCGCATGTTCACGTCACGGGCCGAGCATCGGCTTTACCTGAGGGCCGACAATGCAGATCAGCGATTGACGCCTTTGGCGCAGGCGCGTGGTCTGATCTCGGATGCGCGCGCGCGCCTGTATGAGGCCAAGTCCGACGCGCTGGAGCATGGGCGCTCGGTGCTGCGTGGAAAAACATTCAGCCCGCAAGAGCTGGCCGAAGTAGGCCTCTCTCTGAACGCGGATGGCAAACGCCGCACGGGCGAGGATGTTCTCGCGTTGAAGGAGGTCGAGATCGATGCGCTTGAGGCGCTATTGCCTGAACTGACGGAGATTCCCGCCGGTATTGGCCGTCAGCTCAAAATCGAAGCGTCGTACAAGACCTATGTGGAACGCCAGCTTCGCTCCATCTCCGCCCTGGAGCGGGATGAGGCTCGACACATCCCGCCAGCGTTCGACTATGGCTCACTCAACGGTTTGTCCAATGAGCTGCGCACCAAATTGGAGCAGGTGCGCCCGACGACCTTGGGGCAGGCGGGTCGGATCGAAGGCATGACGCCGGCAGCACTGACGCTAATCTACACGCATCTGGTGCGCCCGGATCGAAAATCTGCCTGATCCGCATGCGCGATCTCCATCCTCTCAATGTTTCACGTGAAACACTGGACCGCCTGGAGGTGTACGCCGCGCTTCTGGAAAAGTGGCAAAAGGCCATCAATCTGGTCTCCCCCAGCACGATCACCGACGCGTGGGACCGCCACATTCGGGATTCCTGCACGCTGATCCCTCACGTGCCGCCCACCACAAAGACATGGGTTGATCTTGGCAGCGGGGCCGGCTTCCCGGGGTTGGTCTGCGCCATCGTCCTGGCCGAGCGACAGCCATCGACGCAGATCACCCTCGTCGAAAGCGACCAACGAAAATGCAGCTTCTTGCGGGAGGTCTCCCGCCAGACCGGTGCCAACGTCTCGGTGTGCAATGCGCGCATAGAATCTGTGACGCCCATGGGGGCGGATCTCATTTCTGCTCGGGCGTTGGCCCCGCTGCCAAAGTTATGCGCATTGGCTGCGCCACATCTGGTGCAAAATGGCCTCTGCCTGTTTCAGAAGGGCGCCAACCATCCCGCAGAACTTGCAGCGGCACAGGCGGACTGGCATTTCACATATGAGAGCGTTCCAAGCTTCTCCGATCCCGAGTCCGTCCTTCTCATCTTGAAGAACCTGCGCCATGGCACCGATCCCGACCCCTAGAATCCTAGCAATTACCAACCAAAAGGGCGGTGTCGGAAAAACCACCACGGCAATCAATCTAGGATCTTCTCTGGCCGCTCGTGGCAAATCGATCCTTGTTGTCGATCTTGATCCGCAGGGTAATGCCTCAACGGGCCTGGGCGTGACGGCGTCTCAACGCGCGCTGACAACCTACGACCTCCTGTTGGAGGATGCCGCCGTCGCCGATGTGATCACCAAGACCGATGTGGAGGGCTTGGATCTGGCCCCGGCCACCACCGACCTGAGTTCGACAGATGTTGAACTGGTGGATCAGGGCAATCGCGTCTTCCTGTTGAAGGAAGCGCTGAACCATGCAGCGGCCGCGCGATATGACTACATCCTGATTGATTGCCCTCCGTCGCTGAGTCTGTTGACCGTGAACGCGTTGGTGGCCGCCCACGCCGTGCTGGTGCCGCTTCAGACAGAGTTCTTTGCGTTGGAGGGGCTGTCTCAGCTCATGTTGACGATCCGCGATGTGCGCGAAACCGCCAATCCCGGGCTGCGGATTGAGGGCGTCGTCCTTACCATGTTCGATCAACGCAACAACCTGTCCCGTCAGGTCGAAGAAGATGCGCGCGCGACGTTGGGGGAACTGGTCCTGAACACCATGATCCCACGAAATGTCCGGGTCAGCGAAGCGCCCTCCTATGCCATGCCTGTGACGGAATACGATCCCTCCTCGAAGGGAAGCCAGGCCTATATGGAATTGGCGGATGAACTGCTCGCCCGATCCGAACCCCAGAAGGAGGCGGTATAATGGCCCCCAAACGTGATCGGAAAGGTCTTGGGCGCGGTCTGTCCGCCCTGATGGCCGATATCGAAACCGATGCCCCATCGACGGCATCGTCAGACAGCTCGACGAACGCATCGCCACCGGCCGACCGTCTGGTCCCAATCGACCAGATTTCCGCCAACCCCGATCAACCGCGCCGCGCGTTTTCCGAGGATGCCCTCGCCGAATTGGCGGCGTCCATTGCCGAAAAGGGCATCATTCAACCGCTCATCCTGCGTCCAGACCCCAATCACGACGGCCAATACCAGATCGTTGCGGGGGAGCGTCGCTGGCGCGCCGCACAGCGGGCCCAAATGCATGATGTGCCGGCCATTGTGCGGGACTTCAACGATACCGAGGTTCTGGAAGTCGCCATCATCGAGAACATTCAACGGGCGGATCTGAATCCGTTGGAAGAGGCGCAAGGCTATCGCCAATTGATGGAGCGCTTCGGCCATACCCAGGAACACCTTGCCCAGGCCATGGGCAAAAGCCGGAGCCATATCGCCAATCTGATGCGTCTTCTTCAGTTGCCCGACGTGGTTCAGGATTACCTTCGCTCGGGTCAGTTGAGTGCCGGCCACGCGCGTGCGCTGATCACGTCCGACAGCGCTGCGGAATTGGCGCATCATATTGTTTCTAAAGGACTTTCTGTTCGGGAGGCTGAACGCCTTGCCGCCGCGGGAAAGGCGAAGCCTGTCGCCAAGGCTACGCGGCCGAAAAAAGACGCAGATACCGCGGCACTTGAGGGCGATCTCAGCGCGGCGCTCGGGATGCCGGTGTCCATCACCTACGATCCGGCGTCCGGCGAAGGGAGCGTCTCGATCAAATACAAAGACCTTCAGAAGCTTGATGATTTGATTCGGTTGTTGGGTGGCAGCTGACGGTCAGGCCGCCAGCAATTCGGCCAGAACGGCGTTCAGCACGGGGCGGCCGCGTCGTGTCGCCGTCAATTGGGTCCCGTCAATCTCAATCAGTCCAAGATCAAGCATGGCCGCCATTCCGTCGGAGGCGAAGGGCCGACCGAGGATTTGGCCCACACGCCCAAGGTCCACGCCCTCACTCAACCGCAGGTTCATCATCATCTGTTCTTCGGCCCATTCGACCCGATTGAGCGGTGTCGACACGGTTTCGCCGCGCCCAAGGGTTTCCACACGCCGCAGCCAGCCCAGCGGCATTTTCTCCGTTTCTGTGGCGTAACGAACCCCGTCGAAGGTCAGACGCCCATGGGCGCCCGGACCGATTCCGGCGTAATCACCGCCGCGCCAATAGATCAGGTTGTGGCGGGATTCGGCACCGGCGGCTGCATGATTTGACACTTCATAGGCAGACAGGCCCGCCGCATCGCAAAGCGTCTGGGTGACCTCATACATGTCGGCGGCCGGGTCCTCGTCGGGCAACCCGCGCAATTGGCCGCGCTGATGGCGCTCGGCGAAAACCGTGCCGGGCTCAATGGTCAGCTGATACAAAGACAGGTGATCGGCCGCCAAAGACAGTGCCTCGCGCAGTTCGTCTTCCCAGTCGGCCACGGTTTGACCCTGGCGCGCGTAAATGAGATCAAAACTGACCCGGTCAAAGCAGCTGCGCGCGATGTCGAACGCCGCGCGGGCCTCCGATACGCTGTGCATCCGGCCAAGGCGCCGCAAATCTGCATCTCTAAGCGATTGAATTCCAACAGAAACACGATTCACACCGGCGTCTCGAAAGCCTGCGAACCGCGACGCTTCGACAGATGTGGGATTGGCTTCCAAGGTCACTTCAAACTGGTTGGACAGCGGCCAGCGTCCCCGTATATCCGACAGGATCGCGTCAATCAGGTCCGGCGACATCAACGATGGCGTGCCGCCCCCGAAGAAGACACTGGTCAGCACCCGGCCCTCAGTTTGCTCTGAAACGCGTTTTATTTCAGATAGATACGCCGATTTCCACCGTGTCTCGTCGATCGACGCGGCGACATGGCTGTTGAAATCGCAATAGGGGCACTTGGCCTGACAATAGGGCCAATGGATATACAGCCCGAAGCCGGCGTCCCGCCACGGCTCAATCATTGAAGATGGTGACGAGTTTACGGAACGCGTCGGCCCGGTGGCTGATCTTGTTCTTTTCCCACCGGTCCATCTCGCCAAAGGTGATGTCGTAGCCGTCGGGCTGGAAGATCGGATCGTAGCCGTGGCCCTGATCGCCCCGCATGGGCCACACCACTTGTCCCGGCATCACACCGGGGAACACTTCGTCATGCCCGTCCGGCCAGGCCAGGACCAGCGTTGCGCAGAACCGTGCCGTGCGGGGGGCCGGGGCGCCGGCGGCTTCCAGCTTCTCGTGGGTGACACGCATCGCCATTTCAAAATCACGCCCGTCCGGCGTTTCGGCCCAATCCGCCGTGTAGACACCCGGCGCACCGCCCAGGGCGTCGATCTCGATCCCGCTGTCATCGGCAAGCGCAGGCAGGCCGGTGGCCTGCGCCGCTGCATGGGCCTTGATCCGTGCATTTTCGACGAACGTGGTGCCGGTTTCCTCGGGTTCAGGAAGATCCATTTCTTTGGCGGATCGCACCTTGATCCCGAACGGGGCAAGCAGGGCGGCGATTTCCTCCAGCTTCCCTTGATTGTGGGTCGCCACCAGAAGGGTTTCGTCTTGGAACCGGCGCATGTCAGGCGACGGCTGCTGCTTGCGCGGCCACCAGTGCGGAGATGCCCTTTTCGGCCAGCCCGTAGATTGCGTCAAACTCGGATCGGCTAAAGGCGGCGCCCTCGGCGCTGGCTTGAAGTTCCACGATCAACCCACGCCCCGTCATCACGAAATTTCCGTCCGTGCCGGCTTCGCTGTCCTCCGGGTAATCCAGATCCAACACGGGCTGCCCCGCATAAATGCCGCAAGACACCGCCGCGATATGGTCCGTGATCGGATCACTGGTCACATCACCGGCCTTCATCAGTGCGTTCACCGCCAGGCGCAACGCCACCCAACCACCTGTGATCGCAGCGCAGCGGGTGCCGCCGTCGGCCTGAATGACATCGCAGTCCACGGTGATCTGGCGTTCCCCAAGGGCCGAGCGATCAATCCCCGCCCGCAGCGATCGCCCGATCAGGCGCTGAATCTCTTGCGTGCGGCCCGATTGCTTGCCGCTGGCGGCTTCGCGGCGCATCCGCGTGTGGGTGGCGCGCGGCAACATTCCGTATTCCGCGGTGACCCATCCGAGGCCTGTGTTCTTCAAGAAAGGCGGGACGCGTTCTTCAAGGCTGGCCGTGCACAGCACATGGGTTCCGCCGCATTTGATCAGGCAGGATCCTTCGGCATGGCGGGTGACGCCAACCTCAATGGAAATTTCGCGCATTTCGTCTAGGTTTCGGCCAGAAGGACGCATAGATAACTCCGTGGTGAATTGCTGGCGGCATAATCCGCTTTCGCCCTAGGGCGCAAGGCCAATGGCCCCGGGGCAGACCAAGGGAACGCGCGATGACGACCGATCGCACATCGGACCTGACAGTGCTGCAAGATCTCAACGATCGCTCGCGCGAGGTGTTTCGCCGTGTGGTCGAAGGTTGTCTGGAAACCGGCGCACCCGTCGGATCGCGAACGTTGACGCGCAACCTGTCCGAGCAGGTGTCGGCGGCGACCATCCGAAATGTCATGCAAGACCTTGAATTTCTTGGTTTGCTTGACAGCCCACATATCTCGGCCGGGCGTGTGCCAACGCAACTGGGACTTCGGATGTTTGTCGATGGGCTGCTTGAAGTCGGGGACCTGACCGACCAGGACAAGCACAATCTGGATGAAACGGTTGGCAGCAACGCCAATGATGTGTCCACCATGCTGGACCGCTTGGGCTCGGCCTTATCGTCTGCGACCCAAGGGGCCAGTCTTGTGCTGACGCCGAAACACGAGGCGCCGATCAAGCACATTGATTTCGTGTCGTTGTCTCTGGATCGGGCGCTGGTGGTGTTGGTCTTTTCCGATGGCCATGTCGAAAACCGCATTTTCCAGCCGCCGCCGGGCCATACCCCAAGCTCGATGCGGGAGGCGGCCAACTACCTCAATGCCCGGATTGGGGGGCAGACCATCACGGATCTGCGCACCCTGATGCAGACCGAGGTGGATCAGCGCCGCAAGGAAATCGACCAGATCGCCGGTCACCTGATCGATGCCGGGCTTGCGGTTTGGGAAGATCACGGCGACGGCACGGAACGATTGATTGTGCGTGGCCGGGCGAATCTCCTGTCCGAGGCTGCCGAGGCCGAGGAACTGGATCGCATCCGGCTTTTGTTTGACGACCTTGAACGCAAGCGCGACATCGCTGATTTCCTCGAATTGACGGAAGGCGGCGACGGTGTGCGCATTTTCATCGGCTCGGAGAATAAGTTGTTCTCACTTTCGGGTTCCTCTCTGGTCGTCTCTCCCTATATGAACGCGGATCGAAAGATTGTGGGCGCGGTTGGCGTGATTGGGCCAACGCGTCTGAATTACGGGCGCATCGTGCCCATCGTGGATTACACAGCTCAACTGGTCGGGCGCATGATTGCCGACCGAGGGTGAAGAGGAAGACATGTCCGACGCAAAGAACGAGCAATTGGCGGAAGAGTTTGACATCAACGCGGAAGCAGATGTCGAAGAGGTTGCCGCGCCGGAAGACGAAGCGGGCGATCCTTATGTCGAACTGGATCTTCTGCGGGCAGAACGGGATGAGTTGAAAGATCGTCTGCTGCGGACGTTGGCCGAATCCGAAAACGTGCGCAAACGGGCCGCGCGGGATCGGAAAGAGGCCGAGCACTATGGCGGCAGCAAGCTCGCAAGGGATCTGCTGCCTGTGTACGACAATCTGCACCGCGCGCTCGAAGCGGCCGGCGAAGATGAACGTGCCGTCGCCGGCGGGGTGATCGAGGGGGTCGAGTTGACCCTGCGCGAGTTGTTGAACGTGTTTTCCAAACACGGAATTACGCCGATCGCGCCGGAGGTCGGGGACACATTCGATCCGCAACTACACCAGGCCATGTTCGAAGCACCGTTGCCGGGCACTGTCGCGGGCGAGATCATTCAGGTGGCCGCAACCGGCTTCATGCTGCACGATCGCCTCCTGCGACCCGCGCAGGTTGGCGTTTCCTCGACGCCCGCGTCCTGATCAGGTCTTCGGAAGCAGTTCCTTAAGCTCGTAAATCAGGTTGAGCGCGTCGCGGGCGGTCAATTCGTCCGGGTGAACGTCCTGCAGGCGATCTTCCACATCCGACGTTCGCTGTGGGGCGGGCGCAGGGGGCGTGTGGACGGAAAACAGGGGCAGATCGTCCATGATGGCGCCCCGGTCGGTCCCAAGACGCTCGTTGCTTTCCAGGGTTTCCAGCACCGCCTGGGCGCGTGTGATGACCGCCGGGGGCAGACCGGCAAGTTTTGCGACCTGGACACCGTAGGACCGATCGGCCGCGCCCGGCGCAACTTCGTGCAGGAAAACCACCTCACCGTCCCATTCCTTGACGGTCACGGTGGCGTTGCTCAACCCCTCAAGCTTTGACGCCAGGGCCGTCAATTCGTGGTAGTGCGTTGCGAACAAGGCGCGGCAGGCGTTCACTTCGTGCAGGTGTTCCACGGTGGCCCAGGCGATCGAAAGGCCATCATAGGTCGCCGTCCCGCGCCCGATTTCATCCAAAATGACCAACGCCCGGCTGTCGGCTTGGTTCAGGATCGCCGCTGTTTCGACCACCTCAACCATGAAGGTTGATCGGCCCCGCGCCAGATCGTCGGCTGCCCCAACGCGGCTGAAAACCTGGCTCACTAGGCCAATTTCGGCACGCGATGCAGGCACGAAACTGCCAATTTGAGCCAAAATCGCGATCAAGGCGTTCTGGCGCAGGTAGGTCGATTTACCGGCCATGTTCGGACCGGTGAGCAGCGTGATGGCCGCGCCTGTACCTTCGGGTGACAATGCGCAATCGTTCGGCACGAATGATGCGCCGTCTTTTTGCAACGCCGCCTCAACGACCGGGTGTCGTCCGCCTGTGATCACAAAATCGCGGCTGTCGCTGAGTTGGGGGCGCGCCCAGTTCAACTGGACCGCCAACTCGGCCAGCGCGGCCGCAACATCCAACTCCGCCAATCCCTGGGCAACGGTTCCAATCTCTCCGGCCTTGGCCAACACAGCCTCCCGCAAGTGAGCGAAAGTGCGCGCTTCGATTTCCTGGGCGCGGTTCCCGGCATTCAGCATGCGGGTCTCGAGCTCTGACAGCTCCACCGTGGTGAATCTGACGGCATTGGCCGTGGTTTGCCGGTGAATAAACTGCTCGGACAACGGCGGAGACAGCATCTTTTCCGCATGCGTGGCCGTGGTTTCGATGAAATAGCCCAAAACGTTGTTGTGCTTGATCTTCAGCGACGCGATTCCAGTGGCGGTCGCATAGTCGGCCTGCATGCCTGCGATGACGGCGCGCCCTTCGTCGCGAAAGCGCCGGGCTTCGTCCAGCTCCGCATCATAGCCACGGGCCACAAAGCCGCCGTCACGAACATAAAGCGGCGGTTCGTCCACCAAGGCTTCGTCCAGCAGCCCAAGCAGGTCTGAGTGATCCTTGAACCCCGTCCGGGCCGCGCTGATGCCTGGCGGAAGGTCGTCCACGTCCAACACATCGGACAGATCCGACGCACCCGTTAAACCGGCCCGGATCGCGCCCAGGTCCCGAGGTCCGCCGCGATCGAGACCGAGGCGCGACAAAGCCCGATCCAGATCGGGGATCTGGCGCAAACCATCCCGCAAATCGGCTCTAACAGGCGTGTTAGAGACAAAAAAGTCGACCCCATCGGCCCGATCGCGAATGGTCTCAAGGTCGGTCGACGGACCCGCGACACGGCGCTCCAGCAGCCGCGCGCCCGCAGCCGTCAAGGTGCGGTCCACGGATGAGAGCAGGGTATTTGCCCGACCCCCCGACAGGCTGTGGGTCAACTCCAAGTTCCGGCGGGTGGCCGCGTCGATCTGCATGATCTGACGGGTTGAAACCTGACGCGGGGGGCGCAGCAGTGGCAGCACGCCCTTCTGCGTCAGATCAAGATATCCGATCAGCGCACCCATCGCGCCCAGTTCCGCCCGCGAAAACGATCCGAAGGGATCCAGCGTGGCAACCCCCAGGGCCTCTGCCACGGTCTGGCCTGCGGCGCGGCTGTCGAAGGTCGCGGGCGCCAGTGGAACGGAGGCGGCGCCGATATCATCCAAGACGGCGAAAAGCTCGGTGCTTTGGGTGTCTGACACCAGAACTTCGCGCGGTTGAAGGCGCGCAACCTCCGGCCCCAAGCGCACGGGCGGACAGGGCTGCACAATGAAGTCGCCCGTAGAAATGTCACACCACGCCAAACCACCTTCGCCCCGGATCTCCGTGTAGGCGGCCAGGAAATTGTGCCGGCGCGCGTCCAGAAGACTGTCTTCGGTCAAGGTGCCCGGCGTGACCACGCGCACCACGTCGCGCTTGACCACCGCCTTTGAGCCACGCTTCTTGGCCTCTGACGGATCTTCAAGTTGTTCGCAAATCGCGACCCGGAACCCTTTGCGGATTAACGACAAAAGGTAGCTTTCAGCGCTGTGCGCCGGAACTCCGCACATCGGAATGTCTTCGCCGGCATGCTTTCCGCGTTTGGTCAGGGCAATGTCCAAGGCTTCGGCGGCCGCAACGGCGTCGTCAAAGAACATCTCGTAGAAATCGCCCATGCGATAGAACAGCAACGCATCGCGGTACCGCGCCTTGATGTCCAGGTATTGCGCCATCATCGGCGTGACTTGCGCCGTCATCGGTTCCCCCCAAGGTCCAGTCCGCAGCGTATCGGGGCCAGCGCGGGGATTGAAGCGTCAATTCCGTCAGTTGCCCGACCTTGATGCCGTCGATAAGGATACGCGCCAAGCGACTGGAAGGACGACATCATGGCGGACAAGACCCGCATCACCCGAGATGAGGCCCTGGCCTATCACTTGGAGCCGCGCCCGGGGAAAATCGACATCAGCGCCTCGACGCCGATGACCACGCAGCGGGATTTGTCCTTGGCCTATTCGCCGGGCGTCGCGGTGCCCTGCGAGGTGATCGCCGAAAACCCCGAGACCGCCTACGATTACACAACAAAAGGCAACATGGTCGCCGTCATTTCCAACGGCACGGCGGTTCTGGGCCTGGGGAACCTGGGGGCTTTGGCCTCCAAGCCGGTGATGGAAGGCAAGTCCGTCCTGTTCAAACGCTTCGCGGACGTCAATTCCATCGACATTGAGCTGGACACCGAAGATGTCGGCGAATTCGTGAATGCGGTGAAACTGATGGGCCCAAGCTTTGGGGGTATCAATCTCGAAGACATCAAGGCGCCGGAATGCTTCATGATCGAGCAACAGCTCAAAGAGATCATGGACATTCCGGTGTTCCATGATGATCAGCACGGAACCGCCGTGATTTGCGCGGCTGGTCTGATCAACGCGCTGCACCTGTCGGGCAAAAAGATCGAAGAGTGCCGGATTGTCCTGAACGGTGCGGGCGCCGCGGGGATCGCCTGTATCGAACTGTTGAAGGCCATGGGCGCGCGGCATGAGAATTGCATCGTCTGCGACACCAAGGGTGTGATCTATCAGGGCCGCACCGAAGGCATGAACCAGTGGAAATCGGCCCATGCCATCAAGACCGATCTGCGCAGTCTGGAAGAGGCGATGGTGAAGGCTGATGTCTTTCTCGGCGTTTCCGTCAAAGGTGCCGTGACCCGCGAGATGGTCGCCTCCATGGCCGATAACCCGGTCATTTTCGCCATGGCCAACCCTGATCCCGAAATCACGCCGGAAGAAGCACAGGCCGTCCGCGCCGACGCGATCGTGGCCACCGGGCGGTCGGATTACCCCAACCAAGTCAACAACGTGTTGGGGTTCCCCTATCTGTTTCGCGGGGCGCTCGATATTCATGCCCGCGCCATCAACGACGAAATGAAGATAGCGTGTGCCCATGCGCTTGCGGAACTGGCGCGCGAAGATGTGCCGGATGAAGTTGCGATGGCCTATGGCCGGAAACTGGCCTTCGGACGGGACTACATCATTCCCACTCCGTTTGACCCGCGCCTCATCTACACCGTGCCCCCGGCCGTCGCCCGCGCGGGCATGGACACGGGCGTCGCCCGCCGGCCCATCATCGACCTTGAGGGCTATGCCGAAGGGCTGCGCGCGCGGATGGATCCGACCAGCTCTATCCTGCAAGGCAACTACGCGCGGGCAAAGAACGCGCAGGCCCGGATGATCTTTGCCGAAGGGGACGACGTGCGCGTGTTGCGTGCCGCGGTGGCTTATCAGCGCAATGGCCTTGGCCGCGCCCTGGTTGTTGGGCGCGAGCCGGATGTGCGGGAAAAGCTTGAATCGGCGGGGCTGGGGGACGCGGTGCGCGAGTTGGAGGTGGTGAACGCCCGCAACACCCAACATTTGGACAGCTACAAGGAATTTCTCTACCGCCGCTTGCAGCGTGCGGGCCATGATCGGCAGGATATTCACCGCCTCGCCGCCCGGGATCGCCACGTTTTTGCGTCGCTGATGCTGGCCCATGGACATGGCGACGCGATGATCACCGGCGCAACGCGGAAATCGGCCCATGTGCTCGATCTGGTGGGCAAAGTCTTTGATACACGCGCCGAACACGGCGCGGTCGGCGTGACGGCCCTGCTGCATAAGGGACGGATCATCCTGATCTCGGATACGTTGGTCCACGAATGGCCTATGCCGGAAGACCTGGCACTCATCGCGGAGCGGGGCGCGCAGGTGGCCCGCGAATTGGGGCTGGAGCCCCGCGTCGCCTTTGTCAGCTTCTCGACCTACGGCTACCCGGTGTCGGAACGCGCCGAGAAAATGCACCAGGCGCCTCGGATCCTGGACGAGAAGGGCGTGGATTTTGAATATGACGGCGAAATGGCGGTGGATGTCGCGCTGAACCCGGATGTTCTGGCGCAGTACGAATTCACACGCCTGTCCGGCCCGGCGAACGTCTTGGTGGTGCCGGCGCGGCATTCGGCGTCGATTTCTGTGAAGCTGATGCAGGAAATGGCGGGCGCGACGGTGATCGGCCCGATTTTGACCGGACTCGCGCATCCGATTCAGATTTGTTCCACCGTCTCGACGGCGAACGACATCCTCAACATGGCCGTCATGGCCGCCTGCGAGATCGGGCGCAAATAGGCGGGGCGGAAATCGGAAGATTCCCGTGCCGTTTTCCGTGCGGAAAACGCCCGCCTAAGGTCAGTGGGTCATGCCATCCCAGAAGTTCTTCACCTTGTCGAAGAACCCGCTGGCATTGGGATTGTTCGAGTTGGCGCAAGACTCTTCAAACTCGCGCAACAGGCGCGTTTGCTCGGAGGTCAGGTTGACGGGCGTCTCGACCTGAAGCTCGATATACATGTCGCCCACCCCGGGCCCGCGCAGCGCCGGCATCCCTTTGGAGCGCAGGCGCATCTGACGCCCGGATTGAGAGCCTTCCGGCAGCTTCACCCGACTGCGACCGCCATCAATGGTCGGCACTTCAATCTCGCCGCCCAGGGCCGCTTTGACCATGGAGACGGGCACGCGGCAGAACAGGTCATCCCCGTCGCGTTGGAACAGCGGATGCTCGGCCACCTCGATAAAGATATACAGATCGCCTGACGGCCCGCCGCGCAGCCCCGCTTCGCCTTCGCCGGACAGGCGGATGCGCGTGCCGGTTTCGACGCCCTGCGGGATGGTGACGCTCAGCGCGCGGTCCTTTTGGACGCGCCCGGGGCCGCCGCAGGTTTTGCAGGGGTTTTTGACGATCTGTCCGATGCCCGAACAGGTCGGGCAGGTTCGTTCGACGGTGAAGAACCCCTGTTGGGCGCGCACCTTGCCCATGCCGGAACAGGTCGGGCACGTCACCGGTTCAGCGCCGCCTTCGGACCCCGTCCCATTGCAGGCCCCGCAGGCAACGGAGGTTGGAACATTGATCTGTTTCGACAGGCCCTTGAAGGCGTCCTCGAGGCTGATCTTCAGATTGTAGCGCAGGTCCGAGCCGCGGCTGGCCCGTTGCCGTCCGTTGCCACGTTGACCGCCCATGAAATCGCCGAACAGATCTTCGAACACGTCCGAGAACGCGCTTGCGAAATCGCCTTGGCCGGGCTGTCCGCCAAACCCGCCGGCACGCGGACCCCCGGCCATGCCACCGTCGAACGCCGCGTGACCAAAACGGTCATAGGCGGCCTTTTTGTCGTCGTCCTTCAGGACGTCATAGGCTTCGTTCGCTTCCTTGAACTGCGCCTCGGCGTCGGGATTGTCGGCATTGCGGTCGGGGTGAAGTTCCTTCGCCTTTTTGCGATAGGCTTTCTTGATCTCGTCGGCGGACGCGCCTTTGGAGACACCCAAGACCTCGTAATAATCGCGTTTTGCCATGGCTCAAGCCGCCTTTCTAAGAACGCAAATGCCGGCCCTAGGGATCCCGGGCCGGCACGCGTGATCAGGTCCCGGCGTTAGCCGCGGTTCCGGTCGTCGTCGAGGTCTTCGAAATCCGCGTCGACGATATCTTCGTCAACGGGGCGGGCTTCGTCCTCTTCGTCACCTTCCGCACCTTCGGCGGCCTCTTGCTGCGACTTGTAGATCGCTTCGCCCAGTTTCATGGCCGCTTCGGTCACGTTCTGGATGCCGCCTTTGATTTTCGAGGCGTCGTCGGTTGCGATCTGCTCCTGCAGGTTCTTGATGGCCAGCTCGATGGCTTCGACCGTGGTCGGATCGACCTTGTCCGAATGCTCCTCCAGCGACTTTTCGGTCGAGTGGATGAGGCTTTCGGCCTGGTTCTTGGTTTCGACCAGATCCTTCTTTTCCTTGTCCGCTTCGGCGTTTTCTTCCGCTTCGCGCACCATCCGATCAATATCGTCATCCGAAAGACCGCCCGAGGCCTGGATGGTGATCTGCTGCTCTTTGCCGGTGCCTTTGTCCTTGGCGCCCACCGAGACGATGCCGTTGGCGTCGATATCGAAGGTCACCTCGATCTGGGGCACGCCGCGCGGGGCAGGCGGGATGTTTTCCAGGTTGAACTGGCCCAGGATCTTGTTGTCGGCAGCCATCTCACGCTCACCCTGGAAGACCCGGATGGTGACCGCGTTCTGGTTGTCTTCAGCGGTCGAGAAGATCTGGCTCTTCTTCGTCGGGATGGTGGTGTTGCGATCGATGAGGCGGGTGAAGACACCACCCAACGTCTCGATCCCCAAGGACAGCGGGGTCACGTCAAGCAGAACAACGTCTTTCACGTCACCCTGAAGAACGCCGGCCTGGATGGCGGCACCCATGGCGACCACTTCGTCCGGGTTCACGCCCTTATGCGGTTCTTTTCCAAAGAAGTTGGTCACTTCTTCGATCACCTTGGGCATGCGGGTCATGCCACCGACGAGGACGACCTCATCGATATCGCCTTTGCTCAGGCCCGCATCTTTCAATGCGGCCGCGCAGGGCTTCATCGAGGCTTTGATCAGATCGGACACAAGGCTTTCCAGCTTGGCGCGGGTCAGTTTCATGACCATGTGCAGGGGCTGACCGTTGGCGCCCATCGAGATGAACGGTTGGTTGATCTCGGTTTGCGAGGCGCTGGACAGTTCGATCTTGGCTTTCTCGGCGGCCTCTTTCAGGCGCTGCAGGGCCATCTTGTCTTGGGTCAGGTCGGCGCCATGCTCTTTTTTGAACTCCTCGGCGAGGTAGTTCACGATACGCATGTCGAAGTCTTCACCGCCCAGGAAGGTGTCGCCATTGGTCGACTTCACTTCGAAGAGGCCGTCGTCGATTTCGAGGATGGTGACATCGAACGTCCCGCCGCCAAGGTCATAGACGGCGATCGTTTTGGTGTCTTTCTTGTCCAGACCATAGGCCAGCGCTGCGGCGGTCGGCTCGTTGATGATCCGCAGAACCTCGAGGCCCGCGATCTTGCCGGCGTCTTTGGTGGCTTGACGCTGGGCGTCGTTGAAATACGCCGGAACGGTGATCACCGCCTGCGTGACGTCCTCACCCAGGTAGCTTTCGGCCGTTTCCTTCATCTTGGTCAGGATTTGTGCCGAGATCTGCGACGGGCTGTAGTTTTCGCCCTTCACCTCAACCCAGGCGTCACCATTGCCGCCGTCGACGATGTTATACGGGACAAGTTTCTTGTCCTTTTCAACTTCCGCGTCTGTCAGGCGACGTCCGATCAGGCGTTTGACGGCAAAAACGGTGTTCTCAGGGTTCGTAACCGCCTGGCGCTTTGCCGGCTGGCCAACGAGGCGCTCATCATCGGTAAATGCCACGATCGACGGCGTCGTACGCGCGCCTTCCGCGTTCTCGATGACGCGGGGCTGGCTGCCGTCCATGATGGCAACGCAGGAGTTTGTGGTGCCGAGGTCGATCCCAATCACTTTGGACATTTCGATTTGGTCCCTTCTTTCTCAAGCGAACTGGCGCATTGGGTCCGTTGCGGCCCCCAATGCGGCCGAATTTGATGGTCGGGGACACACGCCCGACCAGGTTCTCGGGGTATATAAGGAGGGGCATTTGCGCCTGCAAGCGGTCGAAACATGCAGAATCGAGGTCTGAAATTGGGAAATCCGGTCGATTTGAATGGTGTGTCGGTTTTTCCGGGTTTCCTGGGCCGCCCGCAGCAGGAGCAGCTGGTGCACGACGTGCGCGGAATCGTTCAGCGCGCGCCCTTGTTCCGGCCTGTGACGGCGCGGGGAAAACCGTTGTCGGTTCGGATGACCTCGGCCGGGGCCTATGGGTGGATATCGGATCGAAAAGGCTACCGATACGAGCCACGGCACCCGGATGGCACACCGTGGCCCCCGATCCCCGAGTCCGTCCTCGACATTTGGCGGAGTGTTGCAGGCGTCCCCGACGCGCCGGACAGCTGCCTGGTCAATTTCTACGATGGTTCGGCCCGCATGGGTCTGCATCAGGACCGGGACGAAGCCCGGTTTGACATGCCCGTGGTGTCCATCTCACTTGGGGACGCGGCGCTGTTTCGGGTCGGGGGAACCACCCGCGGCGGCAAGACCCGGTCGATGTGGTTGAACTCCGGCGATGTTGCCGTGCTGTCGGGGGCGGCCCGACTGGCGTTTCACGGCATTGATCGGATCAAGCCCGGGTCGTCCTCGCTTCTGTCGAAGGGAGGGCGGATTAACCTGACGTTGCGCGCCGTGACATGATCAGCGTTTGGCGTCCCAACTGGCCGAAATGTGCTTGCGGGTATAGGCCTCACCCATCATGCCAAGCAGTAGGAGAACAAGTGTCGCGTACAGCGGGTACTGCCAATTCGTGTAATGCGGAAAGTAGTTCACGAAGGAAAACCCGCGCATCTGGTCAATGATGTGGAACAACGGGTTCCAGTCGAAGAACGCGATCAGAGATGTGGGGAGCATGTTGGCCACAAACATCTTGCCGGACGCGATCATGTTGGCCCGGATATAGATCATCTGGATCATACTGATGACGTCGGGCATCCACGGGTTCAGCGCATAAAAAACCATCCCGATGGCCACACCCGATCCCCACGCCAGAATGAACATCAACAGCGCGCCGGGCCAATAATGAAGCTCCAGCGGCGTGAACAGCGTGTGCAAGATGAGCAGGATGGCCCCAAGGCTCAGCAGATTGATATAGAGCGCGGCAAACGCGGCGGACAGCAATGCGATCAGCGTGTTCATTGGCGCATGCTGCATCATCGGCGAGGTCGCCTTCTCGGACTGCATGATGTTCCGGACTGCCGTGATATGCGTCAGGTACGAGAAAACGCCCGTCACAAGATACAGCATGAAATCGCCACGGATGGCGGCCGCGCGCTGACCGGTGATCGCGAAAATGGCATAGAATGCCGCGATGAACAGGATGCCCTGCGTGATGCCCTGCGTGATGCTCAGCAGGATCGAAACCAGCGCGTTCCCGTGCGTTTGGCGCACCTTCCGCACGGTCGCGTGATAGGTCAGAGTGATCATGTTGCCCACCAAACTGGCGGTGGACTTTGGCTTACTGGCTTCGAACATCGCGCGCCCGTGTTGCGGCCGCATACGCAGCCAATCTGCCCCCAAACGTCGCAGGCCACCCTTCTTGACGGGCTTGTCTTGCCCCGGACGCGTGGCGAGACGATAACTCTGAGGACTTAAAATTTCAATCAATCCTCGGGGGCTCCGTTGAATTACGAAGATATGATGCGCGTATTCCGCACCGCTGCCATCGAAGCCGGCGACAAAATCACGGAAATCTACAATTCCGATGATTTCGAGGTGAAGGTGAAGTCGGACGACAGTCCCGTCACAGAAGCCGACGAAGCCGCCGACGCGCTGATTTCCAAGCGTCTGCGGGCCGCTTTCCCCGATCTTGTGCTGGTGACCGAGGAACAGGCCGACAGTCACGACCAATCCAGTCGCACCTTTCTGATCGTCGATCCACTCGACGGCACCAAGGAGTTCGTCCAACGCCGCGGGGACTTCACGGTCAACATCGCTTGGGTCGAAGACGGTGTGCCTGTTCGCGGCGTGGTTTATGCGCCCGCCAAGGGCCGGTTGTTCTATACCGATGGGCAGGGGCGCAGCGTGGAAGAGAAGGCCCCGTTCGATCTGGACAAGGCTGGCAAAACCACACCCATTTTCGTTCGAGATCCCGACAACACCTCCCTTTACGTGGTGGCGTCGAAATCGCATCGCGATGCAGCCACCGACGACTACATCAACAAATACGCCGTCGCCGATTCAAAAAGCGCTGGCTCGTCCTTGAAATTCTGCCTGGTTGCGACTGGCGAGGCGGATTTGTACCCGCGGCTTGGCCGCACGATGGAATGGGACACGGCAGCCGGCGACGCCGTCTTGCGCGGGGCCGGCGGCCAAATGGTGCAGTTCGAGGATCATGCGCCGTTCCAATATGGAAAACCCGGTTTCGCGAATGGGTTCTTCATTGCCCATGCCCCGGGCGTGGAGTTGAAGCCGGCATGAAGACTGTCTGCATCATCCCGGCCCGGTTTGCTTCAAGCCGATACCCGGGAAAACCGCTGGCCATGCTGACCGGCGCGACCGGAGTCGCGCAAAGCCTGATCGAGCGCAGTTGGCGCGCAGCCCGCGAGGTGGATGGATTCGATGAAATCCACGTCGCGACGGATGATGACCGCATCGCGGACGCCGCCCGCGCGTTCGGCGCAGACGTTTTGATGACATCTGACACCTGTCGAAACGGGACAGAGCGGTGTGCCGAGGCCCTGGGCCTGCTCGGACCGGATGTCGAAATGATCGTCAATTTGCAGGGCGACGCGCCTCTGACACCGCCCTGGTTCCTGGAAGGATTGATCGCGGGTCTGCGGGCGGACAGCCAGGCCGCAGTCGCGACGCCCGTTCTCAGGTGCGATGGCGAAACCTTGGCCGCGTTGAAGGCGGATCGGGCCGCCGGGCGCGTTGGCGGCACGACGGCGGTCGTCGACAGCGCCAGGCGCGGGCTTTATTTTTCCAAAGAAGTCATTCCCTTTACGTCCGAGGTCTATGAACCCGACGCGGATACGCCGGTCTTCCACCATGTGGGCGTATACGCGTATCGCCCTTGGGCGCTGCATGCTTACCCCGACTGGCCGATCGGGCCCTTGGAGTCCAATGAAGGGCTGGAACAGCTCCGCTTTCTTGAGGCCGGGCACAGCGTGGCCTGTGTCGAAGTCGAAGCGCGCGGGCGCAAGTTCTGGGAATTGAACAATCCCGAAGACATTCCGAGAATTGAGGCGATGCTGTCCGAGATGGGACTGCCATAGTGCCTGACGCGCCGCGCATATCGGTGGTGATCGTCAGTTTTGGACGGCCACGCCTTCTGCGCCGCGCGATTCTTGGGGTGTCCCAATGCCAGAACGCGGCGTTCGAGATTGTGGTCGTGGCTGATGACGCGGGACGGGCCGCCGCCGCGACCTTGCCGTTTGCGCAGCACCTGACACTCCTGCCCCAGGACCAGCCGAATATCGCCGTTGCGCGCAACGCCGGTATCGCTGCTGCAACCGGGGATATCATTGCATTCATCGACGATGATGCTGTCCCCGAACCCAATTGGTTGTCCCGGATTGTCGCTGCATTTGCGGACGGGGATGTCGCCGCCGTCACAGGCCTGGTTCTCGGGCGGAACGGAATATCCACGCAGTGGGGCAACATGTCCGTCGACAACCGCGGCCGGGACCAGTGGGTGCGCGACGGTGGGTCTCTTGAGGCAGGGGAAGCCGTGAAACTGCACGGCACGAATATGGCCATCCGGGCATCTGTCTTGCGGGATTTGGGCGGGTTCGACCCGGCATTCGAGTTCTTTATGGACGACACCGATCTGGCGCGTCGCCTCGCCGCCGATCGCGCGAAAACGATCTATGCCCCTGACGCCATCGTGCATCATGGGTTCGCCGCCAGCAGCCGGCGGCGCGACGACCGCATCCCGCTGTCTCTTTTTGATATCGGGGCGTCGACGGCCGTGTTTCTTGCAAAACATGCCACGGGTGAAGATCACGCACCGGACCTGCGGCAGTTGGAAAGCGATCAGCGCGCCAGACTGATGCGGTTGGTGCGGCGGCGCAAAATCGGGAGCCGGGATGTCCGCCTGCTGATGGAAAGCTTGATGCAGGGCATCGAAGCTGGCCGCGTGCGTCCATCCGGCCGGCTGAACGTCACAGCGCCGGACAGGCCATTCGAACGGTTCCCGGCCTTGGCCGAGGCGCCAATGACCTATCGCTCTGGGTGGTGGCTTCGGGCAAGCGCGCTCCGCGCCGCTGCCGAAGCAGATGTCCAGGCTGGGCGACGGGTGACTTTGCTGATCTTCGAACCGTCGCCGCGCAAGCACAAAGTGGTGTTCACAGAAGGCGGTTGGTGGGAACAGACGGGCGGGATTTTCGGTCCGTCCCGCCGGGATCAGGCCCGCATTCGCCTGTCTGGGTTTTCACAACGCGTAAATGAAGAGCAAAGCCGAATTGAAGCGATGCGGGGCGACTGATTATTAAGGCTTTTCGGTCAGGTTCGGGATGACAACGCACTCAAGGTCATGTAGCAAATCGCCATATCGCCTATGTGGTAATCCGTGAACCAGAGAGAAGTATGCGATGAAGAAGAAGGTGACAAAGGCGATCTTTCCCGTGGCTGGTCAAGGCACGCGGTTTTTGCCAGCGACGAAGTCGGTTCCCAAAGAAATCATGACCTTGGTCGACCGGCCGCTCATTCAGTATGCCATCGACGAGGCACGCGCCGCCGGGATCAAGGAATTCATCTTTGTAACGTCCCGCGGAAAAAGCGCGTTGGAAGATTACTTCGATCACGCGCCGGAGTTGGAAAACTCACTCCGCAAGAAGGGGAAGAAGGACCTTCTTCAAACACTCAAAGCGACCAACATGGATTCAGGCGCAATCGCGTATATCCGCCAGCATCGGGCGCTTGGCCTGGGTCATGCGGTTTGGTGCGCACGACGCTTGCTGGCCAATGAACCCTTTGCCGTCATCCTGCCAGATGATGTGATCGCGGCCGAAAAGCCCTGTCTGCAGCAAATGGTTGAGGCGCACGCCGAAACAGGCGGCAACATGGTCGCCGCAATGGAAGTTCCGGCTGAAAAGACATCGTCTTACGGGATCGTGGACATCAAGGAAGACATGGGGTCCGTCGTGTCCGTGAAAGGCATGGTCGAGAAACCTGCCGCAGGGACGGCCCCCTCCAATCTTGCCGTGATCGGCCGGTACATCCTCACCCCCGAAATCATGTCGAATTTGAACAAGATCAAATCCGGCGCGGGTGGCGAAGTGCAACTGACGGATGCCATCGCCCGCGAAATCGAAGGCTCGGACAACGTGCACGCCTTCCGGTTCCAGGGCCAGCGCTACGACTGCGGATCGAAAGCCGGGTTCCTGCAGGCGACCGTGGCCTTCGGACTGGCGCGCGAAGACCTGCGCGACGAGTTCTCGGATTATCTGTCGGATATGATGTCGGTCCGCAGCGCCGCCCAATAAAGTCGGATGGGTGGCCCGTCACCCCTTGGAACAGTCTGGCTGGACCTGACCCGGACGCTTGGTCGAATTGGGCGAAGCGTTGGAACCGAGATTGATCGGGTCGAACTGGCCTATCTCGATTACGTGCTTGATCACTGCGGTTCGGACAGCCGGTTTCTGGCGAAAACGACCCGTGGGTTTCTGCTTTTGGACAAGGACGGCGCGACGGTTTTGCGCAATCTGGCACGCCACGATGGCGATCTGCCCCGGGCGGATCTGGTTTCGCGCCTCTCTGGACGCGGGCATCGGCCGCGGCATCAGGCCGAAGCGGCCTTGCGCGCCATCGCGATTGACCGCGCGGTCCCTTGGGGATTGGGCGCGCTGATCAGGCGAAACCTGAAACCTGGAACACCTGTGTTCCTGGTCGGCCATTCGAACCTGTCGCACCGTGTTCTTTCAGCCCTCGATGCGGCGCAGGCCAGGATCGTGGTGATGGTGCATGATCTGATCCCGATCACGCATCCCGAGACGGTTGTCCCCGACATGCCTGCCCGGTTTGCAGCGCGGATCGAAACGGTTCGAACGCATGCCGATTTGATCCTCACAAACTCGGAAGACACGAAAATCGCGCTCACGACGCATTGGGCCGACACACCTGACAGTCCGCGCCAAGTTGTGGCCCATCTGGGGGTAGACCCCGCCCCACGGCGCGCGGTCCCCCGCGATCCGCTGCGGTTTGTCATGGTGGGCACCATCGAGCCGCGCAAGAACCACGCCCTTATGTTGGAAGCCTGGGAACACCTGCGGTGGATGCGGGATGATCTGCCCATGCCGACGCTGCACATTCTCGGGCCGCGCGGATGGCACGACGAGGCATTCTTTCGTCACTTTGACAGCCACCCCCTTCTGGGCTCGGCAATTGTCGAACACGGACCGGTGTCAGATGAGGTTCTGCACGACCACGTCGCAGCCTCGGCCGCCCTGCTGTTTCCATCACTGGCTGAGGGGTTCGGCTTTCCGCCAATGGAGGCATTGGCCCATGGAACCTTGCCGATTGTCAGTGATTTGCCAGTGTTGCGCGAGCTTCTGGGTGCATCCGCCGTTTACCTCCCCCCGTCGGATGCGTATCTTTGGGCTGAAACGATTAAGAAATGTATCGATGGCAATCTAGAAGTGCCTGATCTGACAAAGGCACCGTTGCCCACATGGCGGGATCACTTTGAAACCGTTGAACGGGCAGCCGCAGGTTGATGAGTAGAAGGGCAGTGCATGAAGGCGGTCAAACGCTATGGCCTGCGCCTGGAGCGCAAGAAATACCTCGTCCGCGCTTGGCGGAAGAGCCGGTCGTTGCGTCCCGTCGCCGACCGTACGGATGCCATTCGACCTGCTGACGTTCTGTGTTTTTCGACCCTGCGCAATGAAAAACCCCGACTCAAATACTTCCTGACTTACTATCGGGATCGCGGTGTTTCCCACTTCCTGTTTGTCGACAACGACAGCGAAGATGGCACGCGGGAATACCTTGCGGAGCAACCGGATTGTTCCGTTTGGACGACGCCGGCCAGCTACAAGCGGTCACGGTTCGGGATGGATTGGCTCAACCGATTGTTGCGGCTCTATGGCCACAAGCACTGGTGCCTCGTGGTCGATCCGGATGAATTCCTCGTGTATCCGTTCTCGGACACACGACCGCTTCCGGCGCTGACGGATTGGCTGCAATCGTCTTCGATCAAAAGCTTTGGGGCGATGCTGCTGGACATGTATCCCAAAGGCTCGATCCTGACGCAGCCTTACGCTGAAGGGCAGGATCCGTTCGAAATCGCCTGCTGGTTCGACACCGGAAACTACACGATCGAACGCAACTGGACCTACGGCAACCTGTGGATCCAGGGCGGCCCACGTGCCCGGACATTCTTCACCGACCGGCCCGAACGGGCACCTGCGCTGAACAAGATACCGCTTGTGCATTGGCACAAGTCCTACACCTACGCCAGTTCGACCCATATGCTGCTGCCGCGTGGATTGAATCTGGTCTACGACGAGTGGGGCGGTGAAAAGACGTCGGGCGTTCTGCTGCACGCGAAGCTGCTGAACACGTTCTCCGAAAAGGCGGCTGAGGAACTTGAGCGCCGCGAACATTTTGCTGCCAGTGCCGAGTATCGCGCCTATGCCGACGGGTTGGCCAACAACCCCGAGTTCTGGACGAAATGGTCCGAGAAATACATCAACTGGCGCCAACTTGAGATTTTGGGGCTGATGTCCAAGGGGAACTGGGCATGAGCGCGCTTGGCATCGTCATGCTGTGCCACACGGCCCTGCACCGCGCCGCGCAGGTGGCGCGTCATTGGGCGGAACGCGATTGTCCGGTCGTCATCCACGTCGACAAATCCGTGCGAAGCGATCGCTTTGCCGCCTTCAAGTCCGAACTTGCTGATCTCGACAACGTCAAGTTTTCGAAGCGCCACCGCTGCGAATGGGGCACCTGGTCTCTGGTCGCGGCCTCGCAGACGGCCTCCGAGCTGATGTTGAAGAAATTTCCCGGGGTCCGGCACGTGTACCTGGCGTCCGGCTCCTGCCTGCCGTTGCGCCCTGTGTCGGAGTTGCAAGCCTACCTCGCCGCCCGACCGATGACCGACTTCATCGAAAGCGTCACCATCCGCGACGTGGATTGGACGGTCGGCGGCCTGAACGACGAACGTTTCGCATTCCGGTTCCCGTTTTCGTGGAAGCGCCATCGGTTCCTGTTTGACCGCTACGTGGACCTGCAACGGCGATTCAAAATGAAGCGCAAGATGCCGGAGGATATGGTCCCCCATTTGGGCAGCCAATGGTGGTGCCTGACCCGTCAAACGCTGTCTGCCATTCTGGAAGACCCGAACCGGCGCGAGATTGATCGGTACTTCAAACTGGTCTGGATTCCCGACGAAAGCTACTACCAGACGCTGGTTCGCGGGTATTCCCGCCATATCGAGAGCCGTTCGCTCACCCTGTCGAAGTTCGATTTTCAGGGCAAACCACACGTCTTCTACGACGACCATCTCCATTTGTTGCGGCGGTCCGACTGCTTTGTGGCGCGCAAGATCTGGCCCAAGGCCAACCGGCTGTGTCGCACGTTCCTGAACGACGAAATCGCCGCCGAGCGTCGAGCCGAGCCCGCGCCTGGCAAGATCGACCGCGTGTTCTCGAAGGCGCTGGAGCGTCGCACACGGGGCCGGCCCGGGCTCTACATGCAGAGCCGGTTCCCGAACTGGGATTGGGAAAACGGCAAAACCGCCGCCCCCTATTCGGTGTTCCATGGGTTCAACGACCTGTTCCAGGATTTCGAAACATGGATGTCGCGCCGATTGGGAACCGTGGTGCACGGCAACATCTTCGACCCAAAGAAGGTGCGGTTTGCCGGCGACGCGGATGTGTATGCCGGCGGATTGTCCTCCAACGCGACCCTTCGAGATTACAACCCCGAGCATTACCTCTGCAATCTGATCTGGAACACGCGGGGCGAACGACAGGTGTTCCAGTTTGGTCCGTCGGATTCGCAAAAAATCGCACCCTTCATGGCGGCGGATACCAACGCGCAGATCTCGGTCATCACAGGCGCATGGGCCGTCCGGCTCTATCAGGCGAACCGGAACTTCGCCGACATCCGGCAGGAGGCCGCATTGCTCCAGCGGCGTGAAGCGGAATTCGTGAAGGAACTGCGCCATGTTCAGGCGCGGGCCGATATCCGGGTCTGGACACTTGCCGAATTCATTGAAGAGCCGATGGAGAACCTGCAATCCGTGCTTGATGCGATGGAGGGCGCACAGGCGCTCCGCCTGACGGAGGCGCCACGCATGGTCGATCTGTCCGGGTTCCCGACCTTCCTGCAAAGCCTGAAAAATCAGGGCATGAATCCATTGACGGTCGGGGATTTTCCCCAAGAGGGGATCGTTCACACACCACCGGGCAGCGACCAGCGCCCGTATCTGGTGCGATAGCGCATGGCCCGCCGCTTTGACGCCTTCGTATTGTTCGCCGAGATGCGAACAGGGTCGAATTTTCTGGAAGCCTCGCTTGAGGCCCTTCCAGACATCAAAAGCTATGGCGAAGTCTTCAACCCGACCTTCATCGGCAACCACAAGACGTTCGAGCTTTTCGGGTATGACATGGAGCGCCGCGAGGCCGACCCCTTGGGTCTCGTCCAAAAGATCATTGATGAAAGCGACGCCCTGCCGGGGTTTCGGCTGTTCCACGATCATGACGACCGCGTGGTCGATCGCGTCTTGTCCGACCCGCGCATCGCCAAGATCATCCTGACGCGCAATCCGCTGGACAGCTACGTTTCGCGCAAGATTGCCTCGGAAACGGGGCAATGGCGGCTGATGGATATGAAACACCACCGCGCGGCCGTGATCGATTTTGACGAACGTGAGTTTCTGACGCTTCTCGAACGCTTGCAGGGGTTCCAGATGCGGCTGCAACGCGGGCTTCAGACAACCGGCCAGACGGCGTTCTACATTCGATACGACGACATCAACGATCCGGACGTCCTGAATGGATTGGCCGCCTTTCTTGGGTCGGAACACCGGCTCGATGCGGCGTCGGACAAGCTGAAGAAGCAAAACCCAAGTGATCTTGAGGACAAGGTCGCGAACTATGCCGACATGCAGGCCGCGATCCGCCGCCTCGATCGCTTTGATCTCAACCAAACCCCCAACTTCGAACCGCCGCGCCACGCCGGTGTGCCCGGGTTCGTGGCGCATCCGTCAACGGGGCTGCTGTTCATGCCGATCAAGGGTGCCCCGGTCGAGCCGATTCTGTCCTGGATGGGCGAAATGGGCGGGGTGGGGTTGAACGGATTGCTCAGCGGCATGACACAAAAGGATCTGCGCAAGTGGATTCGCGCCCATCCCGGCTATCGCAGCTTTACCGTCTTGCGCCATCCGGTCGCGCGCGCCCACGAGGTGTTCAACACGTTGATCCTGCCCGGTGATCAGAAGGCCTATCGGGATCAACGCCACACCATGCGGAAACGCTATGGCCTTCCAATTCCGGAGGCCGGTCCGAATGCGCGCTACGACCTTGGCGCCCATCGCACCGCGTTTTTGGCGTTCTCGACGTTCTTGAAGGGCAATCTGGCCGGTCAGACGAGCGTGCGCATTGATCCCGCTTGGGCGACGCAAACGGCACTGATGCAGGGCGCCGCGAACTTCGCCCTGCCCCATCGTATGGTGCTGGAAGACAACCTTTCCGCCGAGCTTCGCGATCTTGGCGCTGCGGTTGGCGCGTCGGGCGATGTGCCAGACCCTACCCTGTCGTCAGAGCCGTACGCCCTGTCCGAGATTTACGATGCGCAAATCGAAAAAGCCGCCTTCGATACGTACCGGCGCGACTATCTGACGTTCGGATTTCGTCCCTGGGCCTAGGCCGCCTGGCTTGCTTCGCCTTCGGTGAGCAAGGTGTGCAGCGTGGTCGGATCCGAGTTGGCCCGGAGCTTGGCGCACATCGCCGGATCGCGCAGCGTACGCGAGACCAACGCCAGCGCCTTCAAGTGATCGACGCCCGAATCCGCCGGGGCGAACAAGGCGAAGATCAAATCCACCTTTTTCCGGTCGGCCGCATCAAAATCGATCGGTTTCTCAAGACGCAGAAACGCGCCCCGGACCTCGGTGACCTGCGCCAGCCGGGCATGCGGCAGAGCCACACCATTGCCCACACCGGTCGGTCCGAGGCTTTCGCGTTCCTGCAAGGCTTCGAAGATTTGCCCGGACGGTACGGTGATCAGGCCTTCGGCCAGATCGGACACGCTTTGGAGCAGGCGTTTTTTACTCGACACATCGCTGAGCACCTTCACGGCGCGCGGCTTCAACAACGACGACAGGTCCATTCCCTACCCCTCAGGTGTGGCGTCCCCGGTGTCACACAGGGGACGGGTCGTTTTCAGTACGCTCGATCGCGCTACTCGGGACGGGGATCAATCCAGCCGACGTTTCCGTCCTCGCGCCGGTAGACCACGTTCACCCCATCATGTCCTTCATTCCGGAACACGAGCACGGGCGCCCCGGAAAGTTCCATCTGCATCACTGCTTCCCCAACGGACAGAGACGGGATTTTGGTTTCCATCTCGGCCACGATGATCGGTTGCAGCGTCTCGGGCTCGGACGCTTCGTCCTCACCATCATGAGACCCGGCGAGCACATACATGGGTGCGCCCAGAACATCAACGGGGTGTTGCCGCTCGCGGTGGTGGTCCTTCAGGCGGCGTTTGTACCGGCGCAGCTGTTTTTCCATCTTGTCGCACGCGCTGTCGAACGCGGCGTAAATCTGATGGTCATGCCCTTTGGCCGACGCCGTCAGCCCGGTCGACAGGTGCACGGTCGCTTCGCAAATGAATTCCGCGCCGCTTCGCGAAAAGATCACATGGGCGTCGGTCGGGCGTTCGGCATACTTTTCCATAACGCTTCCGAGGCATTCCTTGACGTGAACCTGCAAGGCATCGCCGATGTCGATCTGTTTTCCGCTGATTTGGTAGCACATGAATCCTCCACGTGTCTGGCGCACCAAGAAAATCCCAAGAATTACCTTGGGTTGGTACAGCCGTAAGCTGTTCGTCTGGGGGGCTGCAAATCCGACCTGTCCAGTCCCTGTCGGGCGGCAAGAATCGGGGATGAGTCGAAGGCGAACATCACCAGCATTTGGCGATAAAATCGCCTGCCCTGTCAACGCAAAGACGAAAGACGGGTGTCAGGATCGCTTGAAGCTTTGGCCCAGGTAGACGCGGCGAACGTCCTCGTCCTTGACCACCTCATCCGGTGTTCCGGATTTGATGATCGCGCCGTCATGCAGGATATAAGCCCGATCAACAATCTCCAGTGTTTCCCGGACGTTATGATCTGTGATCAGCACCCCGATCCCACGTGTTTTCAGCTCGGAGACGAGGCTTCGAATGTCGCCAACGGCAATCGGATCCACGCCGGCAAACGGTTCGTCCAAAAGAACGTAGCGGGGCTTTGACGCAAGGCAGCGCGCGATTTCGACACGGCGTCGTTCGCCACCCGACAAGGACAATGCCGGCGCCCGACGAAGGTGGCCGATGGTAAATTCCGACAGCAGTTCCTCGAGCCGGTCCCGGCGCGTGGCGCGGTCCCGCTCCACCACTTCAAGAATGGCCATGATGTTGTCTTCGACGGACAGACCGCGGAAGATCGACATTTCCTGTGGCAGATATCCGATCCCGGCCCGCGCACGGCGGTACATCGGAAACAGCGTTACGTCCTGGCCATCGATGCTGACCGAGCCACCGTCCGGGGTAATCAAACCGGCAATACAATAAAAGGACGTCGTCTTGCCCGATCCGTTCGGCCCGAGCAGTGCGACAACCTCACCGCGGTCCAAGGTCAGGGACACATCCCGGATGACGGGGCGCTTGCGGTAACTCTTCCGCAGGTTCTGGACGCGGAGACCATGATCACCGTCCGTTGCGGAAAGGGTGACGGGGTCACTCATTCCCGCTGCTCTGGTTCAGAATCGTGCGCACGCGTCCGTCCACGGTGCCGTTGCCGGTTTCCAGGTTCACGACCATGGTGTCGCCCGCGATGACGACGGCCCCTTGGGTCACCAGGACATTGCCAAACAACCGCATAAGACCGGTCGAGGTTTCGTAGATCGCTTCGTTCCCCTCGGCGGTGTCCGCGCCCTGGGTCATCAGCACCCCGCCGGTGGCGATCACGCGATCCACGTTCTGGGCGCCTGCCGAATCCTCCGAATACAGAACCTGCACTTCGGCTGCCGTCATCCGCAGTCCACCCTGCACGACGATCACATTGCCAGAAAAAACGGCCTCGCCCGTTTCCTGATTGACCCGAAGACCGTCGGACACAACCTCCAAGGGCTGATCCGCATCATGCGCTTCGCCCCCGAACCCGACGTTGACTTGTGCAACGGCGGCAACCGGCGCGATCGTGAAAAGGACCAAGACGGTCAGGCAGCTTGCAAAGACGTGGCGCATGGACGTTTCCTATTCCCCCGTTCCGTATAGCAGGCGGACGCCATCGGTAAACTCAAGAACTGCAAGCCCCTCCGGGCCGACCAGCTCCATCGCGCCAGCCTGCAGCTGGAAACCCGGTCCTTCGAGAAAGACCTCTTCCGGCGACCAAAGTCGAAAGGCGTCGTCCATCGAGATGAACATCAGCTGACCGAACATGTGATAGCCGCTGAGCGTATCAAGCGTCACGTCCCCGTTCAGGCGCACCAGCCGTTCGCCAAGGTCGACAAGCCCGTCACGTGCGACGATGTCGGCGCTGTCCTCGGTCGCCAATTCAACAGTGGTATGCACCTGGTCCAGTGCAATCTCGTTGGTCGCGTCGGACGTTTGAACAACAGACGCCGCGTTGACGACGACCTCGCGCCCGTCTTCCAGCGTGCTTGCAAAGCGGGGTTCGGACAGGCGTTGTTCGGTCGCCACTTGATCGACGTCCAAGTCGGCAAACGGCAACGCGGCGTCTGGATCGGGTTTGCTCGCAAACAGGAAAAGCGACGACAACAGCACCAACGCCACGGCCGGGAGGACGATTTTGGCCCAGGCTACGACCGTCGAGTGTCTGTCGAGTTGGGCCATCGGCGCGGTCTAATGGGAAAAGATGTCGATCTCTGGCCAGCCAGCCAGATCAAGCCGGGCGCGGGTCGGAAGGAAGTCGTACGCCGCCTGGGCAAGGTCCGTCCGCCCTTCCCGGGACAGGCGATCATCCAAAACGTCCTTCAGGCGGTGCAGGTACAAAACATCCGATGCCGCATAGGCTTTCTGCGCGTCGGTCAGGGTTTCGGCGCCCCAGTCCGAACTTTGTTGCTGCTTCGAGATATCGACGTCGAGAAGCTCCTGAAGCAGGTTCTTCAGCCCGTGGCGGTCGGTGTAGGTCCGCACCAGTTTCGACGCGATCTTGGTGCAGTAGACCGGGGCCGTCAGGGCGCCGAACGTTTGGTAGAGCACCGCAATTTCAAAGCGCCCGAAGTGAAACAGTTTCAGCACGGCCGGGTCGGTCAGCATCCGACAGAGGTTGGGTGCCTCGGTTCGACCCTGCCCGATCTGGACCAGATGCGCGTTTCCATCCCGCTGGACAGTTGAACGACACACAGGCGGTCGCGATGCGGAATCAAGCCCATCGTTTCGCAATCAATGGCGACTACAGGGCCCAGATCCAGCGTGTCCGGCAAATCATTCTGGTAGAGATGGATGGTCACGGCGTCCTCAATCCTACGGGCCTCAGCGATCGGAGAGGGATGGTGCCCAGGAGAGGACTCGAACCTCCACGTCCATACGGACACTAGCACCTGAAGCTAGCGCGTCTACCAATTCCGCCACCTGGGCCGGTGTCGTGAGGGCGGCAAATACTTTGGGGGCGGGGAAGTGTCAACGGCCATCGAACGGAAAAGCGCGGGCTCAATAATCCCGTTCGAAAAATACGCCCAAACTGCTGTCGCCGTTCGAGGAAAAACTGCCGCGCGCCGTGATGTTGTCGGTCAGATCGATGTTGAGGGACAGATCCGTCTCGCCGGACGCGCCGACAGTGACGTCGGAATACACGTTGTCTGACAGGTAGCGACCCGCGCGCACTGCGGCGTTGCCTTCGGCGTCGGTCTGCAGATCGAGGTCATCCAGACCGGTGTTTTCCCTGAGATTCGCCAATAGACCCGCGTTCGATGATCCCCCTGCCAAGGATGCGGCTGCGTCCGCCAGCTGCAGAAGCTGGACCGGAGACAGGGCCGAGACAGAGCGACCAAACAGCAATTGGGCCAGCACTTCGTCCTCGGGCAGGGCCGGATCAGACGCGAACGCGATATCGGGCGCAGATACGGGGCCGATGACACTGATATCGATTCGATAGTCCCCTGCGCGGCTGTTGGCCAACAGGCGGACAAACGGGTCGCCCTGCCCCTGCAGGCTGGCCGAGCCTTCGGTCAAATCCAGACGCGCGCCCAAGATCGACAATCGACCCCGGATCAGATCGAATCGCCCAACAGGGATCATGTCTGCGGTTGTGCCCGTCATCCGCAGTGTTCCTCCCATCTCCGCGTCCAACCCGCGCCCGCGGATAAAGATGCGCCCCGGGGCCGTCACCGACACGTCAAGCGCCAAAGCGCCCGAGCCGGTGCCGCCCCCGGACTCGACCAGCCCGGCCGCGATCCGCGTGCGCCGCTGCGCCGCGGTTTCACCGATATGGGTGATTTCGGGTACGGCGGCCGTCCCAAGGCCGGTCTCTGGAACGCGCAGTTCCGTTGTCCCCATCACGATCTCGCCGGACAACCGCGCGGCGCCAGCAAGCGCACCGGCATAGACCAAATCCGCACTGTCGATCTGCGCCTCATAGAGGGTCGGATCCACCAGCCGCAGTCCGCGACCCGACACCGCGACCCGGCCGGGCAACCCTGCGCTGGCGAGGTCAACCTGCGCCTCTGCGGTTACCGTTCCGCCTGTTCCAAGCCGCCCTGTAACGGTGCTGCGTACCTGCCCTGCGCGCAGTGTGCCCGACAGGGACAGATCTTCCAGTGCGGTCTCCAGCGTCGGTAGGGCCAGCCGCGCGCCGCCTGCCGAAAACTGACCCGACAATGACCCCAGATCAAATGCGCCATCCAAGGCCGCATCGAATGACAGGCGTCCTTGGACGGACCTTGGCGCGAGGGCGCGATTCGCCAAGGCGAGGGGCAAACTGCCGGTGATCTGAAGGTCTGGCACACCATCTGGCATCGCGATCTGTCCGCCAAGACCGGCGGCGATCCCAACGGGCCCCACAACATCGCCGTCGACACGCCAAGGCCCGGACGCGTCCCGCCGCAAAGCAAGGCGTGCGGTGGCCGGCCCGGAAATCGCGTCGGTGAACCGGCCGACATTGATCAGCGCGGCCGTCACGTCCAATGCGCCATCTGTGCTGCCAAGCCGCCCGTGCCCGGTGACGTCCAATTCCGCGGCGTCGAGTGAAAACGTGTCGAGGGTCAGGCCGGTCTCGTTTCGAGTGATGGCCACGGCAATCTGGGTTTCGCCGGCTGTCAGCGCCGCTGGAAGGCCATCACCGATGCGCAGGTCTTGCCCGCTCCCATCGAGGCGGAGGTCAAACGCGCCCGAAAGAAGCTCCGCCTGCCCGTCCAATTGGACGAGTGCGGCCCCATTCAGCGGTTGTCCCGCGACAGCCGCAAAGCGCTGCAAGGACGGGACGGACAGGTCGAGGTCGAACCCTATCGGCGCGGCATCTATGCCAAGCGCGGCCTCCAACACTCCGGACAGCAGGATGTCGCCAGCGCGCACATCAAGGTCTGACAGGGTCAGCGTGCCGTTCTCCTGCCAACCAACATTCATGGAGAGTTGATGCGCGTCGCCCACCGCCGATGACAGGGCCGGGTCCGATAGCTCGACGGCCGCTGTCTCGCCCGTGACGGCCAGTGCAACGGCGCTGATCATATTCTCCGACCGTGTCAGCCGCCCATCGCCCTCAAGCGCGAGCGTTCCAAGTCTTCCGGCTTCGGTCTCAAGCCCGGTAATCTGGAGCGCCGTGGTGATGCTGTCACCCGACGCTGCATCAAAGGTGACATGCAGCTGTGCATCCTGCACGTCGACCTCTGTGCCCGGCACCGGCAGCCTGACCGTCTGGCCCTCTGGATCGCGCAGATCCATGCGCAGATCCAGTTGCTGCGGGTGGCCATCTGCCAACAGGTCTGCACGACCCGCAACATTCAGGGCCGCCGATACGATCGACAGATCCTCAACCATGGTGCGGCCGTCCGTCAGGCGCGTGACCGTGGCGCGGACGTCCAAGTCGGATCCAAAAAACGGGCGATACTCGGCAATCATCAGAGGTGAGATGTCGCCGCCCAGATCGACCTGAACGCTATGGTTCGTCGTGTCTGGATCGGTTCGGCTGACCACATCGCCGCTGAAACGTTCGACCCCGTCTGTGGCCAGGGCGATGCGGGCGGCGAAATCCGAAAGGGGGCCGGACCCGGCCACGGTGAAGGACAGGGCCGGCCGATCTGGCAGGCCCAAGAGGCCCGCGGTCAGGCCGCCGCTTTCCTCGATCAAGGAAAGATCAATCTGCAGGTCACGGGTGTCGTTGCTGTATCGCGTGTCCAATTCAAACTGGCCCTGCGGACCGCCCAATCGGTTCAGGGCCAACGTGGCGTGCCCCGCCCCGCCACTGAGTGCGGCACCCCCCTCAACGGACAGAAGGGCGGGCTGTCCGAGGACATCTTCGGACACTTGGAGGGTGCCGATCGAGATCTCTCCGATCTCGATTGCGACGGGCAGATCCGGAAGGGAAAACGGGGTCGTTTCGGCGGTGGGCAGCGGTGCGCTGTTATCTGCGACGGGCAGGCGCAGGACGTTGACCCGTTCCGCAGTGAGGGCGTTGACGCGGAATTCACCTTGCAGCAGTGCCGCGCGGGTCCAATCCAGAACGGCGGCCTCCAGGACCAACCAGACACCGTCGCGGTCTGAGATCGTCATGCGATCCAATTGCGCCTGGGAGGACAGGGCCCCGCGAAACCCTTCCAGGGCGACCGCGAAATCGTCCCCATCGGACAACTGGCTTTCCAGGAAGCGCTCCAACCGGGTGCCATCATCCGTCTGGGATTGTCCCCACGCCATCACGGGAAGGATCAGGAGCGCCAGGGTGAGCAAGACACCCCGCATCAGAACGCCTGCCCAATGCCGATATAGAGATAGAGCGCGCTGCCAAACTGGCCGTCACTCACCGGCGTCGCGAGGTCGACACGGATCGGGCCAAACGGTGTCGCGTAGCGCAGCCCGACCCCCGCGCCGGCATGCCAGTTCGAACTGCCGGCGCCGAACGCGTCGGCCGAGACGAATCCCGCATCCAAGAACCCGGCAAGGCCAAAATCGGTCTCTCCCAGATCGTACCGGAATTCCCCGGACAGGCCCGCGAAGCTCCGCCCGCCGCTGGCCTGACCATTCTGGGTCGCGCCCAGGATCTGGAACTGTTGGCCGCGCACCGTGCCCGATCCGCCTGAATAAAACAGATCGTCGGGCGCAAACTCGGTGACGTCCGAGCCAAAGATGGTGCCCGCCTGTGCCCGCGCCGCGAACCGTGCCCCGTCGCCAGCGCCAATCCTGCGGTATGTGCGGGCGTCGGCATACATCCAGACGCCGGGATCGCCCCCAAGTGTCTGGAAGGGCCGGACATCGGCGGCCGCGTAAGCGCCAGCCCTGGCATCAAGGGGGACGTCTCGATTGTCGTAGACCGCACCCAGTGGAAAGCTCAACTGCGTGACACTGCGACTGCCCAGGGCATCGTCGACTTCTGTCTGACTGACGCCGAGGCCAGCACTCACCGACAGGGTGGGGTTGATCCAGCGCTCAAGCGTCACTTCGCTTGTGACGCCGGCCAATTCATACCGGGGCTGATCCAGCCATTCGCCCGAAATCAGGATGTTCAGGTTTGTGTCGGCATTGAAGGTGGCGGGCCGGTCAAAGCTCAGATCCAACTGAACGTCGGGCCGCTCTGTTCCAATGCCGATCTGGGATACGGATGCATCGAACCGCAACCTCTCGGCCCCTCCGAACAGATTTCGATGTAGCCAGTAGCCCGACAGGCCAATCCCATCGTCTGAGGACAGCTCCACACCAAATCCCAAGCGGCGTAGGGGGGCCTCATCCACAAGGGCCTCGAAATCCATGACATCGCCCGGCTGCAGATCCTGTCCGGTGATCCGAATGGACGAAAAGGTGCCGGTGTCGCGCAACCGTTCCTCGGCCCGCGCCACGCTGTCGGGGTGATACACGTCCCCTTGGGGGAGTCCGGCGATGGCGATGATCCGCTCGGGCCGCATCCTCTCGTGGCCCTGTGGGATGAGGGTGCCAAAAGTGACGACCGGCCCCGGGTTGATCCGGATGTCGACGTCCAGCGCGGCGTCGGGATTGCGCGCCACGATACGCTGGCTGGCGATTTCGGCCGTTGCGTGTCCGCGCACCTGCCAACCCACGATCGCGGCATCGGCGGTCGCCCGCAAGAGCGGGGTGGAGGCGGCGCCGTCGGGGCGGAACGCGTCCGGCAGAACCGTGTCGGCGGCGACGGGGGCGATGGTGGCGCGACCAAGGCGGAACGGCGCGCCCGGCTCGATGTTGATTTCGACCATGTTGATCCGGGCCGGGGCCGAGAACGGTGACATTCGCGCCGCGTCCCGCCCGTCCAGGTCGATGGAAATCGTCGGAGCGAAGTAACCGGCCTCGTACAATACACCGATAAGACGCCCGTATTCGGCGCGGGCGGCGGCCACGATATCCTGTCCGGTGCGCGTGCTGCCGTCCGAGGGCGCGCGCAACAAAAGCGAGGCTGCCTCCAGAGACGCCCGAAGCCCCAGGTCAGCGTCCGGTGCGGAAATCACGACCTGCTGCCCGACGGTGACGTTGGGCAGGGCGGCAAAACAAACACAAAGGACCGCCGAAAAGCGGCGAAGGGACCCTGGCAGGGGTATGGCAGACATGACCCGAGTCCTAGGGCGCACTGGGGACGATAGCCAGAAGCATTCGCGTGATCGGCGGACTTGGGACGATTTGCGCCTTGTTCGGTCAATTTGGGCAGCGTATGTCGGCCAAAACGACGACCATAGGACGGCACAACATGTCAAAACTCGTCACGATATTCGGCGGTTCGGGCTTTGTCGGGCGCTACATTGCGCGCCGCATGGCGAAAGAGGGCTGGCGTGTCCGCGTGGCCGTGCGCAGACCGAACGAAGCGCTTTTTGTGCGTCCCTACGGTGTCGTCGGTCAGGTCGAACCCATTCTGGCGAACATTCGCGACGATGATTCGGTGCGGGCTGCCATCCATGGGGCGGATGCGGTCGTGAACTGCGTTGGTATTCTGGCCGAGCAGGGCAAAAACAAGTTCGACGCCGTCCAGGCCGAGGGGGCCGGTCGGGTCGCCCGTATCGCCACCGAAGAAGGTGTCGCCCGGATGGTGCACATCTCGGCCATCGGGGCCGACCCGGACAGCGCCAGCGACTATGCCCGGACCAAGGCCTTGGGCGAGGCGAATGTGCTCGAAGCATTCCCACGCGCGATGATCCTGCGCCCCTCCATCGTCTTTGGCCCCGAGGATCAGTTCTTCAATCGGTTTGCCGCAATGACGCGGCTTGGGCCGATCCTGCCGGTCGTTGGCGCCGGCACCCGGTTCCAACCGGTTTATGTCGATGATGTTGCCAAGGCGGCCGTCATGGGTGTTCTGGGCACTGCGAACCCGGGTGTGTACGAGTTGGGCGGCCCTGACGTGCACAGTTTCCGCGACTTGATTCAGCAAATGTTGACGGTCATTCAGCGCCGTCGCCTCATCCTGAACGTGCCGTTCTTCGCGGCGTCGATCATGGGGTGGTCGTTTGATCTGCTCCAGACCCTGACTTTGGGACTGGTCCAGAACGGGGTGATCACGCGCGACCAGGTGCGGAATCTGCGCACCGACAATCTGGCCGACCCCGAAAAGATGGGATTTGCCGTTCTGGGCATCGCACCGACCGCCATGGAAGCCGTGCTGGATGATTATCTCTGGCCGTATCGTCCAAACGGGCAATACGCCGAGATCAAGGACAGCGCGGCGTACCTGCGGGATTAACTGTAGGCGATCCACAGGAGCGTCAGCCCCAGGATCACCCGGTAAACCACGTAGGGCGTGAAACTCACGCTCTTCAGCAACCGCATCATCAGCGCAAGCGCCCCGAGTGCCGAGATAAAGGCAAACGCGGCTGCGATTGCGCCGTCGCGGGCGGCGGCCGCGTTCGCGGTCGTGAGGACATCAAGGCCCAACAACACCCCCGACGCCGCGATGGTCGGAATGGACATGAGCATCGCAAGACGCGCGGCACTTTCCCGGTCATACCCGAGGATGCGCCCGGCCGTGATGGTGATGCCGGATCGCGATGTCCCCGGGATCAGGGCCACCGCTTGCCACAGGCCCATTATGATCGCATCCCGCAGCGACCATCCCTCGGCGCGTCGGGTTGCGGGCTGCGTGGTATCCGCCCAATACAGGACCACACCGAACAGAAGCATCGCCCATCCGATCACAGCGATCGAGCGGAGGGCCTCGTCCAACCCGGTCAGGCGCAGCGCCAGCCCGGCCAGAACCACGGGAATTGTCGCGACCAGAAGGAGAAAGGCGAGTTTTGAGCCGGCCGTGTCGATGCGCCCGGTTAAAAGCCGCGGAACGCCGCCGACCGCTGCGGCCACGTCCCGCCAGAAATACAGGATAACAGCCCCAAGCGTCCCGACATGGACGGCCACATCGATGACCAATCCCTGGTCCTCAAGCCCTGTAAGATTCGGAAACAGGGCAAGGTGCCCTGAGGATGAGACCGGCAAAAACTCGGTGACGCCCTGAATGAGCGCCAGAAGAATCAAATGCCACAGGGCCATCAGCAGGTCCCCTCAGTCTTCATGCCAAGGCTTTCAGGTTGAAAAATATAAGAAATTCTACAAATAGGTAAGTAAAACTGATATAAAAAATGAAACCCGAGCCGCGAATGACCCGGCAAATGCGCAGATTTTGCCATATGGGTCAGCATTATTGTCTTTTTATCCAAAAAGGGCATCTGTATAGGAGTGCGGCGGAAGAGGGAGAGGTTCCTTGGCTAAACAACCCATGCTGAAATTCGTCACCCTTGACAAGGCCATGCCGGAAAAGCGGCCGCCAGATCTGCGGAAGGAAGACTTTGGCGAAATTTATGGCGAATACGCGCGCGAAAAAGCGGCAGAGCAATCCGGGCGCTGCAGCCAATGCGGTGTGCCCTACTGCCAAAGCCACTGCCCGCTGCACAACAATATCCCCGACTGGCTGAAATTGACTGCCGAAGGGCGTTTGCAGGAAGCCTATGACATCAGCCAGGCGACCAACACCTTCCCCGAGATCTGTGGCCGCATTTGCCCGCAGGATCGCCTTTGCGAAGGCAACTGCGTGATCGAGCAGTCGGGTCATGGCACGGTCACGATCGGGTCGGTGGAAAAATACATCACGGATACCGCCTGGGAAGAAGGGTGGGTAAAGCCGATTGCGCCCTCCGTCGAGCGGTCCGAAAGCGTCGGGATCATCGGCGCAGGCCCCGGTGGCCTGGCCGCGGCCGACATGCTGCGCCGCGCGGGCCTTCAGGTCACCGTCTATGACCGGTACGACCGGTCGGGCGGTCTGATGGTGTACGGCATCCCGGGCTTCAAACTGGAAAAAGACGTCGTCATGCGCCGCAACAAGCAGTTGGAGGACGGCGGTGTCGCGTTTGTCCTGAACTGCAATGTGGGTGAAGACATCAGCTTTGCCGAGATTCGGGACAAGCACGATTTCGTCGTGATCGCGACCGGCGTCTACAAAAGCCGCGATCTGCCGGCCCCCGGCGTCGGGGCAGACGGCATCGTGCGCGCGATCGACTATCTGACCGCCAGCAACCGCAAGGGCTTTGGCGACACCGTGCCCGAGTTCGAAAGCGGTGAGTTGAACGCCGAAGGTAAGCGCGTCGTCGTGATCGGCGGTGGCGACACCGCGATGGACTGTGTGCGGACCGCAACCCGCCAGGGCGCGACCTCGGTCAAATGTCTGTATCGCCGCGACCGGGCAAACATGCCGGGATCGCAGCGCGAAGTGCAAAACGCGGAAGAAGAAGGCGTCGAATTCGTGTGGCTCTCGGCGCCCAAGGGGTTCTCCGGCGACGCCGTCAGCGGTGTCATGGTTCAGAAGATGCGCCTGGGCCAGCCGGATGCGACCGGACGGCAAGCGCCCGAAGTGATCGACGGGGCCGACTATGTCGAAGATGCCGATCTGGTCATCAAGGCCCTCGGGTTCGAGCCCGAAGACCTGCCGGCCCTGTGGGACACGCCCGAGCTTGAAGTGACCCGTTGGGGCACCATCAAGGCCAACTTCCGCACGCATGAGACCGAGATGGAGAACGTCTATGCCGTCGGAGACATCGTGCGCGGCGCAAGCCTTGTGGTTTGGGCCATTCGCGACGGGCGCGAAGCGGCGGAGGCCATTCTCGAGAAACTGACGGTCACCGGCTCGGTGGCTGCGGAGTAAGCAATCCGCCCCACGTCGTTTGGTCCCCACGGACCAGCCAACCTGAGCAAGGCGCTGGTCGCGTTGCGGGGGCCGACGAACAGGCGGACCAAGGACAAGAGAAACGGAACACGGGTCAGGAAAGCTGGCAGGATGAAGGTCAAAGGAACACAAGGGATCGCCCTCGGGACAGTGCTGTGCGCCTGTTCCTTCGGGCTGTCCGCTCCGGCTGCGGCGCAGGATGCCGGGCGCCTGTTCCAGGTGCCCGAGGGCTGCACGGCGTTTTTGACCGTTCAGTCGCGCAGCTGCCTTGTCAGCCACAATTGGTCCTGCGACGCCGATCCCGCGGGCACCCATTGGCGGGTCACCATGGACAGCGACGGGCCGTTCTACCTGTCGTTCACCGATGCCGAGTTCCGCTGGCTGCGGTCGTGGGATTTGCGCGGGGCATCGAACGGGACCCTCGTTGAGCCTGAAGAAGATCCGGCCAGCCTGTCCGAACTGCTGGAGACCGGATCCGACTCCATGGTCTTTTCGATTCTGCAGGAAGGCCCGACCGGCGCGTCGCGGCGCAACTACACCGGATTTGACAGCCTGACGGGCGAAGAATTGGTGATTGATGGCCGCGTCCTGCAGGTCACCCAGTTTGCCTACCAGTACGACACGCCAGACGGGCCGCGCATGACGGAGGGCAATCAGTTTGTCCACGAAGGATGGCGGATGTTCTTCGGGGGCCTCGAGACGGTCACCCTCCCCAACGGCGAAAAATTCGAGGGCAATTATTCCCCCATGGAGTTTGCTGAACCGGGCGAACGTGGGTTCCTGACCACGCAACCGATTTACGATTGCGGAGATATGATGTCGGCGCTCGACGCGCCGGTGTGGAGGGCAAGCCAATGACCCGGACGGCCTCCTGCTTGTGTGGCGCCGTGCAGCTTCGGATGGAGCTGGCCAGTGATGCCATCCAGATGTGCCATTGCGGCCAATGTCAGAAATGGACCGGTGGCGGTCCGCTGACTTCGGTCAAGGTGGCGTCCCTCGAGATCGAGGGCGAGGACGCGACCCAATCCTACCGCGCCAGCGAATGGGGGGAGCGGGTGTTCTGCGGCACCTGCGGATCGACGCTCTGGTGGAAAATGCAAGGAAAGCCCGTGGCCTATGTCGCCGCCGGGTTGTTGGACGATCAGAGTGGGCTGACCGTTCAGGACGAGATTTTTGTCGACCACAGGCCGGGCTGGCTGCCCGCGTGGCCAGACGCGAAACAAAGCACCGAGGCCCAGGAACTGGCCGCGCTGCACGCATATCTTGAAGGAGAGGCGCCATGACCAAATTCGACGCCAACTGGGCTGCGGCCGAGGAAACCAAACGCCGCTGGATGGAAGAGAACGGCATGTTCCGCGCCGAGGATGAACATTCATCCTGTGGTGTGGGTCTGGTCGTTGCCATCGACGGCAAGCCGCGCCGGCAGGTGGTCGAAGCGGGGATTACGGCGCTCAAGGCGATCTGGCACCGCGGCGCGGTCGATGCTGATGGCAAAACCGGCGACGGCGCGGGCATCCATGTGCAGATCCCGCCCGCCTTCTTATACGATCAGGTCCTGCGGACGGGTCATGAGCCCCGGCATGACGAGTTGATGGCCGTCGGCCAGGTCTTTCTGCCCCGGAACGATTTCGGTGCGCAGGAAACCTGCCGCACCATCGTTGAGTCCGAAGTGCTCCGGATGGGTTACTACAACTACGGGTGGCGGCACGTTCCGGTCGACATCAGCGTCCTGGGTGAGAAGGCCAACGCGACGCGGCCCGAGATTGAACAGATCATCATCTCGAACTCCAAAGGCGTCGACGAAGAGACTTTTGAGCGCGAACTTTACGTCATCCGCCGCCGGATCGAGAAGGCCGCCGCCGCCGCCCAGATCCCGCAGCTTTACATCTGTTCGCTGTCCTGCCGGTCGATCATCTACAAGGGCATGATGCTGGCCGAGCAGGTCGCCGAGTTCTATCCCGATCTCAAGGACGAGCGGTTCGAAAGTGCCTTTGCAATCTACCACCAGCGGTATTCGACCAACACCTTCCCGCAGTGGTGGCTGGCACAGCCGTTCCGCATGTTGGCCCACAATGGCGAGATCAACACGCTCAAGGGCAATGTGAACTGGATGAAGAGCCACGAAATTCGGCTCTCCAGCTCGTATTTCGGCGAGATGGCGGAAGACATCAAACCGATCATTGCGAATGGCGCGTCGGATTCCGCCGCGTTGGACGCGGTGTTCGAAGTTCTGGTGCGCGCGGGCCGCAACGCGCCGATGGCCAAAACCATGCTGGTGCCGGAGGCCTGGAGCCAAACCGCGACCGAGCTGCCGCAGGCATGGCAGGACATGTATTCCTACTGCAACTCGGTCATGGAACCGTGGGACGGCCCCGCCGCCCTGGCAATGACGGATGGACGGTGGGTGTGTGCCGGACTTGACCGGAACGGCCTGCGCCCGATGCGCTACGTCGTGACTGGGGATGGCCTGCTGATCTCCGGGTCCGAGGCGGGGATGGTTCCGATTGACGAGGCAACGGTTGTCGAAAAAGGCGCGCTTGGCCCGGGCCAGATGATCGCGGTCGACATGCAGGATCAGAAGCTGTTCCACGACACCGAGATCAAGGACGCCCTGGCCGAGGCACGCCCCTTTGGTGAATGGGTTGGCAAGATCACCGATCTGGCGGAAGCCACCGAAGGCGTGACCGAGAAAACCCTGTTTGACGGGGCCGACCTGCGCAAGCGTCAGGTCGCCGCCGGGTATTCCATCGAAGAGCTCGAGCAAATCCTCGCGCCGATGGCCGAGGACGGAAAAGAACAGATCGCGTCGATGGGCGACGATACGCCCGCGGCGGTTCTGTCGAGCCAATACCGCCCGCTGAGCCACTACTTCCGCCAAAACTTCAGCCAGGTGACGAACCCGCCGATCGACAGTTTGCGGGAATACCGGGTCATGAGCCTCAAGACCCGGTTCGGCAACCTCAAGAACTTGCTGGACGAAGACAGCAGCCAGACCGAAATCCTCGTTCTGGAAAGCCCGTTTGTGGGCAATGCGCAGTTTGACGAAATGGTTGGCCATTTCGGCGACAGCGTTGTCACCATCGACTGTACCTTCCCGGCCGGCGGGGCCCAGGGCGCGCTGCGCCAAGGGTTGGAGCGCATCCGGACCGAGGCCGAGGACGCCGTCCGGTCGGGCGCGGGCCACATCATCCTGACGGATCAGAATCAGACCGAGGGTCTGGTCGCGATACCGATGATTCTGGCCACCAGCGCGGTGCATTCGTGGCTGACCCGGCAAGGTCTGCGGACCTTCTGTTCGCTCAACGTCCGGTCGGCAGAGTGCATCGACCCGCACTACTTTGCCGTTCTGGTCGGCTGTGGTGCAACGACGGTGAACGCCTATCTCGCCCAGGACAGCATTGCGGACCGGATCGATCGCGGCCTGATTGACGGCACCTTGACCGAGGCAATTGCCCGGTACCGGGCGGCCATTGATGCCGGCCTGCTGAAAATCATGTCGAAGATGGGGATCAGTGTCATCTCCTCCTACCGGGGCGGGCTGAATTTCGAAGCGGTCGGCCTGAGCCGCGCCATGGTTGCCGAATACTTCCCCGGCATGATCAGCCGGATCTCAGGCATTGGCGTGTGGGGCCTCCAGCGCAAGGTCGAAGAGGTGCACGCCAAAGCCTGGCTGCGTGGTCAGGATGTGCTGCCGATCGGTGGGTTCTACAAGGCCCGCCGCTCGGGCGAAAAGCACGCGTGGGAAGCCACCACGATGCATATGATGCAGCAAGCGTGCAATCGCTCGTCCTACCAGTTGTGGAAGCAATACTCCGAGAAGATGCGGAGCAATCCGCCGATCCACCTGCGCGACCTGTTGGATATGAAGCCCTTGGGCAAGCCCGTCCCGATTGAGGAGGTCGAAAGCATCACTTCGATCCGGAAGCGGTTCGTGACACCCGGCATGTCGCTTGGGGCCTTGTCGCCCGAGGCGCACAAGACGCTGAACGTGGCCATGAACCGGATCGGGGCAAAATCCGACAGCGGTGAAGGCGGGGAAGATCCGGCGCATTTCGTGCCCGAGCCGAACGGCGACAACCCATCCGCCAAGATCAAACAGGTCGCCTCGGGCCGGTTTGGCGTCACAGCCGAATACCTGAACCACTGCGAAGAGCTTGAGATCAAGGTCGCCCAGGGCGCCAAGCCCGGCGAAGGGGGCCAGCTGCCGGGCATGAAGGTCACCGACCTGATCGCGCGGTTGCGGCATTCGACGAAGGGCGTGACCCTGATTTCACCCCCGCCGCACCACGACATCTATTCGATCGAGGATCTGGCGCAGCTGATCTACGACCTCAAGCAGATCAACCCGCGCTGCAAGGTCACGGTCAAGCTGGTTGCATCGTCCGGTGTCGGCACGATTGCCGCTGGTGTGGCCAAGGCCAAAGCCGACGTGATCCTGATCTCGGGTCACAATGGGGGCACGGGCGCGTCGCCGGCCACCAGCATCAAATACGCGGGCCTGCCCTGGGAAATGGGCCTGACCGAAGCGCACCAGGTTCTGGCCATGAACCATCTGCGGGATCGTGTGACCCTGCGGACCGACGGCGGTTTGCGCACAGGCCGCGATATCGTGATGGCCGCCATGATGGGGGCCGAGGAATACGGAATCGGCACCGCGGCCCTGATCGCGATGGGCTGCATCATGGTGCGTCAGTGCCAGTCCAACACCTGCCCGGTGGGGGTCTGCACGCAGGATGAACGCCTGCGCGACAAGTTCACGGGCAACGCCGACAAGGTGGTGAACCTGATCACCTTCTACGCCACGGAAGTGCGCGAAATCCTCGCGTCGATCGGGGCGCGCAGCCTCGACGAAGTGATCGGGCGCGCCGACCTGCTGGCGCAGGTCAGCCGGGGGGCCGCGCATCTGGATGATCTGGACCTCAACCCGATGCTCATCACCGTCGATGGGGCCGACCAGATCGTCTATGACCGGAACAAGCCGCGCAACGCCGTGCCGGACACGTTGGATGCCCAGATCGTCCAGGACGCACAGCGCTTCCTTGAGGATGGCGAGAAGATGCAGCTGTCCTACGCGGTGCAGAACACGCTGCGGACCATTGGCACGCGCACATCCAGCCACATCGTGCGAAACTTCGGCATGCGCAACAGCCCGCTTCAGCCGGATCACCTGACGGTGAAGCTGGAGGGGTCGGCCGGCCAATCCCTCGGGGCCTTTGCGGCGCCGGGCCTGAAGCTCGAAGTGTCGGGCGACGCCAACGACTATGTCGGCAAGGGCCTGTCAGGCGGGATCGTGGTGGTGAAGCCCCCGCAAATGAGCCCGCTGAAGGCCGATGAGAATGTCATCATCGGCAATACCGTTCTGTACGGCGCCACCGATGGGCATCTGTTTGCCGCAGGTCGGGCGGGTGAACGCTTTGCCGTGCGGAACTCGGGCGCGAAGGTCGTGGTCGAAGGCTGCGGCTCGAACGGGTGCGAGTATATGACGGGCGGGGTCGCGGTCATCCTGGGGTCGATCGGGGCCAATTTCGGCGCCGGCATGACCGGGGGTATGGCCTATCTCTACGATCCGGAGGGGCAGGCCGCCGTCAACATGAACCTTGAAACGCTTGTCACCTGCCCGGTTGCCGAGGCGCATTGGGAAGCACAGCTCAAGGGCCTGATCCAGGCCCATGCCGCCGAAACCGGCAGCCGGAAGGCCGCCGACATTCTGCAGCATTGGGATCTGGAAAAGGCGAACTTCGTCCAGGTGTGCCCGAAGGAGATGCTGGACAAGCTGACCCATCCCCTGGGCATCGAAGAGGCGGCTGTCCCGGCAGAGTAACGGGGGGCTCCCGCCCCCCTCGGCCTTCGGCCTGCGGGGGTTGGGCCCGGCGCCGCGCATCCGCGCGGCGCGGTTGGCGCCAGACTTGAACGGATCACCGTGTCGGTTCACACGCGCCCATCACCGGGCCAGTGGGGTCAGGCGTGGACGAAGTCGGCCGAGCTGTAGCCTTGGATGTAGAGCAGCGCGGTCAGGTTGCCGTGATTGATCCGATACGCGGCCTCGGCCTGCACGGCGGGCTTGGCATGGACGGCGACGCCAAGTCCGGCAACGCCCAACATGCCCAGATCGTTCGCACCATCGCCAATGGCCAGAACATCCTCGGCACCAATGTCGAGCCGCGTGGTCAGATCCTGCAACGCGTCGATCTTGGCCTGGCGTCCCAGGATCGGGGGCGTCACGGTGCCGTCCAGCCGTCCATCCACGATGGTCAAGGTGTTGGCGCGATGTTCGTCAAATCCGAGGCGGGCCGCGACGGATGTGGTGAAGGCCGTGAACCCGCCCGACACCAGGGCGGCATAGGCGCCATGGGCCTTCATCGTGGCCACCAGGGTGGCGCCCCCGGGCATCATGGTGATGCGGGTGTCCAAAACCTCCTGAATGACCGTGGCCGGCAAACCTTTCATCACGGCCACCCGTTCGTGCAGCGCTTCGACGAAATCGAGCTCGCCGTTCATCGCGCGCTTGGTGACGGCCCGCACCTGATCGCCAAAGCCGGCCGCCTCGGCCAGTTCGTCGATGCATTCCTGCTGGATCATCGTTGAATCCATATCGGCCAGCAAAAGCCGTTTCCGCCGGTTCGCACTGGGCTGAACGACAAGATCGACCCCTTCGCCTTGCAGGCTTTCCCAGACCGAGGGCAGGTTGCGGGGCCGCAGTTCCATCTCGAACGCGGCGGCGCAATTGGGGTCGAGCCAGACAGCATCGCGTCCGCCAAAGGCGTCCCGAACGGCAGTGACGAGGGCCGGATCCAGGATCATGGCGGGGTTGGTGAGCAGGGTCGCGGTATACATGCGCGTGTGCTAAGCCAGCCGGTTTCGCTTTGCCAGCCCCAACACCGGTTGGATCGCGGCGAATTGGCGCTAGATTGCCGCGAATTGACGGCAAGGAGGGGTGGCATGCGGCAGGCCATCGTTGCAGGCGCGGCTGTTCTGGCCATTGCGCTTGGGGTGTGGGGTCTCGAAAGACCGCGCCAGGGTCTTCAGATTACCCCGATGACCGTCGGGCAGACGCCGGCCACGCAGGTCCAGGCCCCCGGCGCGACGGGCCCTGTCGTCATCATCACACACGGGTTTGCCGGATCACGCCAGTTGATGTCGGCCTGGCAGCTCAGCCTTGCGCGCGCAGGCTACATCACCGTCGCGTTTGATTTCGAGGGTCATGGACGAAACCCCGTGCCGATGTCTGGGGATGTCACGGCGATCGACGGCACAACCCGGCTGCTGATGGACGAGATCCAGCGTGTGACCGATGCCGCCGTCGCCCTGCCCGGATCGGACGGGCGCGTGGCCCTCGTGGGTCATTCCATGGCCTCCGATATCATTGTGCGCCAAGCGCTCGAAGATCCGCGGGTCGGTGCATTGGTGGGGATTTCCCTGTTCAGCCAAGCCGTGACCGAGACCGCGCCCGAGAACCTCCTGATCGTCAATGGCGCGTGGGAAGGGATGCTGCGGGAGGAAGCGCGGCGCGTGATGGCAGAGCTTGGCGCGGGTGAAGGGGAAACCGTCGGCGCGCCCGGGGATGGCTTCGCCCGGCGCGCCGTCTCTGTTCCCTATGCGGAACATGTGGGTGTGCTCTATGGGCCCTCCGGTCTGGCCGAGGCGGGCGCATGGCTGAACCAGAGCTTCGATCTTGAGCGTCCCGTGACGCCGGTTTCCGTTGGGTGGGCGATCCTGCTGTGTCTGTTTGGTGTGGTGCTGCTGGTCAAGCCAATGGCACGGCTTCTGCCGCGCGGGGCAGCGCCCTGGCACCCGGGCCCCGTGGCGTTCTGGGCCTTGGCGCTTGGCCCCGCGATTGTCACGCCGGTGGTGCTGAGCCTGTTTGAAACGCGGGTCCTTCCTGTCCTGGTGGCGGACTACCTGGCCCTGCATCTGGCCCTTTACGGGGCACTGGTGTTGGCCGGGACGGCCTATGCCGGCGGCCTGCCGCGCCGAACGGGGTGGCTGTGGGGCCTCGTGTTGGCGGGGTTCGGCCTCGTGGCGTTTGGTGGCGTGCTTGACCGCTATGTGGCCAGCTTCGTACCGCATGCCGGGCGCATTCCGGTGATGGCGTTCATCCTGCCCGGTGCGGTCCTGGCGATGATTGCGGACGCCGTTCTATTGGAAGCAGCCCGGGCGACCCTTTGGCGCCGCTTCGTGGCACGGGTGGCGTTCCTCGCCTCGCTCGGCGTGGCGGTGGCTCTGGATTTTGAGCGGCTGTTTTTCCTGATCATCATTCTGCCGGTGATTGCGCTGTTCTATGCAACCTTCGGCATGATGGGCCGGTGGGTCGGCCGCAGGACCGGGTCGGTGGTGGCGATGGGTCTGGGTTTGGGTCTGATCCTGGGATGGGCGTTGGGCGTCACCTTTCCTATGTTCGATCCTGCCGCTTGAGGGGGTGTGGGGCTCTGCCCCGACGCCGATCGGCGTCTCCCCGGGATATTTTTTAGACAGAGACGATCAGGGCGCGATCCACTGGCCGGTCCAATCTTGCGCGCGTGTGAAGAGCGCGCGGTGATGTGGTTCTTCAAGCGCGAGCACGTCGATGCTGTGCAGGGCGACGCAGATCCGATGGAAGCGGTCTGGTTCGGGGGCGCTGTTGTCCTGTGCCACCGGGGCTGCAATCGCCGCCCCTGGGACCGGCCCGCTGTAGTTGAGCTGCGCCGCACGCGGGAGGCGCGCGAACAAATCTGCATCGCCGGGAAGAAGGTGGGCGTCGCCCGACAGGCGCAGTTGAAGGTGCCGCTTTGGGATCCAGACATGGACGGAAACACGGGGGTCAGACCGGATGTGATCACATTTCGGGCTGCGAGAGTCGGTATGGAATTCCAGCGTGGCGTCGTCCCGCCGCGCGGCGCGCAGCACCACGGTCCGGGCGCTTGGTCCGTCGGGGCCGATCGTGGCCAAGGTGGGGTGACGGGCGGGGTGAGCGCGGTCTGCCACACCCCGCCCAATCTGCTGCCAAACCGTCTCTAACACACTGTTTAGGGTCTTATTCGGCATAGCCCGTCATCTCCAGATAGCCGCGACCGGTGTGGCTGCCGGCAAAGCGAATGGGGCCCTCCCAATAGGAGACGCTGACCGCCATCCAGCTGTTCGGGTTCAGGGGCGTGGTGCGAATGTCCACGCCCCGGTCCGGCAGTTCGAGGCGCCATTCCACCGGGATGGCCCGCCCGTCGACGACCGCTGTGTCCAACGGGGTGAGGCGCAGCGCCCCGTCCGGATAGGCGGTGGTTGTGCCGTCCGGCGCGATCCAGGTGGCGGCGGTGAACATCGCCCCCGACCGGTCGCGGAGGCCAAAGCCCATCATGCGCGCGCCGTCCTCGAACTGCAGCGAAAACCAATCCCATCCGTCCTGGGATTCGGACAAGGGTTGCGAGGACCATTCACGATCCAACCACGCCGTGCCGGTCACGGGCATCGGCCCCTCGGGCAGATCAAGCGTGCCGGATACCGTGTAGAATGGCTGCGAGTAGTAGTAGCTGGCCTGCCCCTCGGCCGATTTCACCGAGTATCCGCCCTCACCATGAAAGATGAGCGGACCTTGCGCCTCGAGCGCGAGATCATAGGCGAAGTCCGGCGCGCTGGCCGTGACCTGCAAAGCCGACAGCGCATCGCGCCCCGGCGGCGCGGTTGAGGTCATCGCCCAGTCGTCGATCCACGCTTCGAACGGGGCAGCCTGCGCGCCCGCTTGCCCGATCCCGCCGCGGCCCAGACGCTCGGCGCTGAAATGCGCCTCCGGCGTCGTCAGACCGGCATGCCCCATCCAGAGCTGCGGCGACGACCACCCTTCCGCCGCGTCCGGGGCCAGCGCGGACCGGAACAGCGTCCATTGAATCCCGTAGTCGCGTCCATCGGCGCCAGTCAGCGTCGCCGTCAGATACCACCATTCAATCCGATAGGCCGGGTGGGGCCCGTGATCGGCGGGAAAGCTGAATGCGGCCGGGCGCTCGGGCACGGCAAATCCGTCTGCGTCGGTTCCAAGCCCGGCAAATCCTTGCCCCAAGGCGGGCGCCCCCCACAGCAGGGCCAGAAGCATCCACCTAGCGATCATGGGCGAACACCCTCAGCAGTTGGTCGGGCGCGATCCTGCGCAGATGCAGGGCGGGCAAGGCCGCCGCCAAACCCGCCGCGACCAAGGCCGAGAGGCCAAGCCAGATCCAGTCACCCGGGAAAATGCGCATGGGCAGACGCCAGCCAAAGGCCTCGACATTCACGATCGCCAGCAGCGCCCAGGCCAAGACCAGACCGACCGGGATCGCGACAAGGAATGTGAGCGCCGCCAGAAACACCGCGCGCCCAAGTTCGATCCAGGACAGACGGCGGCGCGTTAGGCCAATGGCCCAGACCGGGGCCAGTTGCGGCCGACGCATCCCCGCCAGCGTCAGCAGGCTGGTCAGGATGGCAAACGCGGCGACAGCCAGCGTCAGGACGTTCAGCGCGCCGGTGACCTGGAAGGTGCGGTCGAACACGTCAAGCGAGAAGCGCTTGACCTCGACTTGGTTAACAACCGCCGTATCGGGCAAACCGAACGTCTCGCGCAAATCATTGGCCAGCGGTTGCGCCTCGGCCAAGGGGAGACGCAGGGCAATGCGCAACGTAGGCCGGTCCGGGAACGTGGCTTGGAACAGGTCAAATCCGATGATCGCTTGCCCGTTCGGGTTCCCGTAGTCCGAGAACACGCCCGCAATCGGCAGGGTCAGTCCCGGGGTCAGGGTGACTGGATCACCAAGGCTCAGGTCGCTGCGGCGCGCCAGCTGCTCGTTCACCAGAACGGCGCGGCCCTGCGCGAGGTCCGTCCAAACCGTCGACGTGCCCGAAAGAAGCGGCCAGTGATCCCGATAGGTGCTGTGGTCGACGATGCCGAACAGGTCCGCGGGGCGATCCCCAAGGGTCACCGGGACCGAGGTAATCGGCAGGATCGCCTCGGTTCTGGGGGCGAGGTAGGCGGCCAGCGCCGTCGCTTCATCTGGGGTGGAGGCCGTGACATAGAGCTCCGACGCGAGGCGTTGGTCCAACCATCCCAGGAATGTCACGCGAAACGAGCCGACCATTGTCGACACGCCGATATTTGCGGCGAGCGCCAGCATCAGCGCATCAGCGCAAGGGACAGGCTCGGGATCTGCTGGCGGGTGTCGGCCAGAATCCATTCGGCCTGCGGGCCACGGGCAAACGCGCTGACCCCGCGCAGCAGGCCCAGTAGAACCAAAGGCAGCAGCAGCGCCGCGCCCATCAAAAGACCGGCCAGGAATCCGAACCCGGCCAAGAGCCCATCGGCCACAATCAGGATCCCGACGGCGCCGCACCCCAGGGTAAGGGCGCCGATGGCCTGCCACCGCATCCCTCGGACAGACGCAATGGCCCAGGCGCGCGGTTGCGCCGGGGCAAGAAGGGGCATTTGGGCAAGTTTCACAAAGGCCTGCGCCGCGGCCACCGTTGCACCGGCAAAAGTCATCGCAGCGCCGGCCAAGGCCCATAGCGGATCAAACCGCAGCACACCGGGCACGTCCGCCCCGTAGAGCCCGCGCAAGGTGCTGGCGACGCCCGGCATCAACGCCCCGGCGATCAGGTATCCCAGGATCAGTCCGACCGCCCCGGCGACGATGGCAAAGGCCGTGATCTCCAAAGCGAATGCCGCAAGCACCGCCCGCAAGGGCACACCCATGGAGCGCAACGTTCGAACGGTTGCCCGGCGCTGCTCCACCGATAGGCCGATGGCGCCGTGGACGATGAACAGGCCGACCGCGAAGGCCAACAAGCCAAAGGCGGTCAGGTTGAGGTGGAAACTGTCGGTCAGGCGCCCCACATCCGCGCCCGATTGCGGCCCTTCGCGGATCAAGCCGGTCTCGGCGGGCAACACAGGCAACCGCGCTGGTTGGTCCGGGTCGATCAGCAGGTAACTGGGATCTTGCTGCCCCAGAAGGCGTGCCGCAGTGCCGATGTCTGTGACGGCAGCGCCCGCCGGCACCTCTCCGGTGATCTGGACGCGCGGTCCGTCCGGGGGGAACGCGTCCAGATCCGTGCCCGATCCGACAAGCAAGACACCGGGCGATCCGAAGAACGCGGTCAGCTCCACCGGTGGACCCGAGCCTTCGCCGATCAGAACGGGCGCGCTGGCGGCATCCGGCGCGGTCAAAGGGTCGATGCCAAGCACCCGCACGCGCAGATCGCCCGTGCGGTAGATCCCTGTGATCACAGGCGACACCGCATAACCCATCCGCCTCAGATCGACATACGTCTGACGGGGAATCGTGTCGCCGTAGGCCGGCACCAGCCGATCCAACGTGTCCTGACCCAAGGTCGCCGCGGCTTGGTCATAGGCGGATCTTGCCTCGGCGTTGATGGCTTGGATGCCCGACCACAGGGCCGTGGCCAGCGCCAATCCCGCGACCAGCGTGAGCGCTTGCCCCAAGTGCCTGCGCCAATGAGAAAACAGGCTCGAAACTGCCAAATAGAGCATGTTATTGCCCCTCAGCCAGCGCGCCGTGGGACAGGTGAAGCCGTCGGTTGAGCCGATCTGCCAGCCGGTTCGAATGCGTCACCATCATCAGGGCAGCCCCGGTGTCCGACGCCAATTCCAGCAGCAGGTCCAGCACCGCGTCGCCGGTATCCTCGTCCAGGTTGCCGGTGGGTTCGTCCGCAAGGATGAGGGCGCGCCGCGCCGCCAGGGCCCGCGCGATGGCCACGCGCTGCTGCTGGCCGCCCGACAGCTGTTCCGGGTAGCGATCGGCCAGCCCTGCCAACCCAAGTCGATCTTGAAGCATCATGTCGAATGCCGGGTCGTGGCGCTGTGCCAGCCGTGCCTGAAACGCGATGTTCTGGCCCACCGTCAGGGACGGGATCAGGTTGAACTGCTGGAAGACAAGCCCGATCTTGTCCCGCCGCAGCGCCGCCCGCGACGCGTCTGACAAGGGCCCAACGGAAACGCCATCCAGAACCACCTGTCCCCCGTCGGCGTGGTCGAGGGCCGCTGCGATGTGCATCAAGGTGCTTTTGCCGGAGCCGCTTTCCCCGGTCAGCGCCACGCTGTCCCCCCGGTCGAGCGACAGGCTCACACCCCGCAGAACCGGAAGCGGCCCCTCCGCGGTAGTGTAGGTCTTTTCGATCTCGATCAGGCGCAGAAGGTGGCTCATGTCAGCGGACCTAGCGGTGGGCTGCGCCGGGACCAGTGGGTGTGTCACCCTGCCGGCCCCCACCCCCCGCCACCGGGCGTGCGCATCTCGATCGCGTCGCCGGCGGCCAGCTCGACCTCGTCATTCCCCTCCAGGCGCGTGCGCGCGCCGTCCGCACGCAGCACCCAGTTCTCGCCCACGGCGCCGGGCGCGCCACCGGCGCCGCCTGGCACGGGCACGATGCGGTGCGACGTCAGGGTTGTGACCGTGACACCCTCCAGAAAGCGCAGGACGCGATGCATGCCTTCGCCGCCTTGCCACTGACCGACACCGCCCGAGCCGGTTCGCCGCGCCATGCGGTCCACACGGACGGGGAAGCGGGTTTCAAGAACTTCGGGATCGGTCGCGCGGGTGTTGGTCATGTGGACCTGAACGGTGCTGACCCCGTCAAACCCCGGACCGGCCCCCGATCCGCCCGCGATGGTTTCATAGTTCTGGAATCGGTCATTGCCCCAGATGAAGTTGTTCATCGTGCCCTGACTGCCCGCGATGGCGCCCAACGCCCCCAAAAGGCAATCGCAGATCGCTTGGCTGACCTCGGTGTTGCCAGCGATCACGGCGGCCGGGCTGACGGGATTGATCATGCTCCCCTCGGGCAGGATGATGTTCAGCGGCTTCAGGCATCCCTCGTTCAACGGGATGTCGCGCCCGACCAGTGTGCGGAAGACGTAAAGCACGACGGCCGTCGCGATGGCCTTGGGGGCGTTGTAGTTCCGCGGATGCTGTGGAGAGGTGCCGGTGAAATCGATGGTCGCCTGTCCAGCCTGTTGGTCGACCGTGACCTGAACGGCAATCTGGCTGCCGTCATCGAGGGGAAAGGTGTTCTGCCCGTCGCTGAGCGATCCGATGACCCGCCGGACCGAGGCTTCGGCATTGTCCTGAACGTGCCGCATATAGGCCATGACCGTCCCTAACCCGAAGGTTTCGACCATGTTCCGCACCTCGCGGATGCCGGTTTCGTTGGCCGCGACCTGCGCTTCGAGATCCGCCATGTTCTGGTCGATGTTGCGGCACGGGAATTCACCCGATCCAAGCAACGCCCGCGTTTCGTCGCGCCGCAACGTCCCGCGCGCCATCAGTTTGAAGTTGTCGATCACGACGCCTTCTTCCTCGATCCGCGTGGAATCAGGCGGACCGGACCCGGGCGTGCGCCCGCCGATATCCGCGTGGTGCCCGCGCGAGCCGACCCAGAACAGAATGCGGGTTTCGTCCACATCGAAGACCGGTGTGATCACCGTCACGTCGGGCAGGTGTGTTCCGCCGTTGAACGGCGCGTTCAACATGAGGGCATCACCCGGTTGGATGGCGCCGTCGTTCAGGCGCGCCACCGTGCGGACGGCCTCGGACATGGATCCGAGATGCACCGGCACATGCGGAGCGTTGGCCACGAGGTTGCCCTCGGAATCGAACAGCGCGCAGGAGAAATCGAGCCGTTCCTTGATGTTCACCGAGTAGGCGGTGTTTTGCAGAGTTGCGCCCATCTGATCGGCGATGTTCATGAAGAGGTTGTTGAACACCTCCAGCATCACAGGGTCAGCTTCGGTCCCGAGCGCCGTTTCGCGGGCCTTGGCGATCACCCGGTCCAAGATCAGATTGCCCAGACCGTCGATCCGGCCCTGCCAGCCGGGCTCGATCATATTTGTGCCGGTGGGTTCTGTGATCACAGCGGGGCCTGCGACGGTGGCCCCGGCGGGCAGAGCATCGCGATCAAAGAGAGGACAGGGTTGCCGCGCGCCGTCAACATGCACGCCGATCTCTCCGATCGGGGTCGGCATGGGGCCGGAAATTGGCTTGGGCGGATCAGGGGCATCGGTTTCGCCGATCGCCTCAACCTCCAGCATCTCGAACACGAGGCGGCGATCCGGTGCGGCAAATCCAAACTGTGCGCGATGGGCGGCATCGAAGGCTGCGACCAACGCCTCCGCGCTACCGAACGGCACCGAAAGGGACTGGTGCGCCCCATCATACCGCAGATGCGCCCGCTGCTCGATCCGGATGCGCGAGTCGGGAATGCCCTGGTCCAGAACCTCAGACTTGGCCGCCTCCGCCATCTCGGACAGTCTCTGTTCCGCGGTTTCGAGCCGATCCAGACCTGCGTCGAACTGCGCCTCGCGCAGACTGCGTATGTCGGCAAGTCCCATGCCATAGGCCGACAGAACCCCGGCATAGGGGTGGATCATGACGGTTTTCATTCCGAGGGCATCGGCCACCAGACACGCATGCTGACCACCCGCGCCGCCAAAGCTGGCCAGCGTGTAGCGGGTCACGTCGTACCCCCGTTGGACGCTGATCTTCTTGATCGCGTTGGCCATGTTCTCGACCGCGATCCGCAGGAAGCCTTCCGCCACTTCTTCGGGGCTGCGGCCATCGCCGATGTCCGCCGCAAGCGCCGCGAACTTGGTCTTGACGATGTCCGCGTCCAGAGGCGCGTCCGCATTGGGGCCAAACACGTGCGGAAAATGGTCGGCGTTCAGCTTGCCCAACATGACGTTGCAATCGGTAACGGTAAGTGGCCCCCCTTTGCGATAGCAGGCCGGACCCGGATCCGCCCCCGCGCTTTCCGGGCCGACCTGGAACCGTCCCTCCCGGAAGGTCAGGATCGAGCCGCCCCCGGCCGCAACCGTATGGATCCGCATCATGGGCGCGCGCATGCGGACCCCGGCCACCTCGGTTTCGAAGCTGCGTTCGTATTGACCGGCAAAGTGGCAGACATCGGTCGAGGTCCCACCCATGTCGAATCCGATCAGCTTGTCGAACCCTGCAGCTTGTCCGGTGCGCGCCATACCAACGACACCCCCCGCCGGACCGGACAGGATCGCATCCCGCCCCTGGAACAGCCGCGCGTCCGTCAGACCGCCGTTCGATTGCATGAAGTAAAGCCGCTCGCACCCACCGCGACCCAGATCCAACGCGTCGGCCACCTGATCCACGTAGCGTCTCAGGATTGGTGAGAGGTAGGCATCGACCACCGCCGTATCGCCGCGCCCGACCAGTTTGATCAGGGGGGAGGCGGCGTGGGACGGCGTGATCTGGGTGAACCCGATCTCTGCCGCGATCTCGGCGGCCCGCGCTTCGTGGGCGGGGTTGAGGTAGCTGTGCATGAACGCGATGGCCACCGCGCGGGTGCCCGCGTCATACGCGGCCTGCAACGCCGCGCGCGTTGCGCCCTCATCCAGCGGGGTCAGGACGGTCCCGCCCGCATCCATGCGTTCGGGGATTTCGGCCACATCCTGATACAGCAGTTCGGGCAAACTGATCTTCAGATCGAACAGGCGGGGCCGCGCCTGGGTCCCAATGCGCAACAGATCGCCAAACCCGTCGGTGATCAGCAGCAAAACCGGCACGCCTTTGCGTTCCAGCAGGGCATTCGTCGCGACGGTCGTGCCCATCTTGACGGCTTCAATCGCACCGTCGCCGCCCGCCATGAGGCGGCGCACCCCTTCGACGGCGGCATCGCGGTATTGCGCGGGGTCCTCGCTCAGCAGTTTGGTTGTGACGATGATGCCATCCGGACGCCGCCCGACAAGGTCGGTAAACGTGCCGCCGCGATCCACCCAAAACTGCCACTTGCCCATTGCATCCTCCGCGCTTCCCCGTCTTGCTATCAGCCGATCAGGGAACCTGCCAGTGGAGGACGCGCATGCCGATCACCGATTGGGACGATGCCTATGCCAACAGCGCGTATGTGCCGGGCGTCGAGAAGATTTTCGCGTCCTGGCCCGTGCAATCCGCCGCGTTCGAGGCGGCGCATGCGTCCGAGGATCTGACCTATGGCGCGCATGAGCGGCACAGGATGCGCCTGTTCCGGCCGGATGGGACGTGCAGGGGGCTCGTCCTGTTTGTGCATGGCGGCTACTGGGTTGAAGGCGACGGCGCGCTGTACAGCCATCTTGCGGGGGGCAGCCTGGCGCGCGGCTATGCCGTCGCAATTCCAAGCTACCGCTTGGCCCCCGAAGCAACAATTGCCGACATCACGGATGACATTCGCGCGGCCATCGGGGCTGCGGCGGCCATTGTGGACGGTCCGATCTATCTGGCCGGCCATTCCGCGGGCGGGCATTTGGTCAGTCGCATGGGGTGCGCCGATGGCCTTCCCGACGCCTTGGCCAAACGGGTTGCCCATATCCTCTCGATTTCAGGGGTTCACGATCTTCGGCCTCTTCTTCGGACCGAAAAGGTCGAGGCGCTTCACCTCACGGTCGCGAATGCACAGACAGACAGCCCGGCGTTGTTGGAGCCGCGTCCGGGTTTGCGTTTGACGGCTGTGGTTGGCGCCAAGGAACGGCCCGAGTTTCTGCGCCAGACAGATTTGCTCGCCAATGTGTGGTGGGGGTTGGGCGCGGACACCATGGCCGTGCACCTCGCCGGTCAGGATCATTTCTCGATTCTAGACGGTCTTTGCGCCGCGGACGGCGCTCTCACCACGCTGCTGCTGGATCAGTCTTCGTAAAGCGCGTTGATCGCGGTGCGCAGGTTGGCCCGGTCTTCTGGACCAAGGTTCCCAAGCAGCTGCGTTTCCATATCGCGGGCCGCGAGGCGGAGGCGGCTGACTTCGGCCGAGCCTTTTTCGCTCAGCCGCACGACGAGGCGGCGGCGATCGTTGGTATCCCGGATGACCGAGATCATCTCAAGGTCTTCCAAGCGGCGCTGCGCACGGCTGACCCGCGCGGCATCCATGGCCGTCAGAATGCAAAGATCGTGGGACGAACAGGGCTGATGCGCGGGAAGCGCCATCATGATCCGCCATTCGGGGACCTGCAGCCCGGCGTTTTCCTTGATGTCCTGAAACAACCGGCTCGCGATGACGGACATCTGGAACGGCAGAAATTCCGTCAGATCAAAAGGGAGCGTTTGGGCTTGGTCTTTCACGTGACCGCCAGTCGTAGTCTTGGGTTGTCCGTCGCCCATAGGTTTATCGCGGAATGGCATATTCCCGCAAGACTAATGTCAGATGGGGTAGACAAGCTATGCTGTCCACTCCGGCTAACACTAAAAAAAGGTATTTATAACAGATGGTTGGATGGTTTGTGCGGAATCTAGGCGATTTGACGCACACGCTTAGGTAGAACGCCTTCTGTCGAAGCGCGGTGTTTCCGATCGGATACAGCAGGGGTTCGCAAAGTTCTGGCTGCGACGCTTTTCGTCCATTTTCCGTCTTGTGGACCCGCCGCCCTCTGCCCTAGACGCGTCCATGGGACACCCCTCCCCAACGAGGGGCGCATATCTGTGAGGGTATCAGCAATGGCACCGACGAAACCGGCAACGCGGCCGGTCAATCCGCGTTTTTCTTCTGGCCCCTGCGCCAAACCCCCGACATGGACATTGGACAAGCTTGCCGACGCCGCTTTGGGCCGGTCGCACCGCGCCGCTGTGGGCAAGGGCAAGCTGAAGGCTGCGATTGATCGCACCGCCGCCATTCTTGGCGTGCCCGAAGGCTACAAGGTCGGGATTGTTCCGGCCTCTGACACGGGCGCCGTCGAGATGGCCATGTGGTCGCTTTTGGGCGCACGCCCGGTCACGATGCTGGCCTGGGAAAGCTTTGGCGCGGGTTGGGTCACCGATTGTGTGAAGCAACTGAAACTCGATGCCGACGTGAAGACCGCCGACTATGGCCAGATCGTTGATCTGGCGACGGTGGATTTCGACACGGATGTTGTATTCACGTGGAACGGCACAACCTCTGGCGTGCGCGTGCCCAACGGCGATGCGATTCCCGCCGACCGGGCCGGCCTGACGATCTGCGACGCGACCTCGGCCGCCTTTGCGCAGGACCTGCCGTGGGACAAATTGGATGTCACCACCTTCTCCTGGCAGAAGGTGATGGGGGGTGAGGCCGCCCATGGCATGCTGATCCTCAGCCCGCGCGCGGTCGAGCGTCTGGAAAGCTACACCCCCGCCTGGCCCTTGCCCAAGATCTTCCGCCCGACGAAGGGCGGCAAGCTGATTGACGGCATCTTCAGCGGCGCCACGATCAACACCCCCTCCATGCTGGCGGTCGAGGATTACCTCGTGGCGCTGGATTGGGCAGAGGCGATCGGCGGCCTGCCCGCGTTGATGGCGCGCGCAGATGCCAATGCGCAGGCCGTCTTCGATTTCTGTGCGACGCGCGATTGGATCGACAATTTGGCCGATGACGCGGCGACCCGCTCCAACACCAGCGTCTGCCTGAAGTTCACGGACCAGCGCATCCTGGATGGGGCGGCCTTTGCCAAGGCGGTTGCCAAGCGGCTGGAGGCGGAAGGCGTCGCGCTGGACATGGGCGGGTATCGCGATGCGCCTCCGGGCCTGCGGGTGTGGTGCGGCGCAACGGTCGAGACATCGGATGTCGAAGCGATGCTTCCCTGGCTCGACTGGGCCTTCGAAGCCGAGATCGCGGATCAGGCCCAAGCGGCCTGATACCGAAGTTTTCCCATAGATTTCTGCCCCACCCGTCCGGTGAAACGCCGGGGGTGGCGGCCAGCCAAAGAAGGAACGCCAAAGATGGCTCCCAAAGTTCTTGTTTCTGACAAGCTGTCCGAAACCGCCGTTCAGATCTTCAAGGATCGCGGCATCGACGTCACGTTCGACCCGTCCATCGGGAAGGACAAGGAAAAGCTCCTGTCCGTGATCGGCGACTATGACGGTCTCGCCATCCGGTCGGCCACGAAAGTGACCGAGAAGATCATCGCGGGCGCGGACAACCTCAAAGTGGTGGGGCGCGCGGGCATCGGGGTCGACAATGTCGACATTCCCGAAGCCTCCAAGAAGGGCATCATCGTGATGAACACGCCCTTCGGCAACTCGATCACGACGGCCGAACATGCCATCGCCATGATGTTCGCCGTCGCCCGCCAAATCCCCGAGGCAAACGCCTCCACCCATGCGGGCAAGTGGGAAAAATCCCGCTTCATGGGGGTCGAGCTCACGGGTAAGACCCTCGGGGTCATCGGGGCGGGCAACATCGGCTCGATCGTGTGCAACCGGGCGTTGGGCCTGAAGATGAAGGTGGTCGCTTATGACCCCTTCCTCAGCGAAGAGCGCGCCAAGCAAATCGGGGTCACCAAGGTTGAACTGGAGGAGCTTCTGGCGCGGGCGGATTTCATCACGCTCCACGTGCCGTTCACCGAGAAAACCGCCAACATCCTGAGCGCCGAGAACCTGGCCAAAACCAAGAAGGGCGTGCGGATCGTGAACTGCGCCCGTGGCGGCCTCGTGGACGAGGCGGCCTTGGCTGAACTTCTCCAGTCGGGCCACATCGCGGGCGCCGCGTTTGACGTGTTCAAGGAAGAACCGGCGACCGAGAACCCGCTGTTCAACCTGCCCAATGTCGTGGTCACCCCGCATCTGGGTGCGGCCACCACCGAAGCGCAGGAAAACGTCGCGCTGCAGGTGGCCGAGCAGATGTCCGACTACCTTCTGACTGGGGCGGTCTCGAACGCACTCAACATGCCGTCGGTCACAGCCGAAGAAGCGGCGGTCATGGGGCCGTGGGTCAAGCTGGCGCAGCACTTGGGGGCATTTGTCGGGCAACTGACCGAAGAGCCGATCAAGTCGATCGAGATCGTCTACAACGGCACCGTGTCGGGCATGAACCTTCAGGCACTGAACTGCGCGGCCATCGCGGGTGTCATGAAAGCGACGAACCCTGACGTGAACATGGTGTCTGCCCCCGTGATCGCGAAAGAACGTGGGATCGACATTGCGACGACGACCCAGGACAAGACCGGCGTCTTCGACGGGTACATTCGCCTGGTTGTGCAGACCGCCGTCAAAACCCGGTCCATCGCAGGCACCGTGTTCTCGGATGGAAAACCGCGTTTCATCCAGATCAAAGGTATCAACATCGATGCCGAGATCGGCGAGCACATGCTCTACACCACGAACGAAGATGTCCCTGGGATCATCGGGGCCCTGGGTCAGACGATGGGCGAAAACAACGTCAACATCGCGAACTTTACCCTCGGCCGATCCGGCCCCAAGGGCGAGGCCATCGCGCTGCTCTATCTGGACGCGCAACCGCCGCAGGACGTTTTGGAGAAACTCCACGCAACCGGCTTGTTCCAGTCGATCCGCCCGTTGCAGTTCGAAGCGGCCTGACAGTCTGGCAGGCGCGCCCCGCGACACCGGGGCGCCCCTCCCCCGGGTTGCGCGAACGCACGTATCGCGCAACCTTACCGGTGCAAATACAACGACCGGATTCCCTGACACATGGCGCAAGATTTCGCCCTGGATGACTTTCTGCCCTACCGCGTTGCCGTTCTGGCGGGGCGCTTGAGCCGCGAATACTCCCGTATCTACCAGGAGAAATTCGGGCTTTCCCGGGCCGAATGGCGCGTGATCGCGCATCTGAGCCAGGATGCTTCTGTCTCTGTGCGCGAGATTCATGCTCGCGTTGACATGGACAAATCCAAGGTCTCACGCGCGGCGACCCGGTTGCAGGATATCGGGATCATCACCAAGCGCGTCAGCCGCACGGACCGGCGTCTGGTGGTGTTGGCGCTGACCGAGAAAGGCCACGCGATGATGGCCGAACTCGCACCCATCGCCGATGCGTTCCACGCAGAGCTTTTGCGATGCCTCGGACCGGATGCAGACGCCTTCCTCAAGGGGTTGGACACCCTATCCGAGGTCACAATCGAAGACATCATGGGCGCCGACAGTTCCGCGCGCCCCTGAGCCCATTCCTTTAGGAGGACAGACACATGGACGATATCGTCATTCTTTCCGGCGCCCGCACGGCCATCGGCACATTCGGTGGGTCGCTTGCTGCAACGCCGCCGATCACGCTCGGCGCGACTGCAGCCAAGGCCGCGCTCGAGCGCGCGGGCGTTGAAGGGGGGCAAATCGGCCACGTCACCTTCGGACACGTCATCAACACTGAGCCCAAGGATATGTATCTGAGCCGCGTCGCGGCGATGGAGGCGGGCGTCCCCGACACCACGCCGGCCATGAACGTGAACCGGCTCTGTGGCTCGGGCGCGCAGGCGATTGTTTCGGTGATCCAGTCCCTGGCCATGGGCGATGCCGATTACGGTCTTGCGGGTGGCGCCGAAAGCATGAGCCGCGGCCCGCACATCCTGCCCCCGGCGCGCTTCGGCCAGAAGATGGGCGACGTGAAGGCGCTCGATATGATGATCGGCGCGCTGCATTGCCCGTTTGGCACGGGCCATATGGGTGTCACGGCCGAGAATGTCGCGGCCGAGCACCAAATCAGCCGCGAAGATCAGGACGGGTTTGCGCTGACCAGCCAGAGCCGCGCCGCGCGCGCGATTGAGGAAGGCCGCTTCAAGGATCAGATCGTCCCGGTCGAGGTGAAGGTGAAGCGGGACATGGTGCCGTTCGACACCGACGAACACCCCAAGGCCACGACGGCCGAAGCGCTGGCCGGTTTGCGCACGGTGTTTCAGAAGGATGGCACCGTCACCGCCGGCAACGCATCCGGGATCAACGACGGCGCCGCCGCGATCGTCATGGCGCGGGCCGAGGCCGCCGAAGCCGCGGGCCTCAAGCCGCGGGCTCGGGTCATCGGCTATGCACATGCTGGCGTCCGCCCCGAGGTCATGGGGATCGGCCCGGTTCCGGCGGTTGAAAACCTCATGGCGCGCACCGGCCTCAGCATCGAGGATTTCGACGTCATCGAGTCGAACGAAGCCTTCGCAGCCCAGGCCCTGGCCGTGAACAAGAATCTCGGCCTCGACGCCGAAAAGGTGAACCCGAACGGCGGCGCGATTGCCCTGGGCCATCCGGTTGGCGCGACGGGCTGCATCATCACGGTCAAAGCGCTGTACGAGCTTGAGCGCATCGGCGGGTCCAAAGCGCTGATCACGATGTGCATCGGCGGCGGGCAGGGCATCGCCCTTGCCATCGAACGGATGCACTGAATTCCCTTTGGGGCGGCGCAATCGGGCCGCCCCATTTACCGCTTCTTCAGCAGAATCTGAGCATCCTGCGCCCGTGATCCAAGATGGGCGAGCAGGATGAAGATTGACGGCGTTGATGACCGGCTTGCGCGGGAACGCCGCGCCCGGCTGCAGGCCGAACGCCTTCTGGCCCAACGATCGGAAGAACTCTATTCGGCCAACAAGAAGCTGGCCGAGCATGCGCATGCCCTCTCCTTTCAGGTGATCGAGCAACGCGAAGCGAACGAGGCGCTGGTCGGCCAGACCACCCAAGCCCAAGCCGCCTTGGAAGTGGCGACCGAAAAGGCGGATATCGCGGAACGCCGGTTGTGGGATTCGCTGACGGCGGTCGAGGACGGGTTCGCAATCTTCGACGCCGATCTCCGGTTGGTGGCAGCCAACCCCGCCTATGTGAACGCCTTCGACGGGGTCAGCGATGTCGCCCCCGGTGCCACGTATGAGACCATCCTCAGGGTGGCCGTGGACGAGGGGCTGGTCGACATCGGGGGGACCAGGCCCGCGGCATGGGTCGATCAGATGCTGCAACGGTGGCAGACGCCGGACATCCCGCAGGTCGATCTGAAACTGTGGAACGGTGCCTATGTGCGTCTGTTGGACAAACGCACGCCCGAAGGCGACATCGTGTCCATCGCGCTCAACATCACCGACACGGTGTTGCGGGAACAGGAATTGCGCAAAGCCAAGGACGCGGCCGAGGCGGCCGCCAAGGCCAAGTCCACCTTCCTCGCCAACATGAGCCATGAGATCAGGACCCCGATGAACGGCATTGTCTCGATGGCCGATCTGCTGGTCGAAACGGAGCTCAGCGAAGATCAGCGCCTCTACGCCGACACGAGTCGCAATTCGGGCGAGGCGCTTGTCGTGATTATCAATGACGTACTCGACTTCTCGAAGATCGAGGCGGGTCGGCTCGAACTTCATCCCGAGGCGTTCGATCTGCGCAAAACGATCGAAGAGGTGTTCCGCCTGATGCGCCCGAGCCTTGCGGGAAAACCGCTTGAGCTGGTGCTGGACTACGACCTGTTCCTGCCCGACCGGGTGTTCGGGGATCGCGGACGCATTCGCCAGATCTTGATCAACCTCGTGGGCAATGCCGTGAAGTTCACCGAAACCGGGTCCGTGACGGTTCGGGTTGTGGGCGACCCAAAACACCATCCGCCTGATGCCCTCCCGCTCCGCATCGTGGTGGATGACACCGGCATGTGCATCCCGCCCGACAAGCAGGCCGAAGTGTTTGGAGAGTTCAACCAGGTCGATGCCGAGGCGACGCGAAAGTTCGATGGCACCGGTCTGGGCCTGGCCATCACGAACCGCCTCGTGCGCCTGATGGGCGGTGAATTGTGGCTGGACAGCGTCGTGGACGAAGGGTCGGCATTCGGGTTTTCGATTGTTCTGGCGCCGGACCCGGTTGCCGCAGCGCCCGATCCCGAACCTGCACATCCCATCGGCGAAGGCACCGCACCGCGCGCCGAAGCGCCACGCAAGCTTCGCCTTCTGGCAGCCGAAGACAACAAGACCAACCGGCTCGTCTTCGAAAGCATGCTCAAAACGCTCGATATCGAGCTGACCCTGGTCGAAAATGGACGCTTGGCGGTCGAGGCATATTGCGCAGAGCCACCCGACATCATGTTCACCGATATCTCGATGCCGGAACTGGACGGCACAGCCGCCGCCCGCGAGATTCGGGCCTTCGAGGCGGCGCAGGGGCTGACCCCTGTTCCCATCGTCGCCATGATGGCCCACGCGATGCCCGAAGATGAAGCGCGGATTCTGGCATCAGGTATTGACGCCTACCTGACAAAGCCCCTGAAAAAGGACCGCGTTTTTGCGCAAATCCGCACCTTCTGCCCAGAGGGGGTAACGCCCTTTCCTGGCCCCTAGGGGCGCCAGCCTGAAACGCTTTCGACCGGCCGGTAATAGCCTGTTTCAATGCCCCGCCAATTGGCGATGGGCCCGTGGGTGAACTGGCGGACGGCGGGATCGTCGGCCGCCAAAACGCCCAGGCCCGTCAGAATCTGGGCAATCGTGGCGTTCGAGGCGCGGGTGGTGCCATCCTGAATTTTCAGCGCGATGCCGATGCGCTGTTCCGGCACAATGCCGACGAACACGGCCTCGGCCCCTGTCTTTACCGCGGCTTGGCCCCGGGCTGCCGTCATCAGCAGATTGCAGGCGCGCCCTTCTCCGGACACAAGCAGGGGGTGCGCCATCATCGCCTCGCGCAGCCGGATCATGGCACGACCCCGAACGGTGCTGTCATCCGCCGCCGCAAAGGCGGCCATGCCGCGGGCCAAACCGGCAACGGTGGTGGCGTGGTTGGGGGCAGAACATCCGTCGATTGCGTAGCCCGGACTGTCTTCGCCGGTGACTTCCACAAAGGCCTGACGGACGGCCTGCTGCACGGGGTGGTCGATCTCGAGATATTCCGGACCGGCCCCGAGATGTTGGCCAAGGGTCAGAAAGCCCGAATGCTTGCCCGAGCAGTTGTTGTGCCGCTGTTGCGGCGTGTCATGGGCGCGGATCAACGCATCGCGGGCCGGTTCGTCACTGGGCCATTGCGCCCCGCAGCGCAGCGCGCTGTCGTCCAAACCCAAGTCGCCCAACCAGCTATGCACCATTTCGGTGTGGACCGCGCCCGCACTGTGCGATGCGCAAGACAGGGCCAGTTGCGCCTGGCTCAAACCATAAGCATCTGCCGCGCCACTTTCGATCAGCGGAAGCGCCTGGATCATCTTGCAAGACGATCGTGGCAGGATCGTCGTCCCGGCATCGCCCCATTCCCCGATCAGGCCGCTGTCAGCATGCCAGACGGCCACATGTCCGCGGTGCACGCTTTCGCAGAATGTCCCGCGCCACACTTCGACCAAGTCTTCCGCGTCTTTTGCCATCCCTGTCCCTTTCACACTCTGGCGATTTTCCGCCGCCAGGGCTTTTGCAATCTCGTGCTTTCGGCTAGTGTTCGCAAAAGCATAACGTCCGTTGTGCGGCCATTCGTGGACCAAAACAAGCGCACGGACCAGAGGCAGACTAAGGGCGGAGGCTCTGACGATTATGAACACACGGCTTGTCGCGGCGCTGGCAGGGGCAACATTGGCTGTCACCGGCACCTTTGCCTGGGCGCAAGAAGAAGAATCCACCAACCGCGTGAACGCAGAAACCGATTGGTCGGTCTTTGTCGAAGATGACCCCACGCAATGTTGGGTGGTGTCGACCCCCCGCGAAACGGTGAACACGCGCGATGGGCGTGTCGTGTCCGTCCGGCGCGGCGAGATTCTGATGTTCGTCAGCTTCTGGCCTTCCGAGGATCGCCTGGGTGAGGTGTCGTTCACGGGCGGGTATCCGTTTGCCGATGGCTCGACCGTCGCGATCGAAATCGGCAGCTCCAGCTTCGAGTTGTTCACCGAAGGTGAAATGGCGTGGGCGGCGTCACCGCAGGATGATCAGCGGATCATCACCGCCATGAAACGCGGGGCCGAGGCCGTCCTGACCGCCCGATCCTCGCGTGGGACTCAGACCCAGGACACGTTCTCTTTGCTTGGGTTTACCGCGGCTGTCGAAGATGCCGAGGCGCGCTGCGCCGGCTAATTCTTGCACCGACGGCAACCGGGCTATATGTCCCCTCAATCTTCGAAGGATTGAGCCATGACCGCCACTGCACCTGTCACGCAGGATGTATTGACCATTCCGCGCAAATTGCCCGAGGGGCCGACCAATCTGGTGGGCCTCACCCGGGAGGGGTTGCGCACGGCCCTGATCGCGGCCGGCACGCCGGAAAAGCAGGCCAAGATGCGGGTGGGTCAGATCTGGCAGTGGATCTACCACAAAGGGGTCCGCGACTTTGACGCCATGACGAACCTGTCCAAGGCGTATCGCGCGCAGTTGGCCGAGCAGTTCGTGATCGCGGTGCCCGAGGTGGTCAGCAAACAGGTGTCGGCCGATGGCACGCGCAAGTATCTGGTGCGGATCGCCGGCGGCCACGAGGTCGAGGTTGTGTACATCCCCGAAGAAGACCGTGGCACGCTGTGCATCTCCAGCCAGGTGGGCTGCACCCTGACCTGTTCGTTCTGCCATACCGGCACACAGAAGCTGGTGCGCAACCTGACCGCCGGCGAAATTGTCGGCCAGATCATGGTGGCGCGCGATGATTTGGGCGAATGGCCAGAGCCGGGCGAAGGCACGGGCGAGCGTCCCCGCCTTCTGTCGAACATCGTCCTGATGGGCATGGGCGAGCCGCTTTATAATTTCGAGAATGTGCGCGACGCGATGAAGATCGCGATGGATGCCGAAGGCATCAGCCTCAGCCGCCGCCGGATCACGCTCAGCACGTCGGGGGTTGTCCCGGAAATCGCGCGCACCGCGGAAGAGATCGGCAGCCTTCTGGCGGTCAGCTTCCACGCCACGACGGATCCGATCCGCGACACGCTTGTGCCAATCAACAAGAAATGGCCGATTGCGGAATTGCTGGACGCGCTGCGCGCGTATCCCAAGCTGTCGAACTCAGAGCGCATTACGTTCGAATACGTGATGTTGAAGGATGTGAACGACAGTGATGAAGATGCCCGCCGGCTGGTGCAGCTGATCAAAGGCATTCCAGCAAAAATCAACCTGATCCCATTCAACGAATGGCCGGGTGCGCCGTATCAGCGGTCTGACTGGGCCCGCATCGAGCGGTTTGCCGACATCATCTACAAGGCCGGCTATGCCAGCCCGATCCGCACGCCTCGCGGCGAAGATATCATGGCCGCCTGCGGTCAGTTGAAATCCGCCACCGAGCGTGCGCGCAAATCCAAAGCCCAGATCGCGGCAGAAACCGGCATCGCGGGCTAAGGTCTACGCGGTTCCACGCCCCGGCGACGGTCCGGCAGATCGCACCAAAAAGAAAAGGCGGCCCGCAACCAGCGGACCGCCTTCTCTAACTGTATGTGTCGCGACGATCAGTCGTTCGCGGCGACAGCAGCTGCGATCAGGATCAGAGCCAGGATCGGAACCAGGATGCCGCCAGCCGACGAAGAGGTTTCTTCGACGATGACAACGGGTTCAATGACGGGCTCACGTAGCCACCGGCGAAAGCACCGGTTGCGGCAACGGTTGCGGCAACGGACAGAGCAGCAGCGAGAGCGAGTTTCTTCATAATATCCTCCAAGATACGCCCCTATACACGCTTTATTGCGCAGGTTCAGGGCACCCAAGACTGTACCTCGTGACCACCTTTAACCAGCAATGCACACTGATTGCAATGCCGCCAAAATGGCCCAAACTTCATGAGCGCCAATTTGTCGTCAAATAAGCAACACTTGCGTGCCACGCTTGGCCAAAGCGAACAGATCAGCGATGTGCTCGTTGTATAGGCCAATACACCCGTTCGACGACCGGCGTCCGATCTTACGTGTATCATGGGTGCCGTGGATCCGATAGTACTGCCAACTCAGATGAAGCGCGTGTGTGCCCAAAGGGTTATCCGGCCCCGGGCCAATGAAGTCGGGCCATTCCGGGTTGCGTTCGCGCATCGCGGGGGTTGGGCGCCAGCTTGGCCCTTCGACAAGGCGCGTCACCTCGGTCCGCCCGGTCCGTGTCAGGTCTTCGGACATCGGTACTGACGTTGGGTAAAGACGGTAGACCGACTGGTCTTCGCTCCAATAATGCAAGGCCCGCGAGGTGATATCGACCAGGATCGCACCGTTGCGCAGATCACCAAAATACGGGCGCCAATCCAGCGTCCGGAAGCTCGAGATATTGCGGCGCACCTCGCCCGAAATATCGCCTTCCAGCTCGGTACTGTCCGAGGTTTGCGCCAATGCGGGCGCTGCGAATCCGCTGACGGCCGCGCCCAAAAACGCGCGCCGAGAAACCCGATGTCGGGGGGATTGCTCATCTCTCTGCCTCATTCACGTCGGGCGGTGACCGCCTCTTTGTCGACGCGACGATACCACAGGGACGCGGTGTGGCGCACAGGATTTGAGTCGAAATGGCAACGGCTGTGATGCAATTGCCGCAGCGAAGCAGGCCGCGGGTTGTAAAGGATTTTGCAACAGTTTTTCCTTAAATTATGGAAATCATGCGTCTTCGTCGGTTGATCTTGGTGCTGTGCTGCGTCGCAGTTTCGGCCTGTGTGCCTCTGGCACCCCGCCTGGGCCCCGACGGGCAGCCTTTGCCGGTGCTGTACCGAATCAACCCAGACGATACCGCCAGCATCCAGTTTCGGGTGCTCGACAGCGTGAACGCGTTTCGCCAGGCGTCCGGTGCGCCCGCGTTGACGCTGAGTGCGGAACTCAACGCGGCGGCGGCCACGCATTCGCGCGACATGGCGCTGCAAAACCGCCCATGGCATTTCGGATCGGACGGGTCTTCGCCCATCGATCGGGCGCAGAGGGCCGGATATGCGGGCACCGTTCTGGGCGAAAACATCTCGGAAACCTACGAATCAGAGCTCGAGACGGTCGCGGCGTGGATGCAGCAGGCGGACACACGCGGCGTGATCGTCGATCCCGCCGCCCGCGATCTGGGCGTATCCTTTTACCAGGAAGACAACGGCAAGATCTGGTGGACTCTGGTCACGGGGGATGGCGGACGGTCCGGCCCGGCCAACGCGCCGTCGGGCTAAGCGTACAGCGAAATTGGTGTCCCAACCGCGACCATTGCATAAAGCTGGCGCATGTCTCGGTTGCTGACCGCGATACACCCGGCCGTCCAATCGTCCCGTCCCCGGAAGGGCCGCGTCGTGCCGTGAATGAAGATATCGCCGCCGGGGTTCACCCCGCGCGCCGCCGCCTGCGCGATGTCCGCTTCGTTCGGATAGCTGATCCCAAGCGACAGGTAGAAGTTGCTTTCGGGATTTCGGCGGTCGATGGTGTAGTCGCCCTCGGGCGTCCGACCATCCCCATATTCGGTCTTGTGCCCGGTTGGGGCAAAGCCAAGCTCCATCTCGTAGGCCTCAAGGACCTCGTCATGGTGGAACGCAAGCAGCAGCCGTTGGCCTTTGTACACCTCCAGCCGTGTGACCTCCGGGCCCGAATAGGACGCGAATTTCGAGCACCCCGATAGGGCCGCGGTCGATCCCAACAGCGCAAGCGCGTGACGGCGATTCATTTTGTAGCTGCTCCGGTTCTTTTTCGCTGTCCTAGCGCAAGGATGCCCGTCTGCGAAGCCTCATGTCTTTTGCTCGGCGGCAAACAGCGCATCCAGCCCGGTTTTGTAGTCCGGATAGCGCAGTTTGATGCCCAGTTCCTCTTTGATCCGGCGGTTATCGACGCGCTTGCTCTCGGCATAAAAGCTGCGGGCCATGGGCGTCATCTCGGCCTCTTCAAAGGGGATGGCCGGGGGGACGGGCAATCCCAGAAGGTCGGCCGCATATCCAATGACATCCTGCGGTGGGGCCGGATCATCGTCGGACACATTGTAAATCGCACCCGGATTGGGGGCCTTCATCGAGGCGACAAGGGTCTGGGCAATATCCTCGACATGGATGCGACCAAAGACCTGCCCGTCCTTGATGATCCGCCGCGCCGTGCCGTTGCGCACCTTTTCAAAGGGGCCACGTCCCGGCCCGTAGATGCCGGGAAGACGGAAGATGTGCAGCGGCAGGCCGTGATCGCGGGCAAGGGCCTGCCATTCGCCTTCGGTCACCACGCGGGCCTCACCGCGCTTTGTGGATGGCTTGGCCGGCGTCGTTTCCGTGACCCATCCGCCTTGGTGGTCGCCATAAACCCCCGTCGTGCTGAGGTACCCGACCCAGGTGAAGCCCTTGGCCAGGTCTGCAAAAACGTCGCGAAGCTCGGCCAGGACCGGATCGCGCCCCTTGTCAGGCCCGGCAGAGATCAGAACATGGGTCGCATCGGTCAAATCCGCGCTCAGGTCGGTGCCGGGAAAGACACGCGGACCAACCCCCATGGCCTCCAGCGCCGCTGCTTTCTCGGCGCTGCGGGTGGTGCCCAGAATGCTGCCAGGGGGGACGGGGCGCAGCTCTTCCACAAGCGCTTTCGACGTGAACCCCATACCGAAAATCACAAGTTTCATGTCAATTGCTCCACTGCCCACCGCGCCGCATCCGCCACGGCCGCGTCTGGGTCATCCACCAGACCTTGTGCCACGGCCCGCAGGCGCGGCGACCCACTGTTGCCAATGGCATAAAGCACATTCCGCACAAACCGGTCGCGGCCAATCCGCTTGATCGGTGACCCCGAAAAGCGGGCCCGGAACGCCGCGTCGTCCAGCCCGGCCAAGGTGGCCAAATCCGGGCTTTGAAGGTCGGGTCGGGCGCTGTAGCGCAGCTCGGTCGCGGCTTGCGCAAACTTGTTCCAGGGGCACACCGCCAGGCAATCGTCGCAGCCATAGATGCGATTGCCCATCTTGCCCCGCAGGTCCGGATCGACCGGGCCTTTGTGCTCGATGGTCAGATAGGAAATGCAGCGCCGCGCATCCAACTGATAGGGCGCGGGAAATGCGTCGGTCGGGCAGACATCAAGGCACGCGGTGCAGCTTCCGCAATGACCCGTCTCCGGCGCGTCGGGCGCCAGGTCCAATGTCGTGAAAATCGCCCCCAGGAAGAACCAGTTCCCCAGGTCCCGGCTCAGCAGGTTGGTATGTTTGCCCTGCCACCCAAGGCCGGCAGCGGCGGCCAGGGGTTTCTCCATCACCGGGGCCGTATCGACAAAAACCTTGATCTCCGCGGGGGCAGAAATTTCAAAATTTCTGCCGCGAAAATTTGCAAATTTTCGCTCCTTGCCCTGCGCGGCGTCCAGCAACCAGCGCCCCACGCGTTTCAGGCGTTTCTTGACCACGTCGTGATAGTCGCGGTTCTGGGCGTAGACGCTGATGGTGCCACAGTCGGTCCGCTCCAACGCCGCCAGCGGATCGGCCTCAGGCGTGTAGAGATCCGCCAGGAGTATCACCGCGCGCGCTTCAGGCCACAGGGCCGCCGGGTTCGCGCGCCAATGGGTGCGCTCGGCCATCCACGCCATCTGGCCGTGGCGTCCGTCCTCGAGAAACCTGGCCAGCCGTGCGGGCAGCTCGGGCACCGCGTCGGGACGGCAGATTCGCATCTTGGCAAACCCGGCGGCCAAGGCCTCGGCGTGAAGGGCGGCTTTCAGGTCGGTCAAAAATCCAGGTTCGCGTAATGCGGGGGCTGCAGGAACCCCGGAACCTGATCCGCCAGGATCGAGCGAAACGCCGGTCGGCTTTTGATTTTCGCGTACCAATCCTTGACCACCTCTGACCGGTTCCAGTCCACGTCCGAGATATAGTCCAAACAGCTCAAATGCGCAGCCGCCGTAAAATCGGCCAGGGTCATCCGGTCGCCCGCCAGCCAGCGGCGATGGTCCAGAAGCCAGGTCATATAGTCCATGTGATACTTGATCCGCGCTGCGCCGGTCTTGACCGCTCGCCCGTCGGGATAGCCGCCGCGCATGATCTTCTTGTTCACCCGTTCATAGACCAGATTGGCCGTCACCTCGGCGTGGAACTTGTCGTCAAACCACCCGACAAGACGCCGAACCTCGGCACGGGGCTTGGGGTCGCCGGGCATCAACGCCGGATCGGGGACGGTTTCCTCGAGATATTCGCAGATCGCGTTCGATTCGCTCATCAACATGCCGTCGATCTTCAGAACCGGGACTTGCCCGGCCGGATTGCGGCGCAAGAACTCGGTGGTGGGTTCCCAGTATTTTTCATCCACCAGTTCCACATCGATTTTCTTTTCGGCCAGAACCAGCCGCACTTTGCGGCAGAACGGGGACAGGGCGAAATGATACAGGCGGTTCATGCGCTAGCGCTCGAATGGGGAACTGAAATTAAGCAAGTCATGGCGCAAAAAGGTCATGGGTTTCAATTCACAAAGCATCCGTCCCGCCCATCGGTCGCGATTGTGGCTGCACCATCCGCGATCGAACGGGCCCGACGGGACACCCAATCAGAGGGGGCGCTGGCCGATCGGGCCTGCGGCGCCGGCAGAATGGCCGCCAAAAGGGAGGCTTGGCGCAGTGTCAGATCTGTGGCGCTGACGCCGAAATGGTGCTGCGCCGCGGCCTCGGCGCCGAACACCCCGTCGTCGAACTCGGCGATGTTGAGATAAACCTCCAGCACACGGCGTTTGGGCCAGATGATTTCCATGATGGGCGTGATCGCGGCCTCCAGGGCCTTTCGCACCCAGGATCGGCCATGCCAGAGAAAGGCGTTTTTCACGGTCTGCTGGCTGATCGTCGACGCGCCGCGCGTGCCGCCATCTTCGATCACCTCGCGGATCGCGGCCATGTCAAAGCCCCAGTGCAGGCAGAAATTCGCGTCTTCCGCGGCGACCGCGGCACGCTGCAGGTGAACCGAGATGTCCTCGATCGCGACCCAGTCATAATCGACCCCGTCCACGCGGCGGCTTTCAGACCACATGTAGGCGGTCGTTGGCACCGGCAGAAGGGCATAAACGGTCACCCACAGGACGACGATCAGGAACCCATAGGACAGCCCACGCCAGGCCCACCGCCGGGTGCGGCGGGCGATCCGGGCCAAAGCCCCCGGCTCTGCGGTCTTGGATTTCCGCCGTGCTGCGCGCTGTGCCACCCTTGTCCCCGGGCGTTGCCTCTGTCGGGCGGACCATACGCCGGGCGGCGCGCATTGACAAAGAGAAGGTCGGCTGGCCCGCAAAGCCAGCAGGGGATCGCCTAGAGGTTCCGAACCCCACCCAGGATCATGTCGGTCACCAGATCGGCATAGCGCGCGCGGCTGATGCCCTTGTCGGGGCGGTGCCACATGTAGAACCAGTTCAGCATCCCGAACACAGTCATGGTGACCGCCCGCTGTTCGTGCTGCGTGCCCACGCGCCCCAGGGCCTCGCCCATCCGGGTGACGAGACGGCGCTGCAGGTCGATAAGCGGCGCTTGCAGGTGGGCGGGCAGCGTCGAAAGCGCGTCCAACTGCAGCTTGTGCTCGGCGTCCGCATCCCGGTACTGCGCCAGGATCGCATGCACCAAGGCCCGGAGGTCGGCTTCGGGGACGGCGGATGTCGGGACGGCCTCGACCGCGTCGACGAGGGCGCCCAGATGCGTGTCCAGGATGTCGAACAGCAAGGCTTCTTTGCTGTCATAGTAGTGGTAAATCAAGGCTTTAGATACGCCGCACGCCGCGGCGACCGAGGCCATCGAGGCCCGGTCGAATCCCTGATCGGCCAGGTGCCGCGCGGCCCCGTCGCGCAAGGCGGCGCGCTTTTGATCATGGTCTTTCGCCAGCCCGCGGGGCACGGCTCAGTCCTTGGGTCGGTTGTCGATGATCCGCACGGCTTTGCCCTGGCTCCGCGGGACGCCGCCCGAGCCATGGGCGGTGATGCTGACGGTGATGCCCACGCGCTCCTTGATGCGCGCCTTCAGTGCCGCGCTGGCCGCCGCCAAGGTGTCCGAGCCCATGGGCCCTTCGACCGCTTCGACATGCACGGCCATTTCGTCCATGCGGCCCGTGCGGGTCAGCTCGATCTGGAAATGTGGAGACAGCCCATCGACGGCCATCAACTGTTCTTCGATCTGTGTCGGGAACACGTTCACCCCGCGCAGAATGATCATGTCGTCCGACCGGCCCGTCACCTTCTCCATGCGCCGCATGGACCGCGCCGTGCCCGGCAAAAGCCGGGTCAGATCGCGGGTGCGGTATCGAATGATCGGGAAGGCCTCCTTGCTGAGGGAGGTGAAGACCAGCTCGCCCTTTTCGCCATCGGGCAGAACCTCGCCGGTTTGGGGGTCGATGACCTCGGGATAGAAGTGATCCTCCCAGATATGCAGCCCGTCCTTGGTTTCCACGCATTCATTGGCCACGCCCGGGCCCATCACTTCGGACAGGCCGTAGATATCGACCGCGTGCATGTCGAAGGCCTGTTCGATCTCTTCCCGCATGGCGTTCGTCCAGGGCTCGGCCCCGAAAATTCCGACCTTCAGCGGGCTGTCGCGCGGGTCTCGGCCCTGGTCGCGATACTCATCCAGAATGGACAACGCATAGGATGGGGTCACCATGACCGTCGAGGCGCCGAAATCCTCGATCAATTGGACCTGCCGGGGCGTCATACCGCCCGAGACCGGCACCACGGTGCACCCGAGCTTTTCGGCGCCGTAATGTGCCCCAAGCCCGCCGGTAAACAGACCGTAGCCATAGGCGATATGCACCACGTCGCCGGGCCGCGTGCCGCTGGCGCGCATCGACCGCGCCACGCAGGTCGCCCAGGTGTCGATGTCCCGGGCCGTGTAGCCCACCACCGTTGGCTTGCCCGTTGTGCCGGACGAGGCATGCACCCGCGCCACCTGGTCTCGCGGCACGGCGAACATGCCAAACGGGTAATTGTCGCGCAGGTCCTGCTTCACGGTGAACGGGAACTTCGCCAGATCGCCCAGGTCGTGCAGGTCGCTTGGATGCACGCCGGCGGCATCAAAGCTTGCCTTGTAGAACGGCACGTTGTCATAGGCGTGCGCCAATGACCATTTCAGGCGCTCCAGCTGCAGCGCCTGGATTTCGTCCCGGCTGGCGATTTCAATGGGGTCCAGCGTGCCGCGATCTGGAGTGCGATCTTCCATCTCACCCGTCCTCCTCAAAATGATTGCCGGAAATCTGGCGCGAGGCGCCCCGGAACAACGCCACCTGTCGTCCATCCCCCCCGGTCACCACGACATCCGTGACGCCCGACCGCCCGGCCAGTGACACTTCCCGCGCTTCGGCCACAAGAACTTCGCCCTTTTGGCCGGGGCTGAGGTAGCTGATCGCGTTGTGCTGCGCGACGGCAATGCGGTTGTGGGAATTGCACGCAAAGGCAAAGGCGCTGTCGGCCAGGGTGAAGATCACCCCGCCGTGGCAAATCCCGTGCCCGTTCAGGTGATGCTCCTGCACGACACAGGTCATCCGCGCGGTGCCCGGTCCGATCGCTTCAAGCGTCAGGCCGGCCCAGGCCGAAGCGTTGTCCGATGCCCACATGACCTCGGCCACGCGAGACGCGCGTTCCTGCGGTGTCATTTCCGTCCTCCCTTGGGCAAAGCTTGACGCAAAGCCGACCGATCGGTCAAGAATAAACCCGGGAGGGACAGATCATGCTCGAGCTTCAGGCCTATGCTGCCGGTCACTGGGTCGGACCGGACGACACCGCGCGCACCCTGCATTCAGCCATCACGGGTGAGCCGGTGGCGCGGGGCGGGGCGGCAACGGACATGGCCGCCATGATTGCCCATGCCACCGAGGTCGGCGGGCCGGCCCTGCGCGCGATGGATTTTCACCAGCGCGCCAAGATGCTGAAGGCGCTGGCCCAGTACTTGGACGGCCGAAAGGAAGAGCTCTACGCCATCAACCCCTGGTCGGGCGCGACCCGGGCGGATGGCTGGATCGATATCGACGGGGGCATCGGGACGCTGTTCGTCTTTGCCTCCAAGGGTCGCCGGGAAATGCCAGAGGGGCACATCCATCTCGACGGTGGGATCGAACACCTCAGCCGCAACGGAACCTTTCTGGGTCAGCATGTGTCGGTGCCTTTGCGCGGGGTGGCGGTGCACATCAACGCGTTCAACTTCCCGGTCTGGGGCATGTTGGAAAAGCTGGCCCCAAGCCTGCTGGCCGGCGTGCCCGCGATCGTGAAACCGGCAACGGCGACGGCCTATCTGGCCGAGGCGGCGATTCGGATGATCGTCGATTCCGGCCTCGTGCCCGAAGGCGCGGTTCAACTGGTTCTGGGGGGGACGGGGGATTTGCTCGACCGCCTCGGCCCGCAAGATGTTCTCAGCTTCACCGGGTCGGCGGACACGGCGCTTCTCCTGCGTTCCACCCCGAACCTGTTGAAACACAGCACGCGCTTCATCGCGGAACAGGACAGCCTGAATGCGTCGATCCTCGGGCCGGATGTCACGCCGGACGCGCCCGAGTTCGACCTGTTCGTCAAGGAGGTCGCCCGCGAGATGACGACAAAGGCCGGCCAGAAATGCACGGCCATTCGGCGGATCATCGTGCCCGCACCGTTGATGGACCCGGTGTCCGAGGCGCTGTCGGCCCGTCTGGCGCGCACCAGAATTGGCGATCCGACGCGGGAGACGACCCGGATGGGGGCCCTTGTCAGTGCGGCGCAGCAGGCAGATGTGGCGGCACGCATGGCGTCCTTCGGCGCGGAGGTTGAGCCTGTGTTCACCGGTGACGCGCTTACGATCGACGCCGAAGATCCCGCACGGGGCGCCTTCCAAAAACCGACCCTGTTCCGCTGTTTAGAGCCTGATTCAGCACGCAACGTGCATGCGATCGAAGCCTTTGGCCCGGTGGCAACGCTCATGCCCTACCGTGACCTGCCCCATGCGTCGGCCATCGCCAACCGCGGCGGCGGCAGCCTTGTCGCGTCCGTGATCACACACGACCCTGCCGTGGCCCGCACCTTGGTTGCGGACAGCGGCGCGTGGCATGGGCGGCTCTATATCAACGACCGTGACAGCATGGCCGAAGCCACGGGCCACGGCTCACCCTTGCCTCATATGACCCATGGCGGACCGGGCCGCGCCGGCGGCGGGGAAGAGATGGGCGGCATTCGGGGCGTGCAACACTACATGCAACGCGTCGCCGTGCAGGGCAGCCCCCGCATGATCAGTGCCGTCACGGGCACGTGGCTCCCCGGTGCCGAGGAAATCACGCCGCCCAACCACCCGTTCCAGCTGACCTTTGACGAGATCGAGATCGGTCATACGATCAAGACCGACCGGCGTGTGATCACAATCGAGGATATCGAGCACTTTGCCCATTTCACGGGCGATACGTTCTATGCCCATATGGATGAGGCCGCCGCCGCCGCCAACCCGTTCTTCCCGGGCCGCGTGGCGCATGGCTACCTCCTGCTGAGTTTTGCGGCCGGTCTGTTCGTGCAGCCTGACCCCGGTCCGGTCCTGGCGAACACGGGCCTCAACGCGCTGAGCTTCCAGAAACCCGTCAGTCCGGGCGACGCCCTGTGTGTGCGCCTGACCGCACGGCGGAAAACCCGTCGCACCAGCGATTATGGTGAGGTGCGGTGGAACGCGACCCTCTACAATCAGGACGGGGATCAGGTGGCCGAGTACGAGCTTTTGACGATGGTCTCCTATTCCCGCTAGATGGGGGACATGACCGCACCCCGGATCGACACACTGACCCCCCTTCTGGCCGCGCATCTGCACACTGGGCGCCGCGTCCGCGTGTGGTCGTTGATCGTGACCGTCCTGGGCGATGCGGTGGAATTGCGCGGCGGCCTGATCGCCACCGCCCGGCTCAGCAGCCTGCTGGAGGCGATGGGGATTTCCCAGGCCGCGCAGCGCACCGCCTTGTCGCGGCTGGTGGCGGACGGGTGGATCAACCGTTTGAAAGACCCGCGCGATGGGCGGGCCACGCTGTACCAGTTTTCCGACGCTGGGCGCGCGGAATTCGTCCCCGCCGCCCGCCTGGTCTACGCCGTCCCGGGGGAGGTGACCCGCGGTCCGTGGCTGGCCTGCGCGTCGGATGCGCCGCGCGGTATTCCCATTGCGCCCGGCGTTGGCCTGTGGCCCGCTGATTTTGCCCCGCGGGACCGGGGGTTTGGTGTGGTGGGGGACCCGACCGATATGCCCGAGGCCCAGAGAGCGGCCCTCATTTCGTCCGCGCATGCGGCCGATCTGCGGGATCTCGAGGCGTTGCTGCGCTTTCTCGATGTGTCCTTCGATCCCCAAACCGGGGTGGAGGCGATGGCGGCGCGCACGCTGTTTGTCCATCGCTGGCGCCGCTACGTCCTGCGTTACCCCGAATTGCCCGAGTCTCTGGCACCCGGCGGCTGGTCGGGCCTGGGGCTGCGGGCCGAGGTGGCCCGCTTGTACTATCGGATCACGCCGCTGTCGGATCTGTGGTTGAACGCACCCGGCACCGGCTATGACGGCCTGCCGCCCCCGAGCCCAAGTTACTACCACCGGTTCCGGGATCGGCCCGGCGACAAAAAATAGGTTACAAAAATTCGTTGAATCGCGATTTTTTGTAACCTATTTTAGCGGGGCACACGGATTGGAGGGCCGCTGCGATGTATTCCCAAGGGTTGATCGGTGCCGATGGGCAGACGGAAGAAACGCCGGAGTTCCTCGCGCGGTTCCAGGCGCGCATCGATGCCGAGGAAAAGATCGAGCCCAATGACCCGATGCCCGAAGGCTATCGCCGCACCCTGGTGCGCCAGATCGGTCAGCACGCCCATTCCGAGATTGTCGGCATGCTGCCTGAGGGCAACTGGATCACACGGGCCCCGTCGCTGAAGCGCAAGGCGGCCCTTCTGGCCAAGGTGCAGGATGAGGGCGGGCACGGGCTGTATCTCTATGCCGCGGCCGAGACGCTTGGCGTGAGCCGCGAACAGATGACCGAAGAGTTGCTGGACGGCCGCGCGAAGTATTCCAGCATCTTCAATTATCCCACCCTCAGTTGGGCCGATATCGGCGTGATCGGCTGGCTGGTCGATGGCGCGGCGATCATGAACCAGATCCCGCTGTGTCGCTGTTCTTTCGGGCCCTATGCCCGGGCCATGATCCGCGTCTGCAAGGAGGAGTCCTTTCACCAGCGCCAGGGCTACGAGATTGTCATGACACTCGCCCAAGGCACGCCCGAGCAGAAGGACATGGCGCAGGACGCGCTGAACCGCTGGTGGTGGCCGAGCCTGATGATGTTCGGGCCCCACGACGCCGATAGCCAGCATTCGGACCAATCGATGGCCTGGAAGATCAAGCGGTTCACCAATGATGCCCTGCGGCAGAAGTTCATCGACGCGACCGTGCCCCAGGCCGAGTTCCTGGGGCTGAGCGTGCCGGATCCGGACCTCGTCTGGAACGCGGAAAAGGGCGGCTATGATCACGGACCGATTGATTGGGACGAATTCTGGCGCGTCGTCAAAGGCGGCGGGCAGATGAATGTCGACCGGATCCGTGACCGTCGCAAGGCGTGGGAGGACGGGGCCTGGGTCCGCGAGGCGGCTTTGGCCCATGCCGAAAAACGCAAGGTGCGCAAGGCTGCGATGGCGGCAGAGTAAAGCGGGCTCGCCTGCTGACGCAGGCGATCCGCCGGGGGTTTCACACCCCCGGACCCCCGTGGGATATTTTTGAAACAGAGAAGGCAGAGATGCGATGTCGGGTGAGACGCCACTGTGGGAAGTGTTCATTCGCCCCCGGAACGGGCTGAGCCACAAGCATGTGGGCAGCTTGCACGCGGCCGATGAGGTGATGGCGCTGCAAGCGGCGCGCGATGTCTATACGCGGCGCGGCGAAGGGGTGAGCCTGTGGGTCGTGCCGAGCGCGGCCATCACGGCCAGCGATCCTGACCAGGCGTCCGAGAATTTCGATCCGGCCGGGGACAAGATCTATCGGCATCCGACCTTCTACGACATTCCCGATGACGTAGGGCACATGTGATGGAGGCGGCGCGGTTCGACGCGGTTCTGGCCCTGGCCGATGACCATCTGATCCTGGGACACCGGATCAGCGAATGGTGTGGCCACGCGCCCCTGTTGGAAGAGGATCTGGCGCTGCCGAACATGGCGCTGGACCTGATCGGTTCGGCGCGCACCCTTTATGCTTATGCCGCGGCGTTGGAGGGGGCGGGCCGCAGCGAGGATGACCTCGCCTATCTGCGGGTGGAACGTCAGTATCGGAACTTGCTCCTGTGCGAGCGCCCGAACGGTGATTTTGCCCAGACCATGGTGCGCCAGCTATACTTCGCCGCCTATATGGAGCCGTACTGGCAGGCGGCGCTGGACAGCCGCGATGACGTGATCCGCGGGGTGGCAGGCAAGGCCGTGAAGGAAATGGCCTATCACATCCGGCACGCGGGCGAGTGGGTGATCCGCCTGGGCGACGGAACCGAGGAAAGCGCTGTGCGCATGCAGGCGGCGGTTGACGAGCTGCACCGCTTCACCGGCGAGTTGTTTGAAGAAACCGCGGCCGATCAGGCCTGCGTTGCCGCCGGTGTTCTGCCGTCGCGCGCGGCGCCGCGCGCGGCCTGGGACCGGGTGATCTCGATGGTGTTCGCGGAAGCGGACCTGCAGGCGCCGGAGGTCCGATATCCGCAAACGGGCGGCCGCAGCGGTCTGCATGGGGAGCATCTGGGCCATCTTCTGGCAGAGATGCAGTACCTGCAGCGGGCCTATCCGGGGGCGGAATGGTAGCCGTTCTGGATCAATCCCGCGCCTGGGCCGCGGCGGCCGCCGTGCCGGACCCCGAGGTGCCTTGTGTCACGGTGGCCGATCTGGGGATCCTGCGGGCGGTTGATCTGGTCGATGGTGTGGCCGTGGCCAAGGTTTCGCCGACCTATTCGGGATGCCCGGCGGTGTTGGCGATTGAGCTGGCCATTGAAGCCGCGTTGCGGGGGGCCGGGTTCGACGCCCGGATCGAACGGGTTCTGTCGCCGCCCTGGACAACCGATTGGATTACCGAGGACGGGCGCGAAAAGCTGCGCGCCTACGGGATCGCGCCGCCGCACAAGGGCGGCGGCAAGCGGGCGCTGTTTGCCGACGTTGACGTGGCCTGCCCGCGCTGTGGGGCGCAGACGACCGAAAAGATCAGCGAGTTCGGCTCGACCGCCTGCAAGGCCCAGTACCGCTGCACCGCCTGTGCCGAGCCGTTCGACTATTTCAAATGCATCTGAAGGGGGACCGCGCCCATGTTTCATGATCTTGTCGTTCGTTCGGTGCGCCCCGAAGGCCGCGATGCCGTGGCCGTCAGCTTCGAGGCGCCAGAGGGCGCGGAGTTCACCTGGCAGCCCGGGCAGTACCTGACCCTGCGCGCGCCGGAGCTTGGGAACGATCTGCGACGAAGCTATTCGATCGCGTCCCTGCCGGGCGAACCCCTGACCGTAGGCATCAAGAAGGTCGAGGGCGGGGCGTTTTCCAGTTTCGCACAAGCGCTGAAAGCAGGGGACCGGTTGGAGGCGATGGCCCCAGATGGCCGTTTCATCGATCCCGGCTGCGCGCGGCTGGTGTTGATCGCGGCCGGGTCGGGGATCACGCCCATGGTCTCGATCGCCGGGGCGGCGCTGGCGCGGGGGGCGGAGGTGGCGTTGATCTTCGGCAACCGACGCAGCGACACGATCATGTTCCATGATCGGTTGGAGGCGTTGAAGGACCGGTATCTCGGGCGATTCTCGGTCACGCATATCCTGAGCCAGGAGATGCAGGACGTGCCGCTGCTCAACGGGCGCATCGATGGCGCGAAGATCACGCGCCTGGCGCAGGCCGGGGCCGTGGATGTTCTGGGGGCCGATGGGGTGTTCCTGTGCGGACCGGGTGGCCTGATCGACGACGGGCGCGCCGCGCTGGTCGCGCTTGGCGTGCCGGCGGACCGCATCCATGACGAACGGTTCACCGCGGCCAGCGGCGGGGGGTTTGCCTTGCCGCCGTCGAAGGCTGCGCAGGCGGTTGCTGCGGCGGGTGTGGACGTGACGGTCCAGATGGACGGGGTCACGCGGCGCTTTGATATGGTCGCGCAGGACGGCTCGATCCTGGAGGCCGCCGAGCGTCAGGGGTTGGATGTTCCGTATTCCTGTCGGGGCGGGATGTGCTGCACCTGTCGGTGTCGCGTGACCGAGGGCGCCGTCGAGATGGCGGTCAACTATTCGCTGGAACCCTGGGAGATCGAGGCGGGCTTTGTCCTGGCGTGCCAGGCCCGCCCGACGACGGATCGTGTCTCGGTGGATTTCGACGCAGCATGACGCCAAGCCCTCGACCTTTGCAGGGTGGTGCGGTAGGGGCGGGCGCATGAAACTGAAGTTCGTTGAATTGGAAGGCGCGGCGCTGGTGTCCGAGGTGGTCTTTGGCCACGGCTACGCGCATTACGGCTATTTCCCCGATGGCTTGCCCGAGGTCTTGTCGGCGCAGGCGCTCGGCGCGGCGCAGCATGCCTATTTCGAGAAGCTGATCGAGGCCATCGGAACGGTGCCGGGTGGGGTTTCGCGCATTCTGGATGTCGGGTCGGGCACGGGGGCGAATGCGAAAGGGCTGATCGGGCGTGGGTTCGATGTCAGCTGCGTGTCGCCGTCAAGCCAGATGAACGAGATGGCGCGGGCCAAGCTGCCCGAAGGGACCGAGGTTGTCGACGCGTATTTCGAATCCTTCGAAACGGATGCGCGGTTCGATCTCTGCCTGTTTGCCGAAAGCTTCCACTACATCGAACTGGAACCGGCCCTGGCCCAAGCGGCGCGTTACGCGGACAAGGGCATCGTGATGTTCGATTACTTCCGGCGCGGCACCGGGGGCAAATCACACCAGGATGGCACCCGTGGCTCGCATGCCGCCTTCCTTGAGGCGGTGGCCAAGCAAGGCGCGTTCGAGGTGGTCAGTGATCAGGACATGACGGATGCCATCACGCCGACTTTCGTGATCCACGAATACCTGAAGAACGAAAAGATTGCGCCGTTCGTGACCCGCTTTCGGTCAGAGTTCCGGCGCGAATACCCCTGGCGGTCCTGGGCGCTGGAAAAGGTTCTGGGCCGTTCGATGGACAAGCTGGCCCGCCGGACGGGACGGGCCGAGAAGTTCGCAGCCGAGCATGAGTATCGGCTGATCGTGTTGCGCCGCATCTGACCGCGACCGCAAGCAATCCAAAGGCGCGGGCCTGTGGCCCGCACGGTTTTTTGGTCGCTGCGCTCCGATGGGCGCCTGGGTCGGCTGGCCGTCAGTTCGGGTGAGTTCGGCGCGGATCAGGTGGCGTAGTCCGGCTCCTGCGCATCCAGAACAGCGCGCATGCCCTTCAGGAAATCGGCCTCGGCCACCGCGTCGCCTTCTTGCTGGCGGGCGGTGGTTTCCGCGACTTCGTGCGGCATCTCTCTCAGTGGCAGGCCAGAGGCCAGCGCGATGAGGTAGGTCCGGGCGGCGCGCTCAAAGTAGTACATGCGCATGAACACCTCGGCGACGGTTTCACCGATGAACAGCACGCCGTGGTTGCCCATGACCATCGTCCGCACCGACGGGTCCTGGAACAGGCGGGCGCAGCGGGTGCCTTCTTCTTCCAGCGCAAGCCCGCCGTAATCTTCGTCGATGACCTGGCGGTTGTAGAACATGGCCGAGGATTGATCGATCGCGGGCAGGCGGCTGTCCTTGAGGCTGGCCAGGGCCGTGGCGTAGGTCGAATGCACATGCATGGCACAGCGCGCGTGGGGCACATGGCGGTGCAGGCTGGCGTGCAGACCCCAGGCCGTCGGATCGGGGCCGTCTTCGCCGATCGCGCTGTCCGGGTCATTTGCGTCGATGACCCAGAGGTCCGAGGCCTTGATCTGGCTGAAATGCTTCTTGGGATTGATCAGGAACCGGGTCCCGTCATCGTTCACCGCCAGCGAGAAATGGTTGGCGACGCCTTCGTGCATGTTCTCGCGCGCTGTCCAGCGAAACGCGACGGCGAGGTCTTGGCGATCTGCGATGTGGTCCATGGGAGCCTCGTGGTCTCGGATGTGGCGCCGCGACGCTACGGCGCACGGGGCCGAACAGCAAACCGAATCGCGCGTCCGGGCGGACAAACAGGCCGTAAATTTGGGAATTATATCGCAAAGTAACATTTTCCTTGCCCCTAGTGACTCTGTGATATAACATATAGTCACTTCAAGAGGTGAGCTATGACACAGAAAGCACCCGGCAAGCATCAGCGCAAAGGTTTGACGCTTCTGCAAATCGCGGACATGTTCAGCGATGAGACCAAAGCGCGAGAGTGGATCGAGGAACAGCGTTGGCCGGATGGTCCTTATTGCCCGCATTGCGGATCGGACAATGTTCGGGTTGGCGTTAACCACAAGAGCATGACCCACCGTTGCCGGGATTGCCCCAACAAGCCGATGTTCACAGTTCGGATTGGCAGTGTCATGCAGAGTTCCAAACTGTCTTACCGGGTTTGGGCCGTTGGAATTTACCTGTTTACAACCAGCCTCAAGGGTGTGTCTTCGATGAAGTTGCACCGGGAACTTGGGATCGGCCAGAAGGCTGCTTGGTTCATGCTGCATCGCCTTCGGGAAGCCTATGCGACCAAGACGCCGATCTTTGACGGCCCGGTTGAGGCCGATGAGACCTATATGGGTGGCAAGGAGAAGAACAAGCACGCGAAGAAGAAGTTGAGAGCCGGGCGCGGGGCGGTGGGCAAGAGCGCCGTTTCTGGTGTCCGCGACCGTGCGACGGGAAAGGTTCATGCCAAGGTGGTTGAGAGGACCGACGCGGAGACGTTGCAGGGTTTCGTGACCGATCACACCGCCGATGGCGCACAAGTCTACACGGATGAGGCCAAGGCGTATAAGGGCATCGACAGGCCCCATGAGGCGGTAAACCATTCAGCGGGCGAGTACGTCCGCGATATGGCTCATACAAACGGGCTGGAAAGCTTCTGGGCACCCATGAAGCGCGGCGTTGATGGCGTGTATCACAAAATGTCGCCCAAACACCTGCAACGCTACGTGGACGAGTTCTCGGGGCGCCACAACAACCGCCCAAAAGATACCATCGACCAGATGGGCAGCTTGGTCTCGGGGATGGACGGAAAGCGGCTGCGCTACGTGGACCTGATTGCCGATAACGGGTTGAGCAGCGGAGCAAAGCCAATCACGCGCAATGGTGCGTGATCATGGCACAAAACCTTATCTCGGCCAGAAAGGCCAAGAACGATGAGTTCTACACGCAACTGTCAGACATAGAAAACGAACTGCGTCACTATAAGAAGCATTTCAAAGGCAAGGTTGTCTATTGCAACTGCGACGATCCGCGCGTCAGCAACTTCTTTCACTATTTCAGTCACAACTTCGAGTTTCTGGGTCTCAGGAAACTGATCACCACCTGCTACAAGAACCAGAATCCGGACCTTTTTTCGCGGCATGACTGCGAGCGGGCGATCAAACTGGAATATGACGGTTTCCGGGACGGGGATGTTGTACCAAGGGCCGAGGATATCGGCATTACCCATCTGGATGGTGACGGCGATTTTCGCACTCAGGAATGCATCGACATTCTCAAGCAAGCGGACATCGTGGTGACGAACCCGCCCTTTTCATTGTTCCGCGAATACGTCGCGCAGTTGATGAAATACGACAAAAAATTTCTGATTATCGGAAACATGAACGCTGTCACCTACAAGGACTTTTTCCCACTGATCAAGGATAACAAGGTCTGGTTCGGCCCCAGCATCAAGAGCGGGGATCGGACGTTTGGAGTTCCGGATCACTATCCACTTGATGCTGCGACGGCATGGATTGATGAAGGTGGAAACAGGTTTATCAAGGTCAAAGGCGTTCGCTGGTTCACGAACCTCGACCATGACAAGCGGCACGAGGAACTGATCCTGTACCGCAGGTATGCGCCTGAGGATTACCCGACTTACGACAATTACGACGCTATCGAGGTCAGCAAGACCAATGATATTCCGATGGATTGGGCCGGAGCGATGGGTGTGCCGATCACCTTTCTGGACAAGTACAATCCCGATCAGTTCGAGATATTGGGGTTTTCGTCTTTGTGGGACCATGGCTTCAAAAGCCATAAGTTCTATGACGACTACGTTGAAAAGAGGCTGGATGGGGGAAGGAAAACCGGATTGTCAGGCCAAAAGGCGAATGGATACCCTATGCTCAAAGGGAAGCCTTCCCGGGGAAACTATCTGGAGGATGAAAGTGGAAACGACGTAGTTCATTGTATTTATAGACGAATTTTTATAAAATCCCGTAAGTTCCAGTCATGAAAATTGACTTGCGTACAGTGACCGTCCGGGAACTGGTTGAAGGCTACTGCGACGGCGGGGACGGCGGTGTCCGGGGATATGGCGGCAAGCTTGATATACGGCCTGCCTATCAACGCGAATTTGTCTATGGCGACAAGCAGCGTGACGCCGTGATCAACACGATCCGCAACGGGCTTCCCCTCAACACCATGTATTGGGCCGATATTGGCAATGACAGGTTCGAGATCATTGACGGCCAGCAGCGCACCATCTCGGTTTGCCAATACGTGAAGGGTGCTTTTTCCATTGACGGGCTGGCTTTCCACAACCTGCAAGCTGACCATCAAGAGCAAATCCTGAACTATGATCTCATGATCTACACCTGCTCCGGGACGGACAGCGAGAGACTGGAGTGGTTCGAGGTGATCAACATTGCGGGCGAGATTCTGACCGACCAGGAATTGCGAAACGCCGTCTATCACGGGCTTTGGGTGTCGGATGCAAAGAGGTATTTCAGCCGACCAAACTGCCCAGCTTACAGCATCGGCAGCAAGTACCTGAAAGGCCATTCCATCCGTCAGGACTACCTTGAAACTGCGATCAGGTGGATCAATGACGGTGATGTTGAAAGCTACATGTCGGCGCATCAGCGCGACAACAGCGCCGTTACGCTATGGAACCACTTCCGCTCTGTCATCGATTGGGTGCACGCGACGTTTCCCAAGTATCGCAAAGAGATGAAAGGCGTTGCATGGGGGCCGCTCTACAACCAATTCAAAGAGACCGATCTGGACCCTGACACGCTTGAGGCAGAGATCAAGCGTCTGCTCATGGATGATGACGTGACACGGAAAGCGGGTGTCTATCCTTACGTGCTGGACGGCGATGAGCGGCACCTGAGCATTAGGGCGTTCACAGGCGCGATGAAGCTTGAGGCGTTTGAGCGTCAAGACGGTGTTTGCCCGATCTGTAACGAGCAATTTGACATAAGTCAGATGGAAGGTGACCATATCAAGCCTTGGTCACAAGGTGGAAAGACCGTGGCGGATAACTGCCAAATGCTTTGCAAGTACTGTAACCGCCGAAAATCAAACAACTAAACGCGAGCGCCAAACATGACCAACAAACCCAAAACGCTTAAAGAAAAGCTGGCCGATTCTCACTTCCAGCCAACCAAGGCCGAGATGGAAACTGAATACGACATGCCGGGTGCGGATATGGAAGACTTGGGCGGCGCGTTCTTTAATCCGCTCAAAGCCGGGAGGCCAAAGCTGGAACAGGAATAATCCAGAGCAGTGTTACTTTGCGATATAATTCCCTCGGGTTTCGTGTCTTTGCTTGCGTCGATGCCGGCTTTCGCCTCGGTCCCTATGTCCGAGAGGTACGTGACGAGTTTTGACGGTGAAAAGCGCTCCGTTGAAATGAGTGAGCGATAGGCACTCATTCGATTAATTGTGGAGCAGCGGAAATTTAGTATGATAAGACCGAATAACGTAAATGCAGATATTGCAATTAACAGTGTTCCGTTCTTTATCATGTCAAATCCACCAGAAATCTCCGAGAATCTGAACACAGCAACCAAAAATCCACCTGACAGCGCCAATAAACCAGTAAACATTCTGATTACTGATTCATTTAGTAATCGGATCGATGCACTTATCTCCTTGTACTCCTCGAGGTTTCTATCGATCATTTAAACCACCACCTCCACCCGTTCCTGCTCGCCGACGCCGAAGACCCGTTTGTAGCGGTCAATCTCGGCCTCCGGGCCCATGGCTTTTTCCGGGTTGTCGGACAGTTTCACCGTGGCGCGGCCGTTGGCGGCGACGGCTTTGCAGACGAGGGAGAACGGGGCGAGGGCGTCATGGTCGGTGAGGCCGCGGAAATCGTTGGTCAGGAGCGTGCCCCAGCCGAAGGACACGCGGACGCGGTGGGCGAATTGAGTGTGCAGCGCCTCGATCTTGTCGACGTCGAGGCCGTCGGAGAAGATCACCAGTTTCTCGCGCGGATCCTCGCCCCGGGATTGCCACCAGTTGATCGCAGTTTCAGCCCCTTTGGCGGGGTCGCCTGAATCAATGCGGATGCCCGTCCATTGGGTCAGCCAATCGGGTGCGCGGGTCAGGAAGCCCTCGGTCCCGTAAGTGTCGGGCAGGATGATGCGCAGATTGCCGTCATGTTCCTCGTGCCAATCGCTGAGCACGTCATAGGGGGCGGCGGCCAGTGCGGCATCGGTTTCGGCCAGCGCGGCATACACCATGGGCAGTTCGTGGGCGTTGGTGCCGATCGCTTCGAGGTCGCGGTTCTTGGCGATCAGGCAGTTCGAAGTGCCGGCGAAATCGTCACCCAGCCCTTCCTGCATGGCCTGCACGGCCCAATCCTGCCAGAGGAAGGAATGCCGCCGCCGCGTGCCGAAATCGGCGATGCGCAGGTCGGGGATGGAGTGCAGACGCTCGATCTTTTCCCAGAGCTTGGTCATGGCGCGGGCGTAGAGCACCTGAAGCTCGAACCGGCCCATATCGCGCAGGACGGCGCGACCGCGCAGTTCCATGAGCACGGCCAGCGCGGGGATTTCCCAGAGCATGACCTCGGGCCAGTTGCCTTCGAAGGTCAGTTCGTATTGGTCGCCCACGCGCTCAAGGTGGTAGGGGGGCAGTTGCAGGTTCTCGAACCAGTCCATGAACTCGGGCGTGAACATCTGGCGCTTGCCGTAGAAGGTGTTGCCGCGCATCCAGGTGCTTTCGCCGCGGGTCAGGCGCAGGGTGCGGATGTGGTCGAGTTGTTCGCGCAGCTCGCCCTCGTCGATCAGGCGCGCCAGCGGGATGCGCGTTGTGCGGTTGATGAGCGAGAAGGTGACGGTGGTGTCGGGCCGGTTGCGGAAGACCGACTGGCACATCAGGAGTTTGTAGAAATCCGTGTCGATCAGGGAGCGGACGATCGGGTCGATCTTCCATTTGTGATTGTAGACGCGGGTGGCGATATCGACCATGGGGGCGTTCTTTCGGCGTTTGTCATGGGGCGCGCGCGGTGGGGCACCGGTTTATCGGGGAAGATCGTCGATCCGGGTGTCGTAGCGCAAGGCGGCATACATGCCGAGGAAGAGATTTGCGCGTTCGTTGGGGCCACGGAACAGGCGGACCTGGATAAATCGGGTGTCGGGATCAAAGCGGATGTGGCAGGCGTGGCTAAAGTAATCGTTTGGGTTGAACCCCATCCACCCTTGGGGCGGTTCGGGCGCCATGGCGTACTGCAGGCTGGTCGATCCGTCGTAGAAGACCGGGTCAAACGGGTCACCATCGGCCAGCATTGCATTGCCGCAGGCGTTGGACAGCCAGATTTCGGGATCCGAGATCTCGGGCGGAAACTGCCAACCGTAGAAGGGCAGCAGGACGTCGTAGCGCGCCAACTGCGCGACCGTGTCGAGGGTGTAGAAGTCGTCCGGCCCAACATTGAGCATATTCACCAGAAGATCCTGGTGCAGCACCAGATCGCCGGTCGTCCGCGGCGCGGTCACGGCGGCCTGGGCAAAGTTCGACAGGCTGACCAGCGCGGCGGCATAGGCGTTCTGTACGACAGCCCCGGGGACGAGGTCCGCCTCGAACCGAAGGCTCGGCGCGTGAAACCCAATATGGGCACCGCGATCCATGATGCGTGCATTCACGGTGTCGTCCCATTCCGACAGGCTACCGAACAGCCAAGCCACGGCGCAGGCCGACAGACAGCTGTCTTCGGCGCGCACGCGTGTGGCGACACGATGTTGGGCCAGGATCGTGCCCATGGCGATGCCGGTTTCAAAGGTGCCACCCTCGCCGGACAGGCAGGCCACCCATCCCTCGACATCCGGGGCCGGGTTGGGAAAGCGGGTGTCGAGAAAGGTCTGCAACGCGGCGTCATCTCCAGGTTCGATAGGACCGGTGATGATGAAGTTGCAGACCGGGGCCGTCAGCATCTCGTGGATCGTGTATCGCTCGGTCGAAACGACCGTGAGGGAGGCCGATACAGCCCCCACTGTCGAGAGAAGCCACACGAGCGCCGCGAGCCAGGTTACTTCCTTCAGCTGCATAGGTCTTTCCGCGATCCGAGTTGGCGCAAGTGAAACATCGACCTTGCGCCTTGGCAAGCTGGCGGCATGGGGCGTTGCCGCGTATGAGGGCGTATGACATCACCGACCCCAGATCACCTTTCGCAAATCTCTCTGACCGCCACGCCCGGGTTGGAGGCGCCGCTGGCCGAGGAGATGCGGGCGCTTGGCTTTCAGGCCGCAACGATTGTGCCGGGCGGGGTGCTTTGTGCAGGGGGGCTGGCCGAGGCGGCGCGCGCGAATATGGAGGTACGCTCCGCCGTGCGGGTGCTGTGGCGGGTGGCCGCGTTTCGGGCGATGCACCTGGCGCAATTGGACAAGCGGGCGAAAAAGCTGGCCTGGCGGGATTGGATCCTGCCGGGGACGGCGGTGCGGGTCGAGGCGACCTGCCGCAAGTCGCGCATCTATCACCACAAGGCCGCCGCGCAGCGGGTGGCCGGCGCGCTGGAGGCGGCGGGGTTCCCCGTGTCGGCGGAGGCCGCCGTGGTCGTGAAGGTTCGGATCGACGATGATCTGTGCACCATAAGCTTGGACACGACCGGCGACGCGCTGCACAAGCGCGGGCACAAGGCCTTTGTCGGCAAGGCCCCCTTGCGTGAGACGATGGCGGCGGGATTTCTGCGGCAGTTGGATTTTGATGGATCGCAGGCGGTGGTGGACCCGATGTGCGGATCGGGCACGATCGTGCTGGAGGCCGCCGAGATCGCGGCCGGGTTGATGCCGGGACGCTCGCGCGGCTTTGCGTTCGAGCACCTGCTGGACGCCGGTGCCGAGGTCGATGGCGGACGCCTCCGGCGGGGATACTTGGAAACCAGGGACGCGGCGGGCGCGGCGCAGGTGGGCGGGCCGGTGCCACGGTTTTTCGGATCGGACCGCGACCAAGGCGCGGTGCAGGGCGCGACGGGCAATGCCGAGCGGGCGGGCGTTGCCGCGCTGTGCCAGTTCACGCGCGCCGCGCGGAGCGATGTCATGCCCCCCAAGGGTCCGCCGGGGATCGTGCTGACCAATCCGCCCTATGGCGCACGCATCGGCAACCGGAAGCAACTCTTTGGCCTTTACGGGGCGCTCGGCGCGGTTCTGTCCGACCGATTCCGGGGCTGGCGCGTGGGGATCGTGACCAGCGATGGCGGTTTGGCCAAGGCCACGGGTTTGGACCTTGAGGGGCTTGGGCCCGTGGCCCATGGCGGTTTGACGGTGCAGCTTTGGCAGGGGCGCATCGGGGGCGCGTAACTTCCGCTTGGGACTCCCGCAGGAAATGCGCTACACTGTCAATTAAAGTTGACAACATGAGCGTATCAGATGACCGACGCATCCCCGCCTGCCGCGCGCAAACGCATTTTGATGTTGGGCGCCACGGGCACCGCCGGGTCCGCCACGGCGCAGGCCCTGCTGGCCGCCGGGCACGAGGTGGTGTGCATCGTACGCCCCGATAGCGCCGCCGCACTGCCCCACGGGGCAGAGCGGCGCGCGGCACAGGTGACAGACGCCGCGTCGCTGGACGCCGACGGGTTTCAGGACGACCGGTTCGATGCGGTCGTGTCTTGCCTGACCTCACGCACCGGGGCGCCCAAGGACGCTTGGGCGCTGGATTATCAGGCCCAGTCTGACGCCTTGCGTCTGGCCAAAGCGCGGGGCGTGCCCCAGTTCGTGCTGCTGTCCGCGATCTGTGTGCAGAAGCCCAAGCTGGCCTTCCAGAAGGCCAAGCTGGCCTTCGAGGCCGAGCTGATCGCCTCAGGCCTGACCTATTCGATCGTTCGGCCGACCGCGTTCTTCAAATCCATTTCAGGGCAGATCGCGCGGGTCCGGGACGGCAAACCCTACCTGATGTTCGGTGACGGGACGCTGACCGCATGCAAACCGATCAGCGATGCAGACCTGGGTCGATTCATAGCCCTTTGCCTGACCGATCCAGCGCTCCACAACCAGATCTTGCCCATCGGCGGACCGGGACCGGCCCTGACCCCCGCCGAACAGGGCGCAGCCTTGTTCGACTTGTCCGGGATGCCCGCCAAGACGCGCAAGGTGCCCGTGGCGCTGTTTGACATAATCATCGCGCTGTCCAGCGCGGTGTCCAAGGTGGCACCGTCCTGGGCCGAAAAGGCCGAGTTCGCGCGGATCGCGAAATACTATGCGACCGAGTCGATGCTGGTCTGGGATGCCGCTGCCGAGCGCTATGACGCCGACGCCACGCCGGAGTTTGGCCAGGACCGCCTGTTCGACCACTATGCCAAGGTTCTGGACGACGGACAGGAGATCGACCTGCGGGAACACGCGGTGTTCTGAGCGCTAGAGGAGCGTGACCCCGGCCTCGGTCATACCGGCCTTGGCGGCCGCCAGTGACCCATTGAGGTCAATGGCCCGCGCCAGATCGCCCCGCATCTCAACCGCGAAGCCCAACCGTGCAGCATCGACGGCCGAGAAATTGACGCAGAAATCCGTCGCGAGGCCGACCATGGTCAGCTTGTTGATGCCACGGCTGCGGAAATACCCATCCAGGCCCGTCGGGGTGGTCTGATCGTTTTCGAAGAAAGCCGAATAGCTGTCGATGCCCCGACGAAACCCTTTGCGAATGATCAGGTCGGCGCGGTCCACGTTGAGGTCGGCGTGAAATTCGGCCCCGGTTGACCCTTGGATACAGTGGTCCGGCCAGAGAACCTGGGGGCCGTAGGGCATCTCGGTCATCTCCATCGGGGCCTTGCCGGGATGTTGCGAGGCAAAGCTGAGATGATCGGCCGGGTGCCAGTCCTGCGTCAGGATCACGGCCGAAAAATCGTCCATCAAGGCGTTGATGCCGGGCACGATGTCATCCCCTCCGGGCACGGCCAGCGCCCCGCCGGGACAGAAATCATTTTGCACGTCGATAACGATCAGGGCTTCGGTGCTGTCGCGCATGGGGGCCTCCTTGGGATGGGTGCGGCCACCCTACGGGTTGAGCGCGCGCGCGCAACGGCCTATCTGGCGCGCATGTGGACGGTTGCGGCTTTATACAAATTCACCCGGTTCGAGGATCCCGCGGCGCTGAAGGCGCCGTTGGCCAAGCTGTGCTGCGCCCAGGGCGTGAAAGGCACGTTGCTTCTGGCCAAGGAGGGGATCAACGGGACGATCGCGGGCCCACGCGACGGCATTGATGCGGTTCTGGCCCATATTCGCGGCCTGCCGGGCTGCGCGGATCTGGAGTGGAAGGAAAGCGGCGCGGCCGAGATGCCATTCGGGCGGATGAAGGTGCGCCTGAAGCAGGAGATCGTCACCATGGGCGTGCCGGGGACGGACCCGAACCAGTTGGTCGGCACCTACGTGGCGCCGCAGGATTGGAACGCCCTGATCTCGGCTCCCGATGTGGCGGTGATCGACACGCGAAACGACTATGAAGTGGCGATTGGCACCTTCGACGGCGCGGTTGATCCCCTGACCGAAAGCTTCCGTGATTTTCCCGCCTGGTGGGAGGCCAACAAGGAGCGGTTCCACAACAAACGAGTCGCGATGTTCTGCACCGGCGGCATTCGCTGCGAGAAGTCGACGGCCTTTCTGAAAGCGCAGGGGGTGGAGGATGTGTTCCACCTTCAGGGCGGCATTCTGAAGTACCTGGAAGAGGTGCCCGAGGCCGACAGCCTGTGGCGCGGCGGCTGCTTTGTCTTTGACGAGCGGGTGGCCGTCGGACACGGATTGAAGACCCTGCCCTACGAGCTGTGCCGCGCCTGCCGACGCCCGATCACCGCCCAGGATCGGGCGCGGCCCGAGTTCGAAGCCGGCGTTCAGTGCCATCAGTGTGTCGACCAGTACTCCGAAGCCGACCGCGCGCGGTTCCGCGAACGCCAGCGCCAGGTCGAATTGGCGGAGCAACGGGGCGAGGATCACATCGGGGCGGTGCGCGCATGAGCCTGTTGTTGCAAGATCGCACCGGGCTACCGGACGCGCTGCAGGTTCTGGTGCGCGACTATCCGCGGGACGGGTGGGCCGCTGATCCGCACTTTCACGGCCTGGTCAGTTTCCGGCTGGACCGGCACATGATGTTCCGCAACCTGATGGCGCATATGCTGCAGGAGGCCGAAGGCTTTCTGGACGCCGAACGTGATGCGCAGGGCTATGCCCAAGGGCTCAGCCGGTATGGCGGGCTGTTCGTGTCGAACCTGCACGGGCACCACCAGATCGAGGACCATCACTACTTCCCGCTGCTCCGCCAGAAGGATGCACGGATCGAGGCCGGGTTCGATCTGCTGGATGCGGACCACCACGCGCTGGACGGGCTGTTGAACAGTTTTGTCGAAGCCGCCAACAGCGCCATTCGCGGGATCGGAGGCCCGGACCCGCGGCCATCCGTCGACGGGTTTCGCGCCGAGTTGCTTGGGCTACAGCGGTTGATTGACCGTCACCTGACCGACGAAGAAGACCTGATCGTGCCGGTGATCCTCAAATACGGGGCCGACGATCTGCCGGGGTAGGAAACGGCGCCCGACTGGGGTTGGGGACCTTGGACAAGAAGCCGGGCGCCGTCCTGGAGTAGCCCGGGGCGAGGGACTGCCCCGTGGCCTGTTTTCCAGATGGGGGGTCGGGGGCCTGTCACGCAATGACAGGACCGCGTTATCCGATAACAGCCTGAATTGACCTGTTTTGCCTAGGCGCCGGGAAAGGCGCTGTCGAGCAAGCGCCAGATCGGCAGAAGCTTGGGCGCCATCGCGTTGAGCGTGGGCAGAAGGCCCCGGGCCTGCCAGCCATCGGGCAAGGGCGCCCCGATGGTCAGCCCCTTGCGCCGGAGCAGGTCGGCGTGGGGATGGTCCGGATCATAGGGCTTGGGCACGCGTTTGAGTGGCTCGGCGCCCCAGGTCGAAATCTCGGCCCCAAGCGTATCGCGCGCCGCGTCGATGGCATCGGTCAGCGCATCCCCATCGCGGTCGATCAGCGCGCGGAACCGGGTCAGGTCTTCCCCCTTCAGCGCCGGAATGCCGGTCAGGAAGGTCGTGTAGTCCGGCGACGCCCCAAAGAACCAGGCCGGGGTCGGCGTCTGGGCAGCCTGCCGCCACAGCATGTGGAGATGCGCGTTGTAGGGCGTCTTGTCCTTGGAGAACCGCACATCGCGATAGATGCGAAACAGCTTGGGTCCGTGCGGCTTGCCCGTCAGCCGCGCCAGGTCTTCGGCAAAGAGATCCCCGAACAGTTCTGCAGGTTTCTTGATCTGATCGGTGTAGACCGATTTGTGCGCCTCGAAGAACGCCTTGGTGTTGTCCGCCCTGAGTTTCACAAAGAACCCGTTGGCGGCGTCGATCATTTCGGCAAATCCATCGGACATGGCGCGCTCCGTGTGTGGGACTGCGCCACTATAGAGCGGCTGCGCATCCTGTCAGCACAGTCTAGGCCAAGCGGGCCACGAGGAAGTCCACGAACGACTTGGCATTGCTGAGCGCTGTGTTCCGCGCGGAATAGAGACCATAGACGCCAACGTTGGGGACCGCCCAGTCGGGCAAGGCCCGCGCCAGTTGGCCGGAGGACAGGGCGCCGCGCACCGCGAACTCGGGGAATGCGGCCCATCCGGCACCCTGTGCGACAAGGTGCGTCGTCAACAGACCATTGTTCGTGACCATCCCCTGTGTCGGGGCAATCCGAACGGTCTGCGCGCGCTTGGCGTTTGACAGCTCAAAGGCTGCGCCCATGGCCGGTGTCTTGATCCAGCGCTGTGTCTCCAGCTCCCGGGGGGTGCGCAAGGTGGCGGCCATGTCGGCTGAGGCGCAAATCACCCCCTGCGTCCGAAACAGCAATCGGGCCGGACGCGCATCATCGACCGGTTCCCCGATCCGAATGGCGAGGTCGGTGCCGCGGTCGAGCGGATCGACCGGTTGGTCGTCGAGATGCACGTGCAGTTCCAACTTCGGGTGGCGCGCCTGAAACTCGGCCAGGAGCCGGGCGAAGAGCTGCGCGGCGAGGATGGTGGGAACCGACAAGCGCAGTTGGCCCGCCAGTTCGTGCGTGTCGGACCGGAACGTGCTGAGGCCATCGTGCAAAGCCCCTGCGATCTGTTGCGCAATCGGCAGAAACCGCTCGCCATCGGCGGACAGGGAGATTTTGCGGGTCGACCGGTACAGAAGCTGCCGTCCCATCCGTGTCTCGAGATCTGAAATCAACTGGCTGACATAGGGTGGCGACAGCCCGAGACGGCTGGCCGCGGCACGAAAGCTGCCCTCTTCGACCACCACGGCAAACACCGCTGCGGGCCGGAGAATCTCAAGATCATTCATAGGTTATACTTAATAAACTAACCAAAGAATGCGCAATTATAAAACGGTTTGAGGGATGTCACATCTGTCCTGCAACCACGAAAGGGCCTTGCCATGATCAAACATCTCACCCTCGCAGGCGCATTGGCCGCAACGGCCTTCAGCGCATACGCACAGGACATTCAAATGACCGACACGATCTACGAAATCGCCATTCAGGAAGTGAAACCTGGTATGGCCGACGCCTGGGCCGAACGCCGTTCGGCGTTTCTGGCCGAACTGGATGGCCGCACCGGAAACGAACAGGACTGGACCTTCCCGGCCTTCTTCACCTTCCCCGAACCCGGGCCCAACCCGGTCTATGTCGGTGTGACCCGGTGGTCTCAACTGGCGGATTTCGCAGCCGCTGCCGAAGCGCTTATGCCCACAGACACCGCGTCGTCCTTCTTTGAGACGGTGAACATGCAAGCCTTCGTGCAGGTTCGTCCGCTCGATGGTGCGCCGTTCGTCCTGGAAGACCTCATGAACACCCCTGGCCAGGTGCTGGAAGTTGCGGTGCGCCGACCGCTGGACGGCCAACGGGCCGCCTTCGACGCCGGTCGGGATGCGTTCTTCGGTCACGTCGCAGCCCAACCCGGATACATCTTCGACCGCGAATTCATCACCGCCGATGGATGGCAGGCTGTCCTGATCGGATGGGAGAGCACCGATGCCTTCCAGGCCGCACTCGGCGTCGTTTCTCAAGGCCCGGAGATGCAGCAATTCTTCAGCACCGCCGAGATCATGGCCTACCAGGCAACGCTGGTGGAATAGCGGCGGAAGGCGCTTCCGGCCGATGGTCGGAAGCGCCAAGTCCACGCGCTAGAAGTCGAGGTTCTCGACACTCAGTGCGTTGGACTGGATGAATTCGCGCCGGGGTTCGACCACGTCGCCCATCAGCTTGGTGAAGATGTCATCCGCGTCGGCCACGTCGTCGATCTTGACCTGCAGAAGCGTCCGGGCTTCGGGGTCCAGCGTCGTTTCCCAAAGCTGATCGGGGTTCATTTCGCCCAGACCCTTGTAGCGCTGCATCTGCTGACCCTTGGCGCCTTCGTCCAGGATGGCTTGCAGCAGTTCGGTCGGGCCGTGGATCAATTGTTCGCGGTCCTTGCGCGCCAAGGTGGCCGGGTCGCGATAGACCGTGCGGGTGTCCTGGCTGACCTCGGACAGTTTGCGGGCCTCGCCCGAGCGCAGCACGGCCCCGTCCAATGTCCGGATTTCTTCCACGCCGCGCAAAACGCGGCTCAGGCGAATGCCGTGGTCCTGGGTGATGCGCCCTTGCCAGCCGCGCTCATACTCCAGCGCCACAAGATCCAGACGTTTGGCCACCTCATCCGCGACGCCTTGCAGGTTCGCATCCGCCCGGCCCGGATCAAACGCACCGGCAATGGCGGCCTGTTCGACGATATGGCGCGGGTAATGGGTGGGGAACGCATCGAGGATGCGCTTGAAATTGCGGGCGCCCTCGACCACGCGGGACAGATCCTGACCCGCGATTTCTTCGCCACTGGGAAGGCGCAGGATCGCCCCTTCGATCCCCTGGTCGATCAGGTAATCCTCAAGCGCGTGCTGGTCCTTGAGATAGACCTCGGATTTGCCGCGGCTAACTTTGTAGAGCGGCGGTTGCGCGATGTAGAGATATCCGCCTTCGATGATCTGCGGCATCTGCCGGAAGAAGAAGGTCAGCAGAAGCGTCCGGATATGTGCGCCGTCGACATCGGCATCGGTCATGATAACGATCTTGTGGTAGCGCAGCTTGGAAATGTCGAACTCATCCCGGCCGATGCCGGTTCCAAGCGCGGTGATCAGCGTGCCGATCTCCTGGCTGGACAACATCCGGTCGAAGCGCGCGCGTTCCACGTTGAGGATCTTGCCGCGCAGGGGCAGAACGGCCTGATTGTGCCGCGACCGGCCCTGTTTGGCCGATCCGCCCGCGCTGTCGCCCTCGACGAGGAACAGCTCGGACTTGGCCGGGTCTTTTTCCTGGCAATCGGCCAGCTTCCCGGGGAGCGACGCGACATCCATCGCCGTCTTGCGCCGGGTCAGTTCACGGGCCTTGCGGGCCGCTTCGCGCGCAAGGGCGGCTTCGATGATCTTGCCGACGATGATCTTGGCTTCGTTCGGATGTTCCTCGAACCATTCCGACAGCTTTTCGTTCACCAGCCCTTCGACGGCCGGGCGCACCTCGGAGCTGACAAGCTTGTCCTTGGTCTGGCTGCTGAATTTCGGGTCAGGCAACTTGACCGACAGCACGCAGGTCAGGCCCTCGCGCGCATCGTCGCCGGTGAAGTTGACCTTTTCCCTCTTCGCGATCCCCGAGGATTGCGCGTAGAGGTTGATGGTGCGGGTGAGCGCGCCGCGGAACCCGGCCAGATGCGTGCCGCCATCGCGCTGCGGGATGTTGTTGGTAAAGGGCAGCACCGTTTCATGGTAGCTGTCGTTCCACCACATCGCGACCTCGATCCCGATCTCGTCGCGTTCGCCGGTGATGAAGATCGGCTCTTCCATGACAGAGGATTTCGACCGATCGAGATACCGCACGAATTCCCGCACGCCGCCTTCGTAATACAAATCCGACGACAGCGGTTCGGCCGGGCGTTCATCCTTGAGGATGATCCGCACGCCGGAGTTCAGGAAGGCCAATTCGCGCAGGCGGTTTTCCAGCGTCTTGAACGAATACTCGAGGTTCGAGAATGTGCCGGTCGACGCCATGAAGCGCACTTCGGTGCCGGTTTTGCCGGCCGCGTCGCCCACAACAGTCAGATGCTCGACCGTTTCGCCATGTTCGAACCGGGCGGTGTGTTCCTTGCCGTCGCGCCAGATGCGCAGTTCCAGCCAGTCGGACAGGGCGTTCACGACCGAGACGCCGACGCCGTGCAACCCGCCGGAGACCTTGTAGGAATTGCTGTCAAACTTCCCGCCGGCATGCAGTTGGGTCATGATGACCTCGGCCGCGGAGACGCCTTCCTCCTCGTGGATACCCACGGGAATGCCGCGTCCATTGTCGCTGACCGAAACGCTGCTGTCGGCGTGAATTGTCACCGTCACGGCGTCCGCATGGCCTGCCAAAGCCTCGTCAATGCCGTTGTCGACAACCTCATACACCATGTGGTGCAGACCCGAGCCGTCATCGGTGTCACCGATATACATGCCGGGGCGCTTGCGGACCGCCTCCAAGCCTTTGAGAACCTTGATAGAATCGGCGCCGTAGTCTTCCGGCGCGGGGGCGTTGTCAGCCATGCACGTGTCTGCCTGTTTTGTTTGCGTTTTTATACCCGCCCCGGGCGGGATTGTCACGCGATCCACCCCAATATTTAGGGGTTCGACAGGGCAATCACCACAGCCACAAGGATCAGCATCGCCCCGGCGATCCGATTGATGCGGGCCAACCGCTCGGGCGAGGAAAACCGGCGTCGCGCGGTGTCGACAAGGATGGCAAAGCCTGTGTTGCCAACCAGGGGCACCACCATCGACACCGCCGCGATGACGACGATGTCCGCCGCGGTCAGCGCGCCCAGATCAAAGAAGCCAGGCAGCATGCCCATGTAGAACAAAACCGCCTTTGGGTTGGCGAGGATCGCCGCGACACCGGCCAGAAATCCGGCCCAGGCCCCCGGCTTGGTCAAGGCGCTGTCGGCGGCGATGTCTTTCTCGGCATTGCGGATCAGCAGCAGCCCCATCAGCGCGAAAACCAGAACGGCAACCCATTTCAGGACATCCATCAGCCACTCCAGCGAGCCGACCAGCCAGGCAAGACCCAGAAGCGCGGTCACGGACCAGACAACGTCGCCCAGGGCCACCCCCACAACCAAGGGCAGCGCGGCCTGCCAGCCATGGGCCAGCGCGCGTGCGGCGGTGGCCAGCCACACGGGGCCCGGCGTGATGAACAAGACAAAGAGCGCGCCCGCGTAAAGGGCGACCTGCACGGCGGTGAGGGTCATGGGACTTTATGGAATCCAGCTGCGGCCTTGGTCGTCCATGCCCCAATTCGGGGTGTAGGCCAACTCCCAAACGTGGCCGTCGGGATCGGCAAAGACACCCGAATAACCGCCCCACTCTGTCGGGTCCGGCGCCTTCAGGGGCGTGGCCCCGGCGCGCAGGGCAAGAGATCCCATGCCGCATCCACCTCCGACGTGTCGAAGAAGTTCTGCGCCGACACCACGCCGCCCGTGCCCAGATCGGCCCCGGGCCGCCCTTGGTCCGCCGCCAGCGTCTCGCGATGGAACAGGCCCAGAACGAGGCCGTCCATCTGGTAGAACACCACGCCATCCAGGGCCTGCGCCTCGACCCACCCAAGGCTGTCATAGAAGCCACGTGCACGGTCCAGATCAGCGACCCCCAATTTCACCAGCGTGATACGATTCACGGGAAGCGGGCTCATGGCCGTTCCTCCAGAGTGGTGTGGCTTTCGCCCTGGTCCTCGGAGACCACGATCCGCTGCGCCCGGTCCCCCAGGTCAGAGAACAGCTCGGGGCCCGTCCCGGTCATCCAGGCCTGACAGCCCAAGGCGCAAATCTCGTCAAACAGCGCCGCGCGGCGGCCACTGTCCAAATGGGCCGCGACCTCATCCAGAAGGACGAGGGGTGCGCTGCCCTTATCGGCCTTCAGTGCCCGCGCATTGGCCAGGATGAGGGAGATCAGCAAGGCCTTCTGCTCTCCGGTGGAACACTGCCGTGCGGGCACGCCCTTGTCGCGATAGAGCGCGCCCAGATCGGCGCGGTGCGGCCCAACCAGCGTGCGCCCCGCGGCCATGTCGCGCGGGCGGCTTTCGGCGAAGGCCTGCGCCAGATCGGCGGCGGCATCGGGCGCGTCGCTTTCGAGGTCGAGTTCGGCGATGGGAAAAGCCGTCGCCGCCTCGGCTTGTGCCTCGGTCAAGCGCGCCAGAGCGGCGCGTCGATTGGTGGTGATCGCGGCACCGGCCTCGGCCATCTGATGTTCGAGGGCAGCATACCAGCGCCCATCGCTGACCTGATCTTTCAACAAGCGGTTCCGGTCCCGCATGGCCTTTTCATAGGTCAGCACAGCCTCGGCGTGGTCCGGCGCAAAGCTCAGTGTCATCCGGTCGAGGAAGCGGCGGCGTCCTTCGGCCCCCTCGATCCACAGCCGGTCCTGGGACGGCACCAGCCAGACGATCCGCAAAAGCCGGGCCAAGGCCGTTTGCGGCGCGGTCTTGTCGTCGATCCGCGTGCTGCGGGGCTGCCCCGGTTCGGCCGTCAGTTCAATTTCGTGGCCCAGGCCCGGACCATCGAGGCGCGCCGTGATCTTCCATCCCAGGGCTTCGGGGCGGCGGATGATCTCTTCGGCGGTGGCACGGCGCAATCCACGACCGGGCGACAGAAGGGACACCGCTTCGATCAGGTTGGTCTTGCCCGCCCCGTTCGGACCGAACAGCGCGACGGGCCGCCCATCCAACGCCAGCCGCGCCCGGCGGTGACCGCGAAAATGCGAGAGGGCAAGCTGCGCAACAAAAACCGTCATGGCGGCGTTTTTCGCACGAAAAACGGGACGGATTTGTCGACAAATCCGGCTTGGAAAATCTCTGGATTTTCCAGCACACGCTGTCGGACGGTGCGCCCGATCACACCCGCATCGGCATCACGACGTAAATCGCCGTGGTGTCATTGCCTTCGCGCATCAGGGTCGGTTCGCCCGGCGAGGAAAACAGGAACACCGCGTTTTCGCGATCCACCTGGCTTGCGATCTCGAGCAGGTACTTGGCGTTGAAGCCAATCTCCAACCGGTCATCCCCATAGGCAACGGCGAGCTCCTCCTCTGCGGCGCCCGCGTCCGGCGCGTTGACCGACAGGATCAGACGATCCTCATCGAGCGCCATCTTCACGGCGCGCGACCGCTCGGAACTGACGGTCGCCACCCGGTCGACGGCCTTGGCAAAGTCGGCGGCGTCCACCTCCATCTTGCGGGAATTGGCCTGCGGGATCACCCGCGTGTAATCCGGGAAGGTCCCGTCGATGACCTTGGAGGTCAGAGTGATTTCGGGCGTGGCGAAGCGGACCTTGGTTTCCGACACGCTGACAGCGATCTGGGCTTCGTCGTCGTCCAAAAGCTTGCGCAGCTCGCCCACGGTTTTGCGCGGGACGATCACGCCCGGCATGCCTTCGGCGCCTGCGGGCACGGCCGCATCGATCCGGGCCAGCCTGTGGCCATCCGTGGCCACAGCGCGCAGCACGGGGCCGGTTTCCCCTTCGGAGGTGTGGAAGTACACACCGTTCAGGTAATATCGGGTTTCCTCGGTCGAGATGGCGAATTTCGATTTGTCGAACAGGCGCCGCAGCACCGGGGCCGGGGCCGAGAAATTGGCGCCGTATTCGGTTGCGGTCATGACCGGGAAGTCTTCCTTGGGCAGGGTCGCCAGCTGGAAATTCGACCGACCCGCCTGCACCGTCAGCCGTCCGGCTGCGCCATCCTCGCTCAATTGAACCATCGCGCCATCGGGCAGCTTGCGCACGATTTCATGCAGGGTCACGGCGGACACGGTGGTCGCGCCTGCACGCTCGACCATGGCGGGGGCCTTGTCGACCACTTCAATGTCCAGATCCGTCGCGCGGAAACTGACGCTATCGCCCTCGGCCTCGATCAGCACATTGGCCAGGATCGGGATCGTGTTGCGCCGTTCGACGACTGATTGTGCCTGAGATACCGCCCGCAGCAGCGTGGCGCGCTCGATCGAGAGTTTCATGACCCTGTGGCTCCGACAATATGCAGGGGGGATGAGACTAATCCCTTCCCCCATTTGCACAATGGTTTTTTTCAGGGTTCCCGCACTCCCCCCGCTTCGTCAAGACACCGCGGGGGAGAAAGCGCGTCAGGCCTCCAACATGCGGCGCAAAAGCTCCGCATCTTCGGCAATCTGGTTGTCGACCGCGATGAGTTCTTCGATCTTCCGGACGCCGTAGAGGATGGTGGTGTGATCCCGTCCGCCGATCTTGCGGGCAATCTCGGGGTAGGAGCGGGTCGTCAGGGTCTTGCACAGATACATGGCCATCTGGCGCGGGCGCGCGACCGACCGCGCGCGGCTGGCCCCCATCATGTCGCCCTGCTTGATGTTGTAGTACTCGCAGGTCTTCTTGATGATCTCATCCATGGTGACCTTTTTGTCGGTCGCCCGCAGGATGTCGGCGAGGCAATCCTGCGCCATATCCAGCGTGATCTGCGTGTCGATCAGATCGGCAAAGGCCAGCAGGCGGGTCAGCGCCCCTTCGATCACGCGAATATTGGTCGAGACCTTCTGCGCAATAAACTCCAGCACACCATCGGAAATGCGGATCGACGGATTCTTTGCCTGCGCGATGTCCGCCTTGTGCTGGAGGACGCCGAGGCGCAGTTCGTAATCGGTCGGATGCAGATCGACGACCAGCCCGCACTGAAGGCGCGACGCGATGCGGGTGTCCAGCTCTTCCATATCCACCGGCGCGCTGTCGCCGGAAATGACGATCTGTTTGCCCGCCTCGATCAGCGCATTGAAGGTGTGGAAGAACTCTTCCTGGGTCGAGGTCTTGCCGGCGATGAACTGAACGTCATCCACCATGAGCACGTCGACCGACCGGAACAGCTGTTTGAAGCACATGGTGTCCTGCTCGCGCAGGGCGCGAACGAACCGGTACATGAACTGCTCGGCGGACAGATACAGGATGCGCGATTCCGGGAAACGTTCCCGCAAGTCCCACGCGATGGCATGCATCAAGTGCGTTTTACCCAAGCCGACCCCGCCGTAGAGGAACAGCGGATTGAACGCGACGTAGCCGCCTTCCGAAACGCGCTTGGCCGCCGCATGGGCCAGCTCATTCGGCTTGCCCACGACGAAGTTCGAGAAGGTGAAGGCCGGGTTCAGCTTGGTGCCGGGAAGATCGCCGCCGCCATTCCCGCCTGTCCGCGCGGGCGTTGGAGCCGCTTGAACCGGTGTAGGTTGCGCCGCAGGCTCCGCCGCGGTCGGTGAGGTTGGCGTGTTTGCGGCCGAAATATCCTCGACCCGGCCCACGTTGAACTCGAGGCGGTCCACACCGACACCTGCCGAAATCAGGTGGCGCAGGATCACATCGCCAAAATTCTTGGACACCCAGGAGCCGATGAAATTCGTCGGGACAACGAACGACGCCTTGCGGTTGTCGACGCGATCAAACTCAATGGGATCAATCCAGGCCGTGAAGTTGTTTTTTCCAACCGATTCCAGCAACGCGCCCCGAACCTGCCCCCAAGTCTCATGCGTCATAAGTCGTTCCAATCCCTTATTCTTATTGCAAGTCACCGCTGCCACACCTGTGCCGCATTCCGTTCCAACGCGACGGTCTCCCGCCATCCCCAAAGACCCGACATGACGTTCGCCGAAATAAGGCGAATCGGGTCGCGCGCGCCAGAACAGAAAAAGACTATCGGAACGGTGCCAAATGTGCACCGCTTGACGCCTCACTTTTCACATTCGAAGGCCAGCAACGCGTGTCGAAATGGTAAGAGGCGCCGTGGCGTGCTCGATGGCCGGTCCCACGTATTCGGTCGGATCAGGGAACAGCGTTGGGTCTGCATCCCCCAAGATGCGTCCCACACACTCTGCAGATACGGTCTGGATACCTGCTCACCCCGGGCCCGTTGGCCGAATTGCCTCTTCAAACCCCCCCAAGCGGCGCCTGAATCGCCCCATCAAATTAGCGGGACTCGCGCAGGCCTCGCAACGACTCTTCGAACTTGACAGAATGATGACAGCACACCGAATCTGCGGCCCGCTGTGTTAGGCCTTTGTCGCAACACCAGAAATTGCATCTGCAAAAAAAATGCCCCGTCCGAGCGGGGCATTTTCTTGACTGTGATGCTGAACAAGCGACTCAGGCTTGCATCGCTTTCACGCGGGCCGACAGGCGCGACATTTTCCGGGATGCGGTGTTTTTGTGCAGCACACCCTTGGTCACGCCGCGCATCAATTCGGGCTGCGCTTCCTTCAGCGCGGTCTGTGCGGCCGCCTGATCACCGGACGCGATGGCCTCTTCGACGCGGCGCAGGTAGGTGCGGATGCGCGAGCGGCGGGCTTTGTTGACGGCAAAACGACGCTCGTTCTGGCGGGCGCGTTTTTTGGCTTGGGGCGAATTTGCCATGCTGTGTCTTCTTTCGTCTTGTCAGGTCTCAATAAGCGTACTGCGCGGGAGATCCCGACCCCGGGTTTTGTACCGGGCGACTCTGGCCATATCGGGCCTCACACGCATGTCTGGCGCGGCGTATAGCGAGGTTGGGCGCCGGATGCAAATGCGTTTGCAGACACCGCCGCGCCCGGACATGATCGCCCCAGTCTGACGGAGGGCCGAACATGGGATTGGTAAAGCGCGACTGGGTTCCCGAACCCTGCGAAACACGGGTGCAGGATATCGCGACAGCTACGGCCACGGCCGACGCCGCGGCGACCCTGGCGCGGATTGAAGCCCTGGCTGAAGAAAACAAGGACATCCATGAGCGGTCCTGTTTCAACCTGAACCCGGCGACCAACGTAATGAACCCGAAGGCCGAGGCGTTGCTGGCCTCGGGCATCGGATCGCGGCCCTCGCTTGGCTATCCGGGCGACAAATACGAGATGGGGTTGGAAGCCATCGAAGAGATCGAGGTGATCGCGGCCGAATTGGCGGCCGAAGTCTTCGACGCGCAGTTCGCCGAGATTCGCGTGCCATCCGGCGCGATTTCCAATCTGTATGCCTTCATGGCGACCTGCAAACCGGGCGACACGATCATCGCGCCGCCAGCGATGGTGGGGGGTCACGTTACGCATCACGAGGCGGGATGTGCCGGTCTCTACGGGCTGCGCATCCTGCCGGCGCCGGTGTTCGAGGATGGCTATACGGTGGACCCGGACGGGCTGCGCGCACTCGCGCTTCGTGAACGGCCCAAGCTGATCACCCTTGGGGCCTCGTTGAACCTGTTCGAGCATCCCGTGCGCGCCGTGCGCGCCATTGCGGATGAGGTCGGGGCAAAGGTGCTGTTCGATGCCGCGCATCAATGCGGGATCATCGCGGGCAAGGCATGGGCCGATCCGCTGGCCGAAGGCGCGCATCTGATGACAATGAGCACCTACAAAAGCCTCGGCGGTCCGGCCGGTGGGCTGATCGTGTCGAATGACGCCGCCTTGGCCGAACGATTGGACCAGATCGCCTTTCCCGGCATGACGGCCAATTTCGACGCCGCCAAATCCGCGGCTCTGGCGGTCACTCTGCTGGATTGGAAAGTTCACGGGTGGGCCTATGCCGCCAAGATGATCGCGGTGTCCGTCGCGTTGGCTGCGGCCCTGAAGGCGCGCGGTGTCCCGGTGTTTGAAACCTCCGGCGGCGCCACCCGCTCGCATCAGTTTGCCGTACGCGCCGCGGCCTATGGCGGGGGGCAGGCGGCTTCGAAGAAGTTGCGCAAGGCCGGTTTCCTGGCCTGTGGCATCGGTCTGCCGATCGACCCGGTCGAGGGTGACATGAACGGCCTGCGCATCGGCACGCCCGAGTTGGTGCGGTGGGGTGTCGATCTGGATGATGTCGACGGGCTGGCGGATCTGATTGCCGAGGCGCTTGGCTCGAACGATCCGGCATCCATCGCCCCGCGCACCGCTGATCTGCGGATGCGGTTTCAGGATCTGCACTACGTGGTGTGACGCGCTCTATTTGTCGCGGAACTGGGCTTCGCGCTTTTCGAGGAAAGCGGCCATCCCTTCGGTCTGATCCTCGGTCGCGAACAACGAGTGGAACAGGCGCCGCTCAAACAAAAGGCCGTCTTGCAGGCTAAGCTCTTCGGCCTGGTTGACGGCCTCTTTCACGGCGCGGGCCGCGATCACCGATTTCTCGGCGATCTTGGTCGCGGCGCCCATCGCCTCTTCCATCAGCTTTTTCGCAGGCACGACCCGGCTGACAAGGCCCGAGCGTTCGGCCTCTTCCGCGGTCATGAACCGTCCGGTCAGGTGCATATCCATTGACTTGGATTTGCCCACCAGCCGGGTGAGGCGCTGCGACCCGCCAAGGCCGGCCATGACGCCCAGATTGATCTCGGGTTGCCCGAATTTCGCCGTGTCGGCCGCGATGATGAAATCGCAGGACATGGCCAGTTCGCATCCGCCGCCCAACGCATAGCCGGCGACCGCGGCGATGATCGGTTTGCGGCATTTGCTGATGGCTTCGGCCTCGGGCCCGAAGAGGTCTTCGTTCACGACGTCGACATAGCCCTTGTCGCTCATCTCCTTGATGTCGGCACCCGCGGCGAACGCTTTCTCCGAACCGGTGATGACGATGCAGCGCACCTTGTCGTTGGTGTCAGCCGCGGTCAGAGCCTTGGTCAATTCGCCCAACAGTTGGCTGTTCAACGCATTCAACGCGTCGGGGCGATTCAGTTTGATGAGCGCGATATGATCTTCGATGTCGACGATCAGGGTCTCATAGGCCATGTCGCGGGCACTCCGGGCTGTTGCTCAGATGCGGAGGGTTAGCACCCGTATCAGCGGTTTCAACCTATCTTTGACACACCGGGCAGTAAAAGCTGGATCGGCCAGATTGAACCTTGCGCCGAATTTTGCCTGCGCAGCCGGGCGTTTGGCACGCCTCGCCCTCGCGTCCGTAAACCCGAAAGGTGTGTTGAAAATATCCCAATTCACCGTCCGCTTGCCTGTAGTCCCGCAGGCTGGAGCCACCGGCCGCAATGGCATCCGACAGGACATCCCGGATCACAGGCACCAATTTCGCGACTCGGGCCGGGGCAATGCGCCCGGCGTGCCGGAGGGGGGAGATACCCGCCCGATACAGCGCTTCGCACACGTAGATGTTGCCCAGACCGGCCACGACACGCTGGTCCAGCAGCACCGATTTGACCGGGCTCCGTTTGCCCCGGAAGGCGTCGATCAGATACGCCTCGTTGAAGGCGTTGCCCAAAGGCTCGGGCCCGATCCCCTCGATCAGCCAATGCGACTCCAACTGGTCGGTTCGGGCCAGGTCCATTGCGCCGAACCGGCGTGCATCGTTGAACGTGATCCGCGCGCCGGCGTCCGTCGTCAGCACGACGTGATCGTGTTTTTCCGGTGCGGGATGCAGGTGGTGGAATTGGGCCAACATGTCTTTGCCCGCGCCCTCGGGGACCGAGATCAACATTCGACCGGACATGCCAAGGTGGATGATCAGCGTTTCGCCCGTATCCAGATCGGCAAGGATGTATTTCGAGCGTCGGCGCAGATGGTCCACCCGCGCGCCGGTCAGGCGTTCGGCCATCCGGTCGGGAAAGGGCCAGCGCAGATCGGGGCGATTCACCTGCGCGTCGGCGATGCGGGCCCCTTCGAGAACGGGCAAAAGCCCGCGACGGACTGTCTCGACTTCTGGAAGTTCGGGCAAAGCAGGCTTTCCTTAGGCATGGGCGCATTGTGCCGCCCCGAGCGGCCCTTATAAGAAGGGGCGAAACCGAGGAAGGACAAGTCCTATGGCAGACGGCCCCGACGAAACCCAATCTGATGCCACCACGCATTTCGGCAACCGCACCGTTGCCGAGGGGGACAAGGCCGGATTGGTGCACGGCGTCTTCACCAACGTCGCCAGCCGCTACGACGTGATGAACGACGTGATGAGCGTCGGCATTCATCGCATCTGGAAGGATGCCATGATGGATTGGCTGGCACCGCGCGACGGTCAGCGGCTTCTGGATGTGGCCGGTGGCACGGGCGATATCGCCTTTCGCTTCCTCAAACGCGCGCCGGGCGCCAGTGCAACGGTTCTGGATATGACCGAGTCGATGTTGCTGGAGGGCCAAAAACGCGCCGAGGCCGAACAGATGGCCGACAAGCTCGATTGGATTGTCGGCGATGCCATGGCCCTGCCCTTCGAGGACAACCAGTTCGATACCTACACGATCAGCTTTGGCATCCGGAACGTCACGCGCATCCCCGATGCGCTGTCCGAGGCCTATCGCGTCCTGCGCCCCGGCGGGCGCCTGATGGTTCTGGAGTTCAGCCAACTGCCCAATGACGGGATGCAGAAGCTTTATGATCTGTACTCGTTCAACGTGATCCCGCGTATGGGCGAACTGATCGCGAAGGATCGGGACAGTTACCAGTACCTGGTCGAATCGATCCGCAAGTTCCCCGACCAGGACCGGTTCGCCGAGATGATCCGCACCGCCGGGTTTGAGCAGGTCAAGTATCGCAACCTGTCGATGGGCATCGCGGCCCTGCATTCCGGCTGGAAAATCTGAGGTGAAGGGCCCCCATAACATCTGGCGGTTGATCCGCACCGGCGCGACGTTTGAACGGACGGGCGCGATGGGGGCCGTATTGGAAGCGATGGAGGCCCCCCGCCCCGTCCGGGTCGCGGCCCGCATCCTCGGCTGGCCGTTTTCCTGGCTTGGCCTGCGCGGCGATCCCCAGATGCCGCCGGTGCCGCGGGCGCTGACCGCCCTTGGCCCCGCCTACATCAAATTCGGTCAGATCCTCTCGACCCGGCCGGACGTCGTTGGCGCCGAGATGGCGCAGGAATTGCAGGTTCTGCAGGACAAGCTGCCGCCCTTCTCGCTGGCCGATGCCAAGCGCGTCGTCGAGCACGAGATGGAGCAGCCGCTCGATGCGGTCTTCTCGGGTTTTTCCGAACCGGTCGCCGCTGCCTCGATTGCACAGGTGCACCGCGCCACCCTTGCCGACAGTGGCAAGGACGTCGCCGTCAAGATCCTGCGCCCCGGTATTGAACGCGCCTTTCGGACGGACATTGATGCGTTCTACCTTATTGCCTGGCTGGTCGAGACGCTGTCCCCGGCGTCGCGCCGTCTGAAGCCCCGCGATGTGATCGCACATTTCGAAGGTGTGGTTCTGCAGGAGTTGGATCTGCGCATCGAAGCGTCGGCGGCAGGTGAATTTCATGCCACCACGGCCGAGGATGCCGGGTTCGTCGTGCCCGAGGTGGAATGGTTCCTGTGTTCGCGCCGGATGATGACCCTGGCCTGGGCCGACGGCATTCCGATGTCGGACCTCGCGGCCATCGACGCCGCGCAGCATGACCGTAAGGCACTGGCCAACGGTGTGTTGCAGATGTTCCTGCGCCATGCGTTGCGCGATGGGTTTTTCCACGCCGACATGCACCAGGGCAATCTGAAGGTGGGCGCGAACGGCGATATCATCGCGCTGGATTTCGGGATCATGGGGCGCCTCGATGAATACACGCGCCGGGTCTATGCCGAGATCCTGTATGGCTTTATCCGCAAGGATTACCGCCGCGTGGCCGAAGTGCATTTCGAGGCCGGCTACGTGCCGGCGGACCGAGACATCGACCAGTTCGCGCAAGCCCTGCGATCCGTCGGGGAACCGATCCTTGGCATGGATGCCAGCCGCATCTCGATGGCGCGGCTCTTGGCCTACCTCTTCGAAGTGACCGAACGCTTCGGCATGGAAACCCGGACCGAGTTGATCCTGCTGCAACGGACGATGGTTGTGGTCGAAGGTGTCGCCCGATCCTTGGACCCACAGATCAATATCTGGCAGGTCGCCCGCCCGGTGGTCGAGGATTACATCACGCGCAATGTCGGCCCAAAGGCGCTGATCCGTGATTTGGCGCACACGGCGCAGGTTCTGGCGCGGTTTGGACCCCGCCTGCCCCAACTGGCGGAAGCCGCCTTGCTGGCGCAGGCCAATCCGACGCCCGAGCGACGCCGGTCGCCCTGGCCGGATCGGATCGCCTTGGCCAGCGGTGGTGCGATCGTCGGAGGTTTGGTCGCCTGGGCCCTGTTGGGTCTGTGATCTAAGCCCCCGCAGCGCCGCGCAGACCGTACACCGCGTCGGCCGGCACGGACTGGCCTCCGTCCAGTGTCAGCCAGACAGCCCCCTCCCGCAGGGTGGTTTCGTCGACCCGCGCGTAATGCGCGGCCGCCGTGCTGTCCAACAACTGCTCGCCCGACCAGCTTTCGACCGACAGATGATAAAGCCCGTCCGGGATCCGTGTTTGTCCGGTTGCGTCCAGACCGGTCCAGTGCACCGGCGCGTCCGAGCGGGGGACGGGCACACGTTGAACCGCCGCGCCCTGGTCATCGCGCACGACAAGTTCGGCCCGGTCCGCCAGCGGGTGTTGCGCGGCGTGGACGGTCACAGGCGCGCCATCGAAGGCGACGGGCCCGGTCGTGCGCGCCTCCATCCCGATCCAGCCGCCCATTTCGCCCAAACCCAGGCGCGCCAATCCGACCTGCATTTCTTGTAAAAGATCGTTGGTCCGCACCTGTTGCTCGACGCCGGAGAAGGTGGCCAGCTGCGCCGTGAACTCGGTCGAGTCGGCGGGATCAAGCGGATCCTGGTGCCGCATTTGCGCCGTCAGAAGGGTGAGGAAGGTCGTGAAGTCCGCCGCCAAAAACCCCGCCGAGCCGGCATCGTCCGACCTGCGGTGGGCGGCTGTGGGCTGTTCGGTTCCGATGGGGGGTGTTTCCATGTTCAGACCTCCTGTCAAAGCCGCAGATCCAGGCCGGTTTCCCCTCGCGCGCGATGGTGGGCTGGACCAAGGGCCGGGTCCGGCGTTGCGTCTGCGTCTGCCGCGTGCTCGGAGTGTGGTCGGGCCGTTTCGCGGGGCGCATCCTGTCGGCCAGACGGGTCCTGCCCGACATTGACCCCGGCGGCGTCGAAGCCGGATTTGCCCAGTTCGTCGGACAAAAGGGCCATGTGTCGGCGCATCAGATCGGCGGTTTCCGCCCGCTCGGCCATGATGGTGAGGCTTAGTCCCGCGGGCGTTTCGACAACGCCGACCCGGAGCTTGCCCAGTTCCGGCGGATCGAGCGCCACCTCAACGAGGGTGCCGGGCTCGGGGCGTGCATCCCCGATGGTGCGCAGGATGTTCTGCGCGATTTGCGCGGCCGTGCCGTGCGCGGGAGCCATGGGGCCCGCCGTGCCCTGTGGCGGTGCGATCGGTCGGCCCTCGGCTGACCCGAGGCCCAGACCATCGGTCAGCATGTCCGGCGCATCTGGCAGGGTCGAGGCGTCACGCGCAACGTCGTGGGGCGCCGCCTGTGATCTGACATTTTGCGGACCTTGGGTCCGCTCGGGCCTTGCCAGTGGGCGCAACGCGACAGCGATCTCTGTGCGGCTGTCCGGCGGACCGGGGGGCGCCGCCGTGTCTTCGGCACTTGGGGCAGGCACGCGATCGTTGGCCCCCGCAGGCTGCGGTATAGCACCCATGTTTGGTCCGCCACCCGCAACTTGCGCCTTGGGACGCGGGGCCCGTGGGTCTTTGTCCGGGGCGAGGCCATTGGTGCCGCGGTTCACGGGGTGGGGGTCCGCGTCGGTCTTTGGACCGGCGGTCGTTGGGGTCGGCACCAGCGGCGCATTTGGGGCAGGCCGGCTAGCCCCCCGAGTTGCGGTGACTATGGGCTGCGCCAGCGTCAGCCCGGCAGCCGCAACCCGGGCGGATGTCGACCCGCCTTCCGGCGCGACATCGCCCGTTGGCGGGGGATGGGCGTCCAAACTGGCCCCGGGCGGTTGGCGCACAGTTGCCGACCGCACCATCTGGCCTGCATCGGGCAACGACGCGCCCCGCGCGGGCCGCGCATCGGGGGCCATCGCATGCGAACCGGTCGCATCGGTTTTCACTGGGCCGCGTCCGCGCGTGGCAGGCTGCACGTCTGCCCGTTTTTTCGCAACGGGTTCATCAGACCCGATATGCGGCTCGATGCGCGTTTGCAGAACAGCCCCATCCCGATCCAGCGCTGCCCCATGGGCGGGTGCGAGGCCACGGTGAGCCGGGGTATCGCCGCCTTCCTGCGCATGCCGCGGACGTGGGCCGGCACCCGGACTTGCGGAATAGCGCGCACGATCGGCGTTAGCCTTCGGCGGCAGCTCGGCCTGTCCGGGCCGCTGTTCGATCGGCGCGGGCCGCTCAACTCCGCCCTTTGATGGTGCACGCGTCGTGGGCAACGGCGTCGCGGTCGGGCCTTGCGACCGGAATTGGCGATTGATCCCAAACGGCGCCGGCTGTTCGGCGCCGGGCGGGTGATGCGCCGACCCCGTCCCCGTGGGCATGCCCCCAGGCACTGGGGAGGCGCCCGCCCCCGCCGCGATGGCCTGCAGCTCGAAGGGTCCGGACCCGTCCATTAAAATGCCAGCGTCGCCGGACGGGTTGCCTTGGTCCTCGGGCGACGTGGCCCGGTGGGTTGGAAGGCCTGTCACCGGCGCGCCCGCAGCTTGGGTCGCAGAGAAAATCGCCGTGTCGGCGTCCCCCAAAGGCCTGATCCACCGCAAGAATTCCGTTGCGTCGTCCGACATCGGGCCGTCCGCATGTCGGATCACCGCCCCCAGATCAGGACGTGCATGCGGGTTCAGGTCTATGGTCAACAGATCATCCATTCTGGCCGTCCGTTCATGAAAACCTGCGCTGGATCGTCCGCGCATCTCGTTACGATTTCTTTACCGGCAACGGTTTAGCGTGCCCGAAATCCGAGGCATTTGAATGATCCATGACTGACCCGATGACACCGATGATGCCGCCGACCCGCGCGCCGGACCACCCGTCGCCGGACGGGCACCCGCTGCGACAAGCGGCGCTGGATCTCGAGGCGGCCTTCTTGGCCGAAATGCTCAAGCATGCGCGGTTTGGCGCGGCGCGGGGGGCCTTCGGCGGTGGCGCGGGCGAGAATCACTTCGCATCGCTCATGCGGGTCGAACATGCGCGCGCCATGGCGGCCAACGGTGGTGTTGGCCTGGCCGAGACCCTGTTCGAGGCACTTCTTGCCCGCGACGGGGCGCACCACACGGACCGCCCAGGGGCACCGTGATCATGACGGCCGATCCCCTCCTGACCCTCTTGCAAGACCAGAAGGACGCGCTCCTGCGCGGGGATTACAACGCGCTGTCCGGGGTGCTGCACGCCCTCGACCGGGCCGTTGCGACACCCGCGCGCCTGCCGCGTGACCCGTCTGTTCTGGCGGATGCACAACGTCAGGCCGCCCGGAACAGCCAACTGCTCGCCGCGGCCACCGACGGGGTGCGACAGGTCCGGGCACAGATCCGTTCGGACCTCGGGGAACCGGACCTTACGACCTATACGAAATCGGGGGAGAAACAGGTCGTCCATACGCGGGCGGCCCGGGATCTGCGGCGCGAGCCGGGTCAGAATCGCTAAAATCAGCCTCACTTCGATTGCCCGGTTAGCGGCCTGCTTAACCTTCACATTCCAAGTTGAAACCGCACCCCACGCCGGGTGGCGTAACCCGATCCATCGGGTTGCACGTGTCAGAACGACGCTTCGCGGGGCGGTCTGCGCCCCCGTCGTTAACGGTGCCTGAACGCGCGCCACCAAGTGAAAGGGACGAGTCATCGCGACCTTCCAGGCGCCGCCGTGATGGCCGTCCGCGGAGACGACGCGTTTGCGCTTGATGATGGGCGGCGCCTGAGGCTGCATGTCCTTCAAGGAACTCTCCGACGGTTGCGGTCAAGATGAATGCTACCGTCGGGTCGTGAAGGTTCCCTTAAGCGTGGCTCAGGCGGTCGCGGGTTCGGGTCGCAGCCGGGCCGCAAACCCGCCGGCCAGAACCAGGAACACCGCCGCGGTGGCGAGGCACAACGGCAGGCCACCGATCTGGTAGCTGAGACCGGACATAAGCGTGCCCAATAACCGCCCCGCTGCGTTCGCCATGTAGTAGAAGCCCACATCCATCGTGACGCGGTCGGCCTGGGTGAAGGCCAGGATCAGGTAGGAGTGGAGCGCGGAGTTCACCGCGAAGACCGCGCCGAAGCCCAACAGGCCGATGATGACGGTCGCGGTCAACCAAGGCGCGGGGGCCCCGGCCCACCAGACCAGAACCGCCAGGGCGGCTGGCACAATTGCCAACCCTCCGGCCCACCACCGCGTCGCCGCGATCAGATCGCCCTCGGACCGGGAGGCGGCGCGCAGGATGCGGGGCGCACTGGCCTGCACCGCGCCGTAGAGCACGATCCAAACGGCCATGAAGGTGCCGATGGTGAAAAAGGCGGCGCGGTTCCCCTCGACCGTTCCGTCGGACAGGACCGCGTAGAAGTAGATCGGGATGCCGACGACAAACCACACATCACGGGCCCCGAACAGGAAGACGCGCGCGGCGCTGAGCCAGTTCACATTGTGCGATTTGGAAAACACCTCGGTGAACTTGGCGTCTTTGCGTCCCTTGGGCAGCCCGCCGGGCATCCGCAGGGCAACAGCGGCGAGGATGATCGTCAACACGACAGCCATGCCAAGGATTGCCGGAATGAACCCGACTAAGCCTAGGGCCACCGCCCCGATGAAAAAGCCCAGACCCTTCACCGCGTTCTTCGACCCGGTCAGGATCGCGACCCACCGAAAGAGCGCGCCGCCTTCCGACGGGGCCAGCACCTTGACCGCCGACTTCGACGACATCTTGGCGAGATCCTTGGCCACACCCGACGCCCCCTGCACCAGCATGACGAAGACGACCGAGGCGGCGATGGTCCAGCTCGGGTCAAGCTGCGTCAGGGCCAGCAGGGCCAGAATCTGCAGCGCCAAACCGGCATAGAGGGTTGAGGTCAGCCCGAACCGCGCCGCGATCCAACCGGCGCTCAGGTTCGTGACGATCCCCGCGATCTCATACAAGATGAAGAGATAGGCCAACTGGACTGGCGAGAAGCCGAGCGTATGAAAGTGCAGCAGCACAAGCATCCGCAGCGCGCCGTCGGTCAGCATGAAGGCCCAATAGGCGGCGGTGACCGCGATATAGGCGGAAAGCCCCTCGGGCCGGTCGGGTTGGGTCACGGGTTTGCGCCCACCATCAGGGCCACGTCGACCAGGCGATGCGCATAGCCCATTTCGTTGTCGTATCAGGCGTAGATTTTCACCTGCGTGCCGTTCACCACCATGGTCGACGGCGCATCCACGATGCTGGACCGAGTGTCATTGGTGTAATCGGCGCTGACCAAGGGGCGCGTTTCATATCCGAGAATGCCCTTCATCGGACCGTTGGCCGCCGCTTCGAACAGGGCGTTCACCTTGTCCGCCGTGGTGGCGCGCTCGACCTCGAACACGCAATCCGTGATCGATGCATTCAGAAGCGGGACGCGCACCGCGTGACCGTTCAGCTTGCCGGTCAGTTCGGGGTAGATCAGCGTGATCGCCGTCGCACTGCCGGTTGTGGTGGGGATCAGGGAATTCAGGGCCGACCGGGCCCGGCGCAAATCCTTGGCGGGCCGGTCGACGATGGTCTGCGTGTTCGTGACATCGTGGATCGTGGTGATCGAGCCATGCTTGATGCCAAGGTTTTCGTGAATGACCTTCACGACCGGCGCCAGGCAGTTGGTCGTGCAGCTGGCCGCCGTCACGATACGATGCTGTGCCGCGTCGTAGATATCGTCGTTCACGCCATAAACGATGTTGGCCGCCCCACCGTCCTTGACCGGGGCCGACACGACCACGCGCTTCACACCTGCCTCGAAATACGGGGCAAGCTTGGCCTCGGTCTTGAAGACACCGGTGCAGTCGATCACCACGTCGACACCTTCGAGCGGGAGCTTTGCAGGATCGCGTTCCGCGTGCACGGGCAGCCGCGTGCCATCAATGGTGATCGACGCGTCATCCGATGCAAACTCTGCCGGCCAGCGACCGTGAACCGTGTCGAATTCCAGCAGGTGCGCGTGCATGGCGGGGTCGCCGATCGCATCGTTCAGCCAGGCGATCTTGGCCCCTTTTTCCAGCAAGGGGCGAAGGGCGAGTTTGCCGATCCGGCCAAGACCGTTGAGCGCGTAAGTTGTCATGCGGGGGCGTCCTGTTGTGCGATGTCATCGAGGGCGGATTGCAGTGAAATCCGGTCAAGTGTGTCAAAGGGCAAGGCGGTGAACGCCATGATCCGGTGGCGCAGCATCCCGTAGGCCTGCTGAAAGGCCAGCATGCGTTCGGCCTCTTCGCCGATGGCCTTCACCGGGTCTGGCGTGCTCCAATGCGCGGTCAGGGGCTGGCCCTGCCAGGTTGGGCATTCCTCGTTCGCGGCCTGGTCACACACCGTGAACACGAAATCGAAATCGGGCGCGTCGTCGATCTGGTATTGCCCGACATTCTTGGACCAAAGGCCGGACACGTCATGGCCCTTTGTCTCGAGCATCTTGACCGCCAGCGGGTTCAGCTCGGACGTGGGTTTCGTCCCGGCCGAGTACGCCGTGAACTTATCTCCGGCTTCGTGCCGCAGGATGGATTCCGCAAAAATGGAACGCGCAGAGTTCCCCGTGCAAATAAACAGAACGTTGTAGGGGGTGGCCGTCATTGTCCTCGTCTCCCTGGGATTGAGGGGGGCGTCAAAACCGGGCGGAAACAGATCGGGGCGACCGCGGTAGCAGTCTTGCCACAGTGTCTCGGTCATGCCGCGCAACCCGCCCAAGTCCGCCCGATACTTTAGGGAGGTTCCGTGACGGGTATGTGTAATCAGCCCAACGCGTTCGAGCTGCCCGAGATACGCGGACAGCGTCGCCGATTTCACCTGCAACGCCTGTGCAATTTCGCCAGCGGCAACCCCGTCGGGATAGCGACGCAACAGCAGTTGCAGAACCGACAGGCGCTGTGGGTGACTCAAGGCACCGAACTGATCCGTGATATCTATTTCCATATTTTGCGAATTACCGAAATAAATGAGTCGCGCAAAGCCTTTTTTGCCTCCACGGTCCGGGCCCCGCCAACCGTGCCGCACTAGGCAAGGCGCATAATTCCTGACACAAGAGCTCAGATAAACGACCGGCAGTCCCTGTTCATGGCCTCAACTCCGCCCAAACCGCGTTTGCGCACCCTGACCCTCATGGCATGGGTAACAGCTGCGCTGTGCATCCTGCCCATGGTCGCCGTGGCGATCGCGGCGGTGTCGGGCGGGCTGGACACGGTCGGAAGCCTCTGGAGCACGGTGCTGCCGCGCTTCATGGGCAATACGGCGGCGTTGGTGGTGATCGTGGCCGTCAGCACGGCCGTGATGGGCACCGGTGCCGCCTGGCTGGTGACCGCGACCGAGTTCACAGGCCGCAAGGTCCTGGAAATCGCGCTCGCCCTGCCGCTGGCCTACCCGGCCTATGTGTTGGCCTATGCCTACACCGATTTCCTCGACCACCCCGGGTGGGTGCAGGCGACCTTGCGCGACCTGACAGGATGGGGCCCCCGCGACTACTGGTTCCCGGAAATCCGATCTCTCGGCGGTGCCGCCGCGATGCTGAGCTTCGTGCTCTACCCGTATGTCTATCTGCTGGCCCGCGCCGCGTTCCTGCAACAATCTGCGACGGCCTATATCGCCGCGCGCACCCTTGGACACGGGGCGTGGAGTGCCTTTTTCCGCGTGTCCCTTCCGATCGCGCGGCCTGCCATCGCGGGCGGCACCCTGCTGGCCATCATGGAGACCTTGGCGGATTACGGAACGGTTTCCTATTTCGCAGTGCAGACGTTTGCGACGGGCATCTACCAAAGCTGGTTCTCATTCTTCGATCGCGCCGCGGCGGCGCAATTGGCCTTCTGCCTGCTGATCGTGGCTCTGATCCTTGCATCCCTCGAGCGGGCGCAGCGCAAACACCAAAGGCACCACGATGCCGGCCGCCGGTTCGAAACGATGCAACGGGTCGAGTTGCGCGGGAAGGCCGCGTTTGGGGCGCAGGTCTTTTGCCTTTTGCCGGTTCTTTTCGGCTTCCTCCTGCCCACGGGCCTTTTGGTCACGATGGCCTGGGGATCCGGGCAGATCATGTTCAGCCCGCGCTATCTGGGGTTCTTGCAGCATTCGCTGACCCTTGCCTCGATTGCGGCCGTTTTCACCGTCGCGGCCGCAATCATTCTGGGATTCAACGCCCGCCTGCACCCGACCCGGTCGGCCCATGCGTCCTTGCGCGTGGCCAGCATCGGCTACGCCGTGCCGGGCGGTGTCATCGCCGTCGGTTTGCTGGTGCCCTTTGCAGGGCTCGACAACGCCATCGACGCCTTCATGGAGGCCAATTTCGGGATCGACACCGGGCTTTTGATCACCGGTTCGATCTGGCTGATGATCATCGCCTACATGGTCCGCTTCATGGCTGCGGCCTTGAACACCTATGAATCAGGCCTGTCGACCGTGAACCCGAACATGGACGCGGTGGCCCGTACGTTGGGACACGCGCCCAGTTCGATGCTGCGCCGGGTGCATTTGCCGATCATCAGCCCTTCGGTCTTCACCGCGCTGCTGATCGTTTTTGTCGACGTGATGAAGGAATTGCCCGCGACCCTGATCCTGCGGCCCTTCAACTTTGACACGCTGGCCATTCAAGCCCACCGGCTTGCGGCGGACGAACGCTTGCACGAGGCGGCGGTGCCAAGCCTGGTCATCGGCGCGGTCGGATTGCTGCCGGTGGCGCTGCTGTGTTGGGGCATCGGGCGCGATGGACGCAACAGCCGCGCAACAATGCCAATGGCCCCTGAAAGCTCAAACGCCTGACGAAAAAGGGCGCCCAGTCCGGGCGCCCTCCTCGGTGCGATTGTGGCGGGTGGATTATTCCCAACCGGCCGCGTTCAGAACTTCGGTCGCGGCTTCGACGTTGTCGGCGATATCCGCCAGGTCGATCGTGTCGGGACGGAAGATGCCCAAGGCCGCCACCGACGGGGCAAGACCCACACCCGGAACAGCCGGGTATTCGTCATTCCCGGCCGAGAAGTAGTCCTGCGCCTGCTCGGAGGCCAGGTACTCGAGGAAGGCGATGGCATTGTCGCGGTTCGGGGCGTGCGCTGCGACGCCGCCGCCCGAGATGTTCATATGCGCGCCGATGTCATTCTGGTTCGGGAACACCCAACCGATGCGGGCCAGATCTTCTTCGGTCATGCTGCTGTCGCCTCTGCGCAGGGCACGGGCGTAGTAGTAGGTGTTCGACATCGCGATGGCACATTCGCCCGACGCAATGCCGCGCAGCTGGTCGGTGTCGCCGCCCTGCGGGTCGCGCGCAAAGTTACCGACAACGGCTTCGGCCCAATCTTCAACGGCCTCCTGACCCAAGTGGGCGATGAGCGCGGCGGTGATGTTCTGAGTGTAGACGTTGGTGGACGACCGGATGCAGACCATGCCTTCGTATTCCGGGCTGGCGAGATCCTGATAGGTTGCCGGCGGGTTATCGACGGCGTCGCGATCGTAGAACAGGATGCGCGCGCGCTGCGAGAAGGCGAACCACTGGTTTTCATCGTCTTGCAGGTAGGCCGGGATGCGGGCTTCGAGCACGTCACTGTCGATCGACTGCAGCAGGCCCATGCCAGCGGCGCGGGCAAGGCGCACCGTGTCGACCGTGAGGAAGACATCGGCCGGGCTGTTTTCACCTTCCGCGGCCAACCGTGCGATCAGTTCGTCGGCGTTGCCTTCGATCCGGTTGATCGTGATTCCGGTCAGTTCGGTGAAATCGGAATAGAGCCGCTCGTCGGTGTCGTAGTGACGCGAAGAATAAAGGTTCAGCTCCTGGGCCTGGGCCGCGGTCAGCGTGGACGCGGCGATGGCAGTCCCCAGAAGGGCGGCAAGCGTGCGGGTCATGGGATGCTCCCTGATCGAGTTTGATGTATACCTGACTGAATTACTCAGTTGGGATGAGGCGGGTTCAATCCGATCCGCACGAAGGTGTCAACGATTTCCGACAAAAATAATCAGACTATGTGAAGACTTGTCGCGGACGCCGTCCGCAGGCAGGGTCGCGTGGCGGGGGAGAAGGGACACAGCACATGCGCGCCGGGTTGGCCTTTTTGGTGACGGCCTATGTCCTGAGCCAGTTTTATCGCGCCTTTCTGGCCGTCCTGGCCCCGGCGTTGAAAGCCGACATCGGCGCAACGACCGGCGATCTGGCGCGCGCCTCGGGCCTTTGGTTCGTCGCGTTTGCCTTGATGCAACTGCCGGTCGGGTGGGCGCTGGACCATATCGGGCCACGCCGAACGGCGTCGGTCCTGTTTCTGGGTGGGGCGGCGGGTGGCGCGGCCCTGTTTGCCGTGGCCCAGGGCCCAACGGCGATTACGGTTGCCATGATCCTGATCGGGATCGGCTGCGCACCGGTTCTGATGTCGACCTATTTCATCTTCGCGCGGGTCTTTTCCGCCAGGATCTTTGGCACCCTCGCAGGCGTGACCGTCGGCGTGTCGTCCCTCGGCAACATCCTGTCTGCCGCCCCCTTGGCATGGGTGATCGAGGTCTATGGCTGGCGCGAAACCGTCGCGGCATTTGCGCTGTTCACCGCGCTGATCGGCATCGGAATCGCCGTGCTTGTCAAAGACCCGCCCAAACCAGAGGACGGCGGGCGTGGCTCGATCCTGGATCTTCTGAAGATGCCGGTGCTGTGGCCGATCCTGATCATGATGTTCGTGTGCTACGCCCCGGCGGCGGGTGTGCGTGGCCTTTGGATCAGCCCGTACCTGTCCGACACGTTCGGGGCCACGCTGTCACAGATTGGGACGGCGACCCTGATCATGAGCCTGGCCATGGTGGCGGGCAACTTTCTTTACGGCCCGGCAGATCGCATCACCGGATCGAGAAAGTATCCAATCCTGTTCGGAAACCTCCTGGTGGCGGTTTTGCTGCTGTCGCTGTGGGCCATGCCCCCGTCAGGCTTTTGGGGCGTGATCACCCTGTTTGCGCTGATCGGGCTGTTCGGCGCGTCCTATCCCATCGTGATTTCACATGGGCGCAGTTTCCTTCCCGCCCATTTGACAGGGCGAGGGGTCACGCTGCTCAACCTGTTCGGCATGGGGGGTGCGGGCGTGATGCAATTCGCCTCGGGCCCGACGTTTGCCGCCCTTGCGGACGGCAGCAGCCGGGTCGAGGCCTATGGACCGCTCTTTGGCCTGTTTGCCGCGGTCATTCTGGTGGGGTTGGCGATCTACGCCTTTTCCGAAGACCGCGCCAACTGACGGGCACTCAGGCGGCCTTGCGGGGCCGCCGGTTGCGCCGCCGCCGCGGCTTGGCCGTCTCGGCCGCTTTGGGCTTGGCGGAGCGCGGCGGCCGCCGCTTCTGATTACCGCCGCCGCGCCGTTGGCCACGGACAACTTTGACAGCCTCCGGCTTGTCGCCATCTGCAACGGGGATCTCGATCTTCATCAAGCGCTCAATCTGGTTGAGCAGATCGACCTCCTCGGCCGAGCAAAGCGCAATCGCCTCGCCCTCGCGGCCAGCGCGGGCCGTCCGCCCGATGCGGTGAACGTAATTGTCCGGCGTATCGGGCAGTTCATAGTTGATGACATAGGCCACACCCGGGATGTCGATGCCGCGGGCCGCAACGTCGGTGGCGACAAGGATCTTTACGTCGCCCGCCCGGAACGCCTTGATCGCGCGATCGCGTTGGCCTTGGGTTTTGTTGCCGTGGATCGACGCGGCGTTGAACCCATCGGCGACCAGCCCTTTCATCAGCTTCTCGGCGCCGTGTTTGGTCCGCGCGAAGACGAGGCTCAGCGCCTCCAAATCCCGGCTGAGGATGTCGCGCAGGACAGACGGCTTGTCGGCCTTTTCAACAAACAGCACCGATTGCGTGATCTTGTCGGCCGCTTTGCCCGGCGGGGCGACCTGCACGCGCTTGGGATCGGTCTGATACGCGCGCGACAGTTCTTCCATCTGTTTCGGCATCGTGGCCGAGAACAGCATCGTCTGCCGTGGCGTTCCAAGCGCGGGTGCAATCCGACGCAAGGCGTGGATGAAGCCCAGATCAAGCATCTGGTCGGCCTCATCCAGAACCAGATAGGTCGTGGCATGAAGTTGGACCGCGCCACGGTCCATCAGGTCGATCAGGCGGCCGGGCGTGGCGACCAGGATGTCGGTACCCCGGGCCATCACGCCGATCTGTCGGTTGATGGACTGGCCGCCCACGATGGTGGTCACACGAACCTTGGTGTTCTGGGTGAACACCCGAAGGCTTTCGGCGATCTGGTTCACCAGTTCCCGGGTCGGGGCCAGAACCAGCACCTTGGCGGTTTTCGGCTGTGGCTTGCCCGGCGCATTCAGCACCGCCTCGAGCAATGGCAGGCCAAAGGCCAGCGTCTTGCCAGTGCCAGTTTGGGCAAGGCCCATAATATCGTGCCCGTCCAACGCCAGCGGGATCGCCTTGTTCTGGATCGGGGTGGGTTCAGAGAAGCCGGAGGCCTTCAGAGCCTTGGCCAGCTCGGGCCGGAGGCCGAGCATATCGAAATCAAGCATATGTGCCTTTCAGACGCGCGGACCATTCCACGCGCGATGGGTCAGGGCCCGCGGAAACGTGCGGGCGAAACGAGGGGCAGGCCCGCCGCGGATCGGCGCACCTGTCAGAACCCTGCGTGATGGGGACCTGGAAATTCTTGGCTGCTGTTAGGTCTACGCACCAATCAAGGCGGACCGACGGCTCACGCGGCAGTGCAGCAACACACCGGCCACATGCGCATTTGTCGCCGCCCTGTCAAGCCATTCACCCTTTTCCCACGCGAAAGCTTGCTGTAAGCGCCGCCCATCCAAACCTCGAAGGAAAAGGAAAATGGGTTACAAAGTCGTCGTCGCAGGCGCCACGGGAAACGTGGGCCGCGAAATGCTGAACATCCTGGCCGAGCGCCAGTTTCCCGTCGATGAGATTGCCGTGCTGGCCAGCCGGAAATCCCTGGGCACTGAATGCAGCTTTGGCGACACCACCCTGAAGACCAAAGACCTCGACACCTTCGACTTCACCGGATGGGACATGGCCCTGTTTGCGATCGGCTCGGAGGCGACGGCGAAATACGCCCCGCTCGCCGCGAAGGCCGGGTGTATCGTGATCGATAACTCTTCGCTCTACCGGTACGAGCCCGACATTCCGCTGGTCGTCCCGGAGGTGAACCCCGAGGCGGTCGACGGCTACAGCGCCCGCAACATCATCGCGAACCCGAACTGTTCGACCGCCCAGATGGTCGTCGCGCTGAAACCGCTCCATGACCGCGCGCGGATCAAGCGTGTGGTGGTCTCGACTTATCAATCGGTTTCGGGCGCCGGCAAGGAAGGCATGGATGAGCTTTGGGATCAGACCAAGGGCATGTACGTCCCCGGTCAGGAAAAAGAGCCGTCCAAATTCCAAAAGCAGATCGCGTTCAACGTGATCCCGCATATCGACAAGTTCATGGAAGACGGGTCGACCAAGGAAGAATGGAAAATGGTGGCCGAAACCAAGAAGATCGTCGATACGGCGATCAAGGTGACGGCAACCTGTGTGCGTGTCCCGGTGTTCGTCGGTCACTCGGAATCGATCAACATCGAGTTCGAGGATTTCCTGGATGAAGACGAGGCCCGCGACATCCTGCGGGAAGCACCGGGGATCATGGTCGTCGATAAACGCGAAGATGGCGGCTATATCACGCCGATTGAATGCGTTGGCGATTACGCAACATTCATCAGCCGGATTCGCCAGGATTCGACCATCGAAAACGGCCTGAACCTCTGGTGCGTGTCGGACAACCTGCGCAAAGGCGCCGCGTTGAACGCCGTCCAGATCGCCGAGACGCTCGGCAAGCGTGTGCTCAAAAAGGGCTGATCGCGCCCCAGGTTATTGCATAACGGGACGCGACCGGGGGATGTCTGACCGCAGAGAGACGGTCATGAAAGGACATCCCCCATGCGGCTCCTGCTTTCCACAGCATTGGCTCTGATACTTCCCTCCGTTGCGGCAGCGGACGATTTATTGCTGCGCGCGGACATATCGGACGCGACGATTTACGCCAGAGGCGCCGAAATCACGCGGCGCGTCAGTGTTGAGCTGGTCGACGGGCAAACCCGCGTCGTCATCCCCATGCGGGATTTGAACAGCGCCGACCTGTTGCAAGTGACCGGCCCTGACGGCCTGCGCCTGGGCGCGCCTGAGCGGATTGAAATCCCGATCGAGGACGGCGCGCTGGATCATCCGGCAGAGGCCGCGGCGCGGGCCGTGGTCGAAGCGGCGGAAGACACGCTGCAGGATGCGCGCGACGCGTTGGCAGCAGCCGATACGGATATCCGTGGGTTCACGGCGCAGTTGGATTATCTGTCGGCCCTGTCACGCGGCGGCCCGGACGGCGCGGCCATGCCCGACGACCCGGCGGTTCTGGCGCAGGTCCTTGCGACCTTGGGGGGGGAAACGACCCGGGTGTCCCAAGCCCTGAACGACGCGCGCATCGCCCGCCGCACTCTGGAAGAGGTCGCGGAAGAGGCCGAGGAGGATTTGCAGCGCGCGCGGGATGCGCTGGAAGACTTGAACCCGTTCAAGGGCACGACCGATGCCGTCGCCTTCACGGTCGATGGGGCCAGCGCCGGCCCGGCCGAGTTCGAGATCACCTACCTGATCGGAAGCACAGGCTGGTCCCCGACCTACGAGGTGCATCTGGACAGCGACACCGGGGCGATGCGGATGGATCGCAGCATCGCCTTCTACTATGACGGACCGGCTGCCTGGCGCGACGTCGCCATACGGTTTTCGACCGCGGATCCCGGGCGGCAGAGCACACCCACGGGTGTCTTCCCGGCCCCGGCCCGCGTCGAGGATGCAATGCCGATCGCGTCCGTCCGCGGCGGCATCGCCGTGCAGGCCGAAGCGTTGTCGATCGCGCCAGCGGTCGAACCCGTGGTCGTGATGGAGGACCGGGCCGAGCTGGAGGTCAGCGGCCTATCCGTTGCCTACCGGTATCAGGATCCGGTGACGGTCGGCGCCTCGGGCTTTGCGACCTTGCCCTTTGACAGCTTGGATCTGTCGGCCGAACTGGAAAACCGCGCCGCGCCCCGCTACGACCGGACGGCTTTCCTCGTTGCCATGGCCGAGAACACCAGCGGTGAGCCGATCCTGCCCGGGGACGCGGCCTTGTTCCGCGACGGCGAGCTAATTGGCGAGCTCTACATGCCGCTCTTCGCGGAAGGTGCCGAAATCGAATTGGCCTTTGGCGCGCTGGATCACCTGTCTCTCACGTGGCAGGACCTGTCGCGTGATGAAGGCGACCGCGGCGTGTTTGTCAGCGATAGCGAGCAAAGCCGCGTCATCCGCTTTTCCGTGCAGAACACATCGGACACGCCCGAAACCGTGCGCGTACTTTATGCGACCCCGTTCTCCGAACAGGAAGACCTGCAGGTCGACGTGCAACTGAGCACGGCCCCGGATGCGCGCAATGTCGACGATCTGCGGGGTGTGCATGCCTGGGACATGGCCCTTGCCCCCGGTGAAGAGGCAAGCGTCGAGATGGAGGTCTATCTGCGCTGGCCCGAGGATCAGGTCCTGGCCTGGTGGCCGTAAACCATCGGCACGGGCTAGGGCCGGCCTTCGGTTCTAGCCCTCGATGACCGAGTGCAGGCGTTCAAATCCGTTCTCGTAATCGGCGCCGACCCAGTCATCCATCATGAGGCCCATCCAGCGCCCGATGGGATTATTGCCCATATCGGCATCCAGACCCCACACCAGACGGGTTCCGTCGCCCTCGGCGGCCAGGGTCCACCAGGCCTCGGCTGTTCCCATGTCTCCGAAATCCAGCGACGTTCGGACCGATTCATTCTCGACCGAGGCCACGATTTCCTGCCGGCCTTGCCCAACTTGCGGATGTTCCGAGGTCCACTCCATGACGTTGCCAACACCCGCTTCGGGGCCAGAGAACGTCACCTGCATGTCGGGATCATAGTCGTTCCAGGGCGACCACGCGGAAAACGCCTGGAGAGAGTTCACATGCTGAAACACCGCCTCCGGGGGCGCATCCAGAACGGTGCTTCGCTCGATGATCACGTGACGCGGCAAAAAGAACGCGCCGACAACTGCAATGAGGATCAGCCCAACAAGGCCGATCAGGACATTTCGGACAATACGCATGTGCCCCTCCCAGACTTACCTATCGACGAGCCTAGCACAGGATGGTCGAAATTGCCCGCGTGCCGCCAGAAAACCTCGAATGAAGGCGCACCACGTTCCACAGATAGCCGGCCTTCGTCACAAATTTGAGGGGTTGGGCGCTTTGCGTATAAGGTTTCTTCAGACCGCGGCGGCATCTTTCCCCTGCCTGTGGTGGGGCCGACCTGGTGGAGTGAAAGATGAGGGCGTTCGTGACGGAACTGCCGCTGGACGAACCGGCGCGGTTCAACCCTGCACGGCTGGAAGACCTGTGCGATCTGGTGGGGGAAACCAAAGCCGAGGATGAAGTTGCAGGTGCTCTCGACCGCATCGCGCGCGGTTTGGGTCGCCTCGCGTCAGAGGCCGGCCATCCCAAGCCGCAAGCGGTGCGGGTCGAGCACCAACATCTGGTCGAGGATGCGGATCTGATCGGAATGGCAAGCCTTTCGCGGGTCGCCCGTGACGTCCTCGCCTGCCTGGCCGAAGGCGATCCAGTTGCCTACGCGGCCACACTTGCGCGATTGCACAGGGTCGGGGACAGATCCATTCACGCGGTATGGGATTTCGAGGACGTCTCGGGCTGATCGCGACTTGCGGCGACGATTGCCTGCGTTAGGGTGGCGCCCGCAACTGCCGAGGTCTCACCGATGCACCCGACTTTCGCTTCCCCCGACGCCGCAGCGTGCCCGATCGAATTGGTCGACCCCGACGGGTTGGACGATCTTCGCGGGACACTGAGCGACGCACAGGCGATGTGGCTCGATTCGGTAGGCTTCAAAGCCGGGCGGGGTACTTCCTGTGTTCTACCGGCGCCGTCCGGGCAAATTGATCGTGTCGTCCTCGGCATCGGGACAGAGACCGAAGCGCAGCGCGCCCGTTTTACCCTTGGGGCCGCGATCGCCAGTCTCCCGAAAGGCACGTATCGGCTGTCGAACGGTGAGATCCTGTCGGACGCAGCGCGCAACGAATTGGCCCTTGGGTATCTGCTGAGCCTGTACCGGTTTGATCGCTACAAGGATCAACCCGCCAAGAAGGCTGAACTGATCGCGCCGGATGGCGTTGACGCCGCCCGCCTCGAGGCCATTGCCGCGGGCGAGGCCTTGACCCGCGATCTGATCAACACCCCGGCGCAGGATATGGGCCCGGACGCGCTGGAAGCAGCCGCGCGGGATCTGGCGGCTGCGTTCCATGCAGACCTGTCGGTGACGACCGGCGACGCCCTTCTTGAGAAGAACTTCCCGATGATCCATGCGGTCGGGCGCGCGGCCACACGCCTGCCCCGGCTGATCGAGATGACCTGGGGCGGCACCGGCCCGACCCTGACCCTGGTCGGCAAGGGTGTGTGTTTCGACACGGGCGGCCTGAACCTCAAACCCGGCGCGTCCATGGGGTTGATGAAGAAGGACATGGGCGGGGCGGCGACCGTACTGGGCCTGGCGCGCATGATCATGGCGCTGGAGCTGCCGCTGCGTCTGCGTGTGCTGGTCCCCGCCGTCGAGAACGCTGTATCCGGCGATGCCTTCCGTCCGGGGGATATCCTGACCGCGCGCGATGGCACGACAGTTGAGATCAACAATACGGATGCCGAGGGTCGGCTGGTTCTGGCGGATGCCTTGGCGCTGGCAAACGAAGCGCCTTCGGACCTGACGATCTGCATGGCGACGTTGACCGGTGCGGCGCGGGTCGCCGTTGGGCCTGATCTTGCCCCGTTTTACACCGACGATACGTCCCTTGCAGACGCCTTGCGCGGCGCGGCAACTGCGGTCGCTGACCCTGTGTGGGAAATGCCATTCCACGCGCCGTATGAAGCCATGATTGAACCGGGCATCGCCGATCTGGACAACGCCCCGAAGGGCGGTTTCGCCGGCTCCATCACGGCGGCGCTGTTCCTGCGGCGGTTCGTACCTGACTGTCCGCGGTTCGCCCATTTCGATATTTACGGGTGGCAACCCAGTGCTGCGCCCGGCCGCCCGAAAGGCGGCGTGGGCCAGGGCGCCCGCGCCATCCTCGATGCCCTTCCAAAGGTTTTGAACGTATGAGTGATCCCCGGACCACGGCCTCGAACGGAAAGGTCGCGCATGCCACCTTGCGCGACCAGGTCAATGCCGAGCGTTTTGTCGAAGGGCGTTGGATGATGGTGCAGCAGCCGATCGCCAACCTCACTGACCAGCCCCGTGGCGGACGGACAAGCCAGCTGCTGTTCGGGGAACGCATCTTGGTGCTCGACTCGGAAGACGGCTTTGCCTTTGGCCAGACCGAACGGGATGGATACGTGGGCTACATCCTGTCCGGCGCGCTGACCGGCGCCGAAGAGATGACCCATTGGGTGATCTCACCAGCGACCCATCTTTATCCGAAGCCGGATTTCAAGTCGGCCCCTGACGTCGCGTTGTTCTTTGGCTCGCGCGTGCGTGTGGCCGGGGAACGGAACGGCTTTCATCGTATCCACACCGGCCACTACGTCCCGTCGCAACACTTGATGCCCGTCCGGGCGAGTTTTGCCGATCCGGTCGGGGTCGCGGATTTCTTTCTGGGCACCCCCTATCTTTGGGGCGGGACCAGTCGGTGGGGCATTGATTGCTCGGGCCTCGTTCAGGCGGCATTCCAGGCCTGTGGGGTCACCTGCCCGCGCGACAGCGACCAACAGGAAGACGCGCTTGGCGATTTCCTTGATCCGAACGCACCGCTCCAACGTGGGGATTTGGTGTTTTGGGAAGGCCATGTCGGCATGATGGCCAACGACACCATGCTGCTGCACGCCAACGCCCATCACATGGCCGTCGCCTATGAGCCGCTGGAAGACGCCGCAGCCCGGATCGATGAGAAGGAATTTGGCCCCATCACGGCCCGCAAACGCGTGGCGCTGGCCGGCTGATCACTCGACCGCGCGGATCAGCTTGCGTTCGAGGACCCGCAGCACCGTGCGCAGGTCGTGGCCGCGTTTGAGGATACGTCCATCCATCCCGATCACTGCGTACTGGCCTTGCTTGTCGCGCAGCTTGGGCCGTTTCTCGACGCGGTAGATCGGCGTTTCGGCGGTTCGCCGGAAAATCGAAAAAACCGCCACATCGCTGAGATGCGAGATGCCGTAGTCGCGCCATTCGCCCGCCGCCACCATGCGACCGTAAAGGGTCAGGATGACGCCCAACTCTTTCCGATCAAAGGCAATGGGGTGGGATTTGTGTGATCCGGTGAACGCCGTGTGGATAACCATTCTGGGATGGTGGGGGCGGATCACACGGAAATCAAGCGCGATGGTCAAAATGAAACCGGGGCCGACTCGCGCCGACCCCGGTCCCGGATTGCGTTTGCTCTAGGTGCGCACCAGAACTTCGTAGGAATCGCTCATGTCACGCGTCAGCGCGCCAACCTCGAAATTGTAGTCGCCGATCTGGCCAACCGGCGTCACTTCGGCGGCCGTGCCCGTCAGCCAGCACTGCTGGAAGCTTTCCAGTTCGCCCGGTTCGATGTGGCGCTCGTGCACCTTGACCTGCCGATCCTTGAGCATGCCGATAACCGTCTGGCGGGTGATCCCGTTCAAGAAGCAATCAGCAAGCGGGGTGTGCACCTCGCCGTCTTTCACGAAGAAGATATTCGCGCCGGTCGCTTCGGCCACGTAGCCGCGATAGTCAAACATCATCGCATCCGAACAACCCTTGGCCTCGGCCGCGTGCTTGGACATGGTGCAGATCATGTAGAGACCGGCGGCCTTGGCGGCGCTGGGGATCGTTTCGGGGCTGGGACGCTTCCACTTGGAGATATCCAGTTTGGCGCCCTTCATCTTGGCGTCGCCGTAATAGGCGCCCCATTCCCATGCCGCGACCGCCATGCGGACCGGGTTGCGCGCGGACGCGACACCCATGTCTTCCCCCGAGCCACGCCACGCGACCACGCGGACATAGGCGTCGGTCAGACCATTGGCCTTCATCACTTCGTATTTTGCAGCCTCGATTTCGTCGACGGTCCAGGGGATGTCGACATCAATCATCTTGCCAGAGGCCAGAAGACGCTCGGAATGCTTGCGGCTTTCGAAGATCTTGCCGTTATAGGCCCGCTCCCCTTCGAATACCGACGAGCCGTAATGCATGGCGTGCGTCAGAATATGCACGTTGGCATCCCGCCAAGGCTTCAACTCTCCATCCATCCAGATCGCGCCATCGCGATCGTCATAGGCACCCGCCATTGACCCATTCCTTTGCGTTTGCGCCGGTCTCCCTCGGCGTCTTTTCGAAAGTTGCGCAATTTAGGGCTGCATCGGACATTATATTGCGCAAAATGTGCACTTCGCTAACAATTGATTCTTGGAAAGTCAACAAGGCTGACATAAAATCGGGCAAAATCCCTGATGGGATGTGGAAGAAGGGACACCGCATGGCAGAGCGCCCCCCGGCCGGGATGATGGGACGGGGCGAAAGCCTCCTGTTCTTGACCGACGATCAGCTGCGACGTGGCATCGAGGCCATGTTTTTCGCCTATCGCGGGTTCACGGCAGATCCGGATCGCATCCTCGAAGAATATGGCTACGGGCGCGCCCACCACCGGGCCGTCCACTTCATCAATCGCAGCCCCGGCACAACCGTGAACAACCTGTTATCGATCCTTGGTGTCACCAAGCAATCGTTGAACCGAGTGCTGCGCACGCTTGTCGAGGATGGGCTGGTCGAAAGCCGCGTCGGAACGCGCGACAAGCGCGAGCGGCACTTGTACCTCACCGAGACCGGCGCCGAGCTTGAGCGCAAACTGAGCGAGGCACAACGCAGCCGGATGCGCGACGCGTTCCGCGCCGCCGGACCGGAAGCGGTCGCAGGCTTTCGCACGGTGCTGGAACAGATGATGGACCCCGAGTTGAAGCGGCACTATCGTGATGGTGTCGAAGGGGGACGGTAATGGATATTGGCGCGCATTTGTTGATCGTCGATGATGACGAGCGGATCCGCGGACTGCTGCAGAAGTTCCTGATGCGCAACGGGTTCATGACCAGTATTGCGCGCGATGCCGCCCATGCACGCCGGCTGATGCAGGGCTTGGCTTTTGACCTGATCGTTCTCGACGTGATGATGCCCGGCGAAGATGGTTTGAGCCTGTGCAAAGACATCCGCGAGACGCACAGCACCCCCATTCTGCTTCTGACCGCGAAAGGCGAGGCCGAGGACCGGATTTCCGGCCTTGAGGCTGGCGCGGACGACTATCTGGCCAAACCGTTCGAGCCGAAGGAGCTTTTGCTGCGGATCAACGCGATCCTGCGACGGTTGCCCAAACAGGAAGATGATCCCCAAACGCCGCAAGTTCTGCACCTGGGCCCGATCCGGTACGACATCGAACGCAGCGAGATGTGGCAGGGCACCGATCCCGTGCGCCTGACCGCCACCGAAGCGGCCTTGATGCGCATCTTTTCGGCCCAACCCAATCAGCCGATCAGCCGCAGCGATCTTGTGGGCATGCTGAACCGGGACAAAGGCGGCATCGGCGACCAGGTTCAGGAACGTGCCGTGGACGTGCAGATCACCCGGCTGCGGCGCAAGCTGGAAGTGAACCCGAAGCAGCCGCGCTATCTGCAAACCGTGCGCGGCGCCGGCTACATGCTTGCCCCCGATTGAAGGCCACCCCATGCCGACACTTTTGATCGCCAACCCCCATGGGCTGGATCACGTCATGCCACCGGGGCACCCCGAACAAATCCCGCGATTGGAAGCGGTCAACCGGGCGCTGTCCGCCCCCGAATTCGCTGGCCTGTCGCGTATGACCGCGCCGCAAGCGACCGAGGACCAGCTTCGGTTGGGCCATCCCCAGGATTATATTGACGGCATTCGCGCAGCGATCCCGACCGAGGGTCTGAGGGCGCTTGATCCCGACACCCATGCCAGCCCCGGGTCTTGGGTTGCCGCGCTGGACGGTGTTGGCGGGTGCATTGCGGCGGTTGATGCGGTGCTTGACGGCCGGGCGCGGAACGCTTTCGTCGCGACGCGCCCCCCGGGGCACCACGCGGAACGCGATCGCGCCATGGGCTTTTGCCTGTTTTCCAACATTGCGATCGCCGCCAAATACGCACTGGCCGAGCGCGGCCTGAAACGGGTCGCCGTCGTGGATTTTGACGTCCACCACGGAAACGGAACGCAGGATGTGCTTTGGGACGTTCCGGATGCGCTGTTCATCTCATCGCATCAGATGCCGCTCTATCCGGGCACAGGCGCGCCGTCAGAACGGGGCGGGTCCAACAACATTCTGAATGTGCCGCTTCCGCCGGGATCGGATGGCGCGACGATGCGAAACGCCTACACAACGCAGGTCTTTCCCCGCCTCGAGACATGGAAGCCTGACCTGATCCTGATATCGGCCGGGTTCGACGCCCATATCGACGACCCGCTCGCAAATCTTGCATGGACGACCGAGGATTTCGCGTGGGTAACCAAGAAACTCTGCGAGATGGCTGACACGCTATGCGCGGGGCGCGTGGTCTCGACCTTGGAGGGCGGATATGATTTGCCTGCCCTGGCGGATGCAACGGCGGCACATGTCCGCGTTTTGATGGAGGCGGCCCAATGAGCGACGAAAAACCAATTGTAGACATGAGCTTCGAAGAAGCCATTCGCGCCCTCGAGCAGGTCGTGTCAGCGCTCGACCGTGGCGATGTGGCGTTGGAGGATTCGATTGCGCTGTACGAACGCGGCGCGGCCCTGAAGGCCCACTGCGAAGCAAAGCTGAAAGAGGCCGAGGAAAAGGTCGCCCAGATCACGCTGGATGCAGGCGGCACTCCCACCGGCACCACCCCGGCCGAAGGTCTGTAAGTGTTTCAGGACCGGCTGACGACCGCGCAAGGCGCAATCTCGGACTTCTTGATCGATCCAATGTCTGACTTGGGCGACGATCGTGTCGCTGAGGGGATGCGCTATGCCACGAATGGCGGCAAACGCCTGCGCGGATTTCTGGCCATCGAGTCCGCGGCGCTTTTTGACGTCCAGCCAAGCCAGGCCCTGTTCGCAGCAGGCGCGATCGAATGTGTGCATGCCTATAGCCTCGTGCATGATGATCTGCCCGCAATGGACGATGATGACCTGCGCCGCGGCCAACCGACCGTTCACAAGAAATGGGACGAGGCCACTGCAATTCTGGTTGGTGACGCGTTGCAGACCTTCGCCTTCGAGCTTCTTGCCCGTCCTGAAGCTGGCACCGAGGCGCAACGCCTTGCGCTGATCGCCCGGCTGGCCACGGCGTCTGGCGCCGAGGGGATGGTTTTGGGGCAGGCGCAGGACATCGCCGCCGAAACCGCCGGCGTTCCGCTAACGCTGGACCAGATCACGGACCTTCAGCGCAACAAAACCGGGCGCCTGATCGAATGGGCGGCCGAAGCTGGCGCCATTCTTGGAAACGCCGATCCCGACCCCTTGCGTCGCTACACCAGCGCCATTGGTCTGGCCTTTCAGATCGCGGACGACATTCTGGACGTCGAGGGCGATGCCGACACAGCCGGTAAGGCCCTACGCAAGGATGCGGATGCCGGAAAAGCGACGTTCGTTTCGCTTCTCGGGCTCGAGGGGGCGAAGGCCCGCGCGACCGGACTGGTTGACGACGCCTGCGCGGCGCTTGAGCCCTATGGCGAAAAGGCGCAGTCTCTTGCGGCACTGGCGCGCTACATCGTTGAGCGAGACAAATAGACTCTCCGCCCTTCGATAGGTTAAAGCGACGCTCCATGACCGACCGCCCGACCACACCCGTTCTTGATCGCATCCATGCGCCCGCCGACCTCAAGCACCTGAGCGACGGCGAGTTGGAGGCATTGGCCCACGAAGTCCGGGCCGAGATGATCTGGACGGTCAGCCACACCGGCGGGCATTTCGGGGCCGGGCTTGGCGTGGTCGAAATGACGGTCGCCTTGCATGCGGTCTTTGATACGCCGCGCGACAAGCTGATCTGGGACGTCAGCCACCAGTGCTATCCCCACAAGATCCTGACCGCGCGCCGCGACCAGATGCTGACGATCCGCCAAAAGGATTGGTTGAGCGGGTTCACCAAGCGCAGTGAAAGCCCGTACGACCCGTTTGGCGCGGCGCACAGCTCGACCAGTATTTCGGCGGCGCTTGGGTTTGCCGTGGCGCGCGATCTGGGTGGCGATTGCGATACCGGGCACGGCGATGCAATTGCCGTGATCGGGGACGGCGCGCTCAGCGCGGGCATGGCCTATGAGGCCATGAACAACGCCGGGCACCTCGGCAAACGCCTGATCGTCATTCTGAACGACAACGAGATGTCGATTGCGCCGCCCACCGGGGCCATGTCGTCCTACCTGTCGCGGCTTTATGCCGGGGCCCCGTTCCAGGAATTGAAGGCGGCGGCCAAAGGGGCGGTCTCGCTTTTGCCCGAACCCTTCCAGGAAGGGGCGCGCCGCGCCAAGGAATTGTTGAAGTCGGCCACCGTTGGCGGGACGCTGTTTGAAGAGCTTGGGTTTTCATATGTCGGCCCTATCGACGGGCATGACATGGAGCAACTTCTGGGCGTCTTGCGCACCGTCAAAGCACGGGCGGACGGGCCGATCCTGATCCATGCGATCACCAAGAAGGGCAAAGGCTATGCCGAGCATCGCCCGGACCGGGGCCACGCCACCGCCAAGTTCGACATTGCGACGGGCGAGCAGAAAAAGGCCCCGTCCAATGCCCCGTCCTACACCAAGGTATTTGCAAAAAGCCTGATCCGCGAGGCGGAGGACGACCCGAAGATCACGGCCGTCACCGCCGCAATGCCCGACGGCACGGGATTGGATCTGTTTGCCGAACGGTTCCCCGACCGGTGCTTTGACGTGGGGATTGCGGAACAACACGCTGTGACATTCGCCGCCGGAATGGCCGCGGGTGGGCTGAAACCCGTCTGCGCGCTCTATTCGACGTTCCTGCAGCGCGGGTATGACCAAGTGGTGCACGACGTTGCCATTCAGCGCCTACCAGTGCGCTTCGCGATTGATCGCGCGGGGCTGGTTGGGGCGGATGGGGCAACCCATGCGGGCAGCTTTGACATCGCCTATTTGGCGAACTTGCCGGATTTCGTCGTGATGGCCGCCTCGGACGAGGCCGAACTCGTGCATATGGTGCGCACCGCGCTGGACATTGGCGACCGCCCGTCGGCCTTCCGCTTCCCCCGGGGCGAAGGCGTTGGGGTCGAGATGCCCGAGCGGGGCCAAGTGCTGGAGATCGGAAAAGGCCGGATCGTGTCCGAAGGCAATCGCGTGGCCATCCTGAACTTTGGCGCCCGGCTGAAAGAGGTGAACGAGGCGGCGGAGGCTTTGGCGTTGAAGGGCGTGACGCCAACCATCGCCGATGCCCGGTTCGCCAAGCCGCTGGATCGCGACCTGATCCTGCAACTCGCCCGGCACCACGAGGCGCTCATCACGCTGGAAGAGGGGGCGGTGGGCGGCTTTGGCAGCCATGTCGCACAGCTTTTGGCCGAGGAGGGGGTTTTCGATACCGGGTTGAAGTACCGCTCGATGGTCCTGCCTGACATCTTCATCGATCAGGCGAGCCCCGCCGACATGTACGCCGTCGCGGGCATGAACGCGTCGGATATCGAGGTGAAGGTTCTGGAAACGCTTGGGATCGAGGTGCTCAGCAAGCGCGCCTAGGACTTGTCCAGCCGCTCTTCGATTTTGCGCAGCCGTTCGAGCACTTCGTCGCGATAGGCATCGGTGGCGGCGTTGCTTTCTTCCGAATGGGCATCTTGCATCGAGTTGACGATCAGACCCACCAGAAGGTTCACCACGGCGAAGGTGGTCATCATGATGAACGGCACGAAGAAAAGCCACGCGTAGGGATAGACTTCGAGCACCGGTCGGACGATGCCCATCGACCAGCTTTCCAACGTCATGATCTGGAACAGCGTATAAAGCGATGCACCAATGGACCCGAACCATTCGGGGAAGCTGCCTGCGAACAGCTTTGTGGCGATCACGGCGCCGATGTAGAAGATGATCGCCATTAGCAGGAAGACACTGCCCATCCCGGGAAGGGCGGTGACGAACCCTTCAACCACCCGGCGCAGACGCGGCGCAGCACTGACAACGCGCAGAACACGCAGAATGCGCAGCGCGCGCAGCACCGAAAGACCTTGGGCCGCGGGGACAAGCGCGATCCCGACAATCAGGAAGTCGAACACGTTCCAGCCCGAACGGAAGAACCGTGGCCCGAAAGCAAACAGTTTCAGCGCGATTTCGACAACGAAGATCGCCAGGCAAACCCTGTCCAGGGCGACGATCAGGGGTCCAACGCTGCCCATGATATTGGGCGAGGTTTCCATACCAAGAATGATCGCGTTGAAAACGATGACGGCGATGATCGCGTTGCGGACCGGGGCGCTTTCGATCCAGTCACCAATGCGGGCGCGAAGACCGGGTTGGGGGGCGTTTGCGTCGGACATGGGCTTCCCTCTACTCGCCTGTGAGATGGGGCAAAGTCAGGCTGGCGGCAAGTTCGACATGCGCGCTCCATCGAAACTGATCAACCGGTTGCACCCAATTCAGGCGATACCCGGCCTCGATGAGCAGGGCCGCATCGCGTGCAAATGTCGTCGGGTTGCACGAGACCATGGCAATCCGCGGCACCTGCGCCACCGCGAGGTTCTGTGTCTGTGCCTCTGCCCCCGCGCGGGGCGGGTCGATCACGACCGCGTCGAATTTCGCCAGCACGTCTGGCTCCAGGGGCCGGCGGAACAGATCGCGCGTTTCAGTGGTGACGGCTTTCAACCCGCGTGCATGGCGCACCGCCCGGTCCAGCGCCCGGAGCAAATCATCCGCCCCTTCGACCGCGTGCACCGCAGCCGTCTGCGCCAGAGGCAAACTGAACGTGCCACAGCCGGCGAACAGGTCGACGACACGCCCGGCGTCGCCCACGGCCTCGGCGACCGCGGCTGTGAGGGCGGCTTCACCCTCTGCCGTGGCTTGCAGGAACGCACCCGGGGGCGGTGACACCGTCGCCGTGCCAAAAGTCAATCGGGGCGGACTGTCGGTGAACACCGGTTCATCCTCCCAGGTCAGCCTTTGAAACCGGCGGCGGAACATCGGCAGGGCTTGGCGCAGGGCCGCGTCCAAGGGCTTGCCGCCACGAACCTGACAGTCGACACCGGTTTCCGTCAGCGTCAGTGCGAATGACAGGGTTGCGCTGCGTGACCCACCAAGCCGCGTGATATCGCCCAGATCGGCGAGACAGGCCAAGAGCGCCGGATCGACAACCTCGCAGACCTCCAAAGGCACGATGACATCGGACCGGCGCGCATGAAATCCGACGATGGCCCCTTTCTTGCTGCGCCGCCCCGAAAACACAGCGCGCCGCCGCGATTGCGCCGGAGACGTCGCGATGGGCCGCGTCGGTGCTGCGATGCCATAGGGGGCGAGGGCCGTTTCGATCACGTCGGATTTCCAACGCGCGACGAACGCGTCCGAAGCATGCTGAACCTGGCACCCGCCGCAGCGCCGATAGTGCGGGCACGGCGCGGTGACCCGATCGGCGGAGGGTGTGACGATCTTGGGATCGGTCAACTGCCCGTCTTCGACCTGACCGCGCACCACCTCACCGGGCAGGGTGAGCGGAGCATAGATCGGGCCCGCCGCGATGCCGTCGCCGCGATGGCCCAATCGGTCGATCGTTACGGTGTCAGTCTCAGTCGGCATGCACAGCCGGACTGAAAGCGTAGCCTTTGGGGCTTAGGATCGTCGCCTCGCGCAGCCCATGGGGCTTGTCTACGGCGGCTTCCAAGACGACGTGACCGGCGGCTTCTGCCCGGGCAACCGCCGCATCCGGATCAACGTCGAACAGATACAGCTGCAGGCCGCCGCCACGTGGCGGATTCTCGGGCATCAGTTGAGGCAATGGGTGGGCGCGATAGGTTCCATCGGCGTGGATTTGCATCAGGGCCTCGCCCGCCTGAATGATCGCAAAGTCATCCGAGACCCGGTGCGCCGTCAGGCCAAACACCTCCACCAGAAACGCAACCAGCCCCCGCACATCCCGAGTCAAAAGGTTGATCCCAACCCCGCGCAGCGACCGGCCAAAGGCATCGGCAGAAATCGTCTCTAGATCCATGGTCGCGATATGGGCGGTTTTCGTCACCCACAGCAAGGGGTTTGGTTGTGACGCGGCCTATTCCGCGGCGTCCTGTACCCCAATGAAGCCGCCCGATTGCCGCGACCAGTAGCGCGCATAAAGGCCATTTTGCGCCAGGAGCTGCGCGTGGGTCCCGTCCTCAACGATCCGGCCTTGGTCCAACACGATGATCCGGTCCAGCGCGGACAAGGTCGACAACCGGTGGGCAATTGCGATCACGGTCTTGCCCTCCATCACGTCGGACAGCGTGTCTTGGATGGCGGCCTCGACCTCGCTGTCGAGCGCGCTGGTCGCCTCGTCCAGCACCAAAACGGGCGCGTCCTTCAAAAAGGCCCGCGCCAGCGCGATCCGCTGGCGCTGACCACCAGAGAGTTTCACACCACGTTCGCCCAAGAATGCCTCGTAGCCCGCCCGGTCGCGATGATCCTTGAGGTCGAGAATGAAGTCATGCGCTTCGGCCCGCTTTGCGGCGGCAATCACCTCGTCCTTGGTCGCATCGGGCCGGCCGTAGTGGATGTTATCGAAGGCCGACCGATTGAACATCGCGGTCTCCTGCGTGACCATCGCGATCTGATGGCGCAGGCTGTCCTGCGTGACATCGCGGACATCAATGCCGTCCAGCGTCACGCGACCCGCTTCGGTGTCGTAGAGCCGCAAAAGAAGCGACACCAGCGTGGACTTTCCGGCGCCCGATGCCCCGACAATCCCAAGCTTTTCGCCGGGCGCGACGGTCAGGTCGATGTCTTCGACCCCGCCAATCTGACGACCATAGGCAAAGCTGACATGGTCAAACCGGATCTGCCCCTGGGCGCGATCCATCACCTGTGCGTTTGGTTTGTCGGTCAATTGATGCGGCGGGGTCAGGGTGCGCATGCCGTCTTCGACTTCACCGACATTCGAAAAGATCGCCATCAGGGTGAAGCTGACCCACCCGGTCATCTGCGCAATGCGCATGGCGAGCGCGCCGGTGGCAGCAATCTCGCCCGGCGTCACGGATCCGGCCCGCCACAGCAGGATCGAGGCCAAGACCAGGATCACGGGCAAGGCCCCCGCCGTCGCCATCAGTACGAAGCGGAAGCTGGTCGACAGGAACCCGAAGTGCAGCGCCTTTTCGCGATAGCCGCGCATCGCCTCGAGGGCAGCCTGATCCTCGAATGCCGAGTGTCCGAACAGCTTGACCGTTTTCACGTTTGTGATGGTATCGACGATCTGGCCCGTCACATTGGCCCGCGCTGCCGCACGATCTTTCGAGCGTTTGCGGATACGCGGCAGGTACCAGTTCATCAGCGAGAAGTAGATCACCAGCCACACGACCAGACAGGCCGCGATGCGCCAATCAATGACCGCCAGCATGGCCAACGCCCCGACCAGCGTGGCCAGGGCAAAGGTCACGGCATTGATAACCTCGGACACGACATTGACCAGCGCGGTGGCGGTCTGGGTCTGCTTTTGCGCGATGCGGCCTGCGGAATCATTGTCGAAGAAGGTGACATCCTGGCCAAGCGACCAGCGATGCAACCGACTTTGGACCAGCGGCGCAAGGTTCGGGGGAAGGACGATCCCGTTGAATGCCGCCGACAGGCCAAAGAACAGGGGCCGGATCAACAAGTAGAATCCGACATAGACGAGGACGAGAACCACGCTGTCGGCGAAATAGGTCGTCGGGTCCGTGGCCGTGACCGCGCTGTCGATCACGACACCAAGCAGATAGGCCGAGCCGACCTCCATCATCCCGGCAAGACCCGACATGAACCCCGCAAGAATGATCACCGGCCATGCGCCGGACAAACACCAGCGCACGAACGCCCAAAGCGTTGTTGGCGGCGGACCATCGGCCGGGGCAAACCCGTCGATCAGATCGCCGAGATACCGGTAGGCGGCCATTATTTTGTTCACTCAGCCGCCCCCAATTGCGCGTCGTCTTCGGTTCCGATGAAGCCGCCGGATTGGCGGGCCCAGAACCCGGCATATAGCCCGCCCTTTTCCAAAAGCTCGGCATGGGTGCCGTCTTCGGCGATGCGCCCATCATCCAGCACGACGATCCGATCCATCTTGGCGATGGTGGACAAGCGGTGCGCGATGGCGATCACGGTCTTGCCCTCCATCACGCCATAGAGCGTGTCCTGGATCGCGGCCTCGACCTCACTGTCGAGGGCACTTGTGGCCTCGTCCAGCACAAGGATGGGCGCATCCTTGAGGATCACACGCGCAAGCGACACGCGCTGCCGTTGACCGCCGGACAATTTCACGCCGCGTTCCCCGACATGCGCGTCGTATCCCGCGCGCCCCTCAGGGTCTTCGAGGTCCAGGATGAAGTCATGCGCCTCGGCCCGACGCGCGGCTTCCAGCATCGCCGCTTCACCCGCATCGGGACGCCCGTAGAGGATGTTGTCGCGCACTGACCGGTGCAACAGGCTGCTGTCCTGCTGCACCATGCCGATCTGGTGGCGCAGGCTGTCTTGCGTGACGTGGGTGATGTCCTGACCATCAATCAGGATCTGGCCGTTCTCCGGATCATAGAAGCGCAGAAGGAGTTTCACCAAGGTCGACTTGCCCGCGCCGGACCGCCCGACAAGCCCGACCTTTTCACCCGGGCGCAACGTCAGGCTGATCCGGTCCAAGCCCCCGCTGCCCCGGCCGTAGTGATGGCTGACCTGATCCAGCGTGATCTCGCCCCGGTCAAAGACCAACGGCTTGGCGTCCGGTGCATCGGTCAGCGTGATTGGCTCGGTGATGGTCTCCATCCCCTCCGCGACAACCCCGAGCGACCGGAAGAAGGTCGAGACCGCCCACATGATCCAACCGGTCATCGCATTGAGGCGCAGGGTCAGCGCGGTCGCGGCAGCCACCACACCGACGCTGGCCGCCCCTTGGGACCAAAGCCACACGGCCCACCCCACCACGCCAACGATCAAGAAACCGTTCAGCGCCGTCTGGACGATGTCCATCGTGGTGTAGATCCGCATCTCCGCCCCGAAGGTCCGTCGCGTGTGGTCGATGGCTTCCTTGGCGTATTCAATTTCGCGGTCATGATGCGCGAACAGCTTCACCGAATGGATGTTGGTGTAGCTGTCGACAACCCGACCCGTCGTCATCGACCGCGCATCGGCTGCCTTCTTGGATGCAGGGCCGACCCGCGCCATCGTCCAGCGCAACAGCAGAAGGTACATCCCAAACCAGATGACCAGCGGCACGGCAAGGCGCGGGTCCGCGCCCAGAAGAAGCACCGCTGCACCCACGAGATAGGCCAAAGAAAATGTAATGGCATCAAACACTTGGAAAATTGCGTCGCCCGCGCTTGTCGGGGTTTGCATGATCCGATTTGCGACCCGGCCGGCAAAGTCGTTTTCGAACCACCCCACCGATTGGCGCAATACCCGGCGATGCGCCCGCCAGCGCACAAGCGCCCCGAAGTTCGGCAGAATTCCGTTGTTCAAAAGGGCCACATCCAGGCCCTGCAACACCGGGCGGATGGTCAGAACGAACACCGCCGCGAGGATCAATTCCAACCCGTGGTCGCCCAGAACCTCGGCCGGTGTTCCACTGGACAACAGGTCGACGACCCGGCCCATGTACCAGATGAGTCCAATCTCAACCGCCGCGACGATGACGGACATCCCCGCCGTCAACGCGTAGAGGCGTTTGAACGGCTGCGAATAGTCCCAAAGAAATGCCCACAGCCGCCGCGGCGGACGATCCGTTTCGGGATAGTCCACATAGGGGTCAACCAGATTTTCGAAGAACCGGAACATCGGGACACGCACAACGCGGGGTGGCAACAGACCTTGGATATAGGGTGTGGACTATAAAAAGACCATGACGGCCGACCCGGCCAGGGCCAGCGCCATACCGCGCGAGAACACGCGCCACGCCGCATCCGTCGTGAGCAGCAAGGCCAGAAGCGATCCGGCAAAGCTCCAGAACAGGCACACAAAAAGATTGATGCCCGAAAATGCCAGCGCCAGGCGTTGGGCTTCCCCCCATGGGCCGATGCCTGCGGCATACCCCGAGGCAGCGGCCAGCGCGACGGCCCAGATCTTGGGGTTCACCCATTGGAACAGGACCGCCTCCAAGAACGTGAATGGGCGGTCCCGCGTGTCCTGGGCCTGGCCTATCGCCGAGGAGCGCCACAGTTTGACGGCCATCCAGGCAATCCACCCGGCGGCCACGATTTTCAGACTGAATTCCAAACCCGGGCGCGTGGCCAGCACCGCCCCGATGCCCAGGCCGGTCAGGCCGGCCGTGATGCCGACCCCGACAGCGACGCCCACGACATGCGGAAGGGTCGGGCGAAACCCAAAACGTGCGCCAGAGGCTGTCAACAGGATGACATTGGGCCCCGGACTGAACAGCCCGAGGAAAACAAAGGCGTAAAGCGGATCCAGCAGCGCGTTCCTTGTGTTGACCGGCGGCCAACCTAAGCTGCGGCCGCGCGCTGTGCCAGAGGGGTTTCCTTGACCGGCAGATGCACAACCGCAGACAGCGCGCCTACGGCGACACCGACCCACCACACGGCGGTGTAGTCGCCGTAGATGTCGTAGAGCTCACCCCCCAACCAGACACCGAGGAAACTGCCCAATTGGTGGCTGAAGAAGATGATCCCGTAGAGCGTGCCCATGTAGCGCAGTCCGTAGATGTACCCGACCAATCCCGACGTGAGTGGAACGGTCGCCAACCATAGCGATCCCATGACGATCGAGAACACGATCACGGTCGTCGGGGTCATTGGCAGAAGTATGAAGATCGCAGCCGCAACGGTCCGCCCGACGTAAATACCGACCAGCAAATACTTCTTTGGAATCCGGTTCCCGAGCCATCCGGCATAGATCGTTCCGCCAATGTTGGCGATCCCGATGAGCGCCATTGCCCATGCGCCAAGCGCCGAGGTCGTCGTGATGCCAAAGCTGTGGAGCATTGAGCCCGGCGAGATTGGCCCGCAAACCTCCGTCACGAAGGCCGGGAAATGGGCGGTCATGAAACCCAGTTGATACCCGCAGGAAAAGAACCCGACGAAAATGAGGGTAAAGGACGGATCACGCGCGGCCTTGTACAAGATCTGGCTCAGCGTCTCGGAGATCTCTTCCTTGCTGGCTGCGGCCGGTGCCCGCAGGAGCGGCAGGAACAACAACGACGCCAGAACCGCACCGGCCATGATCAGGAACACCGTTTGCCACGCGAAGCTGGCCAGCAGCATTTCGACCAGCGGCGGGCCGACGATCTGGCCACCCGACCCTGCGGCCGTCGCAATCCCGAGGGCCATAGACCGGTTTTCATCCGAGGCCGCGCGGCCAACCATGGCCAGGATCACGCCAAACCCTGTACCGGCAATCCCAAAGCCAACCAGAACCTCCAGAACGTTGTGCTGTCCCGGCGTGATCGCATAGGCGGACAATCCCAGGCCAACGGCGTAGAGCAGCGCGCCGAGCACGATGGCTTTGCGGTCTCCGAACTTTTCGGCAATGGCACCAAAGAACGGCTGGCCGACGCCCCACGCCAGGTTCTGGATGGCAATGGCCATGGAAAATTCGACCCGGAGCCAGCCGAACTCGTCCGAGATCGGGATCTGGAACAACCCGAAACTTGACCGGATCGCGAAACTCACGATCAAGATCAACGCCCCGCCGATGAGGACCGGGGTGATAAGAGGGGTCGATTTGGTCATACCTGCGCCGCCTGTTCAAATCCGTGGCACATTCGCGCCATGCCTCCGGATGGTCAAACGAGGAATTCTCATGGCTCGGTTAAGGGAATGTTAACGGACGCCAAAGGGATGGTCTTTGCGCCGCGTTTGGGGCAAGGACAGGGGCATGCCGCAGCACCTGACAGCGATTTACGACACCCGCGTGGCCGAGGGACTTCTCCGCCCGGATCCGGCGCAACGCGCCGTCCTTTTGCGGATGGAATCGATCCGCGAGAAACTGGAAACCCCGGTTGCCAAAAGCTTCCTCTCGCGGTTCCGCAAGTCCGAACCGACCGGCACCCAGGGGCTGTATCTTTGGGGTGGCGTCGGGCGCGGAAAGTCCATGTTGATGGATTTGTTTCATGCCCATGTCGGGATAGCGGAAAAGCGGCGCGTGCATTTTCACGCCTTCATGCAGGAGGTTCAGGCCGCGTTGCACGAGGCGCGCAAAACCGGTGTTGACGATGCGATCAAGCCCGTCGCGCAGGCCATCGCGAAGGACATTCGCCTGCTCTGCTTCGACGAGATGCAGATCACTGATATCGCCGACGCCATGATCGTCGGTCGCCTGTTCGAGCAGCTTTTCGACGCCGGAGTGTTCGTGGTGACCACGTCCAACCGGCATCCCTCGGACCTCTACAAGGATGGATTGAACCGTCAGTTGTTCCTTCCGTTCATCGACCTGCTGCAAGACAAACTCGAGGTCGATCAGCTCGATGCCATGACAGACTACCGGCAGGATCGCCTCGCCGGGGAACAGGTGTATTTCTCGCCTCTCGGCCATGACGCGACCGAAGCGGTCAACGCGATCTGGCGGGATTTGACGCACGGCCGGGAAGAAGAGCTGTGCCTCGAGGTCAAAGGGCGCGAGGTCCATCTGCCCCGGTATTGGGCCGGCATGGCGCGCGCATCGTTTTGGGATCTGTGCGGTCAACCCCTGGGGCCTGCGGATTACCTTGCGCTTGTCGGCGCCGTGAAGCTGCTGGTGTTGGAGGGCATCCCGCGGCTGGATGCCACGAAGTTCAACGAGGCCAAGCGCTTCGTCACGTTGATTGACGCCCTTTACGAAGGGCATGTCCGCCTGATCTGCACCGCGGAAGATTTGCCCGAACGCCTGTATCTGGAGGGCGCCGGAAGCTTCGAGTTCGAACGCACGGCCAGCCGCCTGCGCGAGATGCAAGGCGCAGATTGGGGCGATGGCCGCGACGCCACTGGCACGTAATTCGGGCAACTCTGCCCCCCGGTTCGGTCCGTCCTTCGCTTGGAAACGGACGCTGCGGGTCTAGCTGTTGGCGATGAGCCACAACTTGCCCCGCCTTGCTTTGTCCGTTCGCCAACCGTCAGCCTGGGCCATCATCCACGGCGGGAAGGAGATCGAAAACCGTTCGCTTGGGTCCATCCGCGCAGGCCGTATGGGGCCCGGGCGGATTGCCATCCACGCCGCCATCGGGATGCGCCAGGCCGAGTATGACTATCTGGTCTGGCGGTGGGGCCAAGACGGTGTGCGCGTTCCCAAGCCCGATGCCTTGCCGCGCCGCGCGATCATCGGGTCGGTCGACGTGGTCGAGATCGTTACCGAAAGCGACAGCCCCTGGTTCGGAGGGGACGCCGGATTGCGGTTGCGCGACCCACGGCCGTGTAAGCCGATCCCCGCGACGGGTGCCTTGGGGTTTTTCGAATGGGAACCCGGCGGCGCGCTGGCAGACCCGTTGCCGTGGATGACATCCTGGGGTGGGGCAGAAGGCGGGTTGTTCGACGATTTGCCCGTCGCATTCGAAGCGCCACCGCCCAAACCGTTTGGTCGAAAGAAACCCTAGCGCACGCTTTACACCCGGGTCAGCGCCGCCTGGGCTTCGGAAAAATACGCGCCGACGGCTTCCCCGTCGACAAGCGCGTGATGCACCTCCAACGTCATGGCCATGTCCCACCGCGATCCGTGCTCAACAAACTTGCCCCAGGACACCCGCGGGATGCAGTCCTCGGGTCCGGGCAAGGCATTGTCGAGGCTGGTGTAATCCAGCCACGGCAGGCAGGAGAGATAGGCCACGTCGTCCCGCACCCCTGCATTCGCGTTGAGGCGTCCGCCTTCAGCCACCGCAGCAATTTCATCGCGCGCGACCGCGTCGAAGGCGGCCACATCGTGATCGAACGGCACATACCCATACCCGAACCCGCCCGCGGTTTTGGGCACGGACATCGACAACGCCACGCGGTCATGGCGGACGACCTGATCACCGCGGAACCGCAACAGCAGGTCGGGCACCGCGTGCAGCCCGGCGCCAATCGCATAAAGACACGCCCGGTAAGGCGAAACGCCCTCCGGTTTGCGGCGCGTCATCAGGTGCGTCACATCCAGGCGCGCGGTCACCGCGAAGTGCGGTTTGGCGTAGGTGCGGAAAAAATGGAACTGATCGGCACGCGGCCAAGTGGTCAGGTCTACAGGGTGTTCTGCCATCGGTCAGCTCAGGGACAAGGTTGCGGTGCAGCTCAACTCGACATCCATCGCATGGACCGGCAGCGGCGTGTATCGGTCTATCGACGAGACCTCGATATACGTGTTGTCGATGCAGACATCCTGCGCCCAGTTGCCCCCATTGAACCCAAAGCCGTTCGGGCCGCAATCGTTCACTTGGCCATTGGCGTTCCAGGCCTGGTAGCTGCCTTGGGCACGGCTGCCGCCGGTCGGGAACGCCAGCGCGGTGGTGTCGAAGGACATCACCCATGTTGTGTCGGGCTTGAGTTGGTCCAGCGACCATCCGCCCACCGGAACGCCATCGTGGAACCCCAGGATCGTGAACCCGGTGACCTGATCCTGTGTGATCAGGCCCGTCCCCAAAAGGGCGTCCGGAAAGCTGATCGTGCCCCGCATCGTGTAACCAGCACCTCCAACCCAACAGAATTGAAACTGCGCCGCCTGCGCGGGTGTGGCCAATGCCAAACTGAGGGCCAGGGCGAAAAGCCGGTGCATGGTGAAGGTCTCGCGGGTCATTGCGTTTGGTTCACCGCATCATTCCCACCGGCTTGGGTCAAGTCATGCAACCGTGAACCGCTTTGTGCACAGGGTCACCCGTTCTGTTTGAGAATATCGCCCGCCAGATAAAGCGACCCGCAGATCAAGACGCGCGCCGTTGGGTCGGCGTCGGTGATCCGGGACAACGCGGTGGCGACATCCGGGGCTTCGACCGCGTGGAGCCCCGCCTCGCGCGCGTGTGCGGCGGTCACGTCGGCCGGAACCGTGGCGGCCTGGTCGGGAATCGTAACCGCATGGAGCGATGTGGCAATGGGCGCAAACGGCGCGAGAAAGCCGGAGATGTCCTTGGTGTTGAGCATCCCGCAGATCAGATATGTTGGCCGCTTGGGAAGGTCGGACAGCAGGCGGGCGATGGCCCGCCCGGCATGCGGATTGTGACCCCCATCCAGCCAAAGCTCTGCCTCGGGGGCGGCATCGACCAGTGGACCGCGGCGCAGCTTCTGCATGCGGGCCGGCCATTCGGCCCGCGTGACAGCGCCCTCATAGGCCGCATCCCCAAGGTCCAGATGGCGCAGGGCTGCCAAGGCCGTGCCCGCATTCTCGACCTGGTGGGCCCCCAGTAGGTTCGGCATCGGCAGATCAAGCAATCCGGTCTCGTCCTGAAACACCAGCCGCCCGCGTTCTTCCATCACATGCCAGTGCTGATCGTGCACCAGAAGGGGGGCACCCAGACGGTTTGCGCGATCCTCGATCACCTCAAGGGCGGCGTCCTGTTGCCGTCCAACCACGCAAGGTACGCCGCGTTTGATGATCCCGGCCTTCTCACCTGCGATATCGGCCAAGGTTTCGCCAAGGAACTGCTGGTGATCCATGTCGACGGGGGTGATGACCGTCAGTGACGGGCGATCAACCACATTGGTCGCATCAAGCCGTCCACCCAATCCGACCTCAAGCAAGGTGTAGTCTGCCGGTGCCCGTGCGAAGGCCAGCAGCGCCGCTGCTGTGGTGATCTCGAAATAGGTGATGGCGTCGGGGCCGTTGGCGACCAGGCATTCGTCCAACAAGGCGCTGAGGGCGTCTTCTTCGATCAACGCGCCGGCAAGGCGAATGCGCTCGTGAAATCGGGCCAGATGGGGCGATGTGTAGGCATGGGCCCTCAGGCCTGCGCCTTCCAGGCCGGCGCGGATCATCGCCTGCGTGGACCCCTTGCCGTTCGTGCCCGCGATATGGATGACAGGGGGCAGGCTCCGCTCGGGGTGGTCCAATGCGGCCAGGATGCGGTGCATGCGATCCAAGGTCAGGTCAATGATCTTGGGATGCAGCGCCATCATCCGGTCAAGCAGCGCGTCAGAGCTTTGTGCGGTCATCGGAACGCCTTGGATCAGAGCGGAATGAAAGGCCGACGGGGGCAGCGTGGGCCGCGCCGGGCCTAGCTGGAGGGGTCGGCCTGCGGACTTTTGGCGGTGTCCGGCTCGGACGGGGCCGGTGTCGGCTTCGGCAGGTCCCCTTTCACCGGGGGCGTCAGGCCCATCAGCATCCGGGTGATGGAGATCAGTTCATCACGCATCTGGCCGCGCGGCGTGACCCGATCGAGCATCCCGTGATCCAGCAGATACTCGGCACGCTGAAACCCTTCCGGAAGTTTTTCGCGAATGGTCTGCTCGATCACACGGGGACCCGCGAAACAGATCAGCGCGTTGGGTTCGGCAATCTGAACATCGCCCAACATCGCGTAGGACGCCGTGACGCCGCCCGTCGTGGGATGCGTCAACACCACGATGTAGGGCAGACCGGCCTCGCGGAGCATCTGAATGGCAACCGTGGTGCGCGGCATCTGCATCAGGCTGAGGATGCCCTCCTGCATCCGGGCGCCGCCGGCGGCAGAAAACAGGATCAACGGCCGTTTCAGCGTCACCGCGCGTTCGCAGGCCGCGATGATGGCGTTGCCGACATACATGCCCATCGACCCGCCCATGAAGCTGAAGTCCTGCGCGGCCGCAACGACAGGGGTCCGGCCGATTTCGCCTTCCACAACCAGCATCGCCTCCTCTTCCGCCGTCTGCTTCTGAGCGGATTTCAGGCGGTCGGGGTACTTCTTCTGATCGCGAAACTTCAGCGGGTCATCAATCGGCTTAGGCACCGAAACTTGCGTGAAAATCCCGTTGTCGAACAGCGCTGTGAACCGATCACGCGGGCTGATGCCCATATGGTGGCCGCAGTTGGTGCAGACGTTCTGCGCCTCTTTCAACTCGCGATGAAACAACATCGTGCCGCAGGAATCGCATTTGGTCCAAAGATTCTCGGGCATCTCGCGGCGCGAGAAGATCGAGTTGATCGTCGGGCGGACGTAATTGGTGATCCAGTTCATATGCGGCGCGTCACACTAGGGTCTGTTGGAACTCGAAATATGGGGCGACGCTGCGGAATGCAACGAGGAAGCGCTAGCCGCGCCCCCGTGTGACCGAGAACCGGATGGCCGCCCATGTGGCCAGTGTGATGATCATGTCCTGGTAGATCAGTGGCCTCAGGTTGACGGTATCCATCGGTGCGAAGGGCACCGTGTACAACGCCAAACCCGACAATGGCCCGTCCATCGCCAGAAACAGGATCGCGACGCAGTTGTTCGCGAAATGAAACCCCCAGGCCGCGCCGATGTTGCCAGTCTTGGCCGTCAGGTCCGCCGCAAGAATGGCAAAGAGGCCGACAGCCGCCACCACAGCCCAGGCGTTCTCGCCCATGATCTGGGGCTGGTAGTGGCCAAGGGCAAACAGACCTGAGGGAAGGATCATCCAGACCCAGGGCGAGGCAAAGCGTGCGGCCAGTTGCTGCTGAAGGTATCCGCGAAACAGCACTTCCTCCGCGCCGGTCTGAATGAGGATGGCCACCAGCGCCAAGGGCAGGAACGAAATCCAAAGATTGAACTCAAGGTTGGGCTGCGGTGCGTCCCCACTCGGGAGCAACGCGAAGACAGCGTAGACCGTTCCGCAGATCATCAGGGCGATGGCAAACTGCTGCAACAGCGGGACCAGCGGCCCAAAGACCGAACCGAAGCTGCGGCCATGCAGCCAGCGCGCCGCCAAAAGCGGACCCAATCCCATGCCGATAAACGTGGACAGCGTCAGCAAGGCGCTGGTCGGTGTGCCGCCGGTTGTCATCCGGCCCATCCAGGCCTGTGCGCCATCAAATCCGCTGGTCACCACCAGCGCGCCGAAGACGCCGGCAATCCCGATCACATAGACCAAGATGATCAGCCCCAACCCCAGCAGAAGGCGCCAGATCTCGGGCCGCGTGCGCGCAGGTGCGACGAATGCCTCGTGGGCCGGATACATCATGTCTCTTGGTGCCTGGGTCGCCTGACTTTTCTTGACCTCTCTGTAGTTGCGCGATGTGGCAGGGGCAATCGCGCTTGTTCCCCTGTGGTGTTGTGTCTATTCCGGTTGAGACGGCCCATTTGACGTGGATGAGAAAAGGAAGACCCAGAATGCTGAAGGGTAAGGTGGACAAATCGAAATTGCCGAGCCGCTATGTGACCGAGGGACCGGCCCGTGCGCCGCATCGGTCGTATTTCTACGCGATGGGTCTTACGGATGATGAAATTCACCAGCCCTTCGTCGGCGTCGCAACCTGCTGGAACGAAGCAGCGCCCTGTAACATCGCCCTGAACCGCCAGGCGCAGTCGGTGAAACTGGGTGTGAAACACGCCAATGGCACGCCGCGCGAATTCACCACGATCACCGTGACCGACGGCATCGCCATGGGCCACGAGGGCATGCGGTCGTCGCTCGCCAGCCGGGACGCCATCACCGACACGGTCGAACTGACCATGCGTGGCCATTGCTACGACGCGTTGGTCGGCCTTGCCGGATGCGACAAGTCCCTGCCGGGTATGATGATGGCAATGGTTCGCCTGAACGTGCCGTCCGTGTTCATCTATGGCGGTTCGATCCTGCCGGGTCGGTTGGACGGCAAGGACATCACCGTTCAGGACGTGTTCGAAGCCGTGGGTCAGCACCAGGCCGGCAACCTGAGCGACGAGGCGCTGGCCGTCATCGAGCGTGTTGCCTGTCCGTCGGCCGGGGCTTGTGGGGGCCAGTTCACCGCCAACACCATGGCCTGTGTGTCCGAGGCGATCGGCCTAGCACTGCCCAACTCCTCTGGCGCGCCGGCCCCGTACGAAAGCCGGGACCAATATGGTGTGGCGTCCGGCCAAGCGGTCATGAACCTGCTCGAAAAGAACATTCGTGCCCGCGATATCGTGACCCGCAAATCGCTGGAAAATGCCGCGCGTGTCGTGGCCTGTACCGGCGGGTCGACCAATGCCGGTCTGCACCTGCCCGCCATCGCCCACGAAGCCGGGATCGAATTCGATCTGTTTGACGTCTGCGATATCTTCAAGGACACCCCGTACTTCGTCGACATGAAGCCCGGCGGACAGTACGTGGCCAAGGACCTTTACGAGGCGGGTGGTGTCCCGGTCGTGATGAACGAACTGCGCAAGGCAGGTCTGATCCACGAGGATTGCATCACCGCAACTGGCCGGACCATGGGCGAAGAACTGGACGAGATTCAGCGCGAGGCCGACGGCAAGGTGATCCATCCCGTCGCCACGCCGATCACCGAAACCGGCGGCGTCGTTGGCCTGAAAGGCAACCTCGCCCCCGAAGGCGCTATCGTGAAGGTTGCCGGTATCGCGCCGGAACATCAGGTCTTTACCGGGCCGGCGCGGGTCTTCGAGTGTGAAGAAGACGCGTTCCAGGCCGTGAAGGACCGCGCCTACAAGGAAGGCGAAGTGATCGTGATCCGCAACGAAGGCCCGAAAGGTGGCCCCGGGATGCGCGAAATGCTGGCGACCACGTCGGCCCTGTCCGGTCAAGGCATGGGCAAGAAGGTCGCCCTGATCACGGACGGCCGGTTCTCGGGTGCGACCCGCGGATTCTGCGTCGGCCATGTTGGTCCCGAGGCGGCCGTGGGCGGACCGATCGGGTTGTTGAAAGATGGCGACATGATCACCATCGACGCGATCACCGGTGAGCTCTCGGTTGCCTTGGACGAAGATGAGTTGGCCGCACGCAAGGCCGAATGGTCTGGCCCGCGCGAAACGATCTATGCGTCGGGTGCCCTTTGGAAATATGCGCAACTTGTGGGTCCGGCCGTCAAAGGCGCCACGACCCATCCGGGCGCGGATGGCGAAAAGCATGTCTACATGGACATCTAAAACATTGCTCCTTGTTGCAGCCCTTGGTCTCGGGGGCTGCGGCGGAGGGGTCGGCCTCGGCGGGGGCGGCTTCGGCGGGAACGCCGCGCCGCGTGCTGCCACGGTCACGGCAGACGCAATCGTAGTCACCGGACCAGAGGGCTACTGCGTCGATCCGACCAGCACGCGCGATGCCGGCGATACCGCGTTCGTCCTTTTGGGCAACTGTGCCGCGATCCGGAATTCCCGGCGCGCCGCACAACCCCAGGTGCCTTCGGTTTTGACGGCAGCCATCTCCGGGCCAGGACAACCTGGGCGGATTGGCAACAACCTGTCCGACATGGATGCGTTCTTCCGCTCGGAGAGTGGATTGACGCTCCTGAGCCGCAGCCAGGATGCAAGCACGGTGACCCTGTTGGATACGGCCATTGAGGGGGACGTGTTCTATGTCCACGCCCGCGACACAAGCGAAGGGCCGATCGATGGCGTGCAGGACGAATACTGGCGCGCCTATATGGATGTGGGCAGCCGGATTGCCACCCTGTCAGTCCTTGGGGTCGAGGGACACAGCCTGAGCGCCGCGCAAAATCAGGCGACCCTCGCGCGGTTCGTTCAGGTGATGCTGGCAGCCAACTCAGGCGCGCCGGTGTCCACTGCCGATCCGGTTCAGACAGCACCGGCCCCGCAACCCAGCCCTGCGCCCAGTACAACCACCAGACCCCTCTTTAATATTGGCCTGTTTCGACGCATACTCGGCTAGAAGGGCGGCGGGACGCAGGCCGCTCTTTCCACGAAACACAAAAATCGGGCTGTGAAGGGCAGACGCATGGGGCAGGATCGGCAAGGCTTTTTCGGGCGACGTTTCGGTGCGTCCACGGCCACACGCCGGCTGGCGAAACTGGCCGAAGCGCCGGAATCCCTCAGCGTCAAAGACCTGCGCGCAACCATCAAGACCGCCGATCAAACCCGCACTGAGTTGGACCAGATGGGGGCCAAGCTGCGATCCGAGTTGTTGGGGCGCACCGATGGACCCGACAACATCGCCCGCCCGGACCAATGTGACTGGGCCGAACGTTCGGGTCCGTGGCGTCACGAAATCCGTCCTCGGGGCATTGTCGACGTCACCTCACCCACCAAGGTCGGCGGCGGGATAACGCTGTTCCACGACGGGACATTCGCCGACATCAGCCTCCGGCAGGATATGCCACCGTCCGGCCTTGTCGGTCCGACCTTCGGCCTCGTGCTCGAGGTCTACCGGTTCGACGGTTCTTTCCTGTCGCTGGTTCAGGATTTGCCCCAAGCCGCGCTTGACGGGCTAACGCGAAATCACTTTGTCGCCGTGCATGTGACGGTCGAACGCGAACACCCGACCGAAATCTATGCGCGGCTGAACATTCAGCATGGGCCCAACACCGACCAGATCGTGCGACAGGTCAGTTTCAAGGGAGAACGCGGCACGGCCGAGTTCGACCTGGCCTATGCAAACATCAACGAAAAACGCCTGGAGAAGGCCTGGCTTGACCTCATCCTGGAGGGCCCGGAGATGAACCGGATCGCACTTTGGGACATGGTCATTCTTCGTGCGCCGCGGGCGGATATCTGAGGGGCAGCCATGGACGATGAAACACTGGTGCAAGTGCGGCTGCAGGGGGGGGTCTACGAGGGCGTTCTGACCGCACCCCGCTGTGAGGGGATCGAGGCCCTGCACCAGGGCAAGGTGGCGGCGACGGCGGACCTGCATGAGAACCCCACCGCTCCGGGAACCCATCGGGTGGTCGTGAGCCTCCCCGCCTCCGTCCTAAGCGAAGGGGTGCAAGTGGTGTCGCTTCGGTCCGTTGCCTCGGGGGCGATCCTGGACCGGATCACCCTGATGGCCGGGAACGCACTGGCGGAAGATGTCCGGGCTGACATCGCCCTGTTGCGCGATGAACTGGAGATGCTCAAACGCGCCTTCCGGCGTCACGTCGCGGACAGCTGACCCAACACCCCTGACTGCGCGCGCGGCCCGAAGCCGACTGCCAATCCGATCGCCATCTGCGCCCGCCTGAGCCCCCGCATGGGGGCGAGGCAGGAAAAACGCGCCGTCAGGCGCGCCTTTGGATCAGTCGCGCAACCGGCGGTCGCGGGCCGCCAGCAGCTTCAGGCGCAGGGCATTGAGTTGAATGAAGCCCTGCGCGTCCGTCTGGTCATAGGCGCCCGCATCCTCTTCGAAGGTCACATGCGCCTCGGAATACAGCGAGTGGTCCGACCAGCGCGCCACGGTCCGGACGGCGCCCTTGTACAGCTTCAGACGGACCGTCCCGGAGACGTGTTCCTGGCTTTTGTCGATCAGCGCCTGCAGCATCTCGCGCTCGGGGCTGAACCAGAAGCCATTGTAGATCAGCTCTGCATAGCGCGGCATAATCGAATCCTTCAGGTGACCCGCACCGCTGTCGAGCGTGATTTGCTCGATGCCGCGATGGGCCTCCAACAGGATCGTGCCGCCGGGTGTCTCGTAGATGCCCCGCGATTTCATCCCAACGAAACGGTTCTCGACAAGGTCCAAACGCCCCACCCCATGCGCACCGCCCAGTTCATTGAGCTTGGTCAGGATGGCGGCCAGGCTCATCGCTTCGCCATTGATGGCGACGGCGTCGCCGCGTTCGAAGGTGATTTCAACCATCTCGGGCGTATCCGGCGCATCCTCGGGATGCACGGTGCGCCGGTACACATAGTCGGGGGCTTCCTCGCCCGGATCTTCGAGGACCTTCCCCTCGGACGACGTGTGCAGCAGGTTGGCATCAACCGAGAACGGGGCTTCGCCGCGCTTGTCCTTTGCGATCGGGATTTGGTTCTGTTCGGCAAACTCCAGAAGCTTCGTCCGGCTCGACAGGTCCCACTCCCGCCAGGGGGCGATGACCTTGATGTCGGGGTTCAGTGCATAAGCCGACAGTTCGAAGCGCACCTGGTCGTTGCCTTTACCCGTCGCGCCATGGCTGACGGCATCCGCACCGGTTTCTGCCGCGATCTCGACCAGACGCTTGGAGATCAGCGGGCGCGCGATCGAGGTGCCAAGCAGGTAGAGCCCTTCGTACAGCGCATTGGCCCGGAACATGGGGAACACGAAATCGCGCACGAACTCTTCGCGCAAATCCTCGATGTAGATTTCGGACACGCCCAGCATCTCGGCTTTCTTCCGTGCCGGCTCCAGCTCTTCACCCTGACCGAGGTCGGCGGTGAATGTCACAACTTCGCACCCGTATTCGGTTTGCAACCACTTCAGGATGATCGAGGTGTCCAGCCCGCCGGAATACGCAAGGACGACCTTTTTCGGGGCAAGGGATTTCGCGCTCATTGATCTCTCCGACGGTTCAGCGTTGACGGCGGGGCGATACCGGGTTTTGAAAGGCGGGGCAAGGCAACGAAGAGGTTGGTCGACGTGGATTATGGGTATCAGTTGCTGCGACATGTGGTGCAGCAGGTTTTTGGCAATCTCGGACAAGCGGCCCGGATTACCGTCCTGCCGATCATCCTGAGCTATGCGCTCTGCGCTGTCGTCGTCTACGCGCTTGTCGGCCCAACCTTTTTCGAGGTGATGTCCCTGACCACCGCCGGTGGCAATCCGTTCGCGTCGGAGGCCGAGGCCGCGGCCTTTTTCCGGCAGATGGTGATTGCCTTCGTTGTGTGTGTCCCGATCTTCCTGATCTTCTATTCGTGGGCCGCGGTCGGATGGCACCGGTTTGTCTTGCTCGAGGAATACGCAAACGGGTTTTCCGGTGCGTGGAACTGGCCCACGATCCGCAGCTACATCGGCGCCCTTCTGCGGCTCGCGCTGATCATGATCCTGCTTGGGATCGCCGGTTCCATCGTGTTCGGGATCATTGTCAGCGTGGCTCCGACCCCCGGTGTGCTGACGTTCCTGTCCATCGGGGCGTCGGTTGGCTTTACCTGGGTGTTCACGCGCCTCGGCCTTGTTTTGCCATCCGCGGCCTTGGGTGAGTACATAAAGATGGGGGCCAGCTGGTCGGCCACCAAACCGGTGTCGAGTGCGATCTTGCTGCCGATCGTTTTCATTCCCCTGGTCTTCTTCATGATCAACAGTCTGCTTGGCTTCGTCGGTGTGGTTGGCGGCGTGCTGACACTGGTCGCATTTTGGCTTCAAACCCTTGTCAATCTTGCCCTCATGACAACGCTCTACGGAAATCTGGTCGAAGGCCGTCAGCTGAACTGAGGCTGGACAGCGGCAGACCGTTCAGGCACGGCAGGGGCATGACGGACTTTTCCCAAGCCGCCCGTGCGGCCACCGACGCCCTGCGCGACCTGTTTCCGCCGACGCCTTTGCAGCGCAACGCCTACCTGAGCGAGCGCTTCGGCGCGGATATCTGGCTCAAACGCGAGGATTTGAGCCCGGTCCGGTCGTACAAGCTGCGCGGCGCCTTCAATGCCATGCGCAAAGTGTTCGCCGAAACGCCCGACGCCGACCGATTCGTCTGCGCCAGCGCCGGGAACCACGCCCAAGGGGTGGCGTTTGTCTGTGCCCATTTTGGCGTGAAGGGGCGGATCTACATGCCGGTCACCACGCCCGAGCAAAAGATTCTGAAAACCAAGACCTTTGGTGGCGATGCGGTCGAGATCGAACTCACCGGGGATTTCTTTGACGAAACGCTTGCGGCGGCCAAAGCCTATTGTGACGACACGGGCGCGCACTTCCTGTCGCCATTCGACGATCCCGATGTGATCGAAGGGCAAGCCTCGGTCGCGGTTGAGATGGTGGACGCGTTGGGCACCCCGCCGGATCACCTGATCCTTCCGGTGGGCGGCGGCGGTTTGTCGGCGGGAATGCTTTCGTACTTAAAGGCCCTCGGTGCCGAAACAGACGTGACACTTGTCGAACCCGCGGGTGGCGCCAGCTTGACAGCGGCCCTGAAAATCGGCGCCCCGCAAACGATCCCGATCACGGATACCTTCGTGGACGGCGCAGCCGTGGCGCGGATCGGTGACCGGACCTTCGAGGTGCTGAGGCGGATCGCGCCGCGCAGTGTTCTGATTGCCCCGGAAAATCGGATCTGCGTCACCATCCAGGAGATGCTGAACCTGGAAGGTATCGTACTGGAGCCAGCCGGCGCCTTGTCGGTGGATGTTCTGGGCGACATCGCCGACCAGATCAAAGGCAAGCGCGTCGTGTGCGTCACATCTGGTGGAAACTTCGATTTTGAGCGGCTGCCCGAAGTGAAAGAGCGGGCACAGAATTGGCAGGGCCTCAAGAAGTACTTCATCTTGCGTCTGCCGCAGCGACCCGGCGCGCTGCGCGATTTCCTCGATCTTCTTGGACCCGATGACAACATCACACGGTTCGAATACCTGAAGAAGAACTCGCGCAACTTCGGGTCCGTGCTTATCGGGATTGAAACGGCCAACGCCGAAAATTTCGAGGACATGATCGACCGTGTCGTCACCCGCGGCTTCGGCTTCCGTGACATAACCGAGGATGAGGTGCTCGCAGATTTCCTGATCTAGGGCACGCGCTGCGTACGGTCAGGCAGCGGCCAGTTCCGGAACCTGCCGGGTCGCGACGTCAAGCGACGCTTCAAACACGCGGGCAATTTTCGCAACGTCCGGCGCGAGATTGTCTTTGCAACGGGCTTCTTCAACCTCACAAGCGTCCGCCATTGCGACGAAACCCAGATTCGCGGCACTGCCGCGCAAAAAGTGAAAATCACTGGCATTCGCCGTTTCGGGTGCGCCAAGCAACCGGTCGAGTGTCTCCTGCAGTTCAGCCACGAAAAGCGCCGCAACCTCGGTGAAGCTTTCAGCCCCGATGTCATTTCGCAGATCGATCAACCTGTCCCAATCAATCATCTCACACCTCTGACCCTCGTGTTCGCCCCGTGCGTCGAGCGTGCACCACCAAAGCTTAACAACCGCTTTCAGTCCGCGACGGGATACATCGGATTTTAGTTTTCACGCGCCGTTAAGGGACGACGTGACACAACCGACCCACCCTTGCGATGGAGTTGGGATGGCGGACTTCGCCTATTCAGAAGCAACCAGCGGCGTTCAGAGTCCTGAGGCGCCAAAAGAAACGGTGCTTGTGCTCGATGACAGCCGCGCACAGCAGAATCTTCTGTCGTCGCTCTTGCGCACCTGGGGGCACGAGGTTGTGACGTGTGGCGACCCCAACGCAGCGCTGGCCATAGCCCAGGACCCGCGGATTGGGCTGATCATCTGCGACTGGATGATGCCCGAGATGACCGGGCCGGAATTTTGCCGCGCGTTCCGCCAATCTGGGCGCGCCGACTATGCCTATATCCTGCTGCTGACCTCCAAATCCGAAACAGGGGCGCTGACCGAAGGCCTCGAGGCCGGGGCGAATGACTTTCTCAACAAGCCGGTTCGCCCCCCGGAACTGCGGGCCCGCCTGAATGCGGGCGCCCGGATCGTCGCCATGCAACGCGAGGTCATCGAGAAGAACAGCCTCCTGACATCTGCGCTTGGCGAGATCCGGGGGCTTTATGCCGCGCTCGACCAGGATCTCGACGAGGCCCGCCGCCTGCAGCAGGCCTTGGTGCAGGATCGCTTCCGGCGCTTTGGGAACGTGGACGTGTCGCTTTGGTTGCAAGCATCCGGGCATGTCGGGGGCGATATGGTCGGGTTCTTCCCCGTGTCGCCCAAAGTAATCGGTCTGTTCAGCCTTGATGTGTCCGGACATGGCGTGGCGTCCGCCATGATTGCCGCCCGCATTGCCGGTATCCTGAGCGATGCGTCCCCGGATCAGAACATCGCGCTGATGCGCCGCGAAGATGGAAGCCTTGCGGCCCTTCCCCCCGACATGGCAGCGTGGCGCCTCAACTCGATGCTGCTCAAGGAATTGCGCACGGATCGGTACTTCACGTTGTGCCTCGGGTTCCTCAATCGCGCGACGGGGATCCTGCGCATGACACAGGCGGGGCACCCCCACCCGATCGTTCTGCGGGCGTCCGGCCAGGTAGATCTGGTGGGCGAGGCCGGGTTGCCCATCGGCTTGGTCGAGGAAGCGACCTACACCACGAGAGAAGTGCATTTGCAGCCCGGCGATCGGTTGCTGATGTATTCGGATGGGCTGACGGAATTGCCCGGGCCGGACGGGCAACAGTTGGACGAAGAGGGATTGGAGCACATGCTTCAACGTCTGTCGGGCGCCAGCGGACCAGCCTTTTTGGGTCAACTTTCCAGCGCACTTACCAATTTTGCCGGAACCGACAACTTTCCCGACGATGCCTCGGCTCTGCTTGTGGACTATCGCGATCCTGATGACGATCACATCCGGCCGCTGCCTGACGAGGTTGAAACGGATGCCAAAGCCTAGAGGCCGATTGCCCGCGCGACAAAGTATCGATCGCCAGAAACGGCAAGCTTTTCGACGGCCACGTCCCACGGCAAGAAAACGGCCGAGTGCCCCGCTTCTGTCGGCGGACCATGCCGCGGGCCAAGTTTCGCCCGATAGATGTGGCACTGCTTCTGCGCGAACAGATCGTACTCGGGCATGAAGGTGTAGCGCTGAAACATACCGACGCGACGCGCGCTATGGATGCGATAGCCCGTTTCCTCCATCACTTCGCGATGCAACGCTACGATCGGGGCTTCGCCGGGGTCTATGCCGCCGCCCGGCAACTGCAGTTCGGGCCATGGCTCTTCCTGAAAGGTCGCAAGGATCCCATCACCGGCCTCGATGATGGCATAGACGCCCGGGCGGGGGGTGTAGGTCTGGCCGGGAATGGGCGGGGATCCGAAACGACGATTCATGGGGCACCTCTTGGTCTTACATGTGTTCTGACAGACCCCCGCGCCTAGGGGAACCGCCGACCACTCGCCATTCCGCGATCCTTCGGTTATGGGACAGCCATGACCGACGATCAGAAAGCCGCCATCCGAGCCACCGCCGAGCGCGTCCTGCGTACTGAAGGCGAAGCCGTGACCGCGATGGCCCAGGCCCTACCGAAGGATTTCGAAGCGGCGGTTGAGGCCGTTCTCGCGACCTCGGGTCGTGTGATCCTGTCCGGCATCGGGAAGTCTGGCCATATCGCACGGAAGATCAGTTCGACCTTCGCCTCCACCGGGACGCCCTCGGCCTTCGTGCACCCGGCCGAAGCCAGTCACGGCGATCTCGGGATGGTGACCCCGGGCGACTTGACGGTTTTGATCTCCAATTCCGGCGAAACCGCCGAATTGCGCGATCTTGTAGCGCATGTTGCGCGGTTCCAGATCCCCATGATCGGGATTTCGGGACGGCAGGACAGCACACTCATGCAAGCCGCCGACTATCGGTTGGTGCTGCCGCCCGCACCCGAAGCTTGCGTGATCGGAATGGCGCCCACGACGTCGACGACACTGACGCTGGCCCTTGGGGACGCCTTGGCCGTGGCCGTCATGGAACGGCGCGGGTTCCAGCCCGAGCATTTCCGCACATTCCATCCCGGTGGCAAATTGGGCGCACGCCTGTCGACGGTGGCCCAACTGATGCATGGGCCCGAGGAGTTGCCGCTCGTCGCGGAGGATACGCCGATGGCCGATACCCTGATCGTGATGAGCGAGAAGGGATTTGGCATCGTCGGCGTGACCGACGGCGATCGCCTGGTCGGTGTCATTTCCGATGGGGATTTGCGGCGCAACATCACCCGTTTGATGGATCAGACGGCCGGCCAGGTCGCCACCAAGAGCCCCCGGGTCGTCGACGCGCAGGATCTGGCGGCAGAGGCTCTGGCCATCATGTCCGCAAACAAGATCACCGCGCTTTTCGCGGTTGATGCCACGTCACGCCCTGTTGGCCTTCTTCACCTGCACGACTGTCTGCGCGCCGGATTGGCCTGACGATCACACCTCGTAGTAGTCGCGATACCAGGCCACGAACTGGGCAACGCCCTCCTGAACATTGGTTTGCGGGGTATAGCCCGTAAGGGTTTCGAGGATCGTCGCATCTGCCCAGGTCGCGGGCACATCGCCGGGCTGCATATCCATGAAATTCTTCTGCGCCGGCATCCCGAGCGAGGATTCGATTGCCTCGATAAACTCCATCAACTGGACGGCGTTCGCATTGCCAATATTCACCACGCGATACGGTGCAACGGGGCTGAGGCTGTCCCAGTCCGGAACATCGGCCGGGTCTTCTGGACGGACCGGCACCGCATCAATCAAACGCACAATGCCGTCCACGAGATCCGTGACATAGGTGAAGTCGCGTTTCATATCGCCGTGGTTGTACACGTCGATCGGACGCCCTTCCAAAATCGCCTTGGTGAATTTGAACAGGGCCATGTCGGGCCGGCCCCATGGGCCATAGACCGTGAAAAAGCGGAACATCGTCGTCGGCAGATCATACAGATGGGCATAGGAATGGGCCATCGCCTCGTTCGCCTTTTTCGTGGCGGCGTAGAACGACATCTGCGTGTCTGCCTTGGCCCGTTCCGAGTAGGGCATCTCGGTGTTTGCCCCAAAGACCGAAGACGTGGAGGCCAGAAGGCTGTGTGCCGGGGGAAAGGCCCGCATGGCTTCCAGCAATCGGAACGTCCCCATGATGTTGGCGTCGACATAGCTTTCGGGCGCGTCGATCGAGTAACGGACGCCGGCCTGGGCGGCCAAATGCACCACGGCATCCGGGCGGTGCTTGTCCATCAGATCGTGCAAAAGACCGGGTTCTTCCAATCGCGCGTTGACGACCTGGTATTGCGCCGACTGCAGCAGCATGGACTGGCGACGCTCTTTCAGGCGCACGTCGTAGTAATCCGTCATCGCATCCAGACCGACGACGGTCCAGCCATCTGCCAGAAGGCGCGATATCAGATGGAACCCGATGAAGCCGGAGGAGCCAGTAACAAATGCGGTGCGTGTCATGTGAGGATTACCCATCTTCAAGTGTCTGTCCCGTGATCCACGCCCAGGAACTGGCGCACATCTCGTCAATGTCTTTTTCGGTTCTGAACCCGAGCACTTCGGCGGCCTTGTCCGCCTTCGCGACATAGATCGGCACGTCACCCGGACGGCGCGCCACGATGTCGAATGGAAGCTCGCGGTTCGAGGCACGCTTGTAGGCCGATATCACCTCAAGAACCGAGTGCCCTTTCCCGGTTCCAAGATTGACCACATGTCCGAGCCCCGTTTCGAACAACTGGTTCAGCGAAAGGACGTGCCCACGTGCCAGGTCTTCAACGTGTATGTAATCCCGAACCCCGGTCCCATCGGGTGTGTCGTAATCATTTCCAAACACCGAGATCCGCGGCAACTCGCCCCGCGCGACTTTGGCGATGTACGGCATCAGATTGTTCGGCGTGTCGCGCGGGTCTTCGCCGATCAGGGCGGATTCATGGGCGCCGGCCGGGTTGAAATACCGCAGAATTCCAATGGCCCATTCCGGGTTGGACTGACGCAGCCATTCGAGCATTTGCTCACCCAGAATCTTTGTCTGACCATACGGGTTCATGGCGCGGAATTCGGCGGTTTCGGGCGTCGGCGTTTCATCCGGCACGCCATAAACCGTCGCCGATGACGAAAAGACCAACTTCCGGCACCCGGCGGCATCCATCGCCCGCAGCAAGGTGGTCAGCCCGCCAAGATTGACGTCGAAATAATCCAGGGGGCGCTGGACGCTTTCCCCGACGGCCTTGAGGGCCGCGAAGTGCACCACTGCATCAATCCTCTGTTCTGCGAAGACACTGGCCAGCGTTTCGGCAGATCGCACATCCCCTTCGATATTGTGGGTCGGTCGTCCAGTGATCTGAGCCAGACGCGCAGGAACATCGCGACGTGCGTTGGTGTAATTGTCGAGGATGACGACGTCGTAACCAGCGTCCACAAGAGCCAGATAGGTGTGGGAGCCGATATACCCGGCCCCACCGGTTAATAGCACCCTCTTGGTCATCCGCTACTCGTCCCGCCATCGCCGCGCAGGACACATACACAGATCGCCCGCGCCATCAAAGCATCGATTCGGCCGCACCCCACCGTCATGGAAGCGTAAGCGCCATTTTGCGCGGAACGAGGGCGTTGATCTTCTCCAGATGCACAGGAAGGCACCGTGTGGCGAAGTCGTACTCGCGCACCACTTTCGCGCGAGCCGCGGCCCCGAGATCGGCATACCGGCGCGGGCGGCCCAACACCTCCGAGACTTTGCTCGCCAGAGCCTTGTGATCAAAGAAATCGACCAAGAGGCCGTTTTCTTCATGCGTGATGACCTCGCGCACCGGGGCCGTGTCGGATGCCACGATCGTTGCGCCCATCGACATGCTTTCCAACAGGGACCAGGACAGGACGAAGGGCACGGTCAAATAGATGTGGCATCGGCTGAGTTGAATGACCTGCTGATAGGACGCGTAGGGGACGCGACCCAGAAAATGCACGCGGTCCCAATCCAACCGGTCGCCGACCTCGCGTTCCATGACGGCGCGATACCCGCCCTTGGCATCGCTGGCCTTGCCGTAGGACGCCTCGGACCCGCCGATGATCAAAACGCGGGCCTTGGGGCGCCGATCCAGGATCAACGGCAGCGCGCGCATGAAGACATGAAAACCGCGCGTCGGTTCCATGTTGCGCGCCATGTAGGTGAACACTTCGTCTTCAACTGTCACGGGCCGCCCCAAACGTCCCAACGGGACCGAGGCATCCGGATTCGGCAACAGTCGATCGGTGCGGATGCCATCGTGCTTCACGTAGATCTTGTTATGGAAGCTGTCCGGAAAGGTATTGCGCTGCCATTGCGTCGGCGAATGGCCCAGATCGACGGTCTGGATATTGGCGAAGTTCACCGCGTTGCGGGCGTGCATCACGAACGGCGCGTGTTCCGACGCCGGAAACTCGGGATCGAACCCGACCGAGCCGCCTTTTGCCAGAAATTAGTACTCGAAATACCCGATGATCGGGACGTCGCGCCAAACCTCCTTGAGGAAGGTCAGCTCACCCCACCCGACATGGCCAAGGATGATGTCGGGTTTGAACCCGTCGCGGTCGAGCTTTTGGCACGCCATCGCAACCGCCAAACCGTTGCCGCAGTTTTCTTCCCAATACTTGGACAGGGCATAGGCGTTTTCAGCCGGACGGTGGTGTGTGCTATACCGAATGACCTTGGCGCCCTTCACGGGCTGCGGGACGTCACGTTGGGTTAAGAAGACAATCTCGTGCCCACCCTGCGCCACAAGCCAGGAAAACAGCTCCCGGTACTGGCCGGGAAAGTTCTGGTGCACGAATAGAAACTTCATGTGAGACACGCCTGCACTTTTGTTTTTCGCTACACTCGCCCAATGGCAGCTCTGCGGCAAGCGCAGGACGGCTTTGCGGCAGGTGAGATTTGGGATTGCCGCCCGCCTGCCTATATGGGAACGCATTGTCCGTGCGAAGGGGATGCAAGCGATATGACGCTGACTACGAAAATTGCCTGGGATGACACCGTGCTGCCGTTCCAGCTGGACCGGTCTGACATCCGTGGGCGCGTTGCGCGTCTGGATGTGACCCTCGACAAGATCCTGGCTCAGCACCGCTACCCGGCCGAGGTCGAGGCGATGATCGCCGAAGCCACACTTCTGACCGCGCTGATTGGTCAAACCATCAAGCTGCGCTGGAAATTGTCTGTGCAGGTGCGCGGTGATGGCCCGATCCGGCTGATCGCGACCGATTTCTACGCGCCGACGGAAGACGGGGCGCCGGCCCAATTGCGTGCTTACGCCAGCTTTGATCCAGAGCGGTTGGAGCCCGGCGTCGATCCCTTCACCCAGATCGGCAAGGGCTATTTCGCGATCCTGATCGACCAGGGTTCGGGCATGACCCCGTACCAGGGCATCACCCCGATCGCCGGGTCCGCGCTGAAAGACTGTGCCGAGGCATATTTCGCACAGTCCGAGCAACTGCCGACCCGGTTCCAGCTGAGCTACGGCCAAAGCCAGGAACCGGGCCAGCCCGCAAGCTGGCGTGCTGGTGGCGTCATGCTGCAGCACATGCCCAAGGCCTCGCCCGAGGTCGGAGATGGCGGGACCGGCGAAGACGGGCTCATGGCCGCGGCTGATTTGCTGGACGACGATGAAGGCGAAAACTGGAACCGGGCGAACATCCTTCTGGATACGGCCGATCAGCTTGAACTGATCGGACCGCGCGTGGCGCCGACCGACCTGCTGCTGCGTCTGTTCCACGAAGAGGCGCCCCGGGTGTACGATGCCCTGCCGGTTCAGTTTGGCTGTACCTGCTCGTCGGATCGTGTGCGTCGAAGCCTGTCGATCTATTCGGCCCGCGACATCGCGCACATGACAACCGATGAAGGAATTGTCACCGCAGACTGTCAGTTCTGCGGCGCCCATTACGAATTCGACCCCAAGACCCTTGGGTTCGAAGCAGAAGTCGCGCCGGATGGTTCCGATGGAACGCCTGCGTGATCTCGACACTCTGGTCGCGGCGCTGGATGCATCCACGTCGCGGCCATCGTCGGATTACGACCTGAACAGCGATGTCACTTTGCCGCCGGGACGCGTGTTGAAACCGGCGGCCGTGCTGATCGGTATTTTGGATCACCAGATCATTTTGACAAAGCGCGCCTCGCATCTGAAACACCATCCCGGTCAGATTGCCCTTCCGGGTGGCAAGGTGGATGCGACGGACACCGGCGTTGTCGATGCCGCCTTGCGCGAAGCGCAGGAAGAAATTGGCCTTGATCGCAACACGGTCGACGTGCTGGTCGAACTGCCGTCGCACGAGACCGTCACAAGCTACGCGGTCACGCCAGTCCTCGCCCGGATCAAGGCGGATTTCACCGCCCGACCCGAGGCGGGTGAGGTGGCCGAGGTGTTTCGCGTCCCGCTCGCGTTTTTGATGGACCCGCGCAACTACCGGGTCGAACGGCGCCGTTGGCGCGGGGTGTGGCGGCATTTTTATGTGGTCCCCTACGGCCCCTATTACATCTGGGGCGCCACGGCCCGTATGCTCAAAGCGCTCGCTGATCGGGTGGCCGAATGAAACTGACGGCAGATTGGGTCCAGCACGGCGGAACGCAGAGCATCTTCGGCATGTTGGAGGGCAGCGGCCATCAGGCGTTCTTTGTGGGCGGCTGCGTGCGCAACGGGCTGCTCTCACGCCACGTCGACGATATCGATCTGTCGACCGACGCCCTTCCCGAACAGGTCATGGACCTCGCCAATGCGCAGGGGTTGCGCGCGGTCCCCACGGGTATCGACCACGGGACAGTCACTGTGATCGCGGAGGGCAAACCGCATGAGATCACGACGTTCCGGCGCGATGTCGAAACGGATGGCCGACGCGCGACGGTCGCCTATTCCAAAACGTTGGCCGAGGATGCCGCCCGCCGCGATTTCACGATGAATGCGCTGTATGCCGCCCGCCTGGGCCAGATCATTGATCCAACCGGACAGGGTGTGTCGGACCTGACCGCCCGTCGGTTGCGGTTCATCGGTGACCCCGAAGCCCGCATCCGCGAAGATTACCTCCGAATTCTGCGCTTCTTCCGGTTCCATGCCTGGTATGCCGACCCGACCGGGGGGCTCGACCCCGAGGGTTTGGCCGCCTGCGCTGCGCTTGCCGACGGCATCGAGACGCTATCGAAAGAGCGCTTGGGCAGCGAGATGCGCAAATTGCTCAGCGCCCCGGACCCGGGACCAGCGATCGCAGCGATGGCGGTCTCGGGCGTTCTGGGCCGTGTTCTGCCCGGGGCGGTGCCCGATTTCCTCTGGCCCCTGGTTGCGCTTGAAGCCGAGCAGGTCCTCGCCCCCGAGCCCATCCGGCGTCTGGCGACATTGGGCGGCGAAGGCGTCGGTGACGCATTGCGGCTCAGCAAGGCAGATGCGGCGCGCCTTGACCTCCTGCGCACTGGAATGGCGTCACCGGATCCGGCCGCCGTCCTTGGGTATCTGGTCGGGCCGGCCAATGCGCAGGACATCCTTCTACTGCGGGCCGCGCAACTTGGCATGCCGCCCGATCCGCATAGCGCCGACGAGATTGCGCGGGGTGCCAGTGCCGTTTTTCCCGTTGCCGCCGCCGATCTGATGCCAGCGATGCAGGGGCCAGCCCTTGGTCAACGTCTGAAGATGCTGGAGGCCCGGTGGATCGCGTCGGACTTCACCTTGGACAAGGCGGCACTGCTTGCGATTGAAACCCCTTAGGCACCGGGGGAGTGCGAGGGGGGCGTCCCCCTCGCCCGGGTCGATGCCGCAGGCAGCGAAACCGGCTAGCCGCCTTGAACGGCGTCGAGGATGTAGCGCGCTGTCATCAGGTCCAGATGCGCCCCGCCCCCGTTTTTGAAAAGTGTGATCTGATCCGGTGATTGGCGCCGATAGAGGCCCGAGTCCAATTCGTAGTAATCGGCCTGAACGGCGTCCCGCGTGATCGTGCCCTCGGCCAGGGGGATCTTCAATTCACCGATATGGTCGAGGGTCGTGTCCCGGCTGTCGACAAAGATATCGGCCCGGGCCAGTGCCGTATCGTTGACTTCGCGCATATCCGGCCGATACGCGCCGATCAGGTCGATGTGCTGGCCCGGGCGGAACCACGCGCCGTCAATGAACGGTTCCGTCGCCATGGTGGCCGATGTCACGATATCGGCGCCGGAAACCGCGTGCTGCAAATCGTCGACGGCCTCCGTCGCGTCGAACTCGGCCGCCAACTCTTGGGCCCGGGCCGGCGTGCGATTCCAGATCTCGAACCGGGCGCCTGGGAAGGCCGCGCCATAGGCCTGTCGCAGTGACCGTCCGACCGTGCCAGCCCCGACGATCAGGATGACCGCGCTGTCGGGCCGCGCGAGGCGTCGGGCGCCGAGCAAGCTGTCCCCGGCCGTTTTCCATTTGGTCAGCAGGTGAAAATCAACCATTGCCGACAACGTGCCGTCGGCATCAGAAAACACACTGGCCGCACCATGGATTGCCGGAAGCCCGCGGTCCGCGTTGCCGGGGAAAATCGTCGCTGTTTTTACCAGCTGACCCAGGCCATCGATCCAGGCGGCGCGGCTCAGGACTGTGTCCTTGCCACGATACAGAAAGGTGTCCCCGACCTCGGCCTTGGGCAGAGTATGCCCGGCTGCCAACGCATCTGTCAGGGCAAGCCAATCCAGCTTGTTTTCCACGTCAGGGCCAATGAACGGCACACTCATGGGGTCGCCTCTTCAACGCTTAGCAAACCATGCTCGATCAAGCTGGCTGCCCACCCGTCCGGGCCTTCGAACAAGTGCGCGTTCCACCCGCGGCTCTTTGCGACCGCGATATTGTCGGGCCTGTCATCGGCAAACAGCAAGGTATCGGGCGCCAGCCCCGTTTCGGTTTCCACGATCCGGTAGATCTCGGGGTCGGGCTTGGTCACCTTCAATTCGCCCGAGACGAACTGGCGGTCAAACTCGTTTAGGAAATCATAGTGAACCCGGGTCGCGGCAAAGCTCTGTTTTCCGAAGTTCGTCAGTGAAAACACCGGAATGCCCTTGGCCCGCAAAGCCCGCAGCAGATGGACGGAATGCGGGATGGCCGGCGCGGCAAGCTCGATCCAATTGTCGTGCCACATACGGATGGCGTCAGCGAATTCTGGATTGGCATCGGCCGTTTCGTAAATCACCTCGCGGTAATCCTCACCGCGGTCCGACCGTTCATTCATCCAATGCAAATCGACGGCGTCGAACATCGCGCGGCGGCGCTCTTCTCCGATGACGCGATCATAGTAGCGCTCAGGCTGCCACTCGATCAGGACGTTTCCGATGTCAAAGATGACCGCTTGGATGCTCATCGATCTACCCCGTAGAGCGCCTCGGCATGGAAGCTCAGGTGATCCTCCATGAATGTCGAGACGAAGAAATAACTGTGGTCATAGCCCGGCTGTAACCGGATCGTGGCGGGTTGACGGCGGGCGGCAACGGCCTCGGCAAAGGCTGCGGTGCCAAGGTAATCGCCAAACTGGTCCGACGTTCCGGTGTCGATCAGGACGGGGCCGGGAAAGCCCTGCTCACGCATGAGCAGCGTCGCGTCATGCGGCTCCCAAAGGGCGGTGTTGTCGCCAAGATAGGCCCCAAACTGCTTGCGGCCCCACTCGCCCGCTGTCGGGTTGCAGATGGGCGCAAAGGCCGAAACGCTGGCGAACCGGTCAGGGAAACTCATCGCGATGGTCAGGGCCCCGTGACCCCCCATTGAGTGGCCGGTGACGGCCTGCCGGCCTTCATCCAGCGCGAACCGTCCGAACAGGGTCTGCGGCAAATCCTCGGTGATGTAGTCCCACATCTGGAAATGCTCGGCCCACGGGTCTTGCGTGGCATTCACGAAAAACCCCGCACCCTGGCCAAGGTCGTAGGCGTCATCATCTGGCACCCCGGCGCCCCGCGGCGACGTATCGGGAAAAACCAGCGCGATCCCCTGCTCCGCCGCCCAAAGCTGCGCGCCGGCCTTCACCATTGCGTTCTCGTGCGTGCAGGTCAGGCCCGACAGATACCACAACACCGGCACCGGTCCGTCAGCAGCTTCGGCCGGCATGAACAGGCCAAAAGTCATGTCGCAGCCGGTGGCGGCTGACGCGTGGCGGTACACACCTTGGGTGCCGCCGAAGCACCGATTCTCTGATAGCGTTTCCATGCCGGTTCCCCTGTTGCAGGCTCGGCCCTAGGCGTAGCCGGACGGGCTGCGCCCGGCAAGCGGGCGATCACCCGGCGCCCGGCACATTTCCGGCAAGGTCTGACACCCAGGCAATCACGGCCGACACGGTGACAATGCTGATTGCAGTGGAGACAAGGATCGATGCCGACACCCGGTGGGGCGCCACCCCGTAGTGCTGTGCAAGGATGTAGACATTCCCCGCCACCGGCAGGGACGCGGCCGCAATCATGACCGCCGCGTCGAACACGGGCACAGGGAACATCCACAGGGCCGCAAGGGCGACGGCCAGCGGGTGCAGAACCAGTTTGCAGAACGTCAGCCACCCGGCGACTTCGATCCGCTCTGCCGATTTGCCGGCAAGGGACGCCCCGATTGCAAATAAGGCCCCCGGTGTCGCAGCAGCGCCCAGGATCGCGAGGAATTCGTTCACTGGCCCGGGCACCGCCCACCCTGTGGCCGACCAAGCCAGCCCAAGCGACATCGACACGATCATGGGGTTTTTCAGAAGGCCGATGCCGACGGTCTTGAGAACACCGAGCGACATGCGTCCATCGCGGCTACCGGTGATCAGGATGACGATCAGGCTGGAGAAGACGATCAGATCAAGCGCCAGAACCATCAGGACCGGGCCAGCCGCCTCTGGCCCCATCAGGACGACCAGCATCGGCACACCGAGAAACCCGGTGTTTCCGATGACGGCACATTGCGCTTCCACCGCTGCCTCTTCGATACCGCGCCGCCGGATGAAGGCCACGGCGGTCGCGATCAGGTAGACCGTGAAACAGCCCCAAAGGTACGCGGCGACAAACCACCAATCGAAAATCTCGGACAGTGACAGGTTGGCGGCGAACCGGAACAGCATCGCCGACAGCGCGAAATAGAAGACGAACTTCGTCAAATAGGCGGCGGCCTCGGCCGTGAAAAATCCCGTGCGGCAGGCCTGGTAGCCCAATCCGATCAACGCAAAGAAGGGTAGGGTCTTCAGAAAAATCTCGACCATGTCTCCGCGCTACCCAAGCACAACCAAACTGTCCAGCGTCCGTGGCACGATTGGCGACAACAAGCGCACCGCACGCTGCGGCGCTTGCACAAACTAAACCGATTGGTTTACACTATTTGCAAGTGGAAGGGGTCCAGACACACATGAATGCGCCAGCGCAAATCAAAAAGGGCCGCAAGTTTGATCAGGTCGTCGCCGGGGCACGAGATGTGTTCATGCGCGAAGGCTACGAAGGGGCCAGCGTTGACGTCATCGCGCGCGACGCCGGGGTGTCGAAGGCAACGCTCTACAGCTACTTCCCGGACAAACAGCACCTGTTCCTCGCCGTCTTGTCCGAAGAATGCGTGCAGCAGTCCGAAGTCGAGATCATGATGGCGGAGGGGACGATGTCCGTCCCGGACACCTTGCGCTCGATCTGCCGGGAATTGACCGGCTTTGTCACGTCCCCGTTCGGACAGGATATGTTCCGCGTCTGCGTGGCAGAAGCGCAGCGCTTTCCCGCCTTGGGGCAGGCCTTCTATGAAAGTGGTCCCAAACGCTGGATCGCAAAGATTGGCGACTATCTGAACAGCCCGAAAGCCCAAGAGGTGCTGGACATTCAGGATCCCATCCTGGCCGCGGACCAGCTCGCACAGCTTTGCCGCACGGATCTTTTGCTCAAAATCATGTTCGGGATCGAGAAACGCGCAACCGAAGAAGATATTGAGCGGATTGCCGACGAAGCGGTGAAGACCTTCATGGCACGCTACGCCCGCGCCTGACGATGCCCCATTACATTGATCCGACGCGCGAGGCCTTTGCCGCTTTTCGTGAGATGGACCGGACTGGTCCGGTTCACATGCTGAACCTCCTCCAGTTTCATGAAACGGCCACGTATCCCGACGGCACGCAAATTCCGGGCGCCGAGGCTTATGCCGCCTATGCGCGTGAGAGCGGCCCAATCTTCAAAAGATTGGGGGGACGCCAGGTGTGGGTGGGACGACCGGAACTGATGCTGATCGGCCCACAGGACAAGGCCTGGGATCTGGCCTTTATCGCCGAGTATCCATCCGTGGCCGCGTTCGTTGAGATGCTGCGCGACGCAGATTACCGGGCTGCGGTGATCCACCGTCAGGTCGCAGTCGCGGACAGCCGTCTCATCCGCATGGAACCGCAAGTGACCGGCGCGACCTTTGGATCAACCGACCCCTAGAGGGTTTCCCGAGGCCGGGGCCGCCGACGCTATTCAGTCTCCGAACCGGTGAGATCCTTCCACATCACCAGGGCGTCGACATATCCCTCGCGTGGATGGTGGAACACGTCGGGCACCCGCCCAACCGTTTTGAATCCTGCGCGGGTCCATGTCTCGACGGCGCGGCGATTGGTGGACACGACGAAGTTGTATTGCATGGCCCGGTAGCCAACCTCGCGCGCATAGGTCAGGGAATGGGTCAGCATGGCGCGGGCCACCCCCCGGCCCCGCGCCGCAGGTGCGGTCATGTACCCGCAATTGCACACATGCGCGCCGTTGCCGGCCTGATTGGGACGGATGTAGTAGGTGCCCAGCACCTCTCCGTCGACCTCGGCCACCCAGACAACGTGGCTTGGCCCCGTCCAATAGGTAACCGCGTCCTCCGCGCTGATGGTTGGGTCAATCGGATAGGTGTCTCCGGCCCGAAACACTGGAACCAGGATTTCAGCCAGCTGCGCGTGGTCCGAAGACCGGGCACGTCGGACGTCAATGCGAGATGTCATGGGTCTGGTCCAGACTGGTTCAATCCAGCCTGAACATCCTCAGTACACGACGACCGAGCGAATCGATTCGCCGGCATGCATCAGATCAAAGCCCTTGTTGATGTCATCCAAGCTGAGCGTGTGGGTGATCATCGGGTCGATCTCGATTTTACCTTCCATGTACCAATCCACGATCTTTGGCACGTCCGTCCGTCCGCGGGCGCCGCCGAAGGCGGTGCCACGCCAGGATCGACCCGTCACCAGTTGGAACGGGCGTGTGCTGATTTCCGCGCCAGCCGGTGCAACACCGATGATGATGGATTCGCCCCATCCCTTGTGGGCCGATTCCAGCGCCGCACGCATCACCTGCACATTGCCGGTTGCGTCGAAGGTATAGTCGGCACCGCCCTTGGTCAGGTCGACCAGATAGGGAACGAGGTCGCCCTCAACCTCGGCAGGGTTCACGAAATCGGTCATGCCGAAATGCTCGGCCATCTTGGCTTTGTCGGGGTTCAGATCGACGCCGACAATCTGATCCGCACCCGCCATACGGAGACCTTGGATCACGTTCAGGCCGATGCCCCCCAGACCAAACACGATCGCACGCGAACCGATTTCCACCTTGGCGGTGTTGATCACCGCACCGATCCCGGTCGTTACACCGCATCCGATGTAGCAGATCTTGTCGAACGGCGCGTCAGGGTTGACCTTGGCCAGCGCGATCTCGGGCAGAACCGTGTGGTTCGAGAAGGTCGAGCAGCCCATGTAATGCAGGATCGGTGTCCCATCGAGCATGCTGAACCGCGATGTGCCATCCGGCATCAAACCCTGCCCCTGGGTCGAACGAATGGCCTGGCACAGGTTGGTCTTCGGATGCAGGCAGTACTCGCATTCGCGGCACTCGGGGGTGTAGAGCGGGATTACATGGTCGCCGGGCTTCACGCTGGTCACACCTTCACCGACTTCCAAAACGACGCCGGCGCCTTCGTGGCCCAGAATGGCCGGGAACAGACCTTCGGGGTCCGCACCGGACAAGGTGAATTCGTCGGTGTGACAAATTCCAGTTGCCTTGATCTCAACCAGAACCTCGCCGGCCTTGGGGCCTTCAAGGTTCACTTCCATGATTTCAAGGGGTTTTCCGGCTTCCAATGCCACGGCTGCACGGGTGCGCATGATCGTCCCTCCCTAAGACAGGTTTTCGAAACCTTGGTCCAATCGCCTTCGCATTGCAACGGAGGATGCCGGGAATTCTGACCGCGCTGGCCCGATCCTGAAACTCATCGCTTTCTCTGCGCCGCAGACGCCGTATAACGGTTCAAAAGCGAACCGGATGCAGGCATGACGCCCCCGTCTTCAATCAGCGCGTTCTTCATCGTCGAGGGCAAGAAGCTCGAGGCGCAAGCCTGGATGTTGGTCTCCAGCCTGCGGCACCATCACCCCGACTGGGGCCTGATCGCCTACACAACCGACAGCTACGTGCCCAAGATTTCAACCGCGACCCGGCAGATGTTTGACGACCATCGGGTCGACCTGCGCCTGCTGCCGAAGGCGCGCAAGATCTGGAACAAACCCTATCCCCACGGCAACAAGCTGCTTGCCGCGAATGAGCCGAGGGACACGGACTGGTCGCTGTTCCTTGATACCGACCTGTGCATCCCGCGCCCGATCGAGTTGGCGGTGGACGCGCCCGAGCCGCGCGTTCTCATGGTACCGGAAGGGGTGCCAACCTGGGGCCAGGAAGAAAACCGGTGGGAACGGGCCTACGCCCATTTCGGTTTGCCCGTTCCGGAAGAGAAGGTGCAACTCGTCCGGTACAAGAAGGTCCACTACTACCCGTATTTCAACGCCGGGTTCATATGTTTCCCGGAGCGGGCCGAGGGCCGCCGTTTCGGGGCGGAATGGCTGGTGACGGCGCTGGATATCGACCACCATCTGCGGATCGGCGAAAAGCGCCCTTGGCTGGATCAGATCGCGCTTCCGCTCACTGTGGCGCGGATCGGGTGGCGCTACGACGTGCTGAGCGATCAGTTCAACTTTTCCACCAAGAACCGCAAGCCGGAGGAGCGTGGCGACCCAATGGTCATGCACTACCACCGCGACCCGGAATTCGTGGATTGGCCGAAAGGGCGGGCCGAACTGGACCGCCTTAACGCCTATATCGCTGCACCTGGGCCGGTCGGTTAAGACATCGCTCTTGCAGAATCCGGCCCGGCGGCCTATGTGCACCTCAACAGCGGCGCGTTGGCCTCCACCCCCAACGCTCCACCGGGAAACACCAACGGGCCGCGCGCCCGTTTTTTTGTGCTTGGACGAGATGAACGACCTTATCGCGAAGACCTCAATTGATCGCCGTATGGCCGAGATCCTGACCCCCATCATCGAGGATATGGGGTTTGAGGTGGTGCGCGTGCGCATGCAAGGCGGCAAGACCAAGACGCTGCAGGTCATGGCCGAGCGCCCGACCGGCGGCATTGAGGTGGATGAATGCGCGCAGATCTCGACACAGATCAGTGCCATTCTGGATGTCGAAGACCCGGTCGAAGATCCCTACACGCTGGAAGTGTCCAGCCCGGGCATCGACCGTCCCCTGACCCGGCTCAAGGATTTCGACACCTTCGAAGGCTATGAAGCCAAGCTTGAAACCACCGAGATGATCGACGGGCGCCGCCGCTTTAAAGGGGTGCTGGCCGGCGTGGAGGGCGACGAAGTTCTGCTGAACGTCGAAGAAGGCACCATCGGGTTGCACTTCGACTGGCTCAGCGACGCGAAGCTTGTCCTGACCGATGAGCTGATCAAGGAAATGTTGCGCCAGCGCAAGGCCGCCGGCGTGATCGACGACACCCAATTCGACGAGATTGAAGAAGAGCCCACAGAGGCGGAGGACTGAGGAAATGGCAATCACATCAGCCAACCAGCTGGAGCTTTTGCAAACGGCCGAGGCCGTGGCCCGCGAAAAGATGATCGACCCCGGTCTGGTGGTCGAAGCGATGGAAGAAAGCCTCGCCCGCGCAGCCAAGTCGCGTTACGGCGCCGAGCTGGACATCCGCGTGTCGATCGACCGCAAGACCGGCAAAGCGACCTTCACCCGTGTGCGCACCGTCGTCGAAGATGAAGAGCTTGAGAACGAGAAGGCCGAACTCACGGTCGAACAGGTCAAGCAGTACATGGAAAACCCGGCTGTCGGGGACACGCTGATCGACGAAGTGCCGCCGGTCGATATGGGCCGGATCGCGGCCCAGTCTGCAAAGCAGGTCATTCTTCAAAAGGTCCGCGAAGCCGAGCGTGATCGCCAGTACGAAGAATTCAAGGATCGGGTTGGAACGATCATCAATGGTGTCGTAAAGCGCGAAGAATACGGCAACGTCATCGTCGATATCGGACGCGGCGAAGGCCAGTTGCGTCGCAATGACAAGATCGGCCGCGAAGCATACCGCAACGGTGACCGCATCCGCTGCTACATCAAGGATGTGCGCCGCGAACAGCGCGGCCATCAGGTGGTGCTGAGCCGGACCGCGCCGGAATTCATGGCGGAACTGTTCAAGATGGAAGTGCCCGAGATCTACGACGGCATCATCGAGATCAAGGCCGTGGCCCGCGACCCCGGCTCGCGTGCGAAGATCGCTGTGATTTCCTACGACAACTCGATCGATCCGGTCGGGGCCTGTGTCGGGATGCGCGGCAGCCGCGTGCAGGCCGTGGTCAATGAGCTTCAGGGCGAAAAGATCGACATCATTCCGTGGAACGAGGACGCGCCGACCTTCCTGGTGAACGCGCTTCAGCCCGCTGAAGTGTCCAAGGTTGTTCTGGACGAAGAAGCCGAGCCCATCGAGGTGGTCGTTCCGGACGAGCAGCTTTCGCTCGCCATCGGTCGTCGCGGCCAGAACGTCCGACTGGCCAGCCAGTTGACGGGCCTGGATATCGACATTCTGACCGAAGAAGAAGAATCCAAGCGCCGTCAGGCCGAGTTTGAAGAGCGCACCCGCCTCTTCATGGACACGCTTGATCTGGACGAGTTCTTTGCACAGTTGCTGGTGGCCGAAGGCTTCACCGCGCTGGAAGAAGTCGCCTATGTCGAGCTCGACGAACTGCTGGTCATCGACGGTGTCGACGAAGCCACCGCGGACGAACTGCAGGCCCGCGCCCGTGACTACCTGGAAGAGCAGAACAAGAAGGCGCTTGAGAAAGCCCGCGAGCTTGGGGTCGAAGACAGCCTCATTGAATTTGAGGGTCTGACACCCCAAATGCTGGTGGCTTTGGGCGAAGACGATGTCAAAACGCTCGAAGACTTCGCCACTTGCGCCGACTGGGAACTGGCCGGTGGCTGGACCACGGTCGACGGCGAACGCCACAAGGACGACGGCGTGCTTGAGCCCTTCGATGTCAGCTTGGAAGAAGCGCAGAACATGGTGATGACCGCGCGCCTGAAACTGGGGTGGGTGACCATCGAGGAACTGGAAGCCCAGGCCGCAGCCGAAGCGGAAGCGGCAGCCGCAGAAGCCGAGGAGGCCGCAGAGGGCTAACGCCCTCTGGGCCCGGACCCCGCGCATGAGTCGTGGTGGCCGACATAAAGACCGGAGCGACGGTCCCGAGCGGAAATGCATCGCCACCGGCGATGTACAGCCCAAGCATGGGCTGATCCGTTTCGTCGTCGCCCCGGACGGACAGGTCGCTCCTGATCTGTTTGAAAAACTCCCCGGGCGCGGGATCTGGGTGAGTGCCGATCGTGCGGCGCTGGAACTGGCGATAAAGAAGAACCTGTTCTCGCGCGCGGCCAAGCAACAGGTCACCGTCCCGGAAGACTTGATTGCGCGGGTCGATGCAGGGTTGGCGCGGCGTTTGACCGATCTGATTGCGCTCAGCCGCAAGGCCGGCGAAGCGGTCGCCGGGTTTGAGAAAGTGAAAGACTGGCTCGCATCCCGGAAGGTGCCTGTGCTGTTGCAGGCAACCGACGGGTCAGAGCGTGGAAAATCGAAGCTGTGGACGCCGGAAGGCGCCCGCTATTTCAGCGTCCTTACGGCTCAGGAATTGGGTTTGGCATTCGGACGCCAAAGTGTGATACATGGCGCGCTTGCCGCTGGTGGTCTCGCCCCCCGTGTTGTAGAGGGGGCCGCGAAACTCCAGGGCCTGCGCAAGGCAGACGGCGGACACCCCGCCGGGAAAGACGAACGGAACGCATGAGCGATCAAGACGGAAAGAAACCCCTTGGCTTGTCGGGCGGCGCCCGCAGCGGACGCGTGAACCAAAGCTTCTCACGCGGACGCACCAAAAGCGTGGTGGTGGAAACCAAGCGTAAACGAGTGATGGTGCCCAAGCCGGGCGCACAGTCGGCGGCACAGGAATCCGCTGAAGGTGGCAAACGTTCCAAGACGGTCCCCGACGCAGAGTTGGAGCGCCGTCTGAAGGCGTTGCAGGCCGCAAAGGCCCGCGAAGCCGAAGACGCCGAACGCCGCCAATCGGAAGAGCGTGAGCGCGAAGAAGAACGCGCCCGCCGCCGGGCCGAGCAAGAGGCCAAGGAACGCGAAGAACGCGAGCGCGAGGAAGCCCTCAAGGCAAAAGCCGAGGAAGACGCCCGCCGCAAAGCCGAAGAAGAGGCGCGCCGCAATGCGCCCAAGGCCGAACCGGCCGCGGATCCGGCATCTGCGGCACCTGCTGCGCCCGCGGGTGGCCCGCGCGGTGGCGGCAAGCCGACCCCGTCCCGCCGTGACAACGATCGCGACGATCGGTCGTCGCGGAACAAGGGCGACCGGGACGGCGGACGCCGCTCGGGCAAACTCACGGTCAACCAGGCGCTCAGCGGTGGTGAAGGTGGGCGGCAGCGCTCGCTCGCCGCGATGAAGCGCAAGCAGGAGCGCGCCCGGCAAAAGGCCATGGGTGGCGGCCAGGACCGTGAAAAGGTTGTGCGCGACGTTCAGGTCCCGGAAACCATTGTGGTCTCCGAGCTTGCCAACCGCATGTCCGAGAAAGTGGCGGATGTCGTGAAAGCCCTCATGCAGAACGGCATGATGGTCACGCAGAACCAGCCGATTGATGCGGACACGGCCGAACTGATCGTCGAAGAATTCGGCCACAAGGTCGTCCGGGTTTCGGACGCCGACGTGGAAGACGTCATCGACACGGTTGAGGACAAGGAAGAAGACCTCGAACCGCGCCCGCCGGTCATTACGATCATGGGCCATGTTGACCACGGCAAGACCTCGCTCCTCGACAAGATCCGTCAGGCGATTGTCGTCTCGGGCGAGGCCGGTGGCATCACGCAGCACATTGGGGCCTATCAGGTCGCAACCGAAAGCGGCGCTGTGCTGAGCTTCCTGGATACGCCCGGCCACGCGGCGTTCACCTCGATGCGTGCACGCGGCGCACAGGTCACGGACATCGTGGTTCTGGTCGTCGCAGCCGATGACGCGGTGATGCCCCAGACGATCGAGGCGATTAACCACGCCAAGGCGGCCGAAGTGCCGATGATCGTGGCGATCAACAAAATCGACAAACCCGCGGCCGACCCGCAAAAGGTGCGGACCGACCTGCTTCAGCATGAAGTGATCGTCGAAGCCATGTCAGGGGACGTGCAGGACGTCGAAGTTTCGGCACAAACCGGCCAGGGCCTGCCCGACCTGCTGGAAGCGATCGCGCTGCAGGCCGAAGTTCTGGAACTGAAAGCCAACCCCGAGCGCGCCGCCTCGGGCGCCGTGATCGAAGCACAGTTGGACGTGGGCCGCGGCCCGGTTGCAACCGTGCTGGTTCAAAACGGCACCCTGAAGCAGGGCGATATCTTCGTCGTGGGCGAGCAGTGGGGCAAAGTCCGCGCTCTGGTCAACGACAAGGGCGAACGCGTCAAGGAAGCCGGCCCGTCGGTTCCGGTTGAGGTGCTCGGTTTGAACGGCACGCCCGAAGCTGGCGACGTATTGAACGTGGTCGATACCGAGGCACAGGCCCGCGAAATCGCAGAATACCGCGAACAGGCCGCCAAAGATAAACGTGCCGCGGCAGGCGCCGCGACGACCCTCGATCAACTTCTGGCGAAGGCGAAGGCCGACGAAAACGTCGCTGAACTGCCGATCGTGGTGAAGGCGGATGTGCAGGGGTCGGCGGAAGCCATCGTTCAAGCCTTGGAAAAGGTCGGCAACGAAGAGGTGCGTGTGCGCGTCATCCACTACGGCGTGGGTGCGATCACCGAATCCGACATCGGCCTGGCCGAGGCGTCTGGAACGCCTGTCATCGGGTTCAACGTGCGTGCCAACGCGCCGGCCCGGAACGCCGCGAACCAGAAGGGCGTGGAAATTCGCTACTACTCGGTCATCTATGACCTCGTCGACGATGTGAAGGCCGCGGCCTCGGGTCTGCTTGGCGCCGAAATTCGCGAAAACTTCATCGGCTACGCGCAGATCAAAGAAGTGTTCCGTGTCTCGGGCGTGGGCAACGTTGCAGGCTGCCTGGTCACCGAAGGCGTGGCCCGACGGTCGGCCGGGGTCCGTCTGCTGCGCGACGATGTGGTGATCCACGAAGGCACCCTGAAGACCCTCAAGCGCTTCAAGGACGAAGTCAAAGAGGTCCAATCCGGTCAGGAATGCGGGATGGCCTTCGAGAACTACGACGATATTCGCCCGGGCGATGTCATCGAGATCTTCGAGCGCGAGGAGGTCGAGCGGACGCTCGCCTGATCCGATCCAAATCGAATGTGAAACGGGCGCCCTTTGTGGCGCCCTTTTCTTTTTGCCGCTACTCGGCGGCTTGCAGGCCGCCGTCCGGATTGCGAATCCACACGCTGGCATTCAGGGCGCCGGCAATGGTCACCCAGATCAGATAGGGAATGAACAGGGCGCCCGCGATCCAATCGACAGACCAGAAACTGATCAGTGTTCCGGCAACGGCGATCCAAAGGCCAAGCATCACGAAGAAGGCGACCTTGATCCGTCGGAGACCGAAGAAGATGGGGGTCCACAATGTATTGAAGGCGATCTGCATCGCCCAGAACGCCATCCCATAGGCATTGCCGTCCAGACCCGCGACACGTGTCGCGGCATAGGCCGCCGCGAGGTAGAGGACGGTCCAAGTGATCGGGAACACCCAATCGGGCGGCGTCCAACTGGGCTTGTCCAACGCGCGATACCACGCGCCCGGGGCGAACATCGATCCCGTGGTCGCGGCCGCCGCACAGGCCAGCAGGAATATGACAAACAAACCCCAATCCATACCGGGGCACATAGGGTGTCAGGCGACCTGGTCCACCCCGCGCTCTGCACGATCCCGTGCTTCGAGCTGGCCCAAAACGGACAGAACACCATCGCTCCACCCGGCACGCGCCGGTTCGCCTTGGGCCGCCGCATCGACAAGGAAGGCTGTTTCCGGCAACGGCTCGGCGAAGATGACCGGGCTTTCCGGCATCGCAGCCTGCGCGCCCATCCGCAGAACTGACAGGCCCAACAGGCCCATCTTGTGCGCCTTGGTGGTCGTGGAGCGTTGGGTCACACTGTCAAACCCCGCACGGGTCAGCTTGCGCCCAATCGCATCGTAGCAATAGCGCGCCGCAAAGATACCCGGTCGGGCCTGAACGGGCAGCCGCCGAATACCGGGCTCTGAGCGGTAATACAGGCGATCCGCTTCCATCAGCAGACGCTTGATCATACGTCGGATGGCCGGGCTCGGGCGCGGGTTGGCAAAGAATGCCTCGGCATCGACCCCGGCCTCCTCCATCCAGTCAGTGGGCAGGTAGAGGCGCCCGGCGCGCGCGTCTTCTCCGACATCGCGGCTGATGTTCGTCAGTTGCATTGCGACACCCAAATCACAGGCCCTTGCCAATGCCTGCCGATCGCGCACCCGCATCAGAACACACATCATGACGCCAACCGCCGATGCCACACGCGCCGAGTAAGCGCGCAGGTCGCTCAGGCTGGCATAGCGCCGCCCGATTCCGTCCCACGCCAAACCTTCCAGCAAGGCCTCGGGCAATGCGCGGGGCATGTCGAACTCTTCAATCAGGCTGGTGAAGGCGCGATCCTCGGGCGTGTTCTGCGGCCGCCCGGCATAGGCAAGGTCCAACCGGTCGCGCAACGCAAGTACGGCCGCCGGTTTGTGATCGCCGTTGTCGACTTCATCATCCGCAATGCGGCAGAAGGCATACAGCGCCAGCGCCGGGGCCCGCACAGAGGCCGGCAGCAGTTTCGACGCCGCATGGAACGAATAGGACCCTTCGCGGATCGCTGCCTCGCAATGGGCCAGATCGCGTTCATCCATCATTCGGCGGCCAGTTTCGGTGCAACCAGCGGCATCGGGTGCGGCGCAGGTGGGACGATCGACTCGAGCACCTCGGCCGAGGCGATGACGCCCGGAACACCGGCCCCGGGATGCGTGCCTGCCCCAACGAGGTACAGGCCGTCGGCTTCTTCGCTGACGTTGTGAGGACGGAACCACGCGCTTTGCAGGATGCGAGGCTCGATCGAGAACCCAGAGCCATTGGGCGACAGGTAGCGGTCGCGGAACGTGTCTGGCGTGAACATGCGCGAGGTGGTCAGGTGGTCTTCGAACCCCGGGATCAGCCCATTGAGGACCTTGGCCACCTTCTGGCGATAAACCTCGGCTTCAGTCGACCAATCCACCGGGTTGTCGTGCCCCAGATGAGGAACGGGGGACAGCGCATAGAACGTGTCGTCCCCGGCTGGCGCCACAGTGGGATCTGTCAAAGCCGGGCGATGGATGTAGAGGCTCATGTCATCGGCCAGATGGCCCTTGATAAAGATGTCCTTCAAAAGGCCTTCGTAGCGCGGGCCGCTCATGATCGTGTGGTGCCCGACATCCTTCCACATGCCTGCGGTACCCTTGGTGCCGAAGTACCAAACAAACAGGCCCATGGACCATTTGCGGCGCTTCAGCTTGGCGTCACTCCAACGTTTCTTGGTCTGGCGGCGCATCAGCTTGGCGTAGGTGTGACCGGCATCCGCATTGCTGACCACCAGCGGCGCATGGAGCACTTCATCGCTGGCCAGCCGAACACCGCGGGCCGTCCGGCCCTCGACAAGGATCTCGTCGACCGTTTCGCCGAGTCGAACCTGACCGCCTTGATCTTCAATCACACGGACCATTGCGTCCGCAATCGCCTGAACCCCGCCCATGGCGTAGTGCACGCCGAACTGTTTCTCGAGATACCCCACCAGCGCGTACATCGAGGTGACATTCATGGGGTCACCCCCGATGAAAAGAGGATGAAAGGACAGAGCCATCTGCAGCCGTGGGTCGCGCACGCATCGCTTGGCCAATTTCAGAATGGATTGGTCCGCGCGCAGCACAGCAAATTCGGGAAGCACCTTCAGGGTTTCCCAAATCCTGTGCATCGGCTTGGTGAGCATACCTTCGTACCCCACGACATAGCGCCGCTCGGCCCCTTTCATGAAGCGCCGGTACCCGCCGAGGTCGCTTGGCGACAGGCGCGTGATCTCGGCTTCCATGGCTTCGGTGGATTGGCGCGCCGTGAACTTCGACCCATCCGGCCACCGAATCTCGTAGAACGGATCCATCGGCTTGAGCGTGACGTCGTCGTGAAAATTACGCCCACATGTCGCCCAAAGCGATTCGTACACCTGTGGCACCGTGATGATGGTCGGACCAAGATCAAAGCGGTGGCCATCCTGCGTGATCGACGATCCGCGCCCGCCCGGTCGGTCCAACTTGTCCAGCACCGTCACCTGATACCCCTTGGCCCCAAGGCGCATGGCGCAGGCCAAGCCGCCCAAACCGGCGCCAATGACGATGGCCTGAGAAGGCAGAGCAGCGTTGTCCCGTGGCAAGGGGTGGTCGGTCATTCAAGGAGCCTCGGACTGTCTAGTTAGATTTACAATATGCGATTGAGTGTCCGTTTGCCAAGACAATCAGAGCGTATTTTGCTTTTCTTTTGACAGCCAATGTGTAAGATTAAGTTGACACATGGAGAGACCGGCCATGCAAGCTGTCACAATCAACCTGTACCGTTTCGGCGGTTTGGCACCGCGTTTGTGGGCCTTTTCGCAAATGGCCTCGGCGCGTTTTGCCTTGGCACGGATCAAGGGAATCGGAACCTTCAAGCTGTGTGGCTCCGGCACCGGGGAAGGATTCACGCCGATCCCGAACACCGCCGTCTACGGCATCCTTGCGACATGGCCCGACCACGACACCGCGCGCCGGGCGTTTCACGGGACACGGGTCTATCGGCGCTATGCCGAGATGTCCGAAGAACAGCTGACCATATTCGTGACGCCAACATCGGCCCGAGGCAAATGGGGCGGTATAGAGCCGTTTACGCCTGTCCCCGAAGCGGCCACGGACGGCCCACTTGCCGCCCTGACGCGCGCAAATGTTCGGCCGCGCATCGCCGCGCAGTTCTGGAAACACGAACCCGATATCACCGCTGCGATTGGCGCCGATGAGAACGTGATCTTCAAGATCGGCATTGGGGAATTGCCGCTGGTGCGGCAGGTGACTTTCTCCATCTGGCCGAACACCGAAACCATGGCCCACTTTGCCCGCAAGGACGGACCGCACGCACGCGCCATCAAGGCCGTGCGCGACGGGCAATGGTTCAGTGAAGAACTCTACGCCCGGTTCCGGGTCGACGCCATCGAGGGCACCTGGAACGGCGAAACGCCAGTTCTGCCCCAATCGCACTCCAACATGAAAGTTGCTGCTGAATGACCGCCTTCCCCTTCTCGGCCATTGTGGGCCAAGACGAAATGAAACGCGCCATGATCCTGACCGCGATTGATCCTGGGATCGGTGGTGTTTTGGTGTTTGGCGACCGCGGCACGGGCAAATCGACGGCCGTGCGCGGCCTGGCGGCCCTTTTGCCGCCGATCAACGCGATTGCCGGCTGCCCCGTCAACTCGGCCGACGAGGGGAGCATCCCGGACTGGGCGCTGGTGACCGACCGGCGCCTCGTCGAGAAGCCAACGCCGGTGATCGACCTGCCGCTCGGCGCGACCGAGGATCGGGTCGTCGGCGCATTGGACATCGAAAAGGCCCTGACCCAAGGGGAAAAGGCGTTCGAACCCGGCCTGCTGGCCCGGGCGAACCGGGGGTATCTCTACATCGATGAAGTCAATCTGTTGGAAGACCATCTGGTCGACCTTCTGCTTGATGTCGCGCAATCGGGTTTGAACGTGGTGGAACGGGAAGGGCTTTCGATCCGCCATGCCGCCCGGTTTGTGCTGGTCGGGTCGGGCAACCCGGAAGAGGGCGAATTGCGTCCGCAACTGCTGGATCGCTTTGGCCTCTCGGTCGAGGTGGAAAGCCCCAAGGACATTGATGTGCGCATCAACGTGGTGAAGCGCCGGGACGCCTACGACCGGGATCCCGCAGCCTTCATCGCAGAGTGGCAAGCGGCCGATATGGACCTGCGGGCGCGCATTCTGACCGCCCGCGCCGCGTTGGGGCGGGTTGATGCCTCGGACGCCATCCTGCGGGATTGCGCAGAGCTTTGCGTGGCATTGGGGTCGGACGGGCTGCGCGGAGAGCTGACCCTGCTAAGGGCCGCGCGGGCCTATGCGGCGTTTGACGGGGCCCCATCGGTCAGCCGTGATCACATTCGCCTTGTTGCGCCATCGGCCCTGCGCCACAGACTGCGCCGCGATCCGCTGGATGAAGCCGGATCCGCCACACGCGTGACGCGCACGGTCGATGAGGTCCTCGCGTGAGCCAAACCGAAGAGCGCTGGCAAAACGCCAATCTGGCGCTGGCGTGTCTTGCGCTTGACCCATCTGCTTTGGGTGGTTTGTGGCTGCGGGCCCGTGTTGGGCCCGTGCGCGACAGGTTCATGAACAGTCTCGAAACTGCACTACAGGCTCAAAATTTACGGCGGTTACATCCCTCCATGGCGGATGAGGCGCTGTTTGGCGGGGTCGATCTGGCCGCGACCCTGTCGGAAGGTGCGTTGGTGAAGACCAAGGGCATTCTGTCGGAACCGTGCACCATGATCCTACCCATGGCAGAACGCGTGACACCGGGGTTCGCCGCACGGGTCGCCGCTACATTGGACGGGCGTGGGGCCCACGCCCTGATCGCCCTGGACGAAGGGGCCGAGGATGAGGAACGCCTGCCGGGCGCATTGGCCGATCGGTTGGCAATTCATCTCGATCTGGGGGCGCAGCCGCTGTCGGATGCGCCGGAACTGGACATCGATCTCGAGGCGTTGGCCGAGGCGCGGGCGCTCCTTCCCACCGTCTCTGCAACGGAAGAGGCGCTCGCCGAGTTGGCCGAGGTGGCCTTCCGGTTGGGCATTCACAGCTTGAGGGCACCGCTGCAGGCCTTGGCCGTTGCGCGGGCCTCCGCCGCTCTGTCCGGCGAAACGGAAATCGACAGCCCGGACTTGATCACGGCGATTGAGTTGGTGCTGGCCCCCCGTGCGACCCAGATCCCTGATGTCGAACAGCCAGACGCCGAACCTTCCGAGCCGGAACAGCCGGACGATCCGCCCGAGGATGAAACGCCGCCCGATCCCCCGGACGGCGAGCAAGAAACGCCCGACCTTCCGCCCGTCGAGATGCTGCTTGAAGCCGCGCGCGCCATGTTGCCGCCGGACCTTTTGGCCCGGATGCAGGCCGGGAAGGCCGCGCGGCAGGCGCACAGCTCCAGCGGCAGCGGTGCCGCGAAGAAGGGGAACCGGCGCGGTCGGCCCCTGCCCTCGCGGCCGGGCAAACTGGGTGGGGATGCCCGTGTCGATTTGGTCGCCACCTTGCGGGCGGCCGCACCCTGGCAGCCTATGCGGCGCGCTCTGGCCAAGGACGAGAGCCAGAAGCTGCACATCCGGATGTCTGATATTCGCGTCCGACGGTTCCAGGAAACGTCTGACCGCGCGATCATCTTTGTTGTGGATGCGTCCGGGTCGTCCGCAATGGCGCGCCTGGGCGAAGCCAAGGGTGCCATCGAACTGCTTTTGGGCGAGGCCTATGCGCGACGCGACCACGTGGCTCTGATTGCGTTCCGTGGGGACGGGTCCGATGTCTTGCTGCCGCCCACACGGTCCCTGGTTCAGACCAAGCGCCGCTTGGCCATGTTGCCGGGCGGCGGGGGCACGCCGTTGGCCTCGGGTTTGAAATCTGCACTGGAACTCGCGGGCCTGGCAAAAGGCAAAGGCATGACACCCTCTGTCGCGCTTCTGACGGATGGGCGGGCCAATGTGGATCTGTCGGGTGTGGCCAATCGGGCGCAAGCGGCCGAGGATGCGGCCCTGATGGCCCGTGCCATTCGGGCCCAGGCGATGCCGGGCCTTGTGATCGACACGGGGCTGCGGCCCACGCGAGGCCTGGACGGCTTGGCCATAGAAATGGGCGTTCCCTACCTGCCGTTGCCGCGGGCGGACGCAAAAGCGCTCTCAGCCGCGGTGGACGCATCGCTCACGGCGGCATGAGCTTTGAGATGCCTCCGGAAGACTGGCCCGGCCGCGCCTTAAGCCGCATCATTCAAAGCGCGCCGCATCGCTGGCACGTTCAGGTCAAGGGAACCGGGCCCGATCTTCTGCTGCTGCACGGGGCGGGCGGTTCCCTGCACAGCTGGTTCAGGGTCGCGCCTGATCTGGCCAAGCGCTACCGGGTGATCACCATCGACCTTCCAGGCCATGGGTTCACGCACAGTCCCCGCGGGCGGGCACGCCTGTCGAATGTGGCCGCAGACATCGCAAAACTCGCACAAGCGGAAGGGTGGCACCCCCATGCGGTGATCGGACATTCCGCAGGCGGCGCAATTGCGCTGCAAATCGCGGCGGACCACATTCTGCGCCCCGAGCGGTTGGTCATCGTGAACGGGGCGCTCGAAAACTTCAAAGGCCATGCCGGCTGGATGTTTCCGCTTCTTGCCAAGATGCTGGCACTCAATCCGTTCACCGGTTTCATGATCTCTCAGGGAAGTGCCTCGCGTAGCCAAGTGCGCAGCATCATGCGCTCGGCCGGAACGGATCTCGACGACGAAGCGCTTGGCTACTACGCCCAACTGATTGGCCGGCGTCGGCACGTCGACGGAACGCTCGCCATGATGGCACAATGGTCGCTGGATGACTTGGCGCGGACGATGCCCTCCATCGGCGTTCCCACGCTTTTCATCCATGGAGAAAAAGACGCCGCCGTGCCGATCACGGTGGCGGAACGGGCAGCCGCGGTTCTGCCAAATGCACGTCTGGACCGGCTGCAGGACGTCGGGCATCTGGCTCAGGAAGAAGCGCCCGAGGCCGTCCTTCAGGCGATCGACGGTTTCCTGACGCTGCATCCGGCGCAATGAAAAAGCGGCCCGGAAGGGGCCGCTTCTCCTCAAACGCTGAAGGTTTGGATCACTCGGCGACGAGCGATTCCAGATAGGCGTACAGGTTGACTGCATCCTCTTCCGAACGCACGCGGAACGCCATCGCGCCGCGCAGGCGGCGGTTCTCGGTGGCTTCGCGAATGTAATCGGTCGGGTTCTGGACGTAGGCGACGAAGTTTTCTTCGACCCAGACCGTGCCCATTTCGTTCAGTGCCAGCAGACCATCCGAGTACCGGAAGTCTTCGATCGAACCGATCGTGCGGCCTCCAACGGCATACAGGTTCGGGCCTTGGCGCCCGTTGCGGCCAGCCAGAACGTTGCCATCAGCATCCACCACCATGTGGCAGGTCTGGCATTGTGCGAACACAGCTTCACCAGCTGCGGCATCACCCGAAGCAGCGTGTCCATCAGCCATTGCCATCGGTGCGCTCACCAGCATTGCAGCAGCGGCCAAGTTAAAAAGGCGAGTCATTCATTAGTCTCCCGTTTGAGTCGTCCCCGGACCAAATATTGGTCATCTTTGGTCCGGGTCCAGTAAAACCTTGATTACGCGACCGCATGAGCGATTGCGCACTGCTTCCACAGCGTTTTCAGCGCCATGACGAGGTATTCGATATCCTCATCCGTGTGCAGCGGCCCCGGCGTGAACCGCAGACGTTCCGTGCCCTTCGGCACCGTCGGATAATTGATGGGCTGCACGTAGATTCCGAACTGCTCCATCAGGATATCGCTGAGCATCCGGCATTTCACCGGATCCTTCACCATCACCGGAATGATGTGCGATGGGTTGTTTTCGTGTGGAATGCCCTCGGCATCCAGACGGGCGCGCAACCGGGCGACCTGCCGCTTCTGGAGGTCGCGCTCATACGAGCTTTCCTTCAGGTGCCGGATCGAAGCGGTCGCCGCGGCGGCAACCGCGGGTGGCAGGGCCGTGGTGAAGATGAAGCCGCTGGCGAAGCTGCGAATGAAATCGCACAAGGCATGGCTGCCGGTAATGTACCCACCGACGACACCATAGGCTTTGCCCAAAGTGCCTTCGATCAGGGTGATCCTGTCCATCAGACCTTCGCTTTCCGCCACACCGCCACCGCGGGGGCCGTACATGCCGACGGCGTGAACTTCGTCGATATAGGTCATTGCGTCATGTTTGTCGGCGACGTCGCAGATCTCCTTGATGGGGGCGATGTCGCCATCCATGGAATACACGCTTTCGAAGGCCACGATCGGTGTTGCGTTGGCGGGAAGGGCGGCCAGTTTGCGGTCCAGATCTTCGGGATCGTTGTGCTTCCAGATAACCTTGTGGCAGCGGGCGTGGCGGATGCCCTCGATCATCGAAGCGTGGTTCAACTCATCCGACAGGATCACCGCATTCGGCAACCGCGACCCGAGCGTGGACAACGCGGCCCAGTTCGACACGTAACCCGACGTGAACAGCAGGGCATCTTCTTTCTGATGAAGGTCGGCCAGTTCCTCTTCGAGGCGTTTGTGATGATAGGCGTTGCCCGAGATGTTGCGGGTGCCGCCCGCGCCGGTGCCGCAGTTTTCGACCGTCTGCACCATGGCCTCGATCACCTTGGGGTGTTGGCCCATGCCCAGATAATCGTTGGAACACCAGACGGTCACTTCGTCCTGTCCCTCCGAGTGGTTGCGCACCCGCGGGAAGGCGCCGCATTCGCGTTGAAGCTCGGCAAAGATGCGATAGTTGCCCTCTTCTTTCAGTTGATCGAGCTGGGCTTGGAACAGCTTGTCAAAATTCATGGGGCATCCTCGCTTAGTAAAGTCGCTTGGGTGGGTTGTGCACGGGCAGGCAGCATCCAACGCCAGAGTTTTTCATCAGGAAGCGGAAGCACCATGAACCAGTGCTCCAGCAGGGCGAGCGCCGTGAGGGCGGTCAAAAGGGCGAAGCCGACAACATCGGCTTGCGTTTCGGCAACCCACAGGCGTTCAAGCCAGCAGGCCACGGCAAAGCTGAGACCCGTGATCGACAACGGGAACAGCCAGTTCATCCGCGCGGTGCCGAAATGGCTTGGCAGATGGTTCAGGGGTTCGGGAATGAACTCGACATTGATTTTCCGAACGCCCAGATAAAGGTTCAGCTTTGCGCTGACGCGGGCCACGAACAGGACCGCAAACGTCCACATCGCAAACTGGTTGGCTTGGCCAAAGCTCAGCACGATCATGGCCAGCAGCGTCGCGGCCAAAAGCATTTCGTGATACGCAACGGTGCCCCACGCCCGGACAAAGCGTTCCCACTCCGGCACACCGGGCTGAAGATCCGTACGAACGGGGCCGGTGATCACGCCGGTGAGGAAGGTCAATTCAATCCACCCCCAAAGCGCCAGCGCCGCGAGGAAGGCGATATACGCCCCGGTCACGGTGTCCTGGTCCAAGGTGTCCAGAAACCCGACGCCGCCCACAACAAGGATTGGCAAGTTCCACAGCACCGCCCATGTCCGTGCGGCCGAGCCTTCTTTGTCGGCACGGCGCACGGCCAGCAGGATCGCTCCGGTGGAGAACCACCAGAGAAACAGGGCAATCAATGCCGCGATCCAGGGCGAGCTGAGCATCAGTAGGCGGGCTCCAGTCTGGTGTTCGCGGGCACATGGTTCTGCTTTGCCGGAATGGTGTAGAGGCTGACAAAGGCCGACGCGGCCCGAACCATCGCACCCACACGCTTGAAGATCTTGCCCGACTGCTTGGCGTTCGCGAGATCGGCGTTCGCCTTTTGCAGCTTCTTCAGGCCCGCTTCCCACCGCGGGTGGTCAATATCGAGCGTGATCGGGAAGACCTGCTTGGAGATCTCGGATGTCTTGGTGAAAACCTCATGGGCATACCAATCCGGATCAACGCCCAAGGCGGCATGGAACGCGGGACGCTGATGGTCGCGGATGTACATGGTTGAATAGACCGCCGTCAGGAAGAACTTGATCCAGTAGACGTTCATCCCGCTTGTCAGCTTGGGGTCGGTCTTCATCAGCAGGGCGAAGGCCTCGCCATGGCTGAACTCGTCGTTGCACCACTCGCGGAACCATTTGAAGATCGGGTGAAAGCGATGTTCCGGGTTCGCCTCAAGGTGCCGGAAGATGGTGATGTACCGGGCATAGCCGATCTTCTCGGACAGGTAGGTGGCGTAATAGATGAACTTGGGCCGGAAGTAGGTGTACTTCTTCTTCTGGGTCAGGAACCCGAGGTTCACAGCAATACCCGCCTCGCGCAGCGCGTCATTGATAAACCCGGCGTGGCGCGCCTCGTCCCGGGCCATCAGTTGGAACAGGGTGACGATGTCATCGTTGTTTCCCCGGCGCTTCATCTCTTTGTACAGAACGCACCCCGAGAATTCAGCCGTGCAGGACGACACCAGAAAATCGATGAACTCAGCCTTCAGCTTGGGCTCCATCCCGTCCCAGTCGACATGATCCCAGTCTTCGTTTTTCTTAAAATGACCTTTGTTTGGGTCGCTTTTCATCTGGTCGATCAGAACATCCCAATCCCCCCGAACAGGGGTCACGTCGATCGCGTCCATCTCATCGAAATCGGTGGTGTAGAAGCGGGGCGTCAGAAGCGTGTTCTGCATCGCCAGCGCGGTCGCGCCTTCGCTATCGACAATGGCCTGTTCATAGTTCTGGGCGGCCATCGCCTCTTCGACGGTCGAGGCGTCGGCGGAGTGTTGAAGATCTTTCATACCGAAACCTCCTCGCTGAAGGAAAACTCACACAGTTCCATGAACTCGAAATCACCGGTCAGGCGGGTCCAAAGCTGTTCCACTTTGGAGGCGCGGGCGATCCGCGCGACACGCTCTTCGCGGACAACCTCGCCATAGGGCGCCATCACGGGCGGACCTTGCACCTGGACCTCGTCGCCGGGGTTGATCACGGCTCCGTTCAGGAACTTCACATGCGCATGCAGACTGTCGAAGGTGTGGGACACCTCCACAATGCAAGGCGCGGTTTCAAACTCTCGGGTCAAGAGGCCCATTTGGTCATTCCTCCAAGGGGGCGGCAGGCGCCGCCGGTTGGATCTGCCCCTTGCCCGCGCGTCGGGCAAAGGTGGTTCTTCGGGGGGCGATCCCCGCAACGTGCCGGTCTGAACGGAACGCTGGTTGGCGCGGGATCGGGATTTGGGTTCTGCCTGTGCCAAGGGTGACGCAGACACCAACCCGGTGACCTGCCAAAGCCCCACCGGCCCGGCTGCCAAGTATAGCCGGATGGGGGATTGTTGCTTTGGCATGGATCAGTTTCATCGGCTCACTCCGCCGCCACAGGGGTTAAACCCTGCGCTTTCTCGATGATCGGCATCATGGGTTCGGCCTGCGCCGCATCCGCGAGCAAAGCTGCCACCTGTTGCGCGTCCTTGATGCAGCGGAACGCCGGATCGATTGGCTTGACCTTCCACGGCCGGACATGCGGCCAGGTGAGGATATAAGACAGGTGGTCCGCCGACCGCGCACGCAGCGCAATCGTGCCGGTCCCACAGGATCCCACGGCAAGATCGGCGCCGCTGAGCTTGGCAAACGGGATTTGCAACGTCGCCGTCTGCAAGAGCCCGAAGCGCATAACGGCGCGCTGCGAGGTCAGGGTGTACACGGACTCCCGCGCCTGCAGCCACGCCGTCAAGGCGAGGACCGCGACCCCGCCACCGCCCAAAGCGGCGATGGCGATGGCCAGGGCGAAATTCGCCTCGGGCGCGATGCCGGACGCGCCAAGTCCGGCGCGCCACACCACAAGAGCAACAACCGCCGCCGCGACCCAAAGGACGCCATAGGCCTCCTTTGCAAGAGCCCACCACGATGGATTCCCTTGCCAGAGGATCTCTTCCCCTTCCGGCAAGAGCTCGGGCAATCCACGGATCGGCTCGATCTGAAAGTCGTCGTGGGGCATGGGTCGCTGCTCCTCCTGTCCGTCCGTCGATTACACGAACGGCGCGGTGCGATCCGCCGAGGCATAGAGCGTGCCACCGCCATAGTAGCCGGTGATCTTGTCTTCCTCGAGCAAGGTGATTTGCGTGTGCGACTTGGTGGTCGGCACATTCGCAAAGTGCTGTCCGAAGATGGAACGCACCTTGACCCGCGCCGCGCCAATCCGCGCGAAGTTGATGGGAATGAGACGCTTGCCGCCCCCATGCGCTTCGTTCAGCTCGACCTCGAGATAGCGCACAAGCTGTTCCGGCGCGTCGATCCAGATATCGCAAATCTCGCCCACAACGGCGTCATCACCCGCCACAACGGGCAGACCCCGCGGGTCACGGCCCGCGCTGACCCGGTAGGCTTCGGTTTGCTCCATCGGAACGATCTTCGGATGTCCGTGGCCGTCCAGTTCGGGCAGATCACGGCGCGGTGCCCAAGAGGCAGGACCGACGCCATCCAGCATCGGATCGCCAGTTGGCGCGAAGGGGAAACCGGTCGACCCAGTCTGTTCCAGCGCCAAATCGGTCCGGCGATGGGCGTCCTCGTTCTCGACAGAGGGCACCGTCACTTCTCCGCGGCCATGCGGCAGTTTGAAGGTCTTTTCCTTCGGCACCGGGAACGGGCCTTGGTTCGGCGATTCACCACCTTCGTCGGCCTCGAGGGGATAGCCCTCGCGCATGTTTTCGGTTTGCAGGTAGTAGATCAGCAAAGCGAAGAAGATCCAGAACAGCCAAATGGACAGGCTGGCCAGATCGAAATTGCCGAAAAATGGAGTATCCATAACGTTTCCTTTCGGGTCGGCTTCTAGGTTGGCAGGTCAGCAAGCCCGATCTTGCGTGCCGTCCCGCTTGGAGTTGACGTGGGCGTCCGGACCAGGGGCCCGAGCGCCACGAGGGTTGCGAATAAGAACATGATTTCAAGGTGATAGACGACGGAGTATCCCGTCGTGGGCGAGGCGAGTGCTTCGCCCAGCATGCCGCTTGTGGCCGCGCCGTTGACGACGTCCCGCAGGGCGCCACCGATTGCAATGGACAGGCCAGCCGCCGTGGCTTGCGCCGCGCCCCAGGCGCCCAGGGCCAGTCCGCGACCCGCTTTGCCCGAAGCGGGCATGGTCATGGCCGCCGTCAGCGTTGCCACCGAGAACAGGCCACCGCCAAACCCAATCATTGCGGCACCGGCAAAGAACACGGACGCCGAGTCCATCGGGTTGGCAAAGATCACTGCCGTGAAGGCCACCACGCCGGCGAGAATGCCGCGCGCCGACATGCGGTACGGCGACAAGCCGTTCGACAGCCACCGTGCCGCAAGGGCGAAACCCACAAGGGCGCCGGTTGCCCATGTGGCCGTCAAAAGCGTTGTGGCCGACACGGACAACCCAAGGATCTCACCGCCGTAGGGCTCCAGCAACACGTCCTGCATGTTAAAGGCCATCGTGCCCAGGAAGACCACCGCAAGCAGCCGTCCCGCGGTGCCGCCACGTCCGTAATCCGCCCAAGCATCGGTGAAACTTGGCGTCGGCGTCGCGCGCTGTTCCTTGGTCATCGGCTGGACGCGCTCCTGCTTCCAAAGCGCAATCACGTTCAGGATGACCGTCACCACGGCCGTGCCTTGCACGACTTGGATCAGTTCCAGGGGGGTGAACTGGCGCAGCAGGTATCCAATGACAACGGCGCTGACGCCCATCCCGACAAGGAACATGACGTAGAGCAAGGCAACCACCCGGGGTCGTGTCTCGTCCGTCGCGCGATCCGCGGCCAACGCAAGACCCGCGGTCTGGGTCATGTGCATCCCCAGACCCGTCATCAGGAACGCAATGCCCGCCAATGCTTCGCCAGCGAACGGAATATCATAGGCGACCTGTGTGACATCGCCTGCAAGGACCAAAAGGGCGGCGGGCATGATGGCAAGGCCACCAAACTGCCAAAGCGTCCCGAACCAAAGATACGGGATGCGCTTCCATCCGATGGCGGATTTGTAGGTGTCTGACTTGAAGCCCAGGATCGCCCGGAACGGGGCGATCAGAACCGGCAAGGCCACCATCATGGCCACGAGGAAGGCCGGCACCTGAAGCTCGACAATCATCACGCGGTTCAGCGTGCCCAGCAGCATCACAGCCGCCATCCCCACCGACACCTGGAACAAGCTCAACCGCAGCAATTGCCCAAGCGGCAGGTCGTCCGACGCCGCGTCGGCGAAGGGCAGATACTTGATCGACAGGCGCTTCAGCGTGCTCATGTCACAAACTCCAGGCAGGTGGAGATGTAGAAGCCGCGGCTGACCCGCTCGATCTCATGCAACGTGCCGCTGGCACCGTGAAGGGCCGTTTTCTTGGCCAGGGTGGCCGGCGCGTGCGGGATCATGGTGGGCGAGCGGTCCGATTGCGGGAACAGCTTTCCGACAGACCAAAAGGCCATCAGGAATGGGGTCCGCGGGGCCACGGTGAACACGATCGAGTTGCGTACGCGTTCGGACAGATCTGTGAGCGCGCGACCAAGGTCGTTCGCTTCGTAGTAGATCATCGAGTCCATAGCGACGACATGGTCGAACTCCCCCAGATCGGTCGACAACATGTCGCCCGATGTGAAGGTGACAGACCCGGGGAGGCCGTCGGGCAGTCGCTTCTCCGCAATATCGACCAGAGACGGAGAAATATCGATTGCCACAACCTCGGCTCCCCGGGCTGCCAACTCGGCGGTCATCTGCCCAGCCCCACAGCCCGCGTCCAGGACGCGTAGGCCGGTCAGGTCTTCAGGCAGACGGCTCAACATGATGGACCGCATCCGGTCCCGACCTTCGCGCACGGTCTGGCGAATGCCGGACACCGGGGCGTCAGAGGTCAACCGCTCCCAAGTCTTGGTCGCGGTGCGGTCAAAATAGTGTTCGACCCGGTCGCGTGTCGCGCCATATGTCGGCGTTGCAACCATCAATCGAACCCCAAAAGCTCAAAGATATCGCGATCTTCCAGGGGCTGCGGGGTCAAAGCCTCCGTGCCGTCCCAAAGCAGTTGGGCCAGGCGCAGGTACTCGGCCCGGCACTGCACGATGTCTTCGTCATCGGGCATTTCGAAAAGCGTTTTCTTCTTCAGACGCGACCGGCGGATCGCATCGACATCTGGCATGTGGCCGATCCGCTTGAAGCCGGTCCGGTCGCAGAACCGGTCGACCTCGTCCGTGTCCTTGGAGCGGTTGGCCACGCATCCGGCGAGACGCACATTATAGTTCTTTGACTTCGCCTGGACCGCCGCAATGATCCGGTTCATCGCATAGATCGAGTCAAAGTCGTTCGCGGTGACGATCATGGCGCGGTCGGCGTGTTGCAGCGGTGCCGCAAACCCACCACACACGACGTCTCCGAGAACGTCGAACAGCACAACGTCGGTGTCTTCCAGCAGGTGGTGTTGCTTCAGAAGCTTCACCGTCTGACCGACGACATACCCGCCGCAGCCCGTCCCGGCCGGGGGGCCGCCGGCTTCGATACACATCACCCCGTTGTACCCTTCGGCCATGAAGTCTTCGGGGCGCAGTTCCTCGGCGTGAAAGTCCACTTCCTTCAGGATGTCGATGACCGTCGGTTGCAGGTGACCGGTCAGCGTGAACGTGGAGTCATGTTTGGGATCGCAGCCAATCTGCAGGACTTTTTTGCCAAGCTTGGAGAATGCGGCCGACAGGTTTGACGACGTCGTGGATTTCCCAATCCCGCCCTTGCCATAAACGGCGAACACCTTGGCGCCTTCGATCTTCATCGAAGCGTCCTGATGAACCTGCAGCGACCCTTCGCCATCTTCGCCCTTCTTGAGGACCGGAGGCGCACCAAGGCCCTTCTTGGCCAACCCGACAGCCTCGCGCATGGCAGCGCGGGCGGCAGGGGGGTTCTTTTCATCAAGCATCGGTCGTGTCTCCTATTCCGCCGCCACGTTGAGACCCTCGAGCGTGTCCTCGAGTTCATCCGCGCCAGCCTGAAGCGCGGCCAGTGTGGCCTCATCGGGTTGCCAGTAGTTCCGTTCGAACGCCTCAAGCAGGCGGTTCGCCATGCGGGCCGAAGCCTGCGGGTTCAGTTCCGCCAAACGGCGGCGCATGTCTTCGTCCAGGACAAATGTCTCGGACAGGCGCTGATAGACCCACGGATCGACCTGACCGGTGGTGGCCGACCATCCCAAGGTGTTGGTGACTTGGGCTTCGATCTGGCGCACGCCTTCGTGGCCGTGTTTCAGCAAGCTTTCGAACCATTTCGGGTTCAGGCTGCGCGACCGTGTTTCGAGCGCAACCTGATCCTGCAACGTCCGGACCTTGCCCTCGCCCCGGGTCTGATCGCCAATGAACACGGGTGCCTCCTGGCCCCCTTTGGCGCGCTTCACAGCCCGCGAAATTCCGCCCAGCGTGTCGAAGTAATGGTCGACGGTGGTCACACCCAGTTCGACGCTTTCGAGGTTCTGGTAGGCTAGGTCCACATCCTTCAACGTGGCCTGCAGCAGCCCGGCGTTCTTCTGGGCCTTGCCGTCCATGCCGTAGGCAAAGGATTTGCGGGCCTGGTAAGCGTCGGCCAATTCGTCCTCTTCGCCCCAGGCGCCGCTGTCGACAAGCGCGTTGACGTTCGAGCCGTAGGCGCCTTCGGCGTTTGAAAAGACGCGCAACGCCGCCTCTTCGATGTCCACCCCCATCTTTTCGACGTAATCGAGCGTGTGGGCCCGCACGTAGTTCATCTCGACGGGTTCATCCGCGGTTGCCGCCTTGTATGCGGCTTCGGCCAGCATCCGGGTCTGCAGCGGAAGCAGATCGCGGAAAATTCCCGACAGGGTCATCACGACGTCGATGCGCGGGCGGCCAAGTTCCTCCAAGGGGACCAGATCAGCGCCGCACAGGCGGCCGTATCCGTCGAAACGAGGTGTCGCCCCCATCAGCGCCAAGGCCTGAGAGATGGGCCCGCCATCCGACTTGATATTGTCCGACCCCCACAGCACCAACGCGACCGAGCGCGGCATTTCTCCGGCGGCCTCGATCAACTTTTCGGCCTGCTTCGCGCCGTCCTGCAACGCAAAGGCGGTTGGCATCCGGAACGGATCAAACGCGTGGATGTTGCGACCCGTCGGGAGAACCTCGGGCGAACGGATCAGATCGCCGCCCGGAACAGGCTCGATGTAGTGACCGGACAACGCGCGCATCAGCCCCGTCAATTCAGTCTGCTGGCGCAGCAGCTCTTCAACCCGTTGACGCGTCTCTTCGGCGGTATCGGCCATGACGCGCAGGTGTTCCTGCAGTTCGCTTTCACCGATGGGCTTGCCCACCACGTGGAGCCCATCTGGGATCAGGGCGTCTTCGGTTTCCAGCAGCGTCAGCCACAGCTTGTCCGGATCGCGCTCATCCAAATCGACGGCCTCGGCTTGATCCTCGATCAGGGCGGCCAACTCATCCCGTTCCGACGCGTCGGGGGCAAGGCCGCGCCAGCGGGTCAGGCTGTCTTTCAACTCCTGTAGACCCTTGTAGAGGCCAGAGGCGGCAAGAGGCGGCGTTAGGTGCGTGATTGTCACGGCGTTCGAGCGCCGCTTGGCCAGGGTCGCCTCGGACGGATTGTTCGAGGCATAGAGATAGACGTTCGGCATCTCACCGATCAGGCGGTCCGGCCAATCGCGCGCACCCAGACCGGCCTGCTTGCCGGGCATGAACTCCAGCGCGCCGTGCATACCAAAATGCAGCAGAACATCAGCCTTCAACGTGTTCTTGAGCCACAGGTAGAAGGTCGTGAACGCATGGGTCGGGGCGAAGCCTTTTTCGAACAGAAGGCGCATCGGGTCGCCTTCGTAGCCAAAGGTCGGCTGTACACCGACAAAGACCTTGCCAAACTGCTGACCAAGCACGAACACCCCGCGCCCGTCGGATTGGATCTTGCCCGGGGCCGGACCCCAAACGCTTTCGATGATCTTCAAAGGCGGCGTCGTGCGCACGATGGTGTCCGCATCGACATGGGCGGCCACGTTGGCCTCTTGCCCGTATTGCTTGGCGTTGCCCTCAAGGATGGCTTTGCGCAGATCCTCCACGCTGGCCGGGACCTCCACATCGTAGCCTTCGGCCTTCATGCGGGTCAGCGTGTTGAACAGGCTTTCAAATACACTCAGATACGCGGCCGTCCCGATGGCACCCGCGTTGGGCGGGAAACCAAACAGCACGATGCCAACGGTCTTTTCTGCATTTTCCTTGCGCCGCAGAAGGGCCATGCGCTTGGTCTTTTCGACGAGGCTGTCGATCCGCTCCAGGCAGGGCGCCATCGCCTTGGTGTCCGACGACCGGGGGCAGTTGTACGAACAGCCGTTGCAGCCCTCGGCCCCATGGCGACCGCCAAAGACGGTCGGGTTCGTCGCGCCGTCAATCTCAGGCAGGGCGACCAGCATCGTCGTTTCCACCGGGCCCAGTCCGCCAGCCGAGGATGCCCATTGGCCAAGGGTCTGAAACTCGATCGGATGTGCTGCGATGTACGGGATATTGAGGCCTTTCAGAACCTCAACCGCGGCCGCGCTGTCGTTATAGGCCGGCCCCCCGATCAGGCTGAAGCCGGTCAGCGACACCATGGCGTCGATGCCTCCCTCGGTGAAATACTCTGAGATCGCGGGGCGCCCGTCGAGACCTCCGGCAAAGGCCGGGACAACCGCGAGGCCAGCCTCCTGCATGCGCCGGATCACGCCATCGTAGTGGCCCGTGTCGGAGGCCAGCACGTAGCTGCGCATCATCAGAAGGCCAACCGTGGCAACCGGATTCTCGGGGTTCGGCAGATCGGCCACGTCGGTGGTGATCGAGTGGCCCGGCAAATCGGGGTGATAAAGGCCAACTTCGGGGTAATCGATTGGCGCCGCAGCCGTGGCCCCTTTGAACGCCGCGTCGTGCGCGTATGTCCCCACGAGGAAGCGGATCATCTGCTCGACATTGTCGTCAGAGCCCCCCAACCAATACTGCATGGTCAGGAACCAGGCGCGCAGATCCTGCGCCTTACCGGGAATGAACTTCAGGATCTTCGGCAAACGGCGCAGAAGCTTCATCTGCTTCTCGCCGGAGTTCGCGGAGGGCTCTTTCTTCCCGCGCAGCTTCTTCAACAGCTTCATCGGCCCGGTGGCCGGTTTCATCATGTCCAGATCGCCCATCTTGGTCAGCTGGACGACTTCCTTGGCCGAGATCACGCCGATCATGGCGTCGCAGTGATCGCGGCGGGCCTGAAGCTCGGGCAGGATGGCGGTGATGTGTTCTTCGATGAACAGCAGGTTCGCGACGATGATGTCGCCGTGGCGCACCGACAGGCGCGCCTCTTCCAACGCATCCGGATTCTCGGCCCATTCGGCGCTTGCATGTACACTGACCGAGAGGCCCGGAAACTCATTGGCGAGCCGTTCACTGACGCGCGCGGCCGGACCGGCCGCATGGCTGTCCAGCGTGACAATCACGACCCGGTAACCGGGGATATGATCGCCGTCACCGCGCATAGTGGGCCTTTGCTTCGTACAGCGTATCGACGCTGATCTCGGTCACACCCTGTTCGGCGGCAAACTTCTCGGTGTTGCGCTTGGCCTTGCCGCGCACAAAGAACGGGATCTTCTTCAGCTCTTTTTCGGCATCGGCCAGCCACACCATCACATCCGACCCCGTCTCCGTCGGGGCGTCGGACGCCTGGGCCGCTTGCTCTGGTTCAGCGATATGCTGTGGCGTCGCGCCGGGTTCTGCCACAGGCTTTGGTGCATGGCCGCCGTGGTGGCTTGGGCCGGCTTCGTCGTGGAACTCGAAATCCTCGCGGAACATCGCCAAAAGATGTTCCTCCAGTCCCATCACAAGCGGATGGATCCAGGTGTCAAAGATCACATTGGCGCCTTCCCACCCCATCTGCGGGCTGTATCGCGCCGGAAAGTCCTGCACATGAACGGGTGCGGAGATGACGGCGCAGGGGATGCCCAGGCGCTTGCCGATATGACGCTCCATCTGAGTGCCCAGAATCATTTCGGGCGCGGCGTCTTCGATGGCCTTCTCGACCTCGAGATAGTCGTCGGTGACCAACGCCTCGACGCCAAATTCCTTGCCAAGGGCGCGGATGTCACGGGCGAATTCGCGATTGTAACAGCCGAGACCCACCACCTCGAAACCCATCTCGTCCCGGGCGATGCGGGCGGCCGTCTTCACATGCGTGGCGTCCCCGAACAGGAATACGCGCTTGCCGGTCAAATAGGTGGAGTCGACGGATTTCGACCACCAGGGTTGACGCAGGCGGGTGAGGTCTTTTTTCGGCTCTACACCGCAGATTTGAGCCACTTCAGCGACGAAATCATGGGTCGCCCCAACGCCAATCGGCACCGTTTTGGTGTAGGGAATGCCAAGGGTGCGTTCCATATGGCGCGCGGCGGTTTCCGCGTGCTCGGGGTACATCAGGATGTTGACATGCGCCTGCCCAAGCTTGGTCAGGTCGGTCGGCGTGGCATCGAACGGTGCGACGACGTTGATCCCGATTCCCATCTCGTAGAGGAGGCCCTTTACCTCCTCGATGTCGTCCCGGTGCCGGAACCCCAAGGCGACCGGGCCGATCAGGTTGGCCGTGATCTCGGGTGTTTTATCCATCGGATGCGCCAATGCGCGGACCAGCTGGTAGAAGGTTTCGTCCGTGCCGAAATTTTCCTTCCGCTGATAGGACGGCAGTTCCAACGCCACGACCGGAACGGGAATACCCATCGTTTCGGCCAAACCCCCGGGGTCGTCCTGGATCAGTTCTGCCGTGCAAGACGCACCGACGATCAGGGCCTCGGGTTGGAACCGGTCGTACGCATCCTGGCACGTGGTCTTGAAGATCCCGGCCGTATCCTCGCCCAGGTCCCGGCCTTCAAAGGTCGTATAGGTCACCGGGGGGCGGTGATCCCGACGCTCGATCATCGTGAACAGGAGGTCGGCATAGGTGTCGCCCTGGGGGGCGTGCAGCACATAGTGCAGACCCTTCATACCGGTGGCGACACGCATCGCGCCCACATGCGGGGGGCCTTCATACGTCCAGACGGTCAGTTTCATTCCACGGCCTCCAGTTTGAGAAGCTCGCGGCGGCGAACAGGTCGACTAAAGAGCCCGGCCAGATCGCCAGCCTGGTCGTAGAAATGAACAGGCGTGAAGACCAACTCGATAGCCCATTTGGTCGTCAGGCCCTCGGCCTCAAGAGGATTGGCGAGACCCAGGCCGCAGACGGTCAGGTCTGGCCGCGCGGCGCGCACGCGATCCAGTTGAAGGTCGACATCCTGACCTTCGGAAATCACGGGCCCGCCGGGGATCAGGTCCATATCCGGGCCGACCAGGCCCTTGTGGATGTAGGGCTGGCCGATCTCGATCGCCTCCATGCCACATTCCCGGGTCAGGAAACGCGCCAGCGGAATTTCCAACTGGCTGTCCGGCATGAAGAAGATCGTTTTGCCGCGCAGGTGTTCGGACGCGTTGGCAATGGCCGTGCGCGCGCGGGCGCGGGGGGCCGCCGTGACCGCGTCAAACGTTGCATCATCGACGCCGAATTCATCCGCGATTGCCTTCAGCCACAGCGTCGTTCCTTCTTCACCGAAGGGGAACGGGGCTTGGATCATCCGCGCTCCACGCCGCGTCAGGGCGGCGGCGGTTTCACCCAAGAAGGGCTGTAGGCAGGCGAAAACGGTGTTTTCGCCGACACCCGGCGCTTCGGACGCGCGCGGTGCGGGCAGAACACGGATTGGACCGATCCCCATCTTGCTGAGAAGGCCAACCGCCTGATCCTCGACCACGTCAGGCAACGCACCCACCAGCAGCAGTTCCCGTTCCTGCGTCGCGGGCAGGACCGGAACCATGGAGGCCAGGCACGTATCTTCACCTTGCGTGAAGGTCGTTTCGATGCCGGAGCCCGAGTAATTGAGAACCCGCACATGCGGGGCATGAACTTGGGTCAGACGTTCGGCAGCGCGCGCGAGGTCCAGCTTGATGACTTCGGACGGGCAGGATCCAACGAGGAACAGCTGCTTGATATCAGGACGGCGGGACAGGAGGCGTTCAACCTCGCGGTCCAACTCGTCATGGGCATCCGCCATGCCGGCGAGATCGCCCTCCTCAAGGATCGCGGTTCCGAACCGGGGCTCGGCAAAGATCATGACGCCGGCCGCAGACTGGAGAAGGTGCGCGCAGGTGCGGCTTCCAACGACGAGAAAGAACGCATCCTGCATTTTACGGTGCAGCCAGATGATGCCGGTCAGGCCACAAAAGACCTCTCTCTGGCCACGCTCCTTTAGAACGGGCGCGTCGCGGCAGGTCGAGTTGGCGATATTGGTCGGACGGTTCATGCGCGGGCCTCACCTTCCAGGCGGGCCATCCGCAGCTTCCACAGAAACTGGGCCGCATTGATCACGTAGGCGGCATAAGCTGCCAGCGCGATCCACATTTGCAGGTCATGCGACCATCCGGCGAGCAGGGCCCACACGTAGGTCAGGTGCAAGGCAATCACCGCAAAACTCACGACATCTTCCCAGAAGAAGGCGTGGGCAAACAGGTACTGGCCGAACACAACCTTTTCCCAGATGGCGCCCGTGACCATGATCGTCAGCAAGATGAACGTCTTGAGGATGATTGAGATCGTCGCGGCGTCATATCCGGCGCCGGTCCACATGAACCGCAAGACCAGGCCAAGGGACACCAGGAACACCAAAAACTGCAACGGCGCCAGGACGCCCTGAACGGTTGTCCAGACGGTCGCGTCGCGTCGCGCGCGTTCCTCATGCGTGTAAAGTGCGCGTGACGGCGCTTGTGTAAACGTCTCGCTAACCATGTATTGCAACGATTCCTCCGGTCGATGGACCAAAAGTAGCGCTGCAATCCCCAGAGTGTCAATTCAAACTTACACTTTTGCGTATTGGCTAGTGGACATTTTTTACATGAATAGGCCCTCGGACCCTTGTTTTTCCTAGCGGAAAGACCAATTGGCGGTTGAGCGCGAGCAGTGCGCCGACACGAAGCGGGCGAGTGTCAATTTGATTTGACACAAAACTCGTTTTGAACGATACTAATTTACGACGACCCATTGCTCACGTGCTTGAGATCCTGCGCAATGACGCGCTGTGTGAGCAAAAGTGGTGACGGCTTAATGAAAGACGAGACGCATCTTTCGCGGAAACTGCAGCCGACAATGTCGGATGAAGACGTCCGCCATCTCGCCAAACAGGCGATCTCCGTGCTGGCGTCCGGCGTTGACACGTTGCCCGTCGCGTTGTCGGAGCGTTTGATCGCACTGGGTGATGCGTTCATCGATTCAGACGAGTCCTTGCACCACGAAGCCTTGACCCGCCTGCGCGCCGACGGCGTGCCTGCGCGCGACGTGATCGACTACGTGATCCCGGCCACGGCGCGGGTTCTGGGCCAGCGCTGGTTGGACGATGAACTCAGCTTCGTCCACGTCACCATTGGCGCAGCACGGTTGCAGGAGGCTGTGCGCGGACTGTCGTCGGGCCATCATCGCCAGCGTCCGCGCGGGCCCTTCATCGAAGCGCCCCGCATTTTGATCCTGGTTCCGTACATGGAGCAGCACACCTTGGGCCCGTTTGTTCTGGCCGATCAGTTCCGTCGGCTCGGGTACAATGTTGACGTTATGGTTGATGTGCGACCTAAAGACATCGCCCCTAGGTTGCATACACGGCGCTATAGAATGATTGGAATATCGTCTGCTGGTCGGAGAACCCTTGCATCGGCAAAAGATTTGGTAGAAACAATTCGAACCTCGGTCACTCGCGTGACACCAATCGTGATTGGCGGCGTATCCCTGAACCAAGGCGAGGCAGTCCTGAAACAGACAGGGGCTGATTTCATCGCTCAGGACGCTGCCACGGCGTTGCGAATGTGTGGCCTTCCGATCGACCTGGCTGGACCGGAGCCAGATGAACTAGAACAAGCGTATCGCCGCGAACGGGCCCGGGGCGATGAGGTTTTGGGCCGATGAATACGCGCGGCACAGAATTCCGGGATCAGCCTGCGGCCCCTCCGATTGGGCCCGAGCAGTTCAACGAGATCGTACAAACCGCTGCCGATCTGGCGATTGTTCTCGACACCGAAGGCACCGTCAAATCCGTCATCGTCAATCCGTTGAACCCGACCCTGGGGCGTCTCGACCATTGGAAAGACCGCGATATCCGCGAATTCATGGCCGAAGACAGCCTGTCGAAACTCGAAAAGCAGCTTGAGGCCTACCGCGTCGGTGAAGCGCGGCCCTCCGATGCGATCGAGGTGAACCATTTCGACAATGCGAATTGGGAATTCCCGATCCGCTACACGCTGCACAAAACCGGTCGGGACGACATCATTCTGATGCTTGGTCGCGATCTTCGTCCGATTGCGGAACTTCAGCATCGGTTGGTCAAAGCCCAGCTTGCGCTTGAGAAAGATTACGAGACCCACCGCGACTACGAAACGCGGTATCGGGTCATCATGGAGGCCGCGCGGGATGCGCTGGTGCTGGTCGATGTCGCCTCTGGGCGGATTGTTGATCTGAACTCCACCGCGGCACAGCTTTTGGGCGGTGAGCCCAGCGGCCTTGCGGGCAGCGCCTTCACGCAAGAGTTCGAGGGCCGTCGCAGGGGCGAGTTCATCGAAAGCCTCGTGATCGTGGCCGGCGACGAATCCACTGGTCCGATGCGCGTCACGACGCGGCGCGGCCAGTCAGAGGTTCTGATTGACCCGGTCGTGTTTCGGGCGGCCGGCGACAAGACCCTTCTGTGTCGGATTGAGCCCGCCCAGACGGCCGAAACCGTCGCGGCCGAACTGGCGCAGGCGCTTGGCGGCCTGTTCCGCAGCGCGCCGGACGCCATGGTGTTCACAGATGCCAATGGTCTGATCAAAACCGCAAACGATGCGTTCCTTGGTTTGTGCGACGCCGGCCAGTTGAGCGACGTGAAGGGCAAGTCTCTTGCCGAGTTTCTGTCGCGCGGCAGTGTCGATCTCAAAGTGCTGATCGACAACGCGGTGCGCAACGGCACCATGCGGGTCTACGCCACCCGTTTGGAAAGTGCCCATGGTTCGCAACTTTCGGTTGAGCTTTCGGCCACCCATCTGTCTCAGACAGGTGCGGGAGGGTTCGCCTTTGTCATTCGCGATACATCGCGGATGGAGGTCGTCCGCGAACCCGTTGCAACGAACCTGCCCGGACCGGCGCCCGTCTCGGATGATGCGATGCGCAATGTCATGGATCTGGTCGGGTCAGCGCCGCTGAAGGATATCGTTTCGGCAACGACCGACGTGGTTGAGAAGATGTGCATCGAAACCGCTGTCGAGTTGACCGAGAACAACCGGGTGGCCGCAGCTGAGATGCTTGGGCTGTCACGCCAGTCACTCTACGTGAAGCTTCGCAAGTACGGGCTGCTCCACAAAAACGACAACTAGTCGATTTCACATGAAAAAATTGGCGCGCTTCAGGCGCGCTTTTTTTGTGCCTCGTGCAATGCGTCAACTAAAGTTTACACTTGCCGAGTCGCTGTGTGTAAGCTTAGACTTACACAATGAGTGTAACGACCGACCTCACACCGCCAAATCCCAACAGCCTGCCGGACCCACGTGCGGTCTTGACGCTGTTGAAGCCGATCACGTGGTTTCCACCAATGTGGGCCTATTTGTGTGGGGCCGTTTCGGCCGGCGTCGCACCAGCCGGCCACTGGGGTCTCCTGATCCTTGGGGTTGTGCTTGCCGGTCCGGTCGTCTGCGGGATGAGCCAGGCCGCCAATGATTGGTGCGACCGCCACGTCGATGCCATCAATGAACCGAACCGCCCCATTCCGTCTGGCCGAATTCCGGGCCGGTGGGGGCTTTGGATCGCGCTCGGAATGTCCGGGTTCGCAGCCGTTCTGGGCCTGGCGCTTGGCCCTTGGGGGTTTGCCGCGACGCTGGTCGCGATCGCGGCAGCCTGGGCCTACTCCGCCGAGCCGGTGCGCCTAAAACGCTCTGGGTGGTGGGGCCCGGGTCTCGTTGGGCTCAGCTACGAAACCCTGCCGTGGTTCACGGGTGCTGCCGTGCTTGCATCCGGGGCCCCGTCTTGGCCTGTCATCATTGTCGCCGTGCTTTATGGCATTGGGGCCCATGGCATCATGACCCTCAATGATTTCAAAGCGTTGGAAGGTGATCGCCAAATGGGCGTGAATTCCCTCCCGGTTACGCTTGGGCCTGAACGCGCCGCAAAGCTTGCCTGCGTTGTAATGGCGGTGCCGCAGCTTGCTGTGTTCGTCCTGCTCTACGGGTTCTGGGATCGCCAGATTCACGGGCTGGCCATCGCGGTGTCTCTGATTGCGCAGCTCTATGCGATGCGGGTCCTGCTGCGCGATCCGAAAGCCAAGGCGCCCTGGTACAACGGCGTCGGCGTGACCCTGTATGTGTCCGGAATGATGGTTACGGCCTTCGCGGTGCGGACATTGGATATTGTACCATGACCCTGTCCTGGCTTCAGATCGTCCGGTTGGGGTTTGTGCAAATGGCGCTTGGCGCCATCGTTGTTCTGACCACATCGACCCTGAACCGCCTGATGGTGGTTGAACTGGTTCTGCCCGCCGTTCTGCCCGGCGCGCTGGTCGCCTTGCATTACGGCATTCAGATCACGCGCCCACAGTGGGGCTATCGGTCTGACACAGGTGGCAAGCGGACCCGTTGGATCATAGGCGGCATGGCCGTTCTCGCCCTTGGCGGACTTGGGGCCGCTTACGGCGTGATTCTCATGCAAACGCAGATGATGCTTGGGCTGATCTTTTCGATCTTCGCCTATGCCGCTATCGGCGTTGGGGTCGGAGCATCTGGCACGTCACTCCTGGCCCTGCTGGCCACGGCCACCGCGCCGCGCCGCAGACCGGCTGCCGCGACCATCACCTGGTTGATGATGATTCTCGGCATTGCCGTGACAGCCGGCGTATCCGGGCAGTTTCTGGACCCCTACACGCCCGACCGCCTGATGCAGGTTGTCGGTGTAGTCACGCTTGGGGCCTTCGTCGTTACATGCGTGGCCGTCTGGGGCATCGAGGCCCGCGTGATCGCCCGACCCGAACAGGACTCGGTTCCGTTTCTGGAAGGCCTGCGCGAGGTCTGGGCCGAACCCAAGGCCCGCATGTTCACCTTGTTCGTCTTCCTCAGCATGACCGCCTATTTCATGCAGGAACTGATCCTCGAGCCCTATTCCGGGCTGGTCTTCGATTTCACCCCGGGTGAATCGACCTCGCTGTCGGGCGCGCAGAATGGCGGGGTGTTCCTTGGTATGGTCCTTGTTGGCGTCGCAGGCACCGCCCTGCGATTGGGCAGCTTGCGCAGTTGGGTGATTGCCGGCTGCCTCGGGTCGGCCGCCGCCCTTGGATTGATCGTCTTCCTGGGCCAGATCGGTCCAAGCGCGCCGTTGGTGCCCGCTGTCGTCCTGATGGGGTTCTTCAATGGCATGTTCGCCGTCGCGGCCATTGGCTCGATGATGGCGTTGGCGGGCGAGGGGCGGGACGCCCGAGAAGGCACACGCATGGGCCTTTGGGGCGCCGCGCAGGCCATTGCCGCCGGATTCGGGGGGTTGGCCGGGGCCGCCCTGGCCGACATCGCGCGACGCATGTTCACCGATCCGACCGCCTTTGGTGCGGTCTTCATTCTGGAGGCGGCGCTCTACCTGGCGGCGGCCTTCATGGCGCTCCGCATCATGGATCGCCGCATCACCATCGCGCCACAGGGCGCCGCCGTTCCGGGAGAATGACCATGAAGTATGATGTTGTTGTTGTGGGCGGAGGCCCATCTGGCGCGACGGCGGCCGAGGACCTTGCGCGGTCGGGCCACAAGGTGGCGCTGATCGACAAGGCGGGGCGGATCAAGCCCTGCGGCGGTGCAATCCCGCCGCGCCTGATCCGGGATTTCGACATCCCCGAGGACCAGATCGTCGCCAAGATCACGACCGCCCGGATGATTTCGCCCACGGGGCGCCGTGTTGACATTCCGATCGAGAACGGCTTCGTCGGCATGGTCGATCGCGAGCACTTTGACGAATACCTGCGGACCCGCGCCCAGGAGGCCGGGGCCGAACGGTTCACCGGGACCTACACCAACATCACCCGGGACCAGGACGGCACCCATGTCCATTTCCGCGACAAGGCCAGCGGCGATTCGAGGGCCCTGACCACGCGCATGGTCATCGGAGCAGACGGCGCACGGTCGAACGTGGCCCGGACCGAAGTCAAAGGCGGCGACAAGATCCCCTACGTGATCGCGTATCACGAGATCATCAAATCGCCTGGTCCGCGGGGCGAATACCACCCCGACCGGTGCGACGTGATCTATGATGGCCGGATCAGCCCGGATTTCTACGGTTGGGTCTTCCCGCATGGGGAATCCGCCAGCGTCGGCATGGGCACCTTCCACCGCGAAGTCGATCTCAAGAAGGCGACGGCCGATCTGCGCGAAGCATCGGGCCTGGCCGATTGTGACACCATTCGCCGCGAAGGCGCCCCCATCCCGCTCAAGCCGCTGGATGAATGGGACAACGGCCGTGACGTCGTTCTGGCCGGGGATGCCGCCGGGGTTGTTGCACCATCCTCTGGTGAGGGGATTTACTATGCCATGATGGGCGGACGGGTGGCCGGCATCGCCGCGGCGGCCAAACTCCAGTCCGGCCTGATCAAGGATCTGAAGCTTGCCCGAAAGCTGTTCATGCGCGAGCACAAGAATGTCTTCAAGATCCTCGGCGCCATGCAGGATGCCTATTACAAATCCGACGAACGCCGGGAACGGTTTGTCAGCCTGTGCCACGATGTCGACGTGCAACGTCTGACCTTCGAGGCTTATATGAACAAGGAACTGGTTAAGGCACGGCCTCTGGCGCATTTGAAGATCGGCATCAAGAACTTGGCCCATCTGACTGGCATCGTGGCCCCGACACACGCATGAGCATCGAAATCCCAACCTGGGTCGACGGCAAACTGACCCCCGTGGAAAAGCTGGAGGCCCATCTCAAGGGCCTGCGCCACAAGGCGATCTCGGTCTTCTTGATGCGGGGCGACAAGGTGCTTTTGCAGCGTCGGGCGCTTGGCAAGTACCATACGCCGGGTCTCTGGGCGAACACCTGCTGCACGCATCCGTTTTGGGGCGAGGATATGATGGCCTGCGCCGAACGCCGCCTCGGGGAAGAACTTGGGATCAGCGGCGTACCCTTGGTCTATCGGGACACGGTGGAATACCGCGCGGACGTGGGCGGCGGTCTGATCGAACATGAAGTGGTTGATATCTTCGTGGGCGATGTCCCCGCGGGGATCGAGCCAAAGCCAAACCCGGACGAAGTGATGGATACGATCTGGCAACCGCTGTCAGAGCTGTCAAAGGATGTCTTGGCCCGGCCCTCCAGCTTCACGCCGTGGCTGCAGATCTACCTGCGGGATCACGCCGGGGTCATTTTTCAAGACGCCTGATCCGGCACTGAAGACGGTGCTGAGGCCCGCGCTTTACGCGCGGGCTTTGCTTTCGAAGGCCACTGTCGCGACACCCATCGCCTCAAGCGCCGCGTTGGCGATGTCATCCGCCGTCAGGCCGGCATCGGCATACATGTCTGCCGGGCTTGCCTGATCAATGAAACGGTCCGGGAGATGCAACGTCCGCACCGCGCAGCGTCCGTCCAATCGGGCCGTTTCCGCCAGATGGTGCAGGACAAGGCCCCCAAATCCAAGGACAGCGCCCTGTTCCACGGTGATCAGCGCACGGTGGGTGTCTGCCAGGGTGTCGATCAGATCGGTGTCCAACGGTTTCGCGAACCGCGCGTCCGCGATTGTGACGCTGAGCCCGCGCGCCTCCAGCGCCCGCGCCGCGTCCGTGGCTTCCGCCAAATGCGCGCCGAACGACAGGATCGCGACGTCCGAGCCATCCTGCAGCACGCGACCTTTGCCGATCTCCAACACGTCGCCCATTTCGGGCATCTCCACGCCCGTGCCTTCGCCGCGCGGGTAACGCAGGGCGATCGGCCCGCTGTCATGCGCGGCCGCGGTGGCCATCATGTGCACCAGCTCGGCTTCGTCCGCGCAGGCCATGACCGTCATGTTCGGCAAGGCCGCCAGGAACCCGATGTCAAACGCGCCCGCATGTGTCGGACCGTCGGCACCGACAAGACCGGCGCGATCAATCATGAAACGAACAGGCAGGTTCTGGAGCGCCACATCGTGGACGACCTGATCGTATCCCCGTTGCAGGAAGCTGGAATAGATCGCGCAGAACGGTTTCATGCCGCCCGCAGCCATTCCGGCACTGAACGTCACCGCATGTTGTTCCGCGATCCCGACATCGAATACACGCCCGGGCATCGCCTTTTGCAGCATGGTCAAACCGGTGCCTCCCGGCATTGCAGCGGTCACACCAACGATGCGATTATCCTGCTCTGCGTGGCGGGTTAGGCTCTGTCCAAAGACATTTGTGTAACTCGGGGCGTTCGGTGCCGATTTCTTTTGGGCACCCGTGGCAACATCGAACTTCGCCACCCCGTGGTAGCAATCGTCCGAACCTTCTGCGGGGGCATATCCCTTGCCCTTCACCGTCACCGCATGAATCAGGACAGGGCCGGTTGACCGGGCTTTGGTGGCGCGCAGGACGTTCAAGAGTTCGGCCATGTTGTGCCCGTCGACCGGGCCCACATAGGTAAAGCCTAGGTGCTCGAACAATGTTGCCGATTTTGGATGTCCGGTCACCAGCTCGCGCGCGCGTTCTGCGCCGTGGCGCAATGGCTCGGGCAAATGCGACGCGACGCCGTCCGCGATGTCCTTGAGTGTGGCAAGCGGCGAATTGTCAGACAGTCCGGCCAGATACCGCGACATCGCTCCGACTGGGGGGGCAATCGACATGTCGTTGTCGTTCAGGATCACGAACAACCGACGCCCAAGATCGCCGGCGTTGTTCAAGGCCTCGTACGCCATACCGGCGCTGATCGAGCCGTCCCCGATCACGGCAATCGCGTCGCCTGTGGCCTGCCCCATCTCGCGCGCCATGGCAAAGCCCAGCGCCGCGGAGATCGAGGTCGACGAATGCGCCGCGCCAAACGGGTCGTATTCGCTTTCCGAGCGTTTGGTGAACCCGCTCAGCCCGCCCTTCTGGCGCAGGGTGCGGATCCGATCACGGCGTCCGGTGACGATCTTGTGGGGATAACACTGGTGACCGACATCCCAGACCAACTTGTCATAGGGCGTGTTGAACACCGCATGAATCGCGACCGTCAACTCGACCACACCCAAAGATGATCCCAAGTGGCCGCCCGTTTGCGAGACCGCCGAGATCGTCTCGGCCCGCAATTCATCCGCGCATCGGGCCAGTTCGGCATCCGTCAACCGTCGCAAATCAGACGGATAGGTCACGCGATCCAGGATCGGTGTGGTGGGAATGTCTGAATATCCGGTCGGTCGTGTCATCGGATGGGTCCTCCCTAGAGCCCAGGTGTTAAAAAAGCCGCGAACGGGGTCTGACCCATTCGCGGCTGAGTCTCCTCACGAAGGGACGCAAGGTACCGTGTGATCACAAAAGCGGTCATCCACTTCGGATCGAATTCAATCTCGGGCCGCGCACCATCCTTCGAAGCGGTCTGTGGCCAGTGGGGCGCGGTGGGGTCGTTCTGTATGCTGCGGGCGAGGCGGGCACGCACCGCCCGCAGCGTGAGTTTCATTGCAATGAAAGTCGTGTCAGCTTAGCCGCCGAAACCCATGTTCATTGCGGCACCTTCAAACCAGTTCAGACCGGACGACAGAACCACCAGGTGGATCATTGCGGCCAGCAGGAACAGGAAGACACCCTGCGCGACGAACACGCGGCGGGGGTCGAAGATGAGCCAGATTTTGTAGAATTTTGCCATTCTTCAGATCCTTCCTCAGAACCAAGGTGCCCAGATGTACGTGGCGAGGTGTGCGACCAGGGCAACCGCCCCGAACAGGTACAACCCGCTCATGTACACCGCGTGCAGCTCTTGGGCTTGCTCGTCGGTCAGACCCGTGAAGGACAGGTCGGAATTGTCAGCCATTAACTTTCCTCCGGAACGTTAGACTGCGCCGCAAACCCTGCGGCCGGGCCCCGGCAGAGCCTCATTACCCCACCGGCCATTCCACCTCGCCCAAGGGATCCCTCGCACGCGGTGAACTCAGTCTCGGCTCCGGTCGTCACGCCGAGTATTCCTCGATCCAATTGGCCCTTGCCGAATGTCTTGTTCGGCTCTGACAGGCGCGTTCGGGTCGAATTCAGGCCGAGAAGATCATCGGCGTAATGGTGCGCGCCTGGCTCCAGGCCCGCTTGATCGGCCCTTTGTCGGTCATGTTTCCGGCCCGGATTGCCGCCAGCGCCCAGGTCAGGGTCGCAAGTGGAAGCGTGGCCAGGAAGATGATCCCGAAATAGACCATGAACTCCGTCTTCGGCGGCTTGGCCGACCGGGTGACGGGGGTGTCGGACGTGAAATCCGTCATCCCTTCCCTCCTCCTTCAAGTTCGAAACCAGCGGGCGCAAGCGCCGCGACGGTCTCTTTCACCACCCGCTCGGCCCCGGTCTCCAGCGCCGCCTTTTCCGCGGCATCGCGCAGGGTTTTGGCGGCAGAAATCCGGGTCAGGATGGGGTGTTCGGCAACGATCTTGTCCAACAAGGTCTGCGCGTCGGGATCCCAGGGGAAATCGCGGCGCAGCGTTGTCGGCGTGGCTTCGGCACTGTCCATGTCACTGCCGAGGGGCAAGATGTGGAACAATGCATCAAAGAGGCCGTTGCACACCTCTTGGATCAGATAAGTGGCGCCGGCATACCCCATCATCGGGGTGCCGGTCGCACGGCGAATTGCGGCACCTGGGAAGCTGGCCGGAAGGAAGGCCGGCTTCGGTCCGTGACCTGCCGACATTTCGGCGAGGTACATCTTCTCATTGATCGAGCCCATCAGGATCAAGGGCCGTGTCTGGCTGACCAATGCCCGGACCTGGTCATTGTCCGTCTTCTTGCCGGCACAGCGCGCCACCGCAAAGGCACAAGGCAGGCCCATGTCGTCTTCGAGGAACAACCGGATCCCCCGCGCGTAGGTTTCGTTCGCGACAATCCCGAAACTGGCGGTGGCGAAGAAATCCTGGGTCACCGACCGCCACAGATCCCAAACCGGTTTGATGGTCGAGTGCTTTTCCTTTTCGATGAACGGTTCCGGATCGAGCCCGGTGAGGTCACCCAAGGTCCGCAGGAACTTGGTGGTCGATTCGACCCCGATCGGGGCTTGCAGGTACGGTTTGCCCAGAACTTCGCACAAGCCGCGGCCAAATTCGCGGTACATGCAAATGTTCACATCGGCATTCACGAGGTTCCGCATCTCGGCCAGATGGCTGCCCAGCGGCATGACCATGTTGACCTCGCACCCGATGCCTTCCACCAGGCGCCGGATTTCCGCCAGATCGGACGGCATGTTGAAGGTGCCATACATCGGACCAAGGATGTTGACCCGCGGTGCAGCGCCCTCGGGGCGCTTCTTCTCGGGCGGCATACGGCCTTTCGTCATGCCGAATTCGGTGAAAATCCAGGTCATGGCGCGGTCGGCGCTTTCCCACTGATCCTCATCAATGGTGCGCGGCAGGAACCGTTGGATATTGGTGCCTTGCGGGGTCACACCGCCGCCGATCATCTCCGCGATCGAACCGGTGACAACCACGCTCGGCAGCGCAGGATCAAGCACATCCCAGGCTCGCTTCATCGCGCCTTCGGTCCCGTCACGGCCCAACTCTTCTTCGGCCAATCCCGTCACGACGATCGGCAGCTCATGCGGCGGGAGCCCATCGGTATAATGCAGAACCGAGGTCACCGGCAGGTTCTCGCACCCGACCGGACCATCTATGATCACCTGCAGGCCCTTCACGGCCGTAAAGGCATAGACCGATCCCCAGTAGCCACCGGCGCGGTCATGGTCTTGAATCAGCATGCGACCGCCCCCCACGTCTCTGTTTTAGAAATATCCCGGGGGTGCGGGGGCAGCGCCCCCGCCGGGTCGCGCCGAAGGCGGGAAACGTCTCTGATATGGCTCGGCATCAGATCATCTCCTGCGCTTTGGCGGCGCGCTTCTGTTTGTCCAGCTTCTTCTGGTGCTGTTCGCGGAAGTCGGGGCGCAGGTTCGGGGCGCCCTCCCAGATGCCCGCGGTGTCGCCTTCTCCAACGCCCTCGAAAAAGGCCTTCATGTGATCCATGCGGTCCTTGTTCGCCATCGCGGCGTTGACGACCTGTTGCAGGCTGCCCGCCCCCATCGGGCCCATCAGCGGGCGCGCGGAGATCAGATTGGTGAAGTAGAGGCTTGGGATCCCAAGCTCCTTGCCCTTCTGGACCACCGGCGTCGTGCCGATGGCCAGGTCGGGCTTGATCGCCTCCATGGCGGCGCAGTCATCTTCAAGCGACGCGCGGAACTTGACCGTCGCGCCATGCGCTTCAAGCCAGTCGACGTCCTGTTCAGACCACTTCGTCTTCGGACAGGCCGACCCGACATAGGCCACGTCCGCCCCGCTTTCGATCAGCAGGCGCGCCACCAGAAGCTCCGAGCCTTCGTAGCCCGACAGGGTGATCGTGCCGTTGATCGGCGTGGCGGCCAGCGCGTCCTTGATGGCGGGAAGGAACGCGTTTTGCGCAGCAGCCACTTGATCCGCGGCAACGCCGTAGGCGTCCCCGATGTTCTTCAGCCACGCGGCAGTGCCGTCATGGCCCACCGGCGCCGATCCGACGATCGTGCGGCCCGCCGCCTCGAATTCGCGGATGGCAGCGGTGTAGAACGGATGGATGGCAGCAACGACTTCGCTGTCGAGCGCAGAATAGAGCTCACGCCACTCACGGCAGGGAACGACCGGACCTGCCGCCAGACCGAGTGGCGCGAGCATCCCTCCTATACCCAGAGGGTCAGCAGGGAACATTTCGCCCAACAGCGTAACCGTTGGGCGGTCTGATTTACCCGAGACAGGGGCTTGCACGGGACCGGCCTCCACCTCCTGTCGGGCATAGTTGAGCATGGCGCCGGCCAGGACATCCTTGGCCTCCGCATGCGTTGGAATCCCGAACCCGGGAACATCGATGCCGACAATGCGCACACCGTTGATTTCGCTCGGCAGCAGCCGCAGCGGCACACCGGACGCGGTCGGAACACAGAGATTGGTAACCACGATGGCGTCGTAACGCTCGGGGTCGGCCATCTCGTGGACCGCGTCGCGGATGTCTTCGAAAAGCTTGCCGGTGACCAACGTCTCCGAGTTGAACGGGACATATCCGACCGAGCGCCGCGCGCCGTAGAAATGGCTGACGAAGGTCAGGCCGTAGACGCAGCAGGCCGATCCGCTGAGGACGGTCGCCGTGCGGCGCATTCGCAGACCCACGCGCAGACTGCCAAAGGCAGGACACATGCTTTGCGGTTTGTCATGCGGACCTTGCGGATAGTCCTTGGCGTATTGATCCAGAATCTCGGATTTGCCGGCCATGCGGGCCGCTTTTTCCATCTCGGCTGCGCCCGCGTGACATCCCATGCCGTCCCTGCCAGCGGGCGTTTGGACGGAGTCGTCCCGCCCTTCGCCTTGGATGACTTCGGCGTCCGCCGCGTCGTCGTATCTGACTTCTTTGAAATCCTCTGACATCAGATCACGCCTCGTCGTACACGACTTCGAGGGATTTCTTGGGCTTGGCGTTCTTGCCGCGCATGTCCTGGTCGGTTGCGGGTTCCAGCACCACACCAGCGCCGGTATCGGACCCGTCGAACAGCTCCAGCAGTTGATCTTGCGTCAGGGCCACCGGCCGCATCGGCGGTGCATCGGCCACGTTCTCACCCAAAGCGGCGAAGAGATCGCCCCATTGGCTCTCTTGAGTGCCGACGATCTGATAGTTGGCCGATTTCTTGCGCAGGTCGTCGTCCTGCGGGATCGACGCCAGAACCGGGATATCAACCGCCTTGGCAAACGCCTGGGCTTCGCCCGATCCGTCATCCTTGTTGATGACCAATCCCGCGACGCCGACATTCCCGCCCAGTTTGCGGAAATACTCCACAGCCGAGCACACATTGTTGGCGACATACAGCGATTGCAGATCGTTTGACCCAACCAGGATCACCTTCTGTGCCATGTCACGCGCAATCGGGAGGCCGAAACCGCCACACACCACGTCGCCCAGGAAATCGAGCAGAACATAGTCGAAATCCCAGTCGTGGAAGCCCAGTTTCTCTAGCAGCTCGAACCCGTGGATGATCCCACGGCCGCCACAGCCCCGGCCGACCTCAGGCCCGCCAAGCTCCATGGCGAAAACGCCACCACGCTTGAAGCAAACATCCCCGATCTTAACCTCTTCCCCGGCCAGCTTCTTCTGGGTCGAGGTTTCGATGATCGTCGGGCAGGCCTTGCCGCCAAACAGAAGCGAGGTCGTATCCGATTTCGGGTCGCAGCCGATGAGCAGCACGCGCTTGCCCTGCTCGGCCATCATGTGGCTGAGGTTGGCCAGCGTGAAGGATTTGCCGATGCCGCCTTTGCCATAGATCGCGATGATCTGCGTCTTCTTGGTGGGCTCGCCCTGAGGCACTTCGAGGGTCGGCTCGGACGCTTCTTCGCGGAGCTTGTTGTCGTAGTCTCGAAGATTCGGGGGGGTATCGAGGCTCATGCGGCGTTCTCCCAATTCAGGATCATTTTGAGACATGCCGGGTCTTCGAACGCCGTCTGGTAAGCGGTCGCGGCATGGCTCGCGTGGACAGAATGTGTGATCAGACCCGACAGGCTCAGCGCGCCGTGGTCGATCAGATCGCGCGTGGCGATCAGGTCATCGCGCGTCCATTCGGCGGCGATGCGAAACCGCGCCTCGCGCATGAAGGCGGGCGGGAAAGCAAATTGCAGGGGTTCGGGGTAAAACCCGGCCAGCACGATCTCGCCGTTCTTGGCCAAGCGTCCGACCAATGTATCAAGCAGACTGCCGACGCCGGACGCATCGTAGATACAGCCGTAGTCGCGGCGTTCGTCCTTGTCCGGATGAACAACCGTGTAACCTTCAGCACCGGTCATGCGATCCGGGTCAATTTCCCAAACGGTCGGGGCGTCGCCACCCGCCGCGATGGTCAAACGGGCCAGAAGGCGACCGAAAACACCGTGCCCGACAATCAGTTCAGGCAACTTGGTGTCCAGTCCGGCCAAGGCATGACGCGCTGTCGCCGCCAAGGCCAGCAGGGCCCCCTCGGCACCCAGGGCGGGGTCAATCTTCACCACGCGATCCGCGGCGGTCACCAAACGGTGGGTCGCACCACCAAAGAGGCCCTTCACGTCCTGGTAACAGTTTGCGCCCGGGACAAAGACGATGTCGCCGACGTGAAAGCCGGTCGATGGATCCGCCTCAACCACTTCGCCCGCGGCTTCGTAGCCCGGCACCAATGGATAGCCCATGCCTGGGAATGGCGGCATCTGCCCGGACCAGAACAGTTTTTCAGTGCCCGTTGAAATCCCTGAATGGCGCACGTCGACCACAAGATCGCCTGCGCCAGGATCGGTCAGCTTTACCGTGCCGAGGCCCAATGTTTTTGGGCCTTCCAAAATGATGGCAGTCGTCTGCACGGGTGGGTCTTCCTTTCGGTCCGGTCTGTGATGTCGGAGAATCTGTAACCCTGCGACAACATGACTGTAAGTTTAACCTGACACTTTGGTATGTCAATCATAATAGACATATGAAGACGCCGAAGTTTACAGTTTGCGGGCTTCCACAACGCCGGTGATGAACGGGCGGCTTGTCTTGCGGATGCGAACCTCGGAAAAACCGGCCTCTTTCAAAAGGTTGGCAATTTCTTCGGCGCTCCGCGCACGGCCAGTGCGCATGGCCATGCAATACAGACCAAAATAGGCGTCGCCGGCCCGGGTCGGATGGCGCCCACCGGCCATCGGTTCGGCCACAATGAGCCGTCCGTTCTGGGGCAATGCGGCATGAACCTTGCTCAACAACATCCGGACGGTCAGATCGCCATGGTCATACAACACCCGCACGAGGCTGATCGCGTCGGCGCCGGCTGGCAGCGCGTCAGTGCGAAAATTCCCACCGGTCACGGCGCTGCGCGCCGACAGCCCGGCTTTGTCAAACCGGTCCTGAGCCGCGGCAACGACCACCGGAAGGTCGAAAAGATGGAGGTTCGGCTTGGCATAGGCACGCCCGACGGCGCTGAGGAACATGCCCGTCCCGCCTCCGATATCAAGAAGGGTGTCGACATCGTCCAGCTTGAGGTGCCGCAAGGCCTCTTCCGCCACCAGGCCCTGACTTTCGGCCATAAGGTTGGAGTAAGTTTCGGCCGTGTCGGGGTCGATATCGCCTTTGGCCCCAAAGACATAGGGCCAGAAATCGGCAAGCTCTGTGGTCGACCCGTCTTGGAAGAACGCGACGGGATCCGCGACGTCGCGATACAACACGTCGTGATGCCGAATCATGTCGGCCAAACCCGGCACACCCGGCAGAGCTGCCCCGAGGCGTCCAAGGCCGTAGCGTCCGTCGCGGCCAAGCGCCAAAAGCCCAAGCGACGTGGCCGCCTGGCAGAACACCACCATGCGATCGGCGGGAACCGACAGGGTCAACGCCAGTTCATCTGCCGTCTGAGGCCGCTCGGACAGCAGGGACGGGATATCGAATTGAACGAAGGCTTGAAGGATTTGGCTGTGCAGAAACCCCGCCGTCAGATCAAAGAGGCGCTCGCCGTCTTTGCGGGCCACACGCGCAGCAAAGGGCGTTCTGGCGGCCCAGGACTGGAACCGGCGCGATCCAAGCAACCGCATGCGCCACGCATAAATGCGATCGGCCAACGCGCCCCGTTGCAGATAGTCCGGCTGATCAGCGATCGTCATCGGATCAGACGAGCTGATGCGCGGGAAGGACAGGTGTCAGGCGCTCTGCCGTCTTTCGAACCATATCGCAGAGGGCCGCTTCGCCGGGGCAGGACGGGATCGAGGAAATCGCGCCCGACAGGATATCCTCAAGCCGGCGGATCGCCCCGCGCACGCCCAATTCCGAAACTGCATTTGGGCGGTCGTTGATTTCATCCTGGTGGGCCGGTTTGCCCAGAATCTCTTCATCGTAAAGCGCATCGCGCAGGTCGTCGGCGACCTGGAAAGCCTCGCCAATGCGCGCGCCAAGTTCGGTCCAGGCGTCCGGTTCTTCGCCCGCGGCTGCCGCACCCATATGGGTCGCCGCCGTGAACAGGGCACCGGTTTTGGCCCGATGGTAGGCGGACAGATCAATCTTCGATTCGCTTTCCCATCCCTGGCCGGCACAAATGCCACCCGGCATCCCTGTGCTTTCGCCCAGAATTCGGATCAGGTCGACCGCACGTGCCGGGTCTTCCGCTGCGGCCCGGGCAAGCACCTCGAACGCCATGATGATAAGCGAATCGCCCGTCAAAAGGGCAAGCGGTTCCCCATAGGCCACATGCACCGTGGGCTTGCCGCGGCGAATGTCTGCGTTGTCAAAGCAGGGCATGTCATCATGGACAAGGCTGGCGCAATGGATCAGTTCAATCGCTGTTGCGGCTGCATTCGACATGGCGGGGCTTTTGTCACCGCAGGCCAAAGCCACAGACAGGCAGATTGTCGGGCGAATGCGTGCGCCGCCTGGGTTCACGGCATAGTCCAGGGCCCCGGCAAGCTTGGCGGGCGCAGAACCGGATTGACCCTGCCGAATGGCCGCTTCGATCGAAGCCTCGATCCGTGATTTTAGCGGCATATCACCCTCACTTGCATGGAACGTCTCGCATTTTGGACAGCTAGGTTGTAAATTACAGTGGACAGTTACGCGTGATCTGTCAACATAAAGTGACACTTTTGGAGGCGAGCTTGTCTGACGCTGCACAATCCACGGTCGTGATCGGCGCCGGCATCGGCGGCCTTTCCGCCGCGCTGCGCCTTGCCGCTGCCGGCGTCGCGGTCACCGTGGTCGAGGCGCATGACGGGCCGGGCGGCAAGATGCGCACCCGCCCCTCCGAGGCCGGGCCCATTGATATCGGTCCAACCGTCATGACGATGCGTCCTGTATTCGAGGACCTGTTCGCGGCTTTGGGCACCCGCCTGTCGGACCACGTCACGCTCAGCGAAGACGACATTCTGGCCCGCCACTTCTGGCCGGATGGCAGCCAGCTGGATTTGTTTCGGGATCGCGCGCAAAGCGTGAAGGCCGTCGAGGCGTTTGCAGGCCCCGACGAAGCGCGGGCGTTCGACCAGTTCTCGGATCGGGCCAGAAAGCTTTACGAGGCGTTTGAAGCGCCGGTGATGCACGCCGCCGAACCAAGGCTTGGGCAACTCACGGCGCGCGTGCTTGGGTCGCCCGGCTTGATTCCCGCGTTGGCGCCAGGTCGCACGCTGGCACAAAGCCTTGCCGCAGAATTCAACGATCCGCGGCTGCAGCAGCTGTTTGGGCGCTACGCGACCTATGTGGGCGGGTCCCCCTATCAAAGCCCGGCGGTCCTCGGCCTGATCTGGCACTCGGAGGCCAAGGGGGTTTGGAGTGTCGCCGGTGGCATGCATGCCTTGGCGCAGGCCATGTACAAATTGGCCAAGGACCGCGGTGTGGTTTTCCACTTCAACACAAAGGCCGAGCGGATCGAACGCCGCGATGGGACAGCGACCGCCGTTCATTTGTCCGGCGGCTGCCGACTCGGGGCGGATGCCATTCTGTTCAACGGGGATCCGAAGGCGCTGCAAAACGGGCTGCTCGGGCCCGATCCGAAATCCAGCGTTCCGGCCAAAGGCACCGCCCCCCGCAGCCTCAGCGCGTTTGTCTGGGGATACGCAGCCAAACCCCACGGGATCGACCTGGCCCATCACAACGTCTTCTTCTGCGCCGATCCGAAGACCGAGTTTGACGATCTGGCCGCGGGTCGCATGCCGCGCGACGGGACACTTTACATCTGCGCACAGGATCGCGGCGGACAGACACCTCAAGGCCTCGAGCGCTTTGAAATCATTTTGAACGGCCCCGCGGGGCATCCATCGACCCCCGAGGACGCAAATCTATGTCGGACACGCACTTTCGAGACTTTGAAATCGTGGGGGCTGACGTTCTCCCCGACGCCGGAAACCACTCACCTCACGATGCCGATGGACTTCGCGGCGGCCTTTCCCGGGTCGGACGGTTCCCTCTACGGGCGGAGCCCGCATGGGATGATGGCAACCTTCGAACGCCCGACGGCGCGGACGAGACTCCGGGGCCTCTACCTGTGCGGGGGCGGCGCCCATCCGGGAGCGGGGATTCCGATGGCCTGCCTCTCCGGCAAGCACGCGGCCGCGGCGATCTTGAACGACCTTGCTTTGACATCGGCGTCCCGTCGGACGGCTACGCCTGGTGGTATGTCGACGGGATCAGCGACGATAGCGAACGCGCCATCTCCATCATCGGCTTCATAGGGTCGGTCTTTTCACCCTGGTATCGATGGTCGGGTCGGCGCAATCCGGCCAATCATTGCTGCCTGAACGTGGTGACATATGGCAAAGGCGGGCGCTGGACGATGACGGATCGCGGCGCCGATGCCCTGGGCCTCAGCCGGGATCGCATCCAGATCGGACCGTCCGCCATGGTTTGGGACACGGATCACCTGCGGATTGAAATCGAAGAGATGTCGACCCCGCACGCGCAGCGCGTCACCGGCGAAGTGATCATCCGGCCCAGCGCGCTAACCGATGTCGAATTGCCCCTGACCGAGGATGGCGCGCATATCTGGCGGCCGTTCGCGCCCAAGGCAGACATCGAAGTGCGCCTGAACCGCCCCGGCTGGACATGGACCGGCCACGGATACTTCGACGCAAACTTTGGCACGCGGGCGTTGGAAGCGGATTTTAACTATTGGACCTGGGGGCGCTTCCCCCTGAAGGACGGCGCAGCATGTTTTTATGATGCCACCCGCCGTGATGGGTCGGATTTGGCGGTTGCCGTCGGATTTCATGAAGACGGAACGCCCCATGCCATGCCGATGCCGCCAAAGGCAAAGCTGCGTCGGCCCGGTTGGCTGGTGCGCCGGGAAACGCGGGCCGACGCCGGGTATCGGCCACGGCAGGTCAAGGCGATGCTGGATGCGCCGTTCTACAATCGCTGTGCAATTCAGACCCAGATCAACGGTGAAGAAACGGTCGGGGTGTTCGAAGCCCTCGATCTGGACCGGTTCCGCGGACCATGGCTCATGCCGATGCTGGCCGTGCGGGTCCCGCGGCGCCGTGGCTGGCCGGGCTGGCTCTGATCTGGCGGGATTCCCGCCCCACGCTTGCGACACCGTTCCTGCGCGGCCATATAGGTCCAAACGACGGAGGCCCTATGGCAGAGACGGATTTCCCCGGGTGGCATGGGACCACCATCATTGGTGTTCGCAAAGGTGATGAGGTTGTCGTGGCCGGCGATGGCCAGGTCAGCCTTGGCCAAACCGTGATCAAGGGGACCGCCCGCAAGGTGCGACGGCTCAGCCCCGGCGGGCATGAGGTCGTGGCCGGGTTCGCCGGATCAACCGCCGATGCGTTCACCTTGCTTGAACGGTTGGAAGCAAAGCTTGAAGCCACACCCGGACAGTTGGCACGCGCCAGCGTGGAACTGGCCAAGGACTGGCGCACCGACAAATACCTTCAGAAGCTTGAAGCCATGCTGATCGTGACGGATGGGAAAGATCTGTTCGTGATCACCGGCGCGGGCGACGTTCTGGAACCCGAACATGGGGTCGCCGCGATTGGGTCCGGCGGCAACTTTGCCCTCGCCGCGGCGCGGGCCATGATGGACAGCGACAAAGACGCCGAAACGGTCGCCCGCGAGGCGATGGCGATTGCGGCGGATATTTGCGTCTACACCAACGGCAACCTGACCGTGGAGCGCATCGCCCCATGACACAACTGACCCGTGACGATGTCCGCGCTGCGGTCACCGCAGGTGTTTTGGATGAAGGGCAGGCGGCCAAGCTTGTCCAGATCTCCGAAACCCGGCGCGGTGTGCGAGAGCACCTGTCCGGCCTGGATGAGCCGTTCGAGCTGTTCAAGGGCTTCAACGAGGTGTTCATCGTGGTTGGCCTGTCCATTTTGTACCTCGGATGGGCCGGGCTGACGGGATTGAGCGTCTTTGGAAGCATCGAATCGGGGTATCTGGCTGGCTTGGTGTTCGCGGCGCTTGGAATGATCGCGCTGGTGCTTCTGGGCCGATACTTCACCTTGAAGCGCCGCATGGTGGCCCCTTCGATTGCGCTGTCGATCATGTTTTCGATCTCGGCATGGCAATTCGGCTTGTCCGTCAGTGCGGCTATGGATCTTGAACTGCAGGGATCCATCACACTGAGTGCGGTGGTCACAGGCGCGGCCTTGGCGGCCCATTATTTCTGGTTCCGCGTCCCCTTCTCCGTGGCGTTGATCGCATTATCGGTTGTGGCAGCCACGTTCGGGATGGCGGCGTTGGGCGGCGCACAGCCCGATTCCATCGAAGATTTCTTCCTGCTCAGCGCGGATGGGACATTTGCGTTGATCACTGTCGGCCTTGGCCTCATCGGCCTGATCATCGCGCTCAGCTTCGACATGTCTGACCCGCACAGGCTGACGCGCCGATCGGCCAGCGGGTTCTGGCTGCACGTTCTTGCGGCCCCCGCCATCGTCAACACCGTCGCCCTGACACTGTTCCAGCAAGACTCTGTCATGGCGCAGATCCTGCTGGTGGCCTTCATCGCCGTCATGGCGCTCTTGGCTGTGGTGATTGATCGCCGGTCCTTTCTGGTTTCGGGCGTGGGCTACATCGTGGCGCTGTCATTCACCGTCGTTGATGGCAACGCGTTCATCGTGATCTTGTTGTTTGGCGCGGGGCTGGTCCTTTTGGGCGCCCAATGGGAGGTTTTGCGCCGGGCCATCATGACCTCCCTGCCCGAGTTTGCGGGCAAACGCCGTCTTCCCCCGTGGGATCACACCCCAACCGAGGTGTCTTCATGACAAATCTGACCCCCCGCGAGATCGTCTCAGAACTCGACCGTTTCATCATCGGCCAGAAAGATGCGAAGCGCGCCGTCGCCGTCGCCTTGCGCAATCGCTGGCGCCGCAAGCAACTGGGCGACGACCTGCGGGATGAGGTCTATCCCAAGAATATCCTGATGATCGGACCCACCGGGGTCGGCAAAACCGAAATCAGCCGCCGGTTGGCCAAGCTTGCGCGCGCGCCCTTCATCAAGGTCGAAGCTACGAAATATACCGAAGTCGGATATGTCGGCCGCGACGTGGAGCAGATCATTCGCGATCTGGTCGACGCCGCACAGGTCATGATCCGCGAACACATGCGGGAAGAGGTCAAAGCCAAGGCCCATGATGCCGCTGAAGAGCGGGTCATCGAAGCCTTGGCCGGTTCCGACGCGCGCGACCAAACGCGCGAGATGTTCCGACGCAAACTACGCTCCGGTGAATTGGACGATACCGTCATCGAACTGGAAGTCGCGGACACGTCGAACCCGATGCAGGGTTTTGAGATCCCAGGCCAGCCGCCCGGGGGGATGGGTGGAATGATGAACCTGGGCGACATTTTCGGCAAAGCCTTCGGCGGGCGGACCGTCAAGCGGCGCATGTCGGTGGCCGCCAGCTATGACATTCTGATCGACGAAGAGGCGGACAAGCTTTTGGACGCGGAAACCGTCACCAAAGAAGCCCTGCGGGCGGTTGAACAGAACGGCATCGTCTTCATTGATGAGATTGACAAGGTTGCCACCCGGCAGGACGCGCGCGGCGGTGATGTCAGCCGCGAGGGCGTTCAGCGGGACCTTCTGCCATTGATTGAGGGCACAACCGTCAGCACCAAGCACGGTCCGGTGAAAACAGACCACATCCTGTTCATCGCCTCAGGCGCGTTTCACATCGCCAAGCCGTCGGATCTGCTGCCTGAACTTCAGGGTCGCCTGCCGATCCGCGTGAATCTGCGCGCGCTGACCGAGGATGATTTCGTCCGCATCCTTACGGAAACGGACAATGCCCTGACGCTGCAGTACACGGCGTTGATGGCAACCGAAGAGGTGACGGTCGACTTTATGCCAGATGGCATTGCCGCCTTGGCAAAGATCGCGGCCGACGTGAACGAAAGCGTCGAAAACATCGGCGCCCGCCGGCTCTATACCGTGATGGAACGGGTCTTTGAGGAGTTGAGCTTTTCAGCCCCCGATCGCTCGGGCGAGGCCATAACGGTTGACGCGGGTTTCGTAGAGGCGAACCTAGGCGAATTGACGAAGAGCACGGACCTGAGTCGCTACGTGCTCTGACCTTCGTTTGGGTGGATTGCCTTATGGACCTGCGTGATGGGCCCGCTCCGTTTCGTGTTCGATTTCTGGGATTGGTGGTGTGCCTTGTCCTGGTCGGGTGCGCCGGACGTGCGGTTGTCACGCTTGTTCCCGAGGCCGCTCAGATCGGGGCAATTGAACCTGTTCTGATCGCAAGCACCCGAACGTTTGAAGACGGACAATTTACCGGCGAGCGGTTCGAAGGGCTGAACTACGCCGCCTACGACGTCAGCATCCCGCCCATTCGCACCGCAGGCGAGGTCACTCCGGTGCGCGAACGAAATCCTCGGGTCGATGTGGAACGCCAGTTCGTCGTGACCGAGGCCGAGCAGATCGAAGGATCAAACCGGTTTCAATCTGCGGTGGCGCGCGCGCTGCGCGACAATCGGGGCGGCGCAAATGACGTGATGCTGTATGTCCACGGCTACAATGTCGGCTTTGCCGATGGCCTGTTTCGCACGGCGCAGATCCAGCACGACCTGAACGTTCCGGGTGTCGCCGTGCACTATTCGTGGCCCAGCGCCGGGCACCCGCTTGGATACGCTTATGACCGGGACAGCGCGATGTTCGCCCGCGATGGATTGGAGCAAGTTCTTCGGGATGTTGCCGCCGCGCGTCCCGACAACATCGTCGTCGTCGCCCATTCCCTCGGCTCTTCGCTGACGATGGAAGCCCTGCGCCAGCTTCGGATCAGCGGGCGGGATGATGTTCTGGCCCGGATCGGCGGGGTGATCCTTATGTCCCCGGACATCGACATCGATCTGTTTCGAAGCCAGGCCATGCGCCTTGATCCGCTGCCGCAGCCCTTCGTGATTTTCACCTCGGAGCGTGATCGTGCCTTGCGCCTATCGGCCAGCATCACAGGACAGCAAAACCGCCTCGGGAATATTGCCGAACTGGAGGATGTTGCGGATCTGGATGTCACCTTGATCGATGTATCCGAATTCAGCGGTGGCTCGGGCGACGGTCTGAACCATTCGACGGCCGTAACATCACCGGCCGCCATTCAACTGCTGCGCCGACTGTCAGAGGTCAATCTTGCCCTCGAAGGGGATGCCGCGCGGCAGGTGGGCCTGTTGCCGGGCACCGTTCTGACGGTCCGCAATGCGACGCAAGTGATCCTGCAACCAACGGCGCCCTAGCGCGGTCGGCGCAGATAGACGTAGTATGCCCCGTGACCACCGTGCCGTTGATGGGCTTCGCGGACTTCCAGGATCAGTGCCCCCAGTGGTGGCGCATGGAGCCAATGGGGCACCTGGTGCCGAAGAACGCCGCGCCGGATCGGGATCGGGCCGTCGGTGTCCCGGTCCTTACCCTTGCCTGTGATCACAAGCACCAATCGCTTCCCTGCCGAATGGGCGGACAGGATGAAACTGGTGAGCGCCGGGTGCGCTTCGGCCAACGTCTTGCCGTGGAGATCAATGCGCCCTTCTGGCTTAAGTTTGCCGCGCGCCATCTTTTTGTGGGTGGCGGCATCCATCCGCAAAGGGGCGTGCGGGCGCGCCGTACCGGTTGGAGTCGGCATTGCTGTATCCGCCCGTTCCCCGATCCGAAAGGCAGGCATGCGTTCGGGAACAGGCATCGCGTCGCGGGCGGGCTCCGGATCAGATTTCGCTTGGATTCGAGCCTGTATCGCCGGTTTGGCATGCATTGGGGTCGTGCTTCGGGCCACGCGGTCCCAAAGGTCCTTGTCCTCGGTGCTGAGTTTCTTGCCCCGTCGCTTGGCCATCTGTCAGGCGTCCGGCACGGCCTGATGCGCGCGCTCGATCGGAAGCAGGACGATCATGCGGCCCGGATCGCGGATTTCCCCGGCTTGTCGACCAGCCTCATCCCCGAACCCGAAAAAGATATCGGCCCGTTGCGCGCCCCGGATCGCGCCACCCGTATCCTGCGCAACCATCAATCGGTGGAGCGGATCGGCCCCTGCTTTTTCAATCCAAACCGGTGCGCCAAGTGGTGTGTATTGTGGATCAACGGCAATCGTCCGCATCGGGGTGATTGAGCGGTTCATGGCCCCGAGCGGACCAAGGGAGGGGTCTTCAATCTCCACCCGACGAAAGAAAATGTAGGACGGGTTGTGATAGAGCAGTTCGCGGCCCTCAGTCGGGTTCCGGCGCACCCAATTCTGGATCACCTGAGCCGAGACCTGGTGCGGCTGGTACACGCCACGCCGAACAAGCTCTTGCCCGATCGAGCGGTATTCATGCCCATTTCGGCCGCCATACCCAACCCGCATCACATCGCCATTGGTCAGTCGGATGCGACCCGACCCCTGGATCTGAAGAAAGAACAATTCAACGGGATCATCGACCCAGGCCAGTTCAAGACCGCGGCCTTGGAGAACCCAGTTTTCTTCGATTTCCCGGCGGCTCAACCAACGCCCCTGCACCTCGGGCGGCAGGCGGTAGAGGGGATAGCGGTACCGCGCGGTGCGCGTCAGAGACCCATCAAGCTCCGGCTCAAAATATCCGGTGAACAGGGCAGGGTCCTCTCCGCCAAACAGGACTGGACGAAAGAACAGCTCGAAGAAACTGCGCGCGTCGGGGGCGGTATCCGCTATCGCGCAAAGCGATTGCCAGTCTTCGCCGTCCATGTCCGCGCAGGTTGACCGAAAGACGGACAAGGCGGCCGCATGATCGTCGGTCGCCCATCCGTCGAGATCGGAGAATTCCAGAATTGAAACCGGGAGATCCGCAGACACAGCGGAAGCCCCAAGACTAAATGCGAGGGCCGACGCCCAAAGCCGGACCGCCCACCGCATTGATCATCCGTCGGTTGCCACCAGGACCCAGTTGGGGTTCGACGCGCCCATGGTTCGGGCAAAGGTCCAGACGTCGCGCTGGCGTTTGATCTCGTTCGGATCGCCTTCGACGATGTCGCCGTCTGCGTTCTTCACAACCGAGGTCAATTCCGCGACGAACTTCACGGTGATGTCACCCTCGCCGGTGCCACGGTCAAAGGTGGCGTCCTGCAGGCTCAGCTCCCGCATGCCGACAAAAGAGGCTTCGATCGACAAGCCCTGATCTTCACGGTCGGCAATCACCGAAACGAACGTGTCCATCACATCCTCGGCCAGCAGGCCGTCCAGCTCGTCAACGTCACCGTTTTCGAAGGCCATCAAGATCATTTCATAGGCGCCGCGGGCGCCGCCGAGGAATTCGCCGACGACAAATCCCGGTTCCGCCAGTTTCATGGCCGCCAGGGCTTTTGCGGCATCAGAGCCATCTTCGACGTGATCCGTGATGTCCAGATCCGGGCCGCCATCAATCACTTCGAAATCGCGGCGCGGGCTGGGGCCAGTCTGGGCAGGGCGCGCCGGCGGTTTTTCGAAGCCTTCACGGGTGCCGAGCACGCTCCGCAGCCTCAGAATCAGGAAGATTGCAATCCCGGCCAAAACCAGCAGAGACAAGAGAGACGAGTTCATGGAAAATCCTTCGCGCGTCGCGTGGGCTTCTATTCGGGGTTGCAGGGCACATATGTAAGGCAGCGGTTGGGTCAAGTCCATCACAGACAGAAGGATCGGACCGCGTATCGGCCAAATGAGAGATGGAGGCCCAATAATGTGGCTGCTTTTCGCCTTTGTGGCGGTCCCTTTGATCGAAATCGCCCTGTTTATTCAGGTTGGCGGATGGATCGGACTTTGGCCAACATTGGGCATTGTTGTCTTGACGGCCATCGCAGGCACGGCATTGGTGAGATCCCAAGGCGCCCAAGCGATGGCGCAATTGCGCGGATCTTTCAATGAGTTACGGGATCCAACCGAACCGCTGGCCCACGGGGCGATGATCCTGTTCTCAGGCGCGCTTCTGTTGACGCCTGGCTTCTTCACGGATGCGTTGGGGTTTGCCCTGTTGATCCCCGGGGTGCGGCGATGGGTCATGCAGGAAGTCCGCAAGCGCGTCGAGGTGGCCAGTGTCGTTCACGGGACGACGTACGCGCGGCGCGACGATGATGTGATCGAAGGTGAGTTCACCGAGAGTGCCGACGGCGACCAGACTGGCCCGTCGGGCTGGACGCGCCATTGAGGCCTGACCCCGCTCCTGCTAGAGGGGCGGCAACTGGTGAATTTGGAGACAACGATGACCGAAACCAATGGCGGCGCCGCGCCCGCGCCCGATCAGGCCCAAGCTCAACCCGTCATGCCCAAGATGCAGGTCCTGGGTCAGTTCATTCGCGATATGTCGTTTGAGAACATTGCCGCGCAAAAAGGTGTTCAGAGCACCGTGCAGCCTGACATCAATGTTCAGGTTGCCCTCGACGCCCGCAAGCGGGATGCGGATGACCAGTACGACGTCATCATGAAACTGAAGGTCGAAAGCAAAACCAAGGAAGATACGCCGCAATCGATGTTCCTGCTGGAAATCGAATATGGCGGTATCTTCAAGGTTGAGAACGTTGCAAGCGAGCAGCTGCATCCGTTCTTGCTGATCGAATGCCCTCGGATGATCTTCCCGTTTGTGCGCCGGATTGTTTCGGACGTCACCCGCGACGGGGGGTATCCGCCGCTGAATTTGGACAACGTGGACTTCCTGGCGCTCTACCGTCAGCAACTCGCACAGCGCGCCGCCGCGTCCAAACCCGCCGACGCTTGATCTAGCGGCTTCTTCGCCACACGGGATCGTCGCCCAGATCGTCGATAAACGCGGCGTGGGCGGCGGCCTCGGCATCCGACACCCGAGAGGGTAGGCGGGTGGGACGTGCCGATGGGCGCCATGACGTATCCGAGGATGAGGCCTTGGTCGCCGATTGATCGGCCGCCAAACTCAGGCCCTGTTGGCGCCCGCCCATCAATTCAAGATACACATCCGCCAGAATTTCGGAATCGAGCAGTGCGCCATGTTTCTCGCGCATCGAATTGTCGATTCCAAAGCGGCGGCACAAGGCGTCAAGTGACGCCGGAGACCCCGGGAAGCGACGCCGCGCGATTGCAAGCGTGTCGACGGCCTGGTCCTGGGCAAGACGCCGACGATCCGCCCATTCCAGTTCGGCGTTCAAGAACCGCATGTCGAAACTGGCGTTGTGGATGACCAGTGGGGCATCGCCGACAAACTCCAGGAACGCATCCGCGATTGCGCTGAAAATGGGCTTATCGGCCAGAAACCCATCCCCCAGACCGTGCACCGCAAACGCTTCGGCCGGCATGTCCCGCTCGGGGTTGATGTATTGATGGTAGGTCTTGCCCGTTGGAACCTGGTTCCACAGTTCCACCGCACCAATCTCTACGATCCGATGATGTGGCGTGTCGTAGGGGTCAAGCCCCGTGGTCTCGGTATCGAGGACGATTTCGCGCATCAGGATGTGCCTTGGTTCTGCAGTCGTTCTACCAAATCTGCCACTTCCGCGCGTGTTTGATCAAGGCTGAGTGTCTGAATGACATAGTCGGCCTTGGCGCGTTTTTCGGCGTCGGGTGTTTGACGGGAAAGAAGGGATTGGAACGTGTCCTCGGTCATGCCTGGCCGCGCCAGAACGCGGTTGCGTTGCGTTTGGGGGTCGGCGGAGACAACCAAAACGGCATCCAGCGTTGCTTCGCCCCCCGTTTCAAACAGAAGGGGGATGTCGAACACCAAGAGCGGTGCCGCGGCGTTCTCTGCGCGAAACCGGGCGCGGTCCTCAGTTACCAGGGGGTGAACGATACGCTCTATTTTGCCCAGCAAACCCGGATCTTTCGCAATCGCCGCCTTCAATTGGACGCGATCAACGCCTGCGTCCGACACCGCGGCCGGAACCAGGGCAGCCAAAGGCGCGGACGCGGCGCCGCCGGGGCCATACAGCCGGTGGACCGTTTCATCCGCGTCCCAAACAGGGACGCCGAGGTCGCGAAACATCTGCGCCGTCGTCGATTTGCCCATTCCGATCGAGCCGGTGAGACCCAAAAGAACCGTCATGCGTTCAGCACCGCCGTACGAAGATCATCATCCACGATGGGCGTATGGCCAAACCAACGTTCAAATCCCGGCGCCGCTTGATGGAGTAGCATACCCAGACCGTCGACCACGGGACACCCGATCTGACGCGCCGTGGCCAAAAGCGGAGTCTCCAGCGGAGCGTAGACAATATCGGTGACAACGGCAGAGGCGGACAGGCGGCTCAGATCAATGTCGAGCGCTGGTTGCCCCTCCATTCCGAGCGACGTGGTGTTCACCAGAAGCGATACCTCGGACACAAGCGCCGGTATCTGTGTCCAGTCGCGCGGCTCCACACGGGCGCCGAATTGTTCTTTCAATCCATCGGCGCGGGCACGGGTGCGGTTGGCCACATAGACAACGGGCGCCCCGGCCGCGATCAGCGCGGACACGATGGCCTTTGAGGCGCCGCCCGATCCCAGGATCAGGGCCGGACCGGTCCGTGCCGACCAATCCGGCACCGATTGCCGGAGGTTCGCCGTAAAGCCGAACCCATCGGTGTTGTCTGCCTGAAACCCCCCTTTTTCGAGGAAGGTCAGGGTGTTTGCGGCCCCGATCAACGCGGCGCGGTCCGTCACCTGGGTGGCAAGTGACAGAACGTATTCCTTATGTGGAATTGTGATGTTGACGCCCACAAAGCCGAGCTTCGGCAACATCTCGAGCGCATCGGCCAACGTGTCGTGGGGGATATGCAGGGGAACATAATGGCCTGGCAATCCGTAGCGTTGGAGCCAGTGTCCATGCAGGACCGGGGATTTCGAATGCGCAATGGGATCGCCGATCACGCCTGCCAGGGGTATCGTTGGCTTTTTCATTGGTCCAGTTGTCCCCTCAAACGCAGGAAAGACAGGAAAGAAAGGGGAATTATATCGCAAAGTAACACTGCTCTGGATTATTCCTGTTCCAGCTTTGGCCTCCCGGCTTTGAGCGGATTAAAGAACGCGCCGCCCAAGTCTTCCATATCCGCACCCGGCATGTCGTATTCAGTTTCCATCTCGGCCTTGGTTGGCTGGAAGTGAGAATCGGCCAGCTTTTCTTTAAGCGTTTTGGGTTTGTTGGTCATGTTTGGCGCTCGCGTTTAGTTGTTTGATTTTCGGCGGTTACAGTACTTGCAAAGCATTTGGCAGTTATCCGCCACGGTCTTTCCACCTTGTGACCAAGGCTTGATATGGTCACCTTCCATCTGACTTATGTCAAATTGCTCGTTACAGATCGGGCAAACACCGTCTTGACGCTCAAACGCCTCAAGCTTCATCGCGCCTGTGAACGCCCTAATGCTCAGGTGCCGCTCATCGCCGTCCAGCACGTAAGGATAGACGCCCGCTTTCCGTGTCACGTCATCATCCATGAGCAGACGCTTGATCTCTGCCTCAAGCGTGTCAGGGTCCAGATCGGTCTCTTTGAATTGGTTGTAGAGCGGCCCCCATGCAACGCCTTTCATCTCTTTGCGATACTTGGGAAACGTCGCGTGCACCCAATCGATGACAGAGCGGAAGTGGTTCCATAGCGTAACGGCGCTGTTGTCGCGCTGATGCGCCGACATGTAGCTTTCAACATCACCGTCATTGATCCACCTGATCGCAGTTTCAAGGTAGTCCTGACGGATGGAATGGCCTTTCAGGTACTTGCTGCCGATGCTGTAAGCTGGGCAGTTTGGTCGGCTGAAATACCTCTTTGCATCCGACACCCAAAGCCCGTGATAGACGGCGTTTCGCAATTCCTGGTCGGTCAGAATCTCGCCCGCAATGTTGATCACCTCGAACCACTCCAGTCTCTCGCTGTCCGTCCCGGAGCAGGTGTAGATCATGAGATCATAGTTCAGGATTTGCTCTTGATGGTCAGCTTGCAGGTTGTGGAAAGCCAGCCCGTCAATGGAAAAAGCACCCTTCACGTATTGGCAAACCGAGATGGTGCGCTGCTGGCCGTCAATGATCTCGAACCTGTCATTGCCAATATCGGCCCAATACATGGTGTTGAGGGGAAGCCCGTTGCGGATCGTGTTGATCACGGCGTCACGCTGCTTGTCGCCATAGACAAATTCGCGTTGATAGGCAGGCCGTATATCAAGCTTGCCGCCATATCCCCGGACACCGCCGTCCCCGCCGTCGCAGTAGCCTTCAACCAGTTCCCGGACGGTCACTGTACGCAAGTCAATTTTCATGACTGGAACTTACGGGATTTTATAAAAATTCGTCTATAAATACAATGAACTACGTCGTTTCCACTTTCATCCTCCAGATAGTTTCCCCGGGAAGGCTTCCCTTTGAGCATAGGGTATCCATTCGCCTTTTGGCCTGACAATCCGGTTTTCCTTCCCCCATCCAGCCTCTTTTCAACGTAGTCGTCATAGAACTTATGGCTTTTGAAGCCATGGTCCCACAAAGACGAAAACCCCAATATCTCGAACTGATCGGGATTGTACTTGTCCAGAAAGGTGATCGGCACACCCATCGCTCCGGCCCAATCCATCGGAATATCATTGGTCTTGCTGACCTCGATAGCGTCGTAATTGTCGTAAGTCGGGTAATCCTCAGGCGCATACCTGCGGTACAGGATCAGTTCCTCGTGCCGCTTGTCATGGTCGAGGTTCGTGAACCAGCGAACGCCTTTGACCTTGATAAACCTGTTTCCACCTTCATCAATCCATGCCGTCGCAGCATCAAGTGGATAGTGATCCGGAACTCCAAACGTCCGATCCCCGCTCTTGATGCTGGGGCCGAACCAGACCTTGTTATCCTTGATCAGTGGGAAAAAGTCCTTGTAGGTGACAGCGTTCATGTTTCCGATAATCAGAAATTTTTTGTCGTATTTCATCAACTGCGCGACGTATTCGCGGAACAATGAAAAGGGCGGGTTCGTCACCACGATGTCCGCTTGCTTGAGAATGTCGATGCATTCCTGAGTGCGAAAATCGCCGTCACCATCCAGATGGGTAATGCCGATATCCTCGGCCCTTGGTACAACATCCCCGTCCCGGAAACCGTCATATTCCAGTTTGATCGCCCGCTCGCAGTCATGCCGCGAAAAAAGGTCCGGATTCTGGTTCTTGTAGCAGGTGGTGATCAGTTTCCTGAGACCCAGAAACTCGAAGTTGTGACTGAAATAGTGAAAGAAGTTGCTGACGCGCGGATCGTCGCAGTTGCAATAGACAACCTTGCCTTTGAAATGCTTCTTATAGTGACGCAGTTCGTTTTCTATGTCTGACAGTTGCGTGTAGAACTCATCGTTCTTGGCCTTTCTGGCCGAGATAAGGTTTTGTGCCATGATCACGCACCATTGCGCGTGATTGGCTTTGCTCCGCTGCTCAACCCGTTATCGGCAATCAGGTCCACGTAGCGCAGCCGCTTTCCGTCCATCCCCGAGACCAAGCTGCCCATCTGGTCGATGGTATCTTTTGGGCGGTTGTTGTGGCGCCCCGAGAACTCGTCCACGTAGCGTTGCAGGTGTTTGGGCGACATTTTGTGATACACGCCATCAACGCCGCGCTTCATGGGTGCCCAGAAGCTTTCCAGCCCGTTTGTATGAGCCATATCGCGGACGTACTCGCCCGCTGAATGGTTTACCGCCTCATGGGGCCTGTCGATGCCCTTATACGCCTTGGCCTCATCCGTGTAGACTTGTGCGCCATCGGCGGTGTGATCGGTCACGAAACCCTGCAACGTCTCCGCGTCGGTCCTCTCAACCACCTTGGCATGAACCTTTCCCGTCGCACGGTCGCGGACACCAGAAACGGCGCTCTTGCCCACCGCCCCGCGCCCGGCTCTCAACTTCTTCTTCGCGTGCTTGTTCTTCTCCTTGCCACCCATATAGGTCTCATCGGCCTCAACCGGGCCGTCAAAGATCGGCGTCTTGGTCGCATAGGCTTCCCGAAGGCGATGCAGCATGAACCAAGCAGCCTTCTGGCCGATCCCAAGTTCCCGGTGCAACTTCATCGAAGACACACCCTTGAGGTTGGTTGTAAACAGGTAAATTCCAACGGCCCAAACCCGGTAAGACAGTTTGGAACTCTGCATGACACTGCCAATCCGAACTGTGAACATCGGCTTGTTGGGGCAATCCCGGCAACGGTGGGTCATGCTCTTGTGGTTAACGCCAACCCGAACATTGTCCGATCCGCAATGCGGGCAATAAGGACCATCCGGCCAACGTTGTTCCTCGATCCACTCTCGCGCTTTGGTCTCATCGCTGAACATGTCCGCGATTTGCAGAAGCGTCAAACCTTTGCGCTGATGCTTGCCGGGTGCTTTCTGTGTCATAGCTCACCTCTTGAAGTGACTATATGTTATATCACAGAGTCACTAGGGGCAAGGAAAATGTTACTTTGCGATATAATTCCCCAAAAATTTGATATGCAATCGAAAGGTCTTGACGACGGAAGAGGCCAAGCGCCTTTGCGCTTGGCCCGCATCGCCAACGGTCCGTGCCGTCGGCCGAGAGGTGCAACGCCGCGATCAGCTGTCGGTGGCGTCGGTGTTGGTGTCGAAGATGGAATCATCCGACGGGTCGATGTCAGCAAGGGTCTGCGCCATGTCGGTCGACAGGTTTTCAATGCCGCCCGAGACAACGGCCATCACGGCCAGGCCAAGGCCCACGATGGCGGCGGTCAGGACGACCCAGTCCACGGTCACGGCGCCGGATTCGGATTTTGCAAAATTTTGGATGAGGTTGGTCATTTGGGTTACTCCAGATCTACTCGTTAACGTTTCGTTCGACATGAACGATGCGAATTACAGGCCGTACATCTCGGCCCGACAGGACATGGTTTGCCCGTCAATCTTGGTCCGATTTGGGCGCTCCAGGGAATTTTGTAGAAATTTATGCGGTATTTGACGCGACTTCTGCCCAAATGGTTAACGCAGAGACGGTAAACACACCGGAAAACGAGAGAGGCCGCGATCCTTGGATCGCGGCCTTTCCGAAACGCTGCCCATCGCCTGAGCGATGGTGCGACCAACTTAGCTGTCGGTTGCGTCGGTGTTCGTTGCGAACATCGTGCCGCTGGACGCGTCGATGTCAGCCAGCGACTGAGCCATGTCGGTCGACAGGTTTTCAACACCACCCGACACAACGGCCATGGTTGCCAGGCCCAGGCCCACGATGGCTGCGGTCAGAACGACCCAGTCAACGGTCACGGCGCCAGATTCGGATTTTGCAAAGTTCTTGATGAGAGCGGTCATTGGATTCTCCAGTGTGTTTGAGTTGCTCAAGGTTTCTGCTTTCAGTGTGCCCTGGAAGCAGATGCCCCCTTGGGATGTCATTGTTATCGCTTTGGAAAACGGCGCAATTGGGGCGTTCCTCGGGATTTACTTTGATGTGTGCGTGGTTCTTTTGGGGCGTTCGCCGTGCCGTTGCCGCGTCCAGCTGGCGACTTGTGAAGAAAAAAGAAGGCCACGCGAAATCGCGTGGCCTTCGGTGTCTCAGCGCGCCGGATGGGATCAATCCGGCGGGGAACGCGCGACTTAGCTGTCGGTTGCGTTCGTGTTCGTTGCGAACATCGCGTCGCTCGACGGATCGATGTCAGCCAGCGACTGAGCCATGTCGGTCGACAGGTTTTCAACACCACCCGACACAACGGCCATGGTTGCCAGGCCCAGGCCCACGATGGCTGCGGTCAGGACGACCCAGTCAACGGTCACGGCGCCAGATTCGGATTTTGCAAAGTTCTTGATGAGAGCGGTCATTGGATTCTCCAGTGTGTTTGAGTTGCTCAAGGTTTCTGCTTTCAGTGTGCCCTGGAAGCAGATGCCCCCTTGGGATGTCATTGTTATCGCTCTGGAAAACGGCGCGATTGGGGCGTTCCTCGGGATTTACTTTGATGTGTGCGTGGTTCTTTTGGGGCGTTCGCCGTACCGTCGCCGCGTCCAGCTGGCGACCTGTGAAGAAAAAAGAAGGCCACGCGAAATCGCGTGGCCTTCGGTGTCTTAGCGCGCCGGACGGGATCAATCCGGCGGGGAACGCGCGACTTAGCTGTCAGTTGCGTCCGTGTTCGTTGCGAACATTGCGTCGCTCGACGGATCGATGTCAGCCAGCGACTGAGCCATGTCGGTCGACAGGTTTTCAACACCACCCGAAACGACGGCCATCACGGCCAGGCCCAGGCCCACGATGGCTGCGGTCAGGACGACCCAGTCAACGGTCACGGCGCCAGATTCGGATTTTGCGAAGTCTTTGATGAATGCGGTCATTGTAATCTCCAGTGTGTTCAGAATGCTCAAGGGTGTGAGGTCTCAAGCCGCCCGGTGTGGGCGAACCCTCGTCGGACAAGCAAAACATCGCCCCCAATCAAGGCGTGATTGCGGCGGTCGTTGGGATTTAGTTTGAATTATCTGGACCCGATCTGTGGCGATCATGACGGGGATCCGTGGTCGCCAAGCGGACCGGGGTCAAAAAAAGGGCCACATCTCGGGATGTGGCCCTTCTTTTTCGAACGCCAGACAGGTGCCTGGCGCGACGACCAACTTAGCTGTCGGTTGCGTCGGTGTTCGTTGCGAACATCGTGCCGCTCGACGCGTCGATGTCAGCCAGCGACTGAGCCATGTCGGTCGACAGGTTTTCAACGCCACCCGACACAACGGCCATGGTTGCCAGGCCCAGGCCCACGATGGCTGCGGTCAGAACGACCCAGTCAACGGTCACGGCGCCAGATTCGGATTTTGCAAAGTTCTTGATGAGAGCGGTCATTGGATTCTCCAGTGTGTTTGAGTTGCTCAAGGTTTCTGCTTTCAGTGTGTCCCGGATGCGTCTGCCCCTTGGGATGACTGTGTTTTCCTCTGAGATCGGGGCGGGATTTGGGCGCACTTTCGGATTTAATTTGAATTGTCAGGGGTTGTTTTGGGGCAGTTTGAGCGGCAGAATCTCAGAAATACGCGGCCGGAGGGAAAGTAGGCCGTTGAAAAATATAATAAAAAATAAATGAGGCAGAACTTGGAACTTCTACGACCCCTATTGGCGGTTGCTCTTTTTTCGGGAAGCCTCTGTATTTCGCCGGGGCAAAGTGCTTTGGCTCAAACCTCTGCAGAGACACCGCCCCCGTACCCGGAATTTACCTTTCGGCGCATTACGGTGCCCCCGCCGGGTCATACCGGGCCTAGGATCAATATCCAGATCGCGCCGGATGTTGCCGCACCAGTGGTGGCCGCTGAGGCCGCTCCGCGCCCGGCGCGCAACACGGAATTGGATACATCCTGGTTCTGGGAGGAAATCGCCGCGGCATTGCCCGCCGACCGTGGGCGGTTCTGGCGTGCGCACGAGCTCCTCTCGGCCGCACCGCAAACGGGCGATATTCCCGTTCCGCGATTGTCTGACCTCAACGATATGGCGGCGCGGCACGGGCGCACCATTTTGGCGGAGAGTGTCGGAACGTCCGTGTCGCCGGCGTTGGTGTTGTCCGTCATGGCGGTCGAGTCGTCGGGCCGTGCCCAGGTGGTCAGTGCCGCGGGGGCGCAGGGGCTCATGCAACTGATACCAGATACCGCCGCGCGATTTGGCGTGACGGACGCCTTTGACCCGGGCCAGAATATTGCCGGTGGCGTGGCCTACCTGGATTGGCTGATGACCGAGTTCCAAGGTGACGCCATCCTCGCCCTCGCGGCCTACAATGCGGGCGAGGGGGCGGTCAGGCGCGCCGGCGGAGTGCCGGACTATCCAGAAACGCGTGCCTACGTTCCAAAGGTGCTGGCGGCTTGGGCCGTCGCGCGGACTTTATGCCTTAGCCCGCCGGATTTGCCGTCAGACGGGTGCGTGTTTCGAATAATGGACTGACGCTGACTTACTCGAAGACGTCGCGCCACTCGGGATGACGCGCCGCCTGCGCCCGCACGAACGGGCACAGGGCCATGATCTTCACACCTTCGGCGCGCGCATCGGCAACCAGTCGTTCAACAAGCGCCTTGCCGGCGCCTGTGCCGCGCAGTTCGTCCGGTACGCCCGTATGATCGGCGATAATCTTGGTGGCGGACAGGATGGAGTAGGTCAGCTCGGCCTCTGCGCCGTCCTGGACCAAAACATAACGGCCCTTGGTGTCGCCATACTCGCGGGTGATCTCGGCCATTAGTCTTCCTCCGGTGGCAGCTCTCGTTTCACCCCAGATGCGGCGATGGCGACAAAAGTAAAGTCACCTTCCGTCACTTTGATCTGTTCACCCGACCGCTGGCGGCGCACCCAGGCCTCAACGTGCATGGTGATCGAACTGCGGCCGGTCTTCACAATATCGGTGTAGACGGTGAACAGGTCGCCCACCAACACAGGTGCGTGAAAGCGCATTGCCTCGATCGCGACGGTGGCGACCCGTCCCTGCGCCCGCTGAGCGGCGGTCGTGCCGGCGGCGATATCCATCTGACTGATGACCCACCCGCCAAACACATCCCCGCCGGAATTGGTGTCGGCGGGCATCGGGACCGTTTGGAGGGTCAGCGCGTCCGAGGGCGCGCTGTGCTCAGACAATCGTCGCCTCGGTCGCGGCGACGATGTCCTCGTGCGTGACACCCGGGGCGCATTCCACAATCCGCAAACCCGCCTCGGTGACGTCCAGCACCCCCAGATTGGTGATGATGCGGTCGACCACACCCTTGCCAGTCAGGGGCAATGTACACGCCTTCAGCACTTTGCTTTCGCCGTGCTTGTTGGTGTGGTCCATCACGACGACCACGCGGCCGACACCGGCCACCAGATCCATCGCGCCGCCCATCCCTTTGACCAGTTTGCCCGGGATCATCCAGTTGGCGAGATCCCCGGTTTCGCTGACTTCCATCGCGCCCAGAATCGCGGCCGCGATCTTGCCGCCGCGGATCATGCCGAAGCTTTGCGCGCTGTCGAAATAGGCCGTGCGCGGCAACTCGGTGATCGTCTGCTTGCCCGCGTTGATCAGGTCGGGGTCTTCATCGCCTTCAAACGGGAACGGGCCCATGCCAAGCATGCCGTTTTCCGATTGCAGCGTGATGTCCTTGTCCCCAACGTAGTTGGCCACAAGCGTCGGAATCCCGATCCCGAGGTTCACGTACCAGCCGTCTTCCAGTTCCTCAGCCGCGCGTGCGGCCATTTGATTGCGGTCCCAGGGCATTAGGCTTCCTCCCGCTTGCGGACAGTCCGCTGTTCGATACGCTTTTCGTGGTCGCCTTGGATGATGCGATGCACGTAGATGCCGGGCAGATGGATCAGGTCCGGATCGAGTGAGCCGGTCGGCACGATCTCTTCGACTTCCATCACGCAGACTTTGCCGCACATGGCGGCCGGCGGGTTAAAGTTCCGGGCGGTCTTGCGGAAGATGCAGTTGCCGGTCTCATCTGCTTTCCAGGCCTTCACGATGGCGAGGTCGGCGAAGATGCCTTCCTCCATGATGTAGGTCTCGCCATTGAAGTCCTTATGGTCTTTCCCCTCGGCGATGACGGTGCCGACGCCCGTCTTGGTGTAGAAGCCCGGGATGCCGCACCCGCCCGCGCGCATGCGCTCGGCCAAGGTGCCTTGCGGGTTGAACTCCAACTCAAGCTCGCCAGACAAATACTGGCGCATGAATTCAGCGTTCTCGCCCACATAAGACGACATCATTTTCTTGATCTGCCGGGTCGCCAGCAGTTTGCCGAGACCGAAATCGTCCACACCGGCGTTGTTGGACGCAACGGTCAGATCTTTCACGCCGCTTTTGACGATCCCGTCGATCAGCAATTCGGGAATGCCGCAGAGGCCAAAGCCCCCGGCGGCGATCAGCATGCCGTCAGTCAAGAGGCCATCCAGCGCCTCGTCGGCAGAGCCATACACCTTTTTCATGGAACCCCATCCACCTGAGTTACAGTGCGCGCAACGTGACGTGGCGTCGGGGTGGAGTCAACGCGGATGCTGCGCCGCGGCGCTTAATCAGAAGCCCAGGGCCTCCTCCATCTCGGCGATCAGAACCGAGCAGTAGCGCTGGAACCGCTCACCGGGTTGCTGGCGCGTGATCCGGGGCTGCAGCGGGTCTTCGGCTACAATGGCGCTCCCGGCCAAGGTTGCGATGGTCGCGTGGCCGCAAAAGGGCACGTGCACCTCGGAATAGCCGCCTTCATGCACCAAGGTCAGGCGACCCTCGCAGAGTGTTGCGGCGGCCTCCATCGTCATTTCGGTCAACGCTTGAAAGGTGTCTGAACCGGCCATCATTCGGCTCAGTGGATCCGTGCCCGACGCGTCGAAGCCACATGCGACGATGATGGCATCCGGCTGGAACGCGTGCAGCGCGGGCAGTACCAGTCGCTCCATGGCCTCCAGATAGGTCACATGGCCCCCGCCCGGCGGCAGCGGAATGTTGAGGTTGTACCCAAGGCCCGCATCCGAACCGCGATCTTCGAAATCGCCCGAATCCTGCGGGTAGTTGCGTTCCTGATGGATCGAGATCGTCAGGACATCAGGGCGGTCGTAGAAGATGGCCTCGGTCCCGTTGCCGTGGTGGACATCCCAATCGATGACGGCCACCCGGTCGCACAAGCCTTGTGCCTTGGCCGCTTCGATGGCGATCGCGATGTTGTTGAACAGGCAAAAGCCATTCGGAAAATCCGGCAGGCAGTGGTGACCCGGAGGCCGCGACAGCGCATAGGCATTGTCCACTTCGCCGGTCAGGGTCGCGAACACGGCCGCTTTCGAAAGGCCGGCGGACAGCGCCGCGATCTCATAGCCGCCAGCGCCAAACGGGGTGCGCAGCCCCAATTCGCCGCCGCCCGCGTCCGAGGCGGCTTTGAACGTGTCGAGGTAAGACTGCGGATGGATGCGCAAGAGATCCTCTGTCGTAACGGGATCGGCAGATCGAACGGTCAACTCCCGCATGAGGCCTGTCACATCCAGCAGGTTTTTCATGCGGCGCTTGGTTTCCGGGTTCTCGGGCAAACCCGACCCGGACGGGGGTTGCACAAGCCCGCCAACCGGGGCCATGAACGCATAGTTTCCGCCCGAATGCCAAAAGCAGCGTTCGTCCCAGAAAAACCCTGTCGGCATCATCTCTCTCCCCGGCCTTTTGGCGAAGTATGATCGGGCCGCCGCGTATCTGTCTAGGGCCGTTTGCGGCTGTGAATGGATTGGGGGCAGATTGGAAATCCTTATGCAAAACCGTGTTGGCGGCTTTGTTTTCCGCCCGAAAGTTGATCAATCATCAGCGTCCGGGTCTTGCCCCAATGGAACCTTTCTGCTGCGATGCCGGGATGGATGACCCAACCGACAGTGCCCTCGAGGCGCGTTACAGCCCGGTGCTCATGGCCGAACAGGCCGAGCTCGCTGCGGCCTCAGATGAAAGCGCAACAGCGCGCAAGCCGGTGGAACTGGATCAGCAGATGGTGGGTCGGCTCAGCCGAATGGACGCGTTGCAGAACCAGGCCATGGCACAGGGATTGGAAACCCGCCGGATCGGTCGCGTGCGCGCGATCAACGCGGCCCTTGCCCGGATCGAAGATCGAGAATTCGGCTTTTGCGAGGACTGCGGGGATTTCATTGGCTTTGGGCGGCTGGATGCGAATCCATGCGTCACGCGTTGCGTGTCTTGCGCCACCTAGCCCCTAGTCGTCGTCGCCCGGACGGGACAGCCGATAGGAGCCTTCCGGCAAATCCAGCGCGGCGGCCAGATCGCGGATCTGGGCCATCGACAGGGTGATCTTCTGAACCCGATCCGTGCGTGGATCGATCTGTTCGACCGTGACGCACTCGTCGAACGCGGCAATGGCGACGTCTTCCTGCAAATTGGCCGCTTTAGGGCCTTCGCCTTCATCGACCAAGGTGATCAGGGTCGCATCGAATTCGTGCTCGATCGTAAACATGCCCTCAGCCTAGGCTTGGGCGTCTGGCCCCGCAAGCCCACGCGCCTCGCGTTTCATTTGCTTTGCGTAAAGCCGAGGCGCGATCACTTTGTTATAAGCGACGTCCGCAAACGGACGCACAAATGGAAGTTCGACGAACCACGCCAACCATCCCATGCGGGGCAGCGCCCGCCAGATCGCCGCGAAGGCCGGAATGCCGCTGACAATGCGCCCATCCGGCTAGGTCGCATGCATCCGACGCTTGGCCTGATCTTCCGTCAGGTGCCACCCCTGCAGGTCGGCCGTGTTCAAATCCTCGAACACCAGCGGCGCACCGGATGCGTCGACGCGTCGGCGGTAGTGGGCGATCTCGGCCCGGCAGATGGGGCAGCGGTCATTATAAAGAATGCGGGTCGGTTCCATGGACCACACCTATGCCGGTCTCGGCGGGGTTCAACCGATCACCGCACGGTCGCGTGAACGGGGTGGATCGTCGCCCGGACGCTGTTACCTTTGAGATATGGCAAACGTCCTGCGGTAACATGCGCGTCTTTCTTTTCCTTCTGGCCCCCCTGGCCCTCGTGGCGTGCGTACCGGCAACCGTCGAACCGCCCGTGCCGCCGCCCACTATTCGGCCGGAGGTCACACGCTTTCTGGATGTTGTTCAACGGGTTGAGCCGGTGGCCGAGGCCGTGTGCCGGTCCGAGACACCGCGACAGAACTGTGATTTCGCAATCCTGGTCGATCGTGATCCTGCGTCCGGCGTGAATGCGTTCCACACTGTGAACCGGCGGGGCCAACCCTTGATCGTTTTCACGGTGGGTTTGCTGAACGAAGCCCGCAGTGCCGATGAGATTGCTTTCGTTTTGGGACACGAGGCCGGACATCACATCGCTCAGCATCTCCCGCAGCAACGGGCTCAGGCCGCCGTTGGTGCGGAAATCTTCAGCGGCCTGGCGCGCGCCAGCGGGGCCAACCCCCTCCAGGTTGGCGAGGCCGCACGCCTCGGGTCTATCGTTGCATCGCGCCGTTTTTCGCAAGGGGCCGAGTTGGCAGCGGACGCGATCGGCGCGGTCATCGCCTTTGAAGCTGGCTACGACCCCCAAGCCGGCGCCCTGTTTTTCAGTCGCTTGCCGGATCCCGCCGGGGCGTTTCTGAGCACGCATCCGCCGAACGCCGCGCGCATCGAAGTTGTCAATCAAACTGTCGCCGACCTTAGACAATCCGGGCGCTAGACCGCGCGCCCATTGATCTGCGTCAAGGTGCAGTTCGCTGCGCCGTTCGTATGCTTCGACGAGAACCATGGAGGGCGAGGGGCCTTTCGGGGAACAGCATGGAGATGACGGCATGCAGGGCGACAAAACGCTAAAGACGCACGAAAACCTCATGACGCGCATGGCGGGAACGGTCGGCGTTGACCTCGATGAGGCGGAGCTGCGTGGGGATCTGGCCCCCGAGCAACGCGGCGAGATGGTCTTGGCGTGCACCGGATGCTCGGACCCGGAAGGGTGCGTACAATGGCTCAAGGCCAATGCAAGTGCTGACGCAACACCGGGCTACTGTCGGAATGCCGACGTCCTTTTGGGATTGCGGACGTAACGCGGCCCCCTTGGCAACGAAAGACCTCTGACATGACGGTGCAAAACCCCCATCCCATGGGCGAAGAAAAGCGGCACTACTGGCTGGCCAAACGCATGGCGACCTGCACGGGTGCGGACCTGCAGGCGGCCCTCGACGCGGGCGAGATCGACCATGCGGATTGGGCAGCTGTCGTCACGCGGTGCAGGGGCTGCAATTGGGTCGAAGGGTGCGAAGCCTGGATGGCCGAGCAAGAAAGGGGCGCCGCCGACGTGCCCCAGGCCTGCCCCAACGCGGCCGTCTTCGAGACAGTCCTTGCCGCGCAAGCGGACGGTTCAGACTAGATTAATTCCTTGAGGGCCCGCGCTAATGTGTTTCGCGGGCCAGCCAAGCAGCCGCGTCGTCGGTTGTTTGGAGCGCTTCCCACGTGATCACCGGCACGTCATACGGGTGCTCTGCTTCCAAGAACGCGACCAGCGCCGCGCGGGCGGCCTCCGACGTCTTGAAGACAACCATGACTTCGGTGTCCTTCGTGATCTCACCATTCCAGTGATACAGGCTCGTCACACCCGGCAGGATGTTCGCACAGGCCGTCACATGTTCCATCAAGGCGGCCCGGGCCAAACGCTCTGCGCTGTCTTGGTCGGGGCAGGTGGTCGTTACATGGATCATGAGCGCAGTTTACAGGTGGTCGCACCAAGCTCAAGCGCGGTCGGCGGATTTGTCTTGCTCCGGGCGGTGGCCCCAAAGGTCGTATTCGCTGGCCTCGTCGACGACGACGTCGACGAGGTCGCCGGCACTCAGGTCGTCGAACCCGTCATCAATGAAGAGATTTCCGTCGATCTCCGGGGCGTCGGCGGTCGTTCGGCAGGTGGCGCCGTCCCCGTCGACCTGGTCGACCAGCACGGTCATGCGCGTCCCGACCTTGGCCTCAAGCTTCGCCGCCGAGATCGCCTGCGCCTTTTCCATGAAGCGGTTCCAGCGGTCTTCCTTGACCTCGTCCGGAACATGGTCGGGCAGCGCATTTGAACGGGCGCCCGCGACGTTTTCATACTGGAAGCAGCCCACCCGGTCGAGTTGGGCTTCGTCCAACCAATCAAGCAGCATCTGGAACTCGGCTTCGGTTTCACCCGGGTAGCCCACGATGAACGTCGATCGCAGCGTGATGTCCGGGCAAGCCGCCCGCCAAGATGCGATCTCGTCCAACGTCCGGGAAGAGGCGGCCGGCCGTGCCATGCGCTTCAAGACATCGGGATGGGCGTGCTGAAACGGAATGTCCAGATAGGGTAGCAGCCCGTTCGCGGGGTCCGCCATCATTGGGATCAACTCGCGGACATGCGGATACGGATAGACATAGTGCAAGCGAATCCACGCACCCAGTGTGGATAACCGTCTGGATAGATCGAGGATCGGAAACTTCTGATCTCGCCCTTTCCAATCTGTTCCAAACGCCGAGGTGTCCTGGCTGATCACCAGGATTTCCTTGACCCCCGAGGCCACCAGTTTCTCGGCTTCGCGTTCGATGGCTTCAATCGGGCGAGATACAAGCCTGCCACGCATGTCCGGGATGATGCAGAACTTGCACTTGTGATCGCAGCCTTCGGCGATCTTCAGATACGCATAATGGCGGGGTGTCAGTTTGACGCCGGCGGCGGGCATCAGGTCAATGAACGGGTCCGGGGCGGGCGGTACGGCGGCATGCACGGCGTCCAAGACCTGCTCGTACTGGTGCGGGCCGGTCACGGCCAAGACCTTGGGGTGGGCCCCTGTGATATATTCCGGTTCCGCCCCCAGGCAGCCGGTGACAATCACCCGCCCGTTTTCCGCAAGCGCCTCGCCAATCGCGTCGAGGCTTTCGGCCTTGGCACTGTCGAGAAACCCGCAGGTGTTTACGATCACGGCGTCTGCACCGGAATAATCCGGGCTAATCCCATAGCCCTCGGCGCGCAGGCGCGTCAGGATGCGTTCGCTGTCGACCAGCGCTTTGGGGCAACCAAGCGAGACCATCCCGATCTGGGGCTGACCGGGCCGATCGGTGGTCGGAATGGCGGCGCGCGCCAGATCGGGGCGCAGGTCGGGAGGGTTCTGGCTCATGCGGCGCGATGTAGCTTGGATCGGCGAGGGGGGAAAGCCCCGGGGGCGGCTACCGGGCCTTTCGGCAGATCATGTAGCAATGCACATAGTCCATCGCGTGCCCCTCGGGCGACGCGGCAACCTCGGCTTGGTAGCGACCGTAGAAGTCATCCACGATCGCGGCCCGCGCGTCGGGCGTCCGATCTTCGGAAAGCCCTTTCAGGAACACGGGCTCTGACCAGCTGCGCAGGGTCGGAATGTATTCTTCGGCAAATCGCGCGGCATTCCCGTGTTCGGCAAAGCTGGCGGCAAAGGGGCAAGGGACCACGCGGGTCTCGATATGTTCAAGCACCAAACCGGCCTCCGCAACCGGGCCTGCATCGAGCGGCGCACGAAACTCTTCGACACGGCGATAGACTTGCGGGAAGTTCGTGGCCTCATACTCCTGGGCCGTGATGCTGCCATCTTCGACCATCCCTGCCCAGAGCCGGTTGAACGTATCGAACATCGACACCCCGCCGGTGTGGCCCAACCAGCGGTCTTTTTCGTCGATGCCGAAATTGAACAGGGCCAGGACGCCGCCCGGCGCCAGTTCGGCGGCGCGCATGATCAGGAAGTTTTCCCAATCTGCGGCGCCCTTCGCGCGGTAGGCGTCCAACACATCCCCTTCCGCCCGCACCATGTGCACATGATCCGGGATCGCGCAGGGGACTTCGGCAATGTAGTGGCTGGCGGTGGCCGTGTGGCCGAGGTTCAGGGTGCCCGTTGGGACGATCTGTTTGTGGAACGACGTGGCAGAGGCATGGATGTAAAGCTCGTCCATGTCCGGTGCATAGCTTTCCAGATCGGTCATACCGTGAACGATGTGAAACAAGGTTGAAAAATCCGTTCGCGGCAGATCGGTGTAGATCATGCGAATGGGTCGCGACGGCGCGAGGTCGCGCACATGCTGCAGGACACGGCCGACCATCGGCAAGGAGGTGCCCCCGTCGGCGCAGCCCATATCGGTCATTGTGAAGACTGACCCGTCATCCTCTGGCGGATCGCGATCCAGCGCGTCCAGAATGAGACCGGCTGCGTTTTCCATGACATGGCGGGCCCCGACCGTGGCCTTGCTGTAGTAGCCTGCCCCCTTCATGGCCATGAAATCGTCGGTCTTGTCGGCCATCGCGCCTCTCCCCCTGTGCGTGGAACACCTGGCGCACAGACTTGACGCTGCTCGGCCAGCATTCAACCGTTTTCCACCATCGGACCGCGCGGGAAATTGCCAAGGGCGGCCAAAGCAGGATGCACAGGGCGGCCGCCTGTGCTTTGATATGCAAAACCGAGCGGGAGACACACAGTATGCGATGGTTGGTGCGCGTGATTGGGGCCATTGTGGCGCTTGTGGTGGTGGCGCTGATTGTTGTCGTCATGGTGCCGACGGAGCGGATCGCGGAACTTGCCGCTGCCCAAATCGAAGCGGCGACGGGCCGGTCCGTTCGCATCGAAGGGGATGTTCGCCCAACCGTCTGGCCTGCTCTGGGTGTGCGGGCCGAAACCTTCGAAATCGGCAATCCATCCTGGGTGGATCAGGGGCCGATGATCGCAGCGGACGTTTTGTCCGTGCGCGTTCCGTGGAGCGGCATTTTCTCGGGTCAGTTCCAGATCGAAGAAATCACGCTGAGTGGGGCGCAGGTCGTCCTCGTGCGGGCTGCAGATGGCCGCGCCTCCTGGGACGTCTCGGCCCGCGATACGAACAGCACGGGTTCGGATCCCGCACCCTCCGCCGAGGCGACCGCGCCGGCGTCAGGGGCGGGTGCCGGTGGGTTTGCCTTGGCGCGTGCTGAATTGCGGGACGCGCGTGTCATCTATTTGGACATCGCAGCAGATCAGCGGTTCGATGTGGATGACATGTCCGCCGATATCGCGCTGCCCGCGACCGGTTTGGCCGCGATTTCCGCCCAAGCGTCCGTCAATGGAACCGCCTTGGATGTCGAGGCCGGGATCGACGGGGTGGACGCCCTGCTTGAAGGCACCGTCCGTCCGGTCACTCTGAGCGTGGAATGGTCCGGCGGATCGGTCGCGTTCGATGGGCGCGCCAGCCTTGATCCGGCGCTGGACGGGACGCTGACCGCCTCGGCGACGGATCTGGCGCCGGTCTTCGCCGCACTTGGACAAGCTGCCCCTGATCTGCCGCAGGGTGTTGGCCGCGATGAGATTTCGGTCGCGGGCGCCATCACGCTGACGGAAGACGGCAGCCTCTACTTGCGCGATACCGAAATCGGTCTTGATCAGAACCGGCTCACCGTCGCGTTGGATGTGCTGCAGGGGGCCGAACGTCCCTTGATCCGTGGGACGGTTCAATCGGCCGGGTTGGACCTGAGCGGGCTGGCAGGTGGAGACGCCGCTGCGGGCGGCACGGCCGGCGGCAGCGATGCGTCGGCCCAAGCCGGCGCGACTGGCTGGTCCACCGATCCGATCGATGTGTCCGGGTTGTTCGCGGCAGATTTGGAGATCGGGCTTGCCCTCGGCGGGCTCAACCTGGGGCCCGCAAGTCTGGGCGCGGTCGAGGGGCAACTGACCAATTCGGCCGGGCGTGCCGTCCTCGATATTCGCCGGGCAACGGTCTATGGCGGCACTTTGGCCGGACAGGTGATCGTGAACGGGCGCGGCGGTCTATCGTCCCGGGTCGATGTGCTTTTGGCGGATGTTCAGCTTTCGCCGCTTTTGGGGGCGCTCGCGGGGTATGAACGGTTGGAAGGTTCCGGAAGCATCAGCCTGAATGTCCTGGGGGTCGGCAACGACATGGCGACCCTGATGGCCTCTCTCGACGGGCAGGGCGACCTGGCCTTCGGGGCGGGTGCGATCCTGGGGCTGGATATCGCTGGCATGATCCGCAACTTCGACACATCATTCCAAGGCGAAGGCGCGCGCACGGTCTATGACAGCATCGTCGCGAATTTCTCGATTGATCAAGGTGTTCTGCAAAATGACGATCTGCGCCTGGATGCGCCATGGGGCGCCGTCACCGGGGCAGGGCTGGTCAATATCGGGGCGCAAACGCTGGACTATCGCGTGGTCCCCGGCGTGATGCGCGATGACCAGGGCGGAACACAGATTGCAGTTCCGATCCTGATCTCTGGCCCATGGTCCAGCCCGTCCATCCGTCCAGATCTTGCCTACCTTGCTGAACAGGAATTGGCGGCCGAAGCCGAACGGCTCGAGGCAGAAGCGCAGGCCCGGATCGCCGCCGAGGCGGACAGGCTGGAGGAGGAAGCGCGCCAGCGGGCCAACGAAGCGCTTGGCACCGATTTGCAGGCTGGCGATACGCTGGAAGATGCGGGCGATGCGTTGGAGCAACGGCTGCGCGAGCAGGCCGAAGAACAGTTGCGCAACTTGCTCGGGGGGAACTGACGCGATGTTGGGCGCCGCAAGACACGCGCTGTTGGTCATCGCCTTGGCGGCAATCGCGGCCTGTGGCGGACCCGCGCCCGAGGTCAGCCGCGCCGAGCCCGGGTTGTATCCCGGAGAGACCCCCGAAATGCGGCAGCTTGTAAACCGATACGCGGAGGTCCACGGGATCCCGCGCGAATTGCTGCACCGCGTGATCCAGCGGGAAAGCGACTATCGCGCCGATGCCCGGGCCGGGCCGTATTGGGGTTTGATGCAAATCCTCCCGCAGACGGCCAGAACGATGGGGTTTCGTGGAGAGCCGGAAGAGTTGCTCGATCCCGAGGTTAACCTCACTTATGCCGGGCGTTATTTGCGTGGGGCGTGGCTGGTCAGCGACGGCGATATCGACGCTGCGGTGATGTGGTACGCCCGAGGCTACTACTACGAAGCGCGTGACCGATGCATGTTGGTCGAGACGGGATTGAACAGCAGAGAAATCGCGCGGCATTGCCGCTGATGCGGGCTAGCGTCTAGTCGGATGAGAGCCATCCGTAACGGCTTTTCTGCCTCAGGGCTGCCTCGACGCTGGTCTCCGTCGAAACGTCATTGGGATCGACCCGGTCACGGTATCCGAAGTCGGGCATCAAATCGGTCATTGCAAAATAAGGTGTTCCGTCTTCGCGCCGCGTCAGTTTGTGGTCGATCAGCAGCATTGCATGACCATGCACGAGGCTCCACAGCATCCACTCGGTTCGGAACGGGGCGCCGGGTTCATCGGCTTTTTCCCAATCCAATCCATGGGCGACGTTGCGCAGAACACCATAGCTGGCTTCGCCTGCGTCGATCAGGGCAGGATCGGCAGAGTCGAGAAGGGGGCTTGAGAACATCAGTTTGAACAACTCCGGGTTTTCGAGCGCGAAGCGAACGTATCCGTCGGCGGCGGCATGAAGCCGTGCTTTGCCCGGCGGCGCGTCCTCGACGCCGCGCTGCATTTCGGCGGCGTGCCGTTCAAACCCAATGATGGCCATCGCCGTCAAAAGACCCTTCAGGCCGTCGAAATGGTTCTTGGGGGCGGTATGGCTGACCCCGACGCGCGCAGCGATCGCGCGGAGCGACAATTTCTCGAGCCCTGATTCTTCCAGCATCTCCAATCCCGCGGCGATCAGGGTTGCCCTCAGATCGCCGTGGTGATACTTTTTTCCGTTTTCTTTCAGCATCCTAATGCCTCCATGTTTCCAGTGTAAGTATTTTTTCTGGACTTTGCAATGACATGGGCACATCTATGGGGCAGTGAAAGTTTACAGTGGAAACAAACAATGACACCTGAGACAGTTTTCTCCACCGTTGGTGCGGTTGCGATGCTTGGATGGGCCTTGCTGATCCTCGGCCCGCGCCGGTTCGCTTGGTTCAATGCCTTGCCACTTTGGATCATCCCGGGTGGGTTGTCGGCGGTCTACGCGGCGCTGGTTCTGAGCCGGTTTTCCGGAACCGGCGGTGGGTTCGACAGCTTGGCCAACGTGGCTCTGCTCTTGTCGGACGATTGGGCCCTCCTGGCCGGGTGGGTGCACTACCTTGCCTTCGATCTGTTTGTCGGGGCCGTCATGGCGGCGCGGATGGATCGTGCCGGTGTGGGGCGCCTTGTGCAGGGCCCGATCCTGGGGGCCACGTTCATGTTGGGGCCGCTTGGATTCCTGATCGCCGGTCTGACCGAACTCGGGCTGCGGGCGCGCCTTCTGCCCACGCAACGCATCACCTTGAAAGGAGCAGCGCATGTCACTGCTTGACGTCACCCCGCCCATCACCGTGTCGGAACGCCCGACACAGTTCCAAACCCTGACGGTTGTCTCGTTTGTGCTGACCGGTCTGACCTTGCTCTGGGCGGGTGTCGATACCCGCTTGATCGACGGCGCGCCGGTCTGGATGAAACCGCTGAAATTCGCCGTCAGCTTTGCGGTCCTGTTTGCAACCATCGCCTTGGTCGAGCTCCGGCTGTCGGATCGCGTCCGCACGGGGTGGAGCTTGCGGATTGTGGGATGGGTCATGGCCGCCGCGTTTTTGGCCGAGATGGCCTACATCATCTACCAGGGCGCGCGCGCCGAGGCCTCGCACTACAACTTATCCACGCCGTTTAACGAATTCATGTACATGGTCGTGATGGCCGCGGGTGCTGTGGCCTTGGTGGCGTGCATCGGCGTGATCGGATGGCTCGTGAAACGGGACGTTGCCGCCCGTTTGAGCCCCGCGCTGCGCGAGGCCATCTGGTTTGGCTTTGCCATCAGCTTTGTCCTGACCTTGATTGTTGCCAGCTACATCAGTTCCGGCACGAGCCATTTCGTCGGCGTCCATCCTGAAGGTGCACCGGTGTTGCCCATCCTTGGCTGGTCAGGTGTCACGGGTGACTTGCGTCCGGCGCATTTTCTGTCGCTCCACGCCATGCAGGTGCTGCCGCTTCTGGCGGTGTGGTTGGACCGGCGGAGTCACCACGGATCGCTCAGGACCATCCGTTGGGCCGCCGCAGTCTATGTCCTTGCGACGGTGGCAGTCTTCGCGCAGGCCATCCTAGGGTTGCCGTTGATCCCGTTGGCGTGACCAGAAACGCAAAGGGCAGAGCCATCGGCTCTGCCCATCACACGTGTTTTGATCCAGACGGGACGGCCCTTAACGGCGGCGGTCCCGACGCGATGACATCGGCTGGAACGCCACGCCGACATGTGCCTCGCAATAGGGTTTGCCCTGCTGCACCGGCAGACCGCAGAAATAGAAATCATCCGTCGCCGGGTCACCGATCGGCCATTTGCACGTCCGCTCGGTCAGTTCCATCAAGCTGATTTTCTTGGCGTGGTTCTCGACCTCTTTGACCTTGGCCAAGGCTTCCGGGCTGATTTCATTGGCCGAGGGTTGCGGCGGCAACGGCTGGCCTGCCGGCACGATCGGCTTGCGCAGAGGCGTCACATTCGACGGGCGCGGGGCCGGGGCGGGCTCAGCCGCCTTGGCTGGCTCGGGGGCCGGCTTGGGCTTGGGCGCTGCGGCCGCGGCTGGCTTGGCGTCAGCCTCTTTTTCTTTTGCGGGCGCGGATTTGGCGCTGGAGCCACCCCCGGCGCGGTTCGACAGGCCCAAGCGGTGCACTTTGCCGATCACGGCATTGCGGGTCACGCCGCCCAATTCCTTGGCGATCTGGCTGGCCGATTGGCCTTCGCCCCACATTTTCTTCAACAATTCGACGCGTTCGTCGGTCCAGGACATGGACGTCTCCTGCTAATCCGGGGCGGGGTCTGCCGCCCGTGCGCATATGAAGCGCTCATATGGGCGCGGTTGGCGCCGATGGGAACCCCTATTCTAAGCGGCATGTGTGTGTGTGCAAGGCGCTGCAGGGTCTATTTCACGATACGCGCGCGGTTCACGGCCTCACGCCAGGCCAAGAGCGCAGCCCCGCCGATGATGATCGCCGCACCGGTCAGGCTGATCGCCGTCGGGCTGACACCGAAGATCGCAAAGTCGTAAAGCGCCGCGAAGACCAGCGTCAGGTAGGAAAACGGGGTGACAAAGCTGGCATCGGCCCGACGCATCGCGTTGACGAAGCACGCCTGGGCGCAGGCCATGACGACACCCAGGGCGGCAAGGCCTGCCCATTGCGCGGGCGTCGGGGGCACCCACACCCACAGCACCGCCGCCGTCGCGATCAGCAAACCGAGCGAGTTGTTGACGAACAGGATCTGAATCGGGCTTTCCCGCCCGGACAGCCGTTTGATGAACACCAGCTCCAGCCCCATGCAAACGGCCGCGGCCAGCGCCACCAAGGCGCCGGGTTGCATCGCATCGCTGCCAGGCCGGATCAGGACAACTGCCCCTAGAAAGGCGATCGCAGCCGCCAGCCAACGCCACCGTCCGACCTGTTCGCCCAACAGCGGGATGGCCAGGATCATGCAGAAGACCGGGTTGAGAAAGCTGATGGCCGTGGCGTCCGCCAACGGGATCATTGCCGCCGCCGCAAACATCAGCGATACGCCCATCCAACCGCAGACCGTGCGTGCAATGTGGGTTCTGACATCGGGGCGTGTCAGCGCCGGGCGCAGTAGCGCAACGGCCGCCGCAATCGTGATCCATGCGAACAGGAAACGGCCATGGCTCACCTGCAGCGGGTGCAGCGCGGGTCCAAGTGTGTCGGTTCCCAGTGTCTTCGCCAGCAGGGTCGTGCCGGCCAGAAACAGGGTTGCGGCCAGCATGAACAGGATTGCCAACCGCGGTTGGGTGGCCGGGGGGGCGATGTCGGTCATGTCCGCTCCGGGAACGCGGCGTCAGACGCCCAGGCAATACCTCAGGACGGCCTTCTGCGCGTGCAGACGGTTTTCCGCTTCATCGAAGATCACGGAATGCGGGCCGTCCATCACCGAACTGGTCGCCTCGTCCTCGCGATGGGCCGGCAGGCAATGCATGAACAGGGCGTCCGGCTTGGCCTGTGCCATCAGGTCGTCGTTGACCTGATACCCACGCAGCATGTTGTGCCGCCGTTCCTTGGCCGATTGGCTGTCATGCATGCTGACCCAGGTGTCGGTCACGACAAGATCGGCGCCCTGTACGGCTTCGTAGGGGTCGCGGACGATTTTCACGTCGACGCCCTTGGCGCGGGCTTCGTCCATGAAGACCGCTTCGGGGTCGAGCGGGGGCGGCCCCGAAAAGGTCAGATCAAATCCGAACTGACCCGCGGCATGCGCGAAGCTGGCGAACACATTGTTCCCGTCCCCACACCAGGTGACCTTTTTTCCCGCGATCGGGCCGCGATGTTCTTCGAAGGTGAGGACATCAGCCATGATCTGACAGGGATGGGTCCGATTGGTCAGTCCATTGATGACCGGCACGGTGGCGTGGTCGGCCAATTCCAACAGCACGTCTTCCTCGAAGGTCCGGATCATGATCAGATCGACATACCGGCTGAGCACGCGGGCGGTGTCAGCGATGGTTTCGCCGTGGCCAAGCTGCATTTCGGACCCGGACAAGACCATGGTCTGACCACCCATCTGGCGCACGCCCACGTCAAAGCTGACACGGGTTCGGGTGGACGGTTTCTCGAAGATCAGCGCGACCATGTGGTCCTTGAGCGGTTGATCGTCATCGGGCGCGCCTTTTGGACGTCCGGCGCGCGCGGATTTCATCTCGGCGGCCTGGTCGATCATGGACCGCAGCGCGGTGGGGTCTGTTTTGTTGATGTCTAGAAAATGGGGCATGGATCGGTGCTTTTCCTACCGGAGGGTCCGAGGGGATTGCCCCCCTGGCCTCCGGGACCAGTTTTGAAATGGAGGGCAGATCAGGCGGCGCTGGTTTGTCGTTCCAGCGCGGTCGCGGCGGCGTCGAGACGGTCGATCCCGATGCTGATCTCGTCCTCGGTGATGGTCAGGGCGGGCAGGACGCGGACGACATTGTCGCCGGCTGGAACCGTCAGAAGGTCCGCGTCATAGGCAGCGTTGACCACGTCGAGGTTGGTCACCTTGCAGGTCAGCCCAAGCATCAGGCCCGACCCCCGCACGCCGGTGAAGACATCGGGGTGGGCCGCAACGAGCCCCTCAAGCTTCTGGCGCAGGAAGCCCGCCTTGCGGTTTACGTCATCCAGAAAGCCGTCCCGCGTGATCTCGGTCATCACCGCCTTGCCGACGGCACAGCCCAAGGGGTTGCCGCCATAGGTCGATCCGTGGGTCCCGGCGGTCATGCCTTGTGCGGCGTCCTCGGTGGCCAACAGCGCCCCCAAGGGGTAGCCGCCGCCGATGCCCTTGGCGACCATCATGATGTCCGGCGTGATCCCGGCCCATTCATGGGCAAAGAGCTTGCCCGTCCGTCCCACGCCGCACTGGATTTCGTCAAAGATCAGCAAAAGACCGTGTTCATCACACAGATCGCGCAGCCCTTTCAGGCACGCATCCGGAAGCGGACGGATCCCGCTTTCGCCCTGGATCGGCTCAACCATGATGGCCCCGACATCGGGGCGCGCCGCGGCGGCGCGCAGCGCGTCGTGATCGCCGAAGGGCAGTTGTTCAAAACCGGGCAGGAGAGGACCAAAGCCCTTCACCAGTTTTTCCTGTCCGGCGGCGGAAATCGCGGCCATCGAACGACCGTGGAACGCGCCCTCGAAACACAGGATCGTCGTCCGCTCCGGCGCGTCGGTCGCATCGCGGTACTTGCGGGCCATCTTGATGGCCAGTTCCGCGGCTTCGGTGCCGGAATTGCAGAAGAAGACCGTGTCGGCAAACGTGTGCTCGACCAGCATTTCGGCGAGGTCCACCTGTTCCGGCACGGTGTACAGGTTCGACGTGTGCCAAAGCTTGTCCGCCTGATCCTTCAACGCCCCGACAATGGAGGGGTGCCCGTGGCCCAGGGCCATCACGGCGATGCCGCTCGAGAAATCCAGGAAACGTCGGCCATCCGCCTCGATCAACCAGGCCCCTTCGCCTTTGACGAAGGAGAGCGGTGCGCGCGAGTAGCTTGGCAAGACCGGGGAAATCATCGGGCCATCTCCTGGGGGTTATCGAAGCCTGTCTCATGCCCGAGGGCGTTTGATAAGTCAAATCATGGGATGTGATGGGTTCAGCCCGGGGTCATGATCAAACAGGTGGTCGATCCGGTGGCGTAGAGCTTTCCGTCCGTCGCGCCCCGGATCGTTCCTTCGGCGACCCCGGTGGAACGGCCGGCGTGCGAGGTGATGCCCTCGGCCAAAATCTCGGTGCCCGGTGGGATCGCGCGTGTGATGTTAATTTTGTATTCCAACGTCGTGTAGACCGAGCCCGCCGGTAGGTGGGTCATCACTGCGCAGGCCATGCAACTGTCCAACAGGGTGCCGTACCAGCCGCCATGGACGCCGCGGGCCGGGTTCAGATGATCGAAGGTCGGCGTGCCGCGAAACACCACCCGGCCCAGTTCGACCTCGTCCGCATGGTAGTTCAGAGCCTTGGCAATGGGCGGGTTGGGCAAGGTGCCGTCCCGGACGGCCTCCATAAAGGCCAGACCTGTCATCGACAAAAGCTGCTCGCGGGTGGCGAGATCTTCAAGACTGCTTGCAAAAACCGGGTTTGCCATGCCGTTCCCCAAACTTGTTCGGGGCGCAGAACGACATGGCTTGATGCCAAGAGCAAGCAGCTTTTGGGCGGCGTCCGACCTCAGGCGACCTCGGCCAGTTCGACTTGGGCCGTGACACCCAACGCGGCACAGGCACAGATGTCGCGCGTCAGATCCGGTGTGTTCAGCGTGTAGAAGTGCAGCGCGTCCACGCCGTCTTCCAGAAGGTCCGTACACAGCTCCGTGCAGTGCGCCATCGCCAGCAAGTCTTCGCGTCCATCCCGGATTGCCCGCGTGAACGCTTCATCCAGTTCGGCGGGCACGACCGTGCCACAGGATTGTGCGAAATTGCGCACGCGGGTCCAATTGTTGATCGGGAGAATGCCCGGGATAATCGGCGCGGTGATCCCTGCACCGGCACAGGCATCGCGGAAGCGGAAGAAGGTGTCGGCCTCAAAAAAGAACTGCGTGATGGCCGATGTTGCCCCGGCATCAAGCTTCCGTTTGAGGTAGTCGACGCAGTCCTGAAGCGAACTGGCCTCAGGATGGGGGTCGGGGTAGGCGCCCACGCGGATATCGAAATGGCCCGTATCCGCGAGCGCCGAAATCAGGTCGACCGAGCTGGCAAAGCCGTCCGGATGGGGAACGAACTGACCGCTCCCCTTGGGCGGGTCGCCGCGCAAGGCCACGATCTGGGTGACGCCGGCCGCCGCGTAGCTGTCGGCGATGGCCAGAGTTTCTTCGCGGGTCGCGTCCACGCATGTCAGATGCGCCGCAACCGGCACGCCATAGTGCTTGTGGATCGTCTTGACCGCGTCATGGGTCAACGCGCGCGTGGTGCCCCCGGCGCCATATGTCACTGACACGAAATCGGGGCTGAGCGGGGCAAGCACACCGAGCGTTTCCCAAAGCTTGAAAGACGCCTCAAGCGATTTGGGCGGGAAGAACTCGAAAGAAACTTTGGGCGCGGACATGGCGATTCTAATCCTTGAAATGTCGCATCAGGGTGTCGCATAGAGTGAATGTTGCGACAAATTCATAACATTCATGATAAACATGAGGCGCGTATGCATATTGAGTTTCGGCACCTGCGCACGATCAAAGCCATCCACGAGGAGGGTGGCCTCGCCCGTGCGGCGGATCGGTTGCACATCACGCAAAGCGCGCTGAGCCATCAGATCAAAGGGTTGGAAGATCAGGCCGGGCTCGAATTGTTCGTGCGCCGCTCGAAACCCATGCGCCTTTCGGCGGCTGGCATGAAGTTGCTGCGTCTGGCCGAGGAGGTCTTGCCGCGTGTTGCGGCCCTCGAGGACGAGTTTTCGGGTCTGCGAGCCGGAAAATCGGGCCGGCTGCACATCGCGATCGAATGTCATGCCTGTTTCGACTGGCTGTTGCCCGTGCTGGAGGCGTTCCGGCAGGCGTGGCCGGATGTGGATGTCGACATCCGCCCGGGCCTTCAATTTGAGGCGCTGCCGGCCCTTGTGCGGGAAGATGTCGATCTGGTCGTATCGTCGGACCCGGAAGACCTGTCAGGCGTCGATTTCAGCCCGCTTTTTGATTATGAACCGGTGTTCGTCTGCGCCGCCGACCACCCGTTGGCGCAGAAGCCCTTCATAGAGGCGGCCGATTTCGAAGATCAGGTGTTGATCACCTATCCGGTTGAGCGGTCCCGGCTGGATGTTTTTAGCCAATTGCTGTTCCCTGCCGGCGTCGAACCCAAATCCATCCGACAGGTGGAACTCTCGGCCGTGATCCTCTTGCTTGTTGCGTCCGGGCGCGGTGTATCGGTGCTGCCTGATTGGGTGGTCCGGGATGTGGGGCAGGGCAATTCAATTGTCACCCGGCCGCTGACAGAAACGGGTCTGACGCGCCGCCTGTTTGGGGCAACACGCGCAGAGGACACCTCGAAACCCTTTATGGCCCATGTGCTGAAACTCTGCCGGACCGAGCCGTTGAAACTTCAGCGGCGCGCGCCCGACTGACCCAAAAAGTTAATCTTTATCAGCACCATATCTTGTGCTCATTGGTGCCTCGACACCGCCTTGCGCCATGCTTCTGCCGTGATTGTTTCATGGATCGGACCCATGCCGGTCCGTCTTAGGCCGCGTTTCCGGTCCATGAACAATCCATACGATTGAGCAGAATTGGACGGCGACAACGCCGCCAAATGGTAAAATTACAGGTGTCGCCGCATGGCGAATAGGTCACTCACCATCTCGAACGCGAGTTTCGAGTCCGTGGACCTGCCCGACGGAGATTGGAACTACTCCATCGCCGGCTGGCAGGTCTCCGGCTATGGGGGAACCTATGATGGTGATCCAACCTACATCGATGTGGCGACGATCGACGGCGAGAATGTTGCCTGGCTCTACGATGACGGAACGGCGATCAGCCAAACCCTGTCCGAAACCTATCAGGACGGCGCGACTTACTCCTTCGATATTGCATTGGGGGACGAAGACGGCGCCAACAACGCGTCCTACGAACTGAATATTTACGCCGTTTCGACCCTGATCGGCTCGACCTCAGGAACGACCGACGAAAATAACCAGCTTTCCCTCTATTCGGTCAGCTCACTTGGGTTTTCCGACCCGAGCCTCAACGGCGAACCGATCCGCATTGAGGTGGTGAAGACGGGTGGGCTCGAACTGTTGGTCGACCATGTGCGGGGCTATGTCGAGGACGCGCCGGACGGTGTCGTCGATGGTGAAGATACGGGCGAGCTCATGGAGCTTGGCTATGACGATTCCCAAGGCGATACGAACGGCGGCGGCGATCTGATCACGACCGGCGCTGACAACATCGTTGGCGGCGGCGGGAACGACACGATCGATGGCGACGAGGGCGACGATACGATCTTCGGCGACGCCGGTTCCGAAACCCCGGACGTCGAACGCGTTTTCTTCGATTGGAGCGCGATTGCAGATCCCGACAATGGCGGCCAGATCGACGACAACGATGTCATCAACTCCGGCGACCAGGTCGTGGGCAACACCACGGTGACATACTCGACGGTGAGCAATGCCGTCGAATTCAATGACGATCGTGTCCACGTACGAAACATCGACGCTGGCGATGAACTCCCCGATCGGTACAGCAGCGCATCCTTGGAGGTCTCCGGCACCACCCAACTGGCGTTTTCGCAGGCGGTGGAAAACATTTCGTTCCGCATCAACGACCTCGAAAACAACCTCGAGACACTCGTTGTGCGGGCCTATGACGAACACGGTCAGCCCACCAGCTACAGCGTTTCGGTTGGGTCGCAGGTCTCGGCGACGGATACAGATGCCGTGGACGGCGTGGATCGGTTTATCGGAACCGATACGGCCAGCGATACGTCGGCGAGTGGATCGGTGCTGTTCACCATGGCAGGACCGATCAGCCGGATCGAGATCGACTACGTCAACAACGGCGGCACGCTGACCGTCACCAACGTTTATTTTGACGACGCGCCCGATCCCCTGCCGGAAGGCAATGACCAGATCTCTGGCGGTGCGGGGGCCGATGTCATTGACGGCGGTGGTGGCGATGACACGATCGCGGCTGGCACCGAGGATGACGAAATCCGGCTCAGCACCGGAAGCGACCAGATTGATGGTGGGGCGGGCACCGACACCTACGTCGCGGGCACCGGAACCACCGGCGCAGACGAAGAAATTACCGTTACCATCGACAACACGGGCGCCGGGACGGTTGCCAAGACAAATGACGGGTCGACCGACACCCTCACCAGCATTGAGCGCTTTATCGCGGATGAGGCGACGGGCACCACCGATGTGCTGACCATTACCGAAGAGATCATCGACGAAAACATCTCGGGCTTGTCGGATGATGCAGTCGGCACCTTCACGCCCAAGGACGGCGGTCCCGTCATCGCCTTTGGCGGCGTGGGTCAGCCGACGATCAATCAGATTCTGTCGGGCACCTACGATCCCGGCTCGGGCCCGGTCAGCGCCAAGGGTGACTACCAGATCGTCAGCGGTGAAGAAGATGGGGCGCAGCTTGACACCATCTATGCCGAGAATTTCGAACAGCTGAACTTCAAGGTCGTCTGTTTTGTCCGCGGCACGTTGATTGACACGCTCTGCGGTCCCAAGCCGATCGAGACCTTGACCGAGGGCAGCATCGTCTGGACGGCCACAAACGGCTACCGCCCGATCCGATGGATCGGGTCGAAGCGTGTTCCGGCGTTGGGCAACCGCGCCCCGATCCGCATTGCAGCACATGCGCTGGAGAACACACGGTATTTATGGGTGTCGCCGCAGCACCGGATGTTGCTCAGTGGTTGGAAGGTCGAACTGTTGTTCGGGCAAGAACATGTGCTGGTGCCAGCGAAGGCGCTGGTCAACGGGGACAGCGTCCGAGTGGTCGAACAAGACAGCGTCGAGTACTACCATATGCTCTTTGACGGGCACGAGATCGTTCGGGCAAACGGTGCCCTGAGCGAAAGCTTCCACCCGGGCGAGCAGGGCATGGACAGCCTGTCGGCGGCCGTGCGCGAGGAAATCCTGTCGCTCTTCCCGGATTTGGTTGGGATGAATGGGTCCTTCGGTCCGACCGTATTCCCGGCGTTGACCGTGCGCGAGGGCCGCGTTTTGGCGCCCGACGCCCTGCTGCCGGGGCAGGCGCTTGGCGGAACACCGCCGCGCGTCACGCATCGATAACACCGCCAACCGCGCCCCCTTGGCACAGGCCGCGCCCGGGTCTATACGCGGCGCCTGATTGCAAAGGACGCGCGGTATGCAGGGCTCGGCCAACCTCAACATCATGATCAAAGCGGCGCGCAAGGCGGGTCGGTCCCTCGTGAAGGATTTCCGCGAGGTCGAAAACCTCCAGGTGTCCTCCAAGGGTCCCGGCGATTTCGTCAGCCGGGCCGACAAGGCGGCCGAGGAAATTCTCGTCGAGGAATTGATGGGCGCGCGCCCAAATTACGGATTTCTCGGCGAGGAAGGCACGTCGGTCGAGGGCAAAGACCCGACCCGTCGGTGGATTGTGGACCCTTTGGATGGCACGACGAACTTCCTGCACGGTATGCCCCACTGGGCCGTTTCCATTGCCTTGGAACACAAGGGTGAAATCGTCGCTGGCGTTGTGTACGACCCGGCAAAAGACGAAATGTTCTACGCGGAGAAGGGCGCAGGCGCCTGGCTGAATGACAGCCAGCGCATTCGGGTTTCGGCCCGGCGCAACATGATCGAATGCGTGTTCGCAACCGGTGTGCCCTTTGGCGGACGCGAATACTTGCCGGCGACGCTGCAAGATTTGGCGCGCCTGATGCCACGCACGGCTGGCGTGCGTCGGTGGGGGGCGGCCTCTCTCGATCTGGCGTACGTCGCGGCCGGGCGCTTTGACGGGTATTGGGAACGCGGCCTGAATGCGTGGGACATTGCCGCTGGCGTATTGCTGGTGCGCGAAGCAGGCGGATTGGTTGAGCCGATCCGGGATGGGCAGGATCTGCTCGAGGGCGGGCAGCTCGTCGCAGCGGCGGAGCCCATTTTTGACAATTTCGCCGGGGTGATCCGGGACCGGTCCGGGCTGTGATGCCTTAAATTTGCGCCAATTGACCGCTACCTCGGCAGCGTTCGCCAGGGAGCGCATGATGCTGCTGCAGTTTTTTCGTTCTGAATCAGGGGCCGCGACGGTCGACTGGGTGATTCTGACCGCAGCGACGGTCGGGATGTCCTTGGCCGTTATGGACGTTGTGTCCGGCGCGGTCGAAAACCTTTCGAACGATATTGCGGCGCAACTCAGTTCAATCCAGATTCGGACGACCTTCGAAGAGTGGCAGGACGTGCGTGACCAGATGGCTGCGGCTGAGGCCGCTTCAGCCGCCGCCGCGCAAGACGAAGGCGGTTAAGCGTCCAGCACCGAATCTGACCCATCCGAGCGCGGCAACGCCTGTTGCACGACACCTGCACACAGCAGGTAGACCGACGTCACCCCAACAAACACCGTGAGCCACCCAAGATCGGTAAAGTCGATCCAGGCCGCATATCCAATCCCGGCCGTCCAGGCGATCACCATGCCAAGGGACAAAGGGCGCCAGCGCTCGGTGCGGACCGGGTGAATGAACTTCACCGGCAGGAACATTGCGACCGCCAACACGATGACGAGCGCAAGGATCGCCCACCAAGGCGGCGTGATCACCAGGAGGGACAGGACCACCATGTTCCAGCACCCTGGGAAGCCACGAAAGGAGTTGTCCTTTGTTTTCATGGCTGTGTCGGAAAAGTAGATCGCACTTGCAAAGGGGACAAACAGGACGACAAACCACCCGGTCCAGCCCGGCAGAAGGCCAGATGCGTACAGCGCATAGGCGGGAATAAAGACATAGGTCAGGAAGTCGATGATCAGATCCAGCAAGACCCCGTCGATCCTCGGCGCGTTCGTTTTGACGTCGAACTTGCGCGCCAGCGGGCCATCGATGCCGTCGACCACGAAGGCAATCGCCAACCAAATCGACATCATCGCCCAGTTCTGTTTCATCGCTTCAAGCAAGGCCAACATCGCCAACCCGGCGCCGAGCGCGGTGAACAGGTGGACAGAAAAGGCTGCAAAACGGGTGGGCATGGCGCGCAGACATGCCCCTAACGCAGGGTAAGCGCAAGTCGTTCTGCGCCCGTGCGCCGCGGCGCCCGCATGCCCGTTGGCCCCGATTGCGCCATGTTTTTCTCAAAATTCCGGCGGTTTCATCTGAAATTTTAGAGGGATTACGGTTCTTTTGTTCTTACGGGAATTTCCCCAATGACTGCGTTTTTGAAGTCAGAAAGTGGTGCTGTGGCCGTCGATTGGACGGTGATGACAGCCTCGGTCGTGGGATTGGGGCTGGCCACGTCGTTGGTCGTCAGTGGTGGGGTTGAAAACCTCTCGACCGACATCGCCGATGCGCTGGCGGGCATCGAAATCTCCGCAGAGTTCCGTGACCTCATTGGCCAGGTCTGCCTTGAAGCGGGCGTTCCGAACGGCGTCGGCGACATGACCTACGAAGGCATGCCGGTGAATGCGCTGTTGATCTATCAAGCCAGCGATTTTGTCGGTGGTCTGCCGGACGAAGCCCGCGCGCGGGCCGAGGGCGGCAACGATCACACTTTGACGCTGAGCGAGGATGCACGCCCGATCGTGCTTTTCGTCGCCGATGATGACGACGACCTCCATGAAGTCGATGGCAACCAGCTTGTCGCGCAGGATGTCGAAATCAACGGCGAGACATATGGCGCCGGATTTGATGTCAGCTCGGCCTACACGCTGTCGGACACGGAAAGCGGGATGATGTTGTCATCGCTGCATTTTGGAGATCCGTGGAACGGCACGCGCCAGGGCCCGGTGCTGGCCACCGCCGCGTCGAACCCGCTGGAGCCGGGTGAAAGCTACAGCTTCGACAGCAATCAAACCACTCATCGCAACGAACACAGCTACGGCTCGTACCTGGGATGCACCTGATGATGCACATCACCAGCACCGCAATTCATCGCTTTCTGATTGCCGAGACGGGGGCGGTCACCGTCGATTGGACCGTGCTGACAGCCACGCTGGCCGGCATGGGCCTGGCCACCACAGCCGTTGTGTCCGGCGGGGTCGAAAACCTCTCGAACGAGATCACCAACACGCTTACCGGGATCGAGATGACATCCTCGTTCCGCGATGCCGTCGAACAGACCTGCTTTGCAGCAGGATTGGGGTCGACGGCAGGGGTCGGCGGACAAACCGGCGAAACGCACAACGGCAATCCGGTGACGGCCGTATTGATCTACCAGGACAGTGACTTTGTCGGGGGGCTGCCGCGGGAACAGAACTGGCGGGCCGGTGGGTCAAGCCCGCATGCCCTGGAGGTCGCCGCCGATGCCAGCCCGATCGTGATGTACATCTCGGACGACGACGAGATGCTGCACGAGAACGATGACAGCCAGCGCCTTGCACGGGACTTGGAACTGAACGGTGAGGTCTTCGACGAAGGGTTCGAGGTCAGCTCGGGTTACACGATCAGCGACTCGGAGTCCGGGATCATGGCATCCGGCCTGCACTTCGCGAACACTTGGACCGGCCAAATGCAGGGACCGGTCTTTGCCACGGCCGCCTCGACCCCGCTCCATCCGGGTCAGACGTATTCCTTCGATACGAACGTCACCACGCACAACAACGAACGCCCCTATAGCGACTACCTGGGATGCAGCCCGTCCTAAGCCTTTGGGTGGGCGGCGTTGTACACTTCCATCAACCGGGCCGCATCAACCTCTGTGTAGGCTTGCGTCGTTGACAGGGATGCATGCCCCAACAGCTCCTGAATGGCGCGGAGATCACCGCCTGCGTTCAGCAGATGGGTCGCAAAGCTGTGCCTGAGGGCGTGGGGCGTTGCGCTGGCGGGCAGTCCCAGTTGCAGCCGCGCCTGTTCGAGAATGCGCGCCACGATCCGGGCGTTCAGCGGCCCGCCCCGGATGCCCCGGAACAGGGGCAAGTTGGCGTGCATCTGATGCGGACACAGGCGGACGTAGCGCGCAACGGCGGCTTGGGCCGCCGGCAGAACGGGCACTTCGCGTTCCTTGTCGCCCTTTCCCCGAATGCGCAGCGTGTCCCCCATCGGGAGACTGGCGCCCGTCAGGCCCAACGCCTCCGAACGGCGCAAGCCGCATCCGTAAAGGAGCGTGACGATCGCGGTGTCGCGCGCTGCAACCCAATCCCGGGCGTCCAGTTGCCCGACCGTCTCGATCACGTCGCGGGCCGCGCCTTCGGACAGGGGGCGGGGCAACCGTCGCCCGTGCTTTGGTGCGCGCATGGACAGCACGGGCGAGGCATCGAACCCCTCGCGTTCGGACCACCAGCGGAAAAAAGTCTTCACCGCAGACAATCGCCGCGCCAACGAGCGTGAGCCGACCCCACGCGCCCGTTGTGCTGCCATCCAGGATCGAATGTCCGGCGGACCGAGTTTACGCAGCGTGGCCGGCGCAAGGGCGCCACCCTGATGCTCGGCCTGAAACGCCAGGAAATCTGTCAAATCCGCCCGGTAGGCGTTGACCGTCGCGTCGGACGCGCCACGCAGGCTGTCCAGAGACGTCAGCCATGTTTGCAGCAGGTCGCGGACAGCCGGGCTGAGCGCGAGGCTCATGGTCTCAGGCCAGCCAGCGTTTCATCAGCCGCTCAAACACCCCGACGAAGAAGGTCAGCAGGTCGGTGCCTTGGCTTGGGCGGAACTGGTGCGGGTCTTCGGCCCCCATGACGAGCAACCCGGGCAACCGGCCTTCGCCAAAATCCAGCGTCAGCAGGGCCTCGGATTTGATCCAGGTGGCGGCGTCGCCGAAAATCCGGTCGCTGCCATCGCCCACTTGGCGCAGGGTGACTTTCCGATGCGGCACAGCGCGCCCGCCCGTCACGTAGTTTTCAACAAAACCCGGCGCCACCACGGTCAGCACGTCTTCCAGTTTTTGCACCTTGGGCGCGGCGCTATCCGTTGCTTCCGGGCTCTCCAGCACCAGCCGCACGCGATCAACCCGCAAGGTCAGCGCGACATCCCCGGACAGCGCCTTGAGGAAGGCGGTGAAGTCCGGCTGATCCAGCAAGGTCAGGATCGCGCGGTGCACCTGGTTTGTGCCGGCCAGGTTTTCATAGGCGGCGGCGATGACGGACCTGTGGGTGTCCTCCAGACGGTCCAGCCGGTTCTCCAACCGTTCCATGGCGATGCCGCGCATATCGACGATGTTGCCGCCCATCTGTCGGTCATTCGCCGAGATCAATGCGCGCATCAGATCGCGGTCGTCCAGCACAAGGTCGGGATCGCTCAGGATGCGGTCCCGCCAATCGTCATCGGGAAAGGATGGCGTTTCCGCCTGTTCGCTGCTCACCGGGTCTGCCCTCAACATGTTTTTTTGTTGCCTGCGACCCTACACGAAGATCACAGAATTTTCTGCCCGGTTTTTTCCCAATCTTTCAGGAATGCGTCCAGACCTTTGTCCGTCAGGACGTGATTGGCCATGGATTTGATCACCGCGGGTGGCGCTGTGGCCACATCTGCGCCAATCAAAGCGGCGTCTTTCATGTGATTGACCGAGCGGATGGACGCGGCGAGGATCTCGGTCGCGAAGTCGTAATTGTCGTAGATCGTGCGAATATCCGCGATCAAATCCATCCCGTCGATGTTGATGTCGTCCAACCGGCCGATGAAGGGCGAGATAAAGGTTGCCCCGGCTTTCGCCGCAAGAAGGGCCTGATTGGCCGAGAAGCACAGGGTGACATTGACCATCCGCCCTTCGTCCGAAAGCACCTTGCAGGCCTTCAGACCGGCCCAGGTCAGGGGCACCTTGATCGTGATGTTCTCTGCGATCTTGGCCAATTCGCGCCCTTCGGCGATCATGCCATCCGCATCCAGCGCCACCGTTTCCGCGGAAACGGGCCCTGCGACCATGTCGCAAATCTCTTTCGTGACCTCTTTGATGTCCCGGCCAGACTTCATGATGAGCGAGGGATTGGTCGTGACACCGTCGACCATGCCCAGGTCATTCAGCTCGGCAATCGCGTCGACATCGGCTGTGTCCACAAAAAACTTCATCGGGTCGGTTCCTTTCCGGCGCAGAGCGTGGTCATTTAGCGGCCTTCTACCGCAAGGGGCGCGCTGCCGAAAGCCATGTCGGAAGGCTATTTCGAAGAAGGGTCACTGGTCGGGGTTCTGACGCCGGAACCGCTGGACCGCGTGCTGGATTACAAGGCGCCCGAAGGCGGCTGCTGGCTTGGTGCGTTTGTCGAAGTGCCGCTTGGGCCGCGTAAGGTTCTGGGCGTTGTCTGGGGCCCGGGCCGCGGGGATTGGGACATTGCCAAGGTTCGGCAAGTCAATCGCGTTCTGGATGCGGCGGTCATGCGGGCGGAATTGCGGGAGTTTCTGGAACGCGCCGGGGCTTACACGCTGACGCCGATGTCGGCGATGCTGCGCTTGGCGACGCGGGTGCCCGGGCTGAGCGATCCACCGTCGATGCGCAAGATTTACCGGCTTGGGCAGGGCGAACCAACCCGCATGACGGATGCGCGCCGGCGGGTCATCGACACATTGGTCGAATACGGCGGCCTTGGCTTCACCCTCAAGGAACTCAGCGATATGGCCGGGGTGACCTCCTCCGTCGTGAAGGGCCTGGCCGAGATGGGCGTCGTCGAAGAGGTGGATACCCCGCGCGACGCCCCCTACGTGCCCTTGGATCCCGAACGCGCCGGCAAGACCCTGACCGAGGATCAGGCCAAAGCCTCGACCGTGCTGCGCGACGGCATTCGGGACCGGCGCTACGGCACAACGCTGCTCAAGGGGGTCACGGGGTCGGGCAAGACCGAGGTTTATCTTGAAGCCGTTGCAGAATGTCTGCGCCAAGGTCGGCAGGCCCTCGTGCTTCTGCCCGAGATTGCGCTGACGTCCGAGTTTCTGACGCGGGTGGAAGCGCGCTTCGGGGCCAAGCCCGCGGAATGGCACTCGGGTGTGACGATGACGGAACGCCGCCGGTGCTGGAAAATGTTGGGTCAGGGCGAGGCCCAGTTGGTGGTGGGCGCCCGGTCGGCCTTGTTCCTTCCGTTCCGCGACCTTGGCCTGATCGTCGTCGATGAAGAACACGACAGCAGCTACAAACAGGAAGACGGCGCGCTCTACAACGCGCGCGATATGTCCGTGCTGCGGGCCTCGCTGAATGACGCTCAGGTCGTTCTGGCCTCGGCCACCCCAAGCCTCGAATCCTGGGCCAACGCCGAAGCTGGAAAATACCAGCGCCTCGACCTGTCCACCCGGTTCGGCGCGGCCGTTTTGCCCGAAATGCGGGCCATCGACATGCGATTGGAGGACGTCCCGTTCGGATCATGGATTGGCCCGACCCTGCAGGCCGCCGTCACGGCCCGGTTGGACCGGGGCGAGCAATCGTTGTTGTTTCTCAACCGGCGCGGCTACGCACCCGTCACCCTGTGCCGCGCCTGCGGTGAACAGATCGGCTGTGATTTCTGCGACGCCCGCATGGTCGAGCACCGGTTTCAGAAGCGCCTCATGTGTCACCAATGCGGAGAGACAAAGCCCGTTCCCCAAGCCTGCCCAAACTGCGGTGTCGAGGGGAAGATGGCCGCCGTCGGCCCCGGCGTGGAGCGGGTGGCCGAGGAGGTCGCGCGCCTGTTCCCCGATGCCAAGCAAGCCGTGCTGAGTTCGGATTTGTTCGGCTCGGCCCGCGCGTTGAAGGCCCAGATCGCCGAGATCGCAGAAGGGGACACGGATATTGTCATCGGAACGCAGCTTGTGGCCAAAGGGCACAACTTCCCCCGATTGACCCTCGTCGGGGTCGTGGATGCCGACCTCGGGCTGCACGGGTCAGATCTGCGCGCGGCGGAACGCACGTTCCAACTCATGCGGCAGGTTGCGGGACGGGCAGGGCGCGTCGACACACCCGGTCTGGCGCTGTTGCAAAGCTTCCAGCCTGATCATCCCGTGATCCGGGCGATCCTGTCGGGCGATGAAGAGGGGTTTTGGCGTGCCGAGGCCGCCGAGCGGCAGGCGACGGGCATGCCGCCCTATGGGCGTTTGGCGGGGATTATCATCTCCGGACCGGATCTTGCGGCTGCCCACGATCTGGGCGGGCACCTGTCCCGCAACGACGCGCCACTGCGCCGGATCGGCGCCCAGGTTTTCGGTCCGGCACCCGCCCCGATTGCCCGGGTGCGCGGCCGGCATCGTGTGCGCATGCTGGTGAAAGCGCCCAAAGGGGCGCCCATACAGGCGGCGCTTCTGGATTGGACCAAGGGCCTCAAACTGCCGGCCAACCTGCGGCTTTCGGTCGATATTGATCCGCAAAGCTTCTATTAAGGTTCCCAAGACGCAGCAGCGGGGATAAGAACCCCCGAAATTTCACCGCAAAGGTGACGTAGACGACAGGTAAATCCGTGCCCCCGATCCGTCCGCAACCCGGCATTCTCGACATCGCGCTCTATCAGGGGGGTGCGTCCAAGATTGCGGGCCACGCCGCCCCCTTGAAGCTCAGCTCGAATGAAAATCCGTTCGGTCCAAGTCCGTTGGCGATTGCCGCCGCGCGCGACACGATTGCCGATCTGCATCGCTACCCGTCGACGGATCACGCGCCGCTGCGTGCAGCGATTTCCGAGATCCACGGCGTCAAAGCCGAGCAGGTGATTTGCGGCGTCGGGTCGGACGAGGTGCTGACCTGGTTGTGCCAGGCCTATGCCGGTCCGGGCGACGAGGTTCTGTTCACCGAGCATGGCTTTTCGATCTACCGCATCAGCGCCCATGCCGTGGGCGCGACCCCGATCGAGGTGCCCGAGGACGACCGCGTCACCGACGTCGATGCCGTGATCGCCGCGCTGACGGACCGGACCCGCCTGGTCTTTATTGCCAACCCGAACAACCCCACCGGCACGATGGTGCCACTGTCGGAACTGGCACGCCTGGCCGAGGCGCTGCCGGACCAGTGTCTTCTGGTGATCGACGGCGCCTATGCCGAGTTTGTGCCGGACTATGACGGTGGCGCATCCCTCGTGGAAGCGCGCGAGAACGTGGTGATGACCCGCACCTTTTCCAAGGTCTACGGGCTTGGTGGATTGCGCGTCGGATGGGGCTATGGCCCGCAGCATGTCATCGACGTGCTGAACCGCATTCGAGGACCATTCAACCTGTCGGTGCCCGCACTGGCCGGGGCCGAGGCGGCCGTTCGGGACACGGTATTTCTGGAAAGCTGCCTGCGCGTGAACGCGGATGAGCGCGCGCGCCTTCTGGGCGGATTGCGGCAGATCGGGATTGCGGTCGACGACAGCCACGCAAATTTCGTGCTGGCCCGGTTTCCGGACGAGGCAACAGCCGACGCCGCGGACGCACACCTGAAAGTGGCAGGCATCATCGTGCGGCAGGTGAAGGGCTATAAACTGCCCGAAGGTTTGCGCATCACGGTGGGCCGTCCCGAGGATGTGACCCGCGTCTTGGATGCGCTCGCTGATTTCATGGGGGCGGCATGAGTGTGGTCTACAACCGCGTCGCGCTGATCGGCCTTGGCCTCATTGCGGGCTCCATGTCTCTGGCCATGCGCCGGGCCGGCTTGGCGGGTGAGGTTGTGGGCACCGCGCGTTCCGCCGAAACGCGCCAAATCGCGGCCGAGATTGGTCTGTGCGACCGGGTTGTCGACACGGCGACCGAGGCTGTGGCCGATGCGGATTTGGTGGTTCTGTGTGTGCCGGTCGGTGCGATGGATGCCGTGGCGCGCGACATTGGCCCCGCCTTGAAACCGGGCGCGACCGTGACGGATGTCGGCTCGGTCAAACGGGACGTGATTGGGCAGGTCGGCCCGCATTTGCCCGACGGGGTGCATTTCATTCCCGGTCACCCGCTGGCGGGAACCGAGCATTCCGGCCCCCGCTCGGGCTTTGCCGAACTGTTCGACAATCGCTACGTCCTTCTGACGCCCGTCGACGGCACCGATCCGGCGGCGACACAGCGTTTGCGCGCGCTTTGGGAAGGCTGTGGCGCCAATGTCGAGGAAATGGACGCGGATCACCATGATCTCGTCTTGGCGGTCACGTCTCACACACCGCACCTCATCGCCTATACGATGGTCGGTGTGGCCGATGATCTGCGCCGCGTGACCGACAGTGAGGTCATCAAGTACTCGGCCGCGGGGTTCCGGGATTTCACCCGGATCGCTGCGTCGGATCCGGTGATGTGGCGCGATGTGTTCTTGTCGAACAAGGACGCCACGCTGGAAATCCTCGGGCGTTTCACCGAGGAATTGTTTGCCCTGCAGCGGGCCATTCGAACCGGAGACGGCGATCACCTCCACGCCTATTTCACCCGCACGCGTGCCATTCGACGCGGGATCATCGAAGCGGGCCAGGACACGGACGCCCCGAATTTCGGGCGTCAGCCGGCCAAACGCGAAGATCCAGCCGAATGACCCGTTGCGCGGCCTATATCGCCGCGCTGCTGGCGCTGATCCTTGCGGGCGAGGCGTTTGCCAACGCCCCGGATCGGTCGCCTCGTCCCATGCCGCGCCCGGGCGCGGACCTGGGGTCCACCGTTGACGCGGATGGCGTGACACGGGTCATCATTCGGGCCAGCGCATTTGCGCCACGGCAATCCTTGCGCCCCGCGGTGCGGCCGGGCGGCGCGTCGTCACCCCGCACGGCGACGGCGGTGCGCTCCGGGACGCCGCCGACAACCACCCCCAGTCCGCAGATTGATCTGAGCGGCCTGTTCGCCGGCACCAACGGGCCGGTGGGCACGCGGGTGCCCGCGGGGACGCGGCTGGCGGTTGCAACCTCGCTGCGGCCTGAACTGCGGCCCAACGGGTTGGAACAGCGCGTCCGCGCCGCGGCAACCCGGCAAACCCCGGCGCGCGTCGCGCAGCCCGGGACGCGCGGGGGCCTGTGCGGATCGCCCGGTCTGGTTGGCGAGCGGCTGCAGACGATCACGGGCCGGATCAGCGGTTGCGGGATCGCCGAGCCTGTGCGCTTGCGCGAGGTCGATGGGATTGCCCTGACCAGTCCGGCGACGATCAACTGCAACACCGCGCGCACGTTGCAGACCTGGGTGCAGCGCAGCGTTGTCCCCGAGGTTGGGCGGCGTGGCGGCGGCGTGGCCAACCTGCGGGTCGTGGCCTCCTATGCCTGCCGCACCCGCAACAGCCAGGCGGGCGCCCGGCTCAGCGAACACGCGCGCGGAAACGCGATCGACATTGCCGGCATCGGGCTGGTCGACGGGTCTGAATTGACGGTCCTGACGGATTGGCGGAACGGACGCGAGGGGCGCATCCTGCAAGCGCTGCATCGGGGCGCCTGTGGTCCGTTCGGAACGGTGCTTGGCCCGAATTCGGACCGTTTCCATCAGGACCATTTCCACTTTGACGTGGCGTCCTACCGATCCGGTCCGTACTGCCGCTAGCGCAGGATGAGGCGCGGGGCTTCCCCGATCGGCAAAGGTCCGAGGAAGACAAAACCATCCTCCAGGCGAAGCGTCGCGTCGATGTTCTCGGGATTGCCGGACAAGTTCGCGATGAACCCCAGTGCGGTTTCTGCGGTTGGACGCACGGCTTCGGGCAAGACGCCGGCATTCGCCGCAACGGCCAGTATCTGGCGCCAGTTCTCGGCGCGGAGGGCGATTTGCCCGGTGGCCCGACCCGCGGCATCGACATCCAGCGCGCCGGTTGCGCGGAACAGCAAGACACCCCACTGGGCTTGGAGTTCGTCCAAGGTCACATGGGTGATCTGGGGGCGCTGCGCCTCCAAAGCGGCCAGATCCCAGGCGCGGTCAAATCCCATGGTCGCGGTGTAGCCTGCAGACTGCAACGTCTGGGGCAATGCGCCGTCGGGGTCCAAACCCGCGACGAGGTCCTCCGGCAAGGTGAGGTCGCGGGCCGAGAACGCGATGTCATACCGGGCGGTCTCGGTCTCCTGCCGCACCATTTCGAAGCGCCCCTCGGCCAATCGCGTCCAGCCCCAGTAGTTGCTGTTGATGGCAAGGTTCTGCATTTCGGTGCGCGATGCGTCCAAAGCCCAATTCGCAGTCGGCTGCACATCCAGATCAGCGACCAGAGTGTCGGCGGTGATCTCGATCCGATCATAGGGCGAGGCGAAGGTCTGCAAATCCGGGCCAATTGCCTGGATCTGGTCCGGTCGCCAAGGCTGCTGTTCCAGCGTAAATTCCGGCGCGATCCACGCCCATCCCGTGTCCGGATCCGCCAAGCTCAAGGATGCGATCCGGGTTGTGAACCGGGACGGGAAGCCCGTCGTGTCGACCGCCTCATAGGTGACGGCCCATCCCTCGGCGCTGCGATCACCAAGCCACGCGCGCACGGCCCGTTCGCTGGCCGCAGCGCCCAAGAACCACGCCCCGACCGCGACCAGCGCTGCAACGCTTATGCCCGTGAGAAGAGTTTTCATGCCGCGCCCCATTTCGCTTGGGTCCGCCCTAGCCTAGAAGGGCCCCGTGCAACAAGGTGAAGTGATATGTCCGACGGCGATCTTTGGGTGTTTGGGTACGGGTCGTTGCTGTGGAATCCGGGGTTTCCTGTCGCCGAACAGCGTGTGGCACGTCTGAACGATTGGCATCGCAGCTTTTGCATGTCGTCGATCCACCATCGCGGCACAGAGGCGGATCCGGGCCTTGTACTGGCCCTCGATGCCGCGCCCGGCGCGCATTGTGATGGCCTGGCTTTTCGGGTCGCGGCCGATGACGCCGGGGGAACCTTGGACTACCTTCGTGAGCGCGAGTTGATTTCCTCTGCCTATCTCGAAACCACGCAAACGGTCGTATTTCGCGACGGCCAGTCGCAATCCGACGTGGTGACCTACGTGATTGATCCCGACCACGTGCAGTATCGCGGCGATCTCAGCCTCGAGGCGCAGGCGCAGATCATTGCCTATGCCGTCGGCGGACGCGGCCCAAACGATGAATATCTCTACAATACGGCGGCACATCTGGCCGAATTGGGCCTCGGGGACACGGATCTGGATTGGTTGGTCGACCGCGTGCGTGGCATAAAAGGCGCGACTGCCTAAGCCCATTGGCATTGCCTGCACGGGCCTGTAATCTAACGCGAGGACAACAATCTTGGCCAATACAGGCATGGCGAGCAGAGACACGGGCGGCGAAGCCCCCCGCATTTCCAGACCGACGCAACAGATCGTCTTGATGATCGTCATCTGCGGGCTCGTGGCCTGCGGGGGCGTCCTGATTTGGCCGCAGGTGCAGCCGGTCTTTTTGACCAGCCCATACCTCAATGGCACCATTGCTTTGGTGTTCGTGGTCGGTGTGCTGGCCTGTTTCTTTCAGGTGTTCCAGTTGTTCTCATCCGTCGCGTGGATCGAACGGCTCGCGACGTCGACAACGCAGGAAGACATTGCGCGCCCGCCCCGTCTGCTGGCCTCGATGACCAACATCGCGCGCATGCGCGGGTCCCGGATGCAGATCACTGGACCCGCGGCTCGGCTGGTCCTCGATTCCGTCGGCTCGCGCATGGAAGAAAGCCGGGATGTCACGCGCTACATTGCGAACCTCCTGATCTTCCTGGGCCTGTTGGGAACGTTCTTTGGTCTCGCCACGACGGTGCCCGCCGTGGTTGAAACCATCCGCAGCCTGCAGCCCGGTGCCGACGAAGAAGGGGTCGCCGTGTTCACGCGGCTCATGGATGGCCTTGAGGACCAGTTGGGGGGCATGGGAACGGCCTTTGCGTCGTCCCTTCTGGGTCTTGCGGGGTCTCTCGTCGTCGGCTTGCTGGAACTGTATGCCGGTCACGGTCAAAACCGGTTCTACCGCGCGTTGGAAGAATGGCTGGCGTCAATCACCCGCGTCAGCTTCTCCTCTGGTGAGGGCGAGGGTGGGGGCGTCGACCGCAGCGCGATGGCAACCGTTCTTGATCACATGGTGGATCAGATGGACACGCTCCAGTCCCTGTTCTCTCAATCCGAAGCCCGTCGCGCCGAAACCGAAGCGCAGGTCGTTCAATTGGTCACGGCGGTTGGGGCACTGACGGACAAGCTTGGGCCGGGACCGGTCGAAGCGACCGAACGATTGGCCGCTGCGCAGGAACGGCTGGCCGAGGTTCTGGACAGCACCCGGGATTCGGGCGGGATCGACGAAGAAAGCCGCATGCGCCTCCGCTCGATCGACGTTCAACTGCTGAAGGTCTACGAGGAACTGGGTGCATCGCGCGGAGGAGATATCGAAGGAATTCGGGCGGATCTTGGCGCGCTGACCCAAGCCATGCGGGATCTTACCAAGGTCGCGCGACCGCCGCGCCGCGCGACGCAGTCTGCCGCCGCGCGCGACGGCGACACCAGCGGGGGCTGATCGGCCATGGCGTTCCAACGCCGCGGTGGGGCTCGGTTTTCTGGTTCAATCTGGCCAGGATTTGTGGACGCCATCACGTCGCTTCTGATGGTGATGATCTTCGTTCTGTCGATCTTCATGATTGTTCAGTTCGTATTGTCCGAACAGATCAACTCGCAAGACGACGAACTGAACGCGTTGAATGCCCAACTCAACACATTGGCGGACGCCCTGGGTCTGGAAGAGCGGCGTGCGGCACAGTTGGAAAGCCGCGTCGCCACGTTGGATTCGACGCTTGGGGAAGCCGAAAGCCAGATCGCGGCGCAGGAGGCGTTGATCGCAACACTGACGACCGAGGCCTCCGAACAAGCGGCCCGGATCGCCAGTTTCGAGGAACAGATCGCGGGCCTGTTGGCGGCCAATGCGACCCTTGAGGCGGATCGCGACGCGGTCCAGGCAGAGCTGGACGACAGCATTGATCAGGCCGAGGCCCTTCGCCTCGCGCTGGCGCAGACCCGTGATGAAGTTGACGCCGCCGCCGAGGCAGCGCGATTGGCGGCCGCACAGCGGGAGGCGATGGAAGCCCTGATCGCGGACCTTCAGGCCGAAGCCGCCGCCCGGGACGCAAGCCTCGCCGATGCGCTGGCGGCGCTGTCGAGCGAAGAGGCCGAAACCTCGAACCTTCTTCAGGCTTTGGCGCTGCTGCAGCAGGAGCGCGATCAGGTGGCATCTGAGCTGCAGGCCACGCAGGATGCCCTGTCACAGGAACAGACAGAAACCGCCAATCTTGCGCAGGCCTTGGCGTCGCTCACGCAAGAGCGCGATGAATTTGCTGTGGCGTTGCAGGAAACCCGAGACGCTTTCTTGATCCAGGAAAGTCAAATCGACGAACTCGAGGCCGAGATCGCGACCCTGAACGCCAGCTTGACGGAAGAACAGCAGGCCCGTCTTGCCGAGCAATTGGCATCCGATGCCCTGCGCCAGGAGCTGAACGAAACGACGCGGGCGCTGTCGCGCGAAGAAGAGGCGCGCTTGGCAGAACTCATCGCCGCGCAGGCGCTTCGGGAGCGGCTTGCCGATGTCGAGGAAGACCTGAGCGCCGAGGAACAGGCCCGCCTCGCAGAGGCCGCCGCGGCGGAGCTGTTGCGCGAGCGGTTGGAAAGCGCGGATGCCGAACTGTCGGCGATCTCGTTGACCCTTGAGGAGCAGCGTCGCCGCGCCGAAGAAACGCTGACGATTCTCGCGGCGCAGGCCAGCGATGTTGCGTCTCGGCTCGCCGCCGCAGTGGCCGCGCTGGACAACAATCAACTCGAAGCCGCACGGACGATCTCGGCGCTTGCGGCAGCCGAAGCGGAAGCCGAGCGTCTGGAATCGTTGCTCGGCGATCGCGAGACACAACTGACCGATCTGGAAGAGCAAGTGGCCCTGGCGCTGGCCCGGATCGAGAGCGCAGAGGCCAGCGCCTCGGCGCGATTGGTGCAGTTGCAGGCCCGCGTGGCCGAGTTGGAGGGCCAGTTGCTTGATACCGAAGCGACGGTCGCGGCGCGGAGCGGGGATTTATCCGAGCTTGAAACGCTGCTGGCGGATGCCTTGGCGGCGCGCCTGGCTGCGGAAACGGAGGCCGCGGCGGCGCTGAGCGAGGCAGAGCGCCAGCAGATTCTGCTGGCACAGGCCAATGTGGAATTGGACCGCCAAGAAGCCCAATCCGCCGAAAGCCAACGTCAGATTGCGGCCCTGAACGAGCAAGTCGCCGCGCTGCGGGCCCAACTGAACGGATTGCAGGCGTTGCTGGACGAGTCGGCCGCGCGCGACGCGGATGCCGAAGTTCAGATCGCGACGTTGGGTGCCCAGTTGAACACCGCGCTTGCGCAGGTTGCGGCCGAGCAACGGCGCTTGGCCGAGTTGGAAGCCGCCGAGGCGGCCCGCCTCGCCGCCGAGGCCGAGCGTCTGGCCGCAGAAGCGTTGAACCTCGAACGCTACAGGTCTGAATTTTTCGGGCGCCTCCGCGAACTTCTCGAGGGGCGCGAAGGTGTTCGGATCGACGGGGACCGGTTCGTCTTCTCGTCCGAGGTGTTGTTCGAACCAGCCTCGGCCGACCTCGCCGAAGAAGGCCTGCAGCAGATCCAGAACGTGGCCGAGCTGTTGTTGGAAATCTCGGATGAAATCCCACCCGAGATCGACTGGATCATTCGGGTCGACGGGCACACCGATGATGTGCCGATCCGGAACTCCCCGAACTTTGACAGCAATTGGGAATTGAGCCAGGCCCGCGCATTGTCAGTCGTTCTCTACCTGTCAGAGGAGTTGGGGATCCCACCGAGCCGCCTCTTGGCAGCAGGCTTTGGCGAACACCGCCCGATTGCCTCGAACGCCACCGTCGATGGGCGCGCTCAGAACCGCCGGATCGAGCTGAAGCTGACCGAGCGCTGACGCCACTCACTCGATCCGGACGGTTCCTGATCGCTGCGAAAGAACGGAACCGTCCCGCAAGAGCGTCGCTGTTCCACTGTAGCGCCCTGGCGCAAGTTCTGTCGAAATCCGCCGCCCCGAGGCCCGGAACAGTTGCGCCTGCGTCCGCGAAATCTCGATTTCATGGCGATGAAAAACCGTGCCCGCGGGCGCGCGAATTTCAAGCTGCACCACGTCGCCCGCGCGGCCGCCAAAAATGTTGGCCCAGAACACGAGCGCCGGTCCCCCGGCAGACAGCGCGTCGGCGTCCGCCGTTCCCGCCTTGATGGCCTCAAATTCTGGCACCGCGTCCGAAAACCCGACACTCAGAAGCCCGCCGCCCGGAAACGCGACCTCATCCTGCCAGAGATCCCGTGCGCCCAGTCCGCACGATCCAAGATCCGACGGATCGAACGGGTCGACGATGTTGCCGTTGTGTCGGACGACGAATTCCAGATGGGGGAACTCCGTTCGACCGGAGTAGCCCACACGGCCCAATGGCGTGCCGGCGTCTATCACGTCCCCGGGCGCCACGCCCACCGATCCGTTCATCAGGTGGCAATACTGCGTTTCCCAACCGTTCGGATGCGTCAGCGCCACGCCGTTCCCGCAGCCTTGCCCGGCCGGCGCGGCGGCTGTGCCATCATCGGGAACCCCATCGCGGATCGCGCGCACGACCCCGTCGGCAGCGGCCAGAACCGCCACCCCCTGCGCCATCGCCTCCAGATCTGGCAGGCGGATGTCCGTTCCGGTGTGGCCATCATAGCTGAGCGGGCCACAATCGAAGGCGCGAAACCCGGGGCCCGGATCCCGATCGACGCCCTGTTGGACAAAGCATGTCCCGCCAAGGCGGCACGCCACCGGGAAGGCAAATTCCGGCCGCTCTTGCGCACCGCTTGACCCGGCGCACACGAGAGCCAGTCCAACGGCACCAAAAAACGCCCGGCGCATGGAACGCGGTTTGCAAACCGCGTCCGCGCGCCATGTCAATCGGCGGTCAGAAGCGGTGGCTTCTTCGAGCCGATTTGCGGGCTGCCGGGTTCTTCGATGCGAAGTTCGATTTCCCCGTCTTTCACGCCAACCTTCACGTTGCCGCCCTTGGCGAGTTTGCCGAACAGCAGCTCTTCGGCCAGGGGCTTCTTGATGTGTTCCTGGATGACGCGCCCCAAGGGACGGGCGCCCATCTTGCTGTCATACCCCTTGTCGGCCAGCCATTCGGCGGCCGGACGGGTCAGCTCGATGGTCACGTTGCGATCCATCAGCTGCGCTTCCAGTTGCAGGACGAATTTCTCGACCACTTGCAGGATCGTGTCCTTCGGCAGCGGCGCGAAGCTGATCACGGCATCCAGACGGTTCCGGAACTCGGGCGTGAAGGTCCGCTCGATGGCGGCGGTGTCCTCGCCTTCGCGCCGGTCGCGACCGAACCCGATGGCCGCTTTGGCCTGTTCGGCGGCCCCGGCGTTCGAGGTCATGATCAGAACGACATTGCGGAAGTCGACCGACCGGCCATTGTGATCGGTCAGCGTGCCGTGATCCATCACTTGCAGAAGGATGTTGAACACATCGGGATGTGCCTTCTCGATCTCGTCAAGCAGCAGCACGCAATGCGGGTGCTGGTCGACCCCGTCGGTCAGCAGGCCGCCCTGGTCAAAACCGACATAGCCCGGGGGGGCACCGATCAAACGGCTGACGGCGTGTTTCTCCATGTACTCGGACATGTCAAAGCGCAGCAGTTCCACCCCGAGCGTATCGGCCAATTGCTTGGCCACTTCGGTTTTGCCGACCCCGGTCGGACCCGCGAACAGGTAGTTGCCGATGGGCTTCTCCGGCTCCCGCAGGCCAGCGCGGGCCAACTTGATGGCCGAGGCGAGGGCGGTGATGGCACTGTCCTGACCAAAGACCACGCGCTTGAGGGTCACTTCGAGGTCCTTGAGCACCTCGGCGTCATCCTTGGACACGTTCTTCGGCGGGATGCGGGCGATCTTGGCGACCACGGCCTCGATCTCCTTGGCGCCAATGGTTTTGCGGCGTTTCGATTCCACGACCAGGTGCTGTGCGGCGCCGGCCTCGTCGATCACGTCGATGGCCTTGTCGGGCAGCTTGCGGTCGTTGATGTAACGCGCGGACAACTCCACGGCGGTCTTGATCGCGTCCGTGGTATACTTGACGCTGTGGTGTTCCTCGAAATAGGGCTTCAACCCCTTCAGGATCTTCACGGCATCATCCACCGACGGTTCATTTACGTCGATTTTCTGGAACCGACGGCTAAGCGCGCGGTCTTTTTCGAAGTGCTGGCGGAACTCCTTATAGGTGGTCGACCCCATGCAGCGCAGCTTGCCGCCCTGCAGCGCCGGCTTCAGCAGGTTCGAGGCATCCATGGCACCGCCGCTGGTGGCACCCGCACCGATCACCGTGTGGATCTCGTCAATGAACAGGATCGCGTCCGGATGGTCCTCCAGTTCCTGCACCACCGCTTTCAGGCGTTCTTCGAAATCGCCCCGGTACCGGGTCCCGGCCAGCAGGGCGCCCATGTCCAGCGAATAGATGGTTGCGCCTTGCAGAACCTCGGGGGTTTCACCCTCGACGATCTTCTTGGCCAGACCTTCCGCTATGGCGGTTTTCCCAACGCCGGGATCACCCACCAAAAGCGGGTTGTTCTTGCGGCGACGGCACAGCACCTGGATGCAGCGTTCGACCTCGTGGCCGCGCCCGATCAGAGGGTCAACATCGCCCTTGGCCGATTTGGCATTCAGATCCACGCAGTATTTCGCAAGGGCCGACTCTTTCTGTTCGCCCTCCGACGTGCCCCGCTCTTCGCTTTGGCTTTCGTCTTCGCCTTCGGAGGCCCCGGTGACCGGGCGGCTTTCGCCATAGGACGGATCCTTGGCCACGCCATGGGCGATAAAGTTGACCGCGTCGTAGCGGGTCATGTCCTGCTCCTGCAGGAAATAGGCGGCGTTCGACTCGCGCTCGGCGAAGATCGCGACCAGCACATTGGCGCCCGTCACCTCGGTGCGACCCGAGCTTTGGACGTGAATCGCGGCCCGCTGAATGACGCGCTGGAACGCGGCGGTCGGCACGGCTTCGGAGCCCTCGACATCGGTTTCAAGGGTCGACAGATCATCGTCGATGAACGTGACCAGCGTTTCGCGCAACGCTTCGATGTCGACGCTGCACGCTTTCATCACTTTTTGCGCGTCAGGCTCATCGATCAGCGCAAGCAGCAAGTGTTCCAAAGTTGCCAATTCGTGGCGCCGCGCATTGGCGTTGGCCAGGGCTGCGTGAATGGCCTGCTCTAGGGTAGTCGAAAATGACGGCACGGACTGTGCTCCTTTTCCGGTGCGTCGAAAGGGGGGCCTGGGCCCCGTCCGAACATGGCCTCATATGTATAAGCATTGGTTTTTGTCGGCGCGTTTCAAGGACAAACTGTTCAATCCCGCGTGTCCCTTGGGGACAAACCCCCTGTGCCCCAAAGGCTTAGGGGCAATAGAAAAAGCTGCCCAAAAAATGGGAATTATATCGCAAAGTAACATTTTCCTTGCCCCTAGTGACTCTGTGATATAACATATAGTCACTTCAAGAGGTGAGCTATGACACAGAAAGCACCCGGCAAGCATCAGCGCAAAGGTTTGACGCTTCTGCAAATCGCGGACATGTTCAGCGATGAGACCAAAGCGCGAGAGTGGATCGAGGAACAGCGTTGGCCGGATGGTCCTTATTGCCCGCATTGCGGATCGGACAATGTTCGGGTTGGCGTTAACCACAAGAGCATGACCCACCGTTGCCGGGATTGCCCCAACAAGCCGATGTTCACAGTTCGGATTGGCAGTGTCATGCAGAGTTCCAAACTGTCTTACCGGGTTTGGGCCGTTGGAATTTACCTGTTTACAACCAGCCTCAAGGGTGTGTCTTCGATGAAGTTGCACCGGGAACTTGGGATCGGCCAGAAGGCTGCTTGGTTCATGCTGCATCGCCTTCGGGAAGCCTATGCGACCAAGACGCCGATCTTTGACGGCCCGGTTGAGGCCGATGAGACCTATATGGGTGGCAAGGAGAAGAACAAGCACGCGAAGAAGAAGTTGAGAGCCGGGCGCGGGGCGGTGGGCAAGAGCGCCGTTTCTGGTGTCCGCGACCGTGCGACGGGAAAGGTTCATGCCAAGGTGGTTGAGAGGACCGACGCGGAGACGTTGCAGGGTTTCGTGACCGATCACACCGCCGATGGCGCACAAGTCTACACGGATGAGGCCAAGGCGTATAAGGGCATCGACAGGCCCCATGAGGCGGTAAACCATTCAGCGGGCGAGTACGTCCGCGATATGGCTCATACAAACGGGCTGGAAAGCTTCTGGGCACCCATGAAGCGCGGCGTTGATGGCGAAATGTCGCCCAAACACCTGCAACGCTACGTGGACGAGTTCTCGGGGCGCCACAACAACCGCCCAAAAGATACCATCGACCAGATGGGCAGCTTGGTCTCGGGGATGGACGGAAAGCGGCTGCGCTACGTGGACCTGATTGCCGATAACGGGTTGAGCAGCGGAGCAAAGCCAATCACGCGCAATGGTGCGTGATCATGGCACAAAACCTTATCTCGGCCAGAAAGGCCAAGAACGATGAGTTCTACACGCAACTGTCAGACATAGAAAACGAACTGCGTCACTATAAGAAGCATTTCAAAGGCAAGGTTGTCTATTGCAACTGCGACGATCCGCGCGTCAGCAACTTCTTTCACTATTTCAGTCACAACTTCGAGTTTCTGGGTCTCAGGAAACTGATCACCACCTGCTACAAGAACCAGAATCCGGACCTTTTTTCGCGGCATGACTGCGAGCGGGCGATCAAACTGGAATATGACGGTTTCCGGGACGGGGATGTTGTACCAAGGGCCGAGGATATCGGCATTACCCATCTGGATGGTGACGGCGATTTTCGCACTCAGGAATGCATCGACATTCTCAAGCAAGCGGACATCGTGGTGACGAACCCGCCCTTTTCATTGTTCCGCGAATACGTCGCGCAGTTGATGAAATACGACAAAAAATTTCTGATTATCGGAAACATGAACGCTGTCACCTACAAGGACTTTTTCCCACTGATCAAGGATAACAAGGTCTGGTTCGGCCCCAGCATCAAGAGCGGGGATCGGACGTTTGGAGTTCCGGATCACTATCCACTTGATGCTGCGACGGCATGGATTGATGAAGGTGGAAACAGGTTTATCAAGGTCAAAGGCGTTCGCTGGTTCACGAACCTCGACCATGACAAGCGGCACGAGGAACTGATCCTGTACCGCAGGTATGCGCCTGAGGATTACCCGACTTACGACAATTACGACGCTATCGAGGTCAGCAAGACCAATGATATTCCGATGGATTGGGCCGGAGCGATGGGTGTGCCGATCACCTTTCTGGACAAGTACAATCCCGATCAGTTCGAGATATTGGGGTTTTCGTCTTTGTGGGACCATGGCTTCAAAAGCCATAAGTTCTATGACGACTACGTTGAAAAGAGGCTGGATGGGGGAAGGAAAACCGGATTGTCAGGCCAAAAGGCGAATGGATACCCTATGCTCAAAGGGAAGCCTTCCCGGGGAAACTATCTGGAGGATGAAAGTGGAAACGACGTAGTTCATTGTATTTATAGACGAATTTTTATAAAATCCCGTAAGTTCCAGTCATGAAAATTGACTTGCGTACAGTGACCGTCCGGGAACTGGTTGAAGGCTACTGCGACGGCGGGGACGGCGGTGTCCGGGGATATGGCGGCAAGCTTGATATACGGCCTGCCTATCAACGCGAATTTGTCTATGGCGACAAGCAGCGTGACGCCGTGATCAACACGATCCGCAACGGGCTTCCCCTCAACACCATGTATTGGGCCGATATTGGCAATGACAGGTTCGAGATCATTGACGGCCAGCAGCGCACCATCTCGGTTTGCCAATACGTGAAGGGTGCTTTTTCCATTGACGGGCTGGCTTTCCACAACCTGCAAGCTGACCATCAAGAGCAAATCCTGAACTATGATCTCATGATCTACACCTGCTCCGGGACGGACAGCGAGAGACTGGAGTGGTTCGAGGTGATCAACATTGCGGGCGAGATTCTGACCGACCAGGAATTGCGAAACGCCGTCTATCACGGGCTTTGGGTGTCGGATGCAAAGAGGTATTTCAGCCGACCAAACTGCCCAGCTTACAGCATCGGCAGCAAGTACCTGAAAGGCCATTCCATCCGTCAGGACTACCTTGAAACTGCGATCAGGTGGATCAATGACGGTGATGTTGAAAGCTACATGTCGGCGCATCAGCGCGACAACAGCGCCGTTACGCTATGGAACCACTTCCGCTCTGTCATCGATTGGGTGCACGCGACGTTTCCCAAGTATCGCAAAGAGATGAAAGGCGTTGCATGGGGGCCGCTCTACAACCAATTCAAAGAGACCGATCTGGACCCTGACACGCTTGAGGCAGAGATCAAGCGTCTGCTCATGGATGATGACGTGACACGGAAAGCGGGCGTCTATCCTTACGTGCTGGACGGCGATGAGCGGCACCTGAGCATTAGGGCGTTCACAGGCGCGATGAAGCTTGAGGCGTTTGAGCGTCAAGACGGTGTTTGCCCGATCTGTAACGAGCAATTTGACATAAGTCAGATGGAAGGTGACCATATCAAGCCTTGGTCACAAGGTGGAAAGACCGTGGCGGATAACTGCCAAATGCTTTGCAAGTACTGTAACCGCCGAAAATCAAACAACTAAACGCGAGCGCCAAACATGACCAACAAACCCAAAACGCTTAAAGAAAAGCTGGCCGATTCTCACTTCCAGCCAACCAAGGCCGAGATGGAAACTGAATACGACATGCCGGGTGCGGATATGGAAGACTTGGGCGGCGCGTTCTTTAATCCGCTCAAAGCCGGGAGGCCAAAGCTGGAACAGGAATAATCCAGAGCAGTGTTACTTTGCGATATAATTCCCAAATTTTGAGCCGCGACAGGCCTTTAGCTTTCAGATGCAAAGGCCTTGGCCTGTGCGATCCAATCGTCCCGCTCGATCCGGCCCTTGAACTTCAAGCGCGCGTCGACCCAGGCGATCTCGGCCGGAGTCCAGGCCGCAATTTGATCGAAGTGATAGAAGCCAAGCTCGTTCAACAAGCCTTCCAGTTTGGGGCCAACGCCGCTGATCCGTTTGAGGTCGTCGGCCGTCTGCCCATCCCGTGGACCGCTCAGCTGTTCCGGCGCCTGTTCCTCAACCTCGGCCGGCGCAGCGGCAGGTGTTTCGGCCGGGGCCTTGGGCGCCGGCGCTTCGGCTTGTGCCGGGGCATCGGCGACCGCGGCGTCACCGCCCGACTGCTTGCCCCAATTGGCGACCAACGGCACCTCCGTCCCGTCGATGCGCTTGATCGTGTCCCCGATATCCGTCGCGAGGCGGGCCGAGATGTTCAGGCTGTCTTTGCCCGCATCGTGATCTTTCAGCGAGGTCAGCCCCCCGGCCGGTTCCGAGGCGTAGCGCCCGTTCTGCGGGCCCGGGGTCGGGACTTTGCCGGCGGCCATGTCATCCAGCAGACGCCCAAGACTTTCGGCAGTCAGATCCTCGTAATAGTCCTTGCCGATCTGCGCCATGGGCGCGTTCGCGCAGGCCCCGAGGCATTCGACCTCCTCCCACGAAAACTTGCCATCCGCGCTCAGTTGATGCGGGCGCTTGGCAATCTTTTCTTTGCAAACCGCGACCAGATCTTCGGCGCCACAGATCATGCAGGACGTCGTTCCGCAGATCTGAATATGAGCCACCGAGCCAACCGGCTGCAGTTGGAACATGAAGTAGAAGGTCGCCACCTCAAGCCCACGGATATGGGCCATGTCCAGCATATCGCAGACGTATTCGATCGCCGGGCGGGTGAGCCACCCTTCCTGTTCCTGCGCGCGCCACAGAAGCGGGATGATCGCGCTGGCCTGGCGGCCTTCGGGATACTTGGTGATCTGGGCTTCGGCCCAAGCCTGATTGGCCGGTGTGAAGGCGAAACTGTCAGGCTGGTCGGGGTGAAGGCGGCGGAGCATCGGGTTTGGTCCTTAGTCTTTCAGGCCTTACGAAAGCATCACCTGCGGGAGCCTCCGGCGGGAATATTGTCGAAACAGAGAAGCGGGCCCGCGGCCTAGCGGTCCACTTCTCCAAACACGATATCGAGCGACCCCAGGATGGCCGAAACATCCGCCAACTGGTGCCCCTTGCAGAGATAGTCCATCGCCTGCAGATGCGGGAAACCCGGGGCGCGCAGCTTGGCGCGGTAGGGTTTGTTCGTGCCATCTGCGACAAGGTACACACCGAATTCACCCTTCGGGGCCTCGACCGCGGCGTAGACCTCGCCCCCGGGGACGTGGAAGCCTTCGGTGTACAGCTTGAAGTGGTGAATCAGCGCCTCCATCGAGGTCTTCATATCGCCCCGGGTCGGCGGGGTGATCTTGCCGCGGGCCATCACGTCGCCCTGGTTTTCCGGCAGGCGCAACTTGGCACAGGCTTGCTTGATGATCGAGATCGACTCGCGCATCTCGGCCATGCGGCAGAGGTAGCGGTCATAGCAGTCACCATTCTTGCCGACGGGGATCTGGAACTCGAATTCGTCGTAGCATTCGTAGGGCTGCGCGCGCCGCAGATCCCAGGCAAAGCCCGAGCCGCGCACCATGACGCCCGAAAACGCCCAATTCTGGATATCCTCTTCGGTGACGATACCGATATCCGCGTTCCGCTGCTTGAAGATGCGGTTCTCGGTCAGAAGACCGTCAATGTCGCTGAGAACGCCCAGGAACGGGTCGGTCCAAGCCTCGATATCGTCGATCAGGTCAGGCGGAAGATCCTGGTGCACGCCGCCCGGCCGGAAGTAGGCCGCGTGCAGGCGCGCGCCCGAGGCGCGCTCGTAGAAGATCATCAGCTTCTCGCGCTCTTCAAACCCCCACAGCGGCGGGGTCAGAGCCCCCACGTCCAGGGCCTGGGTCGTCACGTTCAGAAGGTGGTTCAGGATGCGCCCGATTTCGCAGTAGAGCACGCGGATCAATTGGGCACGGCGCGGCACCTCTGTGCCGGTCAGCTTTTCGATCGCAAGACACCAGGCGTGTTCCTGGTTCATCGTGCCGACGTAATCCAACCGGTCGAAATACGGCAGGTTCTGCAGATACGTCCGGCTTTCCATCAGCTTCTCGGTGCCGCGGTGAAGCAGGCCGATATGCGGATCGCAGCGTTCACAGATCTCGCCATCCAGCTCCAGCACCAGCCGCAGAACGCCGTGGGCCGCCGGGTGTTGCGGACCGAAGTTGATGTTGAAATTGCGAATCTGCTGTTCGCCCGTCAAAGCGTCGGTCGTTCCGTCGTCATAGGTATGGGTGCGGGGGCCGCCGTCCATCATGCCTTTTCCTCCGCCTTTTCGTCGCCGGGCAGAATATAATCGGCCCCTTCCCAGGGGCTCATGAAGTCGAACTGCCGGTATTCCTGAACCAGCTTCACCGGCTCATACACCACGCGCTTCAATTCTTCATCGTAGCGCACTTCGGTGTAGCCGGTGGTCGGGAAATCCTTGCGCAGCGGATGCCCCCGGAACCCGTAGTCGGTCAGGATGCGACGCAAATCCGGATTGCCCGAGAACAGGATGCCGAACATGTCGTACACCTCGCGCTCGTACCATCCGGCCGAGGGGTGCACCGACACCAACGACGGCAGGATGTCGTCTTCGCGCACGGCCGCTTTCACGCGGATGCGGTGGTTTTGATACATGCTCAGGAAGTGCCACACGACATCAAAGCGCTTGTCGCGGGTCGGGTAATCCACACCGGTGATATCGACCAGGGTCGAAAACTTGCACGTTGGATCCGCCTTCAGCCACTCGATGAAATCCAAGGCCTCCGACGGCGTGATTTCGACGGTCAGCTCGCCATGGGCGGCGACACTGGTCGACACAACAGCGTCGGCCTGCTTCTCGGAAATATAGGCGGCCAGTTCTTGAAGGGCCTCGGTCATGTCCGTCTCCTGGTCGCGGCTTAGCGCGTGATCGTCCCGGTGCGGCGGATCTTCCGCTGCAATTGCAGGATGCCGTATAGCAATGCTTCGGCCGTGGGCGGGCAACCGGGGACATAGATGTCCACGGGCACGATCCGGTCACAGCCGCGCACCACACTGTAGGAATAGTGATAGTACCCACCGCCATTGGCGCAGGATCCCATCGAGATCACGTAGCGCGGCTCGGGCATCTGGTCGTAGACCTTGCGCAACGCCGGCGCCATCTTGTTGGTCAGCGTCCCGGCCACGATCATCACGTCCGACTGGCGCGGAGAGGCGCGCGGCGCGATCCCAAAGCGTTCGGCATCATAGCGCGGCATGGAGGTGTGCATCATCTCGACGGCGCAGCACGCCAGTCCGAACGTCATCCAATGAAGCGACCCGGTCCGCGCCCAATTGATGATGTCCTCGGTCGAGGTCAGCAGAAAGCCTTTGTCCTGCAATTCACGGTTCAGCTCGGCGGTTGCAACGTCGCGATCCGCCCCGGCCGTGTTGGCGCCCGCCATCACTCCCATTCCAGCGCTCCTTTTTTCCACTCATAGGCGAAGCCCACGGTCAGGACGCCCAGGAAGATGATCATCGACCAGAAGGCCACATCGCTGATCCCCGGGAACGCCACGGCCCACGGGAAGAGGAAGGCAATTTCGAGATCGAAAATGATGAAGAGGATCGACACCAGATAAAACCGGATGTCGAACTTCATCCGCGCATCATCGAAGGCGTTGAAGCCGCATTCATAGGCACTGACCTTTTCGGGGTCGGGATTGCGCACGGCAAGGATCACCGCCGCAAGGATCAAGACCAGTCCAAGCCCGATCGCAAGGGCAAGGAAGATCAGGATCGGGGCGTATTCAGAAAGAAGCTCGGTCATCGGCTGTCCCTGGCTTGTCGGTCGCCCATGGGGTGTTCTCCCATGGCGGGTCCGGTCGTTAGAGTTGATTTACGCCTGTGGCTTTGGGGGGTCAACGGGCCGGGGTGCGGCAAATCGGGGAGGTTGCAACACAAGTCGGTCATTCTCGTCACATGGGATCAAGGAGAATCGACGCCGCCCGGGAACAATTCAACGCACCAAGCGGGCCGAATGCGTTTGGCCCATCCAGTGGCTCAAGGTGTGAACTGAACGGCGCCAGGGGGGGTCACTTACCGCGGATATGCCGTGTTCAAGGCCTGCATGCCGCGACTGATCATGTCTGCGTCGCTCAAACCGGACAGGGCCCGGGCGGCGCTTCCGGCGTTGAAGGCCATCAGCATTGGTTCGCCGAACACGGCGTGGAGATTGAGCCACTGGACGAACTGCCCCTGCGGGAGACCCGACCCGAGCGTCGAAATCCAGACCCGGTCCGCGTCCCAGAACACATCGTCGAATGCGAGGTAGAGTTTATCCAAAACGCCCATGCCAAGCCGGTCGATGGCGCGACGTTTGTCGCCGGGCAAAGGCGGATTGAACGCGACCCGATCGGCCTTCAGAACGCCAAGCGGCAGGGTAATGATAACGGCCGCGAACCCAACAGACGCGCCTCCGGCCAAGCGGAGTGTGACACCCGTCGGTCCATAGTCCACGCCCGCAACCGGGGTCGACAGGCGCGTCTGATAGGCGCCCGTCAGTCCTTCAAGGATACCGCGATACCCGTCGGCAAAGACGACATCGCCGCCGTCATAATCATCCTGGAACAGATAGGCCGACATATTGATATCATCGGCATCAGCCCCCGCGGCGTGCTCGATCTCGGTGACCGTTTCATGCCACTCGGGCGCGTCGTCCCAGTCGATCTCGCGCCCGCCCGCCCCGCGGATGATATAGCTGTCGCCGGTCGGCAAACGGCGCAGACCTCGGGCATCCGCGATCTCGGTCAACGGGTTGTTCCGAACGCCATGGATCCAACTTGCCCCAAGATCCAACGGCACCCCCAACCGGGTGTCTGTCCAGACCCGGCCGCCGATGCGGTCGCGTGCTTCGTACACCACGACATCGCGACCGGCATTGGCCAAAACCTGTGCGGCGGACAGGCCACTGATCCCGGCCCCGATGACGGCGATGCGCCCGGCCGTCTGGTCGAGAACTTCGGCGGCCACATCCCGCCCGGATTCGAGCGCTGCGTGGACGGTGCTGTTGTAGTCTGGATGCACGGCCTCACCCGCGAAGAACAGCTTGTCGGCGATCGGGGCACCCAAGGTCAGACGATCCCGTTGCCGCGCGCCGCGCGCGACATAGGAGTAAGAGCCCAGGCTGAACGGATCGCGGCTCCAGTTCGTTCTGAGATAGGCGGTGGGCCGATGGCCCTGGGCCACGGCCGCCCGAAAGGGGAGCAAGCCCGTTGTGGCCGCGGCAGACCCGGCCAGGGCCAGAGCCAAGCGGCGGCTGAGTGTCCGATCCGCCCGCCGGGTCACGGCCGTTGCACCGTCAAGGCCTCCGCCTCGATCTGCGCGATGGCCCCGATCCCACGAAGCTCCGCCAAACGGGCCTTCACCGCCTCCAATCGATCCGGGTTCATCGGAACGCGGCGCCCGTTTCGGTTGAACCGCACCCAGAAATCCGAGTTTCGGTAGTATTTTTTGGGAATTATATCGCAAAGTAACATTTTCCTTGCCCCTAGTGACTCTGTGATATAACATATAGTCACTTCAAGAGGTGAGCTATGACACAGAAAGCACCCGGCAAGCATCAGCGCAAAGGTTTGACGCTTCTGCAAATCGCGGACATGTTCAGCGATGAGACCAAAGCGCGAGAGTGGATCGAGGAACAACGTTGGCCGGATGGTCCTTATTGCCCGCATTGCGGATCGGACAATGTTCGGGTTGGCGTTAACCACAAGAGCATGACCCACCGTTGCCGGGATTGCCCCAACAAGCCGATGTTCACAGTTCGGATTGGCAGTGTCATGCAGAGTTCCAAACTGTCTTACCGGGTTTGGGCCGTTGGAATTTACCTGTTTACAACCAACCTCAAGGGTGTGTCTTCGATGAAGTTGCACCGGGAACTTGGGATCGGCCAGAAGGCTGCTTGGTTCATGCTGCATCGCCTTCGGGAAGCCTATGCGACCAAGACGCCGATCTTTGACGGCCCGGTTGAGGCCGATGAGACCTATATGGGTGGCAAGGAGAAGAACAAGCACGCGAAGAAGAAGTTGAGAGCCGGGCGCGGGGCGGTGGGCAAGAGCGCCGTTTCTGGTGTCCGCGACCGTGCGACGGGAAAGGTTCATGCCAAGGTGGTTGAGAGGACCGACGCGGAGACGTTGCAGGGTTTCGTGACCGATCACACCGCCGATGGCGCACAAGTCTACACGGATGAGGCCAAGGCGTATAAGGGCATCGACAGGCCCCATGAGGCGGTAAACCATTCAGCGGGCGAGTACGTCCGCGATATGGCTCATACAAACGGGCTGGAAAGCTTCTGGGCACCCATGAAGCGCGGCGTTGATGGCGTGTATCACAAAATGTCGCCCAAACACCTGCAACGCTACGTGGACGAGTTCTCGGGGCGCCACAACAACCGCCCAAAAGATACCATCGACCAGATGGGCAGCTTGGTCTCGGGGATGGACGGAAAGCGGCTGCGCTACGTGGACCTGATTGCCGATAACGGGTTGAGCAGCGGAGCAAAGCCAATCACGCGCAATGGTGCGTGATCATGGCACAAAACCTTATCTCGGCCAGAAAGGCCAAGAACGATGAGTTCTACACGCAACTGTCAGACATAGAAAACGAACTGCGTCACTATAAGAAGCATTTCAAAGGCAAGGTTGTCTATTGCAACTGCGACGATCCGCGCGTCAGCAACTTCTTTCACTATTTCAGTCACAACTTCGAGTTTCTGGGTCTCAGGAAACTGATCACCACCTGCTACAAGAACCAGAATCCGGACCTTTTTTCGCGGCATGACTGCGAGCGGGCGATCAAACTGGAATATGACGGTTTCCGGGACGGGGATGTTGTACCAAGGGCCGAGGATATCGGCATTACCCATCTGGATGGTGACGGCGATTTTCGCACTCAGGAATGCATCGACATTCTCAAGCAAGCGGACATCGTGGTGACGAACCCGCCCTTTTCATTGTTCCGCGAATACGTCGCGCAGTTGATGAAATACGACAAAAAATTTCTGATTATCGGAAACATGAACGCTGTCACCTACAAGGACTTTTTCCCACTGATCAAGGATAACAAGGTCTGGTTCGGCCCCAGCATCAAGAGCGGGGATCGGACGTTTGGAGTTCCGGATCACTATCCACTTGATGCTGCGACGGCATGGATTGATGAAGGTGGAAACAGGTTTATCAAGGTCAAAGGCGTTCGCTGGTTCACGAACCTCGACCATGACAAGCGGCACGAGGAACTGATCCTGTACCGCAGGTATGCGCCTGAGGATTACCCGACTTACGACAATTACGACGCTATCGAGGTCAGCAAGACCAATGATATTCCGATGGATTGGGCCGGAGCGATGGGTGTGCCGATCACCTTTCTGGACAAGTACAATCCCGATCAGTTCGAGATATTGGGGTTTTCGTCTTTGTGGGACCATGGCTTCAAAAGCCATAAGTTCTATGACGACTACGTTGAAAAGAGGCTGGATGGGGGAAGGAAAACCGGATTGTCAGGCCAAAAGGCGAATGGATACCCTATGCTCAAAGGGAAGCCTTCCCGGGGAAACTATCTGGAGGATGAAAGTGGAAACGACGTAGTTCATTGTATTTATAGACGAATTTTTATAAAATCCCGTAAGTTCCAGTCATGAAAATTGACTTGCGTACAGTGACCGTCCGGGAACTGGTTGAAGGCTACTGCGACGGCGGGGACGGCGGTGTCCGGGGATATGGCGGCAAGCTTGATATACGGCCTGCCTATCAACGCGAATTTGTCTATGGCGACAAGCAGCGTGACGCCGTGATCAACACGATCCGCAACGGGCTTCCCCTCAACACCATGTATTGGGCCGATATTGGCAATGACAGGTTCGAGATCATTGACGGCCAGCAGCGCACCATCTCGGTTTGCCAATACGTGAAGGGTGCTTTTTCCATTGACGGGCTGGCTTTCCACAACCTGCAAGCTGACCATCAAGAGCAAATCCTGAACTATGATCTCATGATCTACACCTGCTCCGGGACGGACAGCGAGAGACTGGAGTGGTTCGAGGTGATCAACATTGCGGGCGAGATTCTGACCGACCAGGAATTGCGAAACGCCGTCTATCACGGGCTTTGGGTGTCGGATGCAAAGAGGTATTTCAGCCGACCAAACTGCCCAGCTTACAGCATCGGCAGCAAGTACCTGAAAGGCCATTCCATCCGTCAGGACTACCTTGAAACTGCGATCAGGTGGATCAATGACGGTGATGTTGAAAGCTACATGTCGGCGCATCAGCGCGACAACAGCGCCGTTACGCTATGGAACCACTTCCGCTCTGTCATCGATTGGGTGCACGCGACGTTTCCCAAGTATCGCAAAGAGATGAAAGGCGTTGCATGGGGGCCGCTCTACAACCAATTCAAAGAGACCGATCTGGACCCTGACACGCTTGAGGCAGAGATCAAGCGTCTGCTCATGGATGATGACGTGACACGGAAAGCGGGCGTCTATCCTTACGTGCTGGACGGCGATGAGCGGCACCTGAGCATTAGGGCGTTCACAGGCGCGATGAAGCTTGAGGCGTTTGAGCGTCAAGACGGTGTTTGCCCGATCTGTAACGAGCAATTTGACATAAGTCAGATGGAAGGTGACCATATCAAGCCTTGGTCACAAGGTGGAAAGACCGTGGCGGATAACTGCCAAATGCTTTGCAAGTACTGTAACCGCCGAAAATCAAACAACTAAACGCGAGCGCCAAACATGACCAACAAACCCAAAACGCTTAAAGAAAAGCTGGCCGATTCTCACTTCCAGCCAACCAAGGCCGAGATGGAAACTGAATACGACATGCCGGGTGCGGATATGGAAGACTTGGGCGGCGCGTTCTTTAATCCGCTCAAAGCCGGGAGGCCAAAGCTGGAACAGGAATAATCCAGAGCAGTGTTACTTTGCGATATAATTCCCTTTTTTTGGTTGACGCACCCGCGCCCCTGTCATACCCCCCGCATCGGTTTGGCGGAGTAGCTCAGTTGGTTAGAGCAGCGGAATCATAATCCGCGTGTCGGGGGTTCAAGTCCCTCCTCCGCTACCAAATCCGAACCTCCCTGTCCGCGTGCCGTTTCATCCACGGTTGCGTTATATGGTGCCTCCGCGCCCTTGGTCCTGTCGGCTTGCAGGGATCAAAAGGATCAGGCACTAGCACGCGCATGGAGCGAACCTACACAACGGAAGAGTTGCAGGCCATTTGCACCCCGCGCGCGGTGGCGGTGGGGTACTATTGGTGGGACCACGGTTGGCTGCGCTGGCTTGTGCCCAACTATTCGAAGGTTGATGCGGATGTGTATCGATCGGCGCATCCCGCACCGTATGTGTTGCGTCGGTTCAAGGCCGCGGGCGGGAAATTTGTTTTGTCGTTGCGCGGCGGGATGATGAACACCCCGAACTCCTATGAACGCCTTTGGGCGTTGGAGCTTGGATTGGACCTCGACTTCATTCAGATGCGATCCGTCGAGTTGCCGTCACGGGACACTCTTATTGATCTGATTGCGGCCCTTAAGACCCTGCCGAAACCGTTGCTGATCCATTGCAAATCGGGCGCCGACCGAACCGGTCTGGCGGTGACGCTCTATCGCCATCTTGTCCGGCACGAGCCCATGTCGCGCGCGCGACGCGCGCTAAGCTGGAAGTTCGCGCATTTCTCGCTGGGCAAGGCTGGACGTGTGCACCTGATGCTTGATGCATTTGAGGCCGCCCAGGCGGCGACCGGGGTCGACTTTGAGACCTGGGTGTCCACGTCGTATGATCCGGCGGATTTCTAGCGGACGAAAAAAAGGTGGCGCGGGCGTGGCGCCAGGAAGCGGGACCATGGCACACACACTGATCTGCAATGGGATCGCGTTGGATGTGGCGACCTTCGGGACGCCGGCCAACCGGGCGCTGGTGCTTGTGCGCGGACTGGGGTCGCAGCGCATTCACTGGCCCGACGCATTGATCCAGGGCTTCGTGGATCGAGGCTTTTTCGTCGTGACATTCGACAACCGTGATGCGGGGCAGTCGGCGCGGGTGACGAGGCCCTATACGCTGTCGGATATGGCGCAGGATGTCGTTGGCCTCATGGATCGGCTGGACCTGCCGCGGGCGCATGTCTTCGGCATCTCGATGGGCGGCATGATCGTGCAGCTGTTGGCGCGGGCCCATCCGGACCGGGTGCAAAGCGCAACCATCGCCATCTCGTCGAGCATGGCACCCAACCTGCCGCCGGCCTCTGACGCGGTCCGCGCGGCGCTGGTTTCCGAACCGGATGATCCATCGCGGGAGGCTGCAATCGCGCATGGGTTGGCCACCGGCGCGCTATGGGCCAGCCCGGCCTATCCGTTCGATCCAGTAGAACGCGCGGATGTGATCGGACGCGCCTTTGACCGGGATGCCGCGCCGGGCGGTGCGGCCCGCCAGTATGCTGCGATACACGCCTCCATCGACGATCTTGCCCGGATCGACGAGATCACGGCGCCCACACTTGTCATCCAAGGGGGCGACGACGCGATCTTCTCAGTCGCGCATGGCCAGGACATCGCGGCCCGCATCACGGGCGCGCGCTACGTCGAGGTGCCGGGCATGGGCCACGACATCGAAGGTGAGATGCGTGTTCGGATCGTCGACATGGTCGCTGACTTCATCGACCAGCTTCCAGGCCAGGGGTGACCGTCACGCGCCTTGGGGTGCCCGCTTGGTCAGCCCCAGTTTCTCGCGCACTTCGGCGGGGCCGATGATCCGGGCACCCATGCCTTCGATCACACCGACCGCGCGATCCACAAGCTGCGCGTTGGTTGCCAACACACCTCTCTCGAGCCACAGATTGTCCTCAAGGCCCACGCGGACATTGCCGCCGGCCAGAACTGCCGCGGCGGCATACGCCATCTGATTCCGCCCGAGCGCGAAGGCCGAGAACGTCCAATCCTCGGGCACATTGTTGACCATCGCCATGAAGGTGTTGAGGTCATCGGGCGCCCCCCACGGCACACCCATGCAGAGTTGGACCAAGGCGGGGCTCTCGAGGATGCCTTCCTTGACCAGTTCCTTTGCGAACCAAAGGTGACCCGTGTCGAAGGCCTCGATCTCGGGCTTCACGCCAAGATCGTTCATCATTTGCCCCATGGCCCGCAGCATACCGGGCGTGTTGGTCATCACGTAGTCGGCTTCCGCGAAATTCATGGTGCCGCAATCCAGTGTGCAAATCTCTGGAAGGCATTCGGCAATATGCGCCACCCGCTCGGCAGCGCCGACCATGTCGGTCCCGGCTTCATTGACGGGCAGCGGCGCGTCGGTCGATCCAAAGGTGATGTCCCCGCCCATCCCGGCCGTCAGGTTCAGCACGACATCGACATCAGCGTCGCGGATGCGGTCGGTCACCTCGCGGTACAGGTCCAAGCGGCGCGACGGGACACCGGTTTCGGGGTCACGCACGTGGCAATGCACCACGGCCGCCCCGGCCTTGGCGGCGTCGATCGCGCTGTTTGCGATCTGCTCGGGCGAACGCGGCACATGCGGGCTGCGATCTTGGGTCCCGCCTGAACCGGTGACGGCGCAGGTGATGAATACGTCCTTGTTCATGGCCAAAGGCATGGTCAGCGTCCTTTCCAGACGGGGTCGCGTTTTTCGGCGAAGGCGCGGGCGCCTTCCAGTTGGTCTTCCGAGCGGTAGAGCCGTTCGACCGTTTCGAACTGGCTTTTGGTGATCTTGTTGAGCGCGTCCTGGAACTTCATGTCCTCGGCCTCGCGGACAACCTCCTTGATCGCGGCGAAGACGAGGGGGGGACCCGCGGCCAGATCGTCGGCAAGGGCGCGGGCCTCGTCCAGCAAACGGTCCGCCGGGATCACGCGGTTGATCAAGCCCCACCGCGCCGCTTCCTCGGCATCCAGCCAACGCCCGGTCAGCAGCATTTCCATCGCGACGTGATACGGGATGCGTTTGGGCAGTTTGATCGACGCCGCGTCGGCGACGGTGCCGGACCGGATTTCTGGCAGGGCAAAGCTGGCATGCTCTGCCGCGAGCAGAATGTCGCCGGACAGGGCCAATTCCAATCCGCCGCCGCAGCAGATGCCATTGATCGCCATGATCACCGGCTTGTTGAGGCCGCGCAGTTCCTGCAATCCGCCGAAGCCACCGACGCCATAGTCCCCGTCGACGGCATCCCCCTCGGCAGCGGCCTTCAGATCCCAACCGGGGCAAAAGAACTTCTCGCCTGCCGCCGTCACAAGGGCCACGCGCAAGTCCGGGTCGTCGCGGAACTCGGTAAACACCTGCCCCATGATCCGGCTTGTCGCCAGATCAATCGCGTTGGCCTTGGGGCGGTCCAGCGTCACCTCGAACACGTGGCCGCGGCGTGTCGTTTTGATCGGGGTATCGTCGGTCATGTCGTCTCCTCCAAGGACAGTCGGATCAGCGCGTCTGCAGCGACGGCGCTTGTGGGGGTGCAGATCAGGGGGTTGATCTCAACGTCCTGAACGCGGGTCGGGTGCGCGCGGACATAGTCCTGCACGGCAAGCACCACGGCAACAACTGCCGACATGTCGACGGCGGGCGCCCCGCGATAACCTGCAAAAAGCGGCGCGATACGCAGGTCGGACAGAGCGGCTTGAATCTCATCCGCGCCGACCGGCAAGAGGCACGAGGTCGTATCGGCCCAGAGTTCGGTCTTGGTGCCTCCTGCCCCAAGCGTCAGGACCATGCCATGCGCCAGGTCCGAGGTCACCCCGATCAGCAGCTCGACAACGCCACCGGCGATCATTTCTTCTATAAGAAATTTCTCGGTACGCATGTGTCGGGCCGCATCGCGCACATCGGCAGGCGAGGCGAGGTTCAGAACGACACCGCCTGCTTCGGTTTTGTGGGCCAGGCCCTCGGCTTTCAACGCCACGGGGAAGCGCAGGTCTGCCACCGCGGCCGCGACTTGATCTGCGCCCTGGACGCGCACCTGCTTCGGGATCGGCACGCCGAACGCCGCCAAGGCCGTTTTTGCGTCCGCCTCTGCCAACATTCGGGTCGGCCCGCGGGCCCCCGGGGGAAGGGCTGGATCCTCTTGGAGGGCGTTCGCGCCGATCTGTGCGGTGACCGCGATCGCGGCAAGCGCGTCGTCGAACCCGACCAGCGGCAAGATACCCATCGCCATCGCCCGTTCGGCCACGTCTTCGGGAAGGTTTTCCGGCAAGCTGGCCAGAAGGGCCAGGGCAGTGCCGCCCTCGGTCTGTGCGTCGCACATCGCCTCCACCACCAAATCCCATTCCGGCGCCGGGGCCCGATCGCTGCGGGGGAAGTCGAGAACCACGCAGGCCAGCGCCAGATCCTTGTCCATGATCGCCCGGAAGCACCGGGCCATGCCGTCCCGGTCGGCCCAGACATAGGTGTGGTAGTCCAACGGGTTGGCCAAAGCGACCTTCGGACCGAGCGCCGCGCGCAGGTCGGCGGCCTGGCGTTCGGTCAGAGGGGGGAAGGCCACGGCGTGCCGGAGGGCGGTGTCGGCGATCAGGTTGGCCTCTCCGCCAGAGCAGGAGAGCGACGCGATCCGATTGGAGGGCAACGCGCCGTGCAGATGGCAGATCTTCAGGGCTTCCAGAAGCACCGAAAGGCTGTCGACATATCCGATCCCAAGCCGGGCAAACAGCGCGCGCGCGCCGGTATCGCTGCCCGCGAGAGAGGCCGTATGGGTCACGGCGGCGGCTTGCGCCTGATCAGATGCGCCGACCTTGAGGGCGACGATGGGTTTGCCAAGGCGTCGTGCTTCGGCGGCGAGGCACTCCAATCCGGCGCGATCCCCGATCCCTTCAATATAGAGACCCAGGGCCGTGACCCGGTCATCCTGCAAAACCGCCCGACCGATCTCGGACAGGTCGGTTTGCGCCTGGTTTCCCGCGGTGATCAGATAGGCGATCGGCAGCCCCCGCCGCTGCATCGTGAGGTTCAGCGCAATATTCGAGGACTGCGTGATGATCGCCACGCCGCTGTCCACCTGCTGCATGCCGTGGTGGTCTGGCCAAAGCGCGGCCATGTCGAGGCCGTTGATAAACCCATAACAATTTGGCCCGAGGATCGGCATCTCGCCCGCAGCCTCAAGCAGGGCCGCCTGCAGGTCGGCGCCATCCGCAAGTTCTGACACGGCCTCCTGAAAGCCGGAGGCGAAACACACCGCGCCGCCGCCACGCATCTCGGACAGGGTGGCCACAACATCCAGCGTGGCATGGCGGTTGACACCGATGAAGCTGGCGTCCGGGGCCGCCGGCAGGGCGTCGAGTGACGCCACACAAGGCACGCCTTCGATCTCTGCCCGCGTTGGATGCACGGGCCAGATGTCTCCGACGAAGCCCATCTTCTGGCATTCCCGGATCACGTTGGCGCACCACGCTCCGCCGCCGATCACGGCAACCGAACGCGGGCGCAACAGGCGTGTCAGATCACGCGACACGTCAAGCCCCGAGCGGACGGAACAGATCGCGGCTGATGATGTGGCGTTGGATTTCGGATGTGCCGTCCCAGATCCGTTCAACGCGGGCGTCGCGCCAGAAACGCTCAATCGGGAAGTCGTCCATCAGCCCCATGCCGCCATAGATCTGCAAAGTCGTGTCGGTGACACGCGCCAGCATCTCGGTCGCGTAAAGCTTGGCGGACGCAATTTCCCGGTTGGCGGGTAGGTTTTGGTCCAGACGCCACGCCCCGGACAGCGTCAACCAGTCGGCGGCATCAATCTCGGTGATCATGTCCGCGATCTGGAAGCTGACCCCCTGAAACTTGGCAATCTGCTGCCCGAATTGCTTGCGTTCCGCAGCGTAGGACACCGCATAGTCAAAGCAGCGGCGCGCGCGCCCGACGCTGAAGGCCGCGACGGTCAGGCGAGTTGCGTAGAGCCATTCGTTCATGACCTCAAAGCCGCCGTCGACTTCGCCTAGAACCTGCGCATCGGGCAGCCGGCAATTGTCAAAATCCAGGATGCAGTTCTTGTAGCCCCTGTGGCTGACCGAATTGTAGCCATCGCGCACCTCGAACCCTGGATGGCCGCGATCCACGAGGAAACAGGTGATCCGCTTTTTCGGGCCCTTTGGCGTGTCATCGACGCCGGTCGCGATGAAGACGATGAAGAAATCCGCATGGTCAGCGCCAGAAATGAAATGCTTGGATCCGTTGACCACCCAGTCGCCGCCATCGCGCACGGCCGAGCACTTCATGCCCCGCACGTCGGACCCGGCGTCGGGCTCTGTCATGGCCAACGCGTCCATCCGCTCGCCGCGAATGGCCGGCAAGAGGTATTTTTCGCGCTGCTCGGCGTTGCAGGCCATCAGGATGTTCTGCGGGCGCCCGAAGAAATGGGTCAGGGCCATCGAACCGCGGCCAAGTTCACGTTCGACCAGGGTGAAGTCCAGATGGCTCAACCCGGCGCCGCCAACCTCCTCGGGGAAGTTGCAGGCGTAAAAGCCAAGGTCCAGCACCTTCTGCTTGATCTCTTGGGCAAGCTCATGCGGCACCTCACCCGTGCGTTCGACCAGCGCCTCGTGCGGGTAGATTTCATTCTCGACGAAGCTGCGCACGGTCGAGACGATCATCTCTTGTTCATCGGTCAGGCCAAACTGCATCGCCACTCTCCCTTGCAAGTGGTCCCCGGGTAGCTCTAGCCTCTGATTCAAACCATGCAGAATTTGCAAAAAGATATGCCAAAACCGCAATCGACACCTATTCAGTTTTCCATGTTGCTCTTTGATGGTTTCTCGGCCCTCTGCCTTGCAAACGCGGTCGAACCGCTGCGGGCGGCCAACACGTTGGCGCGCCGGACACTCTATGATTGGCAGTTCCTCGGGTTGGGCGCCGAGACGGTCACGTCCTCAAGCGGATTGCCGGTCCAGCCGACCCGTTTGGGGGCGGAGCACAAGGGTCGCTATCTGTTCGTCATGCCGAGCTATGGCCATGACGCCTATCTTCGGGCTGACACGTATCGCCGCCTGCGTTCGGCCGCGATACGCTTTGAGACCTTGGTGGGGCTCGACACGGGTAGTTGGCTTTTGGCGGCTGCGGGTCTGCTCGACGGATACCGTGCCACATCGCATTGGGACGTGCTCGATGGGTTCGCCGAGCGGTTTCCCGAGGTTGATGTCGTTGAAGATCGGATTGTGTTTGATCGGGATCGCGCAAGTTGTGGCGGGGCGACGACCACGCTGGAACTGATGTTGGCCCTGATTGAACGCCATCACGGGGCGACTTTGGCCTTGGACGTCGCCGCGCTGTTCATGTTTGGCGAGCGTCCGTTCGAAGAAATGCGGCACCGTTTGTCCACGCCGTCCGAGCAGGTGCGCGCGGCCGCGGCCCTGATGCGGCGCCACATCGAGGAGCCAGTTCCAATTGCGTGGATCGCGGAGGGGGTCGGGTTGAGCCAGCGCGGGTTGGAACATGCGTTCCAGCGCGAGATCGGGCAAACGCCGCGGCAACTCTATCGCAGCATTCGGATGACCGATGCCCGCCGTCGTCTGGAACAGTCCGGTCAAAGCATTGCCGAGATCGCAGGTCGCTGCGGGTATCAGGACGCCGCGGCCATGACCCGTGCCTTCAAGGCCGAGTTCGGGCAGACCCCAAGTGCAGTGCGAAAAGCGGCCCGGCGCTAGGCAGCGCCGCGTTCTTTCAAAAGCTCCGTCAGCCAATCCGGATCCATTTCCGGGACCGATGACAACAGCAGCTCGGTATAGGGGTCGTGCGGCGGCTGGAACATCTCGGATTTCGGGCCCTTCTCGACCACGACACCCTCCTTCATGACGACAACTTCGTCGGCGATGGCCCGCACCGTCGCCAAGTCATGGGTGATGAACATGTAGGCGAGGTCGAATTCCGTCTGGAGCTTGTCCAAGAGCTTGAGGATGCCTTCCGCGACCAGTTGGTCCAATGCCGATGTCACCTCGTCGCAGATGATGAACTGAGGCTCGGCCGCAAGCGCCCGCGCAATCCCGATCCTCTGTTTTTGCCCGCCGGACAGTTCCGAGGGCAGGCGATCAATGTAGTTGTCGGGCTCAAGTTCGATCAAAGACAGCAGGTCCTTGACGCGGGTCTCCAACGTTTTGCCTTGCAGGCCCAGATACATCTGGGCCGGTCGCCCAATCAGATCCCGGATTTTGAGTTTCGGGTTAAGCGCGGTGTCGGCCATCTGGTAGATCATCTGTGCCTGGCGCAACTGGTGCCGCGACCGCCTGCGGTAGTCGGGCGGCAAGGCCTCTCCGTTGAACAGAATCTCGCCGCGCCGTGGTGGCAACAAACCGGTAATAACCCGGGCCGTCGTCGATTTTCCCGAGCCGGACTCCCCCACCACCGCCACGGTGCGGCGCGCGTGGATATCAAAACTGATGTCCTTCAAAACATCCAGGGATCCGTAGCCGGCGGTGACATTCCGAACGGAAACAACCGGGGTCGCGCCGCTGGCGACCGGGGGCTGTTCGGCGCGGGCAAAGCTGCGCACGGCCCAGAGCGATTTCGTGTACTCCTTCGTCGGGCTTTCCAGCATCGTCCGCGTGTCGGCCTCTTCGACCTCTTCGCCTTTCAACAGCACTTTGATCTTGTCGGCCATCTGCGCGACCACCGCCAAATCGTGGGTGATGTAGATGGCGGCGGTGTCGAACTGTTCCACAATATCGCGGATCGCGGCCAGAACCTCGATCTGAGTGGTCACATCCAACGCGGTCGTCGGCTCGTCAAAAATGATGAGATCCGGGCGGCAGGCCATGGCCATGGCCGTCATGGCGCGCTGGAGTTGACCGCCCGAAACCTGGTGCGGATACCGAAAGCCGATCTCGTCCGGATTGGGCAATTGCATCCGGCGATAGAGATCAACGGCATCGGTCTCGGCCTCGCTGCGCGACATGACACTATGCTGGACGGGGGCCTCGGAATACTGGTCGATCAGCTTGTGCGCAGGGTTGAAACTGGCGGCTGCGGATTGCGCCACATAGGCGATCCGTTTGCCGCGCAAGTTGCGCCGCTCGGTCTCCGAGGCCTTACGCATGTCGATCCCGTCAAAGTCGATCGACCCACCCGAAATCCGGCAGCCATCCCGTGCAAATCCCATGGCCGCCAACCCGATCGTAGACTTGCCCGCGCCGGATTCCCCGATCAGGCCAAGAACTTCACCCTTGTGCAGGGTCAGATCGACGCCTTTGACGATCTCCATCCACTCTTCGTCTGCGCGGCCTTCGATGCGTAGCCCTTCGATGGTCAGCAGCACCTCTTTGTTGGTCGTGCTCATGTCAGGTCACTCCTTCAATCCAGAGGCGCGGTGGAGTTGCCAATCCACGACGAAGTTGACGCTGACCGTCAGCAGCGCAATCGCCGCCGCCGGCAACAGCGGTGTGATGTCCCCGAAGGAAATCAAGGTCGCGTTGTCCTTCACCATGGATCCCCAATCCGCGGTTGGGGGCTGGATGCCCAGGCCAAGGAAGCTGAGCGCCGAGATCGTGAGGAACACGAAGCAGAAACGCAGCCCAAACTCGGCCACTAGGGGGGCCATTGCGTTTGGCAGGATCTCCCGCGTGATCAGGCGCCAGAGCCCTTCCCCGCGGAGCTTCGCGGCCTCCACATAGTCCATGACCACGATGTTCATCGCGACCGCGCGCGCCAATCGGAACACGCGGGTCGAGTCGATCAGGGCAATCACGAGGATCATGTTGATGATCGAGGTGCCGACGATGGTCAGCAGCAGGAGGGCGAAGATCAGCGCCGGGATCGCCATGAGAACATCAACACTGCGGCTGAGGATCTGGTCGAGCCAACCGCTCACGGTGGCCGCCAGAAGACCCAGGACCGATCCGATGATGAAGGCCAGCGCGGTTGTGATGAACGCGATGCCCACGGTGTTGCGGGCCGCGTAGATCAGGCGCGAAAGCATATCGCGGCCAAGGTTGTCGGTGCCGAGCAGGTGCACCTCGTCCCAGGCCTGATATTCCCGCCCCACAACCTCGGTTTCAGAAAACGGCGCAATGGCTGGCGCGAACACGGCCAGCACGATGTAGATCAGGATCATCAGCATCCCGAAGCTGGCCGTCAGCGGCATGGTGCGCAGTTCCTTGGCGACGCCCTTCGGGGATATCGCAATTGCGGCAGCGCGAAACACCCACCCTGCGGCCATGGCGGCAACGATTGTGGCGGCCAGCCAGAAAAGTCCGGTCAGAAAACCCATCGTGTCGCCCCCTTAACGCCGATGAACCAGACGGGGGTTGGACAGGGTCGCCAACACATCCGCGGTCAGGTTGAGAAGAACGTAAGCGGCGGCAAAGACCAGAGCGACGCCCTGCACCACTGGCATATCGCGGGCGGCCACGCTGTCGACCATCAGTTGTCCGAGGCCCGGATACACAAAGACCACCTCGACCACGACCACGCCTGTGATCAGATAGGCGAGGTTCAGGGCCACCACGTTGATGATCGGCGCCAAGGCATTCGGGAGCGCGTGCTTCACGATGATACGCATCGGCGACATGCCTTTGAGGCGCGCCATTTCGATATAGGGGCTGGCCAAAAGATTGATGATGGCCGCGCGGGTCATGCGCATCATGTGTGCTGTCACCACCAAGGTGAGGGTCAAGGCAGGCAGGAAGGCGCGGTAGAGGTATTCCCCCAAGCTTGGGTCGCCCCTGAAATTTGCCATCGACGGAAAGGCGCCGCCTGCGCCGGCAAGGAAGAAGATCAGGATGTAGGCCACGAAGAACTCGGGGAAGGAGATCGAGGTCAGGGCCGATGCATTTGCGAACCGGTCAAAGAAGGTATTGCGGAACAGTGCGGCAAGGATGCCAAGCATGATCGACAGCGGCACGGCGATGGCGGCCGCATACAGCGCCAGCGACAGCGTGTTGCCAAGCCGCCGACCGATCAACTCGGACACGGACATGCCATTGGCGAGGCTTTCGCCCAAGTCCCCGCGCAAAACATCGGTCAGCCAATTGATGTATCGCACATGCATCGGGTCGTTCAGGCCAAGCCGTTCGCGCAACGCGGCCACGGTTTCCGGTGTGGCCGACTGGCCAAGAATTTCCTGGGCAAAATCGCCGGGCAAAAGCTCGGTCCCCAGGAAAATGATCAAGGATACGACGAAGAGCGTCAGCACCCCTAGGGCGAGGCGCTTCGCGACCATCATCCAAATATGTGACATCTGTCCCCCTCGGTCCGCGGCGGTCCGGTCGCGGCGTCGGTTCTGTGCATCGTTCTTGGAATGGCGATGCTGAAAAAGACCCCCCGGCGCGGGTGCGTCCGGGGGGCCATGTTTCGCTTAGCTGCTAAACCACCAGCGTTCGCCGATCCGGTGGCCGTCATTGCGCCAGTTCGACGCGATCTGGTCCGGATGGGACAGGCTGTCGGAATAGGCGCCAACGTAGGCTGCGAACATCGGAATGATGATGCCGCCTTCGTCCGACACGATCTGCTGCATTTCGAAGTACTGCTCGCGACGCAGGTCTTCGTTGAGCTCGGCGCGTGCCGCCACCAGCAGTTCGTTGAAGCGCTCGTTCGACCAATAGGTTTCGTTCCACGGCACACCTTCTGCGTAGGCGGTGGCGAACATCCAGTCTTCGGTCGGGCGGCCGCCCCAGTAGGTGCCGGCAAACGGCTTCTGCATCCAGACGTTGGACCAGTAACCGTCATTGGGTTCCCGCACCACGTTCAGGTTGATGCCTGCACCGCCCGCGCTTTCCGCAAAGAGTACACCCGCGTCCAATGCGCCTGCGAAGGCCGCGTCGGCGAGGTTGATATCAACCGTCAGGCTGTCGAGCCCGGCTTCGCGCAGGTGGAATTGCGCGCGGTCGGGGTCGTACTCTTTCTGCTCCAGCTCGGTGTTGAAGAACCGCTGGCCGGGTCCGATCGGGTGATCGTTGCCGATGCTGCCGTATCCGTTGAGGATCGTATCCACGAGCTGCTGGCGGTTGATCGAGTACTTCAGCGCCAAGCGCACGTTCACGTCATCGAACGGGGCCGCGCGGGTGTCCATGGGGAACCCATAGTGCTGCGTGCCCGTCACCGAGAGCACGTTGATGCCCGGCGCACGTTCAAGCAAGGCGACCGTGTTCAGGTCGGCGGTGTCGATATAGTCGACTTCGCCCGAGATCAGCGCGTTCTGGCGGGCCGCATCGTCGAAGATGACGATCTGTTCAATGGCGTCGAAATAGGGCAGGCCTTCTTTCCAGTAACCGTCATGGCGGGAATAGCTGGCGCCGACGCCGAATTCGATGTCATCGATCTTGAACGGGCCGCAGCCATCGGTCGTGTTCGGGTCGATGGTGCCATCCGCCTGGGCCGGCAGGATCGGCAGGTGGTAATCCGACATCACGAACGGGAAGTCGGCGTTGCCCGCGCTCAGCGTCACGATGACGTTCATGCCGTCTGCCGTCATATCCACGATATCGGCCACGATCGGCGCCGCCGCCGAGGTCGAACCCTCGCCACGGTGGTGGTTGATGGACGCGATCACGTCTTCAGCCGTCAGCACGTGGCCGGAGTGGAACTGAACGCCTTCGCGGATCGAGAAGGTCCAGACCGTCGCGTCGGGGGACGCTTCCCAACTTTCTGCAAGCTCGGGCACGAGGCTGCCATCGGCAGCGATCTCGGTCAGGAAGTTGTTCCGCGTGTGGGCCTGGAAGATCATGAAGTCCGCTTCCCACGAACCCGGATCCAGCGCGTCGGTCGTCGAGCCATGTGCCATGCCGACCCGCAGGGTGCCGCCGCGCACGGGTTGCGCCTTGAGTGGCGTGCCCCATGGCGTCACCAATGCGGCAGCGCCAATCGCGGTCGCGCCTTTCAGGACGCCGCGGCGGCTCACATCGCCGGTTTCAAACAGTCGGGTCATCATTTTCCTCCGTGTTGATGTCAGCGGGTCTGTCGCCGCGCCTTCCCACGACATACTGCCCGGACTGGGCCATCAATCAATAGTTTAATGCTGGAAACGGGCCGGGGGCGCGGCCTCTTACATCTCGGGCGCGGGTGTGGCGCACGGCATTACACGGCACGCGAAAATACCGTGTATCCCTTACACAACATCAAAAGTGTAAGTTTAGATTGACACTTTGCATGGCCCGGGCTTAGTTTTTGCGCAGCGCGGCTGTCCAGGTGGCCCTGCGGATTCGGGCTTTCAGGCTGCTCCGATCGTCGGCAGGGCGTTGTGCTTTTGGACCTCAAGCCCGCGGAAGCGACCGCAGGAGACGAACCATGCCCAAAGACACAAGTGCGCCAGTGGCGTCGGTGCCTCTGCCGCAAAAATTGCCGGACGGTGAAACGATTCTTTGGCAAGGGCGACCGGACACTTGGGCCTTGGCGAAAGAGGCGCTGAGCCTGAAATGGGTTGCGGCCTATTGCGTTCTGGTGGCGTTCTGGCGCGTCGGAACCCTGATCGACCTCATGCCGTTCTGGGCGGCCGTGTCGGCTGCCGTGCCCTTTGTCATGGTTGGCCTGCTTGGCGGTGCCATTCTCGTTGCGCTGGCTGGCTGGCAGGCACGGTCGACGCTCTACACGGTCACCACCGGCCGGGTCATCTTGCAGATCGGTGCGGCGCTGTCCGTGACATTGAACCTGCCTTTGTCCCAGATCGAGGGTGCGGATCTGGACCTGCGCAAATCCGGCACCGGAACAATCGCCCTGCAATTGAAGCCGGGCAGCGCGCGCCTGTCCTATCTCGTGTGCTGGCCGCATGTCCGTCCGTGGCGCATGAACCCAACACAGCCGGCACTGCGGTGTATTCCTGGCGCAGACGCCGTTGCGAAGACCCTCGCGGCCGCCGCAGGGGTCCGAAGCACCGCGGCCGACACCGAAGTTGAAACCAAGACTGCGACTGGATCATTGCCAGTTGCGGCGGAGTGAACGTCATGTCCGATGCAAACCAAATGGTCTATCGCTCGAACGACCGGATTTCGCGCAATTTGATGCGCGGCATCCTTGTGCTGCTGATCACGGTCCTTGCTCTGGTGGCCTATGCGCGGGTGACGGACCGTCCTCTGGCCGCAACGCCGCCGGACGGCCCAATCGTGGCCGAGCGTGTCCTGCATATCTCGGGCAACATCACCGGCGAGGCGCAAATCACGGATGTGGATGGCGTGCTGATCGCTGAATATGCGCGCGGTGAGGCCGTGTTCATCACGACCATCGAACGCGTAATGCGCCGCGAGCGTGAGCGGCATCAGGTCGACCTCGCGGGGCCCTATCATCTGCGGATGCGCGAGGGGGCTCGGCTGTCTATCTTCGATCCGTCAACCGGTGCCGAGACCGAGCTGGAGGCGTTCGGGGTCGACAATATCGCAGCGTTCGAAGTCCTGCTCTCGATCTGATCAGGGCCGGAAAACCCGTCGCAGGGGCGCCCCGGGCCGGGCGCCCTTTGCTGTTAAAAGTGTAAACCTGAGATTTACACTATGATGTCTAAATCAATTGACATATGAGGGTGTCAGCTTAGAATGACACTATGCCGCATGACCGGTTTCGATTCCGTCTCCCTTGCAAAATGAAGGGTGCAGGACGGGACCACGGACAGGGCCATGGGGTGTGGAGTTTGGAGCCCGGGCTGCACCTGGCTCCGCCATCGGTCGACCTTCACGTCGGCATGCTTGAGCGGGGAGCAACACAATGAGCGACGCTGCTGCGGATATCGGATCGTCCGCCACATCCGAGGACATTGCCCACCGGCGCCGGTCCGCGAAGACCGAGTTCGCGATCTACTTCGCGATCGTCTTTCTTGCCACCTTGCCGCTTGCAACTCTGACCTGGGCCGCAAGCGCCGTCCGCCGCCGCAGCTTGCAGATCAAAGGGCCGGTTTCCCGTGCCTGGACGCAGGCCAGCATCATCACGCCGATGATCTTCGCCGCATGACGCCACGACTCCGACATACCTCTGCGCCAAGGCGCCTCGAATTCGATCCGCAGATTGACCGCCGTCAATCGGCGGTTTCGCTGTTCCCCCGGTCCAGTTGGGTCGGGCGTAAACCTCGCGTGGGCCTGTCGCCTACGTCCCGCCGGGCCCGCCCGGCACTTTCTGCGACCGCTCAGTGTTCTGGTCGCGTCTTAGGCGACACGTGTCTGCCGCCCATCGCACAACGAAAGGATTGAAAGATGGCATTGCTGTCCTTCGAAAGGAAATACCGCGTCCCGAGAGGGACGCTCATAGGCGGCGACCTATTCGACTTCTGGGTCGGGCCCTACTACGTCGGATTTTTCGGGGTCACGACCGTCTTTTTTGCCGTGCTCGGCACAATTCTCATCTTCTACGGCGCCGCAATTGGGGACACGTGGAACCCGTGGTTGATCTCGATCGAGCCGCCTGAGCTCGAGGTCGGCCTTGGTGTCGCGCCTCTGAATGAAGGGGGACTATGGCAGCTGATCACCATCTGCGCGCATGGCGCCTTCATCAGTTGGGCGCTGCGCGAGGTTGAGATTTGCCGGAAACTGGGGATGGGCTTCCACGTTCCGTTTGCGTTCAGTGTGGCGATCTTCGCCTACACATCCCTTGTAGTGATCCGCCCCGTGCTGATGGGCGCGTGGGGTCACGGATTTCCCTACGGGATCTGGTCGCATCTCGATTGGGTGAACAACGTTGGCTACGCCTACGGGAACTTCCACTACAACCCGGCGCATATGATCGCGATCACCTTCTTCTTCACCACCACTCTGGCCTTGGCCCTGCACGGATCTCTCATCCTGTCGGCCGCCAACCCCGAGAAGGGCGAAGAAATGCGCACCCCGGATCACGAGGATACGTATTTCCGTGACTATATCGGCTATTCGATCGGGCCCCTCGGCATTCACCGCCTGGGTCTGCTCCTGGCGCTGAACGCCGGGTTCTGGTCGGCAATCTGTATTCTGATCTCTGGCACCGTTTGGTTCGACGCATGGGCCGACTGGTGGTTCTGGTATGTCGATCTGCCGTTCTGGATCGATCTCGAAGGAGGCGTCAATGGCTGAGTATCAAAACATCTTCACCCAGGTTCAGGTGCAAGGTCCGCCTGAGATGGGTATGGTCGATGACACCGATCTGCGGGAACGGACCAAGGGCACCAGCTTTTCCAGCCTGTTTGGCTGGTTCGGCAACGCGCAGCTTGGACCGTTCTACCTGGGCGGTTGGGGCGTCGTGTCCCTGGCAACCGGTGCCATCTGGTTCCTGATGGTCGGGGCAAGTTTCTGGCATCAGGCCGGATACAACCCGGGCGTCTTCATGCGGGATCTGTTCTACTTCTCGCTCGAGCCGCCTTCGGCCTCCTACGGGCTTGGCATTCCACCTTGGGATGATGGGGCCATGTGGCTGATCGCCAGTTTCTTCTTACTGGTCTCTGTCATGACATGGTGGGCCAGATCCTATGTGCTCGCGCAGCAGCTCAAGATGGGCAAGCATGTCTTCTGGGCCTTTGGCGCCGCGATCTGGCTGTTCCTCGTGCTCGGGCTGTTCCGCCCGATCCTGATGGGCAGTTGGTCCGAGGCTGTGCCGTATGGCATCTTCAGCCACCTGGACTGGACGCTGACCTTCTCGGTCGTGCACGGCAACCTGTTCTACAACCCGTTCCACGCGCTTTCGATTGCGTTCCTCTATGGCTCGACCCTGCTCTTCGCGATGCACGGGGCGACCATTCTTGCGGTCACGCGATTTGGCGGCGACCGCGAGTTGGAGCAAATCGCCGACCGTGGGACGGCCTCCGAACGGGCCGCGTTGTTCTGGCGCTGGACCATGGGCTTCAACGCCACCATGGAAGGCATTCACCGGTGGGCGTGGTGGTTCGCCGTCCTAACTTGCATCACGGGTGGCATCGGCATCCTGCTGTCAGGCACCGTTGTCGACAACTGGTATGTCTGGGCGCAGGAACACGGCTACGCGCCGCTGGACTAAGGGAGAAGTCACATGAAAACGAAGTATGACAGCCCCTATGACGACGGCGAGTTTTCCAACAGCAATCTGTTTTTCGATATCTTTCGGCAGATGTTGTTGGGCGCGGGCGTCGCCGGCGGGGTGATCATCGGGGCCGGCGTATTTATCTACGTCGTCTATCTGGTCGGCACCTTGTTGCCAGAGGACTCCAAGTTCGCCTTGGATCCGACACCGGACAGCTTCATCTCGCAAGATGAGTGATCCCATAGCACAGGCCACATTTGGCGAATGAAAACGGCGGGTTCTGACCCGCCGTTTTTTGTTGGCACGATGCTGTATGGCCCACAGGGCGCTTCACCGCTTGACTTTCCCATTGGATCGATCCAGAAATCCTTGGAAGGATCCAATTGTCCGAGTCGCGGACGATCTCGTGATCCATGTCAGGGAGGGACAGCGATGCGTTGGGGCCTTATCGGCGCAAGCAACATAGCTTCGAGCCACATGATCGGCGCAATCCGGGGCGCGGGCGGGGACATTCAATCGGTCCTCAGTTCCAGCGCCGACCGTGCCGCAAGCTACGCCGCCGAACACGACATCCCCAACGGCTATTCCGATCTGGATGCAGTATTGGAGAATGACGCGATCGACGCCGTCTACATCTCCACCACGAACGAAAAGCATTTCGCCCAGGCCATGGCCGCGATCGCGGCGGGCAAGCATGTGCTTTGCGAAAAGCCCTTGGCCATGAACGTGGACGATGCCGTGACCATGGTGAAGGCGGCCGAAGCGGCCGGGCTTGTCTTCGCGACGAACCACCACCTCCGCAACGCCGGAAGCCATATGGCGATCCAACAGGCGGTGGCCGACGGCCGCATCGGCGACGTGCTGAGCGCGCGCGTATTTCACGCAGTCTACCTGCCGCCGCATTTGCAAGGCTGGCGGCTGGACAATCCGGCCGCCGGTGGCGGGGTCATCCCGGACATTGTCGTCCATGATGCGGACACGCTGCGCTTCCATCTGGGCGAAGATCCGGTTGACGTTGTCGCGATCGATGGGGCCGCAGGTATGGGGCAGGGGGTCGAAGACAGCGTGATGTCCGTCTGGTCGATGCCCTCGGGCGCGATGGTTCAAACCCACGAAAGCTTCACCCACGCCCATGCTGGTACAGGTCTGGAGCTTCACGGCACCAAGGGCTCGATCTTTGCCAACGGTGTCATGACGCAGCGCCCTGTGGGCGAGATCGTCTTGCGCACCGAAAGCGGGGAGGAAGCCATATCGTTCTCCGATCACAATCTCTACGCCCAGGCGATGTCGGCCTTTGCGGGCGCTGTCGAGGGCAACGGCCGCCCGGCGGCAGACGGGGTAGATGGCGTGAAATCCCTGGCCGTCGCCATGGCCGTTGCCGCCGCCGCGAAGTCGGGTCAGCGGACCGCCGTGGACTACGGAGGCCTGTAATCCATGAGCAAGGTCACCAGCCTTTCCGACGCCGCCGCCCGGATTGCGGATGGGGCGGTCGTGTCGATTTCTTCGTCGTCGGCGCTTGGCTGCCCGGACGCGACGCTGGCGGCCATTGGGGCCCGGTTTGACGCTGAGGGCCACCCAGGGAACCTGACCGCGATCAGCCCGATTGCCGCTGGTGACATGTATGGCGTGAAGGGCATCGACCACATCGCCAAGGATGGACTGCTGGACCGCATCATTGCGGGTAGCTATCCGTCCGGGCCTTCGTCGCTGCCCATGCCCGAGATTTGGCGCATGGTCGTGGAAGATCGGGTCGCGGCCTATAACGTGCCCTCGGGTATCCTGTTCGACATGCATCGCGACGTGGCCGCGCGCCGTCCCGGCGTCATGACCAAAGTCGGCCTCGAAACCTTCGTGGATCCGGTGCGCGAAGGTTGCGCCATGAACGCGCGGGGGGCTGCCGCCCTGATCGTCGCGCGGGAAGAGTTCGGGGGCGAAACCTGGCTGCACTTCCCGAACATCATCCCGAATGTCGCCATCATCCGGGCAACCACGGCGGATGAGACCGGGAACCTGACCTATGAACACGAGGGCGCGTATCTCGGCGGCCTCGATCAGGCCATCGCAGTGCGCAATCACGGCGGTCTTGTGATTGCGCAGGTCAAGCGCGTGACGGCGGCCGGAAGCCTGCGCCCGCATGATGTGCATGTGCCGGGACATCTGGTGGATCTGGTGGTGATTGATCCCGATCAGAAGCAAACCACCGAAACGCCCTACGACCCGGCCATTTCTGGCGAGATTATGCGCCCCTGGTCCAGCTTCAGCTTGGCACCGCACGGGGTAGAAAAGGTCATTGCACGGCGCGCCGCGATGGAATTGACGGCGGGCGACACGGCCAATCTGGGTTTTGGCATCTCCGCCATGGTGCCGCGCGTCCTGCTCGAGGAAGGGCACGCCCAATCGGTGACATGGGCCATCGAACAAGGGGCCGTCGGGGGCATGCCGCTGACCGGTTTTGCCTTCGGCTGCGCCTCTAACGCCGACGCGTTTGTGCCGTCCCCAAACCAGTTCACCTACTTCCAGGGTGGCGGGTTTGACGTGTCGTTCCTGTCCTTCATGGAGGTGGATGTGGATGGCAACGTCAACGTCTCCAAGCTTGGCAAGAAGCCCTACCTGACGGCTGGCTGCGGGGGGTTCGTCGACATCACCGCCCACGCCAAGCGCATCGTGTTTTCCGGGTTCTTCGAGGCTGGCGCGCAGTTGGAGGTGACCGAAAGCGGTCTCTTCGTGCGCTCGCCCGGCAAGTTCACCAAGATGGTCGAGGCGGTCGAGCATGTGACCTTCGCGGGCCGCCGTGCACGGGCGCAAGGGCAGGACGTGCTCTACGTGACCGAGCGCTGCGTGATGCGTCTTGGGGACACGGGGCTGATCGCCACGGAAATCATGCCGGGCATCGACCCCGAGCGCGACATCGTGGCGGCCTCGGACGGGCGGGTGCAGATCGCACCCGACGCAACCGCCATGCCGCTGTCGCTTTTGTCGGACGCGCAGATGGGCCTGACCCTGTGAGCGATGTGCACCTGGATATCGCCGATGGCATCGCCCGTATCCATCTGGACAACGCGGGCAAGCTGAATGCGTTCACGCCCGGGATGTTGCGTCGCCTCGACGCCCATTGCGCCACGGTTGATGCGGACCCGTCTGTCGGTCTGGTGGTCCTGTCCTCGGAAGGGGAGCGGGCGTTTTGTGCCGGCGCGGACATCAAGGCCTGGGCCGCGTTCTCGCCCACCGATTTCGCGCGGCTGTGGGTCCGCGACGGGCACCGTGTTTTCGACCGGCTGGCCCGCCTGTCCAAACCGACTGTTGCGGCACTCCAGGCCCACGCCTTTGGGGGCGGACTGGAATTGGCGACCGCCTGTGACATTCGGATCATGGCCCCGGGTGCGACCCTGGCCTTGCCCGAAGCCCAGGTTGGCATCGTGCCCGGCTGGTCCGGAACGCAGCGGTTGATGCGCCTTTTGCCCGAACCTGTGGTGAAGGAGATGGTGCTGTTCGGCCGTCGGCTGAGCGCGGATCGCGCCTTTGCCCTCGGCTATGTCGCCGAGCTTTCTGAAGATCCGGTTCAGGCCGCGCTTGGGCTGGCAGACAAGGTTCTGGCGTCCTCGCCGCGCGCGATCGAGGTGGCCAAGTACCAGATCCACGCCGGGGTCGGTGAAGATGCCGCCGCCATGATCGAAGCCCTTGGGGGCGGCATGATCGGCGCCACGAATGACAAAGCAGAAGGGGTGGCCGCATTCAGCGAAAAACGCGCCCCCCAGTTTCCAGGAACCTGAACGATGACCGAACTGACCATTATCCCGTCGAGCGGCCAGGCTTTGCCGGCCACCCCGTTTGAGGCCCGCCACTGGATTGGCGGGGCATGGGTCGACAGTGCGGATGGGGCCGTGAGCGAACGGGTGTCACCGGCGCACAACGTTGTTGTCAGCCGCGCTGCCCGCGGCGGTGTCGCCGAGACCGAGGCCGCAATCGCGGCCGCCCGGGCCGCGTTCGACGCGGGGGATTGGGCGATGTCGAGCGGTAAGGATCGCGCAACGCTGTTGCTGAATGTGGCCGACCTGATCGCGCGGGACATTGATCGTATCGCCCTTGTCGAGGTGCTTGAATCCGGCAAACCCATCAGCCAGGCCAAGGCCGAGATCGAAGGCGCGATTGACATCTGGCGGTTCGCAGCGGCCCTGGCCCGTACCATGCACGGCGAAAGCCACAACAGCCTTGGGCCAGATATGTTGGGCTTGGTCCTGAAGGAGCCGATTGGCGTGGTGTCCATCATTACGCCTTGGAACTTCCCGTTCCTGATCGTCAGCCAGAAATTGCCCTTCGCCCTGGCGGCTGGCTGCACGGCGGTTGTCAAACCATCCGAACTGACCCCGTCGACCACTGTCATCCTGTGCGAGTTGTTGGAGGAGGCGGGCCTGCCCAAAGCCGTCGTGAACCTTGTCCTCGGCTATGGCGATCCGGTCGGCGCCATGATGTCGACCGATCCGCGGGTCGACATGATTTCCTTCACCGGTTCGACCGCTGTCGGCAAACGCATCAGCGAGGCCGCGTCCGGCACCCTCAAGAAGGTGTCGTTGGAACTGGGGGGCAAGAACCCTCAGGTCATCTTTCCGGACGCCGATCTGGATCAGGCAGCCGATGCGATTGCCTTTGGCGTCTATTTCAACGCCGGTGAGTGCTGCAACTCGGGCAGCCGGATCATCGTGCACGAGGATGTTGTCGACGCCCTGACTGAAAAGGTCGTCGCCTTGTCCCGTCGTGTGGCATTCGGCGACCCGATGGACCCGGCCACACAGGTCGGTGCGATCATCTCGGAAGATCACCTGGCGAAGATCGACGGCTACGTGCGCGGCGCCGTTGCGGGCGGCGCCAATGTTGCGATTGGCGGGTCCACGCTTCCGGTCAGCGGCATGGGCGGTCGGTTCTATCAACCGACCGTTGTCACCAATGTCAGCCCCGACATGGCCATCGCCACGGAAGAGGTCTTTGGTCCGGTGCTGTCCGTCCTGTCCTTCCGCACGATGGACGAGGCGCTCGGGTTGGCAAATGGCGCGGCCTATGGCCTGTCCGCCGGTGTCTGGAGCGAAAACATGTCCACCTGCCTGGAGTTCACGCGCCGCGTGCAGGCCGGCACGGTTTGGACCAACACCTGGATGGACGGGTTCCCGGAGCTGCCCTTCGGCGGCGTGAAGGAAAGCGGCCAGGGGCGCGAGTTGGGTCAATACGGGCTGGAAGAATACCTGGAGGTCAAGACGGTCCAGATGCGCATCGGAAAAACACGCTCGGCTTGGGTTGGCTGATGTCAGTCGGTCGGTTGAAACAGGATATTGAGGTCTTCGGCGGCGTCGCCCGCCATGCGCCGCAGGATCAGGTCGCCCATGGCGTGACCCGTGGCGCGCAGATCTTCGTAGACTGTGTCGATGCGCGGCCGGATGTGATCAAAGATCGGCGACGCCCGCTTGGCGATGACGTCCACGTCGTCACCGGGGTGCGAACCGCTGTCTGCCAGGCTCGCCAGGGTCATCAGGGCCGTGGCTTCCCCAACGCAGATGTAGCCATCGGGCGGATCGGATCTGAGCCGATCGGCGCGCAGCGCGGCCGCAATCTCGGTTGTTGGGGAATCGAGCGTCACGCCCTCGAGGATCGTGTGCTCAATGCCCGCTTCTCGCGCCGCGGACAGGAACCCGTAGCGCAGATGTTGCGTGAAGGTGAACCTCGAATGCGGAAGGATCATGCTGACCCGCGTCCGCCCCTTGGCGACAAGGCGGGCGACGGCCAAACGTGTGAACGCCTCGTTGTCGTAGTCGACCCAGGGATGCGGCATGGTGAATTCCGTCCGCCCGTGGGAGACGAACGGGAAATCGGCCTCCAGCAGCAGGCGGGCGCGCGGATCGAAGCTTTCGGTTCTTGTGAACAGGATGCCATCCGCCAGGTTGTTGCGCAGGATGTTTTGAACAGGCGCGAGGCGGTCATCGGCGACATCATCCGGCACGACCGTGAGCGAGTAACCGGTGCCGCGCAGCGAATCGGTGATGCCGCTCAGGAACTCGTGGGTGAACCCCAGGAACTCGTGCTTCGTGTTCAGCAACAGGGTGATCACCTGCGTGCGCCCGGTGCGCAGTCGGCGGGCGGCGCGATCGGGCACGTATCCCAGTTTTTCGGCGGCCTCGGCCACGGTCGCCCGGGTCTTCGCGGCGATTCGCGGATCACCGGACAAAGCGCGCGAAACGGTGGCGACAGCGAATCCCGTCGCCTGCGCAATGGTGCGCAGCGTTGGCTTTTCGCCTGCCGGAAGAACCGGTTGCGAGGGGGGATCGCCAGCCATAGCGGCCTTTCGCGTCAAAGTTGTTGTCGGCCCCATAATGCCGCCGATTTCAATCGTTTCAATCCCAAAATCCTTGCAAATGATAGTTCTGCTGTGCAGGAAAATGCTGCAATACAGCGAAGAATTCGCAAGAAAGGGGCAAATATCCCTCACAATTTGGGGTTGACGAAGCGGTAATTTATAACGTTTTAATCTCTACGGTCCTAAAAGGATATCGGTCAGACAGGGAGGAACTAGGATGACCATGATGAAGAAACTTCAAATGACGGCAGCCGTCTTGGCGCTCGGCACGGGTGCCGCTGCGGCCCAAGAGGTTGAAGTCCTGCACTGGTGGACGTCGGGCGGCGAAGCGGCTGCTCTGAACGTTCTCAAGGGCGATCTGGAAGGCCAGGGCGTTGGCTGGATGGACATGCCGGTTGCGGGCGGTGGCGGCTCCGACGCCATGACCGTTCTGCGCGCCCGTGTGACCGCAGGTGATCCCCCGACCGCCGTTCAGATGCTCGGCTTCTCGATCCAGGATTGGGCCGCCGAAGGCGCGCTCGCCAACCTGAACAGCCTCGCAGAAGAGCAGGGCTGGAACGATGTGGTTCCCGCAGCTCTGCAGCGCTTCTCGACCTACGACGGTGACTGGGTTGCCGCGCCGGTGAACGTGCACTCGACCAACTGGGTCTGGGCCAACACCGCGATCATGGCTGAACTGGGTATCGAGCAGCCCGGCACCTGGGACGAATTCGTCGCCGCCATGGAAGCAGCCGAAGCTGCTGGCTATGTCGCTCTGGCCCACGGTGGTCAGGCATGGCAGGACGCCACCGTCTTTGACTCGATGGTGATGGGCGTCGGTGGCCCCGAGTTCTACCAGGCCTCGATGGTTGATCTGGATCCCGAAGCTCTGGGCTCGGACATGATGGTCGAAGCGTTCCAGCGCATGGAAACCCTGCGCGGCTTCGTGGATGACAACTTCTCCGGTCGTGACTGGAACCTGGCGTCGGCCATGGTGATCAACGGCGAAGCGCTGTTCCAGATCATGGGCGACTGGGCGAAGGGTGAATTCGTCAACGCCGGCCAGACCGCTGGTGAAGAATTCCAGTGCTTCCGTGTTCCCGGCACCGAAGGCACCGTGACCTTCAACTCGGACCAGTTCGCAATGTTCAGCGTCGACGCTGACTCCGCCGCATCGCAGATGGCCATGGCCAGCGCTGTGATGAGCCCGGAATTCCAGATCGCGTTCAACATCGTGAAGGGTTCGGTTCCGGCACGGACCGACGTTCCTTCGGATCAGTTCGACGCCTGCGGCCAGCTTGGCATGGCACAGCTGGCAGAAGCTGGCGCGAACGGCACCCTGTTCGGCTCCATGGCCCACGGCCACGCCAACACGCCGTCCGTCCAGAACGCGATGTATGACGTCATCACCGCCCACTTCAACGGTGAGTTCGACGCTGCAACCGCCGCCGAAGAAATGGTGACGGCTGTCGAGATCGCGCAGTAACGCGCCCTCCCTTTGGATCAGCCCGGGCCTCCGGGCTGGTCCATCCCCCGATCCGTCGATCAACATCCGAACCGAGCTAGGAGTTTCCCCATGGCCGCCGATGCGCCCACGGATTTCCGCACGCGTCTCCAGAATTGGCTTCCCAAGCTTGTTTTGGCGCCGTCCTTCGCGATGGTCCTGATTTTCGTCTACGGGTTTATCCTGTTCACCATTTACCTGTCCTTCACCGGCAGCCGCATGCTCCCGTCCTATGACTGGGTCGGTTGGCAAAACTACGAACGGCTGTTCCGCGTGCGCCAGTGGGACACCTCCGTCACAAACCTCGCGATCTTTGCGTCGCTCTACATCGCGATCAGCACGATCATCGGCCTGATGCTGGCAATCTTCCTGGATCAGAAGATCCGGGGCGAAGGCTTCCTGCGTCCCATCTTCCTCTATCCGATGGCGCTCAGCTTCATCGTGACCGGCACGGCGTGGAAATGGATCCTGGACCCGGCCATCGGGCTCGAGGCCACGTTCCGAATGTGGGGGTGGGAGAGCTTTAGCTTCGACTGGATCAAAGACGGCGATATGGCGATCTATACCATCGTGATCGCGGCGGTCTGGCAAAGCTCGGGCTTTGTGATGGCGATGTTCCTGGCGGGCTTGCGCGGGATCGACAACGAGATCCTGAAAGCCGCGCAAATGGATGGTGCGTCGAATTGGAACCTGTATCGCCGGATCATCCTGCCTCAGCTGCGCCCTGCTTTCCTGTCGGCCTTCGTGATCCTCAGCCACCTGGCGATCAAATCGTATGACCTGGTGGTCGCCATGACCGACGGTGGACCCGGCACATCGACCTGGATGCCCGCGGTTTTCATGTACGAATACACGTTCACGCGGAACCAGATGGGCATTGGTGCGTCCTCGGCCGTGATCATGCTGATGACCATCGCAGCGATCATGGTGCCCTATCTCTATGCTGAACTGCGGGAGAAGAAGTGATGGCTATTGCAAGCACAGAAAACGCCGTTCGCTCCTCGAACTTCACCCGCGTTCTGATCTACCTCTTCCTGCTGCTCTTCGCGCTGTTCTACCTGATGCCCCTTGGCATCATGCTGGTGAACTCGTTGAAACCGCTTGAAGAAATCACGGGCGGCAACATGGTGGCCCTGCCGCAGACCTGGACGATCGAGCCGTGGCTCAGCGCATGGTCCAGCGCCCAGATCGGGGTTGAGCCCACGGGCCTCCGCCCCTACTTCATCAACTCGATCGCAATGGCCGTACCCGCCGTGGCCATCTCGACCGTGCTTGGGGCGCTCAACGGATATGTCCTGACGAAATGGACCTTCCGCGGAGCCACTTGGGTTTTCGGGCTGCTCCTGTTCTCGTGCTTCATCCCCTTCCAGATCGTTCTGATCCCGATGGCGCGGATCCTGGGCATCCTGGAAATCGCCGGCACGACCTACGGCCTGATCCTGGTGCACGTGGTCTACGGCATTGGCTTCTCCACGCTCTACTTCCGCAACTACTATGCGGCGTTCCCGAGCGAACTGGTCCGTGCCGCGCAGATTGACGGGGCCGGGTTCTTCCAGATCTTCTGGCGGATCATGTTGCCAAGCTCGGGCCCGATTATCGCGGTGTGCTGCATCTGGCAGTTCACGAACATCTGGAACGACTTCCTCTTCGGCGCGTCCTTTGCGTCGGGCGGGTCGGCACCGATGACGGTCGCTCTGAACAACCTCGTGAATTCCTCGACGGGTGTGCGCGAATACAATGTCCACTTCGCAGGCGCCATTATGGCCGCAGCACCGACTTTGCTCGTCTACATCGTCGCGGGCCGGTACTTTGTGCGCGGTCTGATGGCAGGCAGCGTCAAGGGATGAGCTTCGAACGTAACATATGCAGATCTTCTAGAAGATTTGTCCTTGCCGGGGGGCATCAAGACCTCGGCGCCCAAACAGACAAAACTGGAGACCGCTGATGGGCTTCCTCGATATCGAAAATGTCACCAAATCCTACGGCGCTGTCGAAGTGCTGCACCGGGTTGATATCTCGGTTGAAGAAGGGGAATTCCTCGTCTTGGTCGGTCCGTCAGGCTGTGGGAAATCAACCCTGCTGAATATGATTGCCGGTCTCGAGGGCATCACCTCCGGTGAGATCAAGATCAAGGATCGGGTCATGAACGGGGTGCACCCGTCCAAGCGCAACATCGCCATGGTGTTCCAGTCCTACGCGCTTTACCCGAATATGACCGTCGGCCAGAACATCACCTTCGGGTTGGAGATGCACGGCACCCCCAAATCGGAACGCGATCAGGCGATGGCGGATGTCGCCAAGCTCCTCCAGATTGAGAACCTGCTGTCGCGCAAACCCGGGCAACTTTCGGGTGGTCAACGCCAGCGTGTTGCCATGGGCCGCGCGTTGGTGCGGGATCCGGATGTGTTCCTGTTTGACGAACCGTTGTCGAACCTTGACGCGAAACTGCGCGTCGACATGCGCACCGAGATCAAGAAGCTGCATCAGAACCTCGGCACGACGATCGTCTACGTGACGCACGATCAGATCGAGGCCATGACGCTCAGCACGCGGATCGCGGTGATGTACAACGGCTACGTCCAGCAACTGGGCACCCCGAAAGAGATCTATGATGACCCCGCAAACCTCTTCGTGGCGACCTTCATGGGCTCGCCGTCGATGAACGTGGTTTCGTCTAAGCTGGTCGAGCTCAATGGCGCCCTGCATGCAGAATTGGCGGGGGCCGAGGGTCAGACGTTGCACCTCCGCATCGAAGATGCACCGGCCGCATATCGTGACTACGTCGGTCGCGACGTGATGTTGGGCATCCGTCCCGAGGCGATCACCGATCCCGAGGGCGCGGACCGCAACGCGAAGAACATTCAATCGCTGGTCAACACGGTCAGCGTGACGGAACCGGCAGGCGCCGACACCTTTGTCAGCACCACCTTGGCTGGCAAGGACTGCATCGCGCGGATGCGGGCCGATGCCGAGGTTCATCCCGGCCAAAGCTTCGACTTTGCCGTGAACATGGACAAAGCTGTTCTGTTCGATCCAGAAACCGAAGCCCGCATCGCCTGACACCCCTTTCCTTGGGGCGTCAGCTTTGCTATTGCTTCAAAATTGGAACGATCCAATTACCGGTGTGGAGGACGGCTGTTGGCTGAGATCGATGTTCTGATCATTGGCTCCGGGATGGGAGGGGCGACGCTGGCGGCGGCATTGGCCCCGTCCGGCCGTCGGATCGTGATCCTGGAACGTGGCCAGCACCTGCGCGACACGCCCGAGGCGCGCGATCCCGTCGCGATTTTCCAGGATGGCCACTTTCGCCCGGACGAGACCTGGCTGACGCCCGACGGAGAGCGGTTCAATCCGGGCAACTACGCCTGCGTCGGGGGCAATTCCAAGTTCTACGGTGGCGTTCTGATGCGCTACCGGGCCGAAGATTTCGCACCGATGTCCCATCTCGGGGGAACGACGCCGGGTTGGCCGCTCAGCTATGCCGACATCGAACCTTGGTATGCGCAGGCCGAAGCCTTGTTCGAGGTGCGCGGTGACGGCACCGAAGACCCGACCGAGCCGCCGCGCTCCGCCCCCTATCCGCACCCGCCCGTGCCACACGAACCGGAGATCGCGGATCTGGCCCGTCGCTTGCGGTCGGCGGGCTTGAACCCCGCACATCTTCCGCTTGGTGTCGACCTCGAGGCATGGCTGGCCCGGGCCGCCACGCCTTGGGATGCGTTTCCGGATACAACCGGGGCAAAAATGGACGCCGAAAGCTGTGCTTTGAAGCAGGCCTTGCGCCACGAGAATGTCGAATTGCGCACCGGCATCACCGTCGAGGCCCTGGACTGCGCGCCGGACGGAACACTCACCGCCGCCATCACCGACAAGGGCCGGATCGAGGCGCCCCAGATCGTGCTGGCGGCCGGGGCCGTGCATTCGGCGGTCATTCTGCTGAAATCGGCGTCCGAGGCGCATCCACGCGGACTGGCGAACCGGTCGGATCAGGTCGGCCGCAACTTCATGAACCACAATTGCTCGGCGCTGTTGGCCCTGTCGGCGCGCCGCAACCGGACGGTGTATCAAAAGACGCTGTACCTGAACGATTGGTATCTGACGGGCGGTCCGAACGGCGAACCGCTTGGGAATGTGCAACTCCTCGGCCGTGTGTCTGCGCCCATCCTCGCGGCCCAGACGGGCCTGCCATCGCCGGTTGCGCGCGTACTGGCCAATCATGCGATTGATTTCTACGTCATGTCCGAGGATCTGCCGAACCCAGACAGCCGCGTGACCGTGCAAGGCGCCGAGATCGTGCTGAACTGGGCCCGCTCGAACTGGGACGCGCATCTGCTGCTGGTCAAAAAGCTGAAGGCGGCCCTGAAACGCGCGGGCTTTCCCATCACTCTTTCGAAAGCGTTTGACCGGCGCACCCCGTCCCACCAATGCGGCACGGCTCGCATGGGGACGGACCCGGACAACAGCGTTGTCACCCCTTGGGGGCAAAGCCATGACCACCCCAACCTTTGGATCGCTGATGCCAGCGTGCTGCCGACATCTGCCGCGGTAAACCCGTCGCTGACCATCGCCGCCCACGCGCTGCGCCTCGGCAAGGCGCTGACCCAAACCTTGGACCAAGCGGAGGCTGCATGACCCAGACCGCCCTGATCACCGGGGGACAGCAAGGCATCGGCTTGGGCATCGCAGAATGCCTGCACGCTGCCGGGTTCGACCTTGTCCTCGTGGCCGAAGCGCCCGAGGACGCCCCCGCCGTCCAATCTGCCCTCGCCGCGCTGCCGGGCGCCCGTTACCTGCAACACGACTTGCGGGACGTGGCAGCCGTGCCGTCGCTGCTGGACCAGGTCGGCCCGATCACCACGCTCGTGTCGAATGCCGGCGTGCCCGCGATGCAACGTGGTGACCTGCTGGAGATGTCGGTCGAAAGTTTCGACCGGTGCATCGACATCAATCTGCGCGGCGCGTTCTTTCTGGCCCAGGCTGCGGCAGCGCGCATGTGCGACCTGCCCGAGGCGCCGTACCGGTCGATCACGTTCGTGACCTCGGTCAGCGCCACGCTCGTCTCGGCGGATCGGGCGGAATACTGCATCTCCAAGGCCGGGGCAGCGATGATGGCGCAAGCCTTCGCCGCGCGACTCGCGCCGGAAGGGATCGGCGTGTTCGATCTGCGGCCCGGCATCATCAAAACGCCCATGACCGCCCCCGTGGCCGATCGCTATGACGCGCGGATTGCCGACGGGTTGGTTCCGGCTGCCCGTTGGGGCAGCCCCGACGACATTGGACGCGCGGTTCTGCCCATCGTTCGGGGCGACCTCGCCTTTTCAACTGGCGCCATCATCCCCGTCGATGGCGGCCTTTCCATCCACCGTTTGTGAGGACACCCATGGCTGAGGGATACGACTATATCATCATCGGTGGCGGCAGCGCCGGGAGCGTCTTGGCCGCGCGGTTGAGCGAAAACCCGGACGTGTCCGTTTGCCTGCTGGAGGCTGGTGGGCGCGACAGGCACCCGTTCTACCACCTGCCCGCAGGGTTTGCGAAAATGACCAAGGGCATCGGCTCGTGGGGGTGGTCGACCACGCCGCAAACACACATGCAAAACAAGGTGTTCACCTACACCCAGGCCAAAGTCATCGGCGGCGGATCGGCGATCAACGCGCAGATCTACACCCGTGGCAATGCCCAGGATTATGATGAATGGCGCCAGATGGGTTGTGACGGGTGGTCCTACGAAGACGTGCTGCCGTATTTCCGAAAAGCTGAAGACAACGACACCTACGACAACCGCTACCACGGGAAAGGCGGCCCCCTTGGCGTGTCGCAACCGGCCGCGCCCTTGCCGATCTGCGAAGCGTATTTCAAAGCCGCCGAAGCCGTGGGCATCCCGCGCAACATGGATGTGAACGGCGAAAAACAGGATGGCGCGGCCTACTACCAGCTGACCCAAAGGGGTGCGCGCCGGTCGTCGGCGGCAATGGCGTATCTGTCGCCGAACCGCGGCCGCCCGAACCTGACGATCCTCTATGGGGCGCAGGTGCGCCGCCTTGTGGTTGAAGCGGGGCGCGTCACCGGGCTCGAGCTGGTGGATCGCACCTATCTGACCGCCACGACCGAGGTGATCGTCTCCTCCGGCGCGATCGGCACACCGCGGCTTCTGATGATGTCGGGCATCGGTCCGGCGGACCACCTCTCGGGTCTGGGGATCGACGTTGTGCTGGACCAGCCGAATGTCGGCGAGAACCTGCAGGATCACCTTGATCTCTATTGCATTTGCGAGGTCACCGGCCCCCACACCTATGACCGCTATGCCAAGCTGCACATGTCGGCGCTGGCCGGTCTTCAATATCTGTGGAACCGCACTGGCCCTGTGGCCTCCAGCCTCTTTGAGACGGGCGGTTTCTGGTACGCGGACCAGGATGCGCGATCACCCGACCTTCAATTCCACCTTGGGCTCGGCACCGGGATCGAAGCCGGTGTCGCCGCCATGCCCCAAGGCGGCGTGACCTTGAACTCTTGCTACCTGCGCCCGCGCTCCCGCGGAACCGTCCGCCTGCAAAGCGACAAACCGACGGATATGCCGCTGATCGACCCCAACTACCTGTCCGATCCGCAGGACCGCGAGATGTCGATCCGCGGCTTGAAACTGACGCAGGAGATCCTGTCGCAAGACGCCCTGAAGCCGTTCATCAAGGCCGAGCACTTGCCCGGGCCGGACGTCAAGACGGATGAGGAGTACTTCAACTTCATCTGCACCCATTCCAAGACCTCGCATCATTGCGCAGGCACCTGTCGGATGGGCGTCGACGACGGCGCCGTGGTCGATCCGCGCCTGCGGTTCAACGGATTGGATGGGCTGCGCGTGGTCGACAATTCGATCATGCCAACCGTGATTTCCTCAAACACCAATGCCGCGGCCATCATGATCGGTGAAAAAGCCGCCGACATGATCCGCGAAGACGCGAGGGCTTAAGTGATGCTGCTGCCGACCTATGCTGGAACACTCGAAGACTACACGCTGGCAGGCGATCCACTCACCCCCCGTGCGCCGACGGTCGCGCTGACCCGCACGGCCTTTGCAGCGGCGCATGTGGTCAGCGATCCGATGGCCGAACGCGACCCGTGGCTTGGGCGCCCGGCGGTCGATTGGGACGCGACGCTAGGGTATCGGCACCGGCTCTGGGATCAGGGTCTGGGTCTGGCCGAGGCGATGGATACCGCGCAGCGCGGGATGGGGGTAGACTGGCCGACCGCGCGTGAGCTGATCGAGCGCACCATGGTCGAGGCCAAGGCCCACCCGATGCGCCCCCGAGTGGCCTGCGGAGCCGGCACCGATGGGGCCGATCCGGCCAGCCTGACGAGTGTGGATGCCGTCATCGCCGCCTATGCCGAGCAGATGGAGGCGATCGAAGCGGCCGGGGGTCAGGTCATCCTGATGGCCACCCGTGCGCTGCCCGCAATGGGGGCCGGGCCCGAGGCGTATGCCAAGGTTTATGACAGCCTCATCGCGCAGGCCGCGCGCCCGGTGATCCTGCATTGGTTGGGCGACATGTTCGACCCGGCTCTGACCGGATACTGGGGCAGCGCCGATATCGCGGAAGCCAACAGCATTGTGCACGATCTGATCGCGCGGCACGCGGACAAGATCGACGGCATCAAGATCTCGTTGCTGGATCAGGCGCATGAAGAAACCTTCCGGGCCAACTTGGTCGACGGGGTCCGCCTTTATACCGGTGACGACTTCAACTACGCGGCGCTGATCGAGGGCGACGGCACGCACTATTCGCATGCTCTATTGGGTATTTTCGCGGCCATTGCACCGGCAGCCGCCCAGGCGTTGGAAGCCTTGGCGCAGGGCGATCTTGAAACCTATCATGGCCTCTTCGCGCCGACCGTGCCGTTGAGCCGTGAAATCTTCAAAGCGCCGACGCAGTTCTACAAGGCGGGCATTGCGTTTCTCAGCTGGTTGAACGGCACCCAGACGCAATTCGTCATGCCGGGCGGGTTCCAGTCATCGCGGGAAATCACCCATTATGCCGAGGTCTACCGCCTGGCCGACCACGCCCGGCTCCTCAGTGCGCCGGATCTGGCGGAACACCGGATGTCGAAGCTGTTGGCGCTGCACGGGATCGAAGGGTAAGCACATCCCGACATGAAACAGCGCCGCCCCACGATCCACGACGTTGCCGCCCATGCGGGCGTGTCCAAGTCGACGGTCAGCCTTGTGTTGCAGGGCGGATCTCAGGTGCGCGCGGAAACCGCCAAGCTTGTGCGCAAGGCCATGGCTGAAACCGGGTATGTCTATAATCGCGCCGCCGCGCAGCTGCGGACATCGGCCGTGGGGCTTGTCGGTCTTGTCATCAACGATCTGCGCAACCCGTTCTTCACCGAGTTCGCGACGACCCTTCAGATGGCCATGGCCGCAAAAGGCTATGCGACAGTGATCTCGAATTCTGCCGAAGATGCCGCGCTTCAGGCCAAGCTTGTAGGGTCCATGATCGAACATGGCGTTTCGGCCATCGTGATCTCGCCCGCCTATGGCGAAGGGCCCGAAACCTTCGACCAGATCGCACGCGCCGGCATTCCTGCGTTGCAGGTCCTGCGGCGCATGGATGACCGGTTGGACGAATTTCCCTTTGCCGGGTTTGACTATGCCACCGGCAGTGCCGAAGCAACGCGGCACCTGCTGGATCAAGGCGCCAAACACATCGCCTTTGTCGGCGGGTTGCCCGGGCGGGCCATCGTCGAAGAACGCATGTCCGGGTATCAAACCGTCCTGGCCGCCGCGGGGGTGGAGCCAACCTGGATCTCTGGGCCGACCACCCGCGCTTTTGGGGTCGAGGCGGCGGACACCCTGTTCGCCGACCATCCTGAAGTCGACGCCGCGATCTGCTTCAACGATCTCGTCGCGCTTGGGCTGATGGCCGGCTGCGCGCGGACGGGGCGCACCGTCGGGCGTGATCTGCGACTGGTGGGGTTCGATGACATCGAGGATGCCGCACAGGTCTGGCCGCAACTGTCCTCGGTGTCCTGTGATATCGCGGGATTTGCGCAGGACACCGCCGCGCGCCTCTTGTCATGGCTCGAGGATGGGAAGAAACCAGCCCCCGTTCTTCGCGCACCGGTTGCCTTGGTGCCGCGCAACTCCAGCACGGGAGAGGGGCTATGACGCCAGAGGGTTTGCTGCGACAGATGTTTGACCGGGCGGTTGCCGTGGCTGACCCGATGCGCTGCGTTCCGGCCAGCCTGCCCGAAAAGCCCGACGGGCGCGTCGTGGTGATCGGCGCGGGCAAGGCGAGCGCCCGCATGGCCGAAGCCGTTGAACGCGCCTGGGGTCCATGCGAGGGATTGGTGATCACGCGCTACGGCTATGCGCGCGCGTGCGAGGGGATCGAGATCGTCGAAGCCGCCCATCCCGTTCCGGACGAGGCCGGGGTCGTCGCAACCCGGCGCCTGTTGGACCTCGTCAAAGGACTGGGGCCGGACGATTTCGTGCTGGCCCTGATCTCGGGCGGTGGCTCGGCCCTGTTGTGCGCGCCCGCGGCCGATATCACGCTCTCGGAAAAACAGGCGCTGACCCAGGATCTGTTGGCCAGCGGCGCGCCCATTGGCGAGATCAACGGCATCCGCAAGGAGATCTCTGCCGTTAAAGGCGGGCGTCTTGCCGCGGCCAGTTTCCCGGCGCAGATGGTGTCGTTGATGATCTCGGACGTGCCCGGGGATGATCCCGGCGATATCGCCAGCGGTCCGACCGTGGGACATGATGGCAGCGCCCAACGCGCCTTGGCCGCCTTGGCCGCCTTGGCCCATTGGGCGGTGACGCCGCCACCGTCGATCCAGGGTTTTCTGACGTCCGGTGGCGATCCTGTGCGCCCGGACGATCCGCGGCTGGCCCATGTGACCAATGTCATCTGTGCGGCACCATCCCAATCTCTGGCCGCGGCGGCGCAGGTGGCCGAGGCGGCTGGATACACCGTCCGGGTGTTGGGCGACGCCGTCGAAGGGGAAGCCCGCGACGTGGCCCGGGCCCATGCCGAAATCGCCCGCGCGGCGGAGGGGCCGACCGTGATTCTGTCGGGCGGGGAATTGACCGTCACCCGCCGCGGCGATGGCGTCGGTGGGCCCAATGCGGAATACGCGCTGGCGCTGGCCGATGCGCTGGACGGGGCGCCGGGCATCCATGCCATCGCCTGCGACACCGACGGGGTCGACGGCGCCGCCGAAGTGGCGGGCGCCGTGGTCGGGCCCGACACGCTCGCCCGGGCCCGGGCGGCCGGTGTGGATGCGGCCCACGCACTGGCCATCAACGACGCCCATGGGTTTTTTGCGTCCATCGACCGCCAGGTCGTGACCGGGCCGACGCTGACAAATGTGAACGATTTCAGGGCGATCCTGATCGAAGGGACGGCGTGATGCTCAAGCATATCGTATTGTTGGAGCCCGCGGGCCCCGTGGGATTGGAAGAGATCAAGGCCGCCATGGATATCCTGGCCACACTGCCCGGCAAGATCGATGGCATCCTCGATTTCCACCACGGTGAGAACCTGGATTTTGAGGATAAGTCGGGCCGCTACAGCTATGGGTTCGTCGTGACCTTTGCGGATAAGGCGGCCAATGACGCCTATGTGGCGGACCCGGATCATCAACGGGCCGGCGGCATGTTGGTCGCGGCCTGTCACAACGGATATGACGGGATCTTTGTCGCCGACCTCGAGGTCTAGCGCGCCAGAAGCGCGTCAATCTCGGCCCGTGTGGGCATGGATGCGGCGGTGCCTTCCTTGGTGACGGACAACGCGGCCGTCGCGGTGGCGAAGGCCAGCGCCTCCACCAATGGTGCTCCCGTGGCCAAGGCCACGGCAAACCCGCCATTGAAGGCGTCTCCGGCCCCGGTCGTGTCGACCACCTCTCCGGCCCGCAGCGGCGGCACATGCTGCGCCGTGGTCCCGTCCCAGGCCAGCGCCCCTTGCGCGCCCAAGGTGATGATGACGGCCTTCTGAACCCCGCGTGCCATCAGGGCTTTGGCCGCGACCTCCGCCTCGGCGACAGTGGTGACGGGCAATCCGGTCAGCGCCTCGGTCTCCGTCTCGTTCGGGGTGACGTAGTCGCACAGCCCCAGAAGCGCATCGTCGATGTCCGCCGCGGGGGCCGGGTTCAAGATCGTCGCGGCCCCGCCATCCCGCGCGGTTTGAAGAAACGCCCGCGCGGCCTCGACGCTTTGTTCCAGCTGCGTCATGGCCACCGCTGCGTTGGCGATGGCGTCCGCATGTGTGCTGATTTGTTCGGGATCGATGGCGCCGGCGGCGCCGGGGCTGATGACAATCGCGTTCTGGCCCGTGCCCGTTTCAATGAAGATCCCGGCCGATCCCGTCGCCCGTGCTGCGTCGCGCGTGACCAGGGGCTGAACGCCCGCCGCGTCCCACACCGCATCGGCCATCGCGCCGAACGTGTCCTGACCGATACGCGTGATCAGCCCGACATCTCCACCTGCCTTGGCCGCTGCCACCGCCTGGTTCGAGCCTTTGCCGCCCGGCCCAAGGGTAAATCCACGTCCGATCAAGGTCTCGCCCGCCATCGGCATCCGGTCACACCGGTAGGCGGCATCGGCGACGTAAACCCCAAGAATAACAATCTCCATGGCCAAGCCCGATCCCCTGTTGACCGCCCCATGTTTTCCAATACCGCCAAATTGCGCAAGCCGACTTTCTCAGGTGCAAGACATTGGGTAACGTTCCGAGACACAGCGCGACGTGAGGGGAGGTCAGGGATGAATCTGGCGCATTGGTTGGCACGCACAGCCGAGGTCAAAGGCGATCGCGACGCGCTTTTGGTGGGCGAAACGGTCGTGGCCGACTACGCGACGTTCTTCGCCAAAGCGTCCGCGCTGGCGAAGTCCCTGAACCTGACGCCCGGCGATCGCGTCGGGCTGTTCATGTCCAACTGCCCGGAATACCTCATCACCTTCTATGCCGTCTGGATCGCGGGCGGTGCGGTTGTCCCGATCAACAACAAGCTGCACGGGCGCGAGGCGGCCTGGATCTTGGAGAGCAGCGGGGCCGTTTCCGTCTTCGTGACCTCCAAACTTGGGCGCGACCTCAGCGGGCTGACCGACGTCCCGATGGTTGATGTCGAGACCGAGCGCTTTGCCGCCATGACCACAGGGGCCGGGATGGCGGTCGTGGACCGCGCGTCCGACGATCTGGCGTGGCTTTTCTACACCTCTGGCACGACGGGCCGCCCCAAGGGCGTGATGATGACCTTTGGCATGCTGGAATCGATGACCCTGACCTACTTCGTCGATGTCGATGCGGTGGCCGAGGCGGATGCCACACTCTATGCGGCGCCGCTCAGCCATACGGCGGGTATTTACAACATGATGTACACGTTGGTCGGCGCGCGCCATGTCTGTCCGCCTTCGGGCGGGTTCGACGCGGATGAGGTTCTGGATCTGTCGGATACGCTCAGTTCGGTCTGCATGTTCATGGCGCCCACCATGGTCCGCCGGTTCACGGACGCGGCCAAGCTGCGCGGTCACACAGCGGGCGGCATTCGCACGATCGTTTACGCGGGCGGGCCCATGTACAACGCCGACATCATCGAAGCGGTCGATTGGTTCGGACCGAAATTCGCACAGATCTACGGACAAGGCGAATGCCCGATGGGGATCACCGCGCTGAGCCGGTCGGACGTCGCCGACCGCAGCCACGCCCGCTGGCGCGAGCGCCTTGGGTCGGTTGGGCGCGCGCAATCGGTCGTGGAGGTCGCCATTGGCGACGCCGACGGCACGCCGCTTCCGGTGGGTGAGACGGGCGAGATCATGGTGCGTGGACCGATCGTGATGCCCGGCTATTGGCAGAACCCCGAGGCGACAGCCAAAACCCTGCTCAATGGCTGGCTCATGACCGGCGATGTCGGGCGGCTGGATGACGACGGCTATCTGACCCTGACCGACCGGTCGAAGGACATGATCATCTCGGGCTGTTCGAACATCTACCCCCGCGAGGTGGAGGAGGTGTTGCTGGAGCATCCCGACGTGCACGAGGTTTCGGTCGTCGGAAAAGCCGACCCGGAATGGGGCGAAGTGGTCTGCGTCTTCGTGGTGGCCGCACCGGGCAAGACCGTGGCCGAAGATGTTCTGGATCAGTTCTGCAAGGACAACATCGCGCGGTTCAAGCGGCCGAAGCTGTACCGCGCGCTGCCGGAATTGCCGAAGAACAACTATGGAAAGGTCCTGAAAACGGATCTGCGCAAGCTTCTGGAGGAGGGCGACGCATGACGGATCTCACGGGGAAAACGGCCCTTGTCACCGGTTCGGTTCAAGGGATAGGTCTGGCGATTGCCGAGGCTCTGGCCAGCGCCGGCGCGCGCATCGCGGTGCACGGGCTGGCGGGCGATGCGCAGATCGAAGAGGTCTGCACCCACCTGCGCGACAAGGGATCCCCGCAGGCCGAGTTCTTTCACGGTGACCTGCGGCAGCCCGAGCGGATCGCCGACCTGATGGAGGCGGTCGCGGCCTGGGGCGGGGCGGATATCCTGGTCAACAACGCCGGGATCCAGCACACGGCCCCACTGGCCGAGATGCCGAAAGAGCGGTGGCAGACGATCCTGGATATCAACCTGTCGGCGGCCTTCCACACGATGCAGGCCGCGATGCCCCTCATGGCTGAGCGGGGATACGGGCGGGTCATCAACATCGCGTCGGTGCATGGGCTGGTCGCGTCGAAAGACAAGGCCCCCTACGTGGCCGCGAAATTCGGGCTGGTCGGGCTCAGTCGTGTGGCGGCGCTGGAATATGCGGCCTCCGGGTCGAAGGAGGCGGGCGGGGTGACCGTCAACTGTATCTGCCCGGGCTGGACGGAAACGGCGATCATCCAGCCCCAGATTGATGCCCGGGCGGCGCTCCATGGTGGGGACCGGGACGCGGGCATTGCCGATCTGCTGTCTGAAAAGCAACCGTCGCGCCGCACCTCCGATCCAGCGGAAATCGGGGCGCTGGCCCTGTGGCTCTGCGCCCCCATTGCCCACAATGTGACCGGCACGGCGATCCCAGTCGACGGCGGCTGGACGGCGCAATAGCGGGCGGCTCACGCGTGAGCGGATGGCTAAGCATCTGATAAAAAACATGAATCTTATTGTGTAAAGCTCTGGGAAACCACTTTGCTTGAAGCGCGTCCGCCCTTCCCAAGGCTCTGGCAAAGGTCACGCGGAAGCCAGCCGTTCCTCCCACGCCAGGAACTTGCAGCGAACGACGGCATTGAACCCAATGTTACGTCATTCGAGAATGCAGACAAAACAAGACCGTTGGCTTTGCTCTGTCCCTGCGTGACTACGTGAAATAGGGGTTTTTGCTGAAGACATCCTACCGAATGCACTCTGCCGTGCCGTGTGTCACTCAATCCAAAGGCCAAGCTCTTTCATACGGGCGTCCGCGTGAGGTTTTACCGGGTGCTTGGCAAACTCGATTAACTCGTCTCGGATCATCTGCAACTCGGCGATACGTGCCTCTACATCTGCTATGCATTGTTGGGCAAAGGCGGTGCGTTCTGACGCCGTCGACTTGTTGGACAGCGCGCGATTGATCGGGTCGACCATCGTCCTCAAAGGTATCTGCATTCGCTTAGCAAAGGCGATCATCGACAACCGTTCCAGCGTCGTGTTGTCGTAGTCGCGGTATTCCCGCGTACCCGCGCGTTTTGGACTGGAATGCAATAGACCCAAGGCCTCGTAGTGCCGGATTGTGTCTTTCGACAGGCCGGCGCGTTTGGCGACTTCTCCGATTAGCATGACGACCCCCTTGACTGTGGGGTATACCCCACAGGTTAGCGCCGGCAAAGTTCAAACGACTCACGGATCACTTGCCATGCGCTACCTTGCTGTTCTTGCGACTCTTTTGCCATTCGCTGCCTTCGCTCAGGAGGTGGAACCCGTAGGCGGGATCAACCTGCGTCCAAATGCTGGAAGCGAGATTGGAATGGTGTTCGAGGCGTGGCTTAGCCCGCATCAAGAAGGCGGCGAGGAAGAAGATACACAGGCCCTGACACCAGGTGTATTCCGGTCGACCGAGCCTTCGGTCCCGCGAAATGAACTCCCTTCACGCGGGCACGGCACCTTGGCCTTCACGCGTGATTTCAGCCGCGCCTTCGTTCATGTCGCTATTGAGGGCGTCGATGTCGAAGGGATTGTCATGTTTCATATTCACTGCGGACGCCCCGGAATGCTCGGGCCAATCCTGGTGGATCTAGGCATGCAGGGCGATTTGCCCGACATGTTTGCCGACGGAGTTCTTTCGTTGGAAATCACCAACGAGGATCTCGTGGCCACCGCGGAACACGGCCATGGGATTGTTGGCGCCTTCACGGCAGGCTGCCCCGTCCTTCCTGCCAACCCGCTCGACCGGGTCGATACGATCGCTGGCATGGCTCATGTAGCGTTGGAGGGCGAGCTCTACTTCAACCTCCACACGGCCGCGCAGACGTTTTTCGGTGATATCCGCGGCCAACTTCACCCGGCGGACGAATGATGGCTTGGTCGGCAGTGCTGTCGTTGCTCCATGGCGCAGTGGATGATCGACTGTGGCGCGTGTCGAATGGTTGCTTTGGGCGATCGGTTTGGAGTTTTGGCGCCCCGACTGAAGCGCGCCTGTTGATGCGGGATGGCGTCCCCTAGGCAAGCCGCTTGGCGATCTCGCGGTGTGCTCTGTCGATGAAGGCGCGGACGGCCGCCGTGGGCAGGCGCGCTTCGGGCCAGACGAGATGGACCGGGACGTCCGCAGGCGCGACATCCGGGAGCACCTCGACGAGCGTTCCGTTGGCGATCCGGGATTGCGCCAGGTAACTCATGGCCATCGTGATCCCGTGCCCGTCCTCCGCGAGGGAGAGGGCGGAGAGGGCATCATTCAGGACGATCCACGGCGCCACGGTTCGGCTTGTGCCCGTCAGGGCGATCCGGTTCGTTGGCATCACCCCGCGGAAGGCGATGATGTGATGGTGTGCGAGGTCGTCGACCCGGTTTGGCGTGCCCGTCTGCGCCAGATAGCCGGGACTTGCCACCAGCATGCGCCGCACGCTGCCCACCCGCCGCGCGATCAGCCCGGCGTCCGGCAGCGGCCCGATGCGGATCGCCACGTCGATGCCTTCATCGACCAGGTTCACGTTGCGGTCCCAGAGGTGAACACTGCCGGTCACCCGGGGATGGGCCGCCAGGAAATCGGCGAAGATCGGGACAACGGCCCACCGACCGAAACTGGTCGAAGCCGTAATCGCCACGCGGCCCTGCGGGACAACCCCGGTCCCCGCAGCCTCGCGTTCGGCGGAGTCCATGTCCATCAGCAACCGTTCGGCCGCGACGCGAAAGCGGTGTCCGGCCTCTGTCAGGTTGAGGCTTCGGGTTGTCCGCTGCACCAGCCGCGCGCCAATACGATCCTCAAGCCCCGCGAGGATGCGCGTCACCGCGGGGGGCGAGAGGTTGAGGCGCCGTCCGGCCTCGGCCATTGAGGTGGCGGAGGCGATTTCGACAAACACTTCGAGTTCCCGAAGGCGATCCATGATTATTCCGAATTTAGGAATACTGATTGCATTTCTTTAGGAATTATTCCGGCACTTCAAGTGTGCAACTCTGCCGTGGCAGCCACAGCACGCCCAAGCCGGAGACCCTGTCATGCCATTCACACCCTGCGCCAGAGAGCGCGATGGTCTGACCGGTCCCGTCGTGTGTGGGTCGCGTCACGCCTGCCACCCCGTCCCGGTGGGTGGTGTGTCTGGCACCTCTTTGTCGGCGCGCGCCACGCGCTGGCCAAACATCCCCCCGGGCGCGGTTGCCGCGTCCAACACCCTTGCTTGATGGAGTTTCCCATGGCCCATGCTTGGCACGACATCGCCTTCACCGACACGGTCAAGGCCCTGCAAAGCGCCCGCGGAAGCCGCGCCTCCTACGCGCGGTTCGAGGACGGTCCGGTTCGCGGCGACCGGCTTGATCCTGACACTGCCGCGTTCATTGCGGCGCGCGACAGCTTCTACATGGCAAGCGTCGGCGAAACGGGCTGGCCCTACATTCAGCATCGCGGCGGCCCGGCCGGGTTCGTGCGGGTGCTGGACGATCATACCCTCGGATTTGCCGATTTCGCGGGGAACAAGCAGTATGTGAGCCTGGGAAACCTGCAGAATGATGACCGCGTTTCGCTGTTCTTCATGGACTACGCAAATCGCACGCGACTGAAGGTGTTTGGCCGCGCCTCGGAAATCGACCCGGCCGAAACCGATACGCTGGAACGCCTTGCACTGCGGGATTACCGGGGACGGGTCGAACGGGGTTTGCGCATCAAGGTCGAAGCGCTGGATTGGAATTGCCCACAACATATCACGCCTCGATACACCGAAGCGCAGGTCGCGCAGGTGGTCGAAAAGCTGAGCACCCGAGTGGCCGAACTGGAAGCGCAGCTTCGCGCAAACGCGTGGACGCCGGTGCATGGCGGGGCCGGGTCTGTCTGAGAGCGGCCCGTCGCGCGCATCCGCCGTCGGCCATGGACCGGTCCGAATGATGGGTCAGCAGATCGGTTCATCGGCTGCGCTGCTGTCAATTCCGCGAACCATCTGGGCGCCACATTGTGAAATAATGACATTGCACTTGTCATAATGACATGTATGTTGTCGTTATGAAGGAACACCACCTGCACCGCCTCGTTTGGATGTCACGCCCCTTGATGCAAGCCGCAGAGGCCTGTGTAGAGGCCGGGTTGGTCGGAACAGGCCTGACCGTTCGGATGCGCGCCGTCCTCGAAATTCTGCAAAGACACGGTGATCAGACCGTTCCGGAGATTGCGGCAAGGCTCGAGATACAACGGCAATACGTCCAGATCATGTGCAACGAAGCGCTTGCGGCCGGTGTCATCGAGCACCGCAAGAACCCCCGCCACAAACGCTCACCCCTCCTGGCGCTGACAGATCGCGGTCGCACGCTGATCGACGACATCATTGCGAACGAACTGAAGCTTCTGGCAGGGGTCGGTGCGCCCCTCAGCAAGGAAGACATTGATACGGCACTTGAGGTCATCTGCGCCGTGACCGAGAGCTTGAAATCCATGGCGGGAGACGGCGAATGATCTTTGTCTCCGTCATCGGTCTTGGCGTCATCCTCGTCCTGCTTTGGCTCGGTAGCGGCGTCAGGCGCATTGGCGCGATCAGTGTCGGCGAAAGGATTCAGGGCCGCGATGGATCGGCCCTTCTGCTGATAGATCTCCAGTCCGTGTTTTGGGACGACGGCCCGTATTCCAGCGCGGCAAAGGCCTCTGCCGCGGCGGTCATTCTCGAGGAAGTGGACGCCGCGCGCGCGCAGGGTCATCCGGTCATTGCCCTGCGCCAAGAATGGTCCATCCCGTCGACCAAGGCTGTGGCGCGGATCACCATGAAGGGGCAGGCCATAGAAGGCAGCGCAGGGACGGACCTGGCAGACGTCTTCGCGGCGTATCCTGATCACATAGTTGTAAAGCGGGTGCAGGATGCATTTGAAACCGGTGAACTGGATGCTCTGCTGGCGCGCCTCAACGTTGGTAAGCTGCGCCTCACCGGCCTGGACCTGAATTATTGTGTGCAGAAGACAGCGCTCGCGGCCAGAAATCGAGGGTATGACGTCGCCGTCGTAAAGGACGGCACGCTTGCTGCCGCACCGACGGACCGCGCTCAGGATCGGATGTCGTCCGCCGGCGTGGTCATGTGTTGAGCGGACCCTGATCCTGCAGGCACCGCTATCAGCCTTGTTTCTTGCGCTCTTCCAGGGCGTGGCTGAGCCGCTCCAACAGGTCCGCCAATGTGGCGCGATCCTGTTCGGGCAAAACGTCCGCAAAGAGCGCGGTGTTGGTCTCGACCAGTTGATCAATGATGTCCTCGACGAGGTCGGCCCCCTGGACCGTCAGCCGGACAAGCGTGCTTCGGGCGTCGTCCGGGTTGGGCAAGCGTTCGACCAACCCTTTGTCCGCCAGCCCGCGGAGCATCTTGGCCATGCCGCTCGAACTGGCCTGAGTGGCGGCATAAAGCTCGGTCGGGCTCATCGTGAATGCGTCATTTGTGAAGCGCAGGGCCCGCAGGATCAGGAACTGAGTCCAGGACACACCAAATCGTGCGGCAACCTTGCTGTCGCTGTCCCAGACGAAATTGCGGCTTCGAAACAGCCCCGAGACAATGCGGGTCGTGACATTTGGCGTGACCGACCAGGGTCTTGGTCTTGCCTTCGGCAAAAGCCCTCTCCTCTCAAAGGTTGCCACAACCTGCCCGGAACCCCTTGCGGACAACAAGGCGAAAATATATCTCTCCAGAGAGATAAATGGAGATGGGACTGTGACGCAGAAAAAACATGGAGTCGTGGTGCGCGGGCTTTTGGGCCTGCTTTCGGGTGTGATGCTTGTCTTTACGGTGCCCGCTTATGGGACCCCTTCGGCCAATCCGGCGCTGGCCAACCTGGCCGGCGAAGCTGCATCGTTGGGATCGGTTGCGGGCGCGTTTCTGGCCCGGCAAATGGGCCTGTCCTTGATCGCACTGTTCGGTGCGTTGCACGGCGCGACCCTTCCGGTGATGATCGGCGCCTTCGCGATCGCGTTCTTGAACCTGCATGATGCCGTTTTCCTGTCGGTCTTTGGCACGATGGGCCCCGGTGCGATTGCCGGGCTGGTCCTGGGCGCGCTGGCCCTGATTGTGATGGGGCTGGCGTGGCGCGAGGCCCGGGCATGAAGCTCGCGGTGTTTGGTGCATCCGGCGCGGTTGGCACCGCCCTGTTGACGGAAGCGCTGTCTGCCGGTCACACGATCACGGCCCTCGTCCGGGGCCCGGAGAAGATCAGTGCGTTTGCGGATCGGATTGACATTGTGGTGGGGGACTACCTCGACGCCGATGCGCGCGCCCGGACCCTTGACGGGGCAGAGGCGGTGCTGTCGACCATCGGCCCACCCCTGAAACGCGCACCGAACACCGGCGCCTATGCCGAGGCCATGACTGATCTGATCGGACAGCTGGACCGCGCCGGTATCACGCGGATTGTTGCGATCGGTGGGGCGGGGTTACGCCTGGGGCAGGAACCGCTGAGCCTGTCGCGCGGGATGATGCGCCTGATCCTCCGTCTGATGGGCGGACCCGGATACTGGGACAAAGAGCGGGAGCACACCGCGCTGTCCGCGTCTTCCCTGGATTGGACGATCCTGCGCCCCCCACAGGTGACGTCCGCGGCTGGCCGTTTCGTTACGTCCGACGATGGTCCTGCGGCGTTCAAGGCCGACCCCGGTCAATAAGCGCGTCACATGGTTGATATTCTCGATGACCCCGAAACCATCCGCACGGCCCCGTTCGTCGCGACGGTGTAGGGACGGGCGCGCGGCCCCCCAAGGCGGCGGAGGCGCCCCTTCGGCGCGCGGGGCCGCTAATCGACGGCACAGCGGCGCTGTCGTTGACTTTGGTCCCTTGGGTGCCGTATCGCTGACGCCATGATGACCACGGGTTTCGCATCGCATGGCTATTATCCTCAGCTTTCATAGCTGCGGGCCTGTCATCATTGGTTTTCCGCTGCCCTGACAGCGGTCACCTTTCAAAACGACCTTGTGCCGGGCGGCACATTCAATGGTCGGAGACATGAACACCAACAACAGACATCAGACCATGTCGCTTGGTCTTGTGGGGTTTGGGGCCTTCGGGCAACTTGCCGCCTTTCATCTGGGTCAGCATTTCGAGATCGCCGCCTACGATCCATCCCCGGATGCCACCGACGCTGCGCAGCGGCTTGGGGTGCGCCTGGCCCCTTTGGCCGCGGTCGCGCAGGCGGATGTGGTCCTCATTGCGGCACCGGTGCCCGCGTTCGAACAGGTCGTGGGCGAGATCGCGGCGGTGTGCAGACCCGGTGCGCTGATCGTCGATGTGGGGTCGGTCAAGGTTGTGCCGGCGGATATCATGCGCCGGATGTTGCCGGCCCATGTCGACATCGTGGCCACCCACCCCCTGTTCGGTCCTCAGAGTGCGGCGACGGGTCTTGCGGGTCTGAAGATCGCGATCTGCCCCATCCGGGGGCGGCGACATCGGCGGCTCGCCGCGTTTTTGCGGAAATCGCTTGGGCTGACGGTCATCACGACGACCCCGGACGCGCATGACCAAGACGCGGCGATTGTTCAGGGGCTGACGCATCTGATCGCAAAGGTGCTTCTGCGGATGGGGCCACTGCCCACCCGCATGACCACCAAGAGCTTTGATCTGTTGTTCGAGGCGATTTCCATGGTTCAGCACGATACGCCGGAAGTGTTCGACGCGATCGAAAAGGCCAATCCCTATGCCGAGGCCGTGCGGCGCCAGTTCTTTGATTTGGCCGCCGGGTTGAGTGTCGAATTGGAGACCGCATCGCAGGCACCGCGCCACACTGAACACGGGTATCGTCGGCGTGTTTCGCACGGCGCATCGGTCTAACCGCGCGAGGCTGCGCCCCTCGTCACATGGCGGGTCGCACAGCGGTCACTCCGCATCCGGCAGCAGATCGTCGAACACCGCCTCCTGGCGGGCCATCCGCGCCTGGATCGCCTTCATCAGATCGTCCGGGCGCAGCATGCCCGCATTCCAGGTCGCGATATGATCCAGCGCGTCGGCGACCGAATGGTCGCGCGCGTAGGTCACCGCCTGCTTGATCCCGGCAATGGCGAGCGGCGATTTCGCGGCGATGTTGCGCGCCATGTCCAGCGCCGCGGCAAGTACGGCGTCCTTGTCGGGGTGCACGGCGTTCACGATGCCCCATCCCTTCGCCTCCTCGGCCGAGAACCGCCGCCCGGTATAGGCCAATTCGCGGACGACGCCGGGTGCCATGAGCTTGGGCAGGCGTTGCAGCGTGCCCACGTCGGCGGCCATGCCGATGTGGATTTCCTCGATGCCGAATGTGGCGTCGGTGCTGGCGATCCGGATATCGCACGCACTGATCAGGTCGATCCCGCCGCCCAGGCACGCGCCATGGATCGCCGCGATGACGGGGATGCGGGCCTGCTCGAGACTGCTGAGTGCGTCTTGCAGTTTGTGCAACAGGTCCCTCAGGGCATAGGCCGCCCGACCCGGTTCCGCCTGGGTCAACCGCACGATGTCCTCGAACGTGTTGAGATCCATGCCGCTCGTGAAATGCTTGCCGCGTCCCGACAACACGATCACACGGACGGACGGATCGGCGTCGAGGGCGGCAACGACGACCGGCAATTCATCCCAGAACGCGGGCGTCATGCTGTTGGCCTTGCCGGGATTGTTCAATTCGATCTGCGCAACACCATCGTGCAGGGCGATCTGGAAAAAGATGCTTGGGGGAAGGTCGGGCATAGGCGCTCCGTCATGGTCGTGGGGTCATCCGTTCGGTCCCATTCGACCTATGGCGCAGACGAATGTCCATCGGGTCTTCACGGTCCGCGCCTAGACCCCCTGCTTTCACGATCCGGCGCGACGGATCCGACCCGGACCCGTTCGGGCGCCGGGACCGGACCGCGAACGCTGCCATCGTCGACGCCCGCACCTGAATGCGTCCGACAGCACGGCGGTCGACGACGGCGACGGAAGGCCTGCGTCAGGCGGCGTCGAACAAGGCAATATCCATGTCGGCGGCCGATGCCCGGAGGTCCTGAAGGGCCTGATAGTCTGGCGAATGATACCAGGTCTGGGCGGCTTCGATGGTCGGGAAGCGCACCAGCGCGACGCCCTGAACGGGCCAGCGCCCGGACAGGGTTTCGGCCAGCTGGCCCTCCATGATGAACTCGGCGCCAAAGGCGTCCAGGGTCGGGCCGGCGGCGGCTGCGTAGGCCTCCATCTTTTCGGCGTCCTTCACGGTGATGTTGGCGATTAGATATGCGGGCATCGGGGTCTCCTTTTTGCGGTGGGGCTAAGAACGAGACCGGTGTCGCATCTGCGTACCACGCAGGCTTGACCGCCGAGGCCAGTTTTTTGACATCCACGGCCAAACCCACCCCGGGGGGCGGTGCGGCTTAGCCCGGGTGTTGGAGGCCGGACCGCAGTTCACTCATCAAGCGGGCGTTCTCGATCGCGATGACGCTTTGGTCCGCAAAAATGCGCGCGAGTTGGACCGCCTTGTCGTCGAAGGGCCGAAGCTGCTGGCGGTAAATGGTGAAGGCGCCGATCAACCGGTCACCGGCCAACATCGGGATGGCCACGAAGGATCGGGCACCGCCCAGTTCGACCGTCGCGCGCCGGAGCGGGTCGTCCGACTGTGAAATGCCTTCGGCCCTGACATCGAAAATATTGACGATATCGTGCCGGGTTTCGAGGCGCCCGATGGCGGTGTGCGGACTGGGTTTGTAATCGCCTTGCTCGGCCCACCAGTCTTTGAAAACGGTCGGTATGCCCTTCATGTGGGTCGCCCGAAACCCCTTGCCGGGCCGATAGTCGAAAAGCAGCCCGTACTCGGCATCACAGAGTTGCAGGGCATAGCCAAGGACCGCGGCGATGACATCGTCGATCTGCCCGTCCGATCCGCTGATAATACGGAGCACCTCGCCCATGGCCTTTTCGCGGCTCAGGGCCTCTTCGAGGCTGAGGGCCAGCTCGGAAATAATGGCGGCGTGGTCGGTCTGGACCTCGGGCTTGGGGCGGGCGCCTTCGAGAACTTCGTAGAGTTCGAGCTTCGAGGAAATTTCGAGCTTGCGATAGATGGTGGCCAGATGGGTCCGCACCGTCGTGGGCGCGATGTTCAGGTCTGCCGCGATGTCCTGGTAGCTGGCGCCCGCTGCGTAGCGTTCGGCGATCTGCCGTTCTCGGGGGCTGAGCTCGTCGGTGTCCAGCATCGGGTCCTGTCCCTGTGAGGTCTGAAGAGACTGTGACCAAATCCCAAAAGCCAAGCAATCCTGCAGATGCAGTAGGCGAATACAGCAGCCCGGGCCGCAATTTACTGCATCTGCCGGATACGCGGCGGCGGGTTTGGCGCGTAGGCGTTGTCCGTAATGGATATCGGGACGCATTCAGCCATGTCACATCTAGAACCAGCCACGGCACGCCTGGACGCGGTGCGCGTCCCTTTTGGGGGGCGGATCTGATGCGGTGGCGCATTCTGGCCTTGCTGTTTCTGGCCCGGATCGGTCTGGGGTTTCAGTTTCAAACCGTCGGGTCCGTGGGGGATGGCCTGATCTTTGCCTTCGGGCTGGACTACGCGACCATCGGCCTGTTGGTCGGCGTGTTCATGGCACCGGGCCTCGTCCTCGCCCTTCCGGCGGGGTATCTCGGGCGGTTCGTGGCAGACCGGAACCTCGTCGGCTTCGGACTGGTCGCGCTGGCGGGTGGGGGGCTTTTGTCGTCCTTCGCGTCGGACGGGTGGGGGATCGGTCTGGGGCGCGTGATCGCGGGGGCAGGGTTTTTGTTCTCGAACCTCTATTTCACCAAGATGATCGCCGATTGGTTCGAGGGACGCGAGATCGCCACGGCGATGAGCATCCTGGTGATGTCCTGGCCTTTGGGCATCGCGATGGGGCAGGTCGGACATGCATGGATCGCCGATATCTATGGATGGCAGCTGCCGTTTCAGGTGGCATCCGTCTATTGCTGTGCGGCGGCGATCGCGATCCTTATGCTGTATCGCCAGCCCGACAGCGACCGGGCGGCGGCCGCGGCTAGCGGCGCGCGGATGACGCGGCGGGAATGGGCGCTGATCCTGTGCGCCGGAGGGGCGTGGGGCATCTTCAATGCGGCTTACGTCGTCTACCTGTCCTTCGGTCCGCTGGTCCTGGTCGGGCTTGGCGCGTCGGCCTTGGGCGCGGCGGGCACCCTGAGCGTCGGAAGCTGGGTCATGGCGGCCTCGGCCATCTTGTGCGGGCTTGTGGAGGATCGGTGGGGGCACCGGTATCTTGTGATCAACATCTGCATGCTGGGCGGCATGATCGGTCTTTGGCTGCTGAGCGTTCCCGGCGCGGGTCTGACGGCGAGCGTGGTGTTCGGCCTGCTTGGGATCGCCCCGGCGGGTGTGATCATGGCGCTTGCCGGCATGGCGCTGCGCCCGGAGGTTCGGGCCTTCGGCTTGGGCATCTTCTTCACGCTGTACTTCGTGATGATGCTGGCTGTGCCGCCGATGGCGGGGGCCTTGCTGGACGCGACGGGACACACGATGGCGCCGATCTGGCTTGGCATCGCGCTTCTGGCCAGCGTGGTTCCGCTGGTGCTTGGGTTTCAGGCGGTGCATGCGCAATCCAAGCGGATCGGCCCGGCGCTGCAACCGTCGTGACGGCTGTTCACGCGTGAGCACGGTCTGGAAGTATTGATAACACGAAAACTTCTGATTTCTCGGCGTTGCCGAGCACCGGCTTTTCCCGCCGTCTCTGTTGGTTTGGTTCACGGCATCGGGCCGACGGCGCGCGGGAAAAGCACCAGGTTTTATACTAATCAGTAAAAAACATGTTGCCAGCTACTCTTGAGTTTTGTACTGAAAGGTATGAAACAAGATTCGAAACACCCCGGCGGCCGCCCAAAGTCCTTCGATCGCGAGACGGTGCTGGATGCCGCCGTTCGGGTCTTTTGGGAGAAGGGCTACGAAGGCACATCGCTGGATGACCTGACGCAAGCCATGGGCATTAATCGGCCCAGTCTCTATGCCACCTTCGGCAAGAAACATGATCTGTTTCTGGCGGCCATCGACAGGTACTCGGCTGTTCAAGGGATGGCGCAGTCGGCGCCGTTGCGTGAAGAGCCGGACATCAAGTTGGCCATCGCCGGGTATTACCGCGAGATTGTGCGGACGGTGTCTTCGGACGGGACGCCGCGTGGATGCCTGATCGGGTCGGTCGCGACCGAGGTCGCCGAGCGTGACCCGATTGTCCGTGAGAAGATTGCGGGCAACCTTGGGCGGGCCGAACAGGTTCTGGACCAACGCCTTTCGGAGAGCGGATTTGACACCGGCCGACCGAGCGGCGCGATGATCCTGTCCGCCGGTCTGAGCCTGGCACAGCGCGCCCGCCTGGGGTCATCCACCGAAGACCTGACCGCGATCGCCCAAGGCTACGTCGATCACTTCTTTCCCGATCCTGTGACCTGACCCCGAAACGCCACCCAACGTGACCTGACCGTCAAACGGAGACTAAACCCATGGACCTCACACTTGCCGCCGTTCTTGCCGCTTCCTTGACCTTCATCGTCGCGCTGATGATCACGGCCTGGTATCTCGTGCCGCTGCTCCGACGGCTCAGCCTGACCGATGCCTTGAGCGTTCTGCTGTGGTTCCACGTGTTTCGCTACACCGCGTTGCAGGTGTTTTCGTCCGGCGAGGTCGGGGGGCTTGAAGCGTCGGACGCCGCCATGCGGGCCGTTGCCTTTGGCGATACCGCAACAGCGATCCTTGCGATTGTCACCTTGTTCCTGCTGCGCTACCGCGTGCCCATGGCGCGTGCCTTTGCCTGGCTGACCGCGACTGTCGCGACACTCGACCTTGTTAACGCGATGATCGTGGGCCTTGGTGAGCACATGGTCGTGACGGCCACCGATGTTGGGTGGCTCCTGTTCACGCTGTATGTCCCGTTCCTCTGGATCACTGCCGCCCTGATGTTCTGGCTGCTTGCCACCCGGCGTGCGGAGGCCGTTCAGGGACCAACCGCTGCACCGGCCTGAGATTTCGAAAGTGAGGGGGGTGAGCGGTCCGGCACGGGCCGCTCATCCTGTCTTTTGCGCGGCTGATGGCACCGCGCACGGGCCGTTGGATTACTGGAGGTCTCCGAAGGCGCGTTGCATCCGTGCGACGGCGTCTTCGATCATGAAGCGCGGCATGGCGAGGTTGAAGCGGTTGAAGCTGGCCCCGCCGGCGCCGAAGGTTGATCCGCGGCTGACGCCGATCTTGGCCTCGTCCCGGGTGCGGGTCGTGACCTCATCCTCGGACATGCCGGTGCCCGAGAAATCGACCCAGGCGAGATAGGTGGATTCCAGCGGCATCGACCAAAGCCCGGGGATCGCGTTGATCCCGGCATCGAACACCTGGCGGTTGCCTTCGAGATAGTCCATCTGCGCATCGACCCAGGCCGCACCGTCCGGGCAGTAGGCCGCGATGGTGGCGGCCACGCCGATGGTGGCGGGGCTGTATTCGGTCATGGTCATGCGGCGCTGGTAGGCGGCGCGGAGTGTGTCATCGGGGATGATGGCGTATCCGACGCGGAAGCCCGGCAGGTTGAAGGTTTTGGACGAGGCGTTGATCGTGATGGTGCGGTGCCGGTATTCGGGCGCCGCCACATCCATCGGAATATGCTTCACGCCGCCGTACATCAGGTCGGCGTGGATTTCGTCGGAAATCAGAAGCAGGTCGTGCTTTTCGCAGAATTCGGCAACAGCGCGCAGTTCGTCCGCACGCCAGACCCTGCCCGAGGGGTTCTGCGGCGAGCAGAAGATCAGCACTTTGACACTGTCGTCGATGATCTGGTCGGCGGCGTCGAAATCCAGCTCGTACCGGCCATCGACCAGCTGCATCGGGAATTCGTAGGGCACGCGTTCGGCGCGCAGGGTCTTGAGCCGAAACTCGTGGTAGACAGGGGTGAAGAAGCACACGCCGTCGCCGATCTCGGTCCAGGTGTCGAAGGTCATGCCGATGGCGTGGCCCAGGCCTTGGGTGGGGATCAGCCATTCGGGCTCGATCGACCAGCCGTGGCGTTCCTTCATCCACCAGCCGACGCCCGCCCGAAAGCCCGCATCGTCGTAGCCGTAGCCAAAGGCCCCATGCTCGACCCGGGCGCGCAGCGCGTCGATCACGCAGGGGGCGGTGGCGAAATCACTGTCGGCGACCCACATGGCGAGGCCGTCATCCGGGTTCACGCCGGTGACCCGCTCCAGCATGTCCCACTTGGCGCAGTTCGTGCCCCGCCGTCCAATATCGCGATCAAAGTCCATGTCTGCTCCTATGGTCACCCGTGGCGCGAAGCTACCTGTCCGAGCGCGGGGTGCAAGGGGCGTTGCGGGCGTTGCGGCAATCGCCTATCTGAATTGGCATGAAACGTCCCATCCTGATCCACCCCGACCCGCGTCTCAAGAAGGTCGTCGCCCCTGTTGCCGATCTGACGGACGGGCTGCGCACGCTGGCCGATGACATGCTCGAAACGATGTATGCTGCACCGGGCATTGGCCTGGCGGCGCCCCAGGTGGGGGAAATGGCACGTCTGATCGTTCTGGACTGCGTCAAGGAAGAAGGCGCCCCGCCGCGCCCGATCGCCATGTTCAACCCCGAAGTTATCGCGGCATCGGACGAGATGTCGGTCTACGAGGAAGGCTGCCTGTCGATCCCCGAGGTCTATGCCGATGTCGAGCGTCCCGCCGAGGTGACGGTGCGGTGGATCGACCGGGATGGGCATGAGCAGACCGAGGATTTTGACGGTCTTTGGGCGACCTGCGTGCAGCACGAGATCGACCATTTGAACGGCAAGCTGTTCATCGACTATCTCAAGCCGCTGAAACGGCAGATGATCACCCGGAAGATGGTCAAACTGAAGCGCGAGAAGGCCCGGGAAAAAGCATGAGTGTTCTTCCGATCCTCCGCTGGCCGGACCCGATCCTGGGCCAGATTTGCGAGCCGGTTTCCGGCGATGTGAAGGAATTGGCCCGCGATATGCTGGCCACGATGTATGACGCGCCGGGCCGTGGGCTGGCCGCCCCGCAAATCGGGCAGGCGATCCGCATGTTCGTGATGGATGTGACCTGGAAAGAGGGGACACCATCGCCGCTGGTCTGCATCAATCCCAAGATCATCGACATGCCCGAGTCGCGGGAGAGCGGCGTGGAAGCCTGCCTGTCGATCCCGGGCGTAAAGGCCGAGGTTGCACGTGCGCCGTGGATCACACTGGCCTGGACGGAACTGGACGGGGCGCGGGCCGCCAAGCGCCTGACCGGCGCGGCGGCCGTCTGTGCGCAGCACGAAATGGACCATCTCGACGGCAAGGTGATCTTCGACCGGTTGGACCCGGAGACCCGCGCCAAGCTGGAGGCGGCCTATGACGGTTAGGCCTTTCGTGCCTTGGCCGGACAAACGCCTGCGCAGTGTTGCCGCGCCGGTGGGGTCCATCACCGACGACATTCGCACCATCTGGGACGACATGGTCGACACGATGGAGGCGATGCCGGGCTATGGTGTCGGGCTTGCGGCGCCGCAGATCGGTGTGCTTTTGCGACTGGCCGTGGTCGACGCCAGCACCGAGCGCGGCCAAGCCCTGTTGATGGCCGACCCGGACGTGATTGTCGCCAGCGATGACACCGCACCCTACGAGGAGGCCAGCCCGAATTTGCCCGGTGTCTCGGCCAAGATCACGCGCCCGACCAAGGTGACGGTGGCCTATACGGACCATCTGGGGATGCGGGTGCGCAAGGAGTTCGAGGGGCTTTGGGCCACGTCGATCCAGCACCAGATCGATCACCTGAACGGCCGGATGTATTTCGACAATCTCAGCAAGGTGAAGCGCGACATGTTCCTGCGCCGCGCCAAGAAGGCAGGCTGACATGCGCGTTGTGTTCATGGGAACGCCGGACTTTTCTGTGCCGGTGCTGGACGCTTTGGTGGCTGCGGGCCACGAGATCGCGGCGGTGTATTGTCAGCCACCCCGCCCGGCGGGCCGGGGCAAGAAAGACCGCCCGACCCCGGTGCACGCGCGGGCCGAGGCCCTGGGATTGCCGGTCCGGCATCCGGTGTCCCTTCGCACCGACGACGCGCAGGATGCCTTTGCCGCGTTGGAGGCCGATGTCGCCGTGGTGGTGGCCTACGGTCTGATCCTGCCGCAGGCGATTTTGGACGCGCCCCGGCACGGTTGCCTGAATATCCACGCCAGCCTCTTGCCGCGGTGGCGCGGGGCGGCGCCGATCCATCGGGCGATCATGGCCGGTGACGCCGAGACGGGGGTCTGCATCATGCAGATGGAGGCGGGCCTGGACACCGGGCCGGTCCTCTTGCGCCGCGAGACGCCGATTGGCCCGCAAGACACGACGGGTGCGTTGCATGACCGGCTGAGCGCGATGGGCGCGACGGCCATTGTCGAGGTGTTGCAGGATCTGGGCGGGTTCGCCCCGGTGCTGCAGCCCGAGGACGGCGTGACCTATGCAAAAAAGATCGACAAGGCCGAAGCGCGGATCGACTGGGCGGCCCCCGCCGTTGAGGTCGACCGGCAGCTGCGGGGCCTGTCGCCCTTTCCCGGCGCCTGGACACGGGCGGGTGGCAAGCGATTGAAACTGCTCCAAAGCGAGGTTGCGGACGGATCAGGGGCTCCGGGCACGCTGCTGGACGGGGGGCGGATCGCCTGTGACACGGGCGCCCTTCGCCTGCATCAGGTGCAACCGGAGGGCAAAGGCCCTATGTCTACAGAAGACTGGTTGCGCGGTGCGCGGCTGGCCCCCGGTGATCTGATTGGAGAGGTGCGGCCATGATCCTGTTTTCGTTCTTCGGATCTTTGATGCTTGCGGGCATCGTCGCCTATTTGTTCGAACGGTGGGACATCACCCATAATGGCGTCGTGCCGTCGGTCTTCATCGCCTTCGGCGCGGTGTTGATCCTGTTTTTCGTGCGTTCGCTCTTTGGCCTGACCCTTGGCTCGCCCGGAATTGACGCGATTGTCGGCTCGGCGGCGGCCTTGATCCTCATCCCGACAGAATACGCGCAGCGGCGCCGGAAGAACCGCAAACGCTGAGCGCTACTGGCGCGGCGGACGGGCTTTGTAGACGGGCAACCGCCAGCCGAACGCCAGTGAGCCGGCGCGCAACACAAAACATGTGCCGATCGCCGCGGCGGCGGTCACGAAGGGATCCTGCCAGATCCGGTCGGCCAGAACGGCCCCTCCGGCCCCGGCCAAGGCGGCGGTCACGTAAAGCTCGCCCTGTTTCAGGACAAGGGGCACCTCGTTGGCCACGACATCGCGCATGAGGCCGCCGAACGTGCCGGTCGCCACGCCCATGACCAGAATAATCGGCAGGGATTGATCGAGCGCCATCGCAACGCCGGCCCCGGCGGCCACGGCCACGCCCAAAGCCACCGCATCGAGCCAGATCAGCACCTTCAGCCGGCTTTCAAACAGATGCGCGGTGAAAAAGACGAAGAGCGCCGCGCCGCACGCAATGGCCAGTGGCGTCGGATCGGCGACCCAGAATACCGGATCGCGGTCGAGGATCAGGTCGCGCAGGGTGCCGCCCCCCACCGCCGTCAGGCAGGACAAGAAGAAAAAGCCAATGATATCAAGCTGTCCGCGCGAAGCCGCCAGGGCACCTGTCAAGGCGAAGACCAGCGCCGAGGCATAGTCGAGGGCCAGCAGGACCGTCATTTGAAGGGGGCCATCCCGGCCCGCGCCAATTCGTCGGCACGTTCGTTTTCCGGGTGTCCGGCATGGCCTTTGACCCATTCCCAGGTCACGTCATGGCGGGCCGCTGCGTCGTCGAGGCGTCGCCAGAGGTCTTCGTTCTTGACGGGCTTCTTGGTGCTGGTGCGCCAGCCGTTCCGTTTCCAGCCATGTAGCCAGGCAGTGATCCCGCCTTTGACATAGGCGCTGTCGGTGACGACGGTGATGGCGGATGGCCGGTCGAGCGCTTCGAGCGCCGAGATGGCGGCCATCAGTTCCATGCGGTTGTTGGTGGTGTCGGCCGTGCCGCCTTTCAACTCGCGTTCCTTCAGGATGGTGTCGCCGGTCTTGGCCTGCATCAGCACGCCCCATCCTCCGGGGCCGGGATTGCCGGAGCACGCCCCGTCCGTATACGCAAAGAGATCAGGCATGGGCGGTCAACAGGATGTAGCGGGCCATCTCGCCATCGACGCCCCTGTCTTCGTCCAGGACAACATCGACGGGTGTGAGGCCCGCGTCCGCCACGAGGCCGCGCAGTTCATCTTCCGTGACATAGCTGTAGAACCGTCCAAGTGTGTCGCGACGTTCGCCGTCCCCCAGTTTCATGCCGATGAACAGAACGCCCCCGGGGCGCAGGGCGGTCGCCAAAGCGTGGATCAGACGGGGATGATCGGATTTCCGGGCGTGCAGCAGGCTGAAGCTGGCCCAGACCCCGTCATAGGCCGCTTGGTCGTCGATGGTGTCAAAGGTGCCAAGCCGAGCATTCACCCCTTTGGCCTGCGCGGCGGCGACGAATTCGGGTGTGACGTCGATCCCGGTGACCCGGTGACCTTGCCCGATCATTTCGGCGGCATGAACGCCGGGGCCGCATCCCACATCCAGAATATCCGCGGTCGCCGGCAGTCGGGCCAGAAAGGCCGCGATACTTTTGGTCTGCGCGTCGGTGATGGGCTGCGCTTCGTATTCCTCGGCCTTTGCGCTGTAGACCGACCGCGTTTCCGCATCCATCACGACACCCCCCCGACCGCGAGGCACAGCACCACCACGCTGGTCAGCATGATCCGCAGGGTGATCCACCACTCGGGCGCCGCGCCGTTCTTGGCAAAGGTCCAATCGAGAAAGAGCAGCGCGACAAAGCCGAAGAGCAACGTCCAGAGCGCGCCGGGCAGGGCGATCGTGCCGAAAAAGAACGCCCACAGGGCCGGCAGCACCGAGAGCGCATAGCCCTTTGTGGCCAGTGCGCCTTGGGTTCGGGCCGCGAAGCCCCAGATCACGCCCGACATGAACGCAAGGATCACGATCCCATAGCTTTGCAGCAGCGCCTGACCGGTGAAGCGCGGGCCGAGCCGGTCCAGCGATATCTCGGCCAGATAGGGCATGAACGCCGTGGCCCCGCCCCAGAGAAACGGGATGAGGCCGGCGAAGCCGAGCAATAGGGCAGAGGTCGGGATGCGCGTCATATCAGCGGTCCATAACTGGAAAATCAGGGCGGCTCAGGGCGGCGGGACGGCCCGGGCCTGTCCGTCTAGGCCGGTTCCCGCAGCACGCGGGGCACTTTGAATTCAACATTCTCGACGGCGGTTTCGACCAGTTCGACGGTGACGTCGTAGTGATCTCGGAAGGCGTCAATCACTTCGTTGATCAACACCTCGGGGGCCGATGCGCCCGCGGTGATGCCGAGGCTGCGGATGCCTTCCAGGGCGCGCCAGTCGATGTCGGTCGCCCGCTGCACAAGCTGTGCGTATTGGCACCCCGCGCGGGCGCCCACCTCGACCAGTCGCTTGGAGTTGGACGAGTTCGGCGCGCCGACAACCAGCATGGCATCGGCCTTGGGGGCCATGGCCTTGACGGCCTCCTGGCGGTTCGTGGTGGCGTAGCAGATGTCTTCCTTGTGCGGGCCGACAATGGCCGGGAACCGGGCCTGAAGCGCGGCGACGATGTCGGCTGTGTCGTCAACCGACAACGTGGTCTGGGTCACAAAGGCCAGCCTATCCGGGTCGCGGACCTCGACCTCGGCCACATCCTCGACCGTTTCGACAAGCAGCACCTCGCCATCGGGAAGCTGGCCCATGGTGCCGATGGTTTCCGGGTGGCCCTCGTGCCCGATCATGATCATCTGCAGGCCGTTGTCGTGGTGGCGGGCGGCCTCGATATGGACCTTGGACACCAAGGGGCAGGTCGCATCGACAAAGATCATTTCGCGCGCCTTGGCGGCGGCGGGCACCGATTTGGGCACACCATGGGCCGAGAAAATGACGGGCCGGTCATCGGGGCATTCATCCAATTCCTCGACAAACACGGCGCCCTTGTCGCGCAGGTCGTCGACGACGAACTTGTTGTGGACGATCTCGTGCCGCACGAAAACCGGCGCGCCCCATTTCTCAAGGGCCATTTCGACGATCTTGATGGCGCGGTCCACGCCCGCACAGAAGCCGCGCGGCGCGGCAAGGTAGACGGTCAGGGGCGGGCGGTCAGTGGTCATCGGGTCGGCCTTATCGTTTCGCGCAAAAACCTAAGACACCGGTCGCGTGGCGTCCAGAGTTGAGAGCGGAATTCTGGGGGTGGGATCCGGTCCGACGACCCGCGGGCTTAATCGGCCTCGGCGCCCGCGTGCTCGTATTCGGCGCGGGGTTCGCGCGGTGGGCGGCCGATGACCTCTTTGAGTTCATCCAGTTCGATGAAGTTATCGGCCTGGCGACGCAGCTCGTCCGCGATCATCGGCGGTTGGCTGCGGATCGTGGACACCACGGACACCCGAACGCCCTTGCGCTGAACCGCCTCGACCAGCGGGCGGAAATCGCCATCGCCCGAGAACAGAACGATGTGGTCCACGTGATCGGCAATCTCCATGGCATCCACGGCCAATTCGATGTCCATGTTGCCTTTGACCTTGCGACGGCCTTGGCTGTCGGTGAATTCCTTGGCGGCCTTGGTCACCATGGTGAAGCCGTTGTAGTGCAGCCAGTCCACGAGCGGGCGGATGGGCGAGCAATCATCGTTCTCGAGCAGAGCGGTGTAATAAAACGCCCGCAGAAGCTTGCCGCGTTGCATGAATTCTTGTCGGAGGAGACGATAGTCGATGTCGAACGCGAGCGCCTTTGCAGCCGCATAGAGATTTGAGCCGTCGATAAACAGCGCGAGCTTTTCGTCGCGATAAAACATGAAAAAAGTCCCGTCAGTAAGCTGGCCTTCTTTCACCAGTTTGATAATGCGTTTCGCAAAATTCGGCCGTGGGCCATCGGAAGGAAAATAGGTGATTAATCAACAAGCGCAACCAATTCAGCGTGAACAGTCTTTTGCCAAGGCTCTGGTCGCTGTGGGTGCCAACCTGCCTGCCGGTGACCTGTCCCCTGCCGCGTCCGTGGCTAACGCTATGGATCAACTGGCAGAATTGTCTGCCGCGCCCGCAAAAAAGAGCCGCCTTTTCCGGACCCCGGCGTTCCCTGTGGGGTCTGGCCCGGATTTTATAAATGCCGCGATCGAGGTGGTTTGGGCCGACACGGCTGAGTCGCTTTTGGCAGCTTTGCATAGAATCGAGCGTGGATTTGGCCGGACCCGCAAGGACCGGTGGGAGGCGCGGATCATGGATCTTGACCTGATCGCCTTGGGGGATTTGGTGCGCCCCTCGGCAGATGTCCAAGCCCGGTGGGCCGGCCTGTCGCCCGAGGCCGCCGCCACCCAGGCCCCTGACGAGTTGATCCTGCCGCATCCGCGGTTGGCGGAGCGCTCCTTTGTGCTGGTCCCGCTGGCCGACGTTGCGCCGGACTGGGTCCATCCGATCACGGGCGAAACCGTTTCCGACATGCTGGCGCGGCGGCCCGATGACGAACGGTCCGAGATCGTTGCGCTGGAGGGCGCCGATATCACGGCCGAGCCGGGCTGACCTCTTGTCAATTGGGTGACATGGGGATACATGAGCGGTCTACGCCGTTCCCCGAGATCGTCAATTTGGAGTTGCCTCTATGGCCCGCGTAACCGTTGAAGATTGCGTCGACAAAGTCCCGAACCGTTTCGAGCTGGTGATGCTGGCGAGCCACCGGTCCCGCGAAATCTCGGCTGGCTCTGGCCTGACCATCGACCGTGACAACGACAAGAACCCCGTTGTTGCGCTGCGCGAGATCGCGGAAGAGACCCAAGGGGCCGAGGATCTGCGCGAGCGTCTGATCGAAAGCCACCAGACCCAGATCGAGGTCGATGAGCCGGAAGAAGACGCCATGGCGCTTCTGCAGGGGGTCGAGAATGATCGCCCGGCGCAGGACGAGATGAACGAAGAACAGATGCTGCGCGCGCTCATGGAAGCGCAGGGCCAGAAGTAGGACGCCCCTTGCAGCTCGAGGCCGAGCGCATAACGGCGGCGATGATCGACGTCGAAGACCTGCTCAGCCTGGTTCGCAACTATAATCCGAAAACGAACGAGGCCCTGCTGCGCGGGGCCTATGCCTATGCGCAGCAGATGCATGATGGCCAGATGCGCCATTCGGGCGAGCCGTATTTCACGCATCCTGTCGCGGTCGCGGCAATCCTGACCGAGCAGCGGCTGGACGATGCGACCATCGCCACGGCGCTGCTGCATGATACGATCGAAGACACCAAGGGCACCTATACCGAGATCGCGGATCGCTTTGGCCGCGATGTGGCGGAACTGGTGAACGGGGTCACGAAGCTGACCAACCTGGAGCTGTCGAGCCGCGAATCCAAGCAGGCCGAGAACTTCCGCAAGTTGCTGATGGCGATGTCCAAGGATCTGCGGGTGATCCTTGTGAAGCTTGCCGACCGTCTGCACAACATGCGGACGATCCGGCATATGCCGTTGGAAAAGCAGCAAAAAAAAGCCCAGGAAACGATGGATATCTACGCGCCTTTGGCCGGGCGCATGGGGATGCAATGGATGCGGGACGAGCTGGAGGACCTGGCATTCCGCGTCCTCAGCCCCGAAGAGCGCTCCTCGATCATCCGCCATTTCATCACGCTGCAAAAGGAAACCGGCGAGGTCATCCCGGCCATTACGGAAGACATCGAAGCGGTCCTTGAGAAGCACGGCATCAAGGCCGATGTCTTCGGGCGGGCCAAGAAGCCGTTCTCGATCTGGCGGAAGATGAAGGAGAAGGATCTCGCCTTCTCGCGGCTGTCGGATATCTACGGGTTTCGTGTTCTGACCAGCAGCGAAAACGACTGCTACCGGGTTCTGGGCGCGGTGCATCAGCGGTGGCGCGCAGTACCGGGGCGGTTCAAGGACTACATCAGCCAGCCGAAGTCGAACGGCTATCGGTCGATCCATACGACCGTTTCGGGTCGGGACGGCAAGACGGTGGAAATTCAGATCCGCACCCGCCAGATGCACGAAGTGGCCGAGTCCGGGGTGGCCGCGCACTGGTCGTACCGGGATGGCGAACGCGCGCAGAACCCTTTTGCGGTTGACCCGGCCGAATGGCTGGAGAGCCTGACCGAGCGGTTCCAGAACGCAGACGACCACGATGAATTCCTCGAGCATGTGAAACTCGAGATGTACTCGGATCAGGTGTTTTGCTTCACGCCCAAGGGCGATGTGGTGAAGCTGCCCAAAGGCGCGACGCCGATTGATTTCGCCTATTCGATCCATACGCGGATCGGGCATTCCTGCGTGGGGGCCAAGGTCGACGGGCTGCGCGTGCCGCTTTGGACGCGCCTGAAGAACGGACAATCCGTCGAGATCGTGACGGCAGAAGGTCAGAAACCCCAGGCCACCTGGGTCGACATCGCGACGACGGGACGGGCGAAGGCGGCGATTCGCAGATCGCTGCGCGAAGAAGACCGGGAGCGGTACATCAAGCTTGGGCGCGAATTGGCGCGGGTGGCCTTTGAACAGGTCGGCAAGAAAGCCACCGACAAGGCGCTGACCACGGCTGCGAAGGCCCTGAACCTGGCCTCCTCGGATGAGGTTTTGGCCAGGATCGGCAGCGCCGAGATGTCGTCTCGGCGCGTCGTGGCCGAGATTTATCCGGAGCTTCTGGAGAAGGAAGAGGCGGCCGAGATCGAGGATCGCCGCGCGGTGATCGGTCTGCCCCCCGGTGCCGAGATCAAGCGCGCCCAGTGCTGTCAGCCCGTGCCGGGCGAGCGCATCGTGGGGATCGCCTATCCCGGCAAGGGTCCGATCCTGCATGCGATTGATTGCCCGTCTCTTGCCGATTTCGACGATCGTCCGGACCGCTGGATCGACCTGCACTGGGTGGAAGGGCGCCATTCCCCCATTCACAACGTCACGATTGATGTCACCATTTCGAATGAGACCGGTGTCGTGGGTCGAATCTGCACATTGATCGGTGAACAGAAGGCCAATATCTCGGACTTGCACTTTGCGGATCGAAAACCGGATTTTTTCCGTTTGCTGATTGATGTTGACGTGCGCAACGCGGAACACCTCCATGCGGTTATGATGGCGGTTGAAGCGGACAGTGATGTGGCGACGCTGGCGCGGTTCCGTGATCTGGACCGGCGCCCCTGACGTCCCATATTGCTGGTGATGGCAGTGCTTCTGGCCGATTTGGGGGCTTTGGGGCGTAGAGGAAGGGCGGACGGTGGTCTTCAAGAGACGAGACCAGAGACCGTGGCTGAGAGCTGTGGCAGAGGCGATCTGGCCGCGCGGCGGCTGGCTGCGGGCGTTTCACTATGTGAAGCATCGCATGCGTCGGCTGCCCGGGACGCCCGAGCAAATCGCCCGCGGCATCTTTGCCGGCGCGTTTGCCGTCTTCACGCCGCTGTTCGGATTTCATTTCTTTATCGCCGCGTTTCTGGCCTGGGTGATGCGCGGCTCGATCATTGCGTCGCTTCTGGCAACGTTCATCGGCAACCCGCTGACGTATGTGCCGATCGCCTATATCTCGCTGAAGACGGGCCACTTCCTGTTGGGCACATCGCCCAACAACACGATTGATGACAGCCTGTTCCACAAGTTCGGGCGCGCCGCCGGCGATTTGTGGCACAACTTCAGAGCGATCTTCACGGATGAGCGCGCCCATTGGGCCGACCTGCACCGGTTTTACGATGACGTTTTCTTCCCGTGGCTGGTGGGCGGGATTGTCCCCGGCATTATCTGTGGTGTTGTGTGTTACTACCTGTCGGTGCCGCTGATCCGCGCCTATCAAAAGCGCAAGGCGGCCCGGCTGCGGAAGAAAATGGCGAAGCTGCGCGATCAGGCGGGCGTGGCCGAATAGGAAAGTTTGCTCAGATGGCACAGAAATTGCGGCTCGGGGTCAATATCGACCACGTGGCAACCCTTCGGAACGCGCGGGGCGGGGCCCTGCCTGATCCGGTTCGCGCGGCACAGGTTGCGGAAGCGGCGGGTGCGGATGGGATCACGGCCCATCTGCGCGAGGACCGTCGGCACATTCGCGATGCCGATATCGCTGCTATCATGGACGCAATCACGATCCCGCTGAACTTCGAGATGGCGGCGACCGACGAGATGCAGGGCATTGCCTTGTCTCACCTGCCTCATGCCGCCTGTGTTGTGCCGGAGCGCCGCGAAGAGCGCACGACCGAAGGCGGCCTGGAAGTGGCGGCCGACCAGAACCGGTTGAGCCATTTTATCGGGCCGCTCAGCGATGCCGGCATTCGCGTGTCATTGTTCATCGCGGCTGAACCTTCGCAGATCGAGGCCGCCGCCCGGATCGGGGCACCGGTCATCGAACTGCATACCGGCGCGTATTGCGATTTCCACGCGGAGGGCGATCTCGACGCCCGCGACGCCGAACTGCAGCGCTTGATCGACGGGGCCAAGCTTGGGGCGGACCTTGGGCTTGAGGTGCATATGGGCCATGGCCTGACCTATGACACCGTGGGCCCGATCGCCGCCCGGCCCGAGGTCGCCGAATTGAACATCGGTCATTTCCTGATGGGCGAGGCGATTTTTGTCGGTCTGCCCGAGGCGATTGCCCGGATGCGGGCGGCCATGGACGCCGCGCGCGCGACCTGAGGGAAGATGTCGCGTCGGGCGATTGACGTTGAACTTGTTCAACGAATAGGCGACTGTCCCGGCAATTGACACAACCCCGACCCAGACCCGGAGGTGTGACATGACCCGTTCTGCCACTGTTTCAGGGGCCGTTTTTCCGTTCCGTTTGCGCGCTGCCGGAGCCGCATTATCTGTGTGCGCCGCACCGGTGGTGGCCGTCGTATGATCCTCGGAATTGGAACGGACCTGGCGAATATCGAACGCATCCAGCGGGCGCTGGACCGGTTCGGCGACCGCTTCCGCAACCGCGTGTTCACCATCACCGAACAGAATCGCGCCGAGCGGATGAAGGATCCGGCCGCCGTTTATGCAAAACGATGGGCGGCCAAGGAGGCGTGTTCCAAGGCCCTGGGCACTGGCTTGCGCATGGGCATTGCCTGGAAAGACATGACCGTGTCGAACCTGCCATCCGGGCAGCCGGTAATGCAGGTGACGGGATGGGCCAAGGAACGGCTCGAGCAGATGACCCCGGACGGGTACACGGCGATCATTCACGTCAGCCTGACGGACGATCATCCGTGGGCCCAGGCCTATGTCGTGATCGAGGCCCTGCCTGAGGCCGAAGCGGAAGAGCGGCCCATTGTCGGCCCGGTGTCACGCCGCAAAGTCTTGTGATGACGTACGGCCATTGCTTGACTTGCCCGGTGGCCCGGACCATGAACCGCGGGTGATACCGGCAGGGATAGTGAGGCAGAATTCCATATGGCAGCAGCAGCCAAGCAGGACGGCGTCTGGGAAACCGTCAAAACCGTCGTCTACGCACTTCTGATTGCAGGCGTGTTTCGGACACTCTTTTTTCAGCCGTTCTGGATTCCGTCGGGGTCGATGAAAGACACGTTGCTGGTCGGTGACTTTCTGTTCGTGAACAAGATGGCCTACGGCTATTCGCAGCATTCCTGCCCGTTTTCGATGTGTCCGTTCTCGGGCCGGTTGTTCGGCTCGGAGCCCGCGCGCGGCGATGTCGTGGTGTTCCGCCACCCGGTCAATGGCTCGGACTTCATCAAACGTGTGATCGGGTTGCCGGGCGACACCGTTCAGATGCGCAACGGTGTGCTGTTCCTCAATGGCGAACCCATGTCGCTGACCCCGGAAGCGCCGTTCGAAGAAGACTATGTGCGTCAGGGGTCACAGCAGTTGCTGCCCCGGTGCACGAACGCGCCGGTCGGACAGGGCGGCGTGTGCGAGAAGGAGCGCTTCACCGAGACCCTGCCGGGCGGCGTGACGCATTCTGTTCTGAACTTCGAGGCCAACGGGCGGGGCGACAACACCCCGGAATATGTGGTGCCCGAGGGGCATTACTTCATGATCGGGGACAACCGCGACAATTCCATCGACTCGCGCTTTCCGCAGTCGATCGGGGGCGTCGGTTTCGTGCCGTACGAGAACATTCTGGGCCGGGCCGATCGTGTGATCTTTTCATCTGCCGGGCGTCGCATGATCTATTTCTGGACATGGCGCAGCGACCGGTTCTTCGAGGCGATTGAGTGAAACTCTCCAAAGAGCTTGCGGCTTTTTCAGACCGGCTTGGGCATGTCTTTCAGACGCCCGAGCTTCTGATCCGCGCGCTCACGCATGCCTCGTTGTCGTCGGAGACACGCCCCGACAATCAGCGGCTGGAGTTTCTGGGTGACCGTGTCCTGGGTCTGGTGATGGCCGAAGCGGTGCTTGATCACGACAAGGACGCCAAGGAAGGGCAGCTGGCCCCCCGCTTCAACGCGCTGGTCCGAAAGGAGGCCTGCGCCGATGTCGCCCGCCAGATCGACCTCGGGGCGGTGTTGAAGCTTGGAAAATCCGAAATGTCCTCGGGGGGACGGCGCAAGACCGCGCTGTTGGGGGATGCGATGGAATCCGTGATTGCGGCGGTCTATCTGGATGGCGGTTTTGAGGCGGCGCGCGCGATGATCCTGCGGCACTGGGGCGATCGCATCACCACGGTGGCCGACGATGCCCGCGACCCGAAGACAGCGCTACAGGAATGGGTGCAGGCCCGCGGTCAGACCCCGCCGAGCTATCGTGAAGTGGCACGGAAGGGCCCCGACCACGCCCCGGTCTTCCGGGTCGAAGTGAAGCTGGACAGTGGCGAGGTCGAAACCGCTGAAGCGACGTCAAAACGGCAGGCCGAACAGGCGGCTGCCCGCGCCTTGCTCGCGCGCCTCGGCTAAGGGCCGTAGACAAGGCTCAGGACAGCAAGCGCCGCGAAACTTCCGAGGATGAGCCAATAGAGTGTGGGGTGACTGTCACGGGCGACCGTCTGGAACAGGAAGGTGGCCCGATCACGCAGGCCCATGATCACCCAGACTGCGAAAAACAGGCTGCTGATCCATCCCCACCCGGTCACCACGGCAAGCCCGATCAGGCCAAGTCCGGCCCACGCAAACCAAGGCTGGCGCGGTGTCGCGCGCGGTGCCGCATCGGTGCGTCCCGACGGCACAAGGAAGAAGCGGCCGCCATCTGGGTCGGCCACAAGCTGCGCCGTCCCCTGGCGGAGCGTCATCTGCGCCTCAACCTGCCCGCCCAGACCCGTCACATCCTGGCTGTCGGCCCGCGCCGAGGAAAACAGGACACCCCAGTACTGTTCCTTGCCCCGCACGGCCGGGTCCGGGATTTCGTAAAGATCGGCAACGGGGCGCCCCTGGAGCGTGACGCGATACTGTCCGCCACCAGCTTCCGGGGCAAAAGACCAGCCAAACACCGCTCTGTAGAATGGCATGACGGCCTGGGCGTCCGACACGAACAGCGCATGGCCGATGCGTCCGCCGTCGCCGGTATACGCGCCGTCCAAAGACGCCCCTTCAAAGACTGTGAACCCGGCCCCGAGCGGGTCACGGATCAGGGCATACCGACCCCCGCCCTCGAATGCCTCGGGCCCCAATTCGACCTTGGCGCCGTCAAAGCTGCGCGCGGTCGACACGGCGGCCTCGACGTCATCGACGGCCATGTAGGACATCCAGAAGCTTGGCATCCCGATCTTCTGGAAGGTCTGGGGCATCTCGTACAGGCCCGCGACCGGCTGGCCTCGCTGCTCGGCCACCGCATAGGGCGTGTCCGGGATCGCCCATCCAAAATAATCGGCATAGAACCGACGAATTTGGGGCGGGCGCATGCTTGTGAGATCGGCCCAGATGAATTCGCCATGTTGCGCCATTCCAATTTCCACCTTTGCACTGGCCAGTCCCGGCGAATTCCGCTACCTGACGCGGCCATTCATCACTCGAGGACAGCCCTATGGCCACACGTGCCGGGTTCATCGCCCTGATCGGAGAGCCGAACGCCGGCAAATCCACCCTGCTCAACCGCATGGTGGGGGCAAAGGTGTCGATTGTCACCCACAAGGTGCAGACCACGCGGGCGCGGATCCGCGGCGTCGCGATCGAGGGGGACAGCCAGTTGGTCTTCGTCGACACACCCGGCTTGTTCCGGCCCCGTCGGCGGTTGGACCGCGCCATGGTCGCCGCCGCCTGGGGCGGAGCGGCGCACGCCGATCTGGTCGTCCTCCTGATCGAAGCCCATCGCGGTCTGACCGCAGGGGTTCAGGCCATTCTCGACGGGTTGGCAGAGGTGGCGCAGGGCCGCCCCGTCGCCCTTGCGATCAACAAGATCGATCGCGTCGAAGCGCCGGTTTTGCTGAAACTGACCGAAGAGCTGAACGCGGCCTTCGATTTCGTGCAGACCTTCATGATCTCGGCCGAGAAAGGGTTTGGCGTCGATGATCTGCGTCTGTGGCTGGCCGAGACCCTGCCCGAAGGTCCATGGCTTTATCCCGAAGATCAAATTGCCGATCTCCCCATGCGGATGATCGCGGCCGAGATGACGCGCGAGAAGCTGACCCTGCGCCTGCATCAGGAATTGCCCTATCAACTGACCGTCGAGACCGAAAGCTGGCAGGAACGCAAAGACGGCACGGCCCGGATCGACCAGATCATCTATGTCACCCGCGATGGTCACAAAGGCATTGTCCTTGGCAACAAGGGCGAAACGATCAAGGCCGTGTCCAAGGCCGCGCGGGAAGAGTTGGAAGCCTTCCTCGGCCGGCGGGTGCATTTGTTTCTGCAGGTCAAGGTGCGGCCTGGCTGGCTGGACGAGGCCGAACGCTTCACGGAGATGGGCCTCGATTTCAAAGACGGGGCGTGATCATGGCCCGCCTGACAGCCGAGTTTTGGGTGCAGGCGTATCTGGCGCGGCTGCGCCTGGCGGACATCCCCGCCTTCATCGTGGCCAAGGGGGACGCGACGGCGGGGGCCGTTCTGGTCAAGTGCAACACGCTGGATGGCCGCGCAACGACGCTGCAGCGGCGCCTTGATCTCACCACCGGTGAGCGGGCGTGGATGGTGTTGGAGCAGGGCCCGGAGGCCGACGTGGATGCAAGCGTGGCCAAGCAGCGGGCGTTCGATCCCGACCTGTGGGTGATCGAGGTCGAGGATCGGCAGGGCCGCCATCTGCTGGACGAACCGGGTCTGGACTAACGATCCGCGTAGCGTCCGATCATGATGAAGATCACCCCCCCGATCAGCAGGACCAAGGTGAGACCGGCCAGATTGGTGGCCACGGCCGCCTGGCTGAGATCGGTGAGATCCATGAACGGATAGGGGTAGCGCCCTTCGACCGATCCGCGGGCCAGGACATAGGCCATGTAGATTGACGGCCAGAGCACGAAGATGGGCAGATCCGCGTAGACGAGACGCCGCTTGGGCGCGAAGGCGATCCACCATGCGAGGCAGGCCAGCGGGACGACCGCGTGCAAGCCATGATCCGCGAACCACCCAATCCCCTCAAAGTCGATCAGATGCGCCAGCAGCAGGTGGTAGACGGCCCCGACGATCAGCGAGGCCAGGGTCAGGGAGGCGACCCAGGGCGGGTGAATCCCCTCGCGCCGCAGGGCCGCGCGGGTCCAGGTCCACGCAATCAGAAGGTTCGTCAGGATCGTGAAGAACCGCGCCATATCCCAGGCCGTTTCGGCGTAGGTTTGGCCCCGCAGGTCGTTCAGATAGTAGAACTGGGCGACCACCGATGCGACGGCCACGCAAGAAATGACCGCTGCAAACAGGCGGGCACGGCGGGGCAGCGCGGGGAACATGGCCGACATGGCCGGACCCTGCCACGCAGTGATCCGCTCGACAAGCGCAAGGCGGCATCAGATAGTGCCGCCATGGAATGGCGTGAGGAAGGCATCCTGCTTGGCGCACGACGGCATGGGGAACATGCCGCGATCCTGGATCTGTTCACCGCGGCGCATGGTCGGCATCTGGGTGTGCTGCGGGGCGGGGCGTCGCGCAAGATGGCCCCCTTGCTGCAGCCCGGGGCGCAGCTCGACGCGACGTGGCGGGCGCGGCTCGATGCCCATCTGGGGGCCTATACCGTTGATCTGATCACTTCGCGGGCCGCCGAGGCCATGGAGGACCGAAGCGCGCTGGCCGGGCTGACGGCGATCTGTGCCATCCTGTCCTTTGCCTTGCCCGAGCGCGAGGCACACCCGGCGCTTTACGCCCGCTCGTTGGCGTTGCTGGATGGCCTGGGCGCCGCCCGATGGGCCCAGGCGTATCTGTCCTGGGAACTAGCACTGTTAGAGGAAACGGGGTTCGGCCTGGATCTGACGCGCTGCGCGGTCAGCGGCACGACCGAGGATCTCGCCTTTATTTCCCCCCGGACCGGACGCGCGGTGGCGCGGGCGCATGCGGGTGAATGGGCGGATCGGTTGCTGCCCTTTCCCAATGCGCTTCTGGGCCAGAGCGCGGGGCCCGAAGATCTGGCACAAGGTTTGCGCGTGACCGGTCATTTCCTCGAAACCCATCTGGCGCCAGCCTTGGGCGACAAGCCCTTTCCGCCAGCCCGGGCGCGCCTTGTGGCGGTGCTGACCCGCGGGGTCGGATCAGCCGGTTAGTAGATACTCTGCCAACACCTCGTAGCGCGCGCCCTGCGGTGTCAGGTCCGAGCGATACAGACACACGCGGTCTGCCGTGAACCCGGGGATATCCAGCGATGTTCCGAGGGCAAGTGCCACCTGATCCCGCACGGGGCCTTTGGGCTGGCGATTGGCCCGCATCAAGGTGACATGGGGCCGAAACCGCCGGCGCGGCAGGTCTGCGCCCGCGACGCGCGCCATATGGGCCAATATGCCGTGCAGAAGCGTCAGGCCGTCGTCTGGCTTGACCGCCGCGAAGACGAGGCCGCGCTCCATCTCGGCGAAGGTGCCGAGGCCATCGAAGGCAATGGTGGCACGTGGCAGGGGCGCGGTTTCGATCAGGTCATTGAGGGTTTCCAGCGTCGCGCTCTCCGCGTCCCCGAGAAATGCGAGCGTCAGGTGCAGGTTGTCTTCGGGCACGTGGCGGCCATAGGGCAGCGTGCCCTGAACGTGCAGCAAGGCGTCCAGCGTCGGGTCGGGGAGGGGCAGGGCGAGGAAGCTGCGCATAGGGCTGACTTTCGCCAGCCCCGGGCGCAGGTCAAGCGGCCTTGTTCGCGGCGATATAGGCGGCCGAGGCCTGAATCGCGTCGGCGGACGGGATGAACGTGATCCCCGTCCGGGCGCGGGTCGCCGCGTTGTCCAACTCGAGCGGCACGCCCAGACTGGGCAGCACGGTTTTGAGCGACGCATCAAACAGCGACAGGATGCGCAGCAGGACTTTCGGGGCGGCCTTGGTCGCGATCTTGCGGTTGGGATAGGCGTTCGCCAGCATCCGGCCAATTTCAATCATCGACATCATATCATCCGCGGCCATGTTGCGGGTGCCCGCCATATTGGCGTCTTCGACGGCCTGCACATGCAGTTTCGAGACATCCTTGATGTCCACGATCGGGAAGCGGACATCCGGCAACATCGGATCAGAGCCCGCCATGATCCGCTCGATCAGCGCCAGCGACGTGCCGTAATTTGCGTCCATCGGTGTGCCAGTCACGAGGCCCGGATTGACCGTCACCAGGTCCATCTCGGGGTGGTCTTTCACGAAATCCCACGCGGCCTTTTCCGCCAGCGTTTTCGACAAACCGTAGGGCACGAGGGTCGGATCACCGCGCACCGACCAATCGGCCTCGGTCACCGGGCGGGTCAGGGCGTCGGTATTGTGCATGATCGCCACCATCGACGAGGTGAGCACGACCCGCGTGATCCCGGCCTGTTGCGCGGCGGTCAGCGCGCGCAAGGTGCCGTCAACGGCCGGGCGCACGATGTCGTCTTCATTCTTGGGCTGTTCCATCGGGAAGGGGCTGGCCGTGTGCATGAGCACGTCGGCGCCCTCCATCGCAGTAGCCCACCCGTCATCAGAGGTCAGTTCCAATTCGACAAAGCTGAGCCGGTCCAGCGCTGCGGGATCGGTCAGGTGCGGCCGCACCGCATCGCGCACCTCATCGGCACGGCGCAAGGAGCGCAAAGACCCCCTGACGGTGTACCCGGCTTCGAGCAGATCGAGGGTGATGCGTTTGGCGATGAAACCGGTGATCCCGGTCAGGACGACAGTTTTGGACATGGTGCAGACTCCGTTGCGACGCGGCACCATGTAACGGACACTCTGACAAATTCAAGGTAAAATGTCAGAATGTCATATTCCGGGGATCACTATCCAAGAAGGCGGCGCGCGATGACCTGGGCCTGGATCTCGGCGGCGCCCTCGAAAATGTTGAGGATGCGCGCGTCGCAGAGGATGCGGCTGATCTTGTATTCCAACGCAAATCCGTTGCCGCCGTGGATCTGCAGCGCATTGTCCGCGGCTGCCCAGGCGACCCGCGCCCCCAACAGTTTGGCCATGCCGGCCTCGACATCGCAGCGGCGGTCGTGGTCTTTTTCCCAGGCGCTGAAATAGGTCAGCTGGCGGGCCACCATGATTTCGACTGCCATCATGGCAAGCTTGCTGGACACGCGCGGAAACTCGATCAACGCCTTGCCGAACTGCTTGCGGTCCTGGGCATAGCGCATGCCTTCGTCCATCGCCGATTGCGCAACCCCGATGGCTCGGGCGGCGGTCTGGATGCGGGCCGATTCGAAGGTTTGCATCAGCTGCTTGAAGCCCTGGCCTTCTTTTTCCCCGAGGAGGTTTTCACCCTTCACTTTGAAATCGTCGAAGTTGACGGTGTATTCCTTCATGCCGCGATAGCCGAGCACCTCGATCTCGCCGCCGGAAATGCCCGGGTCCTGCCAGGGGGCTTCATCCGTGCCGGGCGTCTTTTCCGCCAGGAACATGGACAGGCCCTTGTAGTCGGTCGTGTCCGGCACCGTGCGGGCCAGAACTGTCATCACATGGGTCCGTGCGGCATGGGTGATCCAGGTTTTGTTGCCCGTGATCGTCCAATCGCCATTCTCGTCCTGCACCGCTTTGGTGCGCAGGCTGCCGAGGTCCGAGCCGGTGTTGGGTTCGGTGAAGACGGCGGTCGGCAGGATTTCCCCCGATGCCAGCCCCGGAAGCCATTTTTCCTTCTGGGCGTCCGTGCCGCCGGCCAGGATCAGTTCGGCTGCGATCTCGGACCGGGTGCCAAGCGACCCAACGCCGATATAGCCGCGCGAGAGTTCTTCCGAGACGACGCACATCGACGCTTTCGACAGACCGAAGCCACCATGTTCTTCGGGGATGGTCAGCCCGAAGACGCCCATCTCGGCCAGTTCTTCGATCACATCCATCGGGATCAGGTCGTCGTTCAGGTGCCATTCATGGGCGTTGGGTTCGACCCGATCCACCGCATAGCGGCGAAATTGTTCGCGGATCATCTCAAGCTCATCATCGAGGCCAGTGGCCCCGACGGTGATCTCGGCGGCGCGCTCCTGCATCAGTTCAACGAGACGCGTACGGGCCGCCTGGGTGTTGCCGGACTGCGTCAACGTCATGATCTCAGCGGTCATCATGGCGCGCTGGTCGTCCTGCGTCAGGCCAAGATCCTGCGGGCGCACAATCTCGGTCTGGTTCATCTGCAGGCCGCCGTAGATCTGCCAGAGGTATTCACCAAAGGCGATCTGGTGGATCAGTTGCTCGACCTCGCCAAACTTGCCCTCGCCGTCCAGCCGGGTGGCCCAGGCCTGCATCTGGCGCAGGGCCTCGACATAGGTGGCCAGCCACGCAAACCCGTGGGCGGCCGTCTGGTGGGCCTCCACCGCGTCGCCCGAGACCCGGCCTTCGACCACGACAAGCGCGCTGACCCGCTCTTTCGCGGTGGCCAAAAGCGCCTCCGCCGGGGCAATGGCCGCACCGGTCAGCTCGAGCAGATCGGGCAGGATAACAGGCATCTCGTCCAGGGTCTGTCCGTCACGGGGCATGGTCACTCTCCTTCATCCTGCAGCACGCATTTCGTCCGTCTGGGCGGATGTAGAGCCTTTGCACCTGCAGCGCAACAAAAATGCGTGATTTCTTTTGGAAACGCACGAAAATGTCGCGTGGATTTTGCGGTGCAGCGCGCTAAAGGCTGGTCTACAAGGGCTCGGAAAGGACCTGCCCATGCTGCAAGACACGCTTGACCTAATGCCTCTCTGGGCATTTGCCGCGGCATTTGGCGTGACCCTGGTCGCCGGATTCGTCAAAGGCGCCGTGGGATTCGCGATGCCGCTGGTCATGATCTCGGGGCTGTCCTTGTTCCTTGACCCCCTGACCGCCATTGCCGGCATCGTGCTGCCGATTCTGATGGCCAACGTGCAGCAGGTGGCGCGATATTCCCTCCCCGAGATCAAGGCCGCGACGGTGGAGTTCTGGCGGTTCATCCTGATTGTCTGCGTGATGATCGTCGTGGTCGCCCAATTCGTTACCCTGATCCCGGTCCAGACGTTTTACCTGGTTTTGGGCATTCCGGTTGTCATCCTGTCGCTGATCCAGTTGTTCGGCGTTCGGTTCCGCATCCCGCGCGACCGGCGGGGGCTGGCGGAATGGGGGGTCGCCTCGCTGGCCGGGGCGTTGGGCGGCTTAACCGGCACGTGGGGTCCGTCCACGGTTCTGTATCTGATCGCGTTGGAGACCCCGAAAGCCAAGCAAATCCTCGTGCAGGGTGTCGTTTACGGACTTGGATCTGTCAGTTTGTTGGTGGGGCACCTGCAATCGGGCGTGCTAAATTCCGTGACAGCACCGTTTTCCGCGGCGCTCCTTATCCCGGCGTTCCTGGGGATGCGGGTCGGGTTCTGGTTCAGCGATCGGTTGAACGCCGATGTGTTCCGGAAAATGACCCTCGTCGTCCTCGTGGTGGCCGGGGCGAACCTGGTGCGGCGCGGCCTGTTTGGATAGGGGAGGCAGATGTCCGAGCAAGAACGCCCGCAGCGGTTTGACGGGCCCGCGGCCTGGGTTGGGGCCGACCTGGCCAAGGCACCCGAGACATGGATGCGCCACCTGACCGACGCCGAGATCGCCGAGTTGGAATCCGCGGCCGCCCATTATCTGAGCCTGGGGCGCGACATCGGCGAGGTCACGGCAGAGGATTTCCCGTTGCCGGACTTCGGGGTCGCGCTTGGACAGCTTCGCGAGAAGCTGATCGACGGGATCGGGGTAGAGGTGATCCGCGGCCTTCCCATCGCACGGTACGATCAACCCACCGCCGCGGCGATGTTTTGCGGGATCGGTGCCCATCTCGGCAGCGCCCGGTCTCAGAATGCCGCCGGTCATATTCTGGGTCATGTCCGCGATCTGGGCGCGGACCCGAATGACACCAACACCCGCATCTACCAGACCTCGGCGCGTCAGACCTTCCATACCGACAGTGCCGACTGCGTGGGGCTTTTGTGCCTGAAGGCGGCCAAGGAAGGCGGACAATCCCTGTTGGTCAGTGCCGAGGCGATCTACAACCGGATGCAGGCCGAGCGCCCCGATCTGCTTGCGTTGCTCTTTGATCCCATCGCCACCGATCGGCGCGGCGAAATCCCCGACGGGATGAAACCGTTCATGGAGATCGCCCCGTTCAGTTGGCACGATGGCAAGTTGACGGTGTTCTATCAGCGGCAATACATCGACAGCGCGCAGCGGTTTCCCGAGGCCTTTCGCTTGACGCCCGCGCATGTCGAGGCCCTGGATATGTTCGACGCGCTCGCCAATGATCCGGATCTGCACATCGGGATGCAACTGGTGCCCGGTGACATGCAGTTCGTCTACAATCACGCGATGCTGCATGACCGCACGGGGTTCGTGGATTGGCCCGAGCCCGAGAACCGCCGGCATCTGTTCCGGTTGTGGTTGTCCTTGCCGGGGGATCGGAGCTTGCCGCCGGTGTTTGCGCAGCGCTACGGCTCGCTTGAGATTGGAAAACGCGGTGGCATCATCACGTCCCAGACGCGCCTTCACGCCCCGCTTGACGCCTAGGCGTCAGGACATGAACTGCCCGGTGCAGCGCCCGACCAAATCAGGGGCCAGATTGGGCGGGACGACCGTGAATGTGATGTCAAACAGCACCTCGTCCTTGAACACGCCCTGAATGGTCCAGTCCCCGATCACCAGTTCGTAGTCGTGCTCGAAGCTGAAGCCGACAAGGCCTTCGGTCGCATCGTCGATATCGGTTTGCCAACGTTCGACCGCGATCCCGCTGTTTGGATACGGGGGATGCGTGATCGTGATGTGCAACGGGTCGGCCAGAACGCCGGGCGCAGCCTGCGCCATGATCCCGAAGCCCACGCCAAGTTCTGCGGGCACAATGGTGCTGGCCGCGAAGAACTCGGGCGTTTCAATCAGGTTCACAACCCCGGCGGCGGTATCCGGCGCGACAAGCTCTTCATTGGGTTCCGGGGCGCAGTAAAGCCCGAAGGTGAAGCGGCTGATGTCGTCCGAGTAGGTTGGATTTGCCTGCGCGTCGTGGAGGCCAGCCCCCATGGCACAGGCACAGATGGCGGCAAACGCGACAGGACGGGAAAGCGGCATACTGATCACTCCAACCGTTGGGTCCCACAAAAGATAGGGCCGCACCCGGTTTTCACCAAGCGCGGCCCGCATCCTGTTTCGTGATCGCTCAGGAGATCGCAGCGGCCTTCACGTCGTCATCAATGAACGGCACGTATTGCGCGAAGTTGTCCGCGAACATCTGGACCAGCTTGTGCGCCTGCACATCGTAGGCTTCGGGGTTGTCCCAGGTGCGGCGCGGATCCAGCAGAATGTCCGCGACGCCGGCGCAATGCAGCGGAACCTCGAACCCGAAATTCGGGTCCTTGCGGAACTCGCCCGCGTTCAGCGACCCGTCGAGGGCCGCGTTCAGGAGGGCGCGGGTGGCGCGGATCGGCATGCGCGAACCAGTGCCGTAGGCGCCGCCGGTCCAACCGGTGTTCACCAGCCAGCAGGTCGAGCCGTGGGTGTGGATCTTTTCCTGCAGAAGCTTGCCGTACACCTCGGGGCGGCGCGGCATGAAGGGGGCGCCAAAACAGGTCGAGAAGGTCGGCTCAGGTTCCGTTACCCCACGTTCGGTGCCAGCCACCTTGGAGGTGAAGCCCGACAGGAAGTGATACATCGCCTGCGCCGGGGTCAGCCGGGCAATCGGAGGCAGGACGCCAAAGGCATCGCAGGTCAGCATGACGATGTTCTTGGGATGCCCGCCAAGCCCGGTTTCCGAGGCATTCGAAATCTCGTGCATCGGGTAAGCGCAGCGCATGTTGGCGGTCAGGCTGTCATCGTCAAAATCCAGTTCCAGCGTGTCGGGATCGAAGACCATGTTCTCGATCACGGTGCTGAACTGACGGGTGGTCGCGTAGATTTCCGGTTCGGCTTCTTCGCGCAGATTGATGGTCTTGGCGTAGCAGCCGCCTTCGAAGTTGAAGGTGCCTTTGTCGGACCAGCCATGTTCATCATCGCCGATCAGCGTGCGGCTCGGGCAGGCGCTGAGGGTCGTCTTTCCGGTGCCGGACAAGCCGAAGAACACGGCCGAGTCATCCGGATCGCCAATCGCGTGGTTGGCCGAGCAGTGCATCGCCATGACATCATTGCCCGGCAGGATGTAGTTGAGCAGCGTGAAGACCGACTTCTTGTTTTCGCCCGCGTATTCGGTGTTGGCGATCAGGATCAGCTTCTTGTCGAAGTTCATCGCGATCACGGTGTCCGAGCGACAGTCATGGCGTTCGGGATCGGCCTTGAACGTCGGGCAGTTGATGATCGTGAAATCGGCTTCGAAAGTCGCCAATTCCTCGGCCTCGGGACGGCGCAGAAGGTGGCGGATGAACAGGTTGTGCCAGGCCAATTCGCTGACCACGCGCACATCCAGGCGGTGTTCCGGGTCGGCCCCGCCATAGAGGTCCTGCACGAAATATTCGCCGCCCTTCATGTGCTCCAGCATGTCAGCATGGAGCGCGTCAAAGCCCTCGGGCGACATGGGCGCGTTGTTGTCCCACCAGATCGTGTCGGCCACGCTGTCGGTTTTGACGATGTGCTTGTCGTTGGGCGAGCGGCCGGTGAATTTGCCGGTCGTGACCAAAAGCGTGCCGCCCAGACCCATGGTCCCTTCACCACGCGAAATGGCGGCCTGCATCAATGCCGGCTCCAACAGGTTATAGTGGACAGCTCCAAGCCCCGTCATGCCTTGGTGTTCAACGGTAAACGACGGGTTCACGCGAGCGGTGGTCATAGGTTGGTGCTCCTGGGCCGTAGGGCGCTTTGGGTGGGCGGACTCCGCACCCTCTTTCGCGGGCTATAACATGACGTATTCGGGGCTGAACAGGACGGTTCCGCACAGTTAGCGCAACCATCGCGCAATTTTCTTTCGCATGCTTTGATCTGCATCAGCCAAATCGGGTGACTGATTAACGGGCGGTTAGGCACTAATCCCGCAATCTGGGTCAATGCGGATTGGGCGAATCGCAGAATAAGATTGATTCTCGGGGCCGGAAACACGACAATGCAGAAAAAACAAGGCAGTTGAGCAATAATCGAGGGTACCGCCAATGGCACGGATCGCACTTGTCGATGACGACAGGAATATCCTGACGTCCGTCGCGATGACGTTGGAAGCCGAGGGCTTCGATGTAGAAACATACAATGACGGGCAATCCGCGCTGGACGCATTCAACCGGCGCATGCCGGACCTGGGCGTGTTCGACATCAAGATGCCCCGGATGGACGGAATGGACCTGCTGCAGCGCCTGCGGCAGAAATCGCGCGTCCCGGTGATTTTCCTGACCTCCAAGGATGACGAAATTGACGAGTTGATGGGCCTGCGGATGGGCGCAGACGATTACGTCAAGAAACCCTTCTCGCAGCGTTTGCTGGTGGAGCGCATCCGGTCGATCCTGCGCCGACAGGAGGCCATCGCGTCCGACGCCGCCGGTGTCCCGGAAGAAAGTGCCGTGATGACCCGGGGCGAGCTGATCATGGACCCGCTGCGCCACGCCGTCACCTGGAAGGGCAAGGATGTGTCGCTGACCGTGACGGAATTCCTGTTGCTGCAGGCCCTTGCACAGCGGCCGGGCTTTGTGAAAAGCCGGGATCAGTTGATGGACGTCGCCTATGACGAACAGGTCTATGTCGACGACCGGACCATCGACAGCCATATCAAGCGCCTGCGCAAGAAGATGCGCATGGTTGATGACGAGTTTTCCGCGATCGAGACACTCTACGGGATCGGTTACCGGTATAACGAGGAATAAGGGCTCGGGCGCGTGCCAACCGATCTTTCGATGACCAATCGTCGGGCCCAGGAACGGGCCGACATCGTCTTGGGCGAGGATTGGGATCGTCCCCAGGGCAGTGTTGAGCAGGAACTGCGCAGCGCGCGCGCGCGGCGCGGGATCATTTCCCTCAACCGTTCGCCGCTGGCGCGCAAGATCATCATGTTCAACCTGTTGGTCATGGTGGTCCTGGTTGCGGGCGTCATGTACCTCAACCCGTTTCGCGAAAGCCTTGTTGTGCAGCGCGAGCGGGCATTGGCCATCGAAGCGCAGCTGATCGCGGAAATCGTCGAAGCCAGCCTGCCGGGGACCGCCCCGGCGGATCTGATGACCGGTGACGGCATCGATCCGGCCCAGGTGCTTGGACGCGTCGGACTGCCCGATGGCATCGACGTGTTCCTCTTCGCGCCCAACGGATCCCTGGTGTCTTCGACGCTGGATACGGCCCGGACACCCGCCCGCCCCGTCCGCGGGATCGAGGTGCACGATCAAGAAGCGTTGTTGATCACCGACTTCCTGAATGCGCTGTGGTCCGGGGTTTCGACGGCCTTGACCGGTGGCGTTCCCACCGAAGATCCACCCAACCCCCGCGCTTTGGCCGCCGCCTTGGTCGAGGCCGGCGCCGATGGCGCATCGGTCGTTCTGCGCACGTCGACCGGCGGGGGCGCATTGTACGGGGCGGCATCGCCGATCATTGGTCCGAACGGTGTGTTGGGAACCGTTGTCATGACCACAGACGCCCCCGAGATCGAGCAATTCGTCCGCGCCGAACGGGAACAGCTGTTGCAGATGTTCGTCGTGGCTTTGCTGGTCTCCGTCGGCTTGAGCCTCGTGCTTGCCTCGACCATCGGGAACCCTCTGAGTGATCTGGCCGCCGCGGCCGAGCTTGGACGCGACAAGAATGCCCGCAAGATGAGCCCGACCCGCGTCCGCATTCCCGACCTGACCGGCCGGCCGGACGAAATCGGCCGCCTGTCCGGCGCGCTGCGCGGCATGGTCAGCGCGCTGTATGATCGGATCGATTCAAACGAACAATTTGCCGCCGACGTCAGCCACGAGATCAAGAACCCGCTGGCCAGCCTGCGGTCGGCCGTCGGAACCTTGCGGTTGGCGCGGACAGACGATCAGCGCGGTCGCCTGATGGACGTGATTGAACATGATGTGCAGCGGCTGGATCGTCTGGTCAGCGACATCTCGAACGCGTCGCGACTGGACAGCGAACTGGTGAAGGAAGAGGAAGAGGTCTTCGACCTCGTCCGGACGCTGCGCAACCTGTCGCAGTATCATGGCGAAGAAGCCCACAAGAAGGGCGTCGATTTCATCACGGATCTGCCGCCTGGACGCATCGCCATTTCCGGCCTGGAAGGGCGGTTGGCGCAGGTCTTCGTCAACCTTCTGTCGAATGCCATCTCGTTTTGTGACGAGGGTGACGCCGTTCGGCTTTGGACCCGCCAGCGGGAAAACCGGGTGTTGATCGTGGTGGAAGACACCGGCCCGGGCATTCCTGACGAGGCGCTAACCAAGGTGTTCAACCGCTTCTATTCCGAACGGCCTGTCAAACAGTTTGGCAACCATTCGGGCCTCGGATTGGCGATCTCCAAGCAGATCGTGGAAGCCCATGGCGGTGTGATCTGGGCGGAAAACATCCTTCCGACCGAAGCGGATGTCACGTCCGAACCGCTCGGCGCACGATTTGTGGTTGGTCTGCCGATCTGATCGGCGGGGCAGGTGGCGCGTTTCGACATCGACCTTGCCGATCGCGCCCTGTCGCAAACGGGCGCCACATGGGCCTTTCATGCCTCGGCCGTTGCCATAGGCGGCCATGGGGCCCTTCTTCTGGGAAAATCGGGCGCGGGAAAATCCTCGGTTGCGCTGGCGGCCATCGGATACGGGGCGCAACTGCTCGGTGACGATCTGGTGCGTGCGACGGCGGATGACGGTCAGATCACGCTGACCGCCGGTGAGAACGCACTGGAAGCCATCGAGGCCCGGGGGATCGGTCTGCTGGCGACGGGGCCGCTGTGCCCGGCAGCTCGGTTGGCGCTTGTCGTCGATCTTGACCAATCTCCCGAAGAGCGCCTTCCGCCGCGACGCCACGCCGCCATTGCGGGTCAACGCGTCCCGTTGATCCTGGGCGGGGCCGTGCCATCCTTGGCCGCAGCGATTGTCATGCTCTTGCGGCATGGCTTTGCCGATACAACGTAACCGACCACCAGTACCCAACGACCGGACCACGCCGATGTCTGACATGTCCGCTGCCCCAGAGACCGCGACGCGGGTTGTCCTGATCACCGGCCCGTCCGGCGCGGGACGCACGACGGCCATCAATGCGCTTGAGGATGCGGGGTTCGAAGCCATCGACAACCTCCCGCTCAGCCTGCTGCCCCGTCTGCTAGACGGTCCGCCTCCGGAACGGCCCCTGGCGCTTGGGACGGATGCGCGCAACCGGGACTACAGCGCCCATGGCCTTGTCAAAGCCTATGACAGCCTGGTCAGCCATCCCGGGATCACACCCGATCTGGTGTTTCTTGATTGCGACGCCGATGTGCTGCAACGCCGCTATTCGGAAACCCGCCGGCGCCATCCGCTTGCCCCGGATGCCGATCCGGCCAAGGGTATCGCGCTGGAGCGGGATTTGCTCGGCCCGGTGCGTGCCCGCGCCAGCGTCTTGATCGACACCACGACCCTGACCCCCCACGCGCTGAAAGCGCAGATGACCGACCTGTTCGCGGCGCGCACGGCCACCCGGCTGGCGGTTACCGTGACGTCCTTCAGCTATCGCCGCGGATTGCCGACCGGCGCCGACCTCGTGTTCGACTGCCGGTTCCTGCAAAACCCGCACTGGGATCCGGACCTGCGCCCCTTGAACGGGCGCGATCAGGCGGTGCAGTCCTTCATCGCGCAGGATGACCGGTTTGACCCGTTCCTGGCGCAGGTCAAGGCGATGGTGGATTTGCTGCTCCCGGCCTTTGCGGAGGAAGGAAAGAGCCACCTTACCGTCGCCTTCGGGTGCACGGGCGGAAAACACAGATCCGTTGCCCTGACCGAGATCATGGCCGCGCATCTTGCGGAAGGCGGCTGGCAGGTGTCTAAAAGACATCGGGAAGTGGAAGAGCGCCAGATTAGCCCGACTGAACCTGCGCGCGCGGGAGAGGCGTAACTTTGATCGGCATCGTGATCGTGGCTCATGGGGGGCTGGCCCCCGAATTGAAGCGCGCCGCCGAGCATGTGGTCGGCCCGCAAATGGCGATGATTGCGATTTCCATCGGGCCCGAAGACGACCGCGCAAGCCGGACCCGCGAAATCTGCGACGCCGCCGACGCCGTTGATGGCGGGGATGGTGTTGTCGTGGTGACGGATATGTACGGCGGTTCGCCGTCGAACCTGAGCCTTCGGGCGTGTCATCCTTCGAATCGAAAGATCCTGACGGGCGTCAATCTTCCCATGCTGATCAAGCTGACCAAGTCGCGTCACCTCGCGGTCGAGGATGCGGTCGCCCGCGCGGCAGAAGCCGGTCGGCGCTATATCAACAGTTTCGATGGAGCTCCGGAATGACCGATACGCCGATTTTACGGACGCTCGACATTATTAATGTCAAAGGCTTGCATGCGCGGGCCTCGGCCCGGTTCGTTGAGGTCGTCGAGGATCACGAAGCCGATGTGACCGTCCGGCGCGATGGGCTGTCCGCCGCCGGCGACTCGATCATGGGGCTTTTGATGTTGGCAGCCTCTATGGGAACCTCTATTGAAGTCGAGATTGATGGCCCAGATGCCGCAACCCTGGCAGATGCGCTGACGGCGCTTGTGGCAGATCGGTTCGGCGAAGAGAACTGATCCGGGCCAACCGAAGACGGATGGGACAAGGGCGCGTGACGGATACAAGCTCCCGCAGAGTTTCAGCGCCACGACCCGGTTTGGTGCCGGGCCATGAGCGTGTGTATGACCGGTCGTCCCTGACCTACGCGAATTCCTTTGACGATCCCGCGACCCGCACCACGATCAAGGCGATCGAATGGATGACGGGGAAGCTTAGCATCGTGCGCCGCGTCCGCCGTTTCGAGAAGATGGGCGAATTCTAGGGGCAGGCGTTTTGGCCTGCGACCATGAAGGCGATGGGGATCGAGATTCAGACCCCGCAGCACCAATTGGACCGTATCCCCCAGGACGGGCCCGTGATCTTTGCAGCCAACCATCCCCACGGACTGGTGGACGGTATGATCCTTGCGGATCTGATCGGGCGGCGCCGCATGGATTACCGCATCCTGACCCGAGCGCTGCTGACGGGTTTGGGCGAAAGCGCAGCCAGCTACATGATTTCCGTGCCGTTCCCGCACGAACCGGACGCGCAGGAAAAGATGCTGCAAATGCGGGCCAGTGCGATGGCGCATTTGGAGCAGAACGGGTTGATGGCGCTGTTTCCGTCGGGTGTTGTTGCGTCGTCGGACACGGCGTTCGGCCCGGCGATCGAACGCGAATGGAACGTGTTCACCGCCAAAATGATCCGCAAGTCCGGGGCGACCATCGTGCCGTGCTTCTTCACCGGGTCGAATTCGCGCTGGTACCAGATTGCAAATCGGATCTCGCCGATCCTGCGTCAGGGCTTGTTGCTGCACGAAGTGGCGCACAGCTTTGACAAGCCGCAAGCCCCGATCATCGGCAACCCGATCACGCCGGATCAATGGGATGAACGGATCAAGAAGCCGCGCGAGTTCATGGCGTGGCTGCGCGCCCGCACCCTGTCGCTGCGCGACGATCCCGACCAATAACGACGCTGCCCGTCCTGCGCCTTAGCGCGTGGGAACCGGCACCTCGCCCCGATAATCGTAGAAGCCACGTTGTGTTTTGCGGCCAAGCCATCCGGCTTCCACGTATTTGGTGAGCAGCGGACACGGGCGGTATTTCGTGTCGGCCAGTCCGTCGTGCAGCACGTTCATGATGGCAAGACAGGTATCCAGCCCAATGAAATCCGCCAGCTCCAGCGGGCCCATCGGATGATTGGTCCCAAGCTTCATTGCACTGTCGATGCTGCTGACATTCCCGACGCCCTCATAGAGCGTGTACACCACCTCGTTGATCATGGGCATCAGGATGCGGTTGACGATGAAGGCCGGAAAATCCTCGGCGGTCGCGGCGGTTTTGCCCAAACGGTCGACCACGGCCTTGCACGCGGCGAAGGTTTCTTCGTCCGTGGCAATTCCACGGATCAACTCGACCAATTGCATCACGGGCACCGGGTTCATGAAGTGGAACCCCATGAACTTCTCCGGACGGTCCGTGCGGCTGGCCAGCCGCGTGATCGAGATCGAGGACGTGTTCGAGGTGAGGATCGTGGTCGGTTTCAGATGCGGCAGAAGATCTTCAAAGATGGCCTGCTTCACCGTCTCCCGCTCGGTTGCAGCCTCGATCACGAGGTCGGTCGGGCCCACGTCGGACAGGGTTTGCGTCGTGCGGATGCGGCCCATGGCAGCCGCCATTTCGGCGTCGCTGATCTTGCCGCGACTGGCTTGGCGCCCAAGGTTCCGTTCGATCAGCGCCACCGCCGCGCTCAGGGCGTCGGCACTGATATCGGTCATGACGACCTCGTAACCTGCCAAGGCGCACACATGGGCAATCCCGTTGCCCATTTGTCCAGCGCCGACCACACCAACCGATTGAATTTCCATGCCTGCCTCTTTGCCCCGATGGCGGTTCGGGCTGCAGCATAGGCGGGCTTTGCGGCGCTGAACAGAGGGTGGGGCCGCGCCAAAGCGGCGCGGCTATATCCCGTGCTTTCGCTTAAAAACTTCGAAAAAATATAAGGTTAGCTGGTTGGAAACCCCTGTCGGTCACCCTGGCCCTGGGTGAGTCTTTTGATGGTGGGAGCTGTCGTTGCATGAGTATTGAAACCAGAGGGCGCATTCCGCTCGATTACCAGGCCGTGACCTATGACGGATCCGTGCTGCGCTTTCGTGGACCGCGCCTGGAGACTGACGATCCGGCGGTCTTGTGCTTGGGGGGCGCCGAGACCTTCGGCCGTTTCATCCACGCGCCGTTTGGCGCGCACTTGTCCCAACAGTTGGACCATCCTGTTCTGAACATGGGCGTGATGCATGCGGGGTTGGATGTCTTGATGGGCGATCCGGCCATTCGGGCCGCGACGCGGTCCGCTCATGCCGTCGTCCTGCAGGTGTTGGGGGCCGCCAACATGAACAACCGGTTCTACACCGTGCATCCGCGCCGCAATGACCGGTTCCTGCGCGCGAACCGTGACCTGCGCACGATTTATCCCGAGGTGGATTTCACAGGGATCCACTTCACCCGGCACTTGCTGACCCGTCTCGCGGCGGCTTCCCGGGATCGGTTCACACTGGTGCAAAGTGAACTGCAAACCGCCTGGGTCGCGCGCATGGTGCGGTTTCTGCAAACCATTGAGGCCCCGGTTCACCTGCTCTGGATTGGCACCTGCGCCCCGGCTCGCAACCCGACGCGACTGAACCGTGATCCGGTGCTCGTCTCGCAATCCATGCTGGAGCAGGTCAGTCTCCACGCCGCCTCGGTCAGCGTGGCCGTGCCGTCCGGGCGTGATCTGCGCCAGTCGACGAAAGGGATGTTCTTCGCAGCTGGCGAAGAGGCCGCGGCCCGGGCGTTGCCAGGCCCTGAGGTACATCGCGCGGCGGCGGGTCTTCTCGCGGCCCGTTTGCGCACGAAAAAGGCCGACCCGGTGGTCCCGGATCGGCCCGAACGTGGAGGCGCTGCGCCTCAGAGCTTGTCGGTCAATTCCGGCACGGCGTCGAAGAGGTCGGCCACCAAGCCGTAGTCGGCGACCTGGAAGATCGGGGCCTCTTCGTCCTTGTTGATGGCGACGATGACCTTGCTGTCCTTCATGCCGGCCAGGTGCTGGATCGCGCCCGAAATGCCGACGGCGACATAAAGCTCGGGCGCCACGACCTTGCCAGTCTGTCCGACCTGCCAATCGTTCGGGGCATAGCCACTGTCGACGGCCGCACGCGAGGCGCCCACGGCGGCCCCAAGCTTGTCGGCCAGCTTTTCGATCAGTTCGAACTGCTCGGCAGAGCCAAGTGCGCGACCACCGGACACAACGCGACCCGCGCTGGTCAGTTCCGGGCGATCGCTCTCGGCGACCTTGTCCTCAACCCATTCGGACAGGCCCGGATTGCCGGCTGCGTCGATCATTTCGACGGCGGCCGAACCGCCGGTGCCCGCCGCGTCAAAGGTCGAGGTGCGGAAGGTGACGACCTTCTTGGAATCGCTCGATTTGACGGTCTGGATCGCGTTGCCCGCGTAGATCGGACGCTCGAACGTATCGGCATCCACAACACCCGACGCGTCAGAGATCACCATGACGTCCAGCAACGCTGCGACGCGCGGCATGATGTTCTTGGCGTCCGTCGTCGCGGGGGCCACGATGTGGCTGTAATCCCCGGCCAGGCTGACGATCAGATCCGCGGTCGGTTCGGCCAGGCGGTGGCCCAACGCGTCATCCTCGGCGCACAGCACCTTGGCCACGCCCTCGATCGTCGCCGCTGCATCGGCCGCAGCTTTGGCCGACGCCCCGGCGCACAGCACGGTCACGTCGCCAATTTGCGCGGCCGCGGTCACGGCCTTTGCCGTGGCGTCCATCGCCAGTTCGCCATTGGTGACTTCAGCAAGAAGAAGCACAGCCATGTCAGATTACCCCCGCGTCTTCTTTGAGTTTCTCGATCAGTTCATCCACCGAGCCGACTTTCACACCGGCCTGGCGTGCTTCGGGTTCGGCGGTCTTGACGACTTCCAGCCGGGGCGTGACGTCGACGCCGAAATCGGCGGCGGTCTTTTCGTCCAGCGGCTTCTTCTTCGCCTTCATGATGTTCGGCAGCGACGCGTAGCGCGGCTCGTTCAGGCGCAGATCGACGGTGATGATGGCGGGCATCTTGACCTTGACGGTCTGCAGGCCGCCGTCCACTTCGCGGGTGACCAGCGCATGATCGCCCTCGACCTCGACCTCGGAGGCGAAGGAGCCCTGGCTCCAACCCAGAAGCGCCGACAGCATCTGGCCGGTGGCGTTCATGTCGTTGTCGATCGCTTGTTTGCCTGCCAGGACAAGACCCGGCTGTTCTTCGTCGATCACGGCCTTGAGGATCTTGGCGACGGCCAAAGGCTCCACATCCTGGTGCACGTCATCGGCGGCCACGACGAGGATCGCGCGATCGGCCCCCATGGCCAGCGCGGTGCGCAGGGTTTCCTGGCTCTGCTTCACACCGATGGAGACGGCGACAACTTCGTCGGCCTTGCCGGCTTCCTTCAGGCGGATGGCCTCTTCCACTGCAATTTCGTCGAACGGGTTCATCGACATTTTGACGTTGGCAAGATCGACGCCCGAGCCGTCCGCTTTCACGCGGACCTTCACGTTGTAGTCGATCACGCGCTTCACAGGCACCAGGACCTTCATGCGGATCTCTCCTTCGTTGGTCGGGGCACCATAGCCCCGTCATCCCTTTGGGGCGGAGTGTTAGACGCTTCGCGCGGGGCAGAATAGGTCAAAATCGACGCGCATTTGTCAATCGACGCCGCGTCAGAGTGTTAAACGGGGCTGCGCAGGGCCAAAAGCTCCACAAAGATCGCGGCGTAGCAGATGCCGGTCGCCACCAGCACGAACACATGCCAGATCGTGTTGTGGAACGGCAGGCGGTACCACAGCAGGAAGATCACCCCGATCGAATACAGCACGCCGCCGGCCACCAGCAGCCAGAAGCCCGCGGGGCTCAGCGCGTTCAGCATCGGCCATCCCCAGACCACGCACGCCCACCCAAGCAGAAGATAGAGCGCCACCGGAAGGCCGATCCGTTTCTTAACGCTGAGCAGGATCAGCGTCGCGCCCGCAACCGCACCGCCCCAAATGGCCGCGAGGAGGCCAAGATGCCCCGCCGACAATGCAATGAACGGCGTGTAGGTCCCGGCGATTTTCAGATAGATGGCGGATTGGTCCATGCGGCGCAGGCGGTCCGACCATTCGACCCGTGTCACCATGTTGTAAAGCGCCGAGCATATCAGCATGCCCAACAGCGTCGCGGCATAGACCGTCATGGCGGTGATCAGGCCGGGATCCCCCACCCAGATCGCCGCAAGCGCCACCAGGAGAGGGCCGGCGATCAGCGCGGCGCCGATGCCCGAAACATGCACCACCGCGTCCGAGATGTACTCTGCCCGGCTGTAGAGCCGGGCCGCTTTCACGTGCGTCATATCCATAAGGTAGGTCGGCGCGGGCCCAATTCGAACCGTCGCCGCGCCGTGTGACGCGACGTTTCATCGGTTTTGGCCAAGGAACGTAGGGTCACCCGGTCCTAGCGGTTCGCCCCGGGCACCCAGAGGACGTCGTCCTTGCCGTCGTTGTTCGCGATTCGGCCGGCCACGAAGAACCAATCGGACAGGCGGTTGAGATACTTCACCCCGTCGGGATTGATCGATTCCACCGTGCCCAGTTCAACGCTCAGGCGTTCGGCGCGCCGCGCCACTGTGCGGCACAGATGCAAATGCGCCGCCAAGACGGAACCGCCCGGCAGAATGAAACTGCGCAGCGCCTCGAGTTTCGCGTTCATGGCGTCAATTTCGGATTCAAGCCGCAGAACCTGCGCCTCGACGACCCGCAACGCGGGGTATTCCCGGTCGGCGTCCATTTCCATGTTCGGTGTGCACAGATCGGCGCCAAGGTCGAACAGGTCGTTCTGGATGGCCGCCAGTTGCGCGTCCATCTCGCCCGCGGCGTGCAGGCGGGCCAGCCCGAGCGTCGCGTTCAATTCGTCAACGGTCCCATAGGCCGCGACACGCTGCGAATGCTTCGCCACGCGGCTTCCATCGCCCAAGGCGGTTTCGCCTGCATCGCCGGTTTTCGTGTAGATTTTGTTGAGAACCACCATGGTTCAGCCCCCCGATTGTCCGCGCACCCAGACGAAGATCATGATCAAAACGACCGCCCCAAATTGGGCGATCAAACGCCAGCGCATGAATTTGTTCGAATTGTTCCGGGCGTACTCGCCGCCGCGGCGAAACGAGTTGATGCCCAAAAGCAGAATGACCAGGACGCCGAAACAGGCGAACAAGGCGACGATAAACAAAGGGTCTTGCACGGGCGTTCCTCCGGTCTGAGTGCCGTCATCTAGGGGGGCGTCTGCAAAAGGCTAGATTTTTGAGACGATCCAATCTTGCGCCCGATCCGGCAGAATCCGGGTGAGCACGGCGGCGATATAGGCGGGCGTGGTGATGTAGTAGCGTGTTCTGGGCCGGGGGGCTTCGAGCGCATGGATCAGTTTCTTGGTGACAGCCGAGGCCGGCAACTCGAACGGATCGGGCTTGGTGCTTTTGCGACGCGCCATGAATTTGTTGCGATAAAACGCGGCGTGGCGGGACGCATCCGCATCAATCCAGCGTTCAAACTGCTTTGAGGAGTTTTCGCGGAAGCCCGATGTGACCGGCCCCGTGTTCATGATCGACAGGTGCACGCCGGTGCCCCGCAATTCGACCCGCATCGTGTTGGTCAGGCCCTCGATGGCGTGTTTCGTCGCCACATAGGCCGAACGCCATTGCAGGGGCGTGTAGCCTACGACCGAGGAATGCATCACGATCCGGCCGTCGCCCCGCGCCAACATCCCCGGAAGGGCCAGCCGCGTCAGTTGGTGCACGCCAAAGACATTGGAATGGAACACATGCTCCAACGCGGCGCGCGGCAGGTCTTCGCCCGCGCCCGACATGCCGTGCCCGCCATTGTTGAACAGCGCGTCGATGCGTCCGTCGGCAAGCTCCAGCGCGGCGGCCCATCCGGCCTCGACGCTGTCCGGGTCCCCATGGTCGATCTGGACGGATGCAAACCCGGCCGCGCGGCGGGCCTCCACATCCTCTGGTTTCCGGCACGCGGCGATGACGTGCCAGCCGCGGGCGCGCAGCGTCTCGGCGGCATCCAAACCAATGCCCGAGGAACAACCCGTGATCAGAATAGTGCGGTCCATTGCGACCCCTGCGCGCCTGCGTGTCCTGACCTGTGCCTAGGCTAGCCCACGACAGAGGGCAACAGCGCCGTGTCGGCTTAGCTGATGGGTTCGAGGAACCGGGTGGCCATATACCCTTCGACGCCGGTGTCGACGACCCGGATATGGGCCCATCCGGTCTCCAGAGTCGCGATCACTTCGGCCTGTTCCCCGCGGAACAGGGCCCCGAGAATACCGTCGTTTGTCGAGGGGCCCGCCCGCAAATTGACCGAACTGCCACTGACCGCCACCAGAAGAAGCGCGGGCTCAGGCTCGGCTTCCGAGGCCGATGCCATGACCGTGTCGGCCTGCGCGTCCGGGTCGGCAAAACGCTCGGTCCGGATGGCCGCGACCTCCGTCGCATCGTCAAGCGCGATGTCAGACGGGTCGATGACCGCCGCGATGGTCAAATCCAGCCCCATCGCAGTTCGGAAGACGCCGTCCTGCGCGGTGGTTTCCGGCTGAACCGGGTTGGGCGCTGCGTCGGCGACGATCACATCCTCCTCGGCCGATTCGGACACCGGCGCATCCTCGGAATAAATCACGAGGCCCGCGTAGACCGCGGCAGAGGTCATCAAGGCTAAACGCAGCATGTGGTTCAAAAACCTTCCCAGGGTGGGCCTGTTGATAACCCCAATGGCCCCGATTCGCCGACTCTGGATTCCCGTAGCTTTCCGTTCGGCACGGCTTGCCGCGCCTGACCCCCTCCGCTATCACGAGGTCTAGATGGACGAGCAGGACAACACACAAAATAAGCGGCAAACCTCGGAGCCGCTCTCGCGTGCGATTGGCACGCGCTACCTGCAATATGCGCTCTCGACCATCATGCACCGGGCCCTGCCGGACGCCCGCGACGGCTTGAAGCCGGTGCACCGGCGCATCCTGTTCGCCATGCGCGAATTGCGCCTTGGCGCAGGCGGGGGCTTTCGCAAATCGGCCAAGATCTCCGGCGATGTGATGGGGAACTATCACCCCCACGGCGATGCTGCGATCTATGACGCGATGGCCCGATTGGCGCAGGATTTCGTCATTCGGTATCCGTTGGTCGACGGGCAGGGCAATTTCGGCAACATCGATGGCGATAACCCGGCCGCGTCGCGCTATACCGAAGCGCGGATGACGGCGGTGGCCGAGGCGCTGCTGGAAGGGCTGGATGAGAATGCCGTCGATTTTCGGGACAATTACGATGGCACGCTGCAAGAGCCCGAGGTTCTGCCCGCAGCCTTGCCCAACCTTCTGGCAAACGGCTCCAGCGGCATCGCGGTCGGCATGGCGACCAACATCCCGCCGCACAACCTGGATGAGCTTCTGCGCGCCGCCGAGCATCTGATCAAGACCCCGGATGCACGGGACGATACGCTTCTGAACTACGTCAAAGGCCCCGATTTTCCGACCGGTGGGGTGATCGTGGAGCCGCCGGATAGCATGGCGGACACCTATCGCACGGGCCGCGGGGCGTTTCGCCTGCGCGCCAAGTGGGAGACCGAGGATCTGGGCCGCGGCACCTGGCAGATCGTGGTGACAGAAATCCCGTATCAGGTTCAGAAGTCGAAACTGATCGAAAAACTGGCTGAGCTGATCCAGCTCAAGAAGGTGCCGATCCTCGCCGATGTGCGCGACGAAAGTGCCGATGACATCCGCATCGTCCTCGAACCCCGGGCCAAAACGGTGGACCCCGACGTGCTTATGGGGACGCTTTTCCGGCAATCGGACCTCGAGACCCGTTTCAGCCTGAACATGAACGTGCTGATCGACGGGCGGACGCCCAAGGTCTGTTCCCTGAAAGAGGTCCTGCGCGCCTTCCTCGATCACCGGCGCGAGGTGCTCCAGCGCCGATCGCGGCACCGTCTGGCGAAGATCGATCATCGGTTGGAGGTCTTGGAAGGGTTCATCATCGCCTTCCTGAACCTGGACCGCGTGATCGACATCATTCGCTACGATGACGACCCAAAGGCCGCCCTGATGCGCGAGGATTGGGGCCGCGACTTCGTTCGGGCGACCGACGTGACCGACTATGCCAGCCCGCCGCCGGGCGAAGGCGAACTGACCGAAGTGCAGGTCGACGCCATCCTCAACATGCGCCTGCGCTCGCTGCGGCGCCTGGAGGAAATGGAACTGATCCGCGAACGCGATGCGCTGATGGAAGAGCGCGCCGCGCTGGAAGACCTGCTGGCCAGCGATGCCCTGCAATGGGCGCGGATCACCGACGAGCTGCGCGACACCCGCAAACGCTTTGGCGCCGGCAGTCCGGGCGGCGCGCGGCGCACGGCCTTCGCCGAAGCGGGCGAGGTCGAAGAGGTGCCGATCGAAGCCATGATCGCGCGCGAACCGATCACGGTTGTCTGCTCCAAAATGGGCTGGATTCGCGTCATGAAGGGGCACGTCGCCCTCGACAGTGCGTTGAAATTCCGGGACGGCGATGAAGGACGGTTCCTGTTCCACGCCGAAACCACCGACAAGTTGTTGGTCCTCGGCTCGTCGGGGCGGTTCTACACGCTTTCGGCAGCCAATTTGCCGGGGGGACGCGGATTGGGGGAACCGATCCGCCTGATGGTCGACCTGCCGAACGACGTGGACCTCGTCGATCTGTTCATTCATCGGCCCGACGGGAAACTGCTGGTCGCGTCCTCGGCCGGCGATGGGTTCGTCGTGGCGGAAACCGATGTCATCGCCCGAACCCGGTCGGGCAAGCAGGTGCTGAACGTCAAGGACGGCGTCAAGGCGCAGGTTTGCCGACCGCTCCTGGCCGAAGATGACGCCATCGCCGTTGTGGGCGAGAACCGCAAGCTGCTGGTGTTCGGCCTGGACGAACTGCCGGAGATGGGGCGCGGCAAGGGCGTGCGCCTCCAGAAGTACAAGGACGGCGGGTTGGCCGACGCGCGCAGCTTTACGCTGGCCAACGGGCTGAGCTGGCGCGATCCGGCGGGTCGCACGCGCACCGAAGCCGACCTGACGGAATGGCGGGGCAAGCGGGCCAGCGCCGGCCGCATGGCGCCCCGCGGCTTTCCTCGGGACAACCGGTTCACCTAGGCCGCGGAAAAGCCGGCATTTCCGACCCCGAAAAGTCGACTTTTCGGGTGGCTAGACGGCCTCCACTTCCAGCCAGACCCCACCCTCGGGGCGCAGGGTCAGGATCATGACCGGCTTGGGCACGCGCCCTCTGACCGCGGTGAACCGAAACCGCGCCAGCAATGTGGCGAGAATCACGGTCGCTTCCTGCATCGCGAACCGGGCCCCGATGCAAATGCGCGGCCCATCCCCAAAGGGCAGATACTGAAAGCGGTCGACCGGATCGCCCGACATCCACCGCGCAGGCCAAAACGCATCGGGGTGCTGCCACAGCCGCCGGTGCCGGTGCAGGGCATAGACGGGGATCATGACAGTGTCGCCGGGGCGCACGATCGCGTGGCCAAGGCGGTCGTCGACCGATGCCGTGCGCGACAGGAACCCGCCGGCCGGGTAAAGACGCAGGGTTTCCTCGACGATCGCTCGGGTCAGCGGCAGGGCGTCCAGCAGCAGATCCAGCAAATCCGGCGTGGCCCGCGGACCGGTCCGGCGCCGTGCTTCGATGGCCGCGTCGGCGCCGGCACTCATGTCGGCCAAATCTCGGGCGGCCGCAGCGCGCCCGGGACGCGGCAGCCAGTCGGGCAGGCCGAGCACGTCCAGAACGCTCACGCGGGCCGCGCGGTCGATATAGGCATCCAAGGCAGCGCTGACGCCGGCGCGATCCACGCCCGGTCCGTCCCCAAACGTGACGTCCGAGATCACGTCGAAGGTCGCGGCCACCATCTCGTCCAGAACGTTCACCGCCCGCCCGACGGACCGGGCCAGCCGGTCGGCGCTTGCGTCGGCGGCGCGTGTCATAACGGGCGTGAGGGCGGCGACGTTGCGGGCGGAAAAAGCAGGGGCCGCCGCCCGCCGTTGCCAGCGCCAGTGTGCGCCTTCAGCGACGAACAAACCGTCCCCGATGGCCGGGCGCAGGATGCTTTTTGTCGCTTCGGACTTCGGGTAGCGATCGACATGGTCGACCAACATGGTCCGGATGGCCGCCGGGTCCTGGATCATATGCCAGCGTTGCGGGCCGGTTTGTCCGGACAGCGTGGGCTGGTGCAGGGCGCGCTCGGGAATGATGTCCAGGATATTGCGCCGCGCCGCCTGGTAGCTGTCCCAAATCCCCATCGGCTGCGTCGGCAGGCGCGCAGCGATCGGCAAGGGTTCGGGTTTGGGCTCCAAGGACACGCGCACCTCCACGCGGGCAGGGTAGAGCGCCGCCGAGACCTGTCCAATTTGTCATGCGGGTTTGCGAACTGACTTTGGCTGCGCTATCTCACATCGAAGAACCGATCGGAGACGCGCATGACTGCCCTTGCCCGCATTACACGTTTTCTTCCCTTGGCGGCAGCCTTGGTTCTTGCGGCCTGTGCCGCCGAGGACCCGCTGGAGGAGGATCTGCCGGACATGGGGGACTTCCGGCTGAGCCACAACATCGTCGTGGCCGACAACATGCAACAGGTCCCGCCGTCCCGAAACGCGACGCCCGAAGAATGGCAGGCCATCCTCGTGTCCGAGATCGACCGCCGCTTTGGCGGCTACGAAGGCGACCGGCTGTATCATCTGGGAATCGCCGTGGACGGGTATGCCCTTGCGCCTCCGGGCATTCCGCTTGTTTTGAACCCGCGGTCCGTTCTGGTGCTGTCGGTCAACGTCTGGGACGACGCATTGGGCCGGAAACTGCATGATGAGCCCGAGCAGATCCTAGTGCTTGAGGGCGCCTCGCAAGAGACCTTCCTCATCGGGTCCGGCCTGGCGCGCAATCGCGAGGAACAGATGCAGGTTCTGGCGCGGAACGCGGCGCGGCGCATCCAACTGTGGATGCTGCAAAACCCGGAATGGTTCAACATTGACCCCGACGCCGCAGAGGTCTCGGCCGCCGAGGTGGAAGAGATTGTGGCCACGACCGAAACCCCGATCAACGCCGCCGAGATCGTGGCCGAAGCCGAGGCCTGCGTGCCAAGCGACGAGGTGGTTTGCCCCGAGGTTGCAACGGAATAGCGTTGCCGCGTTTCTCGACTTGATTTTTTGCCGTAAGGCGCATAGGTGGCGCGCGATGTTGAACCGGGCCACGGTGACGCTTGCACCTGTCGTGGCCCCCAAATGGATGAGGCGCCTGGGCGATGGCAAAGGAAAAGTTTGAACGTACGAAGCCGCATGTGAACATTGGCACGATTGGCCATGTTGACCACGGCAAGACGACTCTGACGGCTGCGATTACGAAGCAGTTTGGCGATTTCAAGGCGTATGACGAGATTGACGGCGCGCCTGAAGAGAAGGCGCGTGGGATCACGATCTCGACGGCGCATGTTGAGTACGAGACGGACAACCGTCACTACGCGCACGTGGATTGCCCGGGTCACGCGGACTACGTGAAGAACATGATCACGGGTGCGGCGCAGATGGACGGCGCGATCCTGGTTGTGAACGCCGCGGACGGCCCGATGCCGCAGACGCGCGAGCACATTCTTCTGGGCCGCCAGGTTGGCATCCCGAAGATGGTGGTGTTCATGAACAAGGTGGACCAGGTCGACGACGAAGAGCTTCTTGAGCTTGTCGAGATGGAGATCCGGGAACTTCTGGACAGCTACGAGTACCCCGGCGACGACATTCCGATCGTTGCAGGGTCGGCTCTGGCGGCGCTGGAAGGCCGTGACGACGCGATCGGGTCGGAGAAGATTGCCGAGCTGATGGCGGCGGTTGATGACTACATCGACACGCCCGAGCGCGCGGTGGACCAGCCGTTCCTGATGCCGATCGAAGACGTGTTCTCGATCTCGGGCCGCGGCACGGTTGTGACCGGCCGTGTGGAGCGTGGCGTGATCAACGTGGGCGACGAGATCGAGATCGTCGGCATCCGCGACACCACGAAGACGACCTGCACGGGCGTCGAGATGTTCCGCAAGCTTCTGGACCGCGGTGAAGCGGGCGACAACATCGGCGCGCTGCTGCGCGGCGTGGACCGGGACGGCGTTGAGCGTGGCCAGGTTCTGTGTAAGCCGGGTTCTGTGACGCCGCACACGAAGTTCGAGGCCGAAGCCTACATCCTGACCAAGGAAGAGGGTGGCCGTCACACGCCGTTCTTCGCGAACTACCGTCCGCAGTTCTACTTCCGGACGACGGACGTGACGGGCACGGTTGAGCTTCCGTCGGGCACCGAGATGGTGATGCCGGGCGACAACCTGAAGTTCAACGTGGAACTGATCGCGCCGATCGCGATGGAAAACGGCCTGCGCTTCGCCATCCGTGAAGGCGGCCGCACCGTCGGCGCCGGCGTCGTCTCGAAGATCATCGAGTAACGGCGGCTACGCCGCCGAGCGGCAGGCGATTGGCCCTCGGGCCAATCTGCCGAAAGCCAGGTGTGGGGCCAACAGGCCCCGGTGACTGACTGGGCACCACGCCCGGACTGAAGACATCAGAAGGCCGCTCCGAACCGGGGCGGCTTTTTTGATTGGGCCGATCCCCCCGCAGGCCGGGCCGATCCCCCCGCCCGGACCTGCCAGACCCGGCCCCGCCCCGCGCGGGGCTTTTTTTAGGCCTGCCCCCCAGGCCAGCCGCCCAAACCACCCCGGTCCCCGGCCTGCTCACACCTGAGCACAGACCCAACCCCCTGATCCCAAACCCAGATCCCAAACCAGAAACCAATCGCTAACCACACCCAAACCACAGAAAGGCCGCCCGAAAACCGGCCGCCAAATCGACAGGATCGGGGCCGCCGACAGCGCCGACCCTGACGCCCTGCGCATTTCAACAGAAGAAAATCATACTGCGTCACCCCTGTGCATTATTGCACATACGCCCACATCCGCTCACATCTCACAGAGCCGTCACGCATTTGGGGTCATTTCCAACAGTGTTTTCGGGCCCTGTATGCCCCGGCCTCACGTCAAGTCCACATCTCGGTGAGCGGGCGTGAGATATCGGTGATTTCTGTTTTGGCTCAGGCGTTTCTAAGTCTCGGTCATCGGCAACGACGCCGACGAAACACACCACCCGGGACGACGATCCCGACCACCGAAACAGAAAGGAAAGACCCATGACCAAGACCCTTATCTCCGCCGCCGCCCTGGCCGTTCTGACTGCTGGTGCCGCTGCTGCCATGACGCCGAGCGTCGCAACGCAGAACATCCTCGACGAGCATGGCTTCTCGGTTGACGCCGGTTCGCTGACCGACTTCCAAGTCGCTGCTCTGAAGTTCGTCGACGACGAAGGCGGTAACGCATCGGACGCTCAGGTTCGCGCTCAGATCAACTCGATCCTGAACCGCTAATCCCCACCTCCAACTTCCAACCCAACCTTAATCCTCGAAAGGAAAGACCCATGACCAAGACCCTTATCTCCGCCGCCGCCCTGGCCGTTCTGACTGCTGGTGCCGCTGCTGCCATGACGCCGAGCGTCGCAACGCAGAACATCCTCGACGAGCATGGCTTCTCGGTTGACGCCGGTTCGCTGACCGACTTCCAAGTCGCTGCTCTGAAGTTCGTCGACGACGAAGGCGGCAACGCATCGGACGCTCAGGTTCGCGCTCAGATCAACTCGATCCTGAACCGCTAATCCCCACCTCCAACCTCCAACCCAACCTCAATCCTCGAAAGGAAAGACCCATGACCAAGACCCTTATCTCCGCTGCCGCCCTGGCCGTTCTGACCGCTGGTGCCGCTGCTGCCATGACGCCGAGCGTCGCAACGCAGAACATCCTCGACGAGCATGGCTTCTCGGTTGACGCCGGTTCGCTGACCGACTTCCAAGTCGCTGCTCTGAAGTTCGTCGACGACGAAGGCGGCAACGCATCGGACGCTCAGGTTCGCGCTCAGATCAACTCGATCCTGAACCGCTAATGGCGACGATCTGAGGGGTGGCCCCACTCTCCTTCACCAAGACCCTCTGGCCACCCCTCATCTTTTCCTAGGCGTGTCCTAGGCCCGGCGGCGCGGATCCCTGCACCGCCCGAATTTTTTCCCCCTCCTGCCGCTCCCTCTGGACCTTCTGCGCGCCCGAACCCATGTTCGGACCGACACAGGAACCGCGCGAAGGATCGACATCATGGCCGAGACAGCCTCCATCGGATTGATAGGCTTGGGGACAATGGGGGCGAACCTTGCGCTCAACATCGCCTCGCATGGCCATAAGATCGCCGTGTTCAACCGCACCCCCGCCAAAACCACACAGTTCGTGGCCGAGGCCGGTGATCTTGCCGCGACCATTGTTCCAACCGAAAGCCTCGAAGACTTCGTTGCGCGTCTGGAGACCCCGCGTCGGATCATCCTGATGGTGCCTGCGGGGCGGGCGGTCGACGATCAGATCGCGGCCCTGACGCCCTTGCTGGCCGAGGGCGACATCCTTGTCGATGCCGGCAACTCGGATTGGCAGGATACGGGCCGCCGGGAACGCGCGTTGGGCGATATTCACTTTCTTGGGCTTGGTGTGTCGGGCGGAGCCGAGGGGGCCCGGCACGGCCCATCGATGATGGCGGGCGGCACGGATCACGCCTATGGCGCCCTTGCCCCGGTTCTGGCCGATATTGCCGCTGATTTTCGGGGCAGCCCGTGCGTGGCGCATCTGGGCCCCGAGGGGGCCGGGCATTATGTGAAGATGGTCCATAACGGCATCGAATATGCCGACATGCAGCTGATCGCCGAGATTTACGGGCTGATGCGCGACGGGATGGGGCGCAGCGCCGCGGAGATCGGTGCCGTCTTCGACCACTGGAACACCGGGCCTTTGACATCCTACCTGATCGAGATCACGGGCCAGGTGTCCGCGGCAACCGATCCGCACACCGGCGCGCCGATGCTGGACGTGATCGCCGACAAGGCGGGGCAGAAGGGCACCGGGCGCTGGACGGTGATCGACGCGCAGACCCGCGCGGCCCCGTTGCCGGCGGTCGAGGCGGCCGTCACGGCCCGCGTGCTGTCGGGCGATATGGCGCGACGCGCCGAGGGGGAAGCCCTGTTTGGTGCGGCGCAGGGCGGTGTCGATCTGGACGATGCCACGTTGGAAGGGGCGCTTCTGGCGGGCAAGATCCTGGCCTATTCGCAAGGCTTCGCCCTGTTGGCCCGGGCCAGTGCGGAGGAAGGCTGGTCGCTGCCCCTGCCGCGGATCGCCGAGATCTGGCGCGCCGGGTGTATCATCCGGTCGGACCTGTTGGACGACATGGCCCGCGCGTTGACGGATGCCCCGGATCTGCCGCTGGCCTTTGCCCCGGATTTTGCGCGCCGGCTTGAGACGCATCTTCCGGCGCTGCGGCAGGTCGTGGCCCAGGCCGCGCTGGCCGGATTGCCGACCCCGGCGCTGTCGGCGTCGCTGGCTTATTTCGACGCGCTGCGACAGGCGCGGGGGACGGCGAACATGATCCAGGCGCAGCGTGACTTCTTTGGCGAGCATGGATTCGAGCGCCTCGACCGCCCCGGTGAAACCGGTCTGCACGGGCCGTGGGGTGACTGATCGGAAAAGAGCGGCCGATCTCTCTGGACAAGGGCTGCAATTCGCCCTATCCCGCAAGCCGGCCTAGGGGTGTAGCTCAGTTGGTAGAGCATCGGATTCCAAATCCGACGGTCGGGAGTTCGAGTCTCTCCGCCCCTGCCAAGGCCAAATCCACCGAACATGCACCGATTTGGGGGCGCCGTTGGGTCAGCCTGCGGTCCGGTGTGCCCGATCGTAGCCCAGGCGGGCCGATTGGACCTCCTCCATATGGGCGTTCGACCAGAACACCAGCGGTTTCAGCGCCTCCACGAGGTCTTGGCCGAGGGGCGTGAGCGCGTAGGACACCGCGACGGGTGGACCGGGATCGACGGTGCGCGTCAGGTACCCATCCCGTTCCAGGCCGCGCAGGTTTTCAGTAAGCACCCGTTGCGTGACGTCCCCGATGCAGCGCTTCAACGCGCCAAAACGCTTCGGCTCATCCTCGAGGGCGAGGACAATGATGATGCGCCATTTGCCGGACACGTTGGATAAAACGGATCGGATAGGGCAATTGAGCGCTTCCGCTTTGCTTTCGACGCCGATGGGGAGCATGGGATTCCGGTATGGTTTGGATACCTGGAGACGTTCGCATACCGACGCGCTCAAGGCAATGGAGACGGTGCTTGCAGTATCCTAGACGATACCTGATGTCTTCTTTGTGCCTAATTGCAATGTGGTGCGGAATGGATACCTAGTTCCCAAACGCAAGTATTACCCCCAAGGGCGCGACTCACCGAACCGCGCCCCGCACAGACAAGGACCGCACCGCATGAGCGCCGACCACCGCACCCCGCCGCAAAGGATAGATCTTGCAAACCTGGCGCAAGATCATTGGACCTCGGACGAACACCGCAATGCGGCCCTCGTCGTGGATTTCTTCCAGAAGCTGATGAACGACCATGACTTCGAGCACACGCTGCGCACCCATTCCGGCACCGATTACGTGCAACACAACCGCGCCATCCCGGACGGGATTGACGGCCTTGTCGGCTATGTCAAAGCGCTGGTGAAGCGGTTCCCCGATTACGGCTTTGACGTGAAGCGGATCGTGAGCAGCGGCGATATCGTGGTGTTGCACAGTCACGCGACACTGAAGGCGGCCCATCGTGGAAACCCTGCCAAGGGGTTTATCATCACCGATACATTTCGGATCGAGGAGGGACGCCTTGCCGAACATTGGGATGCGATTCAGCCGATTGATTTCGCGACGCGGTTGCTGATCCTGCTGACCGGCGGCGCGGTTGGAAACCAAAACCCGACCTTCTGACCCCCGGTTGGCCTGGTCGCATGACCTGGCCGCGTTGCAGGCCGTGCTGCGGATCGCCGGTGCGTGGGGCGTTTGGGCGTCTTGCGCGCCGGCGCAGCGATGCGTATATGCGCAACGATCCAACGTCGAGAGAACCCATGGCCAACCCGTTTCAGTTCCTTCAGCAAACCCGCGCCGAGATCGCCAAAGTTGTTTGGCCGACCCGCCGTGAGGTTTTGGTGACGACCGCCATGGTGTTCCTGATGGCGGTGCTGGCGGCGATCTTCTTTTTCTTCATCGACTGGATGATCCGCCAGGGTCTGGAATTGATCCTGACCTTCTTCGGCTGATCCCGATCCCGCTTGCCTTTCGCGCCGTCGCGCAGTATGCGACGGCCATCCCCAACATCGACAGGTCCGAGCCAGTGCGCTCTCCAGTCGTGTCTGGATGGCTCGGCGCGGCAGCGTTGATGAATTGGTTTTCACGGGTGCGCGCGCACCCCAAGCAGTGAAGGGACGGACCCATGGCGAAACGGTGGTATTCGGTCAGCGTGCTGTCGAATTTCGAAAAGCGCATTGCGGAGCAGATCCGCACGGCGATCACCGAGAACGGTCTTGAGGACGAGATCGAAGAAGTGCTGGTCCCCGAAGAGGAAGTGATCGAAGTGCGCCGCGGCAAGAAGGTGACCGTGCCGCGCCGCTTCATGCCGGGCTATGTGCTGGTGCGCATGGAAATGACCGACCGCGCCTATCACGCGATCAACTCGATCCAGCGTGTGACCGGGTTCCTCGGGCCGCAGGGCCGCCCGATGCCGATGCGCGATGAAGAGGTCAACTCGATCCTCAACCGCGTGGAGGAGGGCGAGGCCGCGCCGCGCTCGACCATCACCTACGAGGTCGGCGAGAAAGTCAAAGTCAATGAAGGCCCGTTCGAGGATTTCGACGGCATGGTCGAGGAAGTCGACGAAGACAACCAGCGCCTGAAGGTGACGGTGTCGATCTTCGGCCGCGCCACCCCGGTCGAGCTGGAATTCACGCAGGTCACCAAGCAGACCTGAACCGGATGACAGGCCTGCGCCGGAGGACTGGCGCAGGCTGAACCGGGCCCAAAAGCTCAGGATGATGGCGGACGCAGAAACGAAGGTCATCACGGTGCCTGGGAAGAAATTCACGTCGCCCGGAACATCCACGACCAGCAGATAGCCAATCTCCGCGAGGCCCCCGATTGTCGCGGCCCCCCAGATGGCTGTCATATTGGCCCGCCAGACTAGGACACCCCCGATCATCGTGACCCCGCCTAACCACAGCAGGTTCCAGGCGTGTTGGTTCAGGATGCCGCCCACAGCCGGGTGATCGTGGGATGGAAGGGCATCCGCAACCGGCGACCCAATTCGATCTTTCGAAAACTTGAAAATGCCTTGGCAGGTCAATAGCCTGCTTTGGATTTCAATGCGGCTTTTGGGTTGGGATGAGTTCCGGTATTTGCCGCCACAGATTTGGAGCCATCATGATCCGTCAGACGTTTGGTCTTGCCCTTGCGGTGTCTTTGTTCGCCAGTTCTTCAGCCTTCGCGCAATCGAATGACACGGTTGCCTTTGTTCAGCAAACGCTGGCGGATCTGGGATACGACCCCGGCCCGGTCGATGGTGCATGGGGCGGCAACACGCGCACGGCTTTGAACGCCTATCGTGCGACAGCCGGGTTGCCGGAGGCGCGCGATCTGACAGGGTCGTCGCTGGATTTGATCCACCGACAGGCGCCCGGGGCCCAAAGCCTGCCGGAGCCGGGTTTGATCCTGCCCGGTCTTTATGCCCGCGCGGAGGTGTTGGGCGACAATCTGCAAATGCGTCTGACGCAGTGCAACAATGCTCTGGGCACGGGCAACCTGTGGGGGATGGAACCGGTTCAGCGCTTCACGGGGTCTGCGGCCCCTGAGGGCTATATCGGAGATGACGAAGATTGGTATTCGGCAATCGCGGCGGCCTTCGTGGTCGATACAGCGGATTGTATGACCGGTCGGACGATGCAGTGCGAACGTGTCTGGAACACAGCGCTGCAATGGGCCGAGATGGATGCCCTTCAGACGCCCGTTGGGCGAAGCGCCAATTCTGAAGCGTTTGACGATGTGGCCTGGATGGCCAATTCGGTTCTGGCGCCCTTGATTGCGTCGGCGGCGATTGTCGAAACCCAGTTGGAGGTCGATCCGGTCGAGCGCGCGACGATTCTGGATTGGGCCTATGACCGGGCCAATCATTTCAATCATATTGTTCGCAGCCGAAGCGGCGCGCAGGCCCCAAACAACACGATCGCCCGCAACCACTCGGTTGCTGCGGTTCTTCCGAGCGTTCTGCTCGGGGCTTGGATTGGCGACCGGGAACTTTTTGACCGCGGGCGCGTCACCTTTGAATTCGCCATGGGCAACCTGCGCGATGATGGGTCGATGCCGACCGAAACGCAGCGGGGCTCGCGGGCGCTGCACTACACCGGCTATGTGTTGAGCATGTTTGGCACCATCGCAACCGCCTATGAGGCGCAGGGTGAGGATCTTTGGTCCTACACGAATGACAGGGGCGTCGATGTGCATGATGCCGTATCTTTTGCTTTGGATGGCTGGCAGGATTGGGAGGGGGTCGTCTATCCCTATGCGCGCGCCAATCACGCGGCGCCCCGAACGCCCGACCGGCCGATGGTGACGTATTTCGATGGGAATATGGGGTGGATCCCGGCGTATCGCGCGGCGTTTCCCGACCATCCCAATATTGAACGTTTGCGGACGCTGAACCTGGATCCGGTGATCTGTTCGCCCGACCATGTCGCAAGCGGGCATGCAGGTTCGTGGTGGTGCACACAGGCCGGCACAGCACCTTTGACGATGCGCCAGATGTTGCTTGAACACTCCGTCGCGCCGTCGATCTACGCCCATGGCGCGGGCTACAATGCATCGTGTTTGCTGTCGCCCTATGAAAGCCTGCTGGACGACTGACCGCAGTTTCAGATGCTGAACATGATCGGCGCGCCCCCTCTTGCCAACCGCGTGTATCGCGTATAGGTCGCGCCCGTCGCCTGTGTGGCGGCATCCCATGTGGGAGGCGCGGGCATCGCGATGTCCAGACCGCACCACATCGACAAAAGCCAAAGGGCGCGCCCGGCGGCTGTTGCTAAAAGGAGAGGTCGATTATGGCCAAGAAACTTGCTGGCACGATGAAGCTGCAGATCCCTGCAGGTCAAGCCAACCCCTCGCCGCCGGTGGGCCCTGCCCTGGGTCAGCGCGGCATCAACATCATGGAATTTACCAAAGCCTTCAACGCCAAGACGGCGGATATGGAGCCGGGCGCCCCGTGCCCCACGGTGATCACCTATTATTCCGACAAATCCTTCACCATGGATATCAAGACGCCGCCTGCGTCTTATTACCTGAAGAAGGCCGCCGGTCTGAAAAACGTCGGCAAACGGAACCGTCCGCGTGGGGCTGAGAACCCGGGCCGCGAAACCGTTGCCAGCATCACGACCAAGCAACTGCGCGAAATCGCCGAGGCCAAGATGAAAGACCTCAGCGCGAATGACGTGGATGCGGCAATGCAGATCATCCTTGGCTCGGCCAAGTCGATGGGTATCGAGGTGAAAGGGTAAGGTATGGGAAAGATTGGTAAGCGCCTCACGGCGGCCCAGGCCGCCTTTGACGGCAAAGAAAATGTCACGGTCGAAGAAGCCGTTGAGCTGGTGAAGGCCAACGCCTCGGCCAAGTTCGACGAATCGATCGAGATCGCCATGAACCTCGGCGTCGATCCGCGCCACGCGGACCAGATGGTGCGCGGCACGGTCAATCTGCCGAACGGCACCGGCAAATCGGTGCGCGTCGCTGTGTTTGCGCGCGGCCCGAAAGCCGAAGAAGCCACCGCCGCCGGCGCCGACATCGTGGGCGCAGAGGACCTGATGGAAACCGTCCAGGGCGGCACCATCGAGTTCGATCGCTGCATCGCGACCCCCGACATGATGCCCATCGTGGGCCGTCTGGGTAAGGTTCTGGGCCCCCGCAACCTGATGCCGAACCCGAAGGTCGGCACCGTGACCATGGACGTGGCCGAGGCCGTGCAGGCCGCCAAGGGTGGCCAGGTTCAGTTCAAGGCCGAGAAGGCCGGCGTCGTGCATGCCGGTGTTGGCAAAGCGTCCTTCGACGCCGCTAAGCTGGCCGAGAACGTGCGCGCCTTCGTGGATGCCGTGAACCGCGCCAAGCCGTCGGGTGCCAAAGGCGCCTATGTGCAGAAGATTTCGATCAGCTCGACCATGGGTCCGGGCGTTTCGATCAACATCGACAGCGCGACCGCCGCTCAGTAATCGCGGCAAAAAAAGATCTAGGAAGGCGGGCCAGTTTGGCCCGCCTTTTTTGTTTCCAAGGCCCGATTTGCCCAGAAACCGCCTTGGTTTCATCGCGCCGCCATCACTGATCCGCCCTGTGGGAACCGCATCGCCGCGCTACGCGTGCCCGACGTAGCAGTGAAATTTTGCCGTTCGGGCCCCGAAAAACCACAACGACCGGGCGGCAGGCGTATTGAGGCAACCGGTCGATGCCGACGACCTATGATGTTATTGTGCTGGGCAGCCAGACAGACCTGGACCCGATCGAGGGCAACCGTGATGCGGAAGACGCATCCGTTCTCGTCGGCTATCAGTTCGGGGCGTCGGACGATCCGCTGTTCAATTATTTCGCCACATTCACGCCGGTCAGCGGCCCGGGCAGCAACAACTACTACGAGCAGGACAACAGCGAGCTGTCGACCTTCCAGATCGACGGCGGGCCGGTCCAGACCTTTGACTCGACGGCCGTCTACAACGCGACCGTGACCTACGTGGACGGCACCACGGCCAGCGTCACGGCGGTGGTGTTCCAGGATCTTGATGGCAACACGTACCTGGCGCCGGAGTTTTTGGCCAAACGGCGACCAGACCAAGCTTGAACTGGCGCCCATCGAGTCGATCACCTTCGATAGCCTGTTCAAGAACAGATACGCCGGCATGGAGGCCAACCGGGATACCTGGGACTACGTGACCTGCTATGTCGCGGGGACGCTCCTGGCGACGGCGGATGGACCGAGAGCCATCGAAACCCTTGTCCCCGGCGATCTCGTGATGACGATGGATCACGGGTTGCAACCTGTCCGGTGGATCGGTCGAAGCACCTGCACGGTGAGCGACAGGCTGGCCCCGGTGCGTATTGCGGCTGGGGCCTTGGGTCACGGGCTGCCACGGCGCGATCTGTTCGTATCGCAGCAGCATCGGATGTTGGTGCGGTCACGCATTGCCGAACGGATGACCGGGCGATCCGAAATCCTGATCCCTCCAAGAAGCTGACGGGCCTGCCCGGCATCAGCGTCGTCGCGGATTGGGCCAAGGTCACCTACCTGCATCTGTTGTTCGATCAGCATGAGGTGATCTTTGCCGAAGGCGCGCCCTCGGAATCGCTTTTGACCCGCGACCAGGCCCTGCTTGCACTGGACCCGGAGCTGCGCGCCGAGTTGCTTGAAATCTTCCCAGAGCTTGTGCGGGCCGGGGCCATCCCTGCGCGGGATATTCCGAAAGGGCGGGTGATGCGGCGGCTGGTGCAGCGGCACAGGCAGAACGCCAAGCCCGTTTTGCAGTACTAGGGGATTGCCCGTTTTGGGGGGTGCCGATCCGTGCGCCGGAAACCCCGCGTCAACACTTTTGCCGTAGTCCGGTTTGCAGCGCAGCTGCACGGGGATTGGCATGGCGACCACGTTCAAGGTCATCTCGTTGGGCAAACACAAGAAGATCGACGTCCGGGAACATGACGGCTACGACGCCGAGCGGGCCTATAAGCTGGTGGGCAAGGAAATGGGCTCGGAAGAGGCGCCGCTTTGGTCGCAGGTGAAAACCATGACCCCGTCGGACACCAAGGATGAAGGGGGCTGGTGGGGCGTCACCGCGCAGTACGACCAGAACAATTCGGAGGAAAACGGGTTCCATCTGGATGGCGGGCCAGAGCAGACGTTTGATGCCGTCGCGGTCTATGATGCCACGCTGACCTATGACGACGGCACAACGGCCAAGATTTCGGCGGTGGTGTTTCAGGATACGGAGGGTCAGACATACCTGGCGCCCGAACTGTCCGAAAACGCCGACCATGCCGCGCTGGAAGCCAAGCCCATTGTCACGCTTGAGCTGAACGCGCTGCTGGTCAAAGTGACCTACGGGATGGGTGAAGACCGGGCCGTCACGGATTTCAAGGCCCCCTGCTTCACGCCCGGAACGCGGATCACGGTGCCGGGCGGGCATCGGCGGGTCGAGGATTTGCGCATCGGCGACCGTGTTCTGACCCAGGATCACGGGGCGCAACCGGTTCGGTGGGTGCGACAGGTGCTTGTGCCGGGGCAGGGCACCGGGCGGCCCGTCCGTATCCGGGCCGGTGCACTGGGCGAGGGCTGTCCGCAGCGGGATTTGTGCGTGTCCCCGAACCACCGCATGCTTGTGCGCTCCAAAATCGCCACGCGGATGACCGGGGTGCCCGAGGTTCTGGTTCCGGCAAAGCGGTTGCTTGGCCTGCCGGGCATTGGTCTGGATCGTCCATGCCCCGCCCTGCGCTACATCCACTTTCGCCTCGACCGGCACGAGATTGTCTTTGCGAATGGTGCGCCGACGGAAACGCTGCTGCCCGGGCCGATGGTCCAGCGTTGGATGGGGGCGGGTTCGGACCGGCCGGCGCCCGGTCAAACGCCCGCCCGGCCGGTGCCAAAAGGGCACGTGATCCGAAGAATGGTGCACCGCCACCGCCTGAACCGCCAGCCGCTGTTGCAAACCGCACCGCATGGCACGACGGGTCCCGCACGCCACACCTGAACCGCCGGACGCGGCCCCGGCGATTTCAGCCGCGGTGGGGTTCCATTTTGCACCGAGATTCCGTAAGTGAGGCGCGACCAGCCCGGCGTGTGATTCGCCGGGTTGGTTTTTTCGTCCGAGACGGTGGGTTGGGCCTGTCCCAATAATTCCTGCCCGAGGCGGGATCAGACAGAGTTTCGTGTGCTCGACACCGTTGAGCGCTCGGGCGGTCGTGGTTCCGTTCGACTGGACCAAACCGCCGGAGCGATCCGGTTAGACTTGAGCCGGGGGGCAACCCCCATTGGCGGGGAAACCCGCCATAATTGGAGTAAACCTGTGGATAGAGCCCAGAAAGAGAAAGTGGTCGAGGAACTCGGCCAGATCTTCGAAAGCTCTGGCGTCGTGGTGGTGGCACACTACCAGGGCCTCACGGTTGCTGAGATGCAGGACCTGCGCGCGAAAGTTCGCGAAGCGGGTGGGTCCGTACGCGTCGCCAAGAACAGGCTCGCCAAGATTGCCCTTGATGGAACGCCTGCCGCTGGCATCGCCGACCTGATGACGGGCATGACCGTTCTCGCCTATTCCGAAGACCCGGTCGCAGCCGCAAAGGCCGCGGACGAGTACGCCAAGGACAATGACAAATACGTCATCCTCGGCGGCGCGATGGGTGAAAACATTCTGGATACCGATGGTGTGAAAGCCGTCGCAAAGATGCCGTCCCGCGAGGAGCTCATCGCTTCGATCGTCGGCTGCATCGGCGCGCCTGCATCGAACATCGCCGGGGCCATTGGCGCACCTGCTTCGAACATCGCCTCCATCCTTTCGACCATCGAAGAGAAGGCGGCGTAAGCACCCGATTTCTGAGACCCGCCCTTGCGGCGTTGGAACCCATACCTACATACGGAACCTGAAAAATGGCTGATCTGAAGAAACTCGCAGAAGAGATCGTCGGTCTGACCCTCCTGGAAGCCCAGGAACTGAAGACCATCCTGAAAGACGAATACGGCATTGAACCCGCTGCTGGCGGCGCCGTGATGATGGCTGGCCCGGGCGGTGACGCCGGCGGTGCAGCTGAAGAAGAAAAGACCGAATTCGACGTCGTTCTGAAGAACGCCGGCGCACAGAAGATCAACGTGATCAAAGAAGTGCGTGGCATCACCGGTCTTGGCCTGAAAGAAGCCAAGGAACTGGTCGAAGCCGGCGGCAAGATCAAAGAAGGCATCGACAAGGCCGAAGCCGAAGAGATCAAGGGCAAGCTGGAAGCAGCTGGCGCCGAGGTCGAGCTGGCCTAATTGGCATAGGAAGGGCGCCGATGCGGTGCCTTTCCGACACGAACTGGAAGCTGGGTCCGAAGAAATTCGGGTCCAGCCTTCCGCGTCTTAGCGAGGGCCCTTTCCAAAAGGACCTTCCCTAAGGCGGAAAGAAAAGGGGAACGGGAGCGCGCCATTGGGCCGGCGCGCATGAATAGTCCCCCCGTCTTGTTTCAGAGTGCAGGCACGCCGAGGCCCCGGCGGCGTCGCAGGCACGCGAGAAACGGAAAGGTGCGCAGTCTTATGCCGCAGACCTACGCAGGCCAAAAACGTATTCGTAAATACTTCGGCAAAATCCGCGAAGTTTTGGAGATGCCGAACCTGATCGAGGTGCAGAAAAGCTCCTACGATCTGTTTTTGAATCCGGGCGATCAGCCTGATCCCATGGATGGCGAAGGCATCAAAGGTGTCTTCCAGTCGGTTTTCCCGATCAAGGATTTTAACGAAACCGCCGTTCTGGAGTTCGTGAAGTACGAGCTGGAACAGCCGAAATTTGACGTTGAAGAATGTCAGCAGCGCGACCTGACCTATGCTGCGCCGCTGAAGGTGACCTTGCGTCTGATCGTGTTCGATGTCGACGAAGACACCGGCGCCAAGTCGGTCAAGGACATCAAGGAACAGGACGTGTTCATGGGCGACATGCCCCTGATGACCCCGAACGGAACGTTCATTGTGAACGGCACCGAGCGTGTGATCGTCAGCCAGATGCACCGCTCGCCCGGTGTGTTCTTCGACCACGACAAGGGCAAGACCCACTCGTCGGGCCGCCTCCTGTTTGCGTGCCGCATCATTCCCTATCGCGGTTCGTGGCTGGATTTCGAGTTTGACGCCAAGGACATCGTGTTCGCCCGCATCGACCGTCGCCGCAAACTGCCGGTGACGACGCTGCTCTATGCGCTTGGTCTTGACCAGGAAGGCATCATGGATGCCTATTACAACACCGTCGACTACAAGATGGACGGCAACCGGGGGTGGGTGACCAAGTTCTTCCCCGAGCGCGTGCGGGGCACGCGCCCGGCGTTCGATCTGGTGGACGCGAAAACCGGCGAAGTTATCGCGGAAGCGGGCAAGAAAGTGACCCCGCGCGCCGTGAAGAAGCTGATCGACGAAGGCGAAGTGACCGAGCTTCTGGTGCCGTTTGACCAGATTGTCGGTCGGTTCGTGTCTAAGGACATCATCAACGAGGAAACCGGTGCGATTTACGTCGAAGCCGGGGATGAACTGACTTGGGAAGTCGACAAGGACGGCGAAGTCACGGGTGGCACGCTCAAAGAGCTGATGGATGCCGGGATCACCGATATCCCGGTCCTCGACATCGATAACGTCACGGTTGGCCCCTACATTCGCAACACGATGGCGACGGACAAGAACCTCAACCGGGAAACCGCGTTGATGGACATCTACCGCGTCATGCGCCCGGGCGAGCCGCCCACCGTCGAAGCCGCGTCGGCCCTGTTCGACCAGCTCTTCTTCGACAGCGAGCGCTATGACCTGTCGGCCGTGGGTCGCGTGAAGATGAACATGCGTCTCGCGCTGGATGCCGAAGACACGCAGCGGACCCTGCGCAAGGAAGACATCATCGCCTGTATCAAGGCGCTGGTGGAATTGCGCGACGGTCAGGGCGACATCGACGACATCGACCACCTCGGCAACCGCCGGGTGCGCTCGGTGGGCGAGCTGATGGAGAACCAGTACCGCGTCGGCCTGCTGCGCATGGAGCGCGCCATCAAGGAGCGTATGTCCAGCGTCGAGATCGACACGGTCATGCCGCAGGACCTGATCAACGCGAAACCGGCCGCGGCGGCTGTCCGTGAATTCTTTGGCTCGTCGCAGCTGTCGCAGTTCATGGACCAGACCAACCCGCTGTCCGAAGTGACGCACAAGCGGCGCCTGTCGGCCCTCGGGCCGGGCGGTCTGACCCGCGAACGTGCGGGCTTCGAGGTGCGCGACGTGCACCCGACCCACTATGGCCGCATGTGTCCGATTGAGACGCCGGAAGGTCCGAACATCGGCCTGATCAACTCGCTCGCCACCTTTGCGCGGGTGAACAAGTACGGCTTCATCGAAACCCCCTACCGCAAAGTGGTTGAGGGCAAGGTGACCGACGACGTGGTCTACATGTCCGCGACCGAGGAAATGCGCCACACCGTCGCCCAGGCCAACGCGCGCCTGACCGACGATGGCACCTTCATCAACGATCTGGTGTCGTCGCGCAAAGCCGGGGAATACCCGCTGTCGCCGAAAGGTGAGGTGGACCTGATCGACGTGTCGCCGAAGCAGTTGGTTTCGGTAGCGGCCTCGCTCATCCCGTTCCTCGAAAACGACGACGCGAACCGCGCCCTCATGGGATCGAACATGCAGCGTCAGGCCGTGCCGCTTCTGCAGGCGGACGCCCCGTTCGTGGGCACCGGCATCGAAAGCGTTGTGGCCAAGGATTCAGGCGCGGCCATCATGGCGAAACGCGGCGGCATCATCGACCAAGTCGATGCGCAGCGGATCGTTGTGCGGGCCACCGAGGATCTGGAGTTGGGTGATGCGGGCGTGGACATCTACCGCCTGCGCAAGTTCCAGCGGTCGAATCAGAACACCTGCATCAACCAGCGTCCGCTGGTGAAAGTGGGCGATCGCGTGGGCAAAGGCGAAGTGATTGCCGACGGCCCCTCGACCGACATGGGGGAACTGGCGCTCGGCAAGAACGTCGTCGTCGCCTTCATGCCCTGGAACGGCTACAACTACGAGGACTCGATCCTGATCTCCGAACGCATCGTGCGGGACGACGTCTTTACCTCGATCCACATCGAGGAATTCGAAGTGGCCGCCCGTGACACCAAGCTTGGGCCGGAAGAGATCACCCGGGACATCCCGAACGTGGGCGAGGAAGCGCTGCGCAACCTCGACGAAGCGGGCATCGTCTATATCGGCGCCGAAGTGGGCCCGGGCGATATCCTGGTTGGCAAGATCACCCCGAAAGGCGAAAGCCCGATGACGCCGGAAGAAAAGCTTCTGCGCGCCATCTTCGGCGAAAAAGCCTCGGACGTGCGCGACACGTCGTTGCGCCTGCCGCCGGGTGATTTCGGGACCGTTGTGGAAGTGCGTGTCTTCAACCGTCACGGCGTCGAGAAGGACGAACGTGCGTTGCAGATCGAGCGGGAAGAGGTCGAGCGCCTGGCCCGTGACCGGGACGACGAACTCGTCATCCTGGAGCGCAACATCTACGCCCGTCTGAAAGGCATGATCCTGGGTAAGACCGCGGTCAAAGGCCCCAAAGGCGTCAAGTCTGGCTCGGAGATCACCGAAGAGTTGCTGGAAACCCTGTCCCGCGGGCAGTGGTGGCAGCTCGCCCTCGGCGATGAGCAGGACGCGGCCCAGGTCGAAGCGCTTAACCAGCAGTTCGAAGCGCAGAAGCGCGCGTTGGATCACCGGTTCGACGACAAGGTCGAAAAGGTGCGCCGCGGCGACGATCTGCCCCCGGGCGTGATGAAGATGGTCAAGGTCTTCATCGCCGTGAAGCGCAAGCTTCAGCCGGGCGACAAGATGGCGGGCCGTCACGGCAACAAGGGTGTGATCTCGAAAGTGGTTCCGATGGAGGACATGCCGTTCCTCGGTGATGGGACCCCGGTCGATTTCGTGCTGAACCCGCTTGGCGTTCCGTCGCGGATGAACGTTGGTCAGATCCTTGAAACCCACATGGGGTGGGCCGCACGCGGTCTGGGTCTGCAGATCGACGAGGCTTTGGATGAATACCGCCGCTCGGGCGATATGACGCCGGTCCACGATGCCCTCAAGATCGCCTATGGCGACGAGGTCTATCAGGATGCCTTTGCCGATCGGGACGAGGAGTCGCTTCTCGAAGCCGCCGGCAATGTCACCAACGGTGTTCCGATCGCGACCCCGGTCTTTGACGGGGCGAAAGAAAGCGATGTGAACGACGCGCTGGTGCGCGCTGGCTTCAGCGAAAGCGGCCAGTCGGATCTGTTTGACGGTCGTACGGGTGAGCAATTCGCCCGTCCGGTGACGGTGGGTGTGAAATACCTGCTGAAGCTGCACCATCTGGTGGACGACAAGATCCACGCGCGGTCGACCGGGCCGTACTCGCTCGTCACGCAGCAGCCGTTGGGCGGTAAAGCCCAGTTCGGTGGCCAGCGTTTCGGTGAGATGGAGGTTTGGGCACTCGAGGCATATGGCGCGGCGTACACGCTGCAAGAGATGCTGACGGTGAAGTCGGACGATGTGGCCGGCCGGACCAAGGTCTACGAGAGCATTGTGAAAGGCGAAGACAATTTCGAAGCCGGCGTGCCGGAATCGTTCAACGTTCTCGTCAAAGAGGTCCGCGGCCTGGGCCTCAACATGGAACTCCTGGATGCGGAGGACGACGACGAAAGCGGGATCGCGGCGGAGTAATTCGCCCGACCCTTTCCGGGGCGGTCCACGAGATCGCCCCCGTCCCTTACGCGCCCTTAATTGCAAGGATTCAAGATGAACCAGGAACTGACCAATAACCCGTTCAACCCGCTGACCCCGCCGAAAGCGTTCGACGAGATCAAGGTCTCGCTCGCGTCGCCCGAGCGGATTCTGTCGTGGTCCTACGGGGAAATCAAAAAGCCCGAAACGATCAACTACCGGACTTTCAAGCCCGAGCGCGACGGCCTGTTCTGCGCCCGGATCTTTGGCCCGATCAAAGACTATGAATGCCTCTGCGGCAAATATAAGCGCATGAAATATCGCGGCGTTGTCTGCGAAAAATGCGGTGTGGAAGTCACGCTGCAGAAGGTGCGCCGCGAACGCATGGGCCATATCGAACTGGCCGCGCCGGTTGCGCATATCTGGTTCCTCAAGTCGCTACCGTCGCGCATTGGCCTGATGCTGGACATGACGCTGCGCGATCTCGAACGCATCCTGTACTTCGAAAACTACGTGGTGATCGAACCCGGCCTGACCGACCTGACCTACGGTCAGCTGATGTCGGAAGAGGAATACATGGACGCACAGGACGCCTACGGCGCCGACGCGTTCAGCGCGAATATCGGGGCTGAGGCCATCCGCGAGATGCTTCAGAACATCGACCTCGAAGCCGAGGCGGCCCAACTGCGCGAAGACCTCAAAGAGGCCACGGGCGAGTTGAAGCCGAAGAAGATCATCAAGCGCCTGAAGATCGTCGAGAACTTCCTGGAATCCGGCAACCGCCCGGAATGGATGGTTCTGACTGTCATTCCGGTCATCCCGCCAGAACTGCGCCCGCTGGTGCCGCTGGACGGGGGCCGTTTTGCAACGTCCGACCTGAACGATCTGTATCGTCGCGTGATCAACCGGAACAACCGTCTGAAGCGCCTGATCGAACTGCGCGCACCCGACATCATCATCCGCAACGAAAAGCGGATGCTGCAGGAATCCGTCGATGCGCTGTTTGACAACGGTCGTCGTGGCCGCGTGATCACGGGCGCAAATAAGCGCCCGCTGAAGTCGCTGTCGGACATGCTGAAAGGCAAGCAGGGCCGCTTCCGCCAGAACCTTCTGGGGAAACGCGTCGACTTCTCGGGCCGTTCGGTCATCGTGACCGGTCCGGAGCTGAAGCTGCATCAATGTGGTCTGCCCAAGAAGATGGCGCTGGAACTGTTCAAGCCGTTTATCTACTCGCGGCTTGAGGCGAAGGGCCTGTCTTCGACCGTGAAACAGGCCAAGAAGCTGGTGGAAAAGGAACGCCCGGAGGTTTGGGATATCCTCGATAAGGTGATCCGCGAACACCCCGTGCTTCTGAACCGCGCGCCGACCCTGCACCGTTTGGGCATCCAGGCGTTTGAGCCGGTCCTGATCGAAGGCAAGGCGATCCAGCTGCATCCGCTGGTCTGTTCGGCCTTCAACGCCGACTTTGACGGCGACCAGATGGCCGTGCACGTCCCGCTGAGCCTTGAGGCGCAGCTGGAAGCGCGTGTCCTGATGATGTCGACGAACAACGTTCTGTCGCCCGCAAACGGCGCACCGATCATCGTGCCGTCGCAGGATATGATCCTGGGGCTCTACTATGTCACGCTGATGCGCGAAGGCATGCAGGGCGAAGGCATGATGTTCTCGTCCGTGGAAGAGGTCGAGCATGCGCTCAACGCCGGTGAAGTGCATCTGCACGCCAAGATCACCGCGCGGATCAAGCAGATCGACGATGAAGGCAACGAAGTGTACGAACGCTTCGAAACCACGCCGGGCCGGATCCGTCTGGGCTCGCTCCTGCCGCTGAACGCGAAAGCGCCGTTCGATCTGGTGAACCGCCTTCTGCGGAAGAAGGAAGTGCAGCAGGTCATCGACACGGTCTATCGGTACTGTGGCCAGAAAGAGAGCGTCATCTTCTGTGACCAGATCATGACCTTGGGCTTCCGCGAAGCGTTCAAGGCCGGGATCTCGTTCGGCAAGGACGACATGGTCATCCCCGATGCCAAGTGGGATCTGGTCGAAGAAACCCGCGGTCAGGTGGGCGAATTCGAACAGCAGTACATGGACGGCCTGATCACCCAGGGCGAAAAGTACAACAAGGTCATCGATGCCTGGTCGAAAGCGAACGACAAGGTCACCGACGCCATGATGTCCACCATCTCGGCCGCGAAAACGGACGAGGCGGGCGCCGAACAGGAACCGAACTCGGTTTACATGATGGCGCACTCGGGCGCGCGGGGCTCGGTCACGCAGATGAAGCAGCTTGGCGGTATGCGCGGCCTGATGGCCAAGCCGTCCGGTGAGATCATCGAGACGCCGATCATCTCGAACTTTAAAGAGGGTCTGACGGTGCTGGAGTACTTCAACTCCACCCACGGTGCTCGGAAAGGTTTGTCGGATACGGCTCTGAAGACCGCGAACTCGGGCTACCTGACGCGTCGCCTGGTCGACGTGGCGCAGGACTGCATCGTGCGGATGGACGATTGTGGCACCGAAAACACCATCACGGCCGAAGCGGCTGTGAACGATGGTGAGGTCGTGGCGTCGCTGGCCGAGCGCATCCTGGGTCGGACCGCGGGCGAGGACATCCTCGTGCCCGGCACCGACGAGGTCGTGGTCGCCAAGGGCGAGTTGATCGACGAACGCAAGGCCGATGCCGTGGAAGCGGCGGGCGTGCAATCGGTGCAGATCCGTTCGCCTCTGACCTGTGAAGCCGAAGAAGGCGTGTGTGCGACCTGTTATGGTCGTGACCTCGCCCGCGGCACCAAGGTGAACACCGGCGAAGCCGTGGGCATCATCGCGGCGCAGTCGATCGGGGAACCCGGCACGCAGCTGACGATGCGGACCTTCCACATCGGCGGTGTGGCCCAGGGTGGCCAGCAGTCGTTCCAGGAAGCCAATGTCGAAGGCGTCGTCGCCTTTGCGAACCCGAACCTTCTGACGAACCCGGCGGGCGAGCAGATCGTGATGGGCCGCAACATGCAGATGGTGATCCAGGATGAGCACGGGGTCGAGCGCGCGTCGTTTAAGCTGGGCTATGGCACCAAGGTTCACGTGGCCGAAGGCGCCACTGTGGCCCGCGGCGATCGCCTGTTCGAGTGGGATCCCTACACCTTGCCGATCATCGCCGAGAAGGCCGGGACGGTGAAGTATGTCGACCTTGTCAGCGGTGTGGCCGTGCGCGAGGAAACCGACGACGCAACGGGTATGACGCAGAAGATCGTGGCCGACTGGCGCACCGCGCCGAAGGGCAACGAACTGAAGCCGGAAATCCTGGTCGTCGGCGAAGACGGCGAGCCGGTGCGCAACGAACAGGGCAACCCGGTCACCTATCCGATGTCGGTGGATGCCATTCTGTCGGTGGAAGACGGCCAGTCCGTCGCCGCCGGTGAAGTGGTCGCCCGTATCCCGCGCGAAGGCGCCAAGACCAAGGACATCACCGGGGGTCTGCCCCGCGTGGCGGAACTGTTCGAAGCCCGTCGGCCGAAGGATCACGCGATCATCGCCGAAATCGACGGCTATGTGAAATTTGGCCGTGACTTCAAGAACAAGCGCCGGATCGGGATCGTTCCCGCCGACGAAAGCTTGGAGCCGGTCGAATACATGGTGCCCAAGGGAAAGCACATCCCGGTGGCCGAAGGCGACTTCGTGCAGAAGGGTGACTACATCATGGACGGCAACCCCGCGCCCCACGACATCCTGTCGATCATGGGCGTCGAGGCCTTGGCCGATTACATGATCAACGAGGTGCAGGAGGTCTATCGTCTGCAAGGCGTGAAGATCAACGACAAGCACATCGAGGTCATCGTGCGCCAGATGCTGCAGAAGTGGGAGATCCTGGATTCGGGTGAAACCACGCTGCTGAAGGGTGAAAACGTCGACAAGGCCGAGTTTGACGAGGCCAACGAGAAGGCGATTGCCAAAGGCGGGCGTCCGGCCACGGGCGAGCCGATCCTTCTGGGGATCACCAAGGCGTCGCTGCAGACCCGGTCGTTCATTTCGGCCGCGTCCTTCCAGGAAACCACGCGCGTGCTGACCGAAGCTTCGGTCCAGGGCAAGCGGGACAAGCTGGTCGGCCTGAAAGAGAACGTCATCGTGGGCCGCCTGATCCCGGCCGGCACCGGCGGCGCGACCCAAAAGGTCGAGCGGATCGCGAAAGCCCGCGACCAGGTGGTGATCGACGCGGCCCAGGCCGAAGCCGAAGCGGCTGCGGCCCTGGCGGCGCCCGAGGCCATGGACGATGCCGGAGACACGGCAGAGTAATCGGCCGTCACCCAACGCAACCCGCAACGCCCCGCCCTTGTGCGGGGCGTTGTCGTTTTGGCCCTGGCGGCGCGAAGCGCGTTGAAACGCGCTTGATCCCGCAATTTGAAAATCGCGGCGGAAGCGCCTTGAAGGCGCTTGTTCAAGGCGCTTCCAAGCGCCTTTTGGCGTCCGGGGGCGTGGGATGGGCCCTTTGCCCCGGGTCGTGCTTTGGCGTAACGTGCGAAAAACACGGGGCGAAGCGGGCCAACCCACGCATGAGCAGGCGTACGGACAATCAGATCATCGGGGTGTGTCGGTTCTCGTATCTCGGGACCGGTGGTTTTCAGGCGCTCCGGCACGGGCCGGAGCGCGCCGCCGAGCTGCTGTATGCGCCGGCCCGCATGAAGCGCCGGTTCGCCTATTTCGAACACATCTGCCTGCCGTCCTTGGCGGCCCAGACCGACACCGATTTTCGGTTGGTCGTATTGATCGCAGACACGATGCCGACCCGCTGGCGCAAGCGGCTGAAACTGCTTTGGGATCGGTATGAGTTCCTGGAGCTGTGCATCATCGAGGCGGCCGGCCCGCTCAATTCATCCCGTCGGGCGTTCAAGCGGGGGTGGGATCGCACGTCGCCGTATGTGACGGGGTTTCGGATCGATGACGATGACGCCGTCTCGGTGGACTACATCGCGAAAACGCGCGAGATCGCCGATCAGCTTCTGACCCTCGGGTGGGCCAACAAGGAGACACCGGCGGCCGTGTGCTTTCACCGCGGCATCTACTGGGACATGAATTCGGTGGACGAGCCCTTTTGGGATTTTTCCGAGAACCAACCGCTCGGGTTGGCCAGCGCGATGGTGATGACGCCCGATGCCAAGGCCAACATCTTTCGGTGGAACCACCGCCTACTGGCCAGCCAGGCCCGGTGCTGGATTGATCCGCATGAACAGATGTTCCTGCGCACGCTGCACGGCCACAATGACAGTGGGCGGTCCATCCCCCCGGGCGCGATCAAGATGGGGCCTGCGGCGGCCCGGCAGATCATGCGGGATCGCTTTGGTCTCATGCCCAAACGCATCGAGACCTTTCTCAATCGGTTCGAGGCCCCGGAGGAATGACCGCCCGTGCCAATCTGACCGGCGCCATTTACATGATGCTGAGCATGGCAGCCTTCACGGTCAACGATGCCTTCGTGAAGCTTGCGGCCGAAACGGTGCCCCTGTTCCAAATCGTGTTCCTGCGCGGGATCGCGACGACGGCGATGCTGGCCGCCACGGTGTATCTGACGGGGGGCTTGCGGTTTTCCATTCCCAAAGGCGACCGCGGAAAGGTGGCCTGGCGCACCGTGTTCGAGGTGGCGGCCATGGTCGCGTTCCTGACGGCGTTGATCAACATGCCGATAGCCAATGCCACGGCGATCCTGTCGGCCCTGCCTCTGGCGGTGACACTTGGGGCGGCCCTGTTCCTCGGGGATCCGGTCGGGTGGCGTCGGTTGCTCGCGATTTGTGTCGGCTTCGTGGGGGTGCTGCTGATCATTCAACCGGGGACGGACGGGTTCAACGCCTACGCGCTGTTCGCGCTTTTGGCCGTTCTGATCATCACAGGGCGCGATCTGGTGACGCGCCGGTTCAGCCCGCAGGTTCCCTCGATGGGGGTCGCGGTCCTGACGGCGGCAGCGGTCTGTGTCTTTGGCGGCGTGATGTCGATGTTCGAGCCCTGGGCCCCGCTTGGCGCGCGCGAGGTCGCGCTGATTCTCGCGGCGGCGGTGTTCATCATCGGAGGCTACGTGTTTTCCATCCTTGTGATGCGCGTGGGTGAGATCGCGGTGATCGCGCCCTTCCGATACACCTCGCTGATCTTTGCGCTGGTGATCGGCCTTGTGGTCTTTGGTGAATTTCCGAATTCCCTGGCGCTCACAGGCGCCGCGGTTGTTGTGGCAACCGGACTTTTCACCCTCTGGCGCGAGCAGCGCACGGCCCGGCGCCAGGGCGCGTCCTAGGCGGCAGGCCCCCCATCCGCACCCGGTTGCTGGGGGCGCTGTTGACAGGTCTGCTGCAACCCCCTATAGACCGCGCCACTTGGCCGAGGTGCCCAACGGGGTTTGGCGGCCGAACTACAGATTTGAGTGGTCATGATCCGGGCCGATTTTATGTGCCCCGATCCTCTGAGACATCCACCGCAGCGTCCTCCAGGTTGGGAAGGGATGCATGCGGCTTTGGTGTTTTCGTGCATGGCACGAACCGCCCGCACGATAGAAGAGAGCAAAACGGGAAGACCTGATGCCGACGATTCAACAGCTGATCCGCAAGCCGCGGCAGCCCAAAGTAAAACGGTCCAAGTCGCAGCACTTGGAAAGCTGCCCGCAAAAGCGTGGCGTTTGTACGCGCGTCTACACCACCACCCCGAAGAAGCCGAACTCGGCGATGCGGAAAGTGGCCAAGGTGCGCCTGACGAACGGCTACGAAGTGATCAGCTACATCCCCGGTGAAAGCCACAACCTCCAGGAGCACTCGGTTGTGCTGATCCGCGGCGGTCGTGTCAAAGACCTTCCGGGCGTGCGCTACCACATCCTGCGCGGTGTGCTTGATACGCAAGGCGTCAAAGATCGTCGCCAGCGTCGTTCGAAATACGGCGCCAAGCGCCCCAAGTAAGAGGATACGATAGATGTCCCGCCGTCACGCCGCTGAAAAGCGCCAGGTGTTGCCCGACGCAAAGTTCGGTGACACCGTCCTGACCAAATTCATGAACAATCTGATGATCGACGGCAAGAAGTCGGTCGCAGAGCGCATCGTGTACAACGCCTTTGACCGCGTCGAAGGCAAGCTCAAGCGCGCCCCCGTGGAGGTGTTCCACGAAGCCCTCGACAACATCAAACCCGCCGTTGAAGTGCGGTCGCGCCGTGTGGGTGGTGCCACCTACCAGGTGCCGGTCGATGTGCGCCCCGAGCGTCGCGAAGCCCTGGCCATCCGTTGGCTGATCTCGGCTGCGCGCGCCCGCAACGAAAACACGATGGAAGAGCGTCTGGCCGGTGAGCTGGTCGATGCTGTGAATTCCCGCGGTGCCGCCGTCAAGAAGCGCGAAGACACCCACAAGATGGCAGACGCCAACAAAGCGTTCAGCCACTACCGCTGGTAAAGACGTGGCGGTCCCACCCGGGGGCCGCCGTTCCGATTTAAACCCAAGCCTGAGGACACCCCCATGGCACGCGAATATCCGCTGGAGCGTTACCGCAACTTCGGGATTATGGCCCACATTGATGCGGGCAAAACCACCACGACCGAGCGCATCCTGTACTACACAGGCAAGTCCCACAAAATTGGTGAGGTGCACGATGGTGCAGCCACCATGGACTGGATGGAGCAGGAGCAAGAGCGCGGGATCACCATCACGTCGGCTGCGACCACCACCTTCTGGGAACGCACCGAAGATGGTCAGAACGCGCAGACCGAAAAGAACCGTTTCAACATCATCGACACCCCCGGCCACGTCGACTTCACCATCGAAGTTGAACGCTCGCTGGCGGTTCTCGACGGTGCCGTCGCCCTGCTGGACGCCAATGCCGGCGTTGAGCCGCAGACCGAAACGGTGTGGCGTCAGGCCGACCGCTACAAGGTTCCGCGGATGGTGTTCGTCAACAAGATGGACAAGATCGGCGCGGACTTCTTCAACTGCGTGAAGATGATCAAGGACCGCACCGGTGCGGTTCCGGTTCCCGTCAACTTCCCGATCGGGGCCGAAGACAAGCTGGAAGGCATTGTCGACCTGATCACCATGGAAGAGTGGGTGTGGCAGGGTGAAGACCTGGGGGCCTCCTGGGTGCGGCAGCCGATCCGCGACGAACTGAAAGATCTGGCCGACGAATGGCGCGGCAACATGATCGAGAACGCCGTCGAACAAGACGACGACGCGATGATGGCCTACCTGGAAGGCGAAGAGCCCGACGTCGAAACCCTGCGGAAGCTGATCCGCAAGGGCACGCTGAACCTGAGCTTCGTGCCGGTTCTGGGTGGCTCGGCGTTCAAGAACAAAGGCGTCCAGCCGCTGCTGAACGCTGTGATCGACTTCCTGCCGAGCCCGCTCGACGTGATCGATTACATGGGCTTCAAACCGGGCGACGAAACCGAAACCCGCGACATCGCACGTCGCGCGGATGACGGCATGGCGTTCTCGGGTCTGGCGTTCAAAATCATGAACGACCCGTTCATGGGCACGCTGACCTTCACCCGGATCTACTCGGGCGTTCTGAACAAGGGCGACAGCCTCCTGAACTCGACCAAAGGCAAGAAAGAGCGCATCGGCCGTATGGTGATGATGCACTCCAACAAGCAGGAAGAGATCACCGAAGCCTTCGCAGGCGACATCATCGCGCTGGCGGGTCTGAAAGACACCACCACCGGGGATACGCTGTGCGACGCCAACGATCCGGTCGTTCTGGAAACCATGACCTTCCCCGACCCGGTGATCGAAATCGCCGTCGAGCCGAAGACCAAAGGCGACCAGGAAAAGATGTCTCTGGGTCTGCAGCGTCTGGCAGCAGAGGATCCCTCCTTCCGCGTCGAAACCGACCTCGAGTCCGGTCAGACCATCATGAAGGGCATGGGCGAATTGCACCTCGACATCCTGGTCGACCGCCTGAAGCGCGAGTTCAAGGTTGAAGCCAACATCGGTGCGCCGCAGGTGGCCTACCGCGAGACCATCTCGCACGCCGTCGAACACAGCTACACCCACAAGAAACAGTCGGGTGGCTCTGGTCAGTTTGCGGAAGTGAAACTGGAAATCGCGCCGACCGAGCCGGGCGAAGGCTACTCCTTCGAAAGCCGAATCGTGGGTGGTGCCGTGCCGAAGGAATACATCCCTGGTGTTGAGAAGGGCATCGAAAGCGTCATGGACAGCGGCCCCTTGGCGGGCTTCCCCGTGATCGACTTCAAGGTCGCCCTGGTCGACGGGAAGTTCCACGACGTGGACTCCAGCGTACTGGCCTTCGAAATCGCGGCCCGCATGGGCATGCGCGAAGGCATGAAGAAAGCGGGCGCGAAACTGCTTGAGCCGATCATGAAGGTCGAGGTTGTGACCCCGGATGAATACACCGGTGGCATCATCGGCGATCTGACCAGCCGTCGTGGCCAGGTTCAGGGCCAAGACACACGCGGCAACGCGATCGCGATCGAAGCCTTCGTGCCGCTGGCCAATATGTTCGGCTACATCAACACCCTGCGCTCGATGTCCTCGGGCCGTGCGCAGTTCACGATGCAGTTCGACCATTACGAACCGGTTCCGCAGAACATCTCGGAAGAGATCCAATCGAAATACGCATAACGGCGGGGCGGTGACGCCGCCCGCCCCAACCGTAGCCCGGGCCCAAGGCCCGGCATCCACTTCAAGGAGGCCATGATGGCAAAGGAAAAGTTTGAACGTACGAAGCCGCATGTGAACATTGGCACGATTGGCCATGTTGACCACGGCAAGACGACTCTGACGGCTGCGATTACGAAGCAGTTTGGCGATTTCAAGGCGTATGACGAGATTGACGGCGCGCCTGAAGAGAAGGCGCGTGGGATCACGATCTCGACGGCGCATGTTGAGTACGAGACGGACAACCGTCACTACGCGCACGTGGATTGCCCGGGTCACGCGGACTACGTGAAGAACATGATCACGGGTGCGGCGCAGATGGACGGCGCGATCCTGGTTGTGAACGCCGCGGACGGCCCGATGCCGCAGACGCGCGAGCACATTCTTCTGGGCCGCCAGGTTGGCATCCCGAAGATGGTGGTGTTCATGAACAAGGTGGACCAGGTCGACGACGAAGAGCTTCTTGAGCTTGTCGAGATGGAGATCCGGGAACTTCTGGACAGCTACGAGTACCCCGGCGACGACATTCCGATCGTTGCAGGGTCGGCTCTGGCGGCGCTGGAAGGCCGTGACGACGCGATCGGGTCGGAGAAGATTGCCGAGCTGATGGCGGCGGTTGATGACTACATCGACACGCCCGAGCGCGCGGTGGACCAGCCGTTCCTGATGCCGATCGAAGACGTGTTCTCGATCTCGGGCCGCGGCACGGTTGTGACCGGCCGTGTGGAGCGTGGCGTGATCAACGTGGGCGACGAGATCGAGATCGTCGGCATCCGCGACACCACGAAGACGACCTGCACGGGCGTCGAGATGTTCCGCAAGCTTCTGGACCGCGGTGAAGCGGGCGACAACATCGGCGCGCTGCTGCGCGGCGTGGACCGGGACGGCGTTGAGCGTGGCCAGGTTCTGTGTAAGCCGGGTTCTGTGACGCCGCACACGAAGTTCGAGGCCGAAGCCTACATCCTGACCAAGGAAGAGGGTGGCCGTCACACGCCGTTCTTCGCGAACTACCGTCCGCAGTTCTACTTCCGGACGACGGACGTGACGGGCACGGTTGAGCTTCCGTCGGGCACCGAGATGGTGATGCCGGGCGACAACCTGAAGTTCAACGTGGAACTGATCGCGCCGATCGCGATGGAAAACGGCCTGCGCTTCGCCATCCGTGAAGGCGGCCGCACCGTCGGCGCCGGCGTCGTCTCGAAGATCATCGAGTAACGGCGGCTACGCCGCCGAGCGGCAGGCGATTGGCCCTCGGGCCAATCTGCCGAAAGCCAGGTGTGGGGCCAACAGGCCCCGGTGACTGACTGGGCACCACGCCCGGACTGAAGACATCAGAAGGCCGCTCCGAACCGGGGCGGCTTTTTTGATTGGGCCGATCCCCCCGCAGGCCGGGCCGATCCCCCCGCCCGGACCTGCCAGACCCGGCCCCGCCCCGCGCGGGGCTTTTTTTAGGCCTGCCCCCCAGGCCAGCCGCCCAAACCACCCCGGTCCCCGGCCTGCTCACACCTGAGCACAGACCCAACCCCCTGATCCCAAACCCACATCCCAAACCAGAAACCAATCCTTAACCACGCCCAAACCACAGAAAGGCGGGACACCGGGGGGGCGATGCCGGACGCGCTACGGCCCGGTGACCCAATACGACAGTTCGGCCAGGGCATTGGCGCCGCCGCTCACGTAGAACCGATAGGTTCCGGCCGGAAGGGTCAGTTGCACCAAGCGCATTCGGTCCGCCTCACTGGGCTCTGTGCCCCGCCCCCAGGAGATCGAGAGGATCGGGTCCCCCCATTCGCCCGTGATGGAAATCCCACCACGATCCAACGCATTGCCATATTGGCAGTTGCGGCCGAAGCGCACCGAGCCATACCGCACGGCAAAGCTGTTGGCATTGCCGCCGGCAGGCACCGTGATGACGGCGGGGCTTGGCACGCAGCTTTGCGTGATTTCGGCCCGGGCGACCTGGTGTTCCGGAACTCCGCCAGACGCAGGTGTGTTCGGGGTGGACCCGCCCGCATAGCCGCTGCCGCTGCCAAAGTTGGAATTCGGGTTCGAACAATCTGCGGTGTCCGTGCCCCAAGCGCAGAAATTCAATCCGTTTGGTTCGTCGCAATCGCCATCATTGGTGTAAGGACACGGATTGTGCAGTCCGGTGTCGCTGGATGCGGTGTTGCCGCCCGAACCCGGAGCGCCGCTGCCGTGGCCGCTGCCGCTGCCAAAGTTGGAATTCGGGTTCGAACAATCTGCGGTGTCGGTGCCCCAAGCGCAGAGATTCAAGCCGTTGGGTTCATCACAATCCCCGTCATTGGTGTAAGGACACGGATTGTGCAGCCCATCATCGCTGGACGCGGTGGTGGATCCGGAGCTTGGCGTGTTGGCGGAATAGCCGCTTCCCGTCCCGAATTTTGAATTCGGGTTCGAGCAATCGACGGTATCGGTGCCCCAATCGCAGTACCCAAGCCCGTTGGGTTCATCGCAATCGCCATCATTGGTGTAGGGGCACGGGTTCATTTGGGCCGAGGCGGCCCCGATCAGGTTGGCCCCGGCGGCCGCAAGCGCGACAAGCGCGAGCACCCGCAAGATGACGTTTGATTGTCTTTGGATCTGCATGTTCACCCTCCCACGGCAATACAGATGGGGAACACTAACAATAATTGACAAAAGCAAATTGATTCATGTCAATTACCGGACCTGGGTCTGTCGGTGACGCGGAGTCTTATTTGGCGGACCGGCTGTTTGACTCTCGGCCTAATGCGCGGTGGCTCAGAGAAGGGCGCCGAGGCCGCCGATGCCGGCCGCGATCTCGTCCTCGGTGTTGTAATAGTGGGGCGCGATGCGCAGGAGGGTCGGCAGGTTGCGGCGTTCGGCGTCGATCCGCGTGCTGGACGGCCCGGACGCCCCGATTGCAAACCCGGCCTCGGCCATCTGTTTCACGAGGTGTTCGGCCGCGTGGCCGTCGACGGAGAAGCTGACAATGCCGCAGGGCGTCTGGCCAAGATCGCGCACGAGAACGCCAGGCAGATCAGACAGGCCCGCCCGCGTGGCGTTGGCCAGAGACATGACCCGGTCGTGAATCTGATCGATCCCGATTTGGTCGGCATAGTCGATGGCTGCGCCCAACCCCGCCCGCAAGGCATAAGAGTTTTCCCAGGTTTCAAAGCGACGGGCATCGGGGCGCAGGTCATAGCGGTCGCGGGCCACCCAAGGGGCGCCGAAATGGTCGATCATCGCAGGCTCCAGCCGTGCGACCCAAGGGGCGGACACATAGAGGAACCCAGTGCCCCGCGGGCCGCGCAGAAATTTCCGCCCTGTCGCGGACAGGAAATCACAGCCAAGCTCGGTCACATCGATGCGCATCTGCCCGGCCGCCTGACAGGCATCCAGCAGATACGGCACGCCATGGGCCTTGGCGATCTGTCCAACCGCAGCTGCGGGGTTCACCAGGCCGCCATTGGTGGGCACCCATGTGATGGCGATCAGACCGACATCGGGGCCCATCATCTGATCCAAGGCATTGAGATCCAGCGCGCCGCTGTCGTCGGAGGGGATGACCTCGATCTTCAGGTCTTCGCGTTTGGCCCGCTGGAGGAAGGCGACGTAGTTGGCTGCGTATTCCGCTTCGCAGGTCAGGATGCGTGCGCCCGCCTTCAGGGGAAGCGCGTAGAACGCGTGGCACCACGCGACGGTCGCATTTTCCATCAGGGCGATTTCGTCGGGATGCGCGCCGATATGGCGGGCGACGGATGTGTAGACCTTGGCCAGAGCGTCGGCCTGCTGGGCCAGCGCCTCATAGCCACCGATCTGCGCCTCGAGTTCGGTGTGGCGGATCACGGCGTCCACGACGGGCTGTGGCATCAGCGCCGAGCCACAGGCCAATAGATGGGTGCCGCGCCCGACGCCGGGTGTGTCCTTACGGATCTGATCAATGTTCAACATGGTTGGGGCGCCTCGGTTGACGGTCGTGGATGGACTGTGGCGGCGCGGCGCAATGCACGCAAGAAGGGTGGTCTCGTCTCCGAGCGCCCCGCAAGGAACAAAACCCCCTTGTCACGCCCTCCGACTCCGCCTATACGCGCGCAACGGAACGAAGGGTGCGCCGCGCGTGCCCTTTTTATGTTCCGCCACTTGACGCGAAGAGGGGGGTCGATGAGCGGCCTTCGTCCAATCCGTTAAAATCCCAAGATAAGGGATGCACATATGGCCGTTGCCAGTCAGAACATCCGTATTCGCCTGAAGGCGTTTGACTACCGTGTTCTCGATGCCTCCACCCAGGAGATCGTAAACACCGCCAAACGTACCGGCGCCCAGGTTCGCGGACCGATCCCGCTGCCGAACAAAATCGAAAAATTCACCGTCCTGCGCGGTCCGCATGTCGACAAGAAGTCGCGCGACCAGTGGGAAATTCGCACCCACAAGCGGCTGCTCGACATCGTCGATCCGACCCCGCAGACCGTGGATGCGTTGATGAAGCTCGACCTCGCCGCCGGCGTGGATGTCGAGATCAAGGTCTAAGGAGGGCTTCGGATATGTTGCGCTCTGGTGTGATCGCGAAAAAGGTCGGCATGACCCGGCTTTTCATGGAAAACGGCAAGCAGATTCCTGTGACCGTTCTTCAACTGGACAAATTGCAGGTGGTGGCACAGCGCACCACCGAAACCGATGGCTACACCGCCGTTCAGCTTGGCGCTGGCACGGCCAAGGTGAAGCGCGTGTCGGCTCCGATGCGGGGCCACTACGCCAAGGCATCGGTTGAGCCCAAGCGCACGCTGGCCGAGTTCCGGGTCGATCCCGAGAACCTGATCGGTGTGGGTGAGGAAATTATCGCGGACCATTACTTCGAAGGTCAGTTCGTGGACGTCACGGGCACCTCGATCGGTAAAGGGTTTGCGGGTGCCATGAAGCGGCACAACTTCGGTGGTCTGCGCGCCTCGCACGGTGTGTCGATCAGCCACCGCTCGCACGGGTCGACTGGTCAGTGTCAGGATCCCGGCCGCGTCTTCAAAGGCAAGAAAATGGCCGGTCACATGGGGGCCGCCAAGGTCACCACGCAGAACCTGCAGGTTGTGCGCACGGACACCGACCGTGGCCTGATCATGGTCAAAGGTGCTGTTCCCGGCTCCAAAGGGGGTTGGGTGACGGTCAAGGATGCGGTCAAGAAGCCGTTCCCGGACAACGCGCCGCTTCCGGCTGCATTGCGTCAGGCCGAAGCTCCGGCAACCGAGGCACCTGCCGAAGAAGCCCCCGCTGAGGGAGGTGAGGAATAATGAAACTCGACGTTATCAAACTGGACGGCAAGAAAGCCGGCTCGGTCGATCTGGGTGAAGACATCTTCGGCCTGGAACCGCGTGCCGACATTCTGCACCGCGTGGTCCGTTGGCAGAGCAACGAGGCGCAGGCTGGCACCCACAAGGTCAAGACTCGGTCCGAAACCAGCTATTCGACCAAGAAGATCTACCGCCAGAAGGGCACCGGTGGCGCCCGCCACGGCGACCGCAATGCGCCGATCTTCCGCAAAGGTGGTATCTACAAGGGGCCGACCCCGCGCAGCCACGGTCATGACCTGCCGAAGAAAGTGCGCCAGCTTGGCCTGAAGCACGCCCTGTCGGCAAAGATGGCCGCCGGTGAGCTGGTTGTGCTCGACGCCGCCGCAATGGATGCGCCGAAGACCAGCGATCTGGCCAAGCAGGTCAAGGATCTGGGCTGGAAGCGTGCGCTGGTGATCGACGGGGCCGAGGTGAACGAAAACTTCGCCGTGGCCGCCCGCAACATCGAAGGTCTCGATGTGCTGCCGTCGATGGGCGCCAATGTCTATGACATCCTGAAACGGGACACCTTGGTCATCACCAAAGCCGGTCTCGAAGCGTTGGAGGCGCGTCTGCAATGAGCGTGAAGCCAGAACATTACGACGTGATCCGCAAGCCGATCATCACCGAGAAATCCACCATGGCGTCCGAGAATGGCGCAGTGGTGTTCGAAGTGGCGATCGACTCGTCCAAGCCGCAGATCAAAGAGGCCGTTGAGACCCTGTTTGGTGTGAAGGTGAAGGCCGTGAACACGACCATCACCAAAGGCAAGAACAAGCGCTTCCGGGGCATCAAAGGCACCCGCAAGGACGTCAAGAAGGCCTATGTCACCCTCGAAGAGGGCAACACGATCGACGTGTCGACCGGCCTGTAAGACCTCCTGAAGTTCGCAAGAAGCCCCGCCCGTGTTTGGCGGGGCTTTTTCGTTGCGGCGACCTAGGCGGCGTCCACGACAGGCTTTTGATTGGTGCTGATCCGTTTGATCAGGTGCCGCTGGTGTTTGCCTTTGGGCACGGGGCGGGCGAAGGGCCAGGCGTCGTCCGACAGCGCGACATCGGGGAACAGGCGCTGGAATTCTTCGCGCGCGGCCTCGGGCAGGGCTTTGATGGCCTCGCGCCCGGGATAGAAGCTTTCGCTTGGCGCACCATCGGCAAAGATCACCTCGTGCTGTGCGAACACAAGGTGGAAGTAGTCCACTGTCTTCACGCGCAGGTCGACCTCGATCCCGGCATGACCGACCAGCTTGATGGCGGCGACCAGAACCTCATCCTGGCCGAACATGCGTTGCGCTACCTTGGAGCGGACGAGCATCCGGTGCTGACGCGAAACCCACAGGTCGTTGCGCGGCAGCCCGTTGCCCAGAGCCCCGGCGGGGATGCGAACCGGGCGCAGGGTGGGGCAGTCGGCCAGTTGCGCGGCGCTGACATGGGATTGCAGGCTCAACCGAAGCGGGCGTGCATCGCCATCGGCGGTGAGGATGAAATCCCCGGGGCTCAGGGTTTCGATCGGGCGCTCACCAAACAGCGTGCGGATGGATGTTCCGGCGGCAAAACACGTGACGTTGGTGTTGTCTTCGGTCAGGTCGCCGCCGGTGACGGCATTGCCGAACCCGTCTTCAAGCGACAGGTCGATATCCCCGATCTGTGCAGAGTAATCGACCCCGTCGATCAGGCCATCCAACCGGCCATCCGCCGCATCCGCGCGGAGCATCTGTAGATTGGTGGAAAAGGACCCGCCCGCGGCATTGACCGCAGCGCGGGTGGCGTCGTTGTAGAACGGGCTGAGGTCGACGAAATCATTGTTTGTCTGATCCCCGTCGCCCGTGCCGCCGCTGTTGCCGACATTAAAGTCGGTGATCGTGTCGGCGCCGTCACCGCCGGCGTAGAGGAACGTGTCGTCGCCGGCCCCGCCGGTCAGGCGGTCATCGCCAAGCCCGCCGTCCAGCGTGTCATCGTCGGCGCCGCCATCGAGCGTGTCCTGACCGTCTTCGCCGAACAGTTGGTCATCCCCGTCGCCGCCGAACAGCTGGTCGTCCCCTTCGACATCCAGCGTGGTCAGGGCCCCATAGGTCGCCAGATCGGTGGCCGGGCCACCGGTGTCCGGCCCTGCAAGGGTGGCGGATAGCGTCTGTTGACCCGCATTCTCGAAATAGATGATTTCGACCACGTAGGTTCCGGGCGAGAGGCCAATGGTGCCCGTTTCGGTGGCCGTCGCCTGCAACCCGTCATTGTCGACAACCTCGACCCCATTGACAAAGAGCTTGCTGCCGTCATCCGAGCTGGTCGAAAACGTGTAGGTGCCGCCGGTGGTGACGGTCAGTTCACTGGTGAATTTCAGGGCGAACCGGTCGCCTGTGTCGTAGTCCGATGGATTGAAGCTGTTGGTCTGGCCCGTGGTCGTGGGCGAAAAGCTGTTGTCCCGCCCGCCATTCAGGGTGAACCCCGCGGCGGCAAGGTTGCTGTAGCCGCCGTTTGGCAGATCGTAATATTCGTAGGTCCAAGCGGCCGATCCGCCGCCTGCGCCACCGCCATTGTCCCCGAACAGAACGTCGCCGCCGCCGTCGCCCAAAAGCGTATCGTTGCCGCCGCCGCCGTAAAGCGTGTCATTGCCTTCAACGCCCAGGGGTGTGCCGGTGGTGGAATAGTCGGGCGGAGGAGGATCGCCGAGCATGTCGGTGGTCAACAGGCTTTCGGTTGACCCGCCCGTGTCCGGGCCGGACACGTTGGCGCTGAGAACATCGCCCCCGCCATTTTCCCAATATCGGATCTGGATCGTGTAGGTGGTGTTCGCATCCAGTTCGACCGTGCCAGACCGCGTGGTCGCGGCCTGGTGGAAGTCGTTGTTCATGTAGGGCAGCGTGCCGCCCGATTGATTGTTGAAGTCCAGCGCGACGCCGTTTTCATCGAAGATCTGGATGGTCGAGCCGTCGTCGGACCGGGTGGAGAACGTATAGGTCCCCCCTGCCACCACATTGATGGTGCTGGTGTAGATGATGCCGAAATCGCCCGGATTGCCGCCGGTGCCGCGCATCGTGTTGGTCAGGGTGTCTTCGTTGAAATCGGACACATAGCCAGCGCCCGTCTGGGTGCCGTTTTCCATGTCGAACGCCTGTCCGGCGGACGATCCGAAATTGTAATCGAATGTCTCGAAGAACCAGGTGCCCGTTATGCCCTGGTCGCCCTGCAGAAGGTCATCGCCCAACCCCCCGGAAACGACATCGCTGTCATTGCCGCCCGTTAAGCTGTCACCCTGACTGGTCCCGCCGATCGAATCCTGCCCGTCGGCGCCGGGAGAGTTACTCGTATTCTTTGCCACTGCCTTGCCTCAGGCGTTTTTTTGAGACCGTGCGGCAAAAGCGGGCCTGTGGCTAGGTGGGCAATGCGCGGAGTTCTGGCGTGTGATTCCTTGGCGACACCTGCCGTCCGCGGTCAGGCCGGGGCGTTTTGGTCCAGCAGGCTGGTGGCGGCGCGGCAGGCGGCGTGCACTTGGTCTGGCGTGGCCTTGGCCCGGATGAGGGCCGAAACCCCCACCACCGACATTGCGAAAAACGCGGCGAGGTCGTCGAGCGCGGCATCGGCGCGGATCTCTCCGGCGGTCCTGGCGTTTTCCAACGCGCGCCGGAACCCGCGCTGCAGACGCGCGAGGTAAGCGTCGACAAACCGGGCGCTGCCGGGATCAAGGGCCGCGCGTTCGACGGCCGTGTTGGCCATCAGGCACCCCAATCCGCGAAACCGCGTGTCGATGGCCGAGGCATATCCGACAAAGGCGTTGCGGATCGTGTCGGCATCGGCGTCGGGATCTTCGATCGGGGCCAGGACGCGCGAGAGGTGAATGTCGGAATAGCGGTCCAGGGCGGCCTCGAACAACTCCTGCTTCGAGCCGAATTCGGCATACATGCTTTTGCGGTTCACCCCCAGGGCGTCGACCAGTTCTGCCGTGCTGGTGGCGCTGTAGCCCTGCTTGCGAAACAGCTCGATCGCCAGATCCAGCAGGTCTTCCCGGTTGTAGTTTTTGGCTCCGGCCATGGTGCCCTCGAAAATAAGTGTTGACCGAAGGTAACCATTCAGTTACCCAAGTCAAGGTAACCGATCAGTTACCCTGATCAAAAACACGAAACTGATCTCGAAAGGACCAAGACAATGACCTCGCTGAGAACCCTCGCCGCCGCCGCAACCCTTGCCGCCACCAGCGCCACCGCGCTGGCCGCTGACACCGGGTCAACCGCTATCGACCTGACCTATGTCTGGACCGCTCATGAAGGCATGGAAGAGCGCCTGATCGGCACCTACGAACAGGTCGGCGCCATCCTGGAGGCCAATGAGCCGGGCCTGGTGTCCTACGAAATCGCGATCTCCGAATCCGGCCACCAGATCGTCATTCACGAAGTCTTCGAAGATGGCGACGCGCTGGCCTTCCACCTGACCGAGACGGCGGCCCAATTCTTCCCGCAGCTTGTCGAATTCGCCACGCCTGGCCCGTTCATCTTCCGTGGCGACGTGCCCGAGCATCTGCGCCAGGCCGCCTATGGCATGAACATGGGCGCGATCTTCACCGGCGACTGGACTGGCTTTGAACGGTAATCCGTCGCCGCCTCGGTGAAAAGAAAAGGCCCCGGACCGGCGTCCGGGGCGTTTTCTGTTCGGGGGGGGTTAGAGGGCTGTTCCCAATTTGTCGAAGGCCTGGTTCCATCCGCCTTCGCCTGGTGTGCCGGCGGGCACGCCCACATGGGTCATGTTCATGATGGTCGTGTCCCCGTCTTCGGCCAGCTCCACGATCACGGTTGTTTCCTCTGGTGTGCCCTCGGGCATCCCCATCGACGCGGGCGAGATCTTGTTGCCGTCTGGGTCGCACATGCTTTCGGAGTAGCGCAGGCGGTGGGGGGCGGAGACCTCGGTATAGGTGCCGGTGAACCACATGGTCATGGTGCGCTCGGGCGTCTGCATCTCCATGCAGATCTTGCGCGTCCCGCCCTCGGTGACATCCATTTCGGCCACGGGAACGGTGAAGCCCATGGGACCGTACCAGGACGCAAAGAGGTCGGGATCGGTCCACATGGCCCACACGCGGTCGATCGGAGCCTCAAACCGGCGCTCGATGCGCACCCATTCGAAATCACTCATGGTGGTCGTCTCCTTGCATGTCTTTCAGGACGCGGGCCATGTCGTCAAAGCGGGCGTCCCAGATGTGGCGGTACTGATCGGTCCATGCCGCGACCTCCCGCAGCGGTCCGGGCGCGAGGCGACAGGGCCGAAACTGGGCATTGCGCCCGCGGGTGATGAGGCCCGCGTTTTCCAGAACCTTGATGTGCTTGGACACGGCCGGAAGGCTGATGTTGAGCGGCTCGGCCAGTTCGTTCACCGTCGCCTCGGTCTGCGCCAGGCGCGCCAGCATGGCACGGCGCGCGGGATGGGCGAGGGCCGCGAAGGCGGCATCAAGGGTGGCGTCCTGGGTCATGGCGACAGTAATTAACAAAATGGTTAATTAGTCAACATGTAAAATAAGGTGCGTGATGCATGCTGACCAAACCGGGGCCGGGACGGGCGCGGGCGCCCCTGAGTGACCGGCGCGTCCCTTGCCAAGGGTGCGGCTGGTGTCGGACGCCGCGATCGGGCACAGAAACGTGCATCTGGCGGGGCGTGCCGGGCGGCCTGTTGCGATCCATTGCCTTCGGGTCCGCGGCCCTTGACCCACACCGCCAAACCCCCTAAACGGCCCCATCGGCAAGGCCCCGGATTCGTCCGGGGCTGCTGCTTTTGGCCGTATGGCCGATACACCGGGGACCTACGGGGCCCTACACGAAAAGAGACGGGATCAACCTCCCGCAAAGCAACGGAAGACAGAAAGCATGGCACTCAAGTCGTACAAGCCGACGACGCCGGGCCAGCGCGGGCTGGTGCTGATCGACCGTTCGGAGCTTTGGAAAGGTCGTCCGGTCAAGTCCCTCACCGAGGGTCTGACCAAGAATGGCGGCCGGAACAACACCGGACGGATCACGATGCGCCGCCGCGGTGGTGGGGCGAAACGCCTCTACCGTATCGTCGATTTCAAACGGACCAAGATGGACGTTCAGGCGACCGTCGAACGTATCGAATACGACCCCAACCGCACCGCCTTCATCGCCCTCGTGCGCTATGAAGATGGCGAGCAGGCCTACATCCTGGCCCCGCAGCGCCTGGCCGTCGGTGACACGGTGGTTTCGTCGGCCAAGGCCGACATCAAGCCCGGCAACGCGATGCCCTTTAGTGGCATGCCGATCGGGACGATCATCCACAACATCGAGATGAAGCCCGGCAAGGGTGGTCAGATCGCGCGCGCTGCCGGCACCTATGCCCAGTTCGTCGGTCGCGACGGTGGTTACGCACAGATCCGCCTCAGCTCGGGCGAGTTGCGCATGGTCCGCCAGGAATGCATGGCGACCGTTGGCGCGGTGTCGAACCCCGACAACTCGAACCAGAACCTCGGGAAAGCCGGTCGCAACCGTCACAAGGGCATCCGCCCCTCTGTGCGTGGTGTTGTGATGAACCCGGTCGATCACCCCCATGGTGGTGGTGAAGGTCGCACCTCGGGTGGTCGTCACCCGGTGAGCCCTTGGGGCGTGCCGACCAAAGGCAAGCGCACCCGGAACAAGAACAAAGCGTCCAGCAGACTCATCATCCGCTCGCGTCACGCCAAGAAGAAGGGGCGCTAATCCATGTCGCGTTCTGTTTGGAAGGGCCCCTTTGTCGACAGCTATGTCCTCAAGAAGGCCGAAGCCGCCCGCGAAAGCGGCCGCAACGACGTGATCAAGATCTGGTCGCGCCGCTCCACCATCCTGCCCCAGTTCGTGGGCCTCACCTTTGGGGTCTACAACGGTCAGAAGCACATCCCGGTCTCCGTGTCCGAGGATATGATTGGCCAAAAGTTCGGGGAATATTCGCCGACGCGCACCTATTACGGGCACGCGGCGGACAAGAAAGCCAAAAGGAAGTAAGCCATGGGCAAGGATAAAAATCCCCGCCGCGTGGCGGACAATGAGGCAATGGCCAAGCTGCGTATGCTGCGCACCTCGCCTCAGAAACTGAACCTGGTTGCAGCCATGATCCGCGGCAAGAAGGTCGAAACGGCCCTCAACGATCTGACCTTCTCGAAGAAGCGGATCGCTGTGGACGTGAAGAAGTGCCTTCAGTCGGCCATCGCCAACGCTGAAAACAACCACAACCTCGATGTGGACGAGCTGATCGTGGCGGAAGCCTGGGTTGGCAAGAACCTGATCATGAAGCGCGGTCGTCCGCGGGCGCGTGGTCGGTTTGGTCGGATCCACAAGCCGTTCTCGGAGCTCACCATCAAGGTGCGTCAAGTTGAGGAGCAAGCCTAATGGGACATAAAGTAAACCCCATCGGTATGCGGCTCCAGGTCAACCGCACCTGGGACAGCCGTTGGTACGCTGATACCAAGGACTATGGCGATCTGCTGTTGGAAGACATCAAGATCCGCGAGTTCATCGAAGAAGAGTGCAAGCAGGCCGGCGTCAGCCGTGTGATCATCGAACGTCCGCACCGCAAGTGCCGCGTGACGATCCACACCGCGCGTCCGGGTGTCATCATCGGCAAAAAAGGCGCCGATATTGAAACCCTGCGCAAGAAGCTGGCGGCCATGACCGAAAGCGAACTGCACCTCAACATCGTTGAAGTGCGCAAGCCCGAGCTGGACGCGCCGCTGGTGGCCGAAAGCATCGCGCAGCAGCTTGAGCGTCGTGTGTCGTTCCGCCGTGCCATGAAGCGCGCGGTTCAGAACGCCATGCGCATGGGCGCCCTGGGCATCCGTGTGAACGTCGCAGGCCGCCTCGGCGGTGCCGAGATCGCCCGGACCGAATGGTACCGCGAAGGCCGTGTGCCTTTGCACACCCTGCGGGCCGACATCGACTATGCGCATTCCGAAGCCTCGACGCCGTACGGCATCATCGGGATCAAGGTCTGGATCTTCAAAGGTGAGATCATGGAGCACGATCCCTCGGCGCGGGATCGCAAAGCGCAAGAGCTGCAAGACGGACCCGCCCCGCGCGGTGCCGGCGGCGGCCGTCGCGACCGCTAAGGAGACGGTGAGATGCTACAACCGAAGCGTACAAAATTTCGCAAAATGCAGAAGGGCCGCATCCGCGGCGATGCCAAGGGCGGGTCTGACCTGAACTTTGGCACCTACGGCCTGAAGGCCCTGCAGCCGGAACGCGTCACCGCGCGTCAGATCGAAGCCGCCCGTCGGGCCATGACGCGCCACATGAAGCGTCAGGGTCGCGTCTGGATCCGGATCTTCCCCGACACCCCGGTCACCTCGAAGCCTGTCGAAGTGCGTATGGGTAAAGGTAAAGGGTCGGTCGACTACTGGGCGTGCAAGGTCAAGCCGGGCCGCATCATGTTCGAGATCGACGGCGTGTCCGAGCCGATCGCGCGTGAGGCCCTGCGCCTGGCGGCCATGAAGCTGCCGGTCAAGACCCGCACCGTGGTGCGCGAAGACTGGTAAGCGACGCCCGTCGCACCTGCCGAAACATCGAGACCCCCGCGCCCTTGGCGTGGGGGTTTTGCTGTTTTTAGGGGCGGCGTGCAGCTTGTGCGCTGCAGAATGGCGAGGCAGGGGCGCAAAGCGCTTCGCGACTCGCCCAACTCGGTGTAGCGGATCGGGACGATCAGAGACGGAGGCCCGTATGGACGGCACAGACCCCAAAGTGACGCTGTCGTCCCGGCCCGACTGGCTGTACCTGCTGCGCGATCTTTACGAGTTTTACCGGACGATCCCGGCCGGTGGCAGCAAGAAGATCCGCAACCATCAGCGCATCGTGCGCGAGCGGATCTCCAAGGCGAGTGCCGCGGATGCCCGGATCGTCGAGCGCGTCCCGACGCAGAAACCGGTGACGGCCCACCTGAACCGTGCCTTGGCGCGGGGGCATCTGGAAAAGCATGGGGCCTTCATCTCGACACTTGAGATCATCGCGCCCGAGCTTGAATGGCAATACGGGTACGAAAAGGTCCCGCGGGGCCTCGAAAAGAAATACGCCTTTGCGGAACTGGCCGGCCCGTTCGGGCCGGTGGTGACCGAAGATGTGATCCTGGGCCTGGTGCTGTTTGCGCCGGGATGCACTTATCCGGCTCATTCCCATGACGGCATCACGGAAAGCTATATTTGCCTCACGGGCGCCGTTTCCGAGAATGACGCGGGTGTGTATGCGCCCGGCTCGTTGATCTTCAACCCGCCGGGTCATCTCCACCGGATCACCACGGCCGATCTGCAGCCGTCGCTTCTGGCCTATGCCTGGGTGGGCACGCCCGAGGCGCTGTCGGGCCAGAAGATGACCTTTTCGCGGGCCAAGAAGTAAACGGCTTGCGGGGCCGGGCGCGAAAAACCGGATGCACTGGCGGCCGGGGCAGGGCATACCAAGGGCAGCCGATCTGCCGCCAGGAAAGATGCCGCCGATGCCGACCCTCAAATCCCTGTTTGTCACCCGTCTCTATCACGCGAAATTGGCCGAGCTTGGGCCAAAGATCGACCATGACGAGCTTGAGGCGTCCTGTTTCTCGATCGCCGAGGATGATGAGGCCGGTCAGGCGTGGTGCGAGGACAATGGCTATCCCGGCTACACCTCCTATGCGTCGTTGACCGACCTGCCGTGGCGGTTCCCGATCTTTGGCGAGGTGGTCAAGGCGCTGGATGCCCATGTGGCCGCCTTTGCCGAGGATCTGGAGTTCGATCTGGAAGACCGTGCGCTGACGCTCGAGGACATCTGGATCAACATCCTGCCCGAGGGCGGGATTCACACCAGCCACATTCATCCCCATTCGGTGATCTCGGGCACGACCTATGTCACGGTGCCGCCTGCGGCCCGGTCGATCAAGCTGGAGGATCCGCGCCACGCCATGATGATGGCGGCACCCAATCGCCGAAAGGATGCGCGGGAAGAATTGCGGAGCTTTGTCTATCCGAACCCGGTCGCGGGCGATGTTCTGCTATGGGAATCATGGCTGCGCCACGAGGTTCCCATGAACATGGACGAAGACGATCGGGTGAGCGTGAGTTTCAACTACGCCTGGGCCTGAGCCGAGCCGCGACGGCCTAACTCTCTGAAATCATGTTTCGAATTTAGGCGGCGTCCCTGGAAAGGGGCGGGGGTGAATTGGCTGTTTGCATAAATATAACAAATGTTATATAAAGTGATACATCAGATTTAGAGGAGCCCCGACATGAAAGTCAAAACTGCCCACGAATTGAATGTGCCCGCCGACGCCGTCTGGACCCTGATGGGTGACCGTTTTGCCGAAATTGGCGAGTGGTCGAACACGGTTGTGAAATCGTCGATCGACGGGCCGCTTGCGCCGGGTTCGGTGCGGACCTGCGACCTCAAGCCGACGCCGGCGGGTCTGGACCAGATCCAGGAACAGATCACCAAGTTCGATCGGCAGGGGCAAAGCTTTGCGTTTCTGATCGTCAGCGGTCTGCCCGGGTTCATGCGGAAGGTCGAAAGCGAATGGACCATTGAACCCCTCGCCGGGGGGCGGACGCGCGCCATCAACCAACTGACGATCGAAGTGGCGTGGTACATGCGCCCCATGGCCTTCATGATCCGCCGCCAGTTCCAGAACACGATCAAGCTGTTCATGCGCGAGATCGAAACGGCCGCGCGGCAGGTGCCGCATGTTGAACCCTTGGCAGTGGCCGTTTAACCATCGGGCAAGCGACAGATGGGGCAGAGGCCTTGGCCACGCAGAAACACCACACCAGACCTGCCCCCGACCGGGCCGCCACCGCAGACGCCGCGTTTGCGTCCAAGCCGGCCCGGGAACGCCTGATCCTGTCAGCGGCGGAGTTGTTCGCCGCTGATGGCTTTGGCGGTGTGTCCGTGCGCGCCATCTGCAAACGGGCGGGCACCGGCATCAACATGGTCAACCACTATTTCGGCAGCAAGGACGGGCTGCTGGATGCCATTGTCGAGCGCTATGGCGTGTCGGTCTATGCTGTGCCGTTGCGGCTGCTGGAGACGCCGGCGCAGTCCAAGGACGACCTCATCGCGCGGATCGAGTTGATATTCGAGACCACGCTGGAGGCCTGCCTGGCCGAACGCGATGTGATGATGGTCGTGCTGCAGCAGCAGGCGGAATTGCCGCCGCTGGTTGCTTTCCAGTCGCGGTTCGTCGCGTTCCTGGAGGCGGCGAAGGGTGAGGGCTTGGTTCGGGCCAACCTGGACACGGCCATGATTTCTGGCGCGATGCTGGATCGCATCGTCAGCCAAGTCCAGTTCATGCCTTGGATCGCCCGCACGAGCGGCGTCAACATTGCCACCGACGCCGAGTATCGGCACAGATGGTCGAAATCGAGCGTGGATTTGTTCCTGAACGGGATGCTGGCCTGAGCCCGGGCGCGGGACCCACAGCCCCCCTTGGAATTGAAGGTTGCAATACGCCCGATCAGCACGTATACGCGCGCTTCATTCACCGAACCCACGGGAATCAGCGTGACCCTGAGCCAATCGACAGGGGCGCTCTCGTGATGTTGAAGAAGGAAGATAGGCGATGAACGCCAGCGAACTGCGTGAAAAGACGCCGGACCAGCTCCGTGACGAGCTCGTCCAGCTGAAGAAGGAGGCG